>CAKQYU010000004.1 GCA_934293575.1 uncultured Lachnospiraceae bacterium | reverse complement strand
CAAACTCTCATATTAAAAGTTTGTAATCCCGTTCATGACTCACCATCGCTGGCTAATCAATCCCGTTTTACTGTTAGTTTGTTTGTTCAACAATCATTCCTCGGCAGACTCGCAAAACTTTGTTTTGCTCGTTGTTTGACTTCGTCAAATGCTTTTTCATAAAAACACTTTTTCGAATGCAAGCATTCAAAAAGTCTTTTATTCAAAAGCGCTTGCCTCAGAATTATCAAATTCTCTTTAGAATTTTCAGGGTTGTTTTGTTGTTTAATCTTTATTTGGTTTTCATTGTTCTTGTTGCTGTTTCGCACTTACTAGCGCCGCAACAGTGATTATATTATCACAAGCTTTTTTCTGTGTCAACACCTTTTTTTCAAAAAATATGATATTTTTTTATCTCTGTTTTTTTCATCAATATCTTGTGTTTCGACACCGTTACAGGCACATTTTTTGAATTGTATTTATAAAAATAATATTCTGGTAAAGTCACCCACAAGGTCAACCAAAAAATTATTATCATACATATATTTTAAAATCGGAGAGGTACTGATTTGGGCAATCAGACTTCTGCTCCATTCCATACTACTGGTAATCGACAAAAACAGAAAGAATATCCATATCCACAGAAATCCTTTCAATCCTCCCAAGACACCTCCACCAACCTTATCAATCGAATGTAGGATTGGAAGCTTCGTCAAATCTTTTAATTTCCTTCCCAAAATCCAGAAAATAAATCTACATACCATAATAAGCGCCAAAAAAACAGCTGCGTTTAAAATCACAACTGCAATCGACATTGCAATATAATCATAGACTCCGCTAACTGCGAGGACATCATATACTTCCGAATTATTATTATCCAAAATGGTTGCTTTCAACGTTTCCGGTAACGGAAGCGAATTGATTGCCGCAATCTGCATTCCTCTTGTCACTTCCTGTCCAGTATCGGAATATTGAAGTTCCTGCGCAATGTAACCCGCTATCTTATCATCTATTTTTGTATTTTCCTGTAAATATCCGCTCACATAAGGAGAAATATAAATAGAAACAAATATACTGGCAATTAATCCTGCGGCAGATACAACAACGCGAAACATGCCCTGAAACCAGCCAACTAAAATAAATCCCAGAAAAACGATTCCAATTATAATATTACATATATTCATTCTTATTCCTTTACTCTTGCGTGTTTTAACCGGATTACTTCCGAACCGTTTTCATACAATACAATATAACGCTTACTGTATCCGGTTGGCACAACATCCTTTACTGTCTTTGAAAATGTGCAGTTAAATTTCACTTTCCCTTTTGTTGTATAAATTCTGCATTCATTTCCACCGGTGAATATAATTTCGTCTCCGCGCATCTGCACATTATCATAATCAAAATCCAGATTTTTACGCATAACCTCATGTCCGCTTGTATTATATAGCTTCAGCACATAAGGCTCCTGTGCATCTTCTTCCGTATTAACAAGTACCACACCGATATACTGGGAATCAAATACCACACTTTGAATTTCCGAATCAAATTCAATTTTAGTCTTTTGGCTGGATTTTTCTTTCATGGAATAAATAATAAACTGATTATCACCAAATGCGCAAACTGTATTATTGTCCAAAAATTCCACCTTCGGTACAATTGTATTTTCCAACTGATAAGCTCCAACAATCCGGTCTGCATTTTCATTTTGTCCGACCTCGCCAAAATTAGACGCAGTCAATTTGTTCTCCAGTTCTCCATTCTGATTAATGGACAAATAAGATGAAAATAATTTCTTGCCATCTACCGACAAATCAACATCCAATGGATAACCCTGTTGGTCAATTGAAGTTTTTCTTTCCATTATCTGGTTTCCATCACGATCATACATATTCGTATAACTGTTCTTTCCACCTTCTAAAATTACCGCAAACTCGCCCTGGCTTGCCACCGATATATCACAGATATTATATGGCATTGTACAACTGTTTACTTTTCCCTCTTTATTGAAAATATATACATCATTTCCATTCAGATCCGCAATTGCAATATACTCTCCACACACATCGGCAACCGGCATCTTCATTGCATAGGTCTCTGTCCAGACTGCCTCTCCCTTTTCGTCAATGTACGTCACGCCGTCCCTGCTGTATTTTATCATGGAATCCTGATATGCAATATAGTCTGTCATATTCGCATTCGTTACACTCGCATCCTCTAATACCTCATAGGAATTATAATTCGCTCCCGGAATCAGTTCCACAACAATAAACCGGATAATGATTACCGCAACAATAATGATTGCAATATTTCGAAGCGGTTTCAGATTTAATTTGACCGGGGGTTCTGTCACATTCTCATCCTCCGTGTCCATATCATCCATATCATCTTGTTCATCGGATGATTCCGGAACCACACCTCTTATTTTATTAAAAAAACTACTTTTCGTTGTGTTGTCTTCATTCACTTCAACGAAATCCGTATCTTTCTTTTTTTTCCTCATGAATTCTACCTTTTCTAAAACGTAATGTTTTCTGCACGAAAAATTATATCACATTTTAAAAAAAGGTACTAGCCTGTTTCGATATTTCAGTTACCTTCCTCCCGGCTTGCAACCGTCGGAATCAAAATCGTATCTCCTTCATGGATATCATCCGAATTGCTAAATTCGTTTGCCTCCATTAATTCCGCTACATATCCTACCGAATTATACATTTTAAAACTGATTGACGAAAGCGTGTCCCCATTTTGCACCACATAATATTGCGGCAGAACCTGATCGGATGTTTTCTCCGCCTTATCCACGGTGATTTCTTCATTTTCCTGTTTCCGGTCAAGACCGGATGCGGCCGCCATCTTCGTAGACTGCAACATCTCCTCCCTTGTATTGTCCTCTTCTGTTGACGGTTCCTGCGTATCCTTTTCACTCTCCGTTACCTGCGGATATCCATTTTCCAATTCTACATAGGTAATGATTCCGTTTTCCACCAGCTTCGACTGTAAAATTTCAAGCATCTGATAATTTGAAAAAACTGCAACCCCCAATGCCAGCACAGCAACCGTAAGTCCGGAACATACCACCGACAATCTTCGATTGATTCGTTCTATTTTTACATTATGTGCCCGATCCTCCAATATTTTTTTATAATTTCTTATAACCGCTTCGTCCTTTTCCTCGACCTCATTCGGTACATCAAGTCCTTTTTCCCTTTTTTCTTCTATCATAAAATTCTGCATTGCTTCATTTCGTGCATAATAAATATAATAACCGGGTTGTTTGTGAAGATACTCCCCTTCTACCATATAAAAAGCATCTTCCCCTTCCAGGGCATCCATAATATAAAGTACCTTGTCATTTCCGGCAAAATTTTCCATATGCAGATTTACAATCATGTCATTGACTTCTGTCGAAAATCCCATCCGGGATAAAAACCAGCCAACCACCTGTAAATCCGGAAAATAATGTTTTACTTCCTGATAAATATAGTCCCAGGTTTCTCCGTCAAATGTACTTTCCTCCAAATCCAGTTCCAGATTCTGTGCAGCCAACGCCCCGCTGATAAAGGTAACCTGTCCACCTGCATTTTGGTAAGATTCCCCCACTAAAATTGCTCCTCTGGCAAAGGAAGAATTCGGATTTGCCATCTGGCTTAAATACGTCATAACGTAATCTTCAATATAAATTCGTCGGTTTGCAGACGGCGAGCCTATCTGACGAATATTCTTCGGTAAAGTAATTCCTGCAAAAATGTTATCTTCTGTTTGAGCCTCCTTGTTATAAACAATCTCTATCATTTTCGTTCATTCCTTTCCATTTAAGCAGTTTCTCCATGACATTTTTGCTTACTCTGTAAGTTATCATGATATATGCACTTTTTTTGCCGAAATGAACAACGATATTTCAAAATAGTTCGCAATATAAGAAAGAAAAAACTTAATTTCTACAAAAAATTTGTCCACGTACAATTTTTTATTGAATTCTGTTTAAAACAAGCTCCTTTTGTTCATACTCTTCATAAAATAAATAAATGCCTGAATTAAGGCAGGAGGAGAGGGAAATGGCACCTTACTATTGTAATGCCTTTGAGCGAAACGCTCCTGAAAAATTAAAAAAACAATTAAAACAGATATTAAAGACAAACCCATCCGCATCCAATCGGATTGTCATTTTATGTATCGGTACAGACCGGGCAACCGGAGACTGCTTAGGTCCTTTAGTCGGAGATTATCTCCAATCCGTCCTTACCGACATCCCCGTTTACGGCACTTTAAAAAATCCGGTACATGCCATTAATTTAGAAGAAACCATTCAACATATCTATCAAAAATATAAAAATCCGTTTATTATTGCAATCGATGCATCCCTTGGAGTTCCGGAACACATCGGTTATGCTACCATAAGCCAAAAACCATTGTTACCCGGAAAAGGTGTCAATAAAAAATTGCCTGCAATAGGCAATCTGTCTATCACAGGCATTGTAAACGTAGCGGGGTTTCCAAATTCTGTTCTGCTTCAAAGCACCAGACTGCACACCGTCATGACCTTAGCCGACTGCATTGGTACCGCCCTGCATTCTTATTTTATTGATTCTTATTTTCCTGCACCACGATAAGCTTCTATCGCACCGGAAACCGTATCCGCCGTTCCATCCTCCATCAGGGAAATCAAATCGGCAACCTTTGTCAAAGTACAAAGTTCACCCAAAACCATACCATAGTTATTCGTAATTCCCGTAGAGGATACATTAATATCCTCTTCTAACAGGGTAATCTCTTCCTCAATATCATGCAGTCCCTGTTTCATATCCTCCAACTTACTGAGCCGGCGGTCATTTACTTCATCAACCAACATCTGTTTTGTTTCATTCTCAAAGGATGTCATGGCTTCCTGTTTTTCGAGACTGATTTGTTCAAGTTCTTCATCTAATTCCTTCAGTCTCTTATCGTATGCATCCAAACCATACTGACTGTCATCTTTGTCTTTGCTTATCTTATTACGGATTGCCTTCATCTGTCTTTTGTTTGCAGCAATCTGGTCTTTTATTGTTCTTCCCTCAAGCAATGTATCATAATGCATAAGCTTAACGAAATTAAGCATCAAAATATAAATCATGCTTAATACAAATACCGTTATAGAAACCACAAGTGTACACATCATGGTCATATTTGGTAAATCCTTAAAAAATACCTTTACCGATAATTGATACATAAGTGTCGGGATTCCGGCAAACAACACCAAAAATCCAACCAGCATGCCTATAATTTCCAATGCCCCCTTTGGCATGAACATCATATAAAACAACTCGTTCAGACAAACAGAAGGAACATGCTGTGCCTTAAACAAAGTTCTCATCTCCACCTGCAACTGACGGTTTTCTTCTGTCAGATCCGCAGTTTCATAAGATACTCTTTCATCCATGCGTTTTGATTTGGCACGATCTCTTTTCGCTCTCACACTCCGGTTCTTTGACTTATTAGCATCAATACGGCTGTCATACACCTTTTCCATCTCATTCTTTCTTTTCTGAATTGTTTGCGCAATCTCGTTCTGAATGGATTTTTCTTCGGAAACAATTGCTTTTTTCAGATTCTTTTCCTGACTTTTGTATTCCGTCAGTTCATTTTTCAACTGTTCAACAGCCTCTAAGTCCGTTTGCACCTGATATAAATAATCTACATTTTCATTAAATACATTTGCTTGCATATAATGCCTCTCTTCTTCATTGTAATTCATCTAAACACATACACTTATATATTATCAAACCCCATTTATAAATACAACTCTTTTCGACATTTTCCCCTTGTAAACACTATATATTTCACAATCTTTTAATATTTTGTTTATTGTTTTTCAAGACCATCTATTATATACTATAGGTGGGGTAAAACTAATCTTTTTGACAAAACGGAGGTGGTTACAATAAACATATTGTTTTTCTTAACACCAAAAGCAGAAGTAGCTTATTTGGAAGAAAATTTTAACTTAAGGCAGGTATTAGAAAAAATGGAATATCACAAGTATTCCTCAATCCCTATTCTGAATCATGAGGGCGAATACATCGGTACCTTAACGGAAGGCGACCTGCTATGGTACTTTAGACATAACGATATCAGTTTTTCCGCAAAGAATTTAGAAGCACTTCCGCTTCGTATGCTTCCGCACCGGCAGAATTACACTCCGGTGAATGCAAGTTCCAAAATCGAGGATATGCTTTCTAAAATCAGCCAGCAGAACTATGTTCCTGTCGTCGATGATTGCGGTAAATTTATCGGCATCATAACCAGGCGGGATGTGATTCAATATTTCTGTGATCAACAGGTAAAATAAAAGAGAAAGGAGTTCCCTTTCTCTTTTTTGTTATAGATATTCTTTTAAAGTTTCCGGATCAACCTTGATACGATTATCCATTGTTTTCATGATATTCTTAATTTGAACTTCCTTGTAGACACTTCCAATCTCCAAATTATAAATCTCATTACTTCCAAATCCCAATACCATCGGTCTTAATACATCCCTGTCATTTTCCCGGATAACCAATCCCTTTTCTTTGTTGGTCAGTTCCACGCACACACCCGGGAACAGAATCTGAATACTGTCCATTAAATACTTTACCATCTGCGGATCATACTTATCCGGATTTTCCTGAAGCATCCGTATCGCTTCCACCTCCGTATGCGGATCCTCATCCAACTTCATTGCAGTATATTCATCATATGCATTGGCTACCATTAATACCTTTACGGTATCCGATACCTTCGCATCCGCCTTATCCGGCAGATATTGCAACTGGCACATCTGCAGCAAAGCTCCCTTTACGCCCGCCGGCATTTTAAAGGAATTTGATATCTTATCCACACCCAGCAAAACGGATTTGCCGACCGCTGCTTTTTCTCCATCATCTAAATTCTCTGTTTTGCTGCGAAGCTGCGGTGGAAGAGAAAGCTTTCCAACATCATGAAGCAATGCTGCAACCACAACCTCAGCCTGTTCAACCACTCCAAATCCCGCTCTGTGGGAAATCAGCGCCGCAAGGATTGCAACATTCAATGCATGCTTATATACATAATCCTCTGGACTGCGCAAATTCTGGTTAAATCGTATTTTACGATAGAGATTTCCAAATCTCCGAACCAGTTCATCCGTCTGTTTCATCAAGTTCTCCGGAGATTTGCCACCCATGATATTATTCAAATCCTCTTTAATCACAAACACCGCCATCGTCTGAAAGCGTTCAAATTCAATCTCTTCATCGCTCATTGGTGGAAGGGGTTCTGCAGGTTCTAATATATACAATCCAATCAAACCAAAGTTCTTAACACTTTCGATACCCTGTTTTGTTATCTTATCATTCCGTCTATATAGCAATATACCCTTTTTGTTATAAATCGGTCTTGCCAGACGCATACCAACTTTCAAATCTTCAGCCTTAACGTATATCAATTTTGCATCCTCCCATCCAAGCTTTTTATATACTCCAACATTATGGTTTATTGTAACATTTCAATCCATAAATATCAATGAAAGTCAACTGAATTTTCGGATTTTCCGGTTTTTGATACAAATAATCAACCGCCATCTGATACGGCATGCCTTCTCCCCGATATCCATAACAAAAACCGGCATAAAACCTTCTTTTATCCGTGACATCAAAGAGCTTATCCGTAGACAATTCCTCCTCACATAACACAAAAAGATTGTCACATTTTATTTCCTGCAAAACAGAATCCGACCATTGCTTTACAATGGCAATCGCTCCGTCATAGGTTTTCCTTTCCGCTTCTTCCGGTCGGAGACATTCTACAACAACACCCCATTCCTCCTTCAACAACTCACACAGACGCAATACTGTTTCATCCTGATTTTTCAGACACACGGTTATATCTTCAAAATAGTCTTTCACAGCAAGAAACAGCTGCTCTAATTCCATAAAGCTTAACAATCCCTGTCCGGCATAAACAACAATTTTTTTCCTGTCAGGATTATCCTTTCCTTTTAATAGTCCACAGATTTGATACCGGTTTGACAGCAATTCGCATTTTCTTCCCCGATATGCCATTCCCTGCTTATCAAATACCTGTTCCATCACGGTATCCATATGCACCGCACAGGCTCCTGTTCGATACCGGTGAAGTATTCGTTTTAATTTTCTTATTTCTTTTGCCCATTTACTTTTACAGCCTTCGATATCTTTTCCATACGGATTACACAGTATTATTTCCAGCACCACATAGTTTTTCAGTTTATGTTCTTCAACAATCATTTTATTCCTGTCACTGAAAACCCAATGTAATTTTATATATTCAATTTCTTTTAATTTCAATCGCACATCCAAACTTTTCTTTCTATCATTTTATTGTAAATGCCACACAAAATGACAAATTTCCATCTCTTTGTTATAATAATGAAATACAAAAACAGGAAAAAGGATTTTATTTATGAACGCATATAAATGTATTGTGGCTTATGAAGGCACAAAATATAACGGATGGCAAAAACAAAAAAATACCGATAATACAATTCAGGAAAAAATAGAAGCAACACTATGTAAATATTTAGAAGAAGAAATTGAAGTTACCGCTTCCGGACGAACCGACGCCGGTGTACATGCCACCGGTCAGGTTATCCATTTTCATTGCAGGCAAATTTTGACCAAAGACAAATTTCTAACAGATATCAATCACTACCTGCCAAAGGATATCCGCATCTGTTCCATAGAAGAATGTGACCTGCGTTTTCACGCGCGTCTAAATGCAGTCCAAAAAACATACTGCTATCAGATTGACTGTTCCGCTTACGGAAATCCGTTTTATCGAAATTTTGCACACCACATTGCAACGCCTTTGGATATTGACGCAATGAAAAAAGGTGCCGGTTATCTTATCGGCACCCATGACTTTAAAAGTTTTTGCAGCAATAAACGATTCAAAAAATCAAGTATTCGTACAATTTACAATATTCAATTTGATTTTGACCATACCGGCCGGATTTTAAAGCTTACTTATACCGGCAACGGATTTTTGTACAATATGGTAAGAATTCTGACCGGAACACTCATTGAAATCGGTCTCGGCATCAAAACGCCCGAGGACATCCCTGCCATTTTGCAAGGGAAAAATCGTGGTCTTGCAGGGCACACTGCTCCGCCAAACGGACTGTTTCTTCTTAATGTTGCTTACGAAAAAGAAGAAGGTGTTTGCTCCCAGGAATGAAGCAACTCCTGTAATTGTTCATAGCTTTCCACATGATTCACTTCATCCCTTAACCGTGCGGAATTGGGAAAACCTGTTGTATACCATGCAACATGTTTTCTCATTTCATGAATCCCCGCGTATTCTCCCTTATATTCAACCATCATCTTCGCATGGAACAACATAACTTTTACCATTTCAGGAAGATTGGGACGTTCAGGAATATAACCCTTTTCAAAATATGTTTTCATCTGTGAAAAAATAAACGGATTTCCTTTTGCCCCCCGCCCAATCATAAAGGCATCACAATTGGTCTGCGCTTTCATATCCAATATATCCTGCGGCGTCAACAAATCCCCATTTCCTATTACCGGAATACGGACCGCCTCCTTCACCTGTCTTATGATATCCCAATCGGCATGACCGGAATAATACTCACTGCGAAGTCTTCCATGAACGGCAATTGCCGCTCCTCCGCTTTCTTCCACTATTTTTGCAATTTCCACAGCGTTGATATGATCCTCATCAAAGCCTTTGCGAATCTTTACCGTTACCGGCACATCCACTGCCTTGACCATTTCCGATACAATTTCGCCCACTAGTCCGGGTTGTTTCATAAGAGCGGAACCTTCATTATTATTGACGATTTTAGGAACCGGACATCCCATATTAATATCGATGAAATCATATCCTTTTTCCTGAACTTTGGCTGCCATATCTGCCATAATCCGCGGATCGGATCCAAACAACTGAATACCAATCGGATGTTCTATTTCTTCATATCGCATCAACGGCTTGGTATTCTTATTCTTATAAAGAATCGCCTTCGCACTTACCATCTCCGTATACAGAACATCACAGCCCTGTTCCTTGCACAGTAAACGAAATGGCAGGTCAGTCACGCCTGCCATTGGTGCCAATATTAATTTATTCGTTAAATCAAACATTTCCTTCATCTTCTTAACCCTGTTTATGATACAAAATATTCAACCCCTTTAAGGTTAAATTGGAATCATAGTAATCAATACTGTCCGTCTCATCAAAAATTATCTTTCCAAGACCTCCGGTTGCTACAACCGTCATCTTTTCAAGCTGTGCTTCTTCCTGAATCTTCCGGATGATATATTCTGTTTGTCCGATATGTCCATATACAAGTCCCGACTGCATAGAAGAAATGGTATCCTTACCTAAAACATTGTCCGGTCTTTTTATCTCTATCTTTGGCAGCTTCGCCGCATCCTGCCACAAAGCATGCGCTGCAATCCGGATTCCGGGAGAAGTCACGCCTCCAACCATCGTTGCATCTTCCAAAATCAAATCATGGGTTGTCGCAGTTCCATAATCGATAACCAAAACCGGTCCTCCATAAATTTCATATGCAGCCACCGCATCCACAATACGGTCAGCACCCACTTCTTTTGGATTCGGAATTGCAATCTTAATACCGGTTTTGATACCGGGACCTACAACAATCGGAGTAACATTAAAATACTTAATCAAACCATTGATAATATGGTGATTCACATCCGGCACTACCGACGCCATAATTGCTGCATCCACATCATTTCTTGAATATCCTTTGCTGTGTAATAAATTATAGAAAAAAATTCCATATTCATCCGAGGTTCTTGGTATTTTGGTTGTCATACGAAATGTACCCAAAATCTCATCCTCATTAAATAATCCAATTGTTATATTTGTATTTCCAATATCAATTGCTAATAACATATCCGCTTCTCCTATTCCCTATATTCTTACTACATCTGCTCACCGAGGAATACAACCCGATAATATAATTCCAAAGCTTCAAACAGTTCCTGTTTTGCAAGACGCAGCTGACGAATCTTCAAACCGCATCCAATATCATCATATAAAATGTCATCTTCATTTGCCATGGTAACCAAATCAAGATTTCCGTCCACATCAAACTCAAGCGTTAAGATTCCGCCGATATCTTCCGTAAATAATACACACATAGCTTGCAATTCATTCTTAACCGCCGTTGGCATGCCCTCAAAATCCGGATTCAAATAATATTTTTCCTCATACTTCGATGCCGCACATAAAATAACGCCATCTTTTTTCTCATCCATCTGACTCATCTATTACAAATCCACCTTTAACAAATTTTATAAACTAATTCATTTTAGCCTATTCATAAAACGATTGCAACACATTTAAAGATTTGCTATGATATAGATAATTTATTTTGATGAAAAGAGGTAATATACTTAATTATGTTAAATCAACATTATATTGACATGTGTGGACAAAAATCTGTTATACGTGAATTGTTTTCCTATGGCAGTGAACGTGCAAAAGAGATTGGTTACGAGAATGTTTTTGACTACAGTTTAGGAAATCCGTCTGTGGATACTCCTCAGTCATTTACCGATGAAATGATTCGTTTATTGCAAAACGAAAGTCCCGTAACCCTGCATGGATATTCTCCAAGCCTTGGTATTGATTCGGTACGTGAAGCGGTTGCAACTTCTCTGAATGAACGTTTTGATATGAATTATACAAAAGACCATATTTTTATGGTGAGCGGTGCCGCCGGTGCAATTGCGCATGCAGCAAGAGCAGTTACCGTTCCGGGTGATGAGATTCTTACTTTTGCACCTTATTTTCCGGAATACAATCCATATATCAATTCAACCGGAGCTACATTAAAGGTTGTTCCGGCAGATATTTCATCTTTCCAGATTAACTTTGATGCATTCTTAAATATGTTGAACGAAAAAGTAATGGCTGTATTGATTAATACGCCAAACAATCCTTCCGGTATTGTTTATTCGACAAAAACAATCGACCAGTTAGCATTGATTTTAAAGGAAAAAGAAGAAGAATACGGTCATCCGATTTATATTATTTCCGATGAACCATACCGTGAAATCGTATTTCATGGAGTAGACGCACCATTCATTGCTTCGCATTACCATAATACGATTACCTGTTATTCTTTCAGTAAATCCCTGTCTCTTCCGGGCGAGCGAATCGGTTACATTGCTGTAAACCCTGCCTGTGAAGATGCCTGCCTCATGGTTGATATGTTTGGTCAGATTTCCCGCGGAATCGGTCATAACTGCCCACCAAGTATCATCCAGTTAGCAGTTACCAAGTCACTTTACGAAACAGCGGATTTATCGGTATATGAAACCAACAAAAATATTTTATACACAGAACTTACAAAAATGGGATTTGAATGTGTAGAACCGGGCGGAACCTTTTATATGTTCCCAAAGGCATTAGAAGAAGATGCAGTCGCTTTTTCAAACAAAGCAAAGGAATTGGATTTATTATTAGTTCCAAGTAACTCCTTCGGTGTTCCGGGTCACTTCCGTATCAGTTATTGTATCCCGACGGAAAAGGTCGAGCGTTCGATTCCGGTATTTAAGAAATTAGCTCAAATGTATCAATAACAAAAACACAAAATCCCGATTCGACTATGTAAATCGAATCGGGATTTTATGTTTGCCAAATTCTCTATTCCTTATCCTTTGACTTTACGCCATTTACAACATCCATCACTGCCATACGCTCTTTGATGGATTTCTTTCTTTCCTTCTGTTCCTGCTTCTTCCGCCTGTTTGCCTCTTCCAATGTAATCGACTTGTCATCTTTCTTCTCTTCTACCTGTTTCTTTTTTACCCGGTCAAATACATTCTTTGCAACAATTGAAGAAATATAAGTCAACAAAGCAATCAAAAGCAACAACCATAAATACCATGTATTCAAAAAGAGAACCGGATACTTATAGGATGCACCAAGCACCGCCACCCACAAAACAAAAATCTTAAGCCAGGAACCCAGATTGCTTATTGCAAGTAAAAAGGAGTTCTTAAACGTATTCACAAGTGTATTATCAAAATATGCCAGCAACGGAAAAACAAACGGAACACCGACCAAAAATACAACACCCTCTATCATCAACAAAATCTGATAAAAGAATACCAATCCACCCTGAAAATTACAGATATAGGTGTACTGTCCCCACATAATTACCGCTGCCAAAACCATAATCAGCCAGGCAATCGTACCTTTTTTCCAGTTTTGCTTAAATTCCTGAAAATATTCCTTTACCACGGTATAATCGTCTCTTTTTTGTATTTTAAACATCATCGCATATAATGCTGTAAACGATGCACCAATTGTCACAATCGGCAAACTGGTCAGGACAAAGCAGATATTTAAAGCAAATAAAGAACCAAAAACATCTAAAAATCGTTTTAATCTCCATTCTTTTTCCCCCGCAACACCGACGCCGCCGGGATTATCACTTTCAATATTCTCATCCTCAACATCAAACTGCGACCAATTTACTTCTTCTGTCTGATTTTGCTCTGCTTCTATTATTGTATCTTTTCCTGTATTTTCCAAATCTGTAACTCCGTCCCTCTTTATTCGTAAATTCCATTTTCCTTCATCTGCTTACACAATTCCTTTATATCAATCTTAGCAATTGCATCCGCATCCGGCTCAAGTGATTCACAACCGGCCTCTTTAACCCAGCTCTGTTGTAAAGTACCAATCTGTGTCTGTACACTCTGCATTGCTGCATAATGCAATGCATATTCCTTATAATCGGTATCATCCGGATTATCCATACGCACAACCATATATCCGGCATCGGTCTCTACAACTTCGGAAATATCGCCTTCCTTCATATCTTCCAACACCTTATTTAATTCATCTGAATAAGCACCATCATAATTTCTTTCTTCTCCGGAAGATGCCTCTATATCATATTCCTTGATTAAATCCTCTAATTTCTCGCCATTGGCTGCACGTTTTTGCAACTCTTCTGCCTTTTTCTTCTGTTCCTTCATCTCTTCAGCAGACAAATCCACGTTATTGCCATCATCGTCCGTAACAGCCTCACCGTCCTTATACTGTACACTAGGGAACAAAGCATAGTAAACGGTATGGAACTTGATATCTTTGAACTTCTCGGCGTTCTCCTCATACTTCTGATCCGCTAAATCCTGTTTTGCCTTATCGGTTAATGCTTTAATATACGCCTGTTCTGTAAATAGCTGTTTTACTGCCTCTTTATCAACACCGTATTGTTTTAAGAAATCTTCTCCAAACTGTTTTAAGTATTTGTCTGTATTCGTATCAATTTCACTTTTTGCATCATCATCCAACTCGATATCATCCATTGTTTTTGCCAGAAGATATTCTACAATCTCCAGTTTCATCTCTGAAGCCACCTGACTTTGTAAACTTGTTATTTTCTCATCGGTCAGATCATCCGGATTCGTTCCCTGCATAGCCAGATACTGCATTAAAAACATATTATATTCACTTAATGTAACATCATAATCATCTATTGTCATTACAACTGTTTTCTTAGCATCCTCAACGGATATCGTGTTCTTCTTTGAACTTGAACATCCAAAACATCCGAATACTAAAACCATCGCCATTAACATACTGATGAGCGTCTTTTTCTTTCTCATTTTACTTTGTTTCATAATTCTTTTCCTTCCATTCTCTATTTCGTATCTATCCCATAAACACTTTCCACTTATAGAAATAATCATACAACTCTATGTATGATTACATTTATAAATAGAAAAGTCAATATTATTCCATAAAAATTCACTCTTTTTTCACTTCATAGAAATTATACACATACACAAAAACCGATTCCTCCAAAGGGAAGAATCGGTTTTTATAAAAAGATTCATATACTATGTAATTATGAATTACTCCTTAACACCACCAAGAGCTACACCTTCAATGATGTACTTAGATAATAACAAATATGCAACGATAATTGGCAAGATAGCACATAACATAGCTGCATAAACCTGTCCTAAGTCAGGTGTCTTATCATTTGCTCTGATAGCCTGTGCGTACATAGGCAATGTAGATAACTCTCTGTTTGCACCTAACAAGATAGAAGGTGTATACAAGTTATTCCAAGATGCAACGAATGCAAAAATAGCCTGTGTAGCCATAGCCGGCTTCATAAGTGGTAATGCGATCTGGTTAAAGATCTTAAACTCACTACATCCATCAATACGTGCAGCTTCTACGATTTCAAGAGAAAGACCATTCTCCATATACTGCTTCATGAAGTAAACAGTAGTAGGCGCTGCGATTGCAGGAATAATCATCGGTAATACAGTACCATATAAGTGTGTTAACTGACATACCTTAATCAAACCTACGATAGATACCTGTGTAGGAATCATCATAATACCATAAATAACGCCCCAAACAACGTCTCTTCCTTTGAACTGATATACAGTTAATGCATAAGCTGTCAAAGTACCGAAATAAATCTGCAAGATTGTTGTAGGAACTGTAATAATCAATGAGTTCCGGAATGCACCAATCAATGATACAGACTTAACCAACATATGATTTGGATCAAACATGTTCTTAAAGTTTGTGATAAAGTTTGTTCCCGGAATAAATTTAATTCCTGTTGAAATCTGCGCATGTGTTAACGTAGAGTTAATCAACAAGATATAGAAAGGAAATATTGCAAGGAAACATAAAATGATGCAAATAACCATTCTAAAAATAACTTTTCCTGAAAGTTTCTTTTTTTCTGTTCTCATGTTATATATTTCCCCCTTCCTATACTGCTTTCTTTGCTGTTAATCTGTAGAAAATCATACTAACAACCAATGTTACAAGGAACAATACAACTGAATATGCAGATGCACGTCCAAAGTTCTCTGCAGAACCACCGGTTGAAGCATATTTCTTAATCAACATAACAACAGTTGTTGTTGATAATACAGCCTTGTTACCAATCTTAACCAATGGACCACCTTCATTCAACAACTGTGGAATATCATACATCTGTAAACCACCGATTGCTGAAGTTACCATTGTGTACTGTAAAATTGGTCTTAATAATGGAATTGTAATTTTGAAGAACTGCTGTTTTGAAGTAGCACCATCTACCATAGCAGCTTCATATAATGAAGGATTAATACCAAGAATACCGGCAATTAATACAATCATTGTATTACCATACCACATCCAGAACTGGATAAAGGCTACAAGTAATAAACTTCCCCAACCTTTTTCAATAAATCCGTTTGAATTTACCAATCCGGCTTTAATTAATGTTTTTGTAATTGTACCATTAACATTAAATAACTGATAGAACAATAATGCTGTTGTAGCAGCTGTAATGATGTTCGGCATGTACATCATTACCTTATAAGCACCTGTACCTTTTAACTTATTATGGTTATCTGTAAACCATGCAGCTAAAATCAATGCTAATACAATCTGTGGAATAAAATTTAAAATCCACAGGATAATTGTAATAAATAAAGCATTCCAGAATTCTCCACCACCAGCTTCTCCGAAAACATAATTTGTGTAGTTTCCAAGACCAACTACAGTCGATACTTCGTATCTGCTTACACGCTGATCATATAAGAATGATTTAAAGATGGTATATAATAATGGATAAAACTGAAAAATAAAGAATGCCACGAAGAATGGAATAAGGAAAATAACACCGTATTTTCCATATTCAACGGTTTTTTTCTTACTTTGTTTCACACTGTCACTCCCAATCCATTTTATTTTAGGTAAAAAATGCGCCCATGTGCGAATGCACATGAGCGCACAACTTTAATAATTAAATATTGTTAAACTAATTCAACAAACTAATTACTCTACAGTGATGTAGTCAAGAGTAGTCTTGATCTGATCCTTAACATAGTTTACACAATCATCAGCAGACTGCATACTTGAATCACCTGTGTTGTAAGCTTCTGAAGCATGATCAAGAGCACCGATAACATCGTTATCAATATCAGATGCTGTATCCTTAAGAGTCATAGCGTTTGAGCTGAATACAGCAAGTGCATTCTGTCCGCCAAGCATATCTCTTTCACCAACACCATCAGCAACTAACTTATCAACAACTTTCTTGTTGTTTACGAAGTCACCCTTGTCAGCGTTTAATCCGTATAATACGTCTTCATCACATGTCATCATGTATACGAAGTAAGAAGCTAATTCCATATCAGGAGTATCCTTACCAATCATAAGGAATGTACCACCCCAGTTATAACCTTCTGGTGCAGCACAGATTCTCCAGTTACCGAAGTTAGCAGAATCTTTTGTACAAGAAGCTTCCATTGTTCCTAAGAACCATGTACAACCGAAGTAACAGAATACATCACCTTCAGCCATAGAAGCTGTCCAGTTCTCTGTCCATGTGTTAGCCTTGTTTGTGTAATCTCCATCATATAACTTCTTAGCGTTCTCAACATAAGTTGTGATCTCGTCACCTAACTGTAACTTAGAATCATCTGATACCCATGGCTGAGTTCTCTGATTTAAGCAAGCGTACTTGATTTCATCAGCACCTGATGTCATCTTGTATCCAGCTTCCTTCATCTGATCAGCTACAGCGAAGAAGTTGTCCCATCCAGCAACCTTAGAAGCTACTTCATCCGGATCATCTGTTCCAAGAACTTCCTTAGCGATGTCAGCTCTGTAAACTAAACATCCCGGAGTTGCCTGCCATGAAAGAGCCTTTAAGTCACCGTTAACACTACCTAATGACTTTGTGTACTCATATGCGTTAGCATACATACCTTCTGTAATGTTTGTATCAGCAATTGAAGCTACATTATCACTACCTGCAAGCATCTTAACGAAACCAGCATCTGATAAGATAACTGAAGGATACTGATCTTCACTTTCATAACCAGCGTTGATACCATCAGCATATTCCTGATCTGTACCACCAACACCTAAGTTAACAATCTTGATGTGATCAGCAAGTTCCTTATCCATCTTGCTTAATACATACTCAACCTTACCCTGTCCGTCATCATCCCAAAGGTAAACGTTGATATCGCTACGTCCATCTGCAGAAGGAGCTTCCATTGTTTCAACTTCGTCTTTAACCTCAGACTCTGTCTTCTCCTCTGTTGCCTCTGTAGCATCATTCTTAGCTTCTGTAGCTTCTGTAGTATCATTACCAGAGCCACAACCTACCATTAAGCTTGCAACCATAGTAGCTGCAAGAAGTCCACTTACTAATTTCTTTCTCATAGACTTTTTTCCTCCCTTTTGAGTTAATAAAATAATAGATTTGCATTTATGTAATTATTATGAAATCTCATAATAATAATGCCATAATTAATAAAACTATCACAAGCTTACCGCCTGTTCCTATAATATATATCATATTAACCAATTTTGCAAGTCTTTTTTTCTAATTTTATTGTGAAATCTTCCATAAAGCTTAAATTACCGGCCTGTCCATTATGCATATTGTAGTACAGGCCTTCTGTTTTTTAATGCAAATCAGCTAATAACCTTGTAATTGTTTGTCAATTATTACTATTTATGTTCATTACCTGGCGTTTTCTTGCAAGCTCATCACTTTCCAAATATTCATCATATGTGGTCATCTTGTCAATCAGACCGGTTGCCGTAATTTCCATAATACGGTTTGCCGTTGTCTGGATAAACTGATGATCCTGAGATGAGAATAATACCACACCGGAAAACTTAATCAATCCATTATTCAATGCTGTAATAGATTCCATATCCAGATGGTTTGTCGGTTCATCCAATACCAATACATTAGAACCCATAATCATCATCTTGGAAAGCAGGCAGCGCACCTTTTCTCCACCGGATAATACTTTTACCTTTTTCACACCATCATCACCGGCAAACAACATTCTGCCAAGGAACCCGCGGACATAAGTTGCATCCTTTTCTTCCGAAAACTGAGTCAGCCATTCCACAATTGTCATGTCATTATCAAATTCCTTTGTATTGTCTTTTGGGAAGTATCCCTGTGAAGTTGTAATTCCCCACTTATAGGTTCCTTCATCCGGTTCTTCTTCCCCTGTTATAATCTTAAACAACATGGTTGTTGCCAATGTGTTCGGACCAACGAAAGCAACCTTATCCTCACGACCAATGGTAAAGGATATATTATCAAGAATCTTTTCCCCGTCCACCGTCTTTGAAATTCCTTCTACCGTCAGAACTTCATTACCGATTTCACGGTTAGGACGAAAGTCAATATACGGATACTTACGGCTCGACGGACGCATTTCATCCAACTGGATTTTCTCCAACGCACGTTTTCTTGAAGTTGCCTGTTTTGATTTGGAAGCATTGGCAGAGAATCGCTGGATAAACTCCTGCAATTCTTTAATCTTCTCTTCTTTCTTTTTGTTCGCTTCCTTCATCTGCTTAATCATCAACTGGCTGGATTCATACCAGAAATCATAATTTCCGGCATATAACTGAATTTTACCGTAATCAATATCTGCAATATGTGTACAAACTTTATTCAGGAAATATCGGTCATGCGATACAACAATTACCGTATTGTCAAAATTAATCAAAAACTCCTCTAACCATGCGATTGCCTCTAAATCCAAATGGTTGGTAGGCTCGTCCAACAACAAAACATCCGGATTACCAAACAGTGCCTGTGCCAACAAAACCTTTACCTTTAAGGTATCTTCCAATTCCGACATCAGTTTATAATGATATTCCGTATCGACTCCCAATCCGTTTAATAATGTGGCAGCATCCGACTCTGCTTCCCAACCGTTCATTTCGGCAAACTCGCCTTCTAAAACAGCTGCACGCTCTCCATCCGCATCCGTAAAATCTTCCTTTGCGTAAATTGCATCCTTTTCCTTCATTACATCATACAAATGCTCATTTCCCATAATTACGGTATCAAGAACCGTAAAATCATTGTACTTGAAATGATCCTGTCTCAAAATGGAAAGGCGTTCGCCCGCATTCATGGTAATATCACCTTTGGTTGTCTCCAATTCTCCGGAAAGAATCTTTAAAAAGGTGGATTTACCCGCTCCGTTAGCTCCAATCAAGCCATAACAGTTTCCTTCCGTGAATTTGATATTTACATCCTCAAACAATGCCTTCTTTCCAAAACGAAGGGTTACGTTATTTGCACTAATCATTCTATCTACCTCATTCTTTCTATATATGCCATACCATGGAAAAACATTCCAATTTATAACAAATCTTTATCGATTATTATTTCCACCCGGTCAATCCGGTTTTTATCCATTGAAATTACTTTGAAGGTAATACCGTCCTTGCGAACCGTTTCTCCCTCCGACGGAAGATGATCCAATAACTCAATCACATATCCTCCAAGCGAGTCATAATTTTCCGACTCCAAAACAATACCAATCTGGTCTTCCATATCGCTCAATTTCATGGACGCATCCACCTCAAAGCGATTCTCATCCACCTGTGTGATATTTTTCAGTTCATCCATGTCAAATTCGTCACGAATCTCTCCAACGATTTCCTCTAACAAATCTTCTAATGTAATCAATCCTACTGCCGTACCGTACTCATCCAATACAATTGCCAGTGATACAAAACGGTTCCTCATCTCTGCCATAATGGAAGATGTCTTTTGATATTCATATACAAAAAACGGCTCCCGCATCACTTCACGAATTGAAAATGCATCCGAAGATTTACCAGCCTTAAAGAAAAACAAATCTTTCAGATATAAAATTCCGATTACGGTATCCTTATTGTCATCATATACCGGCAGACGGGAATAATGATCTTCTTTAAAGGCTTCAAATATCTCGTCATAATCTGCATCTATGGATACAACCGCCATGTCCGCTCTCGGAATCATGACATCCTTTGCCTTGGAATCACCAAAATCCACCACATTATTAATCATGGATTTTTCTTCTTTTTCAATTACACCATCTTCCATACTGACATCTACGATTGTACGCAGTTCGCCTTCCGTCATGGTGTTTTGCGCCTTATCTTTATCGATTCTTAAAACCCAAAAAATAAATCCGCTTAAAATATCTACAATCCATATTACCGGAGTCAGAATTACCGTTAACGGTTTTATTATGTGTATATAGAGTAACGAAATCTTCTCACTGTACAAAGTCGAAAATGTCTTCGGTGTAATCTCACCAAACAACAAAACAACCAACGTTAATACACCGGTTGAAATACCAATATATGCATTTCCAAATACCTTTGTGGTCAGAGACGTAGCTATGGCTGATGATGAAATATTAACCACATTGTTTCCAATCAAAATTGCACTCAGCATTTTGGATGGATTTTCCACCAATCGCAATACCTTTTCTGCCGTTTTATTCCCATCATCCGCCATTGCACGAAGCCTGTGCTTGTTGACTGTTGTCAGTGCCGTTTCCGCAGATGAGAAAAAAGCAGATAGCATAATCAAAATAATTACCGCGATTAATTCCATAATATACGAGTCAGGGTCCAAATCAAAATCCTCCTAATTGAAAAATAAGTATAAACATTTTGTAATTTTACTGAATGAAATATAGATTGTCAAGTCATACTATATGTGTAACACGTTGTATGTCAGATTGATTCTTTCATCTGATATTTATTATATTCAGAAAAGGGGCAAAAAAATGAGAGCTTCAAAAAAAGAATATGAGGATGTTGCAAAAAGATGCAGCGCTTACAAGCGCACCGATTGCAGTGAATTGTCAAACTGTGTCAGCTGTAACTGCACCAGTTGTCTAAACTGCGAGCATTTTGCACCGGACGAGCATTGCGTATTGGATTTATACGACACAATTGCTCAGGCAATCAAATAAGTTACACAGGAAAAAGGATGCAAGGCAGGAAGATTTTGTTCCTGTTTTGCATCCCTTACTCATTTCATAAAATCCGATATTTCAAAAGAATCCCATTCTTTTTCTACATAATCCGTGGAATTTCCGATATGACTTCTATAAAGACGTTCCAGTTCCCGGTTCTTATTTTCTTCCGATATATTTGCCTTATCATGATCGGACAATGCCTTCGCATAGTCCTTGCCATCCTTTTCCAGAAGCTTTACAACATAATAACCGTAACGAAACGAAATCGGATCACTGACATTTCCAACCGACATTGCATCAATACTGTCCTTATATTCCTTCGGCAAATCCTTGTATTTTAAATATTTTTCAGCACAAGTAACCGAAGAATCCATTTGCTTAGCCAAGGCTTCCATATCCTCTCCGTCCTGTGCTTTTTTTGAAAATTCTTCTGCTTTTTCTTTGATATCCGCACATTCCGAATCGGAAAGCATTTCTATATTACCCTCCTCATCCATGACATAATTGCCATCTTCATCCAGCTTTGCAGTCGAAAACAATACCTGTTCTACCTTCACATACTGTTCCTCTTCTTTCGCATCCGACGTTTCAGAAAGGCTGTTCAGATATTTCCCGGCAAATGCTTTCATTTCATATACCAACTGGATATCTTTGGTTGTAATATCCTGTGCCTGCAAATAATCTTCCCCATAATATTGTTCAAAATCCGAAGCCTTCTGCTTGTAATCCTTTTTTTCCTCGGACGATAAACTTATCTTTTCAGACTTTGCTTCATTATATAACAACATCGTATCGACAATATCATCCTTTATCTGTTGTTTATAATAGGCTTCATATGTCATTCCATCCTCATAAACTTCCTGAAACATACTGCTGTCCGTTATATTATATTCCATTGTATAAATATAACCAAACGTCTTTGCCTGTCCATATGACAAATCCTGACTGTCGATATGAAACAGATTTTGATTCTTTTTTCCACATCCTGTCAGCAAAGCAATGGTAAAAAGACACATGGTCAATGAAATTATAATTCGTTTCTTCATGATAAATCCTTTCTCTTCTTATAACAAAACAAATCGTTACAATATTCATATCAGAATGAAACAATCCCATGTATAGCATAGTAATATGTATAACATGGGATTGTATGTTTTATTAATAAGAAATGATTCCGTGAAAATTAGTTATTGATAAACTTATCTTCTTCGTTATTCCAGCTATATAAGCTACGAATCTGCTTACCTACAACTTCTGATGGATGCTCAGCAGCAAGCTTTCTCATAGCCTTAAAGTGTACCTGACGTCCTGCAGGTGACATATCCAATAAGAACTCTTTTGCAAATGTACCATCCTGAATATCAGAAAGAATCTGCTTCATAGCCTTCTTTGTATCCTCTGTGATAATCTTAGGACCTGTAATGTAATCACCATACTCAGCTGTATTTGAAATAGAATATCTCATTCCTTCAAATCCTGACTGATAAATCAAATCAACGATTAACTTCATTTCATGAATACACTCGAAGTAAGCATTTCTAGGATCATATCCTGCTTCACAAAGAGTCTCAAAACCTGCCTGCATTAATGCACAAACACCACCGCAAAGTACTGCCTGCTCACCAAATAAGTCTGTCTCTGTCTCTGTACGGAATGTAGTCTCTAATACACCGGCTCTTGCTCCACCGATTGCCAAAGCATAAGCTAATGCCAAATCCTGTGCCTTACCTGTAGCATCCTGATATACAGCAACAAGACAAGGAGTACCCTTTCCTGCCTGGTATTCTGAACGAACAGTATGTCCCGGTGCCTTTGGTGCGATCATTGTTACATCAACATCCTTAGGAGGTACGATACATCCAAAATGAATATTAAATCCGTGAGCGAACATTAACATGTTACCCGGCTCTAAGTTTGGCTCAATGTCCTTCTTATACATATCTGCCTGTAATTCATCATTAATCAAAATCATGATGATATCTGCCTTCTTTGCAGCTTCTGCTGTTGTATAAACTTCAAATCCCTGTGCTTCTGCCTTTGCCCAAGACTTGCTGCCTTCGTACAAACCGATAATTACGTTGCAACCAGACTCTTTTGCATTCAAAGCATGTGCATGTCCCTGACTACCATAACCAATAACAGCGATAGTCTTTCCATCTAATAATGATAAGTTACAATCTTCCTGGTAAAAAATCTTAGCTTCTGCCATTTCCAGTTCCTCCTAAAATTATAAAAAATTGAAATCTCACCTGCTTACCGCAAGTGTAAGTAAGTGTCTTTATCACAACCTGTATTATCCCTAGGTAATGCAGGCTTGAAAGCTATTGTTGTGCATTACCTCTTACAAGACCGGTCAGACCCGTTCTTACAATGGATTCAATCTCAAATCCATCCAACAGACCAATAAATGCTTCAATCTTATTTGAATTACCTGTTAATTCAATCATTAATGACTCTACCGAAACATCTACAATCTTTGCACGGAATACATCTGTCAATGCAATAATCTGCTGTTTTTCTTCACGATTTGTCTTAACCTTAACCAAAACCAGTTCACGACATACGGATTCGCCATCTTTTAACTCAATAATCTCCACAACATCTTCTAACTTATTCAGCTGTTTTGCAATCTGAGCCAGTGTTAAATCATCTCCGCTTGCAGCGACCGTCATACGGGAATACTTTGGATTTTCTGTCACTCCAACCGATAAACTGTCAATATTATATCCCCTTCTACTAAACATTCCCGATACTCTGCCAAGTACACCGGATGTGTTATCTACCAATAACGATAATACAATCTTTCTCAATTGTCCTTCCACCTTTCATTAGAAACTGTGTGAACCTCATACATCTTATGTATCTTCACATAACCAAAGTCATTTTAGCAACTATTATATCCTGTGTCAAATATTTTATCAACCTAAAATCATGCATAAATCCCTTCAAAAGAAATTTTTTTCTGTTATAATAAGGAACAAAAATAAATTACCCGAGGTTAAAATGAACGAAGAACAGATTTTAAGAGGAAGATTATCTGACCTCGCACAAAAAGCATACAATCAGAATATATACACCTACAGCCATTTCTTAACACCGGAAGAACAGACGATTGCACAGGACATGCAGGAAAATCTTTCTTATATTACCATGCAGTTTTCCGGTGGGCATGCACTTGCCGACCGTGTTCTTTTACAGTTTGGCTCCGAAGACGAATTCGGTTATCCGGGACATTTTCCAATTACCGTTCTTAAAATCACCCCTCTGATTGAAAAATTCAGCGATACACTGACACACAGGGATTATCTGGGTTCCATTATGAATTTAGGAATCGAACGGGACACAATCGGAGATATTTTAATAAAGGAAAAAACAGCCTATCTGTTTTGTTTGGAAAACATTTCCGATTACATTATGGAACACTTAGTTAAAATCAAACATACAAATGTAAAATGCGAAGTTGTGGATTCGGACATTCCCGCGTTAAAACCAACTTTGAAGGATGAGGAATTTCCGGTAGCCTCGCTTCGTCTGGATGGCATTATTGCTCAGCTTACAAAATGCTCCAGAAAGGAAGCGCTTTCTCTTTTTACGGATAGAAAAGTAACCTTGAACGGCAAAATCACCGGAAGAAACAGCACTCTGCTTAAAGAAGGAGATGTATTTTCCGTCAGAGGATATGGAAAATTTGTTTTCTGCGGTGAAAACGGCAGCACCAGAAAAGGGAAAATCTATGTTCATATCCAACGTTATATTTAGAATAATGTTGTTATTTTTTTTTAAGTGACTATAATATATGGTGATATCGTATTGTAATTTGAGGAGGATATTATGAGAATTATAATTGCAGGCTGTGGTAAAGTTGGCTACGCCCTCGCAGAACAACTAAGTGATGAAGGACACGAAATCACGATTATCGATCCAAGAGAAGACAAAATCAATCAGGCACTTTCCGTATTGGATGTGCAGGCAATTCAGGGAAATGCAACAACTTTCCGCACCCTTACAGAAGCCGGCATCAAGGAAAGTGATTTATTAATTGCTGTAACCGGACAAGATGAAATCAATTTATTGTGTTGTCTGATTTCTAAGAAATTTGGTAATTGTCAGACGATTGCCCGGGTCAGAAATCCGGAATATAATTCTGAAATCAAATATTTAAGCAAAGAACTCGGACTGTCCATGGCCGTAAATCCGGAATACGCCTGTGCACAAAATATTGCTCAATTAATCGAGGTCCCAAGTGCACTTGACATTTTCTCCTTTTCCAAAAGCAGAATTAACTTAATCAAGCTTCCGGTTCCGGACAATTCCGTATTGCACTCTATGACCGTTTACGAATTTTCAAATAAAATCAACGAAAACACCTTGATCTGTGCAGTGGAACGTAACCATGAAGTTATCATCCCGGATGGTAATACCGTGTTACATCGCGGAGACAATATGTATGTTATTGTTCCGCCAAAGGATATCCATACACTCCTTTCCAAAATCGGAATCAAGGCAAAGCCAATCAAATCCGTTATGATTATCGGCGGCGGCACGATTTCTTACTATCTGGCAAAACATTTAGAAAACACCAGAGTACAGGTCAAAATCGTAGAACAGGATATCGGTCGTTGTGAAGAATTGAGCAGTTTTTTACCAAAGACCATGATTATACAAGGGGATGCAACCAACAGAGAGTTGTTACTCGAAGAAGGCATTGACGAAACCGATGCATTTGTATCCCTTACAAATATGGATGAAGAAAACCTTGTACTTTCTTTATTCGCACAAAAGGTTAGCAATGCAAAGGTTATTACCAAGGTGGACAAGGTGGATTTCGAAGAGGTCATTGACGATTTGCAGATTGGTACCATTGCCTGTCCAAAAAACATTACCTCCAAAACCATTTTGAAATATGTCCGTGCATTACAGAATTCGTTTGGAAGCAATGTAGAAACCTTATATCGTATGTTGGATAACCGGATTGAGGCGTTGGAATTTTCCATCAAACAGGAATCAAAAGTTACCAGTACTCCACTTATGGATTTAAAGCTTAAGAAAAACTTATTGGTTTGTGCAATTGTACGAAATGGTAAAATCATCACTCCAAGCGGTAAAGATACCATGGAAGTCGGCGATAATGTTATTATCGTAACCACAAACAAAGGGCTTACAGACATAAAGGATATATTGGCATAGGAGAGGGAAAATGAACATTACAATGATTTTTTATATGCTGGGATGGATATTGAATGTAATAGCCGGATTGATGCTTGCCCCATTTCTGGTGTCGTTATATTACGGTGAGCCAAGTGGAAAGTATTTCATCATTGTCGGTTTTATCATGCTGATTGTCGGCTTCATGCTTACAAGAAACCGTCCGAAAAACACCAAATTCTATGCAAAAGAAGGATTGGTCATGACAGCATTAAGTTGGATTTTACTTTCCGTTACCGGCTGTCTTCCGTTTTATTACAGCGGTGAGATTCCAAACTTCATCAACGCCTTGTTTGAAACCATTTCCGGTTTTACTACAACCGGCGCCAGTATTTTACATGAAGTCGAATCTATGTCACACTGTATGATGTTTTGGCGGTGTCTGATTCAATGGATTGGCGGAATGGGCGTTTTAGTATTTTTACTTGCTTTAATCCCATTAACCGGCGGACAGGATTTGTATATTATGAAAGCGGAAAGTCCTGGTCCAAGCGTTGGCAAATTAGTTCCTAAGGTACAAAAAACCGCTTATTACCTGTATGCCATTTACTTTGCATTGACGGCATTTGAAATTATCTGTCTGTTCATTGCAAAAATGCCTTTATTTGATGCCGTTTGTACATCATTTACTACCACAAGTACAGGTGGCTTCGGAACAAGAAATGCTTCCCTCGGTGCATTTTCACCAACCATCCACTATATCGTTGGTATATTCCTGTTTCTTGCAGGTTTTAATTATAATTTCTTTTTCTTCATTTGGATTAAACATTTTCGCGAAGCTTTTGATATGGAAGAAATTAAATATTATTGCATTATTTTCTTTGCAACCACCGGTCTGATCACCTTAAATCTGGTTTGTCACGCCGGATACAACTTAGAAACCGGATTCCGGCATGCATTTGTACAGGTGGGTTCCATTATAACAACTGCCGGTTTTTCATCGATTGATTTTGACTGCTGGCCGGAGTTATCAAAATATTTGCTGGTATTGTTAATGTTTATCGGCGGCTGCGCAGGCAGTACCTGTGGAGGAATCAAAGTTTCCCGTATTGTTATCTATTTGAAGACAATTCGGAAAGAATTAAGCCAGTTATGCCACCCAAGAAATATTCAGGTAATCATCTTTGACCGAAAGCCAATTGCACATGGCGTACTTCGTTCCGCAAATATCTTCTTTATCACATATTGCCTGATTTTTGTGGTATCGTCATTGCTTGTATCCATTGATAACTTTGACGGAATCACAAACCTTACAGCGGTTGCATCCGCGCTTGGTAATATCGGTCCCGGACTTGCACTGGTAGGACCTTCAAGAAACTTTGATTTGTACTCCGATTTTTCAAAATTGGTTTTGATGTTTGATATGTTAGCAGGTCGATTGGAATTATTCCCATTATTGGTTCTTTTATCCCCTGCCACATGGAGAAAACATTAATATCCGTAACAAAAAAGACATCAGTTAAACCGATGTCTTTTTTGTCATTTTATTCATTGATATGGTCAAGTCCCTGTTCAAAAATATGTTTTACATGTTCATCCTGTAAAGAATAATAAACAACCTTTCCTTCTTTTCGATTCTTAATCAGCTTTGCCGTCTTTAATACTCTTAACTGATGCGAAATCGATGACTGCGTCATTCCAAGCAAAATCGAGATATCACAGACACACATTTCACTTTCAAATAATGCACATAAAATACGAACTCTTGTTGTATCACCGAAAACCTTAAATAACTCCGCCAAGTCATATAATGTTTCTTCTTCTGGCATCAACCCTTTTACCTTTCTGACAACATCCTGATGAATTGCATTACATTCGCAAACTTCTACATGTTTTTCATCCATAGTCCAAATCCTCCTGCCAAACTTCTACTTTACATCCTGAAAAGGAAACTGTTTTAACAAATCACGGTTTACATCGGTCTCCACACTAAAATGCGCATCATATTTCTTTTCCCATTTTGCATAGATATCATCGAAATAGTCTTTTTGCATCTGTTCAACAATTTCTGCCTTATTTTTCTTTGTCAGTTCTTCATCATTCGGATTAATCATTTTAAAAATATGATATCCGTAATCACTCTTAATCACACTGCTGACCTCTCCCTCTGACAACGACAATATTTTATCGGCAATGGTTTCTCCGTATTCATCCACTATATCTGATTTTTTCATTGTATAGGAGTTTGAATACTTCAGATTATATTTGTCTACAATCGACTCATATGTCACATCATCATCCTGTGCCAGAGAACTCAGTGCTTCATTTGCCTTTTCATACTGCAAATCCTTTTTCTCTTCGGAAAATTCCTCAATTGTACCATCCTTTTTCTCTTCATAACATTCAAATACAATATCATAAAATGTAGTCATTCTTGCTTCTTCATCCGAAATTTCAAAATCACAATCCGCAATTACCTTATCATAAACTTTAGAGGCAATCATATTCTCCTCAATGACGGTAACGACCGTATCCAAATCCAACTCTGCCAGATCGATATCCTTATGCGTCAGGCCATCATAAAACTGTTGTGCCTGTTGCTTTGCCTCATCCTTTTCTTCATCACTCAGTTTGACATTCATCTCCTCCGACTTGGAAACCATCACTTTGACACGGTTAATATCCTCAACAATATCTTCGATTGTAATATCCGTCATACTTTTGGAACCGTCATCCGAGTTTAATTCCAAATCCCAGACACCCTCACCATAAGTCTTTTGATAATCCTCCTGTATTGTTCTGGCATAAATATAAAATTCGCCATAGGTAACAACGCTGTCACCAAACTCATACATAACGGTTTTGGTTGTCTCTTCCTTTTTACCGCATCCTCCAAGCAATACCAGACACAGTATTCCAACAATAACTATTATCTTCTTTTTTGAAATCATATATTATTCCTCCACGTACCGGGCAAAATCATACAAAGATATCTCATCCCAAAGGGAACCGTTCCATTCCGGCTCTTCACCAATTCCATATTCTTCGTACCAGGATTGTACAGATTCCGCTAAGACTTCCTGACCTTTATCATTCTTATAGTAAGACAGGATTTCATCTGCAAGCTCTTTGTTATTTTCATTTATCATCTGTACGATGACATAGGCACTGTCCAATTCTAAGACCGGACTGCACTCTCCTTTTTTCAAAGAGGAAGCATATTCATCAATCGGATCTCCAAAACTTCCCGTCAGATTACTTTCCTGACCGGAAACATTCTCAATACCATACTCCTTTGCCACCTCTTCCGGCTCTTTCCCATCTTTTAACATAGCCAACGCATCTTCTGCATCCTGTTTTTTTTGTGAGATTTCATCCTCTGACAGCAAAATTGCAGACTCTCCATCCTCGTCCTTTTTATAATTGCCGTCTTCATCCACTTCGACCTTCGGGAACATCAACATATATAATGTACAGTACTTCTGATCCTCCACATCAACATTTTCCACGATGGTGTCCGAATATTTTTTTACAATGTAACGTTCCCTGTAATTTTTCGTTACGGTATCCATTGTAATTCCAAATTCTTTCAGTACCGAGCCGCTCACACTATCCACATAGGAAACCGCATCGTTATTTACTTCTTCCTCTTCCTTTTTGGTCAGTGTGATTCCTTCGTCCATTGCCTTTTTATATGTGACTTTCGTATTCATAATCAAAGTCAAAATCTCATCCTTATAATATTCGGATGCACTTCTTCCGTCCTCCGCCGTTACGGAATCCAACTGATTGGTTGTCAGCCCCAGCTGGACAACATTTTCAAGGCAGTAAAGATTCACTTCATCCAGATACACCGGCTCCTCTCCGACATAAAACACGACTGTATCAGCCGGTTGTTTTCCTTCCCCGGAAAGTTTCCACATTCCGAATGCCAGCAAGGCAATTGCCGCAATTGCAGGCAGAATCCATATGACATTCCATAATTTATTCTTTTGTTTTCTTTTCTTTTTGTTCTCTTTTTTCATAGGCATATTGTACTACAATTCTATTTTTCTATCAACTCATTGATGTCGGCTATCACGCCTTCCAACTCATCAATAAAGGTTTTTAAACTCTTACGTTCCAAGTCCACCACAAACCCGGATTGCTCACCCGGAACCAGACGGATATTGTTCTGATATTTTGTTAGAAAATCTTCCAACATTTCCACCTTGACATGGGTATCCGGTCGCATTTGTATGAAAACCTGTTTGTTCTTATAGGAAATCAAGGTTATCCATGCCTCATGTGCCATTGACTTTATCATTGCCACCTGCAACAGATTCATAACCTCTATCGTCGGATCTCCAAAACGGTCTGTCAGCTCATCCACCATATCTTCATAGTCTTCTTTTGTCCAAACAGCTGAAATTCTTTTGTATAATTCCAGCTTTATCATTTCATTCTTCACATAAGTGGATGGAATATACGCATCAATCGGCAATTCAATGGTCGTATCAAAATCTTCCTCAACCGTTTCGCCTTTTTGACGCAATACCTCTTCGTTTAACATCTTACAATACAAATCATAACCTACCGCCGCCATATGTCCGGATTGCTGTGTTCCCAAAAGACTTCCCGCTCCACGAATCTCCATATCCCGCATGGAAATCCGGAATCCGGAACCCAAATCCGAGAATTCACGGATTGCCGTCAATCGTTTTTCCGCTACTTCCTTTAACATCTTGTCGCGTTTGTACATTAAAAATGCATATCCTGTCTTTGCGGAACGTCCGACACGCCCCCGAAGCTGGTATAACTGGGAAAGACCAAAGGTGTCCGCATCATGGATAATCATGGTGTTTACATTCGGAATATCCAATCCGGTCTCGATGATGGTGGTCGTTACCAAAACATCAATATCCTTATTGATAAATGCCATCATAACATCCTCTAAGTCTTTTTCCCGCATCTGACCGTGTGCAAACGTAACCCGTACATCCGGCATCAGTTTCGACAATCTTCCGGCAACGTCTTCAATATCATTTACCCGGTTATATACATAATAAACCTGCCCGCCTCTTGCCATCTCTCTTGCAACCGCTTCCTTTATCAGTTCCTCATTGTATTCCAATACATATGTCTGAATTGCCTTTCGGTCAACCGGTGCTTCTTCTAACAGGCTCATATCCCGGATACCGACCAGACTCATATGAAGCGTTCTCGGAATCGGTGTCGCAGTCAATGTCAAAACATCAACATCCTTTTTCATTTTTTTGATTTTTTCCTTATGAGAAACGCCAAACCGCTGTTCCTCATCAATAATCAACAGTCCCAGATTCCGATAATCCATGTCCTTTGATAACAGACGATGTGTTCCGATAATAATATCCAACTGTCCTTTTTTCAAATCCTCAATATTCTGCCGTTGCTCCTTCGGAGAAACAAACCGCGACATCATGCCGATTCGTACCGGATAATCCTGCATCCGTTCAACAAAGGTATTGTAATGCTGTTGTGCCAAAATGGTAGTCGGCACAAGATACGCCACCTGTTTTCCATCCTGAACCGCCTTAAACGCCGCACGGATTGCAATTTCCGTCTTGCCAAATCCAACATCTCCGCAAATCAGTCGATCCATTACCTTCTTCGATTCCATATCCTGCTTGGTTTCCTGAATTGCTTTCATCTGATCATCCGTTTCCTCATACGGGAACAGTTCCTCAAACTCCCGCTGCCAGATGGTATCCGCACTGTAAGCATATCCTTCCTTTGCCTGCCTTGCCGCATACAATTCAACCAAATCTTTCGCAAGTACCTGAACCTGACTTTTTACATGGGATTTGGTCTTTTTCCACTCATTGCCGCCAAGCTTATTTATCTTTGGTTTTGCTCCGTCCTTTGAGGAATATTTCTGAATCAGATCCAGTTGCGAAGCGAGTACAAACAATTTAGAGCCACCCGCATATTCTACGGAAATATAGTCCTTTGTTATCTTATCCACTTCAATTTTTTCAATTCCACGATAAATTCCGATTCCATGATTTTCATGAACCACGTAATCTCCGACATTCAAATCATCAAAGCTCTTTATCTTTTCACCGGAATAATGTGCTTTTTTCTTAAGCTTCCGTTTGGTCTTTTTCTGTCCGAACAAATCACCCTCTGTCAGAACAACCAGTTTAATCTCCGGAATGGAAAAACCGGTTTTCAGACGTCCGTTGGTAATCATCATTTCTTTATCCGCTAAAATACGATCCTTATCCTTCTGGAAAAAGCACCCAATTTCTCTGTCCTGCAAATCCGTTGCCAACCGCTCTCCTCTGGTTGCCGAAGGGCAAAACAAAACAATGCGGTAAGATTCTTTCTTCCATTGTTTCATATCCTTTAAAAGCATCTCAAAATTATAATGATAGCTCGGTACGGTCTTCGACTGAAAATAAAAAGTCGTCTTTGGTTCAAAAATCGATTCCTGTTTCTTTAAAGACGACATCAGAAATGTTTGCCGATTCGCAATTTTCCCTAAAATCTCCCTATATCCATATAAAATATCTGCCTGTCCCGGAAGAATATAGCCTCCTTCCATTCGATTGACCATACTTTCCCGAAACTCTAATTCACATGCTTTTGCCCTGTCCTCCACCTGTTCCGGACCGTCTACAAAAAACAGCGTATCCTTTGGCATATAATCAAAAAAGCTGTTTAATTCATCATAAAAATATTCTATATAGCTATCCACTCCCATTGTTCCGTGGAAATTTTGAAGTTCTTCCTTTAATCCCTCAACCTGCCGGTTAATTCTTGCATAGCTTTCGGTTTTAAATTCACTCTTCAATTTTTTTGCAAATGCCTTATGTTCTTTTGATATCTTTTTCATGCCGTATTCAATACGATTATCATCCAATATCATTTCCGCGGCAGGATAGACATCTAATTCATTTATATTTTCGATGCTTCGTTGACTATCTACATCAAAGCTTCGGATTCCATCAATTTCATCACCAAATAACTCAATCCGGTACGGGCACTCACTACTTGTAGGGAAGATATCCAAGATACCTCCCCTGATTGCAAACTGTCCTACCGTTTCGACCTGAACATTTCTCTCATAGCCTAACGAAACCAGTTCTTTTTTTATTTTATCCAGATTCAAAACATCCCCGGCTTCAAAATGCAGAATATGACTTTGAATTTCCGAAAGCGGAACCACCTTATTGAGCAATCCGTCAATGGATACAACAACCGTTGTCACAGTTCCTTCTAAGATGTTTTTAACAACCTCCATCCTCTGTCTTAAAATGGTTCCTCCATGGATATCCGCACTGTAAAACAAAGCATCCTTTGCAGGATAATATAATATCTCATTATCGAAGAAACTGTATTCATCCAGTATTTCCTTCGCTCTGTCCTCACTATATGTGACAATTAAACGTTTCTTTCCCGCACTTAAATTATCAATGGTATAGTATCTTGCAAATCCATCGGTACCGTTTATCTCAATCGGCATTTTATCCTTTGCCATTGCCTCCTGACACTGTAAATACAATGCAGAATTACGAAATGGTGCTCTTAATACTTCCATAACCAACCTCTAATCCTTTATCATCTCTCATCCGATGACGCTCTTACATTCGACTCAAACATGCGGCTGAATCCCAACCACGCCGTTCCTTTGTCATGATTACCATCCAGCAATTCTATAAATCCCTCCAGCTTTGCATCGGTATTATCCGCAAATGCCAATGCAACGGCTTCAATCAATGCCGGTTTTTTCGGAGAACCATACTCCAGCTCCCCATGATGTGACAAAATACAGTGTTCCAGTTCATCTGCCAATATCTTTGGAAATCCCTCAATCTGACCAATCTTTTCGTGAATCATTAACGTACCCGTTACAATATGACCGATCAACTGACCTTCATCGGTATAATCATTTTCCGGAAAATCAGATATCTCCTTTACCTTTCCAATATCATGACAGAGTGCCGCAGTCACCAGTAAATCCCGATGAATAACCGGATACTGTTTTGCCATAAATTCACACAATTTTGCAACAGACAGGCTGTGTTCCAACAGACCTCCCGCAAAATTATGATGCATGGTCTTTGCTGCCGAATGATACTTGAATATCTTAATAAAATCCTCATCCTCTTCATAAAACATCCGTAACAATTTATGCAAATACGGATTCTTGACGGATTGAATCATTTCCCTCAGTTCCTGATACATTTCTTCAATATTCCGTTTGGAACAAGGCATATAATCAACCGGATCATATTCTCCTTCCGATGCAACCCTTACCCGGCGTACGTTCAACTGCAAAGAACCCTGAAAGCTTGTCACCTGTGCATCCACATGTATATAATCCATTGATTCAAAATGGTCAATCGCATTTGACAAATCCCATACCTTAGCATCTACACTTCCTGTTTTATCATGCAACTGCATGGAATAATAGTTTTTGCCTGCCTTTGTCTGTAATGTCTTTTTGTCCTTACACAAATAAATGGAAGAAATCATGTCGCCTTCCCGTAATTCTGCTATAAATCTCATATTTTTTCTCCTTTTATTCTTTGTTTGGTGACTTTGGCAAGGTGAAAACAAATTCACTGCCCACACCTTCGGTACTGATCAGATTAATATTCTCTCCATGTGCCTTAATAATCTCTTTTACAATTGCAAGTCCCAATCCGGTTCCCTGTTTATCTTTGCCTCGGGAAGAATCCGTCTTATAGAAACGATCAAAGACTTTATTTTGTTTATCCCTCTCAATTCCCGGACCCGCATCCTTTACTGACAAAAACATTTTATCATTTTTTTCGGAAATTGTAACAATAATTGAACTATTATTCGGACTAAATTTAATTGCATTATCAATCAGATTATAAATAACCTGACCGATTTTCATCTTATCCGCATAAACAGTTGTATTCTTAACCTGACATTGTATCGAAAAATCAATCTTTTTGTCCTCACACAATCCCTCAACGGTATTATGTGTTTCCTTCACAACCTCCAAAATATCAAAACTGCTTTTTTTAAGAATCGGACCATAGGTATCAAAATCATTTAACTCCAACAAACCCGATGTCAGTTTGGTCAGACGCTTGGATTCATTTAATACTATCTTTAAGTATCGGTCATATCGTTCTACCGGAATCGTGCCATCCAACATCGCCTCTAAATATCCCTTTATCGAAGTAAGGGGCGAACGGAAATCATGTGAAATATTAGCAATAAAATTCCGCCGGTATTCATCCAGCTTACTCAGTTCACTTGCCATATATTCCAGGGAATCCGATAATTCTCCAATCTCATCACGCCGGTTTACACCGGTTTTCACTTCAAAATTTCCTTTTGCAAATTCCTTTGCCGCATAATTTATTTTCGCAATCGGACGAAGTACCGTTCCGGATAAATACGCCAGCACAATACCTACAATCAAAATCGTAACAAACAACGGCATATACATAATGTTTTTAATATTGGATTGCAGCGTATCCAGTTCCGACATCGATGCATGCAGCATCATATATCCTAACAGTTCCTTTTCCTGATAAACCGGCACACCGATACTAATCATCTGCGATGAAAAAATATCATAAAATGTACCCACACCGGCAAAGCTTTTTTTCATATTGATATCCGATGAAATGGCTGTGCAATCCGTTGGAACGACAATTGGTTTTTCATCCTCTATGCTGGAAGCCGCAACCAACTTTCCATCCGCAGAATAAAACCAGATATCACTTTGAAATGTGTTTCCAAACTCATCCAGTGCTGTCTGTAATTCCTCTAGCGAAATTGTACCAATCAGATATGGTGAAATTGATTGTCTCGATAGCAGCAGTGCCTCTCTTGTTAATGTCTCCTGCTGCTGATGTACCACTATCTTTTGTGTTGCATGGGACATATATCCCGCCAATGCAATAAAGATTGCAATAACCAGCAACACGGTAAAAAGAATAATTTTATCAAAAAAAGTATGTTTCATAAGACTCCTATTTTACCTCAAACTTATATCCAATACCCCAGACGGTTGTTACAGACCAGTTCTTTCCGTCTTTTATTTTCTCACGGATTCGTTTTACATGAACATCCACCGTTCTGGTATCACCAATATAATCATAGCCCCATATTTTGTCCAATAACTGTTCTCGGGTAAATACCTGATTTGGCTGGCTTGCCAGAAAATACAAAAGTTCCAGTTCCTTTGGAGGCATTTCAATCTGATGTCCCTTATAAATAACCGTATATCCGGATAAACTGACCTCCAAGTCCTCATACCTTACCGTATCCTCTTTCTTGGAAGATGTTGCTCCGGCAGGAGTTTCCTCCGCCTGAACCGTCCGCCGCAAAATTGCCTGTACTCTTGCCACCAGTTCATTGGAATCAAACGGTTTTACCATATAATCATCCGCACCAATCCGAAGTCCCAATACCTTATCAAAAACCTCTCCCTTGGCAGATAGCATGATAATCGGAACATTACTTGTTTTCCGGATTTCTCTGCATACATCATAGCCATCCATCCCGGGTAACATGATATCCAGCATAACCAGATGCGGCTGATATTCCTTAAATTTAATTAAGGCTTGTTCCCCATCTTCCGCAATCTCCGTATCAAAACATTCCTTTACTAAATATAACGAAATTAACTCTGCAATATTCTCATCATCATCTACAATCAGTATTCTTTTTTTATCCATATTTCCTCCCCGTTCTACAATTCAACAATGGTGACACCGGCATCTCCTTCACCAAACTCGCCAAGTCGGAAGGATTTGACATATTTTTGCTTTTTCAGATATTCATGCACACCCTTCCGCAATGCACCGGTTCCCTTTCCATGTACAACACGCACCTGATTCAAATGCGATAGGCATGCATCATCCAAATATTTGTCCAGTTCCATAATTGCTTCATCAACCGTCATACCAAGCAGATTGATTTCCGGCTTAATCGTACGGGATTTGTTCATCGATGCTCCATACTGTCCCGCACGTTGTTTCATTTGTGATTTTGTTTTCGGTGCTTCTTCCTTTATAATCTCCACATCGGAAATCGGAATCGTGCTTTGTAAAATTCCCATCTGAACCGTAATCATATTCTTCGCATCCGGCAACGACCTTACAATTCCGGTCAAATTCATACTGATTACATGCACACTGTCGCCCAAATGAAAATCCTCTGCCCGGCTCTTTGACTTGCGATTTGTTGTCTGCTTCTGTAATTTTCCATCCACAGCTTTAATTTTTTCACGGATATTTCCTCTTTCATTTTCCATATCCTTATTATTGGCTGTCTGGGGTTTCTTCTCCCAGTTATTATATCTTCTGATTGATGCATCCGCAAAAGCCTTTGCATCCTCTAAAATTTCTTTTGCTTCTTCTCTGGCATTTCTTAATATGTCCTGTTTCCGCTGTTCGATGTGCTCGTTTTTTGATGCAAGACGTTCTTTTAATTTACGGATTTCTTCTTTATTGGCTGTAATCTCGGCACGTTCTTCTTCAATCTGCCGTTTGGATTTTTCCAAATCTGCCAGCAAAGTTTCCATATCTATCGTGTCATGATCCACCTGCGTCATTGCATCCTCAATTACATCCTTCGCAAGACCCAGTTTTGTTGCGATTGCAAACGCATTGGACTTTCCGGGAATTCCGATTAACAAATGGTAAGTCGGACTTAAGGATTCCACATCAAATTCACAACAGGCATTTTCAATTCCCGGTGTTGTCATTGCAAAGGTTTTCAATTCACTGTAATGCGTGGTTGCCATGCAACGGATTTCGTTCTCATGTAAATTCTTTAAGATTGCAATCGCAAGGGCAGAACCTTCCACCGGGTCGGTTCCACCACCCAGTTCATCAAACAATACCAATGTATCCCTTGTCGCATGCTTCATAATATAAACAATATTTGTCATATGGGACGAAAACGTACTAAGACTCTGTTCTATACTCTGCTCATCACCAATATCCGCAAATACATCACGAAAAACCGATAATTTGGTTCCCTGAAATGCCGGAATGTGCAGACCGGACTGTCCCATCAGCGTAAACAGTCCCAATGTTTTTAAAGAAACGGTTTTGCCTCCGGTATTCGGCCCCGTAATAATCAGCATGGAAAAATCATTCCCCAAACGGATATCTACCGGAACTACCTTTTTCGGATCAAGCAGCGGATGTCTGCCCTGCTTAATTTCGATGATTCCTTTGTCATTCATATCCGGCTGTGTACCGTTATAGGATTTTGCATATTTTGCCTTTGCAAAGATGAAATCAAGTCTTGTTAACAGTTCCACATTCATCTGTATGCTTTCACTGTAACCTGCAACCTGTTCACTTAAAGAAACTAAAATCCGTTCAATTTCCATCCGTTCATCTGCCGCCAATTCTTTCCATTCATTATTCAGATTCACGACTGCCATAGGTTCCACAAAAAAGGTAGAACCGGTTGCCGACTGGTCATGCACCATACCCGGAAACTGTCCTTTGTACTCTGATTTTACCGGAATACAATATCTGCCGTTACGCATCGTTACAATCGAATCCTGCAACATATTCTGATTGGATTGCTTGGTAACAATGTCATTTAATGCAGCATGTACCTTGTTATTTACAACCTTCATCTGTCTGCGGATATCCTTTAATGCCGAAGATGCATCATCCGCAATTTCATCCTCCGATAAAATACACCGGTTGATTTCCCTTGCAAGATGCTCTAACGGCATCAGGCTTTCAAAATATCCCGTAAGGGAATCCTTTCTGGTACTGACGCCATCCTCATCTTTATCCTTTGTCTGCGCTCCATATTGTTTGGCAGTCTCTGCTACCTTTAATAATTTTGCAATATCAAGCAATTCCAAAATAGACAAAGACGCTCCCACCGATAACCGTTTTAACGCCTCTCCAATCGGATACACACCTGAAAAAGACACACTTCCATGCTGGTAAATCCTTGCAAGTGCATCTGCTGTTTCTTCCTGTTCTTTTTTAATCTTTATCATATCATCGGAAGGCTTTAATTTACCGCATAACCGTTTGCCATCCGGACAGGTTGCGAATCCTGTCAACTGTTCAATGATTTTATAATACTCTAAAACCCTTAACGTTCTTTTATTCATATTTCCATCCTGCTACCATTCATAATGGTGTAACTGTCCTTCCATTTGAAAATGAGAAAAACCATTCTGTCTCAATGCTTCATACAACACAATCGCTACGGAATTTGACAGATTCAGAGAACGAATATCATCTAACATCGGAATCCTTACACAGGTATCTTTATTTTCAAGAAGAATCTCTTCCGGAATACCTGCACTTTCCTTTCCAAACATGATATAACAATCCTCTTCATAATGCACATCTGTATAAGTCTGCTTGGATTTTGTTGTTGCCATATATATTTTTGCTCCGGGATTCTTTTTCAGAAAATCTTCGTAACTTACATAGGTTGTAACATCTAACTTATCCCAGTAATCCATTCCCGCTCTTTTTATCATCTTGTCATTAATCCGGAAGCCTAACGGTTCAATCAAATGCAGCCTTGCACCTGTTGCCACGCAGGTTCTTCCTATATTTCCTGTATTTGCCGGCATTTCCGGCTCATGTAATACAATGTTAATCATATCTGTTTCCTACTTTCCGTTATATTGATTCATCGCCTGTTCCATATCGCCCTGCAACATCAAAATGGCTGCTTTGCAAGCTTTATCATATCCGGTGTCCATCACTTCCCGTTCCTGTTTGGAAAAACGGGACAACACATAATCCGCCAAATCCATATGTGCAGGCTTCATCCCAACACCGACACGGATTCTTGGAAAATCCTCCGTCTGCAAATGTGCAATGATGTTCTTAATCCCATTGTGACCACCGGCACTTCCTTTTCTCCGAATCCGAAGCCTTCCCATATCCAGATTGATATCATCACAAATAACAATGACGTCTTCCGGTGCTATTTTGTAATAATTTGCAACCGCACCGACGCTTTCCCCACTTAAGTTCATATATGTCATCGGTTTTAACAAAATAACAGACTGCCCTTCAATCATTCCCTTACCATATACACCCTTATGTTTCATCGTATCCAGTGCAACTCCATATTGTTCCACCAAAGCATCAATAACATCAAATCCAACATTATGTCTTGTATTATCATATTTTTCAGTAGGATTACCAAGTCCAACAATCAGTTTCATTTTATTTTCCTCTTTGCATCAAAATATCTTCTGCCTCTTTCAGCTGCTCTGGAGAATTTACTCCTTTAATTTCATTGGCATCCTTAACTACAACCGTTGCCACTCTGCCAAGATTCTTGTTTTTTACAATCTCTATGGTATCTGTCAGATAATATTCTCCCTGTGCATTGTTATTGTCTATCATATCCAATGTCCGACTTAGTATGCCGGAATCAAACAGATACATCCCGGAATTAATTTCATTTACCTTCTGTTCTTCCTCCGATGCATCCTTTTGTTCTACAATCTTGATAAAATTGCCATCCTCATCCTTGATAATACGTCCATAACCGGTCGGATCATCTACCTTGGCAGTCAATACCGTAATTGCATTATTCTCCGCAATATGCGTATCTACCAAAGTTTTCAGAGTCGCACCTGTAATCAACGGAGTATCTCCGCACAATACCATCGTAAGACCGTCTGTTCCGATAAATTCTTTTGCACATTTTACTGCATGACCGGTTCCAAGCTGTTCCTCTTGTAAAACATAAGTTACACCTTCACCAACAACATCCTTTACCATATCTGCCTTATGTCCGACAACCAAACAAACATCGGACATATCCGCGCCTGCTTCAACCGCTGCCTCAATTGAATACTCTACCATTGGTTTTCCCAATGCTTTATGAATTACCTTTGGTAATTCTGACTTCATTCTTGTTCCTTTACCTGCTGCTAAAATTACTGCTTTTACTTTCTTCATTTTTAATCTCCTTTTTCAATATCAAATAGCCCATGGCGTTCCTGCCACAGGCCACAATAAGCTAACTTGCTTTTTCAATTAATTTTGCAAATTCATTCGGCGGAACTGCCTTTGAATAATACCAGCCCTGCAAATAATCACATCCGATATCCGACAGTCTGCTTTGCTGTTCTAACGTCTCAACGCCCTCAGCCACAATATGTACCTTTAACTCCTTCAACATTCCAACCGTATAACGTAAGGTAATTCCCGCTCTTTCATTTTCAAATGCATCCCATACCATTAATTTATCCAGCTTGATAATCTTAAACGGCAGCTGATGAATATATCCAATCGTCGCATAACCGGAACCATAATCATCCAATGCAAAAGAAATACCCTGGCGATGCAGACGTTCTACATTCTCCTGCAATACTGCAATCGAATTAACCGCAGCGGTTTCGGTTACCTCCAAATTAATCTGATCCGGCTGCACACCATAGCGTTCCATAATCTCATTCAGTGTATCCACAAAATCTTCCTGCATACACTGTACCGCCGATACATTTATCTCAATATATTCGATTGTCGTATTCCGCATATTATTTTCCGAAATAAACTTACATACCTTTTCAAAAATCATATTACCCATTCGGATAATGGAACCGTTCCGTTCTGCAATCGGAATAAAAATCTCCGGTGAAATATTGCCAAGAAGGTCATCCTTGATTCGCACCAATGCTTCTGCAGATGTATAACAACCCTTTTCCGTATTAAATATCGGCTGATAATGTACTTCCAACGTATCCTGTTCAATCGCCTGTTCAATTGCCTTTTCAATTGCCTTTTCTTTTCGAAGGGATTGTAAATCCATATTCTTTGCATATACGATACTTCCCTTTCCGTTCTTCTTGGCAGACAAAACGGAAAAGTCGATTACATCTACAATGTCCGCATATTCATCCCCGTCATCCGGCCATGTAATACAACAAATCGTCGAAGACAACATCGTTGAAAATTCCTCCGTAATCCACGGATGTCGAAAACGCTCCTCAATATCGGAAAGAACCTTTTCAAAATTTGCTTTACCATGGTGAATCTGTACTGCAAACTGATCCGAACCATATCGGTAAACCATGCATTTTGAATCGATTCCCTGTAAAAATCTTGCCACCTGAATTAGCAACATATCCCCGGCTGTAATACCATAAGTTTTATTGATAATTTTGAAATCATCCAATGCAAGAATAATCAAATCAAAGCTTTTTTTGTTATAAATATCCGCACGCAACAATTCATCAAACATATTCCGATTCAGCACCTGCGTATTATTATCTAACATATCGGACGGATTCTGTACAATAAAATACAAAAGCAAAAATACGATTGCTACCGTAAAGTCAACAAACAATACGGAAGGAATCTGCATTTGTATAACCTCTGCAACTCCAAGAGACAATCCCAATGTTGCAATTACCGTCAACCGATGATAGGAAACAACCCTTGTATTCATCATGCAATATATAACGGAATATAAAACCGTAAATGCAACCATCAGATTCAGTATGTAAATCTGTGATGTTTCCACATATCCATACCGGCTGTTATAAACAAACAAATGCTGCGTAAGAAACATCCGGATTACTTCTTCACCAAATACAAGAAACGGAATCGTTGTTATCATTCTTGCAACCCGATTTCTTTTTAAACTTTTTCCAATCCATGCAACCAGATATGACATTGCAAACAATACCACACTATATTGCAGCATATAATAACAATCAACAATATACTTTACCCAGTTATAAGATGTAGCTCCTAAATAATACAAAGCCAGCCTTGAACCGATATTCAATATAATCGCCAACATCTGTACCATCAACATCTGTATAAAAATCCGGCTTCTGAGGATTGGAACATATCTTCCGAATCTTTGAAGACATATTACAACTGCCACGATAACCAGCGCTCCAATTTCCAAATCTAAATTCATCTGCATATTTTCTGCCCCTTGTCTCCCCTTACAGAAAAATTATTACTTCTATCTGTTTTATTATTGAATTTCCTTCATCTGTAAATTCATATCCACCGTTCCGTTAATTCCCGGTACGGTGCCTCCTTCTGTATATTGCCACATTTCAAACTCATATGGCCAATCCGGTTCATCCGCATACTGTGCAAACCAGATTGGGCAAGGATAAATCTCATCCAGATTCAGATAAAGTGCAAAATACATACGATTTGTATATATCATTACACGATGTCCGGATGCCTTAATCGTATCAATAAATCCTAACGCTGCCTGTGTATGCTGTTCTACCGACATATCATTCGTTCTTGCATCTTCCTGCATAGGATCCTCACAATCCAATACAATCGGATATGCCAGTCCATAATCTCCGTAATTGTTCAAAACATAATTTGCTTCTTCCACACCTTCTTCGTAACTGGTTGCCTGGGAATAAAAATAAATGCCTACCGGAATTCCATTGGCGGTTGCCTGCTCCATGTTGGTATTATAATATGCATCCATAACAATACCACCACTTGTATATCCACGATATCCCATACGGATAATTGCAAAATCAACATTCGGTGCAACTGCCTGCCAGTCAATTACCCCCTGATGTTCCGATACATCGATTCCAACTTTTCTAGGTCCCTGATCATCAATATAATTCTTAAACAGACCGCTGCTGTCTAAATTCTCAAAATCCCAGTTGTGACGTTTGATATTGGCACTGATTTTAATTTTCTGCATATTACCATACTTATCCATTACCTGAATATAGCTGGCATGCATAAAACGTTCATAATTATCCGCACTTATATTTTTTATATCTTCATTGTAGTATCCCGGTAATTTTGATGTACTCATTTCAAACGGCTTGCCATATCCATAATAGTCTTTCTGACAACCGGAAAGTACAAACATCACTCCAAGACACGCAAGAATCATCCCTATACATTTTCTCATCAAAGACGCCTCGTTCCTTTTATTGTGTATTCTAAAGTTCATTTGTTGTTCATAAAGCCCAATCAAATATATATTACTATAATGTTCATTTTTCTTCAATCTTTTTCCGTAATTTCATTGACTTCCAATTTTAATAATGATAGACTATGCATGTATTTATAAAGTGTTAAGTGATACCATTACGTTTGTTGTCTTGGTATTTGTATTACCTCTATGATACAATTATTTATAAGGAGGTACTCTTTTATGAACAAAGGTACAGTAAAGTGGTTTAATGATCCAAAGGGATTTGGGTTCATCACAAATAGCGAGACAGGAGAGGATGTATTCGTACATTTTTCCGGTATCACAGGTGAAGGTCACAAAACATTAAAAGATGGTCAGACTGTAACATTTGATATTGTAGAAGGTGAAAAGGGCGCTCAGGCCGTAAACGTAACACCGGAAGCATAATCGCATACAAATAAAAAAATCAGAATCCATTTTCCGGATTCTGATTTTTTATTTTATCTGTTTTTTACAAATGCAATACCCGATCCTGTATTTCCTGTGTCCGTCCCTGATTCCAGAACTGTGTTCCGATATATCCGCATGTACGACGTGCTACATTCATTTTATCCTCATCTGTATTACCGCAGTTTGGACATTTCCAAATCAATTTACCATCCTCGTTTGATGCAATCTGGATTTCTCCGTCAAAACCGCATACCTGACAGTAATCACTCTTTGTATTCAACTCCGCATACATAATATTGTCATATATATGTTTCATAACCGCCAATACAGCATCAATATTATTCTGCATGTTCGGAACTTCTACATAACTGACAGCTCCTCCCGGCGACAATTCCTGAAATTGTGCTTCAAAACTTAACTTTTCAAACGCATCAATATTTTCCGTTACATGTACATGATAGCTGTTTGTTATATAGTTTTTATCCGTTACGCCTTCTATTTTACCAAACCGTTTTTGTAAGCATTTTGCAAATTTATAAGTGGTAGACTCCAATGGGGTTCCATAAATACTGAAATCAATATTGGTTTCTGCCTTCCATTTTGCACAGGCATTATTCAATGCTTTCATTACTTCCAATGCAAACGGTGTTGCCTCCGGATTTGTATGAGATAAGCCGGTCATATATCTGGTACACTCACAAAGTCCTGCATATCCCAACGAAATGGTAGAATATCCATTGTATAACAGCTTATCAATCGGTTCTCCTTTTTCCAACCGCGCCAAAGCTCCATACTGCCATAAGATTGGTGCCACATCCGAAGGTGTTCCCTTTAACCGATTATGTCTGCACATCAACGCTTCATAACATAACGCTAAACGTTCATCTAAAATTTCCCAGAAACGTTCAATATTACCATTGGAAGAACATGCCACGTCAACCAGATTCAAAGTAACAACGCCCTGATTAAAACGTCCGTAATATTTGTGTTTCTTGTCAGAATAATCTCCCGCATTTGCAACATTTCCAACCTTACCCGCATCGGTAAAAGTATCCGGTGTAAGGAAAGAACGACAACCCATACATGGATAGCAGTCACCTTTCTTTAACTTCTTCATGACCTTTTCGGATATATAGTCCGGAACCATTCGTTTTGCTGTACACTGTGCTGCCAACTTGGTTAAATACCAGTATTTTCCGTTCTCTGTAACATTATCCTCTTCCAACACATAGATAAGTTTTGGAAATGCCGGTGTAATGTAAACACCCTTTTCATTTTTGACACCAAGGATTCTCTGTGTCAGCATTTCTTCAATGACCAATGCCAGATCATCCCTCGTTCTGCCTTCCGGCACTTCATTTAGGTACATAAATACCGTTACAAACGGAGCCTGACCATTTGTTGTCATCAATGTAATCACCTGATATTGTATCATCTGTACGCCACGACGTATCTCCTCGCGCACACGCAATTCTGCGATTTTGGCAATCTGTTCCGTATTCACGTCCAATCCGGCAGATTCGTACTCTTCTTCCACCATCTTTAAATACTTTTTTCGGCTTACATCCACAAACGGCGCCAGATGTGCCAATGTGATACTCTGTCCGCCATACTGTGAGCTGGCAATCTGTGCAATACTCTGTGTTGCAATATTGCAGGCTGTTGAAAAACTCTTCGGGCGGTCAATCATCGTCTCGCTGATAACCGTTCCGTTTTGTAACATATCCTCCAAATTAACCAGACAACAATTATGCATATGCTGGGCAAAATAATCCGAATCATGAAAATGTATAATTCCTTCTTCATGTGCCTTTACAATTTTTTCCGGAAGCAAAAATCTCTTTGTGATATCCTTACTTACTTCTCCTGCCATATAATCTCTTTGCACACTGTTTACAATCGGATTCTTGTTGGAATTTTCCTGTTTGGCTTCTTCATTGTTACACTCAATCAGGCTAAGAATCTGTTCATCCGTGGAATTTGATTTACGAACCATTGCTCTTTTATACCGATAGGTAATATATTTTCTGGCAACCTCAAACGCCTGTGTTTCCATAATCTCATTTTCGACTAAATCCTGAATTTCTTCCACACTGAAAGTACGGTTCATACTATCACAGGTCAAAGTTACCTTCTTTGCAATCTCACGAATCTGTTCAGAGGTTAAACGATCTGTTTCCACTACTTCCTTATTTGCCTTTTCTACCGCCGCCACAATTTTGGTGATATCAAATGCAACCTCTGTTCCACTTCTTTTAATAATTCTCATATTCATTCCCCTTTTTGTTACAGACATAATCATCCCTACGTCCCCAATATATATGTATAAACTCGATATCAACAACTAATTATTGTACAGAATAAGTTAATTTTCATATCCGAGCCACAACATCTTGTGCTATTGTAAATCACATCCCAACAAAAAGCAAGGGGGAGTTTTTATCGTTTTTTTCTGAATTTTACTTCTTACAAGTGAGTAAAAATTCACTTCCGCTTAAATCCAATGTTTCTACATTTTGTGCATGGCATTTATTCAATTACCATATTTATAAATGAAGTTTTTTCACATATCAATCTGTCGTTGCAAAATCATGAAAATGGTGTTTTTCTGCACAAAAAAATACCGGTAGATATTCTACCGGTATTCTCATCTTATTATTCTTCTTCGGCAATCATTTTGCTATACTCATCTAAAATCATTGTCTGAATTTTATTTCGAGCATTCTGATTAATCGGATGAACAATATCTCTGTAATCCCCATCCGCAGCCTTACGGCTTGGCATTGCAATAAATAATCCCTTTTCTCCTTCAATTACTTTAATATCATGAACTGCAAATTCATTATCTAACGTAATTGATGCAATTGCCTTCATCTTACCCTCTCTTGCTACCTTACTAAGTCTGATATCTGTAATCTCCATACGTTACACCCCTTTTGTATTGGAACCACTCTCCACATGATCCCCTTTTATCCCATAAATTTAATACGTTTTCTCTCCAGAAAAGAACTATAAAGCATATCGGAAGTTTTTCTCAACTACTACTTTGATTTCTCCCGGTTCTGCTGTATGAATTGTGTTTGCACGTAAAGTATCCCTGCTCTCTACGATACAGTTTTCAATAACTGAATTATCCCCAATATGTACATCATTCAAAATAATTGAATTTCGAATGACACAGTTATTTCCAACATAAACCTTCTTAAACAATACAGAATTTTCAACTGTACCATTAATAATACATCCACTTGCAATCAGGCTGTTATTTACCACTGCATCCCCATTATATTTTGCAGGTGGTAAATCTTCTACCTTAGAATATACATCCGGATACTGACGGAAGAAATAATCTCTGATATCTTTCTTTAAGAAATCCATGTTGGTCTTATAATAAGAATCAATTGTTCCTATATTTCTCCAATAAGAATCCATCTTATATGCATAAATCTTCTTTACACTCTTGTAGCGGATTAAAATATCACGAACAAAGTCGGTCCTTCCTTCTTTTGCACATGCCTCCAACAATTCAATCAATTGTCTTCTACGGATAACATATACACCGATGGATGCTGTTGATGTCTGTGCTACTAATGGTTTTTCTTCAAAATCCACTACCTGCATATCATCATTGTACTTCACGATACCAAAGCGGCTGACATCATCCTCTTCCGGATTGATATCTTTACAAACGATTGTGATATCCGCACCCTTTTTGATATGTTCCTCTAATACTTTATTATAATCTAACTTATATACACCATCACCGGATGCGATTACAACATATGGTTCATGGCTGTCTTTTAAGAAATTAATATTCTGATACAATGCATCAGCAGTACCCTGATACCATAAACTGTTTGTCGTTGTAATGGTTGGTGTAAATACATACAACCCACCTTGTTTTCTACCAAAATCCCACCATTTTGCAGAATTTAAATGTTCATTCAAAGAACGTGAATTATACTGGGTAAATACGGCAACTTTTTGAATATTCGAATTTGTCATATTACTTAATGCAAAGTCGATAGCACGATAGCTACCTGTAACCGGCATAGCTGCAACTGCACGCTTTGCAGACAACTCACCCATTCCACTGCTATTACCACCTGCTAAAATTATACCGATTGCTCTCATGCTAAGTCACCTACCTTTATTAAACTAGAACCACTCTTTAACAATCCATCCGGATATTCGGATGCATCCGTAGGTCCGTAAATTGCTGTATTCTTTCCTACCTTTACATTATCCGGAACGGTAGAATTTTCACCGATTGTTACTAGACCAAATGCATATATCTGTGGCTTATACTCATTCACAGCTTCTTCGCCGACACCTAATTCAACATTCTTACCGATTACTACATTCTCTGCAATAATCGCTTTATCAACTACAGAGCCGGCACCGATTACCGTGTTATTCATAATAATGGAATCTTTTACTACAGCACCTTTTTCAATTGTTACGCCGGAACCGATTACACAGTGATGAACCTCACCGTAAACTTCTGTTCCTTCACCAATGATACTCTCTGTTGCTTCGCCTGCTTCATCAATATACTGTGGCGGTAAGATATCACTCTTTGTATAAATCTTCCAGAATTCCTCATATAAATTAAATTCAGGAATCAGATCAACCAGTTCCATATTCGCTTCCCAATAAGAACCGAGTGTTCCAACATCCTTCCAATAACCCTTAAAGTCATATGCAACTACCTTAGAACCATGTTCATGACAATGTGGAATGATATGTTTACCAAAGTCACAAGAAGGTACATCCTTCAGTTCTGTTAAAGCTGCCTTCAACACACTCCACTTGAAGATATAAATACCCATTGAAGCTTTATTACTTCTCGGTTTTTCAGGCTTCTCTTCAAATTCCTGAATTACACCGTTACCGTCTGTGATAACGACACCAAAACGGCTTGCCTCCTCCATCGGAACCTCATATGTAGCAAGTGTAATATCTGCTTCCATTGACTTATGATAGTCTAACATAACTTCATAATCCATTTTATATATATGGTCACCTGACAAAATCAAAACATATTCCGGATTGTAGTAATCAATATATTCCAAGTTTTGATAAATTGCATTCGCTGTACCAGTATACCATGAACTATCTGTACTTTTTTCGTATGGAGGTAATACAGTTACACCACCAATTGTACGGTCCAAATCCCACGGAATACCAATTCCAATATGTTGATTTAACCGAAGCGGTCGATATTGTGTTAAGACACCCACTGTATCAATACCTGAATTAATACAGTTACTAAGTGGGAAATCGATAATTTTATATTTTCCACCAAAAGCAACTGCGGGTTTCGCAAGGTTTGAAGTCAGAACTCCCAATCTACTTCCCTGTCCACCAGCCAAAAGCATGGCAATCATTTCTTTTTTAATCATAGTGTCACCCCTTTATGCAAGAATATGTGTTTAATTATATCATCAAATCGTAAAAAACGAAAGTTTTTTTGTACAATTTTACATATTTTTTCCTATTTTTGTTAATATTTTCATGAAATGTACCATTTGTTCTAATTATTATTATTTTTCCTGTCGATTTTTTTGTCTGCTTTTATGCAACTTTACCAATTATTTACATTTTTCGCATGCAATTTCCATTTGCATTGTTGCCTGTAAATTCAATTGATTGCTTAAAATCAACCATAATTTGCAATATTGAGCAATCCATGCTCTGTCATATAAAGGAATCACTCCATATCGTTCATAAGCCTGCACCGTTTCATAATGAATACATTTTGACGACAACCCAACCAGATAAAAAGGGATTTTTTTATCCTGTGCCTCTTTGGCAAATTCTTCCCATTCTTTTGAAACCGCAATTGTTCCGGAATGAAAGCTTCCATGAAGAATTACCCTTATATCCTCTGAAATCTTGGGATACCGCATCCCAACATACGGATGTATCTGCATAATTTCATCGGTAGCCTGCATATCAAACAAAATCCGGTCCGTCAAAAACTCCATATGCTCTGTTCCTGTTTCATCGTTTTCTTTTTGCAAAAATCTTTCTTCATTTCGGCCATCCAAAACAAATTCACCATAATAACTATTTTCAATACTCAAAACATCATCCGAATAATAAAGCCCGTTTTGCAATCTTGTTCCGCGATGAATTTTAGGAGTATCACCCCGATTGCAATAACTTACAAACACGCCGTGTCCCTGCCCGGCATGAATAAACGATACCGCACAGGCAAAATTTGTCAGTCCGTTTGCACGGCTATCCTCTAATACGTAATTACTCGATACCAACACAATCGGAATCGCAAGATTGGAATACACATACCCTAAAGCTGCCGCCGTATATTGCAAGGTATCCGTTCCGTGCGTAATAATAATTCCATCCACCTTTTCTTTTAATTCGTTCACACAGGCAACCAATAATTCCAATTCCCGACCGGATAAATTCTCACTTAAAATGCAATATGGCGTCCTTATCACAAATTCATCCTGTAACGTAAATTTATGTCTGTATAAATTCAACAGCAAAAAATCCCTGTTGTCCTTATCCGCCACAATATGACCACTCTGATCAATGGTACTTCCAATCGTACCCCCAGTAAATATCACACCGATTTTCAAATAAATTCCTCCCATTGTCAATTCCGATAAAGTTGAAAAAAGCACCAAATCTCTTTGGTGCTTCTTTCGTAAATTGTATCTAAAATTAATCCAGTTTAAATGTATGAACCGTTTCTGCAATACTGTCTGCAATTCCTTTTAAGGAATCCGCAGACCGGGTTACTTCATTAAAGCTGTCCGATACCTCAGTCGTAGCTGCTGATGTCTCCTCTGTACTTGCAGCATTCTCTTCCGCAACCGCTGACAAGCTTTCAACAATTGCTACGATTTCATCCTTAGCCGCATTCAACTTATTACTCTGCTCTTCAATCGATGCAACTGACCTTGAGGAAGCATTCACTGCGCGAATCACATCTTCAATCACAATCATAGTGCTTTCCAAATCTCTACTCTGTGCCAGTACAATCTCACGAACACGCGCCATTGTTTCGACTGCTTTATCCGAATCTTCCAACAAAGCATTTACCATATGGTTAATCGTGTCGGTTGCATTACCGGACTGCTCTGCCAAATGTTGAATTTCATTGGCAACAACCGCAAATCCTCTTCCCTGTTCTCCTGCTCTTGCAGCTTCAATTGATGCATTCAATGCCAATAAAGTAGTTTCTTCCGAAATATTACTGATAATATTGGTTGCCTCTTTTATCTTCTGAGAAGACTCATTCGTTCTTGTCGTCTGATTATTAATCATTTCCATAGCATCCATTACTTTATCATTTACCTTAACCAATGCCTTTAAGGAATCCGTTGTCTGTGCCACAGAATCTTCCATTGCTTTTGCATTGGCATTCAATGTTTCAATCTCTCTGCCGGTTGCCTCTAACATATCACCCATAATTCCGACATTCTCTGTTGCATGCAAAGTATCTCTTGCCTGTGCCGTCGCACCATCAGCAATCTCTCCGATTGCACGATCCACACTGTCTACCGTATTCAGGGTTGCCTTTGCATTATAATCCAATGAATTTGCGGAATTAAGCAATTCCTTTGTATTATTATTAATGTCTTCAATAATATACCGAAGTTCATCCTTCATTCCATCTACACTTCTGCATAATTCTCCAATCTCATCCTGACGATGCATGTACTTTGGTTCAAGCTGAAGCATTAATCTTCCCGCTGCTACTGCCTTAACCGCAGATGTACCACTTTTAATTGCATTCGTAATCGAACCGGCAACCATAGAGCTTGTAATCGTAAAAATAATCAACAGGGCAACGCTTACAATACAAATCACTTTAAATATAGAATAGTATGTTTTTAAACCCTCCTGTCTTGGCGAACCCGCAAAAATCATACCGACTACTTCATCCGAATCATTCTGATAAACCGGAGCATAATAACCATAACATTCTACATCATTTACCAAAACTTTATCCGTAAACACAGTCTTTCCCTTTAGTACCTTGTCTGTAATAGTCTTTCCAACCTTAGAACCTAATACCTGATTTCCGTCTTTATCCTTTACGGAAGTTACAATTCTTTCATCTCCATAACAGAATGTAACATCTACGCCGGACTCTTCCTTGATACTGGCAAGCAAATCTCCCGACTTCGATATATTATAGGCACCTTTCCAGACATCCCCATTCTCAGCAACAATATAATCACCGGAATTTTGATCATACATGGAATCCACTGCCGCCACTACACCTTTTAGTCTAACCTCTGTATCCTTCTCAATATTGGAACGGATAACCGTTGTTGTTAATATTATAATTGTTACTGCCATCAAAAACATTGGAAATAATGATAATGCGCATATCCGTTTTTTCATAATTCGTGTCTCTTCCTTTCAAATTTGTCTATTTTCTATTCTATCAATACTCCCACTTTTTCGCAATAGAAATTCCGAAAAATTCGATATATTTTGACAAGACGTTATCCAGATGATAAATTATTTTATATCAAATAATAAGGGAGGCTCTTACATGTTACAAAAAACAATAAAAAAAACTCTTTCCCTGCTACTTGTTCTGATTATAGGAATCGGATGCCTGACCGGATGCGGCAGTACCGAATACGATGACATTGCTACAAACGAAGGCTATGATACCAAAAAAGATCAGAATCAATCCGACTCTTCCGATTCGACAGGAATTCCAAAGGAAGAAATCAAAGTCGGCGTTATCCATTTGACCGATCCGGCAGAGGGGAGCGGATACACCTACACACATGATTTAGGTATTCAGGGCATGCAGAAAAATCTTGGTTTATCGGATGATCAGATTGTGAGAAAGATTAATGTATCAGACACCGATGAAGCAGCAACAAAAAAAGCAATTCAGGAATGTATTGATGAAGGCTGTAACATTATCTTCACAACAAGCTGGGGTTATATGGAAGTTACTTCGGAAATGGCAGAAAAATATCCTGACATTTATTTTGCACACGGAACCGGTTACATGAGTAACGGAAAGAACTTTACAAATTATTTCGGACGTATTTATCAGGCTCGTTACTTATCGGGTATTGCCGCAGGCAAGAAAACCCAGACCAACAAAATCGGCTATGTTGCTGCCATGGATATTACCAACTCGGAAGTAACCGGCGGTATTGATGCATTTGCAATGGGTGTGTATTCCGTAAATCCGGATGCACAGGTATATGTAAAGGTTACAAACAGCTGGTTTGATATGGAAAAAGAAGAACAGTATGCCAGAGACCTGGTTCAAATCGGATGTGATGTATTAGCACAGCATTGTGATACGGATTTCCCGCAACAGGTTGCAGAAGAAAATCATATCTGGGGAATCGGTTACAACTCTGATATGAGTCTGAACAATCCGGACGCAACCTTATGCAGTGTTATCTGGAACTGGTCCGCATACTACACCAGTATGGTAGAAAGCATTATCGAAGGTACTTACGATGGTTCTAATTATTATGGTGGAATGGCAGAAGGTCTTGTCGACATCACCGAACCAAGCAAAGAATTAAATGATGATGACACAATCACCGCTATCAATGATGCAAAAAAGACACTGATGGACGGCAGCTTCAATGTATTTGATGGAGTCATTGAAACAAATACCGGAGACAAAATAGGAAAAGCAAATTCAACTTTAGATGATGCAACCATTACCGGCGGAATCAACTGGTATTTTAAAACGGTATCCGTATTACAGGAAGATGGCAGCATCACAGACGGAACCGAACCTTTATCCGATACTGAAGATGATACCGAAACAGATTCCGAATAAAAATGAGATCATAAAAGACCCACAAAAGAAAAATGGCTATGAGTTCCTGCTCATAGCCATTTTTAATGCATGATGCTGTTAAATCATCAGACCTCTACCAAATCCAAACCAACCAATGACATCATAATTTCATAGATATCCGGAAATTCCTTCTTTAACCGAACCGGTTTAAAATCCATATCCACAAAACAATGTTCGGAAGCTGCCTCATTATGAAGCACCTGAAAATCTACCGAATATATCTTGTAACTCATAGCAAATTTCACTCCATGAAACGATTCCAGCTTTGGAATAATACAAATCTCTTCACCGAAACGAGCCGGATTTTTATAATTGCAGGATACAGAAAGAACCGGAATCATTATTCCGCTTTTCTCCATCAAATTGTAATCTAATCCAACCTTTTCCATAAAATCCATCCGACATTCTTCTAAATACCGGATATAGTTTGAATGATGTACGACCTGCATCTTATCTGTTTCGTAATAATTTATCTTACGATAATAAGGTTGTATTTTTATCATATTAAAACTCCGTTATTTCAAAATCTTCATCAAACTTCATCGTTGCCTGAATATATTCTTTTCCGCTGTCACCCACCCGCATATCTTCATCCGTGTTTTCCTTTATGGATTCATTTTCTACCGTTATTGTATCTTCTAACTGTTCTTGTTCTTTCTGTTTTACGGCACGGTCAATAAATCCTGTCGATTTCGTTTCCTTCACTGCAAGCTTATCCGGAGCATTTTTAATATTCTCTACCTGAGCCGCAGAAATATCCGCCACTTTCTGTACCTTCTTAAATCTCGGAATCAAAGGAATATCGATTACTTCCGGCTGTTCTTCTTCCGGTTGTTTTGCTTCAGGTTGTTCTTCCTTCGGTTGTGTTTCTTCCGATTCCTTTGGCTGTTCCTTTTCATCCTTTCCAAGTTGATGCATGATTTTTTCGTATTCCTCATCATCAACGTATTCTACTTCGTATTCTTCGCCCTCTTCTAATTCATCTTCACTGACATAAATCACGTCATATTCCTGTTCCTCTGAATCCGAAGCAGTTTCCGGTACAACATTTGCTGCAGGCTGCACAAAAGAGGTATTCTCTGCAAAATCCTGCTGTGCCACCGGAACAGATTGCACTGCAGGTGCCGGCTGTACATAGTTCACATTGGCATTATCCTTTACATCCCTTACAGTTGCTGCCATTCCTTCATTTTTCATCATCCAGACCGTCTGCTTTAATGCATCCCGCTCCGCAGTCATCTGCTCTAATGCCGCCTGTGCACGTTCCGCCTTTTCCTGTGCCAGACGAGCCTTCTCTTCCTGTTCCTCAACCAATTCCAGACTTAGCTGAACACTACCGTCCTCATACTGGTCGGAATCCATCTTGGCTTTCATTCTTGACATATATAATTCATTGGATAACAACTGTCCGATTTCCAAAATCTGCTGACTGCGTTCCGCTGCATCCATTTCCTGCAGACCCACCATCAATTCTTCTCGATTGCTGTTAATTGTCTGCAATTTCTCCTGCATTACCTGCATTACAATCTCATAATCTCCACGGATATTTTCATATGCCGTATTAATCATATCCGTAACTTCTGTCAGCATTTCGTCTGTATAAATTAAAGAAGCTGCATAAATTTCATTAGCACTGCTAAGTGAGTCTAATTCCTCCTGATTTAGTTTGGATACGTCTAACGGAGAAACTCCCGTTGTACTTTTACTGACTCTAACCCTGCTCGCAGTCTGTTCTGCTTCCAGGATAATTCGCTCTGCCTCTTTTTTAGCCTCACTGATCAATTTTCCCTTTCTGTCATTGACCTCATGGTACGTCTTTAATTCTATATCTATCTGAGCCGCCAATTCTCTCAACATTGTCTGTATCTCATCTTTGTATATTGAAATCTTACCCTGTGATAACGGAACAGATGGTGCCGTCTCAATCAGGTTCTGCATATTCTGAATCAGTTCTTTACTCCTACTTTTATCTGCAATTGATGCCAACTTTCTATCCTCCTCTTTTTCGCCGTTCTCTTTACAATAAATTTAATTATAACAAAAATATTACATTTCATCAATTTTTTTGTAACATTTGTTTCAATTTCTGTTATTTCATTATTTTATGTTTTATGTTATACTGTGAACGGTTATATACTTTACTTAAAATGAAACCGAGAAAGGAAGGTATTATAATGAGCGAGTTTGATGAATTTGATGAACTGACTCCCGAAGAGTTAGAACAGGAACGACGCCGTAAGGCCGCCGCCAAAAGACGCAGATTAGAGGCCCGCGAACAAAGAAGAAAAAAGCGCCGTCAGGAAGCTATCATTCGTTGTTCCTTATTGTTATTAGCCGTTATACTTGTCATTGTTGTTATTGTCAAAATTATTTCAGGTATTGCACACAGTGCAAGCGATAAGAAAAAGAAAACAACCGAAATCACAACTACGCAGGCAACCGAAGAAGAGGTTGTTGCAACCATTGATGATTCAATTCTTGCCAAAGATTTGCCGGCAACCAGAGAAGAAGCACTGACCATGATTCAGGGATTTGCCGACACGGATACGGAATATAAAGACATCTATGATAACGCAGCTGTTTTTTCAGATGATTTGTTACGATATGTTGCCGTAAATCCGGAGATGAAACGTTTTGTCATTGATTATATTGCCAAAATCAGTATTGTATTTGAAGGGAACTATACATTAACCGTTCCATCCGACGGAGTTCCTTTGTATCTACAGTTTGATGAACAATGGGGTTATGCCGACTACGGCGACAGTGTCATTGCCATTCGCGGTGCAGGTCCAACCTGTCTTTCCATGGCATATACCTACTTAAAGCAGGACGGTACCCAAAACCCTATAAAAATAGGTGATATGGCAATGAACTATGGATATCTGACAGAGGAAGGTTCTACAGCAGATGTTTTATTTACAGAAGGTGCAGCAAACCTTGGTTTGAAATCAACAGAAACCGCAGTTGATAAAGATGCCATGACCGGCGCTTTGAAAGAGGGAAAAGTAATTATATGTGCTGTCAATTCCGGAGACTTCACAAAAACTTCTTCTTATATTGTTATCAAAGGATATAAGGATGGTTTGTTCCTGATAAACGATCCAATGAGCGAAGCAAGAAGTAAAGTCGGCTGGGATTTCCCTAGATTATCAACACAGATTGCAAAAATGTGGGTATTGGAAGATGGTGGTGATCCTGTCACTCCAAGTGCAGATACCTCAAGCGGTGATACGCAGTCAACAGAATCAACCGACACTTCCGATACAAGTGCCGCAGATACACAGGCTGCAGAATAAACTACAATCAAATAACAAAGTCCCGGATTATCCGTTTGGGGGATAACCCGGGACTTTTTCATTTACTCATCCAATCCCTGTTTGACAGCATATACCGCCAATTGCGTGCGATCCTTTAAACTGAGTTTTTCCAACAACCGCGATATCTGATTGCGAACCGTACCCTCAGCAAGAAATAATTCTTTGGATATTTCCCTATTATCATAACCTTGTGCAACCAAACGGATTACATCCTTTTCCCGCTCGGTCAATTTCACAGAAGCTGTTTTCATTTTTGAAACGGTTCCCGATTCCGGCTGCCTTACCATCTGTTTTCGCATAAGCCGGTAAACGCCTTCTCCAAACACACTCATTCCGCCATATACACTTTTTACGGAAGCAATTACCTTCTCATCTTCCATTTCCTTTAATATATAACCATCGGCTCCACTTTCCAATGCCTTCTCAATTGTCTGTTCATCATCAAAAGTTGTAAGTACCAAAACTTTAATGGTGGGATGTTCCTGTTTGATTGCACTAATTCCATATGCCCCATCATAATCCGGCATACGCATGTCCATCAGCACAACATCCGGAGTATATACTTTACATTTTTCATATGCTTCTTTTCCGTTTTCGGCCAATGCTACGACCTCTATACCATCATCCAGCTCCAACACAGCCTTCAAGCCCTGCCGCAATATCACAATATCATCTGCAATCAATACCTTTATCTTATTCATTCTCTTCCCCCTCTGTTATAACGGTATCTTAACTCTGGTCAAAAAGCCTTCTCCCTTTGAAGATTGGAATCGAACAGATCCGTTTACCTTCTCAATTCTTTCCCGAATCCCATAAAGTCCATTATTATCTACAATTATTTCACAACCATTTCCATCGTCCCCAATCAACATTTCTATATCATTATCATGGAATCTTAAAATAATTTCTATCTGAGATGCATTGGCATATTTTAATGTGTTGGTAATGGATTCTCTGACCGTATCATAAATAGTCTTCGATAAATGCGAATAGCGTTTGGAATCGGTTCCCTGTACCGTAACTTCAACCTTTAATTCCTTCACCTGATTTGCCAACTGCATTACACCCTGTGTGACCAATTCATAAGAAGCCTCTTGCCGCAACTGGTTAATGGACTCCCTCAATTCCCGGATTCCGCGACTGGTCAGCTGCCGGGCATCCTTACTGTACGCCCTTGCTGCATCAATATCATTTTTCTGTAAAGAAACATCCGCCAGCTTCATATAAGACTGAATCATGGTAAGTGTATGCCCTGCCGTATCATGTACCTGCTGTGCAATTCGGTTACGTTCCTGTTCCAGCAATAATTTTTCATTGGTAATTTCCAATTCTCTTCTCAAATCCAGAAACTGATATTTGACCGTTGCCCACATAACTAAAATAACGGATACCGCAAAACCCAACGGAGTGATATCAAAATCTGCCCTTACCAGTCCGGTAATATAAATGGCATTCATCATCACAGGAACCAAAACAGACAATATAATCAGGCTTCGTCCCATACCTTCCATTCTACGATACAGCAATACCGCCCCCATCATTACAAATACATAAGTTTCAATTACATTGGTATAAAAGAAAATGCCATGTGTTACCTTCTCAAGTGAAAAAATCCGATAATAACAATGATGAAACGGATTGGTGAGTACGCATAAAAAATGGAATGACGATAACAAAAGAGGAATATAGAAAACCATTCCCTTTAACCTTCGACCTGTGTAGGTAACCGAAAAGAAATACAAAAACACCCCGGTAAAACAGATTCCAATATTTCCAACCAGATAGGCTATTCTTAGCTGTATTATATTTTCTGATAACAATACCATAATCTGGGACACACACCACAATGCAACCATCCCTTGAAAAACCAGATACATTTTGTTAGATATCGTTCTTTCCCCTCGCAAATGCAGTGTTGTCATACTGACCAACACCGCACCTGTTACAATCATATAAATAAATCCCAATGCAAATGTCATTTATGCACCTTCTCTTTCTTTTTTTACCGCAATCAGTACCAATATAACACCTGCTACAAACATATAAATCCACCATGCGATACTAAGCCAGAATGACCTTGTAACATAAAATGCAATGAAAAACAATGTAACAGATGAAAGAATGACATAAACTCTGTTATTCTTAATGGCAGCAACAATCAAAAGAATCAATGCTGCAATCCCCAATACCAATGCATCTCTTAATGTTCCGCAAATTAAATTATACATTAACATATCCAATAAAACAAAACTTAAAACGGATACCTGAATACCATATGTCAAACTGCTTTTATCATACCAGACAAGGGAAGAAAGAACAACGCAAATCACAAGCAACAGAAATGCAACATTTTCACAAACGGTAATTGTTAAACCATCTATTCCGTTTAACATACTAAGTGTTACCAACCATAATACCGTATATATTTCCTGTACATAAAAACATACCTTTGCACAAATTAAAATTAAATTTTTATCCGGCAAAAAACGGGAAATCAATAATTGTCCTGCAAACAGGAACAGGGTAAGACTTCCCATGCATACCAGATATGCATATACATCGGAATATAAACCTACCAATAAAAATATAACTGCAACATTTGCAAAAACAACTGACACACTATAATCAATCAGTCGTTTTTCCAAAACAAAACGCAGAATCATCGGCAGCATCATAATCAGAACCGCAAGGAACAGGCGAATAGCTAAATTCAGCCCAAATATTTTTGCAATCCATCCGTATCCACTTACGGAAAGAGTAAAATAACCCAAAAAAGCATCCCCAATATAAAACAACGCCTGTTCTGTTTTTTGAAGCCCTTTTGTCCTGCCGACCAAAAACGAACCAACTAAAGAACCCACTGCAACCAAAAACAAACATCCCTGTTTTACAATATCCGGAAGATACTGCCATGCCTGTCTTACGAAAATGCATCCGGCCGTCAGAATAAAAACAACTCCAACTACCATTATAACTGTTACCATTATATTTTTTTGTTTCTTTTCCATGATAAACACCTCTTTCTGTTTTCTTTGATAGGCTTATTCTATGAAAAATCCACATACTTTGTTAGATGTCATTTGTCATTGCATAAAAAAGGAACAGTGACATTTGTCACTATTCCTCACTCACTTTCTGATATTCCTTTCTATGAAACTCCCTTGCAACCATCATTGCCGTTACCACAAACGCCAGTCCATCCGCAATCGGTCCGGCATACATTATTCCGTCAATCTTCATAAACAACGGAAGAATCAATAGTAACGGAAGCAAAAAAATTATCTGTCTTGTGAGCGATAAAAAGGTTCCTCTTTTGGGTTTCCCTATCGAAGTAAAAAAGTTCGAGCTGATCGGTTGTAAAAAATTAACAAAGGTAAAAAATAAAAAGATATGGAAATAATTTGTTCCAAACTCATAATACTCTAATGAACCTTTTCCAAATATCTGAATCAACTGTCTTGCACCTGTCCGAAAAATAACAAACGCAATAACCGCAATTGCCGCTCCGCAACAGATTGCCTTAACATATGCTTCTTTCACCCTGTTATAATTTTTTGCTCCGTAATTGAAACTGGTAATCGGTTGCAAACCTTGGGAAATACCAATAACGAATGACATAAACAACATATTCACCTTATTGATAATTCCGGAACAGGCAATCGGAATCGACTCCCCATAATGCGAAAGGGAGCCATAATATTTTAGCGAATTATTCATAACAATCTGTACAATCATCATTGCAAGCTGGTTTGCAAACGGAGCCATACCAAGTGACATAATCCGCAATATATACTTTCCTTTTAACCGTAAATGCTCTTTTTGAATAGTTGTACTCTTACAATGAGCCAGAAAATATATTGCTAACATCGCCGATACGCATTGCCCGATTACAGTTGCGATTGCGGCACCTGTTATTCCCCAGTCAAATCCAAATACAAATAACGCATCCAAAATTGTATTAATAACGGCTCCTGTCAGATTACAGACCATCGTCATTTCCGGTCTTCCATCCGCACGCACCAAGTGTCCCCCACCCGTTGATAATATCAACAGAGGAAATCCGATTGCCGTTATTCTTGTATATTCTTTCGCCAATGGCAAAACACTTACCGGAGAACCAAATACGATAAGCATCGGGGTTAAAAATATTTCTGTTACAATACACAATATCAAGCCGCAGGCAAAAAGCATAACTGCCGAATTACCCATGTATTTTGTTGCCTGCCTTTTATCTCCCTGCCCCATTGCTATATTAAATGCGGAAGATCCACCAATGCCAAACATCAGGGCAATTGCCAGACATGACATCGAAAGCGGAAATGCAATATTGGTTGCCGCATTTCCCAATTCACCGACTTTTTGACCTATAAAAAACTGATCTACAATATTATACAAAGAACCTACCAGCATAGAAACAATGCTTGGAATGGCAAACGAACACAACAATTTATTAACCTTTTCCGTCCCTAATGGATTTACCTTTTGATTTCTTTGTCCTTTTTGTTCCTGCACTTTCACATCTATCATCTTCTTTCTTTTAAAATCACTACCCCATCATACCAAAAACATTTTATAAAATGCAATCTCTTTTTTCCATTGCATATTCTACCGATTTTCATTAAAATATTTTGTATAAGATACCTTTATACTATATTTACACAGGAGTAATGCTTATGAATACAATTGATTTACATGTACACTCTACCGCATCGGATGGTTCTTTTTCGCCCACCGAGGTTGTTCAACTGGCAAAAGAAGCCTGTCTGCGATATTTTGCCCTGACTGACCACGATACCGTAAAAGGGGTAACCGAAGCCATAGAGGCCTCTAAAAACATTCCCGACCTTGATGTGATTCCCGGTATTGAATTATCCTGCTACTATGACAAAAGAGAAATTCATATTGTCGGATTATTCGTAAACTATCAGGATCCCGTTTTTCTTTCCGGGCTTTTAAAATTAGAAAAAGCAAGAGAGGAACGCAACCAGAAAATGGTTGACAATTTTGTAAAAGATAATATTCCCCTTACCATTGAAGAACTGAAACACGGCAATCCGAACAGTGTAATCACAAGGGCACATTTTGCCAGAGTCCTTGTCGAAAAGGGAATTTGCAAGAACAAAAATGAAGCCTTTGATAAATACTTAGGAATCGGCTGTCCTTATTATCTTCCAAAACCCAAAGTTACCCCTGAACATGTTTTGGACTTAATCCATCAGGCAAAGGGCGTTCCGATTCTGGCTCACCCATACTCCTATCATTTTGAGCGACAGGAGGTCTTAAACTTATTGGATACTTTAATTCCATTGGGATTAAAGGGTATGGAATGTTATTATTCCACTTACGACCTTGGTCAAATACAGGACTTAAGAAGTATTGCACTTTCAAAAAATCTTTTGGTTTCCGGCGGGTCCGATTTCCACGGAGCCGTTAAACCCGACATCTCCATCGGAACCGGAAGAAACAACTTATGCATTCCGGATACCTTACTCAAACACATAAAAGAAGCCATTCCTTCCTAAAACAAAAACAGATGGAAAATATTCAATGTGTATCCACACATAAACTTCCATCTGTTTTCTTTTAATTCTGTAACTTCTGACTAGGAATATCTTTCTTTCCATAAAAAAGCAGATACCTTTTAAGGTACCTGCTCCTATCCGTTCCCATAATTATGAATACGATGACAGAAACTGCTTTGTGCGATCCATTGTTGGATGATCAAATACCTGTTGCGGTGTTCCCTGTTCGAGTATATGTCCGTCATCCATAAAAATCACCTGACTTGCCACATCCTTTGCAAATGCCATCTCATGCGTTACAATAATCATCGTTGTATTTTGATCTGCAAGATTTCTCAAAACTCTTAACACCTCTCCGGTAAGTTCCGGATCCAATGCAGAAGTCGGTTCATCAAAGCACAAAATATCAGGCTGCAATGCTAACGCTCTGGCAATCGCAACTCGCTGGCATTGTCCACCGGAAAGCTGATGCGGATAATTATGCATCCGATCTTCAAGCCCCATCTGACGTAACAATTCTTCTGCCTGAATACGAATCTCTTCTGTTATCTCTTTGCGTTTTACCTTGTAATCCGGACATTCCCTGGCAAGAAGTTCTCTTGCCAACATTACATTTTGTAATGCCGTATATTGCGGAAATAAATGAAACGATTGAAACACCAATCCAAAATGTAATCTTTTTTTTCGAACTTCCGCTTCCTTTAATGTTTCCGGATTATCTGTATCGAGAAGTATTTCATCATTTACACGAATCTTTCCGGCATCCGGCATTTCTAAAAAATTCAAACAGCGGAGTAAAGTTGTTTTTCCACTTCCGGAAGAACCGATAATGGATAAAACCTCTCCCTTTTCCAGAGAAAAACTAATATCTTTTAATACTTCTGTTTTACCAAAGCTCTTTTTTATATGTTCAACCTCTAATATTGCCATTTTAGCTCCTCCTATCGAAAGAAATCCAATTTCTTTTCTAATTTGCCCAGTAAAACAGTAAGCACACCGTTCCAGATCAAATAGTAGAATGCACAGAAGAACAATGGCCAAATTGCTCCTGAAATTCCCTGTGATCCTTTCATAAATGCCTGTCCTGCCCAAATAATCTCCTGCAATGCAATAATTCTTGCCAATGATGTATCTTTTACCAGAGTAATAATCTCATTCGACATAGCCGGAACAATTTTTTTAATCATCTGCAAAAGCTTAACTTTAAAGAAAATCTGCCGCTTTGTCATGCCAAGTACAAGTCCTGCTTCTTCCTGTCCAACAGGAATTCCCTGAATTCCTCCACGATAAATTTCCGAAAAATAGCAGGAATAGTTAATTATAAAGGAAACCGCAGCAGCAACAAATCTGCCACCTTCTCCTCCTCCCCAGATTGGATTGTGAAATACCAATCCCGGAAAATAATAAATAATTAACAATTGAATCATAAGAGGCGTACCCCTTACAATCCATACGATAAACTTCATAAGATAACTTAACGGTTTAAAACCCGACATGGAGCCGAAAGCAATCAACAATCCTAAAGGAAACGCTCCCAACAATGTTATAAAAAATAATTTTAACGTTTGAATAAATCCGGTGTTAAGCGCCCCCAGTACAACCGGAAGCTGTTCAAAAAATAAATCCATAATCAATTTCTCTCTATGTATCAATTAAATACTTCTTGTATATTTATCCCTATAGTAAATTCATTTTACTGTTCACAAAGGGCTGCCTGTACTTTATATTTCTCAGCACATTTCTTTAAACTGCCATCATTATAGCTATCGGTAAAGAACTGATTTAATGCTTCTACCAAATCTGAATCCTTACGGAATCCTACACCATACTCTTCACTATTAAGACCGATGGTATAAGTAAGATTCTCATAACCTGTTCCTTCTCCAACCATAGCGGCTGCCATTAATGAGTCAATTACCGCTGCATCAGAAGTTCCGGCTGCCACTTCCATCAATGCATCTGCCTGTGTTTTAACAGCTGTATAATTTAAATCCAATGCACTTACCTCAGTCTCTCCCGCACTACCGGCTTCAACCGCAAAAGTAAGATCTTTCAGACTTTCCTTTGACTGATACTGGTCTGCCTTATCCTTTGGTACAATAACAACCTGTGCATTATTACAATATGCATTTGAACATGCCATAGAACTGGTAACCTCATCTGTAAGTGTCATACCGTTCCATACACAGTCAACTGTCTTTCCATCCAATTCCATAATCTTATTGTCCCAATCAATTTCTACAAATTCAACATCTACTCCCAAGCTCTTTGCAAAAGCAGATGCCATATCCGCATCAAATCCAATCCAATTGCCATCGTCATCCTTATAATCCATTGGCTCAAAATCCGTAACACCAACAACCAGTGTTCCCTTATCCTTTACATAAGCCATATCACTATCTGATTTGCCGCTTCCACAACCAACCATACACAATCCCATTACTGCTACCAGCATCATTGCGATTAATTTTTTCATATTCATTTCCTCCCGATTTGTATAATAAAAGCGTGTCTGATTGTTTATAGCATCAAACACGCTACCATAGTAACAGTTTAATACGGTAAAGTCAATTGCTTTACTGATATCCTGCTCATTTTATGTGATTTTCCTAATGTAATTTTACCTTGAGGAAATATGTTAAAACCTTTAAGAAATGAAAACGACAACCTTTACATATTTGATTTATTGAACCATCTTTATTTCATTATTTATGATATTCTTTTATAAAAATTTAAAAGGAGAGCAATCCATGAACGATTTACAAAATCTTATTAAAATGTATTTAAACTACTGTGAAACACAAAAAAGGCTGGATGTCAAAACAGTCAAATCCTATCGTATTGATTTAAGACAATTTTCGCAATACTTCTCTGCTTCAATACAGGCTATCACTCCGGATACACTGGAATCCTACATTGCCACCCTTCATCAAACATATAAACCAAAAACAGTAAAAAGAAAAGTTGCTTCCGTGAAAGCTTTTTTTCATTATTTGGAATATAAAGATTTTATAACCATGAATCCTTTTAATAAAATCCATATAAAATTTCGGGAACCTGTTATCCTTCCAAAAACAATCCCGCTATATATTGTAGAATCTTTTTTATCCACTATTTATTCGCATTATGAAAATGCAAAAACATCCTATCAAAAGAAAAATGCTTTACGGGATATTGCTGTTATAGAGCTTTTATTTGCAACCGGAATCCGTATATCGGAGCTTTGTTCCCTGACAAAAGAAAACGTAAATTTATACGAAAGAACCATTCTCATCTATGGAAAGGGGGCAAAACAACGCAAAGTACAAATCGGAAATGATGATGTTGCTAATATTCTAATCAAGTATCAAAATACATTTTTACAACAAATTGATAGCTGCAATCATTTTTTTGCCAACCAAAACGGAACTGCACTTTCAGATCAGTCTGTACGCAGAATGATTCATAAATATACCTGTCTTGCTTCCATTGATTTACATATCACTCCTCATATGTTCCGTCACACCTTTGCCACCTGCTTGTTAGAAGCGGATGTTGACATCCGCTATATACAGGAAATTCTGGGACACAGTTCCATAAATATTACAGAAATCTATACACATGTTGCTATGGCAAAACAACGGGATATTTTGACAAACAAGCATCCAAGAAAATCCTTCCGGTTATAGACTGGTAAGATGTTTTCTGCTTACCCAGTTAAGAAGGGCAGTTTTAAAATTTTTCTTTTTGGAGCGTGATACTTTCAAAGACTCTCCATTTACAAGAACAACCTCTCCATTCGTTAACAATCTGGCTACATGATTCAAATTCACAATATAACTGTTATGTGCATATTCAAAACCAAGGTTTGCAAGGCGTTGAATCAGCTGAGAAGGTTTCTCTCTCGTTATATATGTATTTTCGCCGTCCTCATTTAGAGTCAGCACATGTATAATACTTCCGTATCTGTAATTTTCAATATACAATACGTCGTCCGGATCAATAAGGATAGTATCTTTTTCATGCTTTGCGGCCAGCATGACCAAATTCTTTCGCAATCGCATTTCCGTGATAATCGGTCCCATTTCCTCCTTCATTTCTTCCCTGCCATATTCTTTTGACAGGTAACGAAATGGCATTACCTTAAAGGTTTCAAATGTAGGGGTTCGTTCTCCCGAGCAAAATACCAATAATGACTTTGGAAATCTTTCCCGGAACAATTGTGCTGTCTGCTGTCCATCATATTTTTTCATTTGCATATCCAAGATGAGTAAATCACAGCATTTAACCCAACTAATGTTTTTAATAAATTCCTCACCGGATGCATATGTATAAAATAATACTTCGTCCTCATTTATCCCCGATTCCAAGATTAATTCTTTAAAATAATTGATAAATACTTCTTCATCATCACAAATAACTATATGAAACATCTCTGCCTCCCCTTTTACATAAAGCTGTATTCCGTTTTCCTCTACAAAGAGTGTATCACAAAAAAATTTCATTAAAATACCCAAATGCCAATTTTGACATTTTCGTCTGGAGGTTTTGTATCGAATAAAAAAGAAGAGCATAAAATTGGTCAAAAAAAACGTTACAGGCATCTACCTGCAACGTCCATTTTTCAATTTTTAATTATTTCTCATCTGATTTGGTATCTTCTTCTCTATCAACCTCAGCAATAGCATTCTTATGCATTGGAATACGACAATTCTTGTTGTTACCAAATTCCACAATTACGGTATCGTCTACAATATCTAATACCACACCATAAAATCCACCGGTTGTCATGATATTATCTCCCGGTTTAATAGAATTACGAAGCTCATCTAACTGCTTCTGCTGCTTCTTCTGTGGACGCATTAAAATAAAATACATAAACGCAATCCAGACAACAACCATGATTGCAGTTGCTGCTAAAGAACCTCCGGCAGCTTTTGATGATGACTCTAAAATCATTGAATACATACTAAAATCTCCTTTTTTTATTAATTCTATTCTCCCTGTGCAAATCCATCTAATCGCATTTTTTTATACTCACTATAGCGACCCTCCTCAATGGCATTGCGAATCTCACTCATCATATTATTATAAAAATTCAAATTATGCAAGACACAAAGGCGCATTCCAAGCATTTCTTTTGCTTTTAACAAATGTCTGATATAAGCCCTTGAGTAGTTTCTACAAGCCGGGCAGGTACATTCCTCCGATATTGGTCTGGCATCCAATTCATATTTTGCATTAAACAGATTCAGTTTTCCGTGGTTTGTATATACGTGCCCATGTCGTCCGTTCCGGCTTGGATATACACAGTCAAAGAAATCCACGCCACGTTCTACCGACTCTAAAATATTGGCAGGTGTTCCTACTCCCATCAGATATGTTGGTTTACCCTCCGGTAAATATGGCACCGTTTCCTCTATAATATGATACATTTCTTCATGAGTCTCTCCGACCGCCAGTCCACCGATGGCATAACCATCCAGATCAAACTCTGATATTCTCTTTGCATGTTCAATACGAATATCCTTATAAATAGCCCCCTGATTTATTCCAAATAACATCTGATTCTTATTAATTGTATCCTCAAGAGAATTGAGACGTATCATCTCTTTCTTACATCGTTCCAGCCATCTGGTTGTACGATTCACGGATTTTTCCACATAATCCCGTTGTGCTAACGCCGGCGCACACTCATCAAATGCCATTGCTACCGTAGATGCCAAATTGGACTGAATCTGCATACTTTCTTCCGGTCCCATAAAGATTTTATGTCCATCGATATGAGAATTAAAATATACACCCTCTTCTTTAATTTTGCGCAATCCCGCCAGAGAAAATACCTGAAATCCACCGGAATCCGTCAAAATCGGTTTATCCCAATTCATAAATTTGTGAAGACCTCCCAATTTTTTCACAACCTCATCACCCGGTCTCACATGCAAATGATAAGTATTCGATAACTCAATCTGCGTTCCAATCTCCTGCAAATCGGTTGTTGCTACCGCACCCTTAATTGCCGCAATCGTTCCAACATTCATAAATACCGGAGTCTGAACCGTTCCATGAACTGTTTCAAAGATAGCTCTTTTTGCATTTCCATCCTTTTTTATAACTTTATACATTATTTAAACCTCGTTCTGTTATAAGCATTGGTTCTTATTATACTGACAATTTCTCATTTTGTAAACTAACAAGGTAACAATGCAATAATTTTATCAACCAGTTCTTCATCTGATTCATTGCCGTTCATATAAGCAACCGGAATATTTAACTGCTCCAAAATCTGGGCAGCACGAAGCGTATTAATATAATTTTCCTGCCCCGCATTTGCTTCCCGTATTTCTAAAAGTTTATCCCTTGTCATCAACCGTTCCTCCATATTTACAGGTCTGTCCATAATAACAACCTGTAAATCCGGCTTTAATATATTGTGATTAATCTCCACGGTATATTGCTCCTTAATTTCATCCTTTTCCTGTCGGACGAGAGAAGATAATATATATTGGTTTGTAATCACAACCTCTGCCTCTTTTAAATGAGGAATAATTTCATTCCGGATATGTGCATACCGGTCTGCCGCCATCAGGCAGGCAAGTTCATAGCCGCTGATATCCCCTGTATTCTCCCTTATCAATTTTCCCATACCGGACTGTGTTGGTTCTTCCGTAATATACACCTGTTTTTTATCGGAAATCAATCTTTCATAAAGCAGCTGAACAATCCTGTCTTTTTTCATATTCTCTTGTGCATCGACTGCAACAAAAAAACCGTTCTCGTTGTTCTGTTTCATAATTCTATCTCCCTGTATCTCTATCCTGACTACACATAATTCCACTTTCATTAGTATATATGATTCTTTTTTTCTTTTCTATCCCTCCTGCAAAAATTGCTATTTTACCGTCGGTTTTTGCATGTTTTATCTTAATCTTTCCCAATCGGTTTCCGATATATTAATTGGTTAGACCGGTGCTTGATTTAACAGATATACCCCTTTATTTTGGTTAGACTGGTAAAATCAGGAAAGGGTGAAGAATTATGAAAATCAACTCAAGCACAATCAACATGGGTTCGAACAGAACCTACGGCAGCAGCACAGAAGTGAAACAGGTGAGCAAAAGAACAAACCTAAGTACAGGACAAACTGTTACAAACAGTAATGCTTTTTTGCTTTCTTACAAGGAAAACTATTACGTGTATCAGGGTTCCTTTTACGATGACTATCGTAATTCGGATAAAACATCCGAACAACCACTTGTTTCCGATTTATATTCCAATCTTGCAAATAATAATGTATCTTTGGAAAGCACAAAAACTTCCTTACAGGAAATGCACGAAAAACTAATCCGTGAGATAGAAACCTTCATGGAACGTATCCGTAACCAATTACTTGGTTTACATAACCAAAGAATATCTTCCGGTTCGATTTTGGATTTAACAAGTACATCCAATCAACCGGGTGCACTTTGGGCAAGACAGGAATCTACAAGTATCACTTATACGGAAACAGAAAATACAACATTTTCCAGTACCGGTTGTGTAAAAACAGAAGATGGCAGAAGCATTGATTTCAATATATCTATGGAAATGAGCCGTTCATTTATGGAAACAAGCGAGAGTTTAAATGAAAGTGTTGAATATCTTTTAACGGATCCTTTGGTCATCCATCTAAAAGATGCACCGGAAGCCATCAGTGACCAGACATTTTTATTTGATTTGGATTGTGACGGTAAAAAAGAAGAAATGTCACAATTGGCAAACGGCAGCGGTTTCCTCGCTCTCGACAGAAACGGAAACGGTATCATTGATGATGGAAGTGAATTATTCGGAACCAAATCCGGTAACGGTTTTCAAGATCTTGCAGCCTATGATGATGACGGTAACGGCTGGATTGATGAAAATGATGCAATCTATTCCCAGTTAAAAATCTGGTCAAAAGATGAGAACGGAAATGATAAACTTATGGATTTAAAACAGGCAGATGTCGGTGCCATTTATTTAGGTTCCGCTTCTACACAATTCAGCCATAATGATTTAGCAACCAATGATACGCTGGCAATGGTCCGTAAAACCGGATTGTTCTTACATGAATCAACCGGGGACGCCGGAACCATACAACAAATTGACTTTGCAACAAAAAAACAATCCAACGAGGTTGCCTGACAAAAGAGGATGCATACAAAACCGTGTATGCATCCTCTTTATTGTTCTCGTTTATACATCTGTCGAACCAGACCATAGGTTCTTTTTGCTATATTCTTAGTATCCTCCTGGTATTCCACCGCACCAATCTCATAGGCAACCTTCGGCATACCGTATACCACACAGCTTTCCTCATTCTGTCCAATTGTTCCCGCTCCGGCATTTCTCATAGCAAGCAATCCCTTTGCACCATCTCCACCCATACCGGTTAAAATGATGCCAACACTGTTACTTCCTGCCACTTCCGCTACCGAATGAAACAGTACATCCACAGAAGGACAATGTCCGTTAACCTTTCCCATTTTCTCAAGGACAATCTGATATCCTCCGCTTGCCCTCGCAATCTTCATCTGCAGGTCACCTCCGGGTGCCACATAGACATATCCCGGTCGGATAAAATCTCCATGTTCCGCTTCCTTCACATGAACATCCAATCCCGCTCTCCGATCTAAACGCTGTGCATACATCTGGGTAAATCCCGCCGGCATATGTTGCGTAATTACAATACCCGGCAAATCCGAACCAAAGCCCTTCAAAATCTCAGCGGTGGCTTCCGTTCCTCCTGTAGATGCACCAATCGCTATAATCAGATTGTCATTTTTTGCCTTTCCATTCCTATCCGGGGTCTTCGTTTTCTTATCATAAGCCGTACAATGAATTGCCTCATCAGCAGCTTTTGTATCCTGATGACAATTCTGTTGCATCTTTGCCTTAACCTTCAGACTCGCCGCTGCCGCAATTTTAATTTTCCCCGGCAGTTCATATTTTACAAAATCTTCTACCCTTGAACGGTCCCCCTCGTGAGGCTTTGCAATAAAATCAACTGCGCCTGCCCGGATTGCATCAAATACTTTATCATTTAATGTACTGACCACCACTGTACGAATAGGATGCTGTGACATCATTTTTTTTAATAACTCCAACCCATTCATTCCCGGAAGTTCTATATCCAGTGTCATTACATCCGGTTCATATCGGATTATCATATCCTCTGCCTCATAAGCATCCTTTGCAGTTGCCACTACTTCAATGCCGGGATTCTCGTTTAAATTCCTTACCAGCAGTTCCCGAAAAAATCTGGAATCTTCAACAACCAATACTTTTATTTTTTCCATTATCATTCCTCCGGATTCCAAAATGCAGCAGGATATATCATGGTCAAAGGATTATTTCTCACATTTTTTTGCAACTGCACTCTCAATTAAGCCTCTGAACAAAGGATGTGCCTTATTCGGACGAGACTTGAATTCAGGATGTCCCTGGGTTGCAATAAAATACGGATGATTCTCAAGCTCTAACATCTCCACAATTCTTCCGTCCGGAGATTGCCCTGAAAAGATTACTCCTGCATCTTCAAAATCTTTTCGATATTCATTATTAACCTCATAACGATGTCTGTGACGTTCTGAAATCTCCCGCTTGCCATATAATTTTTCAGCAAGGCTTCCTTCCTTCAATACACAAGGATATGCGCCAAGACGTAACGTTCCACCAATATCGGTGATACCCTTTTGATCCGGCATCAGGTCAATGACCGGATAGCTGGTATCAGGATTTAACTCTACACTGTTGGCATCTGCCTTTCCCAAAACATGTCTTGCATATTCCACCAATGCCATCTGCATACCAAGACAGATACCAAGGAATGGGAGCTTGTTCTCCCGGGCATACTGAATTGCTGTAATCTTGCCTTCCGTTCCTCTTGTTCCAAAGCCTCCCGGAACCAAAACTCCGTCTACATCCGCCAATAATTCAGAAACATTTTCTTCTGTTATTTCCTCAGAATCTATCCATTTGATATTAACAGATGCTCTGGCTGCAATACCACCATGCTTTAATGCCTCTACAACACTTAAATATGCATCATGTAACTGAATATATTTACCAACCATAGCAATTGTAACATCACACTTTGGATTTCTCAAGTTCTCTATCATATCATTCCAATCTGCAAGGTCAGGCTCCGGACAATCAATGTGAAGTGCTTCACAAACAACCTTTGCAAGATTTTCTTTTTCCATAGCAAGAGGTGCCTCATATAAATACTCCACATCCAGATTCTGCAATACATTCTGAACCGGAACATTACAAAACAGCGCAATCTTTGCCCGCAAATCCTCCGGTATCTCATATTCACTTCTACATACCAAAACATCCGGCCAAAGTCCCATACCCTGAAGCTCTTTTACACTCTGCTGGGTTGGTTTTGTTTTTAACTCTCCCGATGCCTTCAGATAAGGAATCAAGGTTACATGGATCAGGATGGCATTCTCATGTCCCACTTCATGCTGGAACTGACGAATAGCTTCTAAGAATGGCTGACTTTCAATATCTCCTACGGTTCCACCTACCTCAATAATGGCAATATGGTTATCCGCTTCATCATTTCTGTAAAAGCGGCTTTTAATCTCATTGGTAATATGAGGAATTACCTGAACGGTACCTCCGCCGTAATCACCATGTCTTTCCTTCTGTAATACCGACCAGTAAATCTTTCCTGTGGTTACATTGGAATTACGATCCAGACTTTCATCTATAAAACGCTCATAATGACCCAAATCCAAATCTGTCTCTGTTCCATCATCCGTAACAAAAACCTCTCCATGCTGAATCGGATTCATGGTTCCCGGGTCAACATTAATATAAGGATCAAATTTCTGCATGGTAACCTTATATCCTCTTGCCTTTAACAAACGTCCCAGAGAAGAGCCGGTTATACCCTTTCCAAGACCTGAAACCACACCACCGGTAACAAATACATACTTCACAGCCATCTCCTCATCCTCCTTCTTTTTTTAAGTATTTTCTTCCAATTTCTTTCCATTATTAAAAAAAGGGGACAAAAACCACACGCTTCTATCCCCCTTGACCAAACCATTGCTATTATGCACCATGTTATAATATTTGTCAAATGAAATATGTTACATCTATAACATATATATTTTGTTGTTTAAAGAATGAAAAATTTCTATGCCGTTTTCATACTTGTAATACGGTAATACTGTCTTGCAGTCGCCCGATAGATTAAAGCATACACAACTGCAAATACAACGATTGTAATAACAGTATTCAGAACATACAAACCGGTATCTCCCATGTAAAACATGCTAAGCATCTTGCACACAATATTAAATGCAAATGCAATATGAATAATCGCCACCACCAACGGAAGGAAGAAAACAAGAAGAATCTGATTCTGAATCACATCCTTTACCTCCTTCTGGCTCATGCCTACCTTTTGCATAATCAAAAATCTGTCTTTATCATCATAGCCTTCCGAAATCTGCTTATAATAGATAATCATAACGGTAGTCATCAGGAACAATGCTCCAATAAACAATCCGATAAACAAAAGGCTGCCAAATATATCATAAAAATCCTGTTCCGAAGTATATCGGTTATCCACACTTCCGATGTGGTCAATTCCTGTTTCCAAATATGCATCCCGGACAGTTTCACAATATGATATCTTATCCTTCTTCTTTCCCGACAGATTAAAATTATAATAATAATTAATAGACAACTCTCCGGAAGAATAGGTTTCATTCAAACTGTTCCGCACTTTTTTTAACTGCTGCAAATCGGAAACCACCATAAAATATTCCTTTACCCCGCTTATCCCGGTATCACCGCTATCCGGTCTGCCTTGTAATACCTTTTTTATATGATAGGTTTTTTCTCCAATCTGCAATGCATTTTTCGTATCAACAGCTTCATCCGACCACAACAAAACCTCATCCGGCTGTAGTATCTCATTTTCCTTACACTTTGCATTATAATCCGCCAAAGGAATAACCTGTAAGTTAATCATTTTGTCGAAATCATTTATCCCGCCGGAAAATCCGTTTTCTGTCTTTTGAACCGAACAGCTTAATCCATAATAAGCCTGATCCTCCCCAAGTTTTACATGCTTCTTCTTAGCCATATCAGCAGATGCCTTCTGAATCAAGCCCTTTTCCAGCATTTTTTCCTGTTCTTCCGTTTCCATGACCACATTTACCATAACATCCTTTGGATAACGGTTATCCAAAATATCGTCCATTGCCGCATAGAGACATACCGTTGTGGATAAAACAACCAGCACAGCCGTACTTAAGATACAAATACTTGCCAGACCCACCGCATTCTGTTTCATTCGATACATCAACCCGGAAACCGTTACGAAATGTTTCTTGTGATAATAAAATTTCTTGTTTTTCTTCAACAGCTTAATCAATGCAATACTTCCACTCATGAAAAGAAGATACGTGCCGATAATAACCAGTAACACCGCAGGGAAAAACGTATCCAATGCCTGCATCGGATTTTTCGTGGTAAGTGCAAAATAATAACCAAAGCCTAAACAGCCTAAGCCAATCAGTGCCAACAGCCATTTTGCTTTCGGCTCCTTCTCACCGGCGCGGCCCTCTCTCATCAGCTCCATCGGTTTCATCCGAAGAATTTGAATACAGTTAAAAATCAACAGCAAGGCAAAAACAACGATATACAAAATTACGGTCCAAATAACAGCAGTAGTCTCCAGATTAAATTCTATTGCAGCATGAAGACGTAAAAGCTTCAGTAAAACCATGTAAAGGAGCTTAGAAAATACAACTCCGGTTAAAATTCCGGCGATGATGCAAAAAGCACCGAGCCCCACAGTCTCCCATAAAATTACTTTAATCAGATGTCGTTTCTCCATTCCAAGCATACTGTACAAACCAAATTCCTTAGACTGCTTTTTCATAAGGAAACGATTGGTATAAAAAATAATCAATGCCGAAAAGAACCCACATATTTTTTGTCCGATATCCAACAGAATTGCCATGGAATGATTTCCAATAAATGTACTATGATTTACCTCCACCAGAATACTGCTTAATATATAAAACATAGCTACCATTACAGTTCCGGAAAGAAGAAACGGATAAAATATATTTTTATTCTTTGATACACTCTGGTATGCCAGCTTGCCATAAATTCCCTTATTCATGCTGATCACCACCTGCCAATAATACCGTTAAGGTATCTGATATTTTACGATACATTTCATCATTGTTCATATTTCCCTTATATAGCTGGTGGAAAATCACACCATCCTTGATAAATAACACCCGGCTGGCATGGGAAGCTGCCCTTACACTATGGGTTACCATTAAAATAGTCTGTCCGTCATCGTGCAGCTGCTGAAAAATGCCAAGTAAATCTCCCGTTGACTTAGAATCCAAAGCACCGGTAGGCTCATCAGCCAATATGATATCCGGATTGGTAATCATTGCTCTTGCCACGGCTACCCGCTGCTTCTGACCACCGGAAACCTCGTATGGATATTTCTTAAGCAGACCTTCTATTCCAAGGCGTTTGGAAAGCTCTATAAGCTGTCCCACCATATCCTTATATTTCTTGCCTGCCAGTACCAATGGCAGATAAATGTTATCCTCCAAAGAAAAATTATCCAACAGGTTAAAATCCTGATATACAAAGCCTAAATGCTCTCTTCTGAATTTTGCCAGTTCCCCTTCCTTAATATCGGAAAAGCTTCTTCCATTTAAAGAAACCTCTCCGGAGGTTGGCCGGTCTACCGATGCCAATATATTAAGCAGCGTTGTCTTACCGGAACCGGATTCTCCCATAATTGCAACATACTCACCCTCTTCGACAGAAAAATTCACATCAGAAAGAGCTTCAACCTTATTGCCTCCAAATCGGGTTGTATAGATTTTTTTCAGTTGTTTTACTTCTAATAAAGCCATTCCTTTTCCCTCCTAATTCATTTCTGTCCCTATCATAAAACAAAAGAAAATGCGTTACCTTAAGTTAGGCTTACATTTTCTTTCTTAACCTTACGATTTTGTAATGTTGAATATAATTTCTACCTGCGTTCCCTCATTTACCTTAGAGGTTATCCGGATATCATGATTTAACTTTCCTAAAATCTGATTCACAAGATACAAGCCGATACCGGTTGCTTTTTTATCCTTTCTTCCATTATAACCGGTATATCCCCGTTCCATAATGCGAGGCAGCTCCTCCGGTGCAATGCCGATTCCCGTATCACAAATCAGGATTCCTCCTTCACTTTGGGTAATGGTAATTCTTCCTTTTTTGGTGTATTTCAAGCTGTTGGATATAATCTGTTTTAATACAAACACCATCCATTTTTCATCCGTAACGACGGTACTGTCATCCGGTATTTGAACGTTTACCGTAATCCCCTTGGAAATGAAAATTCTGGCATAATACTTAACTGCCTGATTCACCATGCTTTTTACGGAATATTCTTTAAAAACATAATCCCCCTGCCCACCCTCTAGACGCAGATACTGTAACATCATATCTCCGTACTGTTCAATCTCAAACAATCGGGCTAACATATCACTTCTTAACGGATTCTCCAAATCAGAGCACATCAGCTGCAGAGCCGTAAGGGGTGTTTTAATCTGATGAGTCCATATGGTAGTATAGGAAAGCAGATTCTCTCTGGCATTTTTCTCCTGAAAAATCACTGCATTTTTCCGGTTCATCAATTCCTGCAGCAACATACGGTAATCCTGCTCCGCCAAAGATTTCCCCACCGGCAGATTTTCTATGGTGACATCGATTGCCTCCAGACAGTGGATTCTTTTTTCATGTTCTTCTTTATAATGTAGGAAATCAAAGATTGTAATCACAAGAAAAATGGTTACACAAAGAAAAAGAGGATAATGAATTACCGATAAAGAGATATCCATGAGCCGGAAAACAAGCATAAATATAAGAATCCAAATGATAATAAAACAATATGTCAGCTTATGCTCTTTTATATATTTTTTCAACAAATACTCTTTCCTCATCTTCTGACTAATCCTCTATCATGTAACCACTACCCTTTTTGGTCGTCACAAAATCTTCTAATCCGATTTCCTTTAGTTTTTTCCTTATTCTTGTAATATTTACGGTCAAGGTATTATCGTCGATAAAATTCTCATCATCCCATAACTGCATCATAATGGTATCCCGGCTCACAATATTGCCCTTGTTCTCCATAAGCAGTTCCAGAATCTGAAATTCATTTTTGGAAAAATCCGTTTTCTTTCCCTGATAAACCATCGTACCATCCAACAAATTCAGAACCGCTCCCTTGTGCTCTATGGCATTCACCCTTCCGGAATAAGAATAGCTTCTTCTGATAATCGCGCCGATTTTTGCAGTAAGAACCACCAGATCAAATGGCTTGGCAATAAAATCGTCACCACCCATATCCATCGCCATTACAATATTCATATTGTCATCTGCGGAAGAAATAAATACAATGGGAATCTTAAATAATCTTCGAATCTCCTTACACCAGTAAAAACCGTTATAGTACGGAAGTGTAATATCCAGCAAAATTAACTCCGGTGAAAATCTGGATACCTCACCCAGTATGTCCTGAAAATCCTCTGCCAGCGCCACCTGATATGCCCATTTTTCCAAATGAGCTTTCATCATCTCGCCGACATCCTTATCATCCTCCACAATTAATATCTTAAACTGCTCTTGCATTTAATGCCTCCTGTAAATCCACACTCTATAGATTGTCAATTTCTCTCATCCAGATTGCAGCACAGGCGTCACTTGGCATACGCCAGTCTCCTCTCGGAGAAAGGGATACGGTACCGACCTTCGGTCCGTCCGGCACACAGGAACGTTTGAACTGCTGGGAGAAGAATCTTCTGTAAAATGTCTTCATCCATTTTAAGAGCGTTGCATCCTCATATACTCCGGCAAAGGCATACTTTGCAAGACGATATATTTTCCCCGGTGCAAAACCAAAACGCATCATATAATATAAGTAGAAATCGTGAAGCTCATATGGGCCGACAATATCCTCTGTCTTTTGTGATATTTCTCCATTCTCCGGAGGCAGCAATTCCGGACTTACAGGGGTATCCAATACATCCCACAGTACTGCTGCGGTCCGCTCATCTGTCTCACCTGCATAGTAGGCAACCAAATACCGTACCAGTGTCTTTGGAATCGATACATTTACCGCATACATGGACATATGGTCTCCGTTGTAAGTTGCCCATCCCAGTGCCATCTCTGACATATCTCCGGTTCCGATTACCATACCGTTTGTCTTGTTGGCAATATCCATAAGAATCTGGGTACGTTCTCTCGCCTGACAATTCTCGTAAGTTACATCATGAACCGATTCCTCTTGTCCGATATCCTTAAAATGCTGTCTTACGGAATCAACAATAGAAATCTCCCGGATGGTTGTCCCCAGTGCTTTCGCCAGCTCCAACGCATTCTGATATGTCCTGTCCGTAGTTCCGAAGCCTGGCATGGTAATTGCTAAAATATCCTTATGATCCTTCCCCAATAAATCATACGCCTTAACTGTAACCAGTAAGGCAAGAGTGGAATCCAAGCCACCGGACAAACCGATTACACAGGTCTTACAGCCTGTATGAGCAAGCCGCTTTCTAAGACCCATTGCCTGAAGGGTTAGAATCTCTTCACAACGCTGTTTTTTCACTGTCTCATCCGCCGGTACAAACGGAGTACGGGAAATTCCTCTTGTAAGGGATGTTTCCTCCAGTCTGTCAAAAGAAAAGCAACAGATTCCATATTCCTCATCGATATCACCATTACGGAATGTATTCATTTTCCTTCTTTCATGGCTTAGCTTCTTTACATCAATTTCTGTAATCGTCAGATCGTGACTGTATAATTCACTCTCCGCAAGAACACTTCCGTTCTCCGCAATGATGTTATGACCACCATACACCAGATCCTGTGTAGATTCGTCATTCCCTGCATCCGCATAGATATAACCCGCTACCAGCTTTGCCGATTGCATGGCAACCAGATTCTTACGATAAGATGCCTTGGTAGCAATCTCATCACTGGCAGAAGGATTACAGATAATCGTGGCACCTGCAAGGGCATGTCTTACAGATGGGGAATCCGGAATCCACAAATCTTCACAAATTTCCCCGGCAATAACAAGCTCTTTCATGTTCATGCATTGTAACAGCTTATCAGTTCCAAACATAACATCATCCTGCCCTGCTACCGATACAAAATCTGACATATGGGCTTCTCCCTTTGCAAAGTGTCTCGCCTCATAAAATTCCTGATAGTTTGGAATATTGGTTTTGGGAACCATCATAAGGATTTCACCGGATTTACAAAATACTGCAACATTATAAAGCTTATTCTTATAAATATATGGCATTCCCACAACAAATAACATGTCATAGGCTTCTGTCTGTTTTAATAAATCTTCAAGTGCATTCTCACAACTTTCTAATAAGCTATCCTGTAAAAATAAGTCTCCACAGGTATAGCCTGAAATGCAAAGCTCCGGAAATACCAGTAACTTTACCTTTTGTTCATTTGCTGTTTTTATTGTATTTAAGATCTGTTCTCCATTATAATCCGTGTCTGCTACCTTTAGCTTAATTGACGCAGCCGCAACTTTTAAAAAACCATCCTTCATTTTCTTTACCTGCCTGTCCTAAATTCCCTTTCATCTTATCATTGAAAGATTTGAAAAACAAGAAAAAGGTACACTTTATCAGTGTACCCATTCTCCAAATATATTATTTTGCGTCAATTACATCTGCCATATCATACATTCCTGCCGGTTTTCCTGCAAGGAACTTACCTGCTTCAATTGCGCCCTTTGCAAATACAGATTTGGAATATGCTGTATGATTAAATGTAATCACTTCATCCGTTCCAGCAAAAATCACATCATGAACACCAACGATTGTTCCTCCCCGCACTGCAGAAATTCCAATCTCCTTATCCGGTCGTTGCTCACTTCTTCCGCTTCTGTCATATACATACTCATATTGATTACCAAGTGCATCATTAATTGAATCTGCTAATGCCAATGCGGTTCCGCTTGGAGCATCCTTTTTCAAACGATGATGCTGTTCTACTACTTCAATATCATAACCGGCTGTACCAAATACCTTTGCAGCATCTTTTAGCAGTTTTAATAATGTATTAATTCCCAATGACATATTCGCCGATTTCAAAATTGCAACCTTCTCACTGGCTGCCTTTACCTTAGCCAGCTGTTCTTCCGATAAACCCGTTGTACATAATACAACCGGAATCAAATTCTTCTCACTGTATTCTAACAATGCATCAACTGCAACCGCTGCCGCAAAATCAATGATAACATCTGCATCTACATAGCAGTCTGCAAGTGATGGAAATACCGGATAATCATGGGTTCTTTTATTTGCCGGATCAACACCCGCAACAATTTCAATGTCCGGATCCTTCTCTACTAAATCTGATATTACCTGTCCCATATGACCATTACAGCCATGCATAATCATTTTAACCATAGTTAATTTCCTTTCATTTAAGCAAGTTTAATACCGTACTCTGTCATAGCTTTCTTAATCTTTTCAATGCTGGCCGGTTCTGCCTCCGTCATCGGCATACGGACAGTTCCACCGCAAAGACCTGCAAGCTCCACTGCCTTCTTTACAGGAATCGGATTTACTTCACAAAACATTGCATCACACAAATCAATCGCTTTTAACTGAAGTGCCAATGAACCTGCAACATCACCGTCTAAATATTTTTGTACCATATCATGTGTGTCTTCCGGAATAATATTTGCCGTAACAGAAATAACACCCTTACCGCCAAGGGAAAGTAACGGAACAACCTGATCGTCATTTCCCGAATAAATATCAATACAGCCATCTGCCAACTGTGCCAACTTAACTACCTGTGCAATGTTGCCGGAAGCCTCCTTGATTGCAACAATATTCTTACATGTCCTTGCAAGTGTAACCGCTGTAGCAGGCTGGATATTACATCCGGTTCGACTTGGTACATTATACATAATAATCGGTAAATCAACTGAATTTGCAATACTGGTATAATGCTGAATCAATCCCTTTTGTGTTGCCTTGTTATAATATGGTGTTACAACCAACAATGCGTCTGCTCCAACACTTTGTGCTTCCTTTGATAACTTGATTGCGGTTGCGGTACAGTTTGAACCGGTTCCTGCTATTACCGGGATTCTTTTATTTACATATTCGACACACTTTGCAATTACATCCATATGCTCCTCTTCCGTCATAGTAGATGCCTCACCTGTAGTTCCGCAAATCACAATCGCGTCTGTCTTATTCGCAATATGGTATTCCACCAACGCCTTTAATTCTTCATAATTTACTGCTCCATCCTCTTTAAATGGAGTAACCAGTGCAACTGCTGACCCTGTAAAAATTGACATACCCTTTTTCTCCTTTATTCTTTATAATTTATTATATGAAAACAGCTCCGCCGGCGGTGCCAACGAAGCTTTATTATCCTTCTTCATTCCGTAGCACTCCACCCTATTCCGAATATCATTACTCTTCCTATCGGTGACAGACATGCAGCTATTAACTACATATCCAGATGAAATATTGATAAGGCAATATCCCTCTTCGGCATGGGTTCCTTTCATCATTCATCATCAAGCCTTACCTCTTAGAAAAACTACTGATAACACACGCGCCTCTACAATCGACGAAAACGTCTTTTCTATATAATGTTCTTTAATGATAACACCATATAATTACAGTGTCAACCATTCATCCCACCTCTTTTGCACAATAAAAGAGGCACCATTTAAATACATTTAAATACATTTAAATGATTACCTCTTATCTAATCTATATGTAAATTATAATTATACTCAATCCGTTACAATATGAGATATCATAGACGCCTTCTGCTTAATCTCCTCCGGACAATTTCTTCCGGTAATGATTAAATTCACTTCACTGTTACTAAGTAACAATTCTTCAACATCCTCTACATAGATGATATTATAATCTACCAATCCCAAAACTTCATCAAGTATCACTACATCTGAGCTTCCTGTGTCAATTACCTTCTTTGCATAATGAAAACTGTTCATTGCTTTTTCTCTTTGTGCTTCTCTTTCCTGCTCAGACAACTGACCAAACGGCTTCTCACTGTTTTCAAATGTAAAGAAATTGATTTTATCATACTGATCCAGACTTGTATAATCCGCATCGGTACCTTTTAAAAACTGCACAATGGTAACGGTCTGTCCTGCTCCAACTGCCTTAACTGCCAAACCCATGGCCGCAGCAGTTTTTCCATAGCCTTCTCCGTAAATTACATGTACATTTTCCATATCCTTCCACCTCATGATTTGTTCATTCACAAATTGTAATTATATCGAATTTATCCTTACTGTCAAGATTGCTATATCCTAGCATATAAAAATTAAAAATGCAACTATCTTTCCTTACTCTAAACATTCCATCTTGCTGACAGAAACTTCATAGGCAACACGATTGATCACCTCATCATTTTCAAGACGCTTCTGATATTCTCTGCTTTGGATTCTGCCCCAGATTGCCACATGCTCTCCAACCTCCAGTTTTCCGGCAAATCTTGCATTTCTGCCCCAACAGATGCAGGGAATATAGTCCGACTTTCCGTATGCACGATTGACTGCCAGCAAAACGTCTGCTATCTCTCTTCCTAACGGAGTCATTCGATAAATAGGAGCCTTGCAAATGTATCCATCCAAATAAATCTGATTCGGATGCTGCATTTCCTCTTCTCCGTCCAACACGTTTAACTCTCTCACAAACAAAGACAAAATCAAGCGGTTCTTTGTCTCTTCATGCTTGTTATAAGAACGAAACTGACCCTTTGCTTCAATGTGCTCTCCCATATGATTTTCGTGCACATCAATCAAACGATCCGAAACCATAAGGGGAATCACATCGGTTGCATCACTTAACCGGTTCACCAGCAAATCAACCATATAAAATCCCTCTCCATAAATTTCATGACTGAAGGTAAAATCCGAAATAATTTCACCTGCAACCACTGCCTGATTGTTTGTTAATGCTTTTTCTGTCATCTTTTTTCTCCTTCCATGTACCTCACAAATTTATTCCACAATAAATGTTTGTATAACAATTTAAATCTGATAAAACATTTATCATGTACTATATCTTAGTACAGAAAGTCGATTTACAGAACGGGGATTTTTACTCTAATCCCGACTAGTTTTGTCAAAGAAATCAACGTCTTTGTCGCATTGCCTCGTACATCAAAACAGTAGCCGCTGTTGCTGCGTTTAGCGACTCCACCTTTCCAAGCATCGGTATCCATATCTTCGATTTGGTCACCTCACATAACTGTTTTGATAATCCGTTTCCTTCATTTCCAATGCAAAAAATTGTCGGTTTCCTGTAATCATAGTCGTAAAAGTTCTTTCCTTGTAAATGAGCACTATAGGTCTGATATCCCTCCTTATTTAATTGTTCCATTACCTGTGTCAGATTTTCGACATAAAAAAACGGCATTCGGAAGATAGAACCCATTGTGGAACGAACCACTTTCATATTATAAATATCCACCGTATCCCTGCTTAGTATAATACCGGTAACACCGGCGCCCTCGCCGGTTCTTACAATCGTTCCCAAATTACCGGGATCCTGAATATTTTCCAGTGCCATAATCAAAGGATTCTTACCTGCACATACATCTTCCAATGTATAATGCAGACGTTTCACAATACTGATTACTCCCTGTGGTGTTTTGGTATCCGCAATCACATCCATTACATGTTCACTTACAAGCTCATATTTTTTTCCATGAAAAAGTTCTGCATGCTGCTGATAAAATTTTTCTGTTGCAAATGTCTCTACATGCAAATTTTCGGGAATCTCGCTAAACATCCTTATCCCTTCCACAAGAAATATATCCTGTTTTTTGCGTTCCTTTGCATTTTTCATACACTTTATTATATTTTTAATTTTGGCATTCGATGTGCTTGTAATGATATCCATATTATCTTTCCTATCTCCTCCGGTCAAAACGCACCTGACCTTCTTTTATAATTACTTTACCGGCACCAAACTGCTCTTTTAACGCATCCACTACTTCATCCGATGCCTCTACGCCAAACTGCATTCCCAGTGATTTCATCATTTTTTCTTCTTTCAACATCACAAAGACTTCACTTTCACCGCTATGGGAATCCAAAAGTGCATACAATGCATCCTTGTTCTGTTCAAATGCATTACAGTTTTCCATTTGAATATAAATCTTCTTTGTAATTGCATCAAATGCAACTATATTTTCCAATAAAAGTTTACGGTCCCTCTCATTAATGGATGCCCGTCCATATACAAAAATCTTATTATCCACTTCTATTACATTACGATATTTTTCATATACTTTCGGAAATACTACCATCTCAAGAGAGCCATACATATCTTCCAGTGTGATAAACGCCATGTTCTGATTATTTTTTGTCATCTTCACCGTCTTATCCGTTATCATACCGCCCATTGTATAATAAATCTGATCCTTTGCCACAGTTTCTTCCGTTTCCGGATCCATCATAAAATCAGCCGTTGTGGCTGTAACATTTTTTTCAATCAAATCCATGTAATCATCTAACGGATGACCACTGACATATACACCCAAAACTTCTTTTTCATAGGCAAGCAGTTCCTCTTTCCCATACTCTTCCACATCCGGATATTTAATTTCAAATTCCTTTTTTTCTTCTCCTGATAAAAAGTCCATCAACGACATCTGCCCTGTCATCGTATTCTTTTCATCCTTGTGTATCTGATCCAACATCTGTGAGTAGGTCATCATCATCTGCCGGCGATTTGCACCCAATCCATCCAGCGCACCCGCCTTAATAAAACTTTCAATTGTTCGTTTGTTGACTTCTTTGCTGGATAACCGGCTCATAAAATCCTTTAATGATGTATATGGTCCATTTGCCTGTCTTTCCTCCACCATTTTATCAATTACAGGACGTCCCACACTCTTTAAGGCTGACAGTCCATAACGGATACCGTTTTCCGATACGGAAAAATAGCTGTATCCTTCATTGATATCCGGCGGAAGAATTGCAATTCCTAATTTTTTACAATGTGCAATATATCCGGATACCTTATCCGTCCGATCCAAGACAGAGGTAATCAGGGCTGCCATATATTCTTTTTTGTAATGACATTTCAAATATGCTGTCTGGTACGCAACCACCGCATAACACGCAGCATGTGATTTATTAAAGGCATACTTTGCAAAGTCAATCATATCATCAAAGATTTTGTTTGCCGTTTTCTCGTCAATTCCTCTGTTGATACAACCCGGAACATTTTCCTGTTCATTTCCGTAAACGAAGTTCTTACGCTCCCGCTGCATGACATCGCCTTTTTTCTTTGACATTGCTCTTCGCACCAAATCACTTCGACCTAATGTATATCCGGCAAGTTCCATTACAATCTGCATAACCTGTTCCTGATATACAATACACCCATAGGTCGGTGCTAGGATTTTCTCTAACTGCGGACAATCATAATGAATCTCTTCCGGATGTTCCTTACCCTTAATATATAAAGGAATAAAATCCATCGGACCCGGACGATACAGAGAAATTCCGGCTATTACATCCTCTATATTCCGGGGTTTTAATTCCTTCATGAAACTCTTCATTCCGTTACTTTCTAACTGGAATACACCCTCCGTCTGTCCGGAACTGAGTAAATCATATACTTCCTTATCTTCCATATCAATATGGTCAATATCCAAATCAATCCCCTGACTCGTTTTGATATTTCGAACCGCATCCTGAATAACCGTTAATGTCCGCAATCCCAAAAAATCCATTTTTAAAAGACCCAGTTCCTCAATCGTTGTCATGGTAAACTGTGTTGTAATTGCATCCTCTGCTCCTTTTGATAACGGTACAAACTCATCAATCGGTTTTTGTCCGATTACCACTCCCGCAGCATGCATAGAAGCATGACGTGGCAGACCTTCTAACTTCATTGCCATATCAAGAAGCTCTTTTACATCGGAATCTTCTTCATATATCGTTTTTAAATCAGCAGATATCGACAAAGCCTCCTGAATAGTCATATTATGTCCCTGTCCACCGGCCGGAATCATTTTTGCAACCTTATCCACCAATGCATATGGCAGATCCATTGCCCGTCCCACATCGCGAATTACCATCTTGGCTGCCATTGTACCGAAGGTAACAATCTGAACAACTTTTTCATGACCGTATTTTCTTACAACGTAATCGATTACCTCCTGTCGTCTTTCATAACAGAAATCAACGTCTATATCCGGCATGGAAACTCTTTCCGGATTTAAGAATCGTTCAAACAGCAGATTTAAATGTAACGGCTCTATATTAGTAATTTCCAGACAATAACTTACCAACGCACCGGCAGCGGATCCACGTCCCGGACCTACTGCAATCCCATGATCCTTTGCATACTTTATAAAATCCCATACAATCAGAAAATAATCGACATATCCCATCTGTGAAATGGTGGATAACTCATAATCCAATCGATTCTGCAATTCATCCGTTATCGTTTCATATCGTTTTTCCAATCCATCCTGACATAACTTACGAAGATAGGTTTCCGACGTAAATCCTTCCGGAACTTCAAATTTCGGAAGTTTTTGTTCTCCGAATACAATTTCTACATTACACCGCTTTGCAATCTTTTCGGTATTCTCGATTGCTTCATGTGCATACGGAAACAATGCTTCCATCTCCTCCGGCGATTTTAAATAAAACTGCCCCTGTGCATACCGCATACGATCCTCATCCGATACCTTTTTATTTGTCTGAATACAAAGTAAGATGTCATGCGCCATCCAGTCTTCTTTTTTTACATAATGAATATCATTTGTAGCAACCAACGGAATCCCGGTTTCCTCATGCAGGCGCATCAACCCCTGATTTACCACTGTCTGTTCCGGAATTTTATGATCCTGTAGCTCCAAAAAATAATTATCTTTTCCGAAAATTTCCTGATGTTCCAAAGCAGCCTGTTTTGCTTCCTCATAAAATCCTGCCCGCAATTTGGTTGCCACCTCTCCCGCAAGGCAGGCAGACAAAGCAATAATTCCCTCTGAAAATTCCTGCAATATCTCTCTGTCCACACGAGGTTTATAATAATACCCTTCTGTAAATCCGCGGGATACAATTTTCATTAAATTATGATATCCTTTATCATTTTCCGCCAACAACACCAGATGGTAATACCGATTCTCTCCTCTTTCTACCTCACGGTCAAATCTGGAACCCGGCGCCACATACACCTCGCAACCAATAATGGGCTTGATATTTTCGGCTTTACAGGCACGATAAAATTCAATTACACCATACATAACCCCATGGTCTGTAATTGCAATACTATCCATTCCCAATTCCTTGGTATGATGAACAAGCTCTTTAATTTTTGAAGCGCCATCCAGCAAACTATATTCTGTATGTACATGTAAATGCGTAAAGCTCATACTCTATCCTTTCCGGTCTAAATCTTTTCCCGACGAACTTCCTTTGTCAAAATTTCTTTCTTTATATATTCAAATGTTTTATCTTCTCCCTGCGTGGCTAACATTGTCAGCAGCTTTTCCAACAACTGCGCCGTTTCCGGATGCAAAAGATATTTACCCTTTCCATGATTATAATATTCCAACGGTGATGCATCTGTATAGGTATCCGGATTATAATTCTTACTGGCGGCAATCCGGTCACAAAACATTTCCACTACATATTTTACCGGCATCTTCATTCCGGTTATTCCACCGTTTTCCAAATCATAATCAATCCAATATTCCAGATGATGCTTATTCCGTCCCTTATGATGTAACCAGGCGGAAGTATATCCTTTTTCCTCCCGCTCTGCGTTATTGGGACTGCGATTTCCCTGATAATATTTTACCCCAACCAAAAACTCAGTCGGACTGTATTTGGACAGGTCATGCAACAACCCCTGTTTGTATAATCCAAGCCGAAAACAGTATTTCATGACCAGCCATTTGTGATGATTAATCTTTTTTAAATGCTTCCACCAGTTCATTGTCTTCCTCTTTCTAAAAATTCCACAATCCATATAACGGAATATTTAAAATTCCTCTGGAAAAACTAACTCCATCCAAAGATATCCGAATTGCCATACGATTATTGTATTTCTGATGGAATACCTTAATACTCTGTGCCTTTCTCTGTACACGGGACTGCACATCCACCGGTACAACCTCCCCATCGTCTTCAAATACAAAATCCACTCTTGCCGTTGCCCCTGAAATCCAGAAATACAATGCCTGCACCGTCTTATTCATCGTTAATTCCGACAATACAAGCTGTTCCAATAGGGCTCCATTGATATCTTCCATAAAATTCTGATTTGCCAACACCTTATCATGTGAAATTCCACACATAACACGCAGTAAACCGTGATCTAAATGATACAGTTCAAATGACTTCTCATCAATCTGCATTTCCAATGGTGCAACACCTTCCCGGATACGATTCACCTTACGGACAAAACCGGTATCCACAAGCCAGTCCACTGATTTCTCATACTCCCTTGCACGAGCCTTCTCATCTACATACTGATACATAAATTTACGGTTTTCTTTCTCCATCTGTGCCGGAATACTATCCCATATCTTTCCTACCTTCAGGTTCAAAGTTTTTGGTACATTTTTATCTATATATTCCCTGCAACGAATCAATAATGCCCGCAATATTGCATCCACACGTCCTAAATCATGATTACGGATATAGTCCAAAACAACGATTGGCATGCCTCCTGTAATATAGAAAATCTTCAGATATTCCGTAATTTGGTCAATAATTTCCTGAGCAACCGGTTCCATTTTCTGATTCTCTATATGTTTGCATAAATCCTGTGCCTTATTCGCAGTCAAAAATTCTTCGAAAGTCATAGGATACAATTGTAATTCATACATTTCATCCGCAAATTCCGCCTCATGTGCAATGGTACCGGTCGTCGATGCAATCACACAAATCGGAAGAGCGGGATTCTGACGTTTTAAGGATACAATCGCCTCAATCGCCTTTGGATATAAATGTGCTTCATCAAACACAAACAACGTTTTCCCTTCCACATAGTTCTGGTCACAATACATGGACAATGCCGCAATCAGTTTATCCGCCCGGACTCTTGTTCCCTGCTTAAATAAACTATAGGCATCTCCATCCTTTTCAAAATCAATATAAATTAACGCATTATAAAAACCCTGTGAAAAATCTATCATTGTCCAGGTTTTTCCTACACCTTTTGCTCCCTTTAAAACAAGTAATTTGTCCTGTGATGTTTCGTACCATTTCATCAAATCATCAATTATTAACCGATACATGTTATCTCCTCCATTTCATCACATTAATCTAATCTATCTTAAATATAACACTACCATTTCGAATTGTAAATAACGGACGAAAAACATCTGTTAAAATACGAATTCCCTGTATAATTTCTTCTTCCGAAAGTCTTGCAAATCCTAACAAGAGTGTCGGTATTCTTACCTCTTCTTCCAAATAATAATCGGACAAAGCATAAACCGTAACTCCGTGTTCCTCTGCCAAGCAAACCAATTGTTCCTCTATCTGTTTCGCATCCTTTGTAGCCTTCCCGAATTGTAATAAAATATGCAGTCCCGCATTTTCTTCCTTTAAAGTAACCGGCAGTCCACTTCGCTTTATCTCATGAATCAATAAATCATATTTGTTTTTATACACCTTTCTCATCCGGTTCAGATGCCGTTCAAAAGAACCCTCTGCGAAAAAACGTCCGATTACCATCTGGTCAATCCTTGAGACGGTAGAATAATAAAATCCACTGTTTTGACGGTACTGCTTTAACAGATTCTCCGGCAAAATCATATAACTTAACCGGATACCCGGTGCAATTACCTTTGATAACGTCCCAAGATAAATAACCCTTTCATACGGATCCTGACTTTGTAAAGACGGAATCGGTCTTCCGTAATAACGAAATTCACTGTCATAATCATCCTCGATAATATATCGGTTCTCTCCCCTTGAGCTCCAGTTTAACAGCTTTTGTCTCCGATTTGCCGACATAACCATTCCAAGAGGAAACTGATGGGAAGGTGTAACATACACCAGATCCGCTCCGCTTTTTTCCAATAAATCCATTCGTATTCCCTGTGTATCAAGGCTGACGAAAGTTGTTTGATATCCTACACTTTCAAAAATTGTATTTGCCTGTTTGTATGCAGGATTCTCAACTGCAACATGATGTTTTCCCTTAAAAATATGCGTCAACAATAACAACAGGTAATCACTGCCGGCACCGATTATAATTTGTGAAGGCTTACACTTTACCCCCCTTGACTGATGAATATAATTACAGATAATCCGCCTTAAAGCCAGATCTCCCTGATGATTTCCCGACAAAAACAGTTCCTTATTATCATCAATCAGACATTCCTTCATCAGCTTCCGCCATTTACCGTACGGAAAATAATTCATATCAACACCGTTTACAGAAAAATTAATTGTATTTTTTTTATCTGTTTTTTCATCGTTTTCCAACGCATCCTCTAACGGTTTTACTTCTATTCCCTCTTCATACAGATTTTCCAAATCACTGACGTAATATCCTTTTTGCGGAATTGCCTCAATATATCCCTCCGATACAAGTTGCCCATATGCCATATCAATTGTATTCCGGCTGACGGATAAATTGGTTGCCAAGCCCCGGCTTGACGGAAGTCTGGTTCCGAATGTTATATTCCCACTGATAATTTCCTGTCGGATATACTTATAAATCTGTTCATATATAGGTTCTTTACTTCCTGCATCTAAAGGTATTGCAATCATATCGAATTCTCCTGTTCCCTGTTCGGTATAAACAATATTACACACAAATCACACTGTAAATTTAAAAAGGGACACATCTGTGTCCCTTCCATATTATCATTCTTTTACACGAATACCAATCCGTCATCGTCATCATCATCCATACCAATAGATAACATTCCATCGTCTCCGGTATTTGACATCAGCAACGTAAGACCGATTTGTTTTTCTGCTCTGTCACCGGTTGCAACATAAATCTCACCGGATTCTACCAAAGTCAAAGCAATTTCCAATGCCTGATCCTTAAATCGCATCAATTCTCTACGGTCAATTGAACTTAGCTTGAATAAATACTGGTTCTTTGAACTGATTAATAAAATACTGTACTTATTATTGTTTGCCTTACGGGTCAGCATACCGGAACCTACCATACGGGAATTTGCAACCAGAATCTCACTGTTTTCTTCATCCGCATATTCTTTGTATATCAGATTAAATACCTTGTTATACTCTTCCTCGGTATCTACCTTAACCGGCATTTCTGCTACTGCAAACTCTACCGCAGAATCCGCAAAACGAATGGTTCCTCCCTCATCATTGATTACAGCCGTACAACTCTTTGGTACCTGTAAGCGGAAGAATTTGTTCTGGATAACCTTGTTTGAATCGCTTTCCTTTGGATTCAACAATTCCTTAAACTGTTCTTCAATCAAATGCATCGCACTCAATGCATCGACATCTCCGTGTTTTACAACATCTTTCAGACCCTCATACAATTCAATCAAGGAATCATCCAATGTATGTACCATAGAAAGGACATTCTTTACCGCAGGAATTGAACCTCTTAATGCAACATCTCTGTATAACTTTAACTTCTCCTCTTCTGTTACACCCTTGGAAATCTTATGTTCGACTACCTGGAACAAATACTCTTTACTAAAGTCTTCGTATCCTTCCTCATATGCCTTATAGAAATAATCAAGACTCTTAATCGGTCCGTTATAACCTTCTGTTCTTTCCTTTGCCTGCCAGTATGCACCATACTCATATGCAGCCTGCACACTGCCAAGAAAAATCGCTTTTTCAAATGCCTGCTGGATTTCCTCATCCGTAGCAAGATAGAATACCTGCTCTTTTTTGTTCATAGCTACTTTTAAGGCTGTATCCGCAATACCTTCCTGAATTGCACGTTCCCATTTATCAATTGTCGACTGCAACTCATCCGGTGCACAACTAAGACTGCGAATATCATTGATGTACGGCTCTGCCTCATAAATATCATTTGCCAAAGCTCTCTCTAAATATTCCAATGCAAGCTCACCATTACGTTTACCATTATCCACAAGACCATAGTAATAAAATCTTCCCAGATAAAACGGTACACGTTTGTGATGTAACCGGTCTGCTGTCTCATACCATGATTTCGCCTCAACATACCGTTTCAGCTGCTGGTCATAAATGTTACCAATTAAGAACGCCAAATCCGGATCTTTATTGGAGTCAAATAACTGTTTTGCAAAATCCAATGTCTTATCAATATCCCGATATGGACTGTCCACATCAAAATACAGTTCAATCAGCAAATAACTTGCCTTTTCACTTCCATGCTGAATTGCTTCGGTTGCAAAATGCATGGCAGTCTCATAATTTTCCATGTTGTAATAATACAATGCTTCATTGTAGTACTGAACTTCTGTACGGTTTGCACTCTTATTACTTAACAATGTAGGTGTAACAAATGCAAATGAATTTGCCACCTCAAAAATAATCTCATTGTACTGTTCCATGATATCCATCGTTGAGCATACAAATCGCAGGCATGCCCATCGATTTTTCTGTTTGAATACAAATGTTACTATACCTTTATCAATATCCTTATGATAAAATCTGGCTGAAATACCATTCGCATACTCTGTCACATAAGGTGTAATGTTAATATCACAATCATAACATTCATTCATATAATAAAGATAATCATCTATCTTACGAACAGACTCTCTCGGAACCGTTGTATATGTAATATAAATCGCAAAGTCAGAGTATGTCAGTCCCGGTGCATAATATTCTTCATCCGTGTCAACATCAATACTCTTTACCCAGTCCTTTGGAAGCTTATGAATATAACCCTCTACCTGGTCATGAATATATCCATACTGATACTGAAGCTTTGTTGCATCCTGTGCCTTATAGTGAAACTCAATTCCCTTTGCTTTTCTCTTCTCGGAAATTTCAGAATAAATCTTATCTTTTTCCTCAAATTCTATACTGTCTGCATGTGTCTCATTATATTCAATCCGTTCAATGGCAGCTTTTGCTTTTTCATCACCCTTATCTGCCAGTTTCTGATACCATGATTTGGACTTTTCCATATCCACCGGAATAATAAAATCACTTTTTTGTCCAAACTCATCAATTCGGTTTAATCCCTTTTCATAGATATCTCCCAAGCGCATAAATGCCGGAGCCACATCATAAGTTGTCGCTTTTTCCAAATATGTAATCGCTTTTGAAAAATTCTGGATATCCAACATCAGCAGACCAAGCTTATAGAACATGTTACCGTCTTCCACCAACTTAATGTATCTTTCATAATACTTCGCTGCCAGCTCCCGATCCACATTCGCACGAATATGATCATACTTACCGGTTTCATAAACCTCTCCAAGAATTTTTAACGCATCACAACCAAACTGCTGATACTGTGGTTCCATCATACCGATATCCGCAATCTGATTCAATGACTTGATTGCCTCCTCCGATATACCATGTTCAATCAGTTCTTTTGCCTTATTATACTGTTTTTCAACATTATCTGTTTTCTTTTCTTCTTTGTCAGCCGACTTGCGCACAAAAGGAATCTTATTTAAAAAATTCGAAAAACGCCCCATTCCTCTCACCTACTCTTTTCTATCATGTCTACATGACTACACATTATCGTATATAATTTTATCATAGCACTTTCTAAAGGGCAAGTTATTCAACCCAATCCATACAAATTATTTCGCATTTTGCAGATACTGTGTCAAAGATTCTACCGCTTCCTTTTCATCCCCGCCTTCAGCAGCAATTGTTACCTCTGCATCCTGTGTAATGCCTAAACTCATCATACCCATAATACTTTTTGCATTAATCTTTTTATCTTCCGAAATGACATATACTTTGCTGTCAAACTGGCTTGCTTTCTGTACCAAAACGGCAACCGGTCTTGCTTCCGCATCTCCTACGAGATTTACTCTCACTGTTTCACTTATCATCTTTTTTCCTCCTTAATCCAGGTTTTCTTCTCTTAACCTGTTTGCAATTTCACTTATCTTTCTTAGTCTATGATTCACTCCCGATTTTGATACGGGGGGATTTAACATTTCTCCCAATTCCACCAGATTGGCATCCGGTTCTTCCAATCGAAGTTCCGCAATCTGTCTTAGGGAATCACTTAAATACTTTAAGCCTTTTTTCTTTTCTATATATAAAATATCATCAATCTGTCGTCTGGCGGCATTTACCGTTTTTTTGATGTTGGCAGTTTCACAATTTACACGGCGGTTAATGTCATTTCGCATTTCTTTCAAAATCAGAACATTTTCCATATCCATCAAATTCACACTTGCCTCCATGATTTTTAGCATATCTACAATCATGGCACCCTCTTTCAGATATACAATATAATATTTTTTTCTTTTTACCACCTTGGCATCTAACAAAAAGCTTTGCATAACTTCCTGTACGGAAGCTGCCATATCTTTATTTCTTACAACAATTTCAAAATGGTATGCCTTGCTGGGATCACTTACCGAACCCGTTGCCAGAAAAATGCCCCGCAAGAAAGCCTTTTTGCAACAGTCCTTTTGGATAACCTGTTTGGGAAACTGACAGTTTTGCAAAGAAATTCCATGAGAAGATACATAAGTAACCGTATCGTCTTCTATCGCCATCAGTTCATCTTCATCTAACCAGTCTTCTTCCAAAAAATCCACATAATCATATAATTTTATTGTCTGTAATACACGGTCAACCATATCCTGATTTGTTATTTTAATACACTTATCCGACAACTCATACTGAATTTGTCTTTCAAATAAAACATCTATGAGCAGACACAGTTTTTTGCTGATTAACTCATTCTCCGGTTTTAAATGCAGTTCAACCGTTCCATCCCGAAAAGAAACTTCCCCGGTCGCCAATACCAATGCCAGAAGTTCTGCAATCCGGCAATGCCTGCTTCGGCTTAAATGTCTGCCAATCTCTTCTTTTACCTTTGTAGAAAATGACATAAACCTAACCCTTTCTCATCGAATCCTTTTCGATATCTCTATGATCAATCTTTACACTGTACGGCATATTCTTTAATTCCTGATAAATTCCGTTTGCCAGTGTAACGGAACGATGTTTCCCTCCTGTACACCCGACAGCTACAACCAGTCCGTTTTTTCCCTCTGCAATATAATTTGGTATCAGAAATTCCAACAAATCCGTAATTTTATTCAAAAATTCTTTTGCTTCATCATGCTGCATGACAAAATTCTGAATTGCTTCATCATTTCCGGTCAAAGGACGTAAATTCAAATCATAATACGGATTCGGAAGAAACCGTACATCAAATACCAGATCCGCGTCTCTCGGAATTCCGTATTTGAACCCAAAAGAAACAATATTAATAATAAAATTATTATAAGCTTCTCCTCCAAGAAATATCTTATCCAGTTCCGCCTTCAGCTCCCTTGTTAAAAGGCTGGTGGTATCAATAATATAGTCTGCTTCTTTTCTCAAAAAAGCAATCTTTTGCCGTTCTAATTTGATTCCATCCTCTATTCTTCCGTTACCCGCTAACGGATGATTTCTTCTGGTTTCTTTATATCGTTTTATCAAAACATCGTCATTGGAATCCAAAAACAAAATCTCATAGTTATACTGGGACTGTTTCAGACTTTCAAGACAGGTTGAAAGCTGCTCTAAATAAACTCCGCTTCTGATATCTACACCGATTGCAACATTATTGATATCATTATCCTTCGCATATGCCATCTCCGCAAACCGTCTGATTAACTGAATCGGCAGATTATCCACGCAGAAATATCCCAAATCTTCTAACGTCTTTAAAGTTGTACTTTTCCCGGCTCCACTCATACCGGTTACAATCACAAATCTCATTTTATCCCTTATCTTCCTGTCAACATCACTTCCGGCTCTAAATCAACGCCGGTCTGTTCCTTTACCTTTTTTTGCACATCACAAATCAACTGCATCACGTCCGAAGCAGTTGCATTTCCTTTATTAATAACAAATCCACAATGTTTTTCCGAAACCTGTGCATCCCCGACACAATATCCGCGCATTCCCGCATCCTGTATCAGTTTCCCCGCAAAATATCCTTCCGGTCTCTTAAATGTAGAACCCGCACTCGGATATTCCAACGGCTGTTTCGTTTTTCTTGCCAATGCCAGTTCTTCCATTCTCGCTTCAATCTTATCCTTCTCACCATATTCCAATTTTATGGTTGCACCAATTACAATATACTTTTTTTCATGAACAATACTGTGCCGATATGCAAAATGCATCTCCTCACCGGAAAGTTCCAAAAGATTTCCGTTATAGTCCATCAGCTGTACTGCCTGCACGATATCTTTCATTTCACCGCCGTAGGCACCTGCATTCATAACCATTGCCCCACCTAAGCTGCCGGGAATTCCCGCTGCAAATTCAAATCCGGTAAGCCCTGCCTGCTTTACCGCATTTCCAATCTTAGAAAGCAAAACACCTGCCTGTGCTTTAATGATAGTTCCTTCTATTGTAAATTTATTGAAATTTTGAAATAGCTGAATTACAACTCCCTCAATTCCGGCATCACTGACTAATAAATTACTTCCGTTTCCCAGAATAAAAAACGGTTCTTTTGCTGCATTACATGCCGCTAACACCTGTTCAAGCTCCTCGACCGTATTCGGAGTAATCAGACAATCCGCCGGCCCTCCAATTCGAAAAGTTGTATGTTTTTTCATCGGTTCATCTAATTTTATATTTGTTTCTCCAACAATCTGGTACAATTCTTCTAATAAATTTTTATTCATAATTCCTATCGTTTTATCCTGTCAATCGTAACCGACCCGGACTCCCCTTAGTTTAAATACTCATTTCATTATATTCTATCCCATTCTATAAAATCAATGTATAAAGCCACGAAAAAAGGGGAGAGTTACTCCCCTTTTTTGTGTTTTTGAACAAAACAGCTTCTATTGTTATCATTTTTATTTTGTAAGGATAGCTTCTGCACATCCATAAATACCGGCATCATTTCCAAGGGTTGCCAATACAAATTTTGTATCCCGGCATGCATGGAAAACATACTGCTGATAATATTTACTTGTTGTTGTCAGCAATATCTCTCCTGCCTTCGATACACCGCCACCAATAACAAATGCTTCCGGATCACATACACAGGCAACCGTTGCCAATGCCTTTCCAAGTGTTTTTCCGTGAGCTTCTACCAACTCAATTGCAAGGTCATCGCCTTCCTTTGCAGCATCAAAGATTTCTTTTGCTGAAATATACTGTACATTCCGAAGTTTTGATGCACGGTCTGTATTATTCAAAGCTCTCTCTGCCATTCTTGTAATACCGGTTGCGGATGTATATTGTTCCAGACATCCTTTTTTACCACAGCCACATACTTCCGTCTCATTATCATTTACGCAGATATGTCCGATTTCTCCACCTGCACCGTTCGTTCCGGAAAGCATTTTACCGTTAATAATGATTCCTCCACCTACACCAGTACCAAGTGTAACCATTACGATAGAAGAATATCCTTTTCCTCCACCCTGCCACATTTCACCGAGGGAAGCCATATTTGCATCATTACCAACCTTTGTAGGCAGACCAAACAATTCCTCAAATTCCTCTTCTACATTGAATACACCCCATCCAAGATTTACACAACGAAGTACGGTTCCGTCATCCTTTACCGGACCCGGAACACCGATTCCGACACCTGCCACATCATCCTTTGATATTCCCTTTTCTGTCAGCTTTGCTTCCAAACTGGCTGCAACATCCGGCAAAATAAATCTTCCGCCTTCATCTTTTCTGGTTGGAATTTCCCATTTATCAAGCAATTCACCCTCTGACTTGAAAAAGCCTAATTTAACGGTTGTTCCTCCAATATCTACACCAAATACATAATCCTTCATTATAATAAATCCTCCTTAAATCTTTCTACTTTTGTTTGTTCATATTATTCGTTACCCGGTTATATAACTCCTGCGCTGCATTATATCCCATCTGCTTCTGACGGAAGTTAACTGCTGCCGACTCAACGATAATCGCAATATTCCGTCCCGGGCGGATTGGAATATTATGAGAAACCACCTTGTTTCCAAGAATTTCGTCATATTGATCCTCAAGACCTAACCGGTCATAATTACTTTCTTTATCCCATTCTTCTAGATTGATGACTAAATCGATTCCCTGTGTAAGCTTTACACATTCATAACCAAACAATGCCTTTACATCGATAATACCGATTCCCCGAAGTTCGATAAAATGTCTGGTAACCTCCGGTGAAGAACCTACCAATGTGTCGTTTGAAACCTTTTTAATTTCTACCACATCATCGGAAACCAGACGGTGTCCGCGCTTAATCAGTTCCAACGCAGCCTCTGATTTTCCAATACCGCTTTCACCCTTGATCAGTACACCAACACCATAAACATCGACCAGGACCGCATGAATGGAAATGCGCGGCGCCAACTCAACGTGAAGCCACCGAACCGTCTCATGAACAAATGCAGAGGTCGTTGCCTCCGATGTCAAAACCGGAACTCCATATTTTCTTCCGGCATCAATTACAAAATCCTGCGGCACCAATCCCCGGCAAAACACCATGCAGGGAAACTTATATTGAAATAAATTATCAAAAATCATGGCACTTTCATCTTTGTCATGTATACTGCTTATATATGCGTGTTCCACATTTCCGCATATCTGAATTCGAACTGCATCAAAATGTTCAAAAAATCCCGACAACTGTACTGCCGGCCGATTAATATCCGGATCCGTAATCAAAATCTCATCCGTATTAATCTCCGGTGTATGATTTTTTAAATTCAGCTTATTAATAAACTGTGTCAAAGTGATAGAATACATCATAACCCTCCTCTCAAATTAATATCCGTCTCTACACACAATATAAATATTATACTAAATAATGCAGACATTTACCACTACAAATATTTATCCATGCAATCGGAACATATCCGGGTATAGCCGAACAACATCGACCTAAGCGTCCGCGACGAAGGCTATGCCAGGTTTGAGACTTTTCCAATCTGGAATATTCCCCTAAAGTATTCGGTCAATCTTGCATATAAGGCTGCAACCGTGATGTTGAAATCTATCCGGTATCAGCCACTATGTTTGAATCTATTCAGGAGGATGATACAAACAATTAACCTCACAAAAAACAGGTGCCCTGCCGCATGCATAATACGGCAGACCACCTGTTTTTAATTGGTTTTTAATTGGTTTCTAACAGAATCACCGTCTGATATCCATCCAGATGAATCCTGTTTCCATCCAAAGTAATATGATCCATATTATTGAGCAATATACATTCCGGTTTCACCGGCAGCACCAGCTCCCTTTCCTTCCTCTGATAATTGGATAGGAGCAAAGCCTTTCTTCCGTCCCCTATACGATAGTATGCAATCACATTATCCTCATCTTCATAAAGCGGCTCAAACTTTCCTTCCACAAATATATCCTCGTAATCCGGATTTTTACGCAGTCGAATCATCTTCTGATAAAACTGTAATACAGAATACTCATCCGCCAACTGTGCTCTGGCATTAATTCTCTTATAATCCGGATTGATTCCAAACCATGGGGAACCACTTGTGAAGCCTGCATTGCTATCATCAGACCATTGCATCGGAGTTCTCGCATTATCCCTGCTATACCGTGCTGCACAGCGGAATGCCTCCGCCTCTGACAGTCCGGCCTCCAACGCTACCTCATAATCATTGATCGTTGATACATCCTCTATCTCCGACAGATCTTTAAACGGGCAATTCTCCATGCCGATTTCCTGTCCCTGATATATAACCGGGATTCCTTTCAGGAAAAAATATACTGCCGCTAATGCCTTTTTGCCGGCATCACACAGATCCCCTTCCGGAATATACCGGGAAACACCCCGCATCTCATCATGGTTTTCAATAATATTAGCAAGCAATCCAATGGATTCCATTCTTTTTTGCGATGCAAATATAGTCTCCTTATAATCCTTTGGAGTAACCTCTGAATATTCATAACACACATCTGCTTTTCCAATCAGTTCAGGTCCAAAATCAAACATGGTAGAAAAATATCCATCCGCTCCAATAAAATCTTCCAATTCACTTTCCTTCTCATGAAATACTTCACCTACTGTAAATGCATCATATTTCTCAAAGGTTTCCCTCTTCATCTCTGCCAGGAACTCACCAATCCCTTCCGAAGCCTGTACCACATTTACTATAGATGCCATACCATCTTCCCGATCTGCTTCATAGTTATGAAATGGCAGATCCTTTTTAATATTCATAATGGCATCTATCCTGAAACCTGCTACACCCCGTTTCAGCCACCATTCAATCATATAATAGATCTCTTTGCGGAGAAACGGATTCTCCCAATTCAGATCCGGCTGTCTTTTATGAAAAGAATGATAATACAGATAATCCGGGTTACCCGGCAGTTCATCCCAGACACTACCTCCGAAATACCCTCTGACATTAGACGGTATTCCATCCTTTTTCGGCACAATATAAAAATATTTTCCATATACAGATAACGGATCCTGACATGCTTTCTTAAACCATATATGCTCATCCGAACAATGATTGACCACCAGATCCATAATCAAATACATATCTCTTCTTTCCATCTCTCTCAGAAGATAATCCATATCCTGAATCGTACCAAATGCCGGATGAATACTCTGATAATCGGATATATCATACCCCTGATCCACAAACGGAGAGGCATACACCGGCGACAGCCAGATAATGTCTACCCCTAAGTCCTTTAAATAATCCAGTCTCTCTACGATACCCTGAATATCTCCTATTCCATCTCCATTGGAATCATTAAAGCTTTTCGGCCATATTTGATATATTATTTTATCTTTCCACCATTGACTCATTTTTCTTTTTCCTCTTATTTTCATACATAGCCTGATCTGCTATGTTAAGGTACTCTTGTAATGTCATATTGTTGTCTGTGTCTGTAACAACGGAACCAATACTGATTGCAATCTGTTCTTTCTCAAATCTGTCGCGGATTCTTTCTACCAGCTGTGCTGCCTTTTCCATAGACTCACAGGCATGTACTATAATGAATTCATCTCCGCCAAAACGGTATGCGTTTCCCCTTTCGTTGCAAAACTGCTTCAGAATATTTCCCACCCGTTTCAATATCTCATCACCGGCATCATGTCCCTGCTCATCATTGATTCTTTTAAAATTATCACAATCAAAAAATGCAATCATACATGGCGTTGCTTTTCTCCGGCATCCCTCAAACATCTTGTCCACCTGTTCAAAATATGCCGTTCGGTTATATAATCCGGTCAGCGCATCCCTCTTGTACAATTCATCCAGCTTGCGATTCGCTTTGATGTAACATTTTCTCTGATACATATCCCAAAGCACGCGGTTCAACAAACTTTGGATATCGTAGAAATACGGATTATCGTATAAGAATTTACCATTAAGCAGTATGGTAAAACCAATCGTGCGATTCCGGTAATGAAGTGGCGTGAACATGCATACATCCTTATCCAGATTCTTTTCTATTCTTTTCCAATAAGAATCATATGGCTCATAAACGCCGTCCTCCAGATATTCCCCATACACTACTTTCATATGTTCACGGTCAAAACCGGATATAGAGAACACCTCTTCTTCCTGCAGCTCCAGCAGTCTGTCATCCACCACTACCGCAATTCCATCACAGTCCAATCGTTTAAAATACTCACCCGCTAAATGAAATATCTGATCAAATTCTGTTGCAGCAGCAAGGCACCCTTCCAATGCAATCCTCTTTTCTTCAAATTGTCTTCTGCTCTCATTCTCTACAATGTAACTCCTTGCAAACTCCCTGTAATCAATCGGAATGGAAAATCTGCAGCCACAACTTTCTGTATATGTAATCTCCGGTTCAATATAGCAATTCTGTTCAATCGTATCTCCTTCCCATATCCGGGATAACAGTTCCATGCAGGTCTCACCTATGCGTTCTCTTTGATGTGATACGGTTGTTATCTGCGGATTAAAGCATACCGCCTTGTCTAAATTGTCAAATCCGGTTACGGCAAAATCTCTCGGAACAAGAAATCCTCTCTTCTGCGCCTCATCAATCAATCCGGCTGCAATATTATCATTTGCGCAGATAAATGCATCCGGCAGTTTTCTTCCTGATTCCTCCAGCATACTGAAATATTCACTACCTGTTGTCATCTCAAATGTACCATAGCTCACTTCCTGATTGCTCGGTACATGTCCCATTTCCTGCATACAGCATCGAAAAGCTTCTACCCGCATTTCATTTTCTACATTATTCTTAGGACCCCCAACGAAACAGAAGGATTGACAATCATGTACCTTTCTCAGATGTTCCATTAATTTCCGGATTGCACCGGCATTGTCTACACCCACATAATAGAATTCCGGTACATAACAACCAAGACTGATTGCCGGTACGCCACTTTCTTTCACCATATCCACTAAATGCTGTTTTTGTAGCTCATCACAGACATTATTCAGATCCAGAATGATTCCGTCAAACATAGTCAGATCAGGAAGATGAAAGATATTATACTCTCCCTGGTTAAACACCCGGTCATCACTCCAGTTACCCATACAGTTATAATGGCATACTTCAATCCGCTCCGGATATTTATCAATAAACTGATTAATTCCTCTTACCCATGCATAAGTGATCAATCGCTTCCATCCATCTGCCAATAATGCAATTTTCTTCACAAAACCACCTCTCCTAAAACATTGCTACACACTGTTCTAAAAAATAGCATAATCCCCCCAGACCATATAGTCTGAGGGGAGTGTCTTTCTTATCACATTGAACCTTCTATCGGTCAAAATATTGTGTCATCTTTCGGATTGTCATCTGAAGGCTGTCATCCAACGCATCATTTTGAATCCTCCACTTCCAGTTATCACCAATTGTAGACGGTTCATTCATTCTGGCACTATTATCCAGTCCCATATAATCCTGTAACGGAATCATACAGAGCTTCGCACCGCTTCGTAAAACAGATGCAATCAGCGGCAGATATATCTTATCGTCAGGAGTATAATAATCACAAAGATAATCTCTAACCCTCTCTTGTGCATTCTCTCCTATGGAATGCCACCATCCCACAAGAGTCTCATTATCATGCGTGCCAGTATATGCAATCGCATTATACGGATAGTTATGCGGCATATAATCCGATGTTGTTCCCGTATCTCGGTCATCAAATGCAAACTCTAACACTTTCATTCCCGGGAATCCGCTATCCGCAACCAATTGCTTTACCGATTGTGTTACAAATCCTAAATCCTCTGCAATTACTTTGTTCTTACCAATTGCTTTTTCCAAAGTTTTGAACAATTCCATTCCCGGACCCTTTTCCCATGTACCATTCTCTGCCGTTGCATCACCAAACGGAATGGAATAATACTCATCAAAGCCCCGGAAATGATCGATTCGGACAACATCATACAACCGGAAGCAGTGCTTCATACGGCTGATCCACCACGCATATCCGGTAGATCTGTGATATTCCCAGTCATATAGCGGATTACCCCAAAGCTGCCCGGTTGCGGAAAATCCATCCGGTGGACAACCTGCCACCGCGGCAGGATTGCGATCTTCATCTAATTGGAACAATTCCGGATGCACCCAGACATCGGAACTATCCAGAGCAACATAAATCGGTATATCTCCAATAATATGCACTCCGTGCGCATTCGCATATGTACGAAGCTTATTCCATTGCCTAAAAAACATGTACTGCATGTATTTATGAAATTCTATCTCATCCTGCAATATCTGTTGATAATGCCCTAATGCCGCTTGCTTCCGGTTGCGGATGTCCTCCGGCCACTCATACCATGCCTTTCCACCAAAATGGTCTTTAATCGCCATAAAAAGACAATAATCCCCAATCCAGTTTTTATTATCCTGTATAAAGGAATGATAACTACTGCTGTCGAAAACCTGACTGCGTTCAAATGCTTTCCGGAGCAGTATATATCTCCCGTTATATAATTTCTCATAATCAACAGACTCAGGATCATCGCCAAAATCTATCTTTCTGCATTCATCTCTAGTAAGTAAACCATCCTGAATCAGCGCTTCTAAATCAATATAATATGGATTACCCGAAAATGTAGAAAATGACTGATATGGAGAATCTCCATATCCGGTTGGTCCCATTGGCAGGATCTGCCAGTAGGTCTGCCCGGCTTCCTTCAGCCAGTCCACAAATCGGTATGCCTCTTTTGAAAAGCATCCTATCCCATATTTAGAAGGCAGACTCGAAACAGCAAACAATATACCTGCTGATTTCTTCATCTTTTTTCCTCCATATTTTCTTCGGATATGCAAGATCAAAGTGTCCGGACGCTTTCTCCTTCTATCAGATTGTGCGGTGCAATATCATGCTCACTCTTCAGATTATAATGTATATGCTTGATCAAAAGTTCCACACTTCTCGTTGCAATGTGCCGGGTATCCTGCTTAATGGTTGTGATTCTTGGTATACTAAACTGTGCCAGTTCAATACCATCAAAACCTGTTACCGAAATATCCTCCGGAACCCTTCGACCCGAATCCTGAATTGCTCTCATCGCCCCAAAGGCAATGGTATCACTCAAAGCAACGATTGCTGTAACATCGGAATTCCTGCGCAGCAATTCTTTCACGGTATCATAACCTGCCTCCATGGAATACCTGCAGGCTACATAATTCTGTTCCGGATCAAATGATAAGCCACATGCTTCAAACCCTTTCCTGCAGCCCAGATACCGGGCATAGCTGATCTGGTTCTTAGACAGATATCCACCTACCACAACGATATTCTTATGTCCATGCTTACACAAATATTGGACCATTTCCGAAGTAGCCGTCTCATCATCTACTGAAACAGACGAGACATTCTTCCATTCCAAAGAAGCAGCACTCGTTGTTGCGATCACGCATGGAATCTCAAGCTCTTGCATTCTCTCATCAAACAATCCCAGATTGGCTCCCAAAAATATAATTCCTTTTGGACTGTTATTCCGAATCAGACGGAGAGCTTCTTCAATCTCATCCCCATCTTCATCAATAACATCAATAATGGCATCTTCTTCCATAGAAGAAAGCGTCAGCATACAACGCTCACTGATATCCGAAAACAAAGCATTGTTACGACCCTTCATAATAATACAGACCGATGCACCGGTTCGCATCTTTAACTGACGTGCATTCTCATTGGGTTCATAATTACTTTCTTTAATAACTGCTAATATCTTTTCTCTTGTCGCATCACTTACACCCGGCTGATTATTGATCACTCTGGATACGGTACCAATACCGCATCCAGATAATCTTGCTATATCCTTTATTGTCATAGATCCACCTCATATATTATTTTCAACGAATCTATTTTATCCCTTAACAGCTCCAGCCGCAACACCTTTGATAATATATTTCTGGGCACTTAAGTAGAATACAACAACCGGTATAATCGCCATGATCAAACATGCCATGATCGCACCCATATCTACACGTCCATAACTTCCCTTCATATACTGTACAACAATGGATATTGTCTTATATTTCTTAATATCCAGTACAAGATATGGTAATAAGAAGTCATTCCAAATCCACATTGCTTCCAGAATACCAACTGAGATATACGTAGGTTTCATTATCGGAAGTACCACTTTGAAAAATGTCTGTAGCGGAGTACATCCATCAATCATTGCTGCCTCTTCCACTTCAATCGGAATTGACTTCACAAATCCACAAAACATAAAGACTGCTAATCCGGCGCCAAATCCAAGATATACGATTATAATTCCCCACGGTGTATTCAGGTGAAGAGAATCTGCCGTGCCGGAAAGTGTAAACATTACCATCTGGAATGGAATTACCATAGAGAAGACGCAAAGAAGATATATAATCTTTGTTATTACATTCTCTACTCTTGTAATAAACCATGCTGCCATGGAACAACAGACTAGAATAACAGCAACTGAGAATACCGTAATAAACAATGTCCAGCCCACTGCCTTTACAAATTCATACTTAGAAATTGCTTCTACATAATTCTGTAATCCAACGAAGCTCTGCTCCGACGGTAATTTGAATGTTTCCAGACTAATATATGATTTGGATTTAAACGAGTTCATCAAAACAATCAAGATTGGTGTAACAAACAATATTGACACCAGTGTAAAAAAGATCGTGGCTACCCAGCCCCATACTTTCTTCTTCATCATTGCTGCACCTCCTTTTGTCTCGTCACTTTCAACTGTATTAAACCAATTACCACCACAAGCAGGAAGAATAATACTGCTTTGGCCTGACCAACACCTTCATAACCGGTACGTCCATAGAACGTCTGATATATATTAAGTGCCATCATCTCTGTCTTATGAAGCGGTTCTCCACCCGTAAGAGCCAGATTCTGGTCAAACAGCTTAAAGGAATTGGTAATTGTTAAAAATGTACAGATTGTAATCGATGGCATCATATTCGGAATCGTAATCCGGAATAATCTCTGCAACCGGTTTGCACCATCTAACATTGCTGCTTCCATAATATCTCCTGGTATTGCCTGCAAACCTGCAATATAAACAATCATCATATAACCAATCTGCTGCCAGCAGATCAGAATAACAAGTCCCCAGAAACCAAGTATCTCACTCAGCTTGAGTGCCAGACCAAACCGTGCAAATATAGCATCAAATATAAGCTGCCATACATAACCTAATACAATACCACCAATCAGGTTCGGCATGAAGAATACGGTACGGAAAATGTTAGTACCTTTAATGTTCTGTGTTAATGCAAGTGCAATCAGAAAAGCCAATACATTAATCAGTACCAGTGTTACAATTGCAAACAATGCAGTGAACCGGAAAGAACCCGTAAACGTTGTATCCTTCAGTGCATCAATATAATTACTCATCCCTACAAACTCTGCATCTTTAATCGTGGTAAACTTACAAAACGACAAGTATATACCTTCTATAAAAGGAATAATAAATCCAATCATAAATGCAGCCATGGTAGGTAACAGAAAGATCGGCCAATATCTTTTAATTGCTTTCTCCATAATTTACCTCCTGTTTTAACACTAAAATCCTTGGAAGGAAAAAAGGGGGGAGAAGTTGCCTGTCCAAGGATTCTAGAGTTAATTACACACTTTTTTATTATTCTGCAGTTGCTGCAGCTTCTTTTGCCCATCCATCTACAAATGCAGATTTTACTAAATCCCAGTTCGCATCTGACTGATCTGCTGCGTATGTCGTAAGTGCAGAACCAAGATCATTCTTCCACTGCTCAGAAGGCATTGTTGTAAAGTTCCAACTTACAGGTGTCTTTCCTTCTTTTACATAATCATTTGCAATGTTAACAAGTAAGTTGTCTGACTCGAGGTTGCCATTGAATGGTATTACAAATCCCATTCCATCACCACCGGATGGCATTGCATTAGCAGAACCACAGATTGCCTTGAGTGCTGCCTCGTCTGTTACTAACCATTCCATGAAGTCTTCTGTTGCCTGAATGTCTTCCTCAGAAGCCTTTGCATTGATACACCAGTAGTTCTCACATCCTGTACAAAGTCCCTGATCCTCTTCTCCGTCAGCACCAATATAGATTGGAAGCATTCCAAGATTGTCATCTCCCACTTCAGATATATCTGAGTATGCCCATGTACCATTCTGATAAAATACTGCCTGATTTGTTACAAATTCTGCAACAGCATCATCACCGGTCTTGGTACTTAACTGTTCCGGAGAACATGTTGCATTGTTGATGTAAAGATCCCAGATGTTACGATAGTTGTCTAAGTATGTTCCCTTGATTGCATCTGTATCATTGATTCCATCTGCCTTATACTCATAATAGATTGGAAGGTTTGCTAAATGTGTCTTAAATCTCCAGTCAGAAGAACCATCCATACCTGCTGATGTAAATGCTGAGAAACCAAGCTCATCCTTTCTGCTTGTAATATCTTCAGCAACCTTCTTAAGATCTGCGAAGCTCTTAATGTCATCCTGTGAATATCCAGCCTTGCTTAACAATTCTTTGTTATAAATAAGACCATATGATTCAATTACATATCCGATTCCGGCAACCTTGTCGCCATCTTTCAATTCAAAGTCTTCAGAAGTAAGTTCCTTACAAACTGCTGCATCTGACAAATCGTAACAATAATCTTTCCACGATGCAAGACCAACCGGACCATTTACCTGGAACATGGTCGGAGCTTCCGACTTACCCATCTCACTCTTAAGTGTCGTCTCATACTGATCGGCTGCTGCTGTAATAACTGTTACTTTAACTCCTGTCTCCTCTGTGTACATCTCAGCCAGCTCCTGCCACTGTGCATCTGCTTCCGGCTTAAAGTTCAGATAATATACAGAACCTGTTGCCTCTTTCTTAGAACCCTTAGATGTGTCTGCGCTTCCTGTGGAACCTCCACATCCTGTTAATAATGTACCAACCAGCATAGTAGCCAGTCCTAATGCTGCGAATCTCTTTTTCATAATCAATTCCTCCTTTAATGATAAAATAGTGATTTAGTCAGTGTTTGGAAACGTTTTTGGTATTGATTTCGGAACCGTTTCCATTTGATAGGTTTATCATACTGTATCCGTACAAATAATGCAAGCACTACTTGCACGGAATTAGTAAGTTTGGTCAATTCATACAACGTTTTTTCATTTTTATTATGCATTTTTACAACAATCAGTCTCCCAGGTGCCAGATATCGTTGTTATATTCTGCTATTGTCCGATCAGACGAAAAGAAGCCTGCTTTTCCGATATTTACCATCATTTTCTTTGCCCATGCCAGACGATCCTCATAATCCTTATATGCCTGATCCTTCTTCTCAACATAAGAATCATAATCAAGGAATGTCATAAACCAGTCTTTATTCAGCAGCTCATTATACAAGCGCTCTAACATTTCCCTGTTTCCTACCTCAAGAACCGCTTCGCTGACAATAAAGTCTACTGCTTCCCGCAAGCCGGCATTATTCTCATAATAACTTCTTGCATTGTAATCCTGATGTGCATAATGTGCGATCACTTCATCACTGGATGCTCCGAAAATATAGATATTATCATCTCCAACCAGTTCATGAATCTCAACATTCGCACCATCCTCCGTTCCCAACGTCACTGCACCGTTTAACATGAACTTCATATTACCTGTTCCACTGGCCTCTTTAGATGCCAGAGAAATCTGTTCTGAAATATCACAAGCCGGGATTAATTTCTCTGCCAGGGTTACATTATAATTCTCTACCATAACTACATTAAGATATTTGTTTACCTCCGGATCCTTATTAATGATCTCCTGCAGGCATAAAATCAGGTGAATAATATCCTTTGCAATCGTATAAGCCGGTGCTGCTTTTGCGCCAAAGATCACAGTAACCGGAGTCGTTGGCAGCTTGCCTGCTTTGATTTCCAAATATTTGTGAATCACATATAACACATTTAACTGCTGACGCTTATACTCATGTAAACGTTTAACCTGAATATCAAAAATGGAATCCGGATTAAGCGAAATACCCTGCGTTCTCTCAAAGTAATCCTTTGCATATAATTTATTGGTATGTTTGATCTCTAATAACTTCTCTAACTTATCCCTATCCTCAGCAAGCGGAAGCAACCGTTCCAGTTCCATTGCATCCTTTTTAAATCCGTCACCGATCCATTCCGTGATCGTTTCCGTCAAAGGCTCATTACAATAAAGCAGCCAGCGGCGGAATGTGATTCCGTTAGTCTTGTTGTTAAACTTCTCCGGATATATATTATAAAAATGATTCAGCTCGGAGTTCTTTAAAATCTCTGTATGCAAATATGCCACTCCATTCACACTGAAGCCATAATGAATATCAATATGTGCCATATGAACAACATCATTACGGTCAATAATCGCAACCCGTTCATCATTATAACGTCTTCTTACCTTATCATCCAATACCTCAATGATCGGAACCAGCTGTGGCACAACTTCCATCAGATAATGTCTCGGCCACTTCTCCAACGCCTCAGCCAATATTGTATGGTTTGTATAAGCACAGGTTCTGCTTACAACATCAATAGCCGTATCCATATTCATTCCCTCTGCAACGAGAAGACGGATCAGTTCCGGAATAATCATGGTCGGATGTGTATCATTAATCTGGATCACTGCATATTCATACAGATCATACAGATTACTTCCTTTCTTCTTACACTCGTCAAGAATCAGCTGCGCCGCATTACTTACCATAAAATACTGCTGGTAGATTCGTAATTTTCTACCATCCTCATCACTGTCATCCGGATATAAAAACAACGTAAGATTCTTTTCAATATCCTTTTTATCAAACTGACTGTGCTCATCCACTATACTGTCATCCACCGTATCCAGATCAAACAGGCACAACTGATTGGTCCGGTTATCATATCCTGTAACATCAATTTCATACATTCTTGACATGACATTGCGGCCTCCGAAATTAACCGGATATGTAACATCCGTTTTTCTGAGCCATGTCTGCTTTCCAATCCACGGATTAACCTTTTCTTTCTGCATATGGTTCTCAAACACCTGTCGGAATAATCCAAGATGATAGTTCAGTCCAATACCTGCGCCCGATAATCCAAGGGATGCGATGGAATCCAAAAAACAGGCTGCTAATCTTCCCAATCCACCATTTCCGAGAGACGGTTCCACTTCTACTTCTTCAATCTCTGCAAGATTTTTTCCTTCTTCTGCAAGAACATGCTTAACCTCATCATAAATTCCAAGATTGATCAGGTTATTTGAAAGCAATTTACCGATCAGAAATTCTGCAGAAACATAATATATCTTCTTCTTGGTTTCTTTCTGTTTTTTGTCATCTGCAAGCTGTTTTGTCATCTCAAGCAATGCGCAAAACAACTCTTCGTTACTACTTGCTCCAATACCTTTCCCTAATTTTTGTTCCAATTGTACCCTGACATCCATAACGATACCCCTTTCATCATATAAAAATTATCTGTTGTTGAGCTCTTTCTTCAAAAATGCTCAATCGATAATGATACAATATCACGAATTGGAAACGTTTTACTTGCATAATAATGGCATAATATGATACAATTCTATCATTATAAATACTGATACCACACACATTCCAAGAATGCTTCATCCAACAAAGGAGGTCTCCTATGCAAACAATCTCTGATAACAGTACCATACCGTCACCTGTTACCGATATAGCAGAACCGGCTAACTCCAATGACCTGCACGAAAACAAAGTACATTTTCAGGATAACTTTCCATATAACACCTACATCTGCTCTATCCCGTTAGATTTTTCCCATGTTCCGGTTCATTGGCACCGCGAATTCGAGATAATCGCAATCAAAAAGGGCAGTGGCATTGTAACCGTCAACTTCCTCAAATATCAGGTCTCCGCCGGCGATATCATCATCGTCCTTCCCGGTGCCTTACATGCAATCGAAGGAAATCCGAATACTTCCATGGAATACGAGAATATTCTTTTTTCAAAGAATCTGCTATGCTCTCCCTATAACGATCTTGTCCAGCAGGAATTCCTGGATCCTTTTTTCAGGAGTCAACTGCCCATTTGCACAAAAATATCCCACGGACAGGTACTCCATCAGGAATTGATCGATATTATAGAATTTCTGGATGACAAAAGTGACGAAAAAGGATATGGCTATCAGCTGGCCATCAAAGGAGCCCTGATGCAGATCATTTATCTGCTGATTACCAATCCCCTGTCTGAAGAGGAGAATACTTCCATAGACAAATCAAAAGAAAAATTAAAAAATATCATTCGTTATGTATCTACTCATTATTATGAAGAGATTACCATTGATGAGATTGCTGCCTTCTGCCATTACAGCCCTTCACATTTCATGAAATTCTTCAAAGCACATACCGGAATGAGCTTTATTACATATGTGAATGATTACAGAGTAACGGAAGCCCGTGCATTACTGGGTAATACCACGGACTCCATTCTCGACATCTCTTTACAATGTGGGTTTCCTAATCTGTCAAACTTTAACCGCATGTTCAAGAAAAAATACGGTATCACACCCCGGCAGATGCGAAAACAACAGCTTAACAGATAAGGATCATTCCTCCTCATGAAAGAAACGATAAATCTCCTCTGCTACCTGCGGCGTCACACCCTCTACAGCGGATAATTCCTCCACTGCAGCATCCTTAATCCTGCCAATCTCTTTAAAATGCTGCATTAATGCCTTTCTTCTTGCAGGACCAACGCCCTTGATATCGTCTAAGATACTGTGCACCTGCTCTTTGCCCCGCAACTGCTTATGATAGGTGATTGCAAACCGGTGCGCCTCATCCTGTAACCGGGTGATCATTCCAAACACCTCACTGTTTCTCGGAAATGTAATCTCTTTATTATTATAATACAATCCTCTTGTCCGGTGATTATCGTCCTTTACCATACCACACACCGGTATATTCAAATGAAGTTCATCCAATACCCGCTGTGCAACATTTACCTGACCACGTCCACCATCCATCATCAAAATATCCGGTAAAACATCAAATTTCTCATCCGTAAATCTTCTTGTCAGCACCTCTTCCATACTCTTATAATCATCCGGTCCCGTCACTGTCCGCAGTTTGAATTTGCGGTATGCGTTCTTCTTAGCCCTTCCCTTCTCAAAGACTACCATAGATGCAACCGATTGATAACCGCTGGTATTGGAAATATCAAATGCTTCTAACCGGTCTGCACTGCTTAACCCCAACATCTTTGCAAGTTCCTGACAGGCTCCGATTGTTCTCGCCTCTTCTCTTTTTAACTTCTCAATATCCCTTGACAGAACAACCTTTGCATTTTCTCTTGCCAAATCGATCATCTTGGACTTTTCACCCTTTTGAGGTGTAATGATATGAACCCGTCCTCCGCGTCGTCTTCCAAGCCATTGTTCCAATAATCCCTTATCTTCCACTTCAAATTCCGTCAGCAATTCATTCGGTACGAATGGCGTTCCTTCATAATACTGCTTAATAAACGCATCTATAATCTGTGCGCCTGTGTCCTTTGCCGTATGCTCCATATGAAAATGTTCCCTTCCAAGGAGTTTTCCGTCCCGTACAAAAAACACAGAAACAACAGTCTCTTCTTCCTTTCTTGCCATTGCAATCACATCCCGGTCGAAGCCACCGCTTTTGACAACACGCTGAGAACCGGTCACATGTTCCACGCTTGCAATCAAATCTCTGTAACGCGCAGCCTCCTCAAATTCCATTTCGCCTGCCTTTTCCTGCATCTTCCTTTCCAAATCCTTGATTACCTTCTTGTAATCACCGTTTAAAAATTCCAATAAATGTTCTACATTTTTTCGATATTCTTCCTTGGATATATAACCCTGACAAGGTGCGTCACACTGCTTCATCTGATGATAAAGGCATGGTCTTCCTAATCCAATCTCTTTCGGAAGACTCTTATTACAGGTCCTAATCCCGTATAATTTCTGTACCAGTTCAATCGTATCCTTAACTGCCGCCGCACTGGTATAAGGACCAAAATACTTTGCTCCGTCCCGCTTCATCTGCCTTGCAAACAATACCCTTGGATAATCCTCCTGAACGGTTACCTTCATAAACGGATAACTCTTGTCGTCCTTTAACATCGTATTGTATTTCGGCTTATGTTCCTTAATCAAATTATTTTCAAGCACCAACGCTTCTAATTCCGAATCCGTTACAATGTACTCAAAATAATCAATCAGGGTAATCATTTTTTCTATTTTAGGGCTTCTGTTATTTATCTTTCGAAAATAAGAACTGACTCTTCTCTTTAGATTGATTGCCTTTCCCACATAAATAATCTCATCACTTTTGGAATGCATTAAATACACACCCGGTTGATCCGGCAATTTTTTTAATTCATCTTTTAATACAAATCCATCCTTCAATTTTCCAATAACCATCCTTCTTTTCGTCTTCAAAGATAAAACAAATTGCGACCAATCCAAATCCGTCTTCAGATTAGCCGCAACAAGAATCTTATACTGTTGTATTAAATGAATCTTCCGTATCCGCTGTGGATGACTTCAACTCCTCACCGGTCAGTTTTTCATAGATTTCCATAAATTCTTTTCCGGTAATAGTTTCTTTATCAATCAAATATTCCGCTAACGCATCCAACACCTCAACATTTTGTAACAACAAATCATATGCCTTTTGGTAGGCTTCCTTAATCATTTTCCGTACTTCATTATCGATTGCTGTTGCTGTTTCATCGGAACAATTCATGACTGCTCTTCCGTCCAGATATCTATTCTGAACATTTTCCAATGTTACCATACCAAATTCTTCCGACATACCATACATCGTAACCATGCTTCTGGCTATATCCGTCGCTTTTTCCATATCGTTGGAAGCACCGGTTGTTACCGACGGAAACTTGATTGCCTCTGCAGCTCTTCCCGCTAACAAAGTAACCAACTGATTTTCCATCTCAACCTGCGTATTCAGATATTTTTCCTCTTCCGGAACCTGCATAACATATCCTAATGCACCCATCGTTCTTGGAATAATGGTAATCTTCTGTACCGGTTCGGTATGTTTTTGTAATGCTGTTGCCAATGCATGACCTGTCTCGTGATAAGCAACAATTTTCTTTTCTTCCTTATTCAGAATCCGGTCTTTCTTCTCTTTTCCCGCAAATACCACTTCCACAGACTCAAACAAGTCAGACTGGCTGACGTATTCCCTTCCTGCCTTAACTGCTGCCAATGCCGCCTCGTTAATAATATTTGCAAGATCCGCACCGACTGCACCCGAAGTTGCCAACGCCAATTCCTTAAAATCTACGGTCTCATCCATCTTGACATCTTTTGCGTGTACCTTCAAAGTCTCAATTCGACCTTTCAAATCCGGTCTTTCCACAATAACCCTACGGTCAAATCTTCCCGGACGAAGCAACGCTTTATCCAACACTTCCGGACGGTTGGTTGCTGCTAATATTACAATTCCCTTTGAGGTATCAAATCCGTCCATTTCAGATAATAACTGATTCAGAGTCTGTTCTCTTTCAGAATCTCCTCCACCGTACTTACTGTCACGGCTCCGGCCAATTGCATCAATCTCATCTATAAAAATAATACACGGTGCTACTGCACTCGCCTGTTTAAATAAATCTCTTACGCGGGAAGCACCAAGACCTACATACATCTCTACAAAATCAGAACCCGATAATGAGAAAAATGGTACATTTGCTTCTCCGGCTACCGCCTTTGCGAGCAATGTCTTACCGGTACCCGGAGGTCCCACTAACAATGCGCCCTTTGGCAGTTTTGCACCAATCTCTAAGTAACGCTTAGGATTATGCAAAAAATCCACCATTTCTTTCAAGGATTCTTTGGATTCCTCCTGTCCTGCCACATCCGCAAATGTCACACCGGTTTCTTTTTCCATATATACCTTGGCATTGCTTTTACCCATACCCATGCCCATCATACCACCGTTCTTACTCATTGAACGCATGAACAACCAGAGCACAAAATATACAACTCCAAACATTACCACCCAGGATAATATATTCATAATAATTGCCGAATTACTTTCATCAATTGCCGTATAATTTAAACTACCATCTTTTTTTGCTTCCTCTAAACGGTCAATCAGATAAATATCGGAAATTCTTGTAATGACATAGGTAGTGTCTTCATCAATATCCACATAATTTGACGGAGCATCCTTTGCCTTTTTCTTCTTATCTTTATCAATCTTATCCTTTGTTGTTGCCTTAATAGTTGAACTGTAAATCTCCACATTATCCACAACATCCTCATCTATCATATCCAAAAACTGTCCATATGACATCTGCTTTTCAGAACCGCTCTGGATGGATGTAAAAACCTTTGCAAAGATTAAAGTCATAATGACTGATACAATTATCATAAACATAAAATTATGGTTTGGCGACTTACGATTATTGTCGTTCGAGTTTCTGTTATTCTCTTCCAATCTTATCTTCCTCCTAAATGAATAAATTACAAATGTAAACAGCTTTTAGTATATCGGAAAACAATAGTTTGTGCAATTCAATTTTCATGTAGATTCTGTGAAGTATTTTTATTTTCCTTCCATACAATCATTTACATATTTATTTTTTCTTGCTAAAATAAACACCAGACAAAGGCTCAATCGGAGTCTTTTATTTATGAAAGAACATATAGGAGTAAGAATATGCGAAAAGGATTTGATAACCAAAAATATTTAGATATGCAGTCAGCACATATCCGGGAACGAATTGCAAAATTTGGAAATAAATTATATCTTGAATTTGGAGGAAAGTTATTTGATGACTATCATGCCTCAAGAGTTTTACCGGGTTTTGAACCGGATTCCAAACTTCAGATGCTATTACAGTTAAAGGATCAGGCAGAGATTGTCATTGTTATCAGTGCAGAAGACATTGAAGAAAACAAAATTCGCGGAGACTATGGTATAACCTATGATATGGATGTCCTGCGGTTAATTGATGCATTCTCCAGTGTAGGTCTTATGGTCGGAAGTGTATGTCTGACCAAATTTGCAGGACAGGCCGGTGCCGAATTATTTGAGAAAAGGCTTGCCGATTTGGGAATCTGTTCTTATCGCCACTATAAAATTCCGGGCTATCCGGGAGATATCACAAAAATTGTTAGTGATGAAGGATACGGAAAAAATGATTACATCGAGACTTCAAGACCTTTGGTCGTTATTACCGCTCCGGGACCCGGCAGTGGAAAAATGGCAACCTGTTTATCCCAGCTTTATCACGAACACAAGCGAGGAGTACAGGCAGGTTATGCCAAGTTTGAAACATTCCCAATTTGGAATATCCCGCTAAAACATCCGGTCAATCTTGCTTATGAGGCTGCTACAGCAGACTTAAATGATGTCAATATGATTGATCCGTTTCATTTAGATGCCTACGGTGAAACAACCGTCAACTACAACCGGGATATTGAAATTTTTCCTGTTGTGAATGCAATGTTTGAACTGATTTACGGAGAAAGTCCTTACAAATCTCCTACCGATATGGGTGTTAATATGGCAGGAAACTGCATCTGTGATGATGAAGCTTGTTCGGATGCATCCCGCCAGGAAATCATCCGGCGCTATTATAAATGCCTGTGCGACAAGAAGCGTTTCGGTGAATCCAAAGATAATGCTTATAAATTAGAGCTTCTTATGAAGCAGGCGGGTATTACCTTAGCAGACCGCAAAGTTGCAAAAGCCGCATTAGACAGGGAAGAACGCAGTAACGGTCAGCCAACGGCTGCGATTGAATTAGCCGATGGTCAGATTGTTACCGGAGAAAACGGTGAATTATTAGGAGCTTCTGCCGCAGCGTTGTTGAACGCGATTAAAGTATTAGCAGGCATTGACCATGAAGTAAAACTGGTTTCCTCTGATGCCATTGCACCGATTCAGCGTCTTAAAACAGAATATTTAGGCAGCAAAAATCCAAGACTTCATACCGATGAAATTTTAATTGCACTTTCTTCTACTGCAGCCTCGGATTCTACCGCAGCCCTCGCTTTAGAACAGTTAAATAAACTTCGGGGATGCGAAGCACATTCTTCCGTATTGCTTTCTTCTGTCGATGAACAGATTTTCAAAAAGCTCGGTATGCATTTAACCAGCGAACCAAAATACGAAGAAACCGATCGAAAATATCATAAAAACTAACAAAAATAATAACTAATAAAAAAGGATGACACGATTAAAACTGTGTCATCCTTTTTCTTTAAAACGAATCTGCATTTTTCATAATCAGACTATAATTATTGTAATAAGTATAAGCTACAATTCTATTGGTAGTATCGTTTATTACAATTGCAATACAGTCATTTCGGCTTTTATTATAGTAATAGTAGGTAGTTGTTCCTTTTTTTCCTCCATTATCCAGAATATGAAGAATATTATCATACGGATAGGTTGTATCTTCATAGACATCCTTCTCCGCCTGTCCGACCTGAATACCATACATCGTATATTTTTTACTGTTAATATGCAATCCGATTGGATTTCCGTTTATGTATACAATACCCAAATCATCATTCCCGTGAATTGTCAGATCCGAACCGGAAAACTGAATCATATTCTGTGCCCATGTTGTATTGTCTGTAAACTGAACCCCCAGTGTACTCGCAATCTCAGTCTCGGACTTTCCAATACAATCCGTAATATCCTCTCCCTCCGGTAACATCTTTGATGCGACCTGTTTTCCTATCAGTATGATAACAGCGGCAATCACAAGGGCTGCCACAACCTTAATAATCGTGTTCACCACTCCGCCATCCCGACTTTGTAACACCTGCGGCTCCTTACTTGTCACCGTAAACGATTTTTCTTCCATTGTGCTATTTTCTCCCGGTAAATCCCACGGATTCACCGGATTTGTTTTCTTTGCTTCGTCGGTATCATGGTTTGATATCCCCTCTTTTAATTGTAAACCCATACCACCTTCTCCTTACTGTTTCTTACTTTCCGTAAATTGTCTCACGAATCACCTTTCGAACCGGTAAAACAAATGTCGGTGAAACCGATAACTCATCAATTCCCATCTGGATAAAGGTCTCGGTCAATGTTGTATCTGCTCCCAATTCTCCACAAATACCTACCCATGCACCACCTTTATGTCCATTGTCAATTACCATCTGTATCATTCTCAAAATTGCAGGATGATGTGAATCATAAATATTATCAAGCTTTGGATTCTGGCGGTCAATTGCCAGGGTGTACTGGGTTAAGTCATTGGTACCAATACTGAAGAAATCAACCTCCTGTGCCAAAACATCACTTATCATTACCGCTGCCGGAGTTTCAATCATAATTCCCAATTCGACCTCTCCGTACTTGATACCCTGCGAATCCAATTCTTCGCGAACCTCCTCACAGATTTTTTTGATATCCTTTACTTCCTGCAAAGAAATAATCATCGGGAACATAATTGAAATCGTTCCGAATGCGGAAGCTCTGTATAAAGCTCGCAGCTGTGTTTTGAAGATATCAACTCTGTCTAAGCAGATACGAATTGCACGATAACCCATAGCAGGATTTTCTTCATGTTCCATATTAAAATAATCTACCTGTTTATCTGCTCCGATATCCAATGTACGGATAACAACCTTTCGTCCTGCCATATTCTGTGCAACCGTTTTATATACCTGAAATTGCTCTTCCTCGGTCGGATAATCATTCTTTTCCAGATATAAGAACTCACTTCTGAACAAACCGATACCGGCTGCATCATTTGCCAATACATTTGTTACATCTGCCACACTTCCAATATTGGCATATAACTTAATATGCCTTCCATCCTTTGTTTCATCTGCCTGACCTTTTAGTTGTAATAACAACTGTGCCGCTTCTTCTTCTTTTTTCTTCTCATTCAGATACTTTTCCAAAGTAGATACATCCGGATCTACAATAAACAATCCGTTCTTTCCATCTACGATTGCATTCTTTCCGTCCCACTCTTCTTTGATATCAACCCCTATTAATGCAGGGATATTCATTGTTCTTGCAAGAATTGCCGTGTGGGAATTCGACGAACCGAGCCTTGTTACAAATGCAAGTAATTTACTCTTATCCATCTGTACGGTTTCGCTCGGTGCCAGATCCTCTGCCACAATAATGACCGGATCCTCTCCTATTTCACCATGATTGCCATTACCGGATAATACATTAATCACACGTTCCGAAATATCCTTAATGTCTGCTGCCCTTGCCTTGAAGTATTCATCGTCCATCTGCGCAAACATAACCGAAAAATTATCACCGGTGGTTGCTACCGCAAATTCAGCATTCACACCTTCATTTCTTATGATATTATGAACGGAATCATTATAATCATCATCTTCCAGCATCATGGCATGAACCTCAAAAATCATGGCATTATCTTCACCAACCTCTGCTGTTGCTTTATCGTGTAATGCTCCCAATTGTTCAATTGCCACTGCTTTCGCATTCTCATATCTTAAAATTTCAGCCTCTGCATCATCTATCTTTTCACGCTTAACCTGTTGCTGATTCTTAGAATAAAATAAGATTCTTCCGATAGCGATGCCCTTAAATATTGATTTTCCTGATAATTCTTCCATTCCAATCCTCCTTAATATCCATCTTCTTGTCGCTCTTTTTTATTGCTGTAAAATCACTGTCTGAATCATTTGATAAAATAAGGTTGCCACACCATATTTTGATTCGTGTAACAACCTGTATTTTAATACTATAATAGATGAATCTATAATTTTTATAAATTTGCTTCCATGAATTCTTTCATCTTTGCAATCGCAGCATCCTCATCATCACCTTCCGCCTTAACGGTTACCTCTGCGCCGTTTTTTACGCCAAGACTCATAACCGCCATCAGTTTCGTTACCTCTGCGCTCTTTCCGTTTGCTTCCAATGTTATCTTAGATGAAAATCCCTTTGCTTCCTTTGCTAACATTCCGGCAGGTCTTGCATGAATTCCAATTTCATCTGTTATAACATACTTAAATTCTTTCATCCTTCTTACCTCACTTTCACATTATATCGAATTACGCCTTCACTTCATTTTACCCCATATTTCGTGTCATAATTATATCAAACACAAAAATAGAAGTCAACGAAAGTACCTCTCAAGTTAATATATCTTACTCTGCTTGTGTTTGCACAATATGAAAGGAATGAGGAAATTGCATCTCATCCCCCATTTTGTTATTTCAAAACTTCAAATTATTCGTAGAAATCAACCACAAATAAGTCCTCTCCTGCCTGAACATTCCCTTGTTTTTTTAACCGTACCTTTTGATTATCCTCCATTTCGGAACAGATTACAGGTGATACAATGGATGGTGCATGTTCCTTCAGATAGTCTAAATCCAATTTTAACATTGGCTCACCCTTCTTTACCTTCTGACCATTTTCAACCAAAACCTCAAAGCCTTTTCCCGCTAACTTAACAGTATCAATACCTACATGAATTAAAAGGCTGATTCCTGTATCGGTCAAAAATCCAATTGCATGATTGGTATCAAACACAAATGCAACCTCACCATCTTCCGGCGCCTTCACAATACAATCTGTTGGAATAACTGCCGCTCCATCTCCAAGCATTTTATTGGAAAAAACTTCATCCGGTGTCTGAGAAAGTTCAATTGCCTCACCGGTAATCGGGCTGGAAATTGTAACCGTTTTTACTATTCTCTGTTCATTCTTTGGACTTTCCACCTTTTTTTCTTCATCCACCATATCTTTAATATGATATTCCTCATCCGGAGCCGTTTCCAGATAATCCTCTAAATTCGACTTAATAACCGTAACTCGCGGACCATAGATAATCTGTACACCATTTCCTTTGTGTACTACTCCGGATGCCCCGGTTGCCTTTAATGTTCCATCATTAACCAACTCAGGTTTATAAACGGTACATCTCAATCTGGTTGCACAGCAATCCACGTCCGAAATATTTTTCTTACCACCTAATCCCTGACAGATTGACTGGGAAAGAATATCATCCTCAGACCCTTGGCTTCCTTTTTTATCCTCTTGCTTTTTCGCATCTACGTCACTTCTCCGATATAATTTTATTTCTTCTTCATCGGCACCACGTCCCGGTGTTTTTAGATCCATTTTTTTAATTAAAAAGCTAAAGATAAAATAATATAATACAAAATATATAATACCAATTATTACAATCCAAATCCAATTTGTTTTTTCATTTCCCTGAAGAACACCAAATAAAAACATGTCAATCAGTCCACCAGAAAAAGTCATTCCTACTCCGACCTTGCAAATATGCATTAACATATATGCACAACCGGCGAGTATACAATGAATACCATATAACAACGGAGCAACAAATAAAAATGTAAATTCAAGAGGTTCTGTAATACCCGTAATCATAGATGTAAGTGCTGCTGAAAGTAATAACCCGCCTACCTCTTTTTTCTTTTCCGGTTTTGCTGTCTTATACATTGCGAAGGCTGCTCCCGGCAAGCCAAAAATCATCAAAGGAAATTTTCCTGACATAAAACGTGTTGCAGAAACTGCAAATTTGTCTACGGTTGGATCAGCAAGTTGAGCAAAGAAAATATTTTGTGCTCCTTCTATTATCTGCCCGCCAACTTCTAAAGTTCCACCTACGGCAGTCTGCCAAAATGGCAGATAGAATACATGATGTAATCCAAAAGGAATCAGCAGACGTTCCATCAATCCGTATACCCATGTTCCTGCATAACCTGAATTTAATACAACCTCTCCAACCGCATAAATTCCACTTTGAATAATTGGCCAGATAAAATACATCAAAATTCCTATTGCCGTATACACTAATGCACAAATAATAGGAACAAATCTTGTTCCACCAAAAAACGATAACACCTGTGGCAGTTCAATTTTATAAAACTTATTATGCAAGGCTGCAACACCTAAGCCAACTATAATACCGCCAAAAACACCCATCTGAAGAGAAGTAATCCCACAAACGGAGGTTGTCGCACCGGATAGCATCTGCTGGGCGCCTCCATTAATATCAATCATCGCTCCAATAGATGCATGCATAATAAAAAATGCAATTGCTGCCGCCAAAGCTGCAACCTCTTTTTCTTTCTTTGCCATACCAATTGCAACACCCATTGCAAAAATAATCGGCAAATTAGTAAATACAATATTTCCTGCATCTCTCATTACAAGAAAAATAGCATTTAATATTGTTCCTTCGCCCATTATTCCTGTTAAACCATAAGTTTCTAACATTGTCTGATTGGTAAACGAACCACCAAACCCCAATAAAAGTCCTGCCACCGGAAGAATGGCAATGGGAAGCATGAATGATCTTCCTACACGCTGGAATACTCCAAAAATTTTGTCTTTCATATTCGTTTCTCCTTTTCTATTTTTACCGGGATATTTTGTTCTATTCTAACCTGCCTAAGAACTTTGGGGAACAAAAAAGGCATCAACTTACATAAATATCCCATAAATATTTATGTACACTTAATGCCTTATTCATTCTTATAAGTAATATACCGTATCATTAGCCAAACTTTACCATATTGATAAATCCTTGTCAACATATAAAACCCTTCCGTTGCTTGACAAAATCCCAAACTTCTTTATTATATTGAATAGGTAAATGAAGCAGAAAGGAATTACAATTATGAAAACACCATTTGTAACAAAAGAACAAATTGACAAAATATGTGAACAATATCCAACACCTTTTCATTTATATGATGAAAAAGGAATTCGTGAGAATGCAAGAAAATTGCAAAAAGCATTTTCATGGAACAAGGGTTATAAAGAATTTTTTGCTGTAAAAGCAACACCGAATCCTACAATCTTGAAAATCTTAAAAGAAGAAGGCTGCGGTACAGACTGTTCTTCTTATACAGAGCTTTTAATGTCTGACCGATGCGGTTTTGACGGAAAAGATATTATGTTCTCATCAAACGACACACCGGCAGAAGAATTTGCTCTTGCGGCAAAGCTTGGCGCAACCATTAACTTAGATGACATTACACACATTGATTTTCTCAAAGATACCATCGGAACACTTCCGAAACGAATGAGCTGCCGATATAATCCGGGCGGTAAATTTTCTATTTCTACTACAATCATGGACAATCCCGGTGATGCAAAATACGGTCTTACCCGTCCACAGATGACAGAAGCATATCTCCGTTTGAAAGAGCTTGGAGTTGAGGAATTTGGTATGCATTCATTTTTAGCAAGTAATACTGTTACAAATGAATATTATCCGACACTTGCAAAGATTTTATTCCAGACGGCAGTAGAATTAAAAGAAGAGACCGGTGTCCACATTGCATTTATTAATTTATCCGGCGGTGTCGGTATTCCATATACGCCTGACAAAGAGCCGAACGACATTCTTGCAATCGGCGAAGGTGTCCGCAAAGCATATGAAGAAATCCTCGTTCCTGCCGGAATGGGCGATGTTGCCATCTATACGGAATTGGGAAGATTTATGCTTGCTCCATACGGTCATTTAATTACAAAGGCAATCCACGAAAAGCATACACATAAGGAATACATCGGTGTTGATGCATGTGCAGTTAATTTAATGCGTCCTGCCATGTATGGCGCTTACCATCACATTACCGTTTTGGGGAAAGAAAACGAACCATGCGACCATGTATATGATGTTACCGGTTCTTTATGTGAAAACAACGATAAATTTGCAATTGACAGAAAGCTTCCAAAGATTGAAATGGGCGATATCTTAGCCATTCATGATACCGGTGCCCACGGTTTTGCAATGGGATATAATTATAACGGAAAATTAAAATCATCCGAAATTCTTCTCTGTGAGGACGGAAGTACAAAAATGATTCGTCGTGCAGAAACACCGGACGACTATTTTGCCACATTAGAAGGTTTTTGGGATGTAGAAGTATAAGAAGGGAGATTCATTTATATGGCAAAAATACCAAAACGCCTTCGTATGATACTGCGACGAAATATTGTTCATATGCCTCGTTTACTCACAACCATGTTTTATTACAATAATAATGACAAAATAAGCGAGGAACAAAAATATAAATATATCAAAGAATTAGGGTTCAGAGGCTGCAAATCCAGTAATGTTACTGTACATGGATATGGTTTTGACCGGCTTCCCAAAGAACCATATATCATGTATCCAAACCACCAGGGACTTTTTGATGTCCTTGGTCTGGTTTCGGTTGACCCGGATCCATTTGGAGTCGTAATCAAAAAAGAAACCAAAAATATTTTCGCACTCCGTCATTTAGTGAATATTTTAGGCGGATTATATATGGATCGGGAAGATCCCCGTCAAGGACTTAAAATCATCAATGAAGTTGCCAATCAGGTAAAAGCCGGACGTAACTTTCTTATCTTTCCGGAGGGAACTCGTTCCAAAAACGGAAATACCCCGGGAGAATTTAAAGGTGGAAGCTTTAAGGCAGCAACCAAGGCAAAATGTCCAATTGTACCAATTGCCATTATCGACTCCTATCTTCCGTTTGACCAGCCGGATACCCGTCAATTAGATGTGCAGCTTTTTGCACTGACACCTATTCCCTATGAAGAATATAAAGATATGAAAACAGCAGATATTGCTGAAATGGTAAGAACACGAATTGTAGAAACCATTGAACGTAATAAAGATAATTTTAAAAATTAATACAAAGTAAAAAGGACAGTCTACCGAACGACTGTCCTTTTCTGGAGAAGGTATTTTTTTGTTACTTATGGGGTGTAGCAAAAAAACTATATAATGTATTGGGGGGGTTACAAGTATTATTATACTTATAATCGTTCAAAAGTGTTCACAAACAATTTTTTATTTTTTATTTTCTTTTGTGCAAATCGTCAATTCCCATTGTAAAATATTTCCTAAAATCCACTTCGTTTGTGTATTATGGTCAAAAAGAAACGGTTTTGTAGTTAATTTTAACAACAAAACCGTTTTTCTGTCTTTTATTCTATCCTTTTTTCTGTTAATTCTTACAATAAATTACCTGTCTGAGGAGTTTCTGCAAACAAAGATTCAAACTCATCCCGGTCAATTCTTTCTTTCTCCAATAACCGTTTTGCACAGGCATGAAGAATATCGATATTCTGTTCAAGGATAGCTTTGGCTTCCCGATAACAGCTGTCAATAATCTTCTTTACTTCTTTATCAATCAGTGCAGAAGTCTGCTCACTTAGCATCTTCTGATGTCCGATATCTCTTCCGACAAAGGTTTCTTCCTCATTGTCTGTCTCATAGTTAATCAGACCCAGTTCTTCCGACATACCGTATTTTACAACCATTGCTCTGGCTGCAGCAGTTGCCTGCTTGATATCCTGAGAAGCTCCGGCCGAAATATCATCCATAATCAACTCTTCCGCAATACGTCCGCCCAAGCTTACTTTAATATCATTTAACATTTTTCCCTTTGTTACATGTACATTGTCATTTTCAGGCAACGGCATCGTGTAACCCGCTGCTCCCTGTCCGGTTGGTATAATGGAAACGGTATAGACCGGTCCAACACCTTCTAATACATGGAACAAAATTGCATGACCGGATTCATGATAAGCCGTAATCCGTAAATCTTCTTTCGGGATAACTCTTGACTTTCTTTCTGTACCAATTCCGACCTTGATAAAGGCACGGTCTACATCCTCTTTTACAATGTACTTCCGATTATCCTTCGCTGCATAAATAGCGGATTCATTCATCAGGTTTTCCAAATCAGCTCCCGAAAATCCGGCAGTTGTACGTGCAATTTCCGGTAAATCAACATTTTCACCCAATGGTTTATTCTTTGTATGGATTTTTAAGATATCCTCTCTACCCTTAACGTCCGGCTTACCAACATTAATCTTACGGTCAAAACGTCCCGGACGTAAAATAGCCGGATCTAAGATATCCACACGGTTTGTTGCAGCCATGACAATGATACCTTCATTTACGGAAAATCCGTCCATTTCTACCAGCATCTGGTTCAAGGTCTGCTCTCTCTCGTCATGTCCACCACCTAAACCGGAACCACGACGACGTGCAACCGCATCAATTTCATCAATAAATATAATACATGGACAATGCTTCTTTGCTTCCGTAAACAGGTCACGTACTCTCGATGCACCAACACCAACAAACATCTCCACAAAATCAGAACCGGATATGGTAAAGAACGGAACATGTGCTTCTCCAGCAACCGCCTTTGCAAGCAATGTTTTACCGGTTCCCGGAGGACCTACCAACAGCATTCCTTTTGGTATTCTGGCACCGAGTTCTATATACTTACTTGGATTTTTCAAAAAGTCAACCACTTCCGCTAAGTCTTCTTTTTCCTCTGTCAGACCTGCCACATCATCAAATGTAATTTTGTTATCATCCTCCGCCGTCATCTTTGCACGGCTCTTTCCAAAGTTCATCATGGCACCGCCGCCACTGCCGGAACCTTGCATTCCCGCAAACAATATAATGACAACTACCGCCATTAACAGAGCAAATATATACGGCATCGTTTTCTCCAGAAAACTTGGTCTGCTCACATCACTCATCTCAAAATCAACATCCAGCTTCTCTTCAGAAGCCACTTCTTCAAAGTTCTTTTGAAATTCGCTGACATCCGGTACAAAAAACTGTACTGTCTTACCACCTTCCTGAACGGAAGTAACCGTACCGGTTGGAACCTCTGCATTCTGTTTTACATATACAGAAGAAACCTTACCATCCTTCATGTCATCCATAAAATTAATTTCCGTATAGGAAATATCCACATTCTGATTTGATCCTTGAACCAGGCTGACAATCCCTATTATAATCAGAAAAAATATACAATAAGTAATCAGGCTTCTTTTCATGTTCTTGTTCATACTTTACTCCTTCTTAGTCTTGCTTTATTACGCCGATATATGGAAGATTCCGATATTTTTGTGCATAATCCAAACCATATCCAACAACAAACTCGTCCGGAATCTGAAATCCACAGTAATCCGTCTCTATCTCGGCTGTTCTGCGATCCGGTTTGTCTAATAATGTAACAATTTTAAGACTTGCAGGATTTCTGCCCAATAATAAATTTTTTAAATTAAATAATGTATTACCGGAATCCACAATATCTTCTACTATCAGTGCGTGCTTTCCTTCAATTTCCTCATCCAGCTCTTTTTTAATTGTAATCTTGCCGGCTGATACCATTCCATCTCCATAGGATGAAACTGTCATAAAATCCATCGTAACCGGAACTGTTAACCGTTTTGCAAGTTCACAGGCAAAAAAGACACTCCCCTTTAAAATGATGATTAAATGCAGTTCCTTTCCCGCATAATCCTCATCAATTTGCTTCGCTAATTCACAAATCCGCTGATTTACCTTTTCTTCCGAAATCATTTCACTAATCTGATCCATTTTTTTCTCCTTCGTACGATACCATTAATATCTTTTTTGTATCATCTGATATTTTATAATCCTCACATCTGCGATATCCTGCTACATATAATATCTCATGGTCAAATGCCAGCACCGGAATCCTTTTTCTTTCGTCTGCCGCTATCTTTTCATTCTTAAGATACTGCATCAGCTTCTTGCGGGTTCCGTCTTTATTGATACATATGTAATCATCCTGACATGGAGTTCTTACACATAACGTATCCATTATTGTATCACAATCAAAGTATTTCGTATAGATATTTCCTGACAAATTTTCCCTGTCAGCAACAGACAAATCCTTTGCCAATCTACATTCAAACTTTATGGTTCCGTATCCCTTTATTGTAACTTTATATTTTTTATTCTCTTCCCAGATTATATCCTTTAAATATATCTGTTCTTCCATACTTTCTTCTTCTAAGCATATCCGAAGAACCAGTTTTTCATACACTAATTTTGCTTTTATTCCATATGGCAGACAAATTTCTTTTCCGCTTTGTTTTCCCAGCAAATCATATAAATCTTCAACATGGCATTTCGCAATATCCTTTTTCTTTCCACTGACAAGACCTATCATCCGATACAATACCGCTTTTGCAAATACAGGCATTTCGTTCTGCAATTGGTATCGGTTCACAGACATACTGCCATCCGGATTTTCATGTATATTTTTCTCAATATATTCGTCTGTCTGCATCCGGAAATACCGGTCATATTCATCCATCTGCTGCGCTAGTTTTGCAATATGCTCAACAGCCTGTGAATTAATTTTCTCCATAGCGGGAATAACCAGATTCCGTAAAGCATTTCTGGCATAGCTGTTGTCCTCATTCGTTATGTCTTCACACCATGCCACTCCTTTTGTTTTCAAAAAATCCTCTATCTCCGTCCGGTTTACACATAGCAGCGGACGTATAAGAGAAGGCTTATCCGGTCTGATTCCAAGCGGTTCCATTCCTGCCATTCCACGCAGATTGCTTCCACGGATTAAATGAAACAATATCGTTTCTGCCTGGTCATTTTGATGATGTGCAACTGCAATTTTATTTGCACCAACCCGCCTTGCTTCCTTTTCAAAACAATCATATCGAAACTGCCTTCCGGCTTCTTCCTCCGACATATGAAGTGATTTTGCCATATCCGGTATATCTCCGTAATATAAATGAAAGTCTACATCCCATTTTTCGCATAAGGATTTTACATAATCGGCATCCGCATCCGCTTCTTCACGAATCCCATGATGAATATGCACCACATCCAGTGTAAGATTCCATTCCTCTTTTAAATTTAACAGGACAAAAAAAAGAGCCACGGAGTCCGCTCCACCGGACACCCCAACAATCAGATGGTCATCCACCTGTAACAGATTATGCAGTTGAATAAATGACTTTATCTTTTGAATCATATTTATACTCTATCCCATAATGCGGCAACCAATACCGTACTGTCATCCCGCAGGCAGTTCCCATTCATTATTCGTACATCCTCTAATATTTTCTGTGCAATCACCTGTGCATTATTCACATCCATACCGGCAATCAGCTCTGCCAGATAAGACTCTTTATTCTCACATAATACACCATCCATGATTCCGTCACTGATCATCACAATGATGTCTCCATGATAAAGCTTTCTGTCGCACGTGTCAAACTCTACCTGCTCCAGCATCCCAATCGGCAAAGAAGTAGAGTGGATACATTCCACGGAATCTTTTCTTTTTATAAATGTAGTGGACGCTCCCAGCTTGATAAAATTTACCGAACCGTCATATAAATCAATAAATGCCATATCCAGAGTGGAGCTGTCATTTCCATCCGATAAGAAGCTGATGAAGGAATTAATCAGCCAGATTGCAAGTTCCTTCTGAAAACCGGAAGATAATAACTGTTCCGCCAGATTTACTACCTGTTCACTTTTTGTATTTGCCGCTATTCCACTTCCCATTCCATCCGAAAGCATCAAAAGTGCCTTTCCGGAATCGGTTTTTGTCATGGAAAAATTATCCCCACACCGTGACTCTCCCTGACGATTTTCCTTTACGATACCGGTTGACAACATATAGTTCCATTTTTCCACAAACATAAAAGTACTTTCTTTTTTAGAAGGATTATCATCCCCCTTTTTTACACAAACCATTTCTTTATTTAAAATCTGTCCAACCATATCTGCCATTGTGTTACCGGTAACCACCTCACCTTTTTCCAAAACACAACTGATATATGCCTCTGTCTGTCCGTTTACATTCTGTACAAGTATTCCTTTTGTTACCATAATTCCATATTGGCTCAACCGTTCGGTTATCCTGCTCTCAAACATTTCCGAATGTACCGAAGTATCCGAAAGCTGACCGGAAAACTTAATGATGGTTTCTCCAATCTGTCCCAACTGTCTTACAAAATTTCTGCGCATATCCATAAAACGATTGCTCTGCATCTCCATTGCATTTAGCAAGGGAATTCCGTCTCCGCTCAGATATACATTGCTTAGTCCACAGGGAATCTGTACCGGATGTTCTTTTTCATGCAGAAGCAATAATTTTTCCATTTCGCAAAATGCATTTCCAAATTCCAATATCCTGTTTTTTGTTATTTCCTGTACAAGTAAATCCTGGGAATATATTGTACCGCCATCCTTTCCGCGCATGATTTTTCTTAAATATGCAGACGGTGTAATTGCAAACAAAAAAACGCTGCCGATTGCACTAGTCAAAACCGGCAGATTTAAAAAGTCCGGTCTGTACAAAAATCCCAATAACAGATATCCCGCAAAAAATCCGAGAATCACACCGACCTTTCCAAGTTCCCGCAGCAAAACAATCAACCCCGCCAATAATATCATAGCGGCAAGCCATGCAATGTCATTCATGCGTACTGCCATGCAGATACCGGTCAGACATCCGGTTGTCATCCCGATTCCACTGTCAAACCGATAAGCATAATATAACAATAAATAACCGGAAACAAAAAACAGAAGATGAAACGGAACCGTTATCCTTGGACAACCAAATAAGAATACCGCCATCAGGGAAAACACGCCAATAAAGCGTTCATTGGTGGCAAACCGGCGTCCGGTTCCCACCCGCAATGCAACAATTCCCTGTTCAAACACAAAAACACCGCAGGAAGCAATAATCCCTTCTAAAATACTGTAATAAAGCCAGACATCCTCGCGATGAATCATATATTCATACGGAAGTCCCACAGAAGCCAAAATCACACCACAGGCAAGAGCAATCTGTCCATTTGTTGAAAATACTTTTTTCCGGTTTGTATTTTGAAGCAGCAAAAATAACGCACCTAAAACCAAAGTATATTTAAACCCTGCTTCTAGACTTCCATCACCGAATATTCCCAAAAGCATGACCAGATACAAACTGATACTGCTTTGCTTTTCTATATATGCCGCCATAAAAAAAGGAACAACAAAGGGATACATTCCAAGCATCTGGCAACGTGCCACAAAAAATGCAAGGATATGTATCCCTATTACATTTACCCTATGTACCATAATGCATTCCCTCCTACTCTACCTGTGGAATTCATTATGTAAGGTTTTGTTATAAAATTTTGTCATATAAACGCCGCTGCATTCGCAACTTGCGACATTATTTGTTGCTCGGCTGTATCAATATCTCATCCGGATATACCAGTCCAAGTTTTTGTCTGGCAACTTCCTCCATGTACTTTTTCGTTTTGGTATATTTTTCAAGCTCTTCCAATTCCTTTGTCCGTTCTTCTTCTTCCGCCAGTTGTTCTTCCAGGTTTGCCTTTTTTTCGTCCAATTTCGCACTCTGTTGTTTCAGATTCACTGTATAAATACCTACTACGATACAAAAGACCGCAACAATAAAAGCAATCATCGGGAATCCGTTTTTCTTAAGACTGTTGTTTTTTGTCTTTTTTCTGATCCGTCTTCTTCTACTCACTTTTTTCACCTGTTTCTATCATTCATTATCTGCCTTTTATAGCCATTTTAACTTCAAATACAAGCTTTTTCAATAGGTTTCTGATTCCATTTTTTATAAGAACCACCGGTTTCTTCACAAACTGCTTTCCGTTATTCCAATATGGCACAATTTTGTCTGTCATAAATAACAATAATCGACTAAAACTGCATTCATAAAGAATGACACCAAGAAACATACCCAAAAATGCATATCCCCTTAATGCACCCTGATTATACTGAAACAAAGTCCGAAATACAAACCATGCCGTCAACATCCAAAAGAACAAATCCTCCAAATCAACCAGCCATTCTTTATGAACAATCAGCTTACGTCCAATTCGAAACACATCATAAAATAATCCAATTAACACCCCAAGCAAGAGACATATGCCAAATAGTTTCAATTCATTGCAAATCAAAAATGTCAAGTCATCACCTACTTAAACAAACGGTCAAACAATCCATTTTCGCCTTTTATACCCGGTTTCATATCGGAATAGGTAAAGGAATCCACTTTTCCGTCAACATCCACCTCTCCTTTATCCAGAGTCAGCTTCGTAACATTCAATTCATTTCCTTTTATCAGTAACATTCCCTGTTCCGTCTCTAACAAAATTTCATTCGGATCAAACGAAATCACGGCAATTACTCCCGTTATATTTCCAAAACCTCTGTTGTTCAATGTAATTTTATGACTTTTGATGTTTGTGCCCCTTACTTCTTCCATATTCTCCACACTCCTATCTCCGTTAATAAGGTTATTTCCTCTCAACCTATCTTATGAGACAAGGTGCTTATATATTCTCTTATATATTCTTAATCATAAATATTGGAACATTTCTTTTGCATCTTCTTTTTTGGTTGACTCCAATATCTGAGTCACTTCCACTGCTACATTTTTATTACCGAATGCAATATCAATACGGTCACCCACTTTTACATCTGTCGATGCCTTTGCAACCTTTCCGTTCACCGTTACTCTTCCTGCATCACAGGCATCATTTGCAACGGTACGTCTTTTAATCAGTCTTGAAACTTTCAAATACTTGTCTAATCTCATATTCCGCTCCATTTCTTATCGTTTCAATACGCAAAAAGACCTGTTGCGAGAACAACAGGTCTTACAGTTCATATTCTTACAGATTATTTGTTAACTGTATCCTTTAATGCCTTACCAGCTTTGAACTTAGGAGCCTTAGAAGCAGCGATTGGCATTGGTTCGCCAGTTCTAGGATTTCTACCCTCACGAGCAGGTCTCTCAGCAACTTCAAAAGTACCGAATCCAACTAACTGAATCTTCTCACCCTTTGCTAATTCTTCAGCTACAACATCTGTGAAAGCCTTTAATGCCTTCTCTGCATCTTTCTTAGATAATTCTGTTTTCTTTGCAATTGCATCAACTAATTCTGTTTTGTTCATAGGAATAGTTCCTCCTCTTAAATATTATTATATAGTATTGCTTTTCGCATTCTACCTTGCCCATTGACAAGTCCTAGACTTATTTATACTCGTTTATATGCTTTTTGTCAAGTAAATACCCATATTCTTGGCTTTTTTGTGTAAAATAGTTAAATTTTAACAAGCAACACTTTTAAAAATATATACACTTTGCTGTTTCTTTTTTGATATTTCCGAAGTATTTTTCAACACCATTGTGCAAAATGTATATTATTTTTATATACTTTTTTCTTAGCCTTCCAACTGTTTTCCCAAAAAATTAGCTGCAATTACCGCCACCTTCCGCTCCGTTTCGGTCAACGGTTTGTTCGCATCCTTATTCAAAATAATAACCGACCCGATTGCATCTCCCTCACAAATAATGGTCTGTACAATCTGTCCCATATAGATATCATCATTTTCACCGGTAATCCGAATATATCGTTTTTCACCTTTTTTTGCCATTATTGCTTCCCGGTCATTAATTGCATCCTCTAATTCTTTATGCAGATGTTTTCCCATCAATTCTTTTTTGGAAATGCCAGATACAGCAATAATCTGATCCCTATCCGTAATACATACCGGACACCCTAAAATTTGTGCGGTCGCATCCACATATTCCTGTGCAAACATACTAAGTTCCCCAATCGGAGAATATTTTTTTAAAATAATTTCTCCTTCTCTTCCGGTAAAAATTTCAATTGGGTCGCCCTCACGAATTCTTAAATTTCTCCGAAGCTCCTTTGGAACCACAATTCTCCCTAACTCATCTATTCTTCGCACAATTCCTGTTGCTTTCATAAAAATCCCTCCTGTCTTATATACTTTCCATATTTTTGCTGTATGGGTAGTATGTGGAAATGAGAGGGATTTATACATATTATATTTCACATGTCCACTTTGCAGCCTCTGTTATATATTCTCTAATCTGTAATTTCATATCTGACTTCCTTTTCTATTCTGATTCTCTTTTAGTACATTTTGTATTTCCTGACGGATTTTATCAATATTCAACGGCTTTGTAATATATCCATTCATTCCTGCCTCCAGACTGGCTGTGATATCATCCTCAAATGCATTTGCGGACATTGCAAGAATCGGAATCGTCTTTGCATCCGGCCTGTTTGCGTTCCGAATCTGTTTGGTAGCACTAAGTCCATCTAAAACAGGCATCATAATATCCATAAAAATAAAATCCAGTTCATATGGCTTTGTCTGTTCAAACAGTTCTACCGCTTCCTTTCCGTTTATTGCAGTGGTTACAATCAATCCCTCGCCCTCTAAAATTGCCTGTGCAATCTTTAAATTCATCCGGTGGTCATCCACAAGCAGCGCCCTTCTTCCTGTTATATCAATCCGCAGTTCCTGCTTTCTTTCTTCCATCACCGGATTTTTATTCACTGTAAACGGCAATGTAACAATACACCGGGTTCCTTCATTTTCCTTGCTCATGATTTCAATGGAGCCCTGCATCAGGTCAACCATTTCCTTTACCAACGGTAACCCCAGACCGGAACCTGTATAGGAGGTATAGCTTTCTTTTCCCTCCTGGGCAAATGGTTCAAATGCTCGCTTTAAAAATTCCTCACTCATTCCAATACCGGTATCTTCACATATAAATTGATATGTTACCGTATCCTTTTCTGCTTCCAATTCCTTACAATAAACACTTAATGAACCATTGCTCCGGTTATATTTCATGGAATTTCCCGCTAAATTCATCAAAATGCGGCGCAAATGATGCGCACTTCCAATCAGATACCGATGTTTTATATCATTTGATTCTTCTATATACATCAAATTCAAATCTGCCGCCTGTATTTTTATAATTGAACATTCTTCTTCTAACAACTGCACCAGATCAAATGCTTCATTCTCCAATGTAATTCCGCCTGATTCCAATTTACTGATGTCTAATACATTATTTACCAACGATAGCAGGTATTCAATCGTTCCTTTTACACTTTCTCTGTTTTCCCGCAATTTCTCCACATCATCACCATATGAATCTGCCATATCCACCAGACCTGCAATCCCATTAATCGGAGTCCGGATATCATGACTCATATGCCTCAAAAAACTGGTCTTCGCAATATCCGCTCTTTTTGCCTGTTCTACCGCATACTGCAATTGCTTCTGATACTCTTTTTCCTTTACCTGTTCTTCCGTTACATTACGAACCAGATATAAAGCGACCTCAATATCTCCATCTACATTAATCTGTTGCGGAATAATACCAATTGTCAACCATTCTTCCTTCATATCTTCATAGGTCATACTAATGATTGTTTTATCCAAAAGCCTGTCCTTTACACTGTTTATATCCGTAAATTTTAAAAATTCTTCCCGATACTCTTCCTTTACACATGTGTCTGCCAACACCTTAAACATTGTATTGACATCATCAATTTCCGATATTATTTCTTTCACATATTTCGGTACTTTAATCCATTCTAACTTTCCGGTATAAATATTTACCAGTAAAGTAGAAGTATAGGTACTACTGATTGCATCAATTATCCGGTATTGCTTTCTTAACTGCCGATAATGCTTTTTTTCCGCATTACTGTGAATTTCCCAAACCGATAATACAATCATAAAATAAACAAGAACGAAACCAATCATTACAAATATATAAGTTTTATATACCTGAACAAACGGAAATAACAGGTATATGGTATAGGTCTGATATCTGGTAACACCCATATACCATATTCTATTATGATACAACACCCTTCCGATTCCATTTCCGAAGGACTGCATATTCTGCGTTAACTGTTCCCATTCGTCCGCTTTCGTCTGATAGTTTTCTTTTTCATTTGAAGCAACTACCTTATCGCCGGATGTAATCACAATCATCCCATCATATTCAATAAAAATCTTATCAAAAATTGTATTGATGGTAATATCGTTAATCCCTTCCGTAACCGTATCCTGCAAAATATATGACATCACAATTCCCGAATCATCTCTTCGCGCCACTACCGCAATGTCATATATATCTCCCCCATTTTCCATTCGAAGCATATAAACTTTTTGTTTGCATTCATAAATCTCTTTTACATTTTCTCCCTCTAAAAAATCTGTCCAGTCCACAGAATTTTCTGTCGTCTGCATTGCAATTTTACCACTGCCGTCTAATACCAAAATACCGGAAATATTCTGTTCTTTCGCATATAAATCCAATAATTCCTGATTATAATCGGGTTCATTTTTTAAATTATTTGCCAGACCAGTCGTTTTATCCATCAGGCGCACCAGACTTTTTGTCCGGTCGTTTGCCTGAAAATTCTCATACATTTTCAGTTTATCTTTTACAAATGTGATGGTTTGCATCTCTATTTTTTTTGTAGAATGAATTGCATCTCTAATAAAGAAAATGTGAAAAAAAGTAGTGCATATAAAACAAATCATAATTGCAAAAAAAAGCACATTTGCATAATTTCTCCGGTCCTCCTTCATCAATCGCGCTCCTCCAGATTCTTTGGTTCATTCAATCCATATTTTTCAACAATTTCCGATGTTGTTCCATCTTCCCTCATCTCCTGTAAAGTCTGATCCAATCGTTTCACAAAATTTGAATCAAAATCCTTTGCAAACGCAACACCCAATCTTGAAACAAACAATTCTTCATCTAAAATGCGATATTCATCCGGAGCCGTCTCAATAAACCGGTTTAATGTACTTTCATGTCCACAGATTGCATCTACATAATTTTTCCGCAAGGCAGCACATACCTCGTCAATAGAAGAAAAACAATACACTTTTTCAGGTCTCGGAGTCTCACTGCTTGTAGAATGCAGTAAATATTCTTCCGGTTTTGAAGTCTCCTGAACCGCAACATCTTTTCCGTTCAAATCAGAAATGTCATGAATCGAACTGTTTACACGCACCACAACCACCTGGCGACTAAAAAGATAAGGTCCTGCCCACTGGTATTCATCTTCCCGCTCATTCATACTAAAACAACCCCACAAGCAATCAACGTTTCCCAAATCCAGCTCTTCCTTCTTATTCTCCCATAAAATGCATTTAAATTCCGGTTCATATCCCATCCGACGAAACGCTTCTGTTGCAAGTTCCACATCAATTCCCGAAAACTCTCCATTATCGTCCAGATAAATATAAGGTTCATATCGATCACTACCTACAACTATCTTCTCATATTGTACCGGCTCTTCTTTCTTAGAATAAATCTGCTTCTTCGTATATCCATATACCCCCACTATGAAACAAATCAGTACTATTATTGCGACTACTTTTCTGATTTTTGACATTCCCCTCATCCTCTTTTGTTCTCATTAAATGTTTTTTGACAAATGTGCCATCATTACAATATTTTCCATGTTCAACGTATTATCTTCCAAAAATAATAGGTACATACAATGATAATACACATAAAAGCTTTACAATACGTCCTTCACAACATCAATCAGCTCAGAAAAAGTCTGTATCGACTTTACCGGATCAGAAATCGTTCCAAAACCATATGCTGCATGAATAAATGGAACACCCGCTTTACAGCTTGCTTCGTAATCTCCCTGAATATCCCCAACATAAACTGCTTTTGTTAAATGATTTCTTTGTACAATATTTCGAATGTTATCGCCTTTTTCCAACTGATTATTACCATAACACTCTATATCCTCAAAATATTGTCGAAATTTGTAGAAATCCAAAAAAGCTTCTATATATCCACTTTGACAGTTACTTACAATATAAAGATTATAATTTTCTTTTAATTTCCGTAATGTATTTTCGACATCCGGATATAGTGTTGCTCCATGTGCCCGTAAATAAACATTTTCATGCTCTCCGCATGCGTCTAACAATTCATCCCTTTTTTCTTTTTCCAACCATGGAAACAATTTTTGTGCCAACCGATCCATTGTCAACCCCATTACCGACTCCATATCCTCCGTTGTTAGGCTTTTTGCTTCCGGATAAAATTTATAAATAATTTCATTCCATGCTGCCACAACTTCCTTTGCCGAATTCCATAAAGTTCCATCCATATCAAATATAATTCCTGATTTTTCTTCCATATTTATATCTCACTTTCTGCTATAATAATCTAAAATCTGCCTGATACCAATTTATAATTATAACATATTTCCTATTATACACACAAAAAACCTTAAAGCCGTATAAACCGACTTTAAGGTTTTCTATTTGTATCTTACTTATGACATATCTGTCCCCAGGAACAATCTCCACATATAATATCAAACCGCTTCTTTTCCATAATATAAGTTTCAATGAATTCCTGAAATCTTCCGTATGTTAATTTATAATATTTTTCCTCACCGGATTCATAAAATTCTTCTTCAGACAATGCTTCTTTTATTGCTTCCAATACACCTTCATCATACCGTAATACCTTTTCGTTATCCGTACATTGATTCCCTTGCATATTCGGACACGCCCTGCAAATATAATCTTTCGTTACAGCTAACCGAATTTCTGTATCCGGTTGTAATTGTCCCATCAGCTCTGACATATTTTGAACAAAATCTTTACTGTACCCTTTTCCTGTAAAATATCGAATACACAAACCATGATGTGGACGTAGAACAATCATCTTAATCTCCTAGTGAATATATTTTGATACACTTTTTTCCAATACAATAGCTGCCGCTATCTTGATACAATCCGGTATGATAAATGGAAATACACACCAGCCAAGTGCTGTCACAAGACCAACCTCACCGCTTTGTTTCGCAAATACCTGCATAAACCAAACAGTTCCGAATGCATAGCAGACAAGAAGACCTAACAACATTGCAATAATCATTACCCATACCTTCTTACCAAATGCTTTCATAATTCCACCGGTAATCAACGCAGAGAAAATAAATCCGATAATGTATCCACCGGTTGTTCCAAGCAACACACTCGGTCCTCCGCTAAAACTGGCAAACACAGGAACTCCAACCGCACCTAATATAATATAGGCAACTACAGCAATCGTTCCCCGCTCTAATCCTAAAATTGCCACAGCAGCAAATATAGCAAATGTCTGTAATGTAAACGGCACTGTTGTTGGAATATTAATCCATGAACAAACCGTAATCAACGCCACAAACAGACCCATATAAGCTAAGTCAATTGTTTTAAACCATGATTTTTTTTCTTTTTCCATAACGTAATCTCCTTAATTGTCAACCTAATTTTAATATGTGGTTAACATTCTTTTGACATATTACGTTATAGGAATGCATTTGTCAACCCTTTATTCAAAATAGGTTAACAATTAGTTCTGTGACTCCTTCTGTTCCACAAATCGTTCCAACTCTTCCTTACAGGAAAAATCATCCAGATGCTTTACAACCTCATCTTTATCCACCCTATCCTTGGTATTCAGCAGACGGTCAACATAATCTGTACTACCCTCTTCACTCTCCATTATCGATTTACTGATTGCAACTCTGGTTGCAAGATTATTCAACTCATTATTTCCAGAACTCATATTAGCCTCCAATTCTTATCCATCATGGAATTAGAATGTCCGAAAACTGAGTTTTTATACGTTGTTCAGTGGTAAAGACTTTCTATGGAATCTTCCGCTGTATTAAAATAGTATTTCCGTCGATATGATACAATCAAGTCATAAACCAATTCCGGATTTTCATATACCTCGGCAGCCTCCCATTCTTCTATTTGTATTTTTGCATCCTCATAACCGATATAATAAATACCATTCTCCCGAATCAGCTTGGGAGTTTCATAAAATGGCTTTTTATTTTCCACTATCTGTTCTTTTTTGTATACCTTAAAATTCATATCCTACTTAACCGCATTCCACTTTTGATACCACTGTTCCATAATTTCATCAAAATCTTTCGGCAATATAACCTCTTCTTCCTCCTCGGTCGAAGTATCTTCCTCCTCATCAACAGCCTGTCCGGGTCTTGCCTTCATAGCAACCTCTATAATTTCACGTTTTTGTTTTCCATCCTCTAACTGTAATCCGGATTTTTCACATAACTGCTGATAAAGTCCTTCATTCTCAGTTGTTGCAGGATTATCAAAAACAAGCTCTACCCCTTCAAAATCGGATAACAAAGTTGGTCTTGCCGTCTTCTTCTTTAGTGAAATCGCACCCTCACTTGATGCATATCCGGAATCTTTTATCATAAATTTGACAAATGCTTCCGCTGTACTTTTATTCAAACTATCCAATGGAATTCCGTAGCAATATCCATACGTTGCCGTAGCATACTGTTTTCCATCTATATTATATGGAAATGGCATATATCCAATATCGTCCGGATTACTGCCGGCATCCTGTATCTTGGCAACATCCTCAAAATCAACCAGCATACATGCAATATCACCACGATTCAACAACTGCCTTGCGTGTGTATAATCAAGTTTTTTGGATTGACACAAACGGTCATACACAATATCATACATTAACTTATGAACAACATAGTTCGGACTGTCTTTTGCAAACGGATCATTTTCCAAAACGATTCCATTATAGTGGTAATCTGCATTTCCTGAAACGGAACCCCATACATGATCCTGCCATTTATCCAATGCTGTATCATCTATATAAAAAGGAATTATTCCTTGATTTTTCACCTTAATTGCCGTCAGCATGTCTATAAACTCGTCCGGAGTTGTTGGTAATTCAACTACACCTGCATATTCCAACACTCTTTTATTGTATACGATTCCCTGCGGCATAACATATTCCGGTAATCCATATACCACACCGTCATAATCCATCCGGTGAATATACTGTTCCCGATACTTTTTACTGATATCCTCTGTCGTACCAAATGGTATAAAATATTCTTTTATTTCATCCTCCGTCATACGATTTGGAATCATAACTACATCACCGGCATCACCATTTAAAATGGAATTGTATCCTGCTATCTCAAAATTTGATACAACCTTATATTCCACCTCTGTACCCGGATATTTTGCTTCAAATTCCTTTTTGTATTCCGCATACTTTGTGTTCATCAAAGCACTGCTTTCTACCCAGACAACAATCTTTCCCTCAATCTCGTTTTCCCGATCCGCCAATGTTTCTGTTGTAATTTCCGTCGTTGATTCCGAACTTTCTACGCTCGCCTTACCACATCCTGTTATCACACAGGACAATCCACAAATTAATACTGCACAAATCAACTGCCGTAATACTTTCATACAGACAGCCCTCCATTTCTTATACGATTCTATCCGTGAAAAGATACCCACCTGTTAGATATCCTCATCATAAAAAAGGGAACTTCTACCAGGATACTCAATCCTTTGCAGTTGTCCCCTTCTATTTGTGTATACTCTAATACAAAATGGTTAATGATTCATTAACAAAAGCTTATTCTCAAGCCTTACCTACAGAACCAAATAATTCCATCTTTTCTTTTACAGTAGCCTTAATAGCTTCTGCACCCGGAGCTAATAACTTACGAGGATCAAATCCTTTACCCTCTAAATCCTTACCGGCTTCAATGTACTTACGTGTAGCTTCCTGGAATGATAACTGACACTCTGTGTTAACATTAATCTTAGAAACACCAAGTTCAATTGCCTTCTTAATCATATCAGCAGGAATTCCTGTACCTCCATGAAGAACTAATGGCATAGTACCTGTCTTAGCCTGGATTGCATCTAATGTCTCAAAGCTTAATCCCTGCCAGTTTTCCGGATATTTACCATGAATATTACCGATACCTGCTGCTAACATATCAACACCAAGATCTGCAATTGTCTTACATTCTTCTGGGTCTGCACATTCACCCATACCTACAACACCATCTTCTTCTCCACCGATTGAACCTACTTCACACTCGATAGAAAGACCTAAACCATGTGCTACATTTACTAACTCTGTTGATTTTGCAAGATTCTCCTCAAATGGATAATGAGAACCATCAAACATGATTGATGTAAATCCAGCCTTGATACACTTATAACATCCTTCATATGTACCATGATCTAAATGTAATGCTACAGGAACTGTGATTCCCAATTCTTCATCCATAGCCTTAACCATAGCTGCAACTGTCTTAAATCCTGTCATGTACTTACCTGCACCCTCAGATACACCTAAAATAACAGGGCTGTTTAATTCCTGAGCAGTTAAAAGAATAGACTTTGTCCACTCAAGATTGTTAATGTTGAACTGTCCTACTGCGTAATGACCTTCTTTTGCTTTCTTTAACATCTCTGTTGCTGAAACTAACATGAAAAATTCCTCCGTATTCAAAAATATTACAGGTGAATATATGCGCCTGCACACTTATGGTTATTATAACCTAACTCAATTTAAAAGAAAAGATATAATTTATCCAAATTCTCATTTTTGTTTTCTATTTTTCCCATAAATTTGAACAATATACCCCATCCCGAACCAATCGTATAAAAGCTTTTTCTACCGTTTCCTTATCTTCCGGATAGGTTACTCCAAACCAAGAATCCGATGAAGATAGCACCTGAATACTTACTTCTTTTTTCTGAAGTAGTTCCCCCATGATTGTTGGCAAAAGATATTCAGCTTTTAGATCATCCGGAGATAAATTCTTTAAAAATTCAACGAACATTCTCTGTAATGTATCAATATATTCCGGCGTTACACCCCACATATTCATCGAAACAAGGGTATCATCCGATAAATCCCTTCCCTCTTCTGATGTATAACATCCGTCTTCTTTCCGCATGATTTCATGCGTTTCCGCAATCCTTACCAGATTGTGTTCCTCGTCCATAGCGCATACGCCTCTGGTCACGGTTCCATTTTCACTTAATGTATTTGCAAGCTTAAAACCTGCCATACAGTACTCATTTTTCGTATTCTCATGTTCTCTTAGAAACCGATACATTTTTACAAATGCTTCTTTTCCATAATAATCATCCGCATTAATCACTGCAAACGGAGTTTCCACAATTCCTCTGCAAGCCAATACTGCCTGTCCGGTTCCCCAAGGCTTTGTTCTATCCTTCGGGCAGACAAAGCCTTCCGGCAAATCCGTCAAATCCTGAAAGACATATTCCACCGGACAAATTTTTTCTATTCTTGAGCCAATTACTTCCTTAAACTCTGCTTCAATATCCTTACGAATAATAAAAATCACTTTATGAAATCCTGCTTCTAATGCATCATGGATGGAATAATCAATAATAATCTCTCCCTGCGGTCCTACTTTTTGTAATTGTTTAATTCCCGCACCATAGCGTGAACCGATTCCTGCCGCCATAACTACTAATGCTATATCTTTCAATCTCATCCTCCTATATTAACAACATAATGGTATTCTAGTTATCATACCATAATTTTATTAAGAAACAAATGATTTTCTTTACAACTTCTATCCGGCATATGGTAGCATCTCAAAAAATTCATTTTCATCCACACCGTCAATTGTCCGTGGCCAATCGGAGGTATCTTCATAAATTTCACCATAGGTACCATCTTCTAATTGAAATCCGGCAACGCTTTCTCCATCGCTGTCACATATCGAAATCTTTGTACCAACCGGAAGAGTTGTGTCCTGCAACTTACCATCTATTGTAAGTTTACACGGAAGTTCCTTCGTAACGGTAAGTGCATAATTCCAATCTGCATTTTTTGTATTGTACAGATATCGTTCTTCCAATCGTAAAAAGGCTGTATCTTTTATTTCTACAGTACAATATCCCGAATAAGAACCAAGCATATCCACCTTCCGGCTCGTCCACAGACGGTCTCCGGATACTGCTAAAATATCCATTCCTTCTGAAGTGAGTACAACCGGTTTTCCGTCTTCACATCCAACCAGATAAGTTTCCACATAATCATTATCAGAACGGGTACATACCAATATGTAATCCTGTCCATTCTCTGTATGAAGATAATACCCTGTCATACTATAACAATATTCATCAATCGTTACCGCATTGTCATTTATATTTACATCTGCCTTAATATAACCATTTTCATCCATTCCATTGCCATCTAATGAAATCTCATCCGTTGTTCCGTCATTTCCAATATCAACTGTTGCAGAAGTTGAAGTTGTCAACGGAATAAAATAACTGTCGCCAATAGCATATTGCTTATTAAATCCTGACATTTTATCATATGGAATTGTCACTGCATAATCTCCCGCAGCAAAGTTTAACAACTCATATTCATTAAATATAATGACAAGACCATTCCCTGTCAGATACCACGTTGGTTCTCCGTCTATCTTCTCATCTACCGCAGCATGATAGTCATCAACAATAATATCATCCGCAATATCTGAATCAGCTGCAATTACTTCTTTAATATATGTCTTAACATCTTCCTTAATATCCCCTAGTTTTGAAAATGTAAGTTCCTCACCGGTTTGCGCATCAAACGTCAATCCATAATCATATGTATTTCCATGTGCTCCACCAGAGTATTCCTCCTCCGATATTATAAAACTTACAATCCTTTCATCGCCTCTTGCTGTAGTAACCGTTTCATTCAAATAATTAAATGTATCATTCTCGCTATCTGTATTCTCTAACGACTTGGCATCCAGATACATTCTGTCTGCTCTCTCCTGATAAGATTGCTTATAGTCATGAAACCAGTCTCCGACTGATTTCTCAAGATTCTCATATCCCTTTCCGGAAACCGATGCAACTTGATAATATCCATTAAAATATTGCCAATAATCTTCAATGTCTGATTCATAATATGTATTTTCAATTTGAACAAACGGTGCTTCTTTTGCGTCTGACAATTCTGTCTCATTTTCTTCAAGCGATTTTGCGGTCTGCTCCGTGCTTTCAAAAGCGGTTAGCAAAGAATCTTTTCCCCCAGCCGTGTCCGTTCCTTTATTAAATTGACATCCTGTCAAAAGAATTCCCATTATTCCGATTAATGCCAGATGTTTCCACTTTTTCATATTTAAAACTTCTCCCCTTTTTATGCTTCCGATTGTGTCGGTTGCCCGTCTAACGATTCTTACCGCAAGGCATATACGATACAGTTCTTGTGACATGCTGCGTTTTCTACTCCTCGCACGCACCGATTGCTCCAGCTTTTGCGCAAACTCGCCTCTTCGAGGCTCAGACATGCGCCCGCTGTCGCTGTTCGCGCGCTCGTCATTACGAAAACTTCGCTATTATCTCTTCGAATCTGTATCCGGATATTGCCTTTGCGGCGCTTAGTAACTTAATCCCTTTTATTTTTCAGACTTTCCAGTTCTGCACGCAGCCGTTCCAGTTCGGCATCCTTTTCCTGCAATGTACTTTGTAACATTTGCTTTTCCTCTAATGCATTCTGCCATTTTGTTTCCTGTTCTTGAAGTTCGCTATCCTTCTCCTTCAACAAATCCTCCGCCTTGTGAAGTCTTTCGCATATAATATCTGCTTCCGTCATAAATGATTCATCGGTCATATCCCCAAACGCCTCCAATTCCTTATGATGCTTTAACAGATAACGCCACAACATATCTACATATAGCTTTAACTTATACGCATCCTCCGTTGTGATGTTTCCTATCTGCCGGTTCGTTTCTATGCTTCCGATTATATCAGCTTCATACATCCTTTTCAACTCGGTCAGGCGGTTTGAAAGGTTGCCTTCCTTGACCGCTTTCCGGAATTTTAACAGATGAAACGGTATTAAAATCACCATCTTTTTGTCATTTAATTCTTTTGAAGTGGTATCCTGCAACTTTAATACCGGAACCTTATATTCATAGCGTTCTTCTTTCTGGTCTTTGGAATGAAACTGTAAGGTCAGGGTGTATTCATCCGGCACATTTCCTTCGTAGTAAAGATAGATTACAACCGGTCTTGGAAATGGCAATACATAGGCTCCGTCCTTCGTGATACGGTTTCTTTGTGCATGATGGAAACCGTATTCAAATACACGGAATACGATGGTACAGTCTTTTTCCATCTGGGCTTCCAAATGATAACTGTACTTTCCGTTAATGGTCAGTATCGTATCGGCCAGGATTCGCTTTAGTTTGTCATCTTCAAATTCAGTCCAGTTATAAGTGATGGTACTGTCCGGTGGATAATTGGTCTGAAACAGCGCGTTAATTAAGTTAGTAACGGCTACACTGGAAAGGGTTATGATTTTCTTGAATGTTTTGTCAAAGATCTGGTAGATATCTTCATCTTCCAATAAATGATCTGTTAGATTGTCTGTTAAATGGTCTGTCGTTGTACTGATTACATTTTCCTCCTTATGGTTATCCGTTGCAACGAAAATGTATGAATTCATCTAAGCTAAGTGTAGCAAAACTCCTGATAAAATACAATTAAACCCCAATGAAATATTCTAGAACTTTCGTGACAAAACGATGACAAATATTCCATAAATTTCTGACATAGCATTCATAAATCTTCGACAAACATTCAATAAAATTCTGGCAAATCATTCATAAATCTATGGTAAAACTTCAACGAAACTTTTTGCAAGCCTTTAACAAATCTGCAACAAAACTTCATTGAACTCTCTGACAAACCTTAATAAAGTAGTGACAAAGCTTTAATGGAACTGCTGACAAACCATAAAATAAATCTGTGACATAACTTCAATAAAATCTCTATCAAGCCAAAAAAATCCGCGGCAAACCATCAATGAAATCTCTGCTGAATTATTAATAAAGTTACAATCAAACTTCTGACAAGCCTTAATAAATTTGCGACAAAATTTCAATAAAACTTCTGACAAACCATTCATAAATCTATGGCAAAACTTCAATAAAATCTGTAGCAGACTATTAACAAAATCTCTGCAAAATCATGAATAAACAAACATCTGTCAAACTGCTGGCAAAATCATATAAGACACTCTCTTCATTCGTATATTCCAATCAATTCTCCCTGTAAATAATCATAAATAAATAACCGCCCCTTTACATATGCAAATCCAAGAGGACTGTAATCCTCTGACACCCTGCATACCTGTTTACATTTTTTCGAAGATGCATCTAAAGTTTTCTCATATACCATTCCATCCTTTAACGTATATAATCGATTATCCTGAACGGAATAATTAACAATACTTTCATTCTCCTCTGTTTGATACAAAACTTTGTATTCCTTATTTTCCAAATTAAATACCGTTAGGATTTGTTGGTCTGCCCTATTATTAAATACATCCTCTACAAATTCATGCATTATAAATATATTCCTTTTTACTATCGAGTGAATACAACTTTATGATTTGTTTTTTTAGCCCATTTATTCGCTTCCTCAATAGCATACTCACTATAATAGCGGAGCTGTCCTTTTTTCAACCTTACTTGACATATGTGCATCAAGATTTAAGTTTCTTAATTCATAATGCAAACAATAAGGGTCGTCAACACCATCAGACCGTTTACCACCAATTATAATGTGGTCAATTAATAATTCAAACAAATCTTTATTGAAGCCTTCGGCTTTTCCTTCTTTGATATAAGCAATAATTTGTTTTCTATTTGCAAAGGTGTCAGCTTCGTTCTTAATTTCAGCATTAAGAGAATCAATCTTTTCTTGAATTTGTTCAAGCTCTTTTGTCAATGCTTCCCGTTTTTCGTTATAGTCTTCATCAGACAATTTTTCTTCCAATAATAAATCAGTAAGTTTAGAACGCATTTTCTTTTTTTTATTATAGTTACTATAATAAGACAATCGTTGTTTTTTAATTTGAGTTTCTTTCTTCTTACTATCTTTAAGAAGTTTATCTAACGAATCATCTGATAAATAAAACAATGCTTCATTATCATCAATTAGATTTTTAATCATACCAACTATAGATTGCTTTATATAATCTTCATCTAAAGATTTACACTTAGGACATCCGGCTTTGCCTTTTTTGCATAAGTACCACAAGACCATATTATTTTTTCGCTTGGAGTTCCCTGATATACATATTGCACAAAGAATTTTTGCAAACAAAAAGCCTTAACTTTTGTCAGACTACTTCTAAAGACAAGTCATCTTACCCAATGACAGATCGTTAACCCAATACAAAACGGAATAGCCACAAAAATAAAGTGGTGCAGTAAGAGTACTACATCACTTGATGCTAGAAGTATGTATCTTTGCTAGTTGTATAACTATAGTAAGCTAAAAATTCAGATGGGTTAATGAGCAAAATAAAAGGAGCTCAGATTTCTCCAAGCTCCAAATAATTTGAATTTTCTTAGATTACTTAGTAGCTCCGCATTTACATACATTTCTTGTATGAGGAACCTGAACTTCAACTTTCTCATCCCATGCAGGCTTATCAACAACTGTTGTAGTATGAGGTACCTGAACTGTAACTGTCTCTCTTTTAACTCCAGAATACCAACCGAGCAAACGATCATTTGCATACCTAGCTGCATCAGCTTCACTTTCAAAGAATGCTCCATCATCACAGAAATAGCCATTAGTTTCGATAGTTTGTGTTTCAGTAGTGTAGGTTGTTTCCTGATGTGTTACTGCATCATGGTGAACTTTTTGAATTTCAGTAGTATAGTAGGTTTCAGTTGTCCATGTATGTACATGTCCCTGTTCTGTAGTAGTTTTCGTCGACTGAGTTGTAGACTGTGTAGTAGACGACTGAGTACTATTAGACTGATGAGCAGTCTCCTGAGCTGTATCTTCAGTAGAATCTGCATCCTGATTGTGACGTTCAGTCTGTTCGGTTTTAGTTTCAGATGTTTCTTGCGTAGTAGTCTCCTCAGTCTCTTCTTCAATCATAGTTTCAATCTGAGTAGAATTTTTGTCATCGCCACAACTACAAAGTATAGTAGATGACAAAGTGGAAATTACAAGAAGAATTGCTATTTTTCCAATATGTGCGCTTGCAAGACTTTTGAATTTTTTTATTTTCTTCTTCCTTTCATCTTTTTTGAGCACTTCTTATCTTTACTACGGAATCTTGTATTATTGTGTTTTGTGGCTTACATCATTATCTACTATTTTTGATATACAATATACAAAAATTTGAGTGATAAGGTGATAAGGGGTGATAAGGAGTGATAACTCAAATGTATCTATTTATTCAAATTATATTATATAAAGCATCCTCGGATTTTACAACCTTAAAATATACAAATATACCATTGTGAATCACAAATGTAGAACATACGATTATATTGGAATATTTCGTTCCGGAATCATCTAACACTTTATCCATCTTTTCAATCCGTTAAAACTGTCTATTGTTCTAATATAATATACCTATAGTTCCTCACAATAAAAAAAGATACCCTAAAAAGGTATCTTCCCTTACGCTCCGATGACTTCATATTCCGTATCGGTTGAACACACGCATATTTTGTAATCCGAATCCCATGTATTAAATTCAACATCTATCACCTGAAAACAAAGCTTTTGCCCTTTATATTGTAAAGAATGAAATACATTAAATTCATTCAGAGGAGTCTGCATTCCCAATCCCGTTAATTTAATGTAGGCTTCCTTCTTTGTCCAGATTTCCAAAAAACACTGTTTTTGCTCCGTCTCATCCGGGCAGGCACAAATGCTCCTATATTCCTCTTCACAGAAAAACCGCTTTGCTACCTGTCGATAATTTTTCGCTTTGTGTTCCACATCAATTCCGACATCCACATCCGAAACCGCAATCACAACATATTTTCCGGAATGTGACATATTAAAATATAATCCGGTTCTTTCCAATGGAAGACCTTTTTTTTGAAGATTCCTCCCAAGAGTTTTAAAATCCAGTGTCGGTTTTCCATTCTCCCCATAAAAATAAGCAATACAATCCATCGGAACCTTTAGCTCCCTGCTTAATACCTGCTGCAAAAAATATCCGATTTCTATTCTTTTTCTTGCCACTCCCGCACTTCTTAGTTTTTTAATTTTCTCCTGCCGTTCCGGTGTTAAACTGTTATACATAGCAAGTGACTGCTCATATGAGCAGTCACCATTCACTTCTTTATAATATATACGAATCATTTTATAATTGACTAACCACCTTAGAAAGAATCCGCACCTCTGCTTCCTTTGCCTTATCTAAGTACTCTGCAATTCTTCCACCGGATTCAATTTCATTGGTTACCGAAATACGAACCAATAAGTTACGGGCTGCCAACATATCTTCCACAACACCTGCATACTCATCCAACATTGCCTGATCAAATGGAATCACCTCATTCGCCATTAAATAATGAAGTCTCTTTTCCATTAATACCTTATGGTCATATGCAATATGCAATGCACGAATATCAAAATCAGGTTCTTCTTCATGAAGCTGCTTATCCACTCTTGCCTTTAAAGCATCATATACATTCACACCAAATACAGTATCATCAAAACGATTACGCATCATACGGAAATGATCCTTTGTATCTTCTCCATTCAGATACTCTTCCAAAGTTCTCTTAATCAGAACCGGATCCAAATCATAATATTTGCTTTCTACATTCTTCTGAATAACATAAAGTCCTCTGGTTCCCTTATAGTCATCCTTAAATACATGATCTTCCTTAGCAGTCAAAACATCAAATCCACGCTTTACTGCATCAAAAGTAACGGTTGTATAAGCATACTTGTCCTTAAATGTAAAGTCACCAACATAAAATACTTCTTCTTCTGTGTTGTATCCATAAATGAATAACTCATGTGAGAACTTAAAGTCACCGACATTTGCATCACTTAACATTCTTGCTTCATCAAAAGCTCCATATACATATCCGCCCAAATCAATCGTCTTAATAATAAATGCAATAACATCACCACAATAACTTTCAATCTGTGGTTTTGTAATTAACGAAAAGATTAAATACGGACACTCTTTCAATGAGCTGCTACCCGGCATCATATCACATAAGAGGATTTCATCTCCACTTGTGTATTCCGGAATATTGTAGCAACGTAACTGAATATAATTACTGTATATCCACTTCTTAGCGTTCTCATCTTCTCCAAGAATTGAAAATAATGTTGCATGCCACTGCCAAGATGTAATGGCAGGATACTGAACTGGTAAAATCACTTTATTATCCATTCTATGTAACCTCCTTAAATTACTGTAATTTTTCTTCGATTGTTTCAATCACATCATCAAAACTGTCATATTTGTTTAATGCCAGCTCATGATCGTCAAATTTAACATCAAATGCAGCCTCTGCATCTACAATCATCTTAATCAAAGAAACAGAATCTACTCCGTACTCATCTGTAATAGAAGCTCCTGTATCTATATCATCTGCATTGATTTCAGGTAATTCTTCTTCAATAATTCCTATTAACTTCTCCTTAATTTCATTTTTTTCCATGTAATTAACCTCCCGTATATTCCCTTTCATTGCAAAAACCATTTACAACATCAGATAAGATTATTTTAATACGAAAAGGCAGGATTTGCAACATACAAATGCCTGCCTGATACTGATTTAAGCTTCACTTTCAAATTCTTCCTGAATTTTTTTATTTTTCTTGTTTTTAACTGCCCGTAAAATAATTCCATGTACTAAATTCAGATAAATAACAAATGCTAAAATTGCGGAAATCACAAAAATAATGCATACATCCATTGTAAAATATGGGATTGTTCCATCTGTGGACATAATCTGGAAATAGTTCTCTATCTGTTCCGATAATCGGTCAACGGTAAAGCGTGGTATTATACCTGCCACTACTGTAATCACTGCATAAATTCCCAACAGCAGCTGGCCAAACCAATATGCATTCTTTGGATCCGACGGCTCCTTCTTCTGCTGATTTGCCTCAAGTTCTTCCTCCGAAACCATCACATGCATTGTCTCATCTTTCTTACTGATAAACAACTTCATAAACAATCTTGCAATTGCCGTCATATAAAATGCCCACTGGATTACATAGACACCTACCAGCCATTTCCACTTTGCAATCGTCAACATTGATTTCAAAAGCAGGGACTGACCTAAAAATCCCAACGTACCAGGTACGCCAATCAGGGTTGCACATGCTAAAAATGCTACCAGAACCAACATTTTCTGTCCCTTGCCAACGGAAATCAGACCTTTTATCTCATAGGTTCTTGCTTTTCTGACAAATTCAAGTGCAATCATATATAAGATGACCAGTGCAATCGATGTTGAAACAAAAATGTATAAAACACTTCGCAACGGATAAGCTCCGGATTTTGCATCCAATAAAGCAACCGCACCGCCAAGACCAATCATTCCATTCGTCGTAACATTGATTCCGACTAAAATCTTTCTGATATCCGTTGATAACAGGGAATAACATAAACCAAAAATAATTGCTATTAATAACCATACTAATACAATCTTGCTGATTGTCCGGTTCTCATAGAATACCGCACGCATGGTCAGAACCAATCCCCAGACTCCAAGCTTTGATAAAATCAAGCCTGCAATTGCGGAAACTTCCATCAATCCAATACTGCAGGATCTTGTTACCAACTGATGAAGCGGAAACATACCTGCCCAGATACCAAATCCGATTATTAATAAAATACCGGCAAATGCAACTAAAACATTATAATTCTGACTTCCAAACAGGAACAGATAATTAAATGATGAAAACTGATATTGTGAGAATAACAATAATAATCCGACAAGAATCAATCCAAAACTAATCGCAGCCATAACCGGATAAGTTCTGATATTCTTTAATATCGTATCGTCCTGCCTTTGCAACATCATCGGAAGCAGTATAATATATGCAGGAATCATAAACAGACAGAATCCAAATATCGTATCTGACATAACCACACCATAGAAAAATCCCTGCAACCACAAAAACAACAGATAAAATCCGTTCATATTAGCTTCTTTTTTCAAAGAGGCTTTCATATACTGGCTGATTGCAAAGCAAATCATGAAAATTACACCACAAAGTAACAGGCGCACCGGATCCAAAACAATACTGAATCCCAAACCAAAAACGACATCCGCAACAAATTTCAATTCCCAGCCTTTTACCATTTCCACAATCATACAAATCAGTAAAACAAGCTGAACAAACATTGCAATATCAACCCAGTCATTTCGATTCTGTTCACTCTTTTTCCCTGTTATGTAACTGATAATTCCAGCTATAATCGGAAATAAAATCAAGACCAACAATCCATAATTCATCTTCCCATTCCTCCTGTTATTTTATCATTCCATATAACTTCACAATCATCTGTATCAATGGTGTCTGCCATATTCCAAATACCAATAATACCAGCAGTACAATTGAAGTGATTACGCATAAAACTTTGGAAACCCCTAAGGCCTTTTGTTCTTCTGTATTCTCATCCTTTGCTGTAGTATTCTCTATCAACATATGAATCCACAAATCAAAGAACTGTACAACCAACATACCGATTCCAATTCCCATTGCCAACAATCCAATATATGTAAATACCGTAATTTTCTCTCCTAATATTGCATTAACCGCAATCATATATGCGGCAAACGTTCCGCTTCCCGGTATTCCGATTAATAACAATCCCATTACAATATAAAGCACAAAAACATATGGGTGAGCATTTCGAAATCCATGTAAATCTTGCATTGCTTTCCATTCATTTTTCTTACAAAGGGAAAGTGTAAGGATCAAAAACAAAATCCATGTCGGCAATTGCATCACCAAAGCTTCCACACCGCCGCAAAAACCATACATGCCCTTTTGGCAATTGGTAAGCAATAACAGTCCAATCACATTAAAAGAGATTCCAAGAATCCTCTTTCGTACACTTTTACTGACTACTCCTACCGTACCCAGTATCATAATAATCATGGATACCACATTCAAAACCTGCATAAATTTTACCTCCAAATCTATAATAGCCTGTATTTACGAAATATAATCAGGCATCCGCCGACAATTCCAATGGAAAGTAATACTACAGCCAAATAACCATACTTCCAATGAATTTCCGGCATATATTCAAAATTCATTCCATACCATCCCACAATCAAAGTAAGTGGTAAAAATACAGTTGTAATCACAGTAAATAATTTCATAATATTGTTCAGATTATAATCCAGCATGGCATCATGTGTTTCCCGAAGCTGTACCGTATATTCCTTCAGATGTTTTACGGTATCCTTCAATCGTTCTACTCTTTGCACAAAAATGCGGAACATCCTTACCTCATCCTCTGATAGCATAAGGTTTTCGTTATCCTTTAACACCTCACCGACATCAATCAACTGTTCATAATAATTGCCTATATACATCAATTCCCTTTTTAACGATAAAATATCATTAATAAATGCTGCATCCGGTTTTTCCTTTAATACCTGTGTCTCTAAAATACTCATATGAAATTCCATATTTTCCAGTATTTTTCTTTCCTGCCGAATCAGCTCATCAAAGAAATGATACAAAAACATACCGGGTGTCTGCCACTGTTTGTCATGCTTTGTATCCTCATAATATTGGGCTACCTGTTGAAACAATTGACAAATCTGATTGTTTTCATCCTGAATTTTCACAAATAGACACAAATCATTTTGCAGATAAACCGCAAGTCTGTTTTTCATTCCAAATACATCATAGAAATTAATCAAATCCAGTACAAAAAAAATCAGATGATCACATACATTCGGATCACTTCGGAAGTTATAAGGATTTTCCATACATGCCGTTACCTGTTCCTTTGTAAAACCATATATAACAAAATCTTCCTGCAATTCTTCAAAAGTAATATATGCTGCTCTGCCCCTTTTTAATTCATATAACATACCGATACCTCCGTTATCCGCTAACAGGTATAGTATATACAAAATGAGGCATATGTACTCACACATGCCTCATTCTACCACTATTTAAAAAAATAGCAATTCTTTTCACAAATAGTTCAAATTCATTTAGTTAAATAATCCTGAGAAGAAATCCTTCAATGACTGAATCACTTTCTGGAAAAATCCCTTTGCCTGTTCTTTATCAATTCCCATATCCTCAAGCTTGTTAAATAAATCCTGTGCCTGAGCCTTCATACTGTCAATATTCAGATCCAGATTGTTAATCTTCTTCATCAGATCAATAATCTGCTGTTTTTCATCATCTGTCAGAGTAACTCCAACTTCCTTGGCACCATCATCAATTGCTTTACTGATTGCCTCATCATTGTCAAGGCCTTCTTCTACCACTTTCGCCTTAACATATGCAATCAATTCCTCAATATCCTGTGAGTTTTCACCGTCTGCCATCTGACTGGTTACGACCAATTCATTTACCGCTGCATCCATGCTTTCCTGTGAAACTTCTTTTCCTGTTAAATCGGAATACGCCTTCATTGCTCCTACCAACGCTGCTGTTCCTGTAATCTCAAACGGTCCCGCTACAATAACATCTGCATCCTCAATACCCGCTGTAATCAATGCATTTGTGTACATACCCGGTGTACAATATGAAATATTCTTCGTCTGAACGTTAATTCCGCTTCCTTTTTCCTTTCTGACAACAATAACAGAAGAAAGTGCGCGGCTGCCAATTACACTGCTATCCAGATAACTTCCCAGATAATTCTTTTCATCCTGATTTGTAATCTGACCAACCGTATAGTTTTTCAAATCATCCTCTGTAACACCCAACAGGCTAAGTACTGTTGCTCTCTCACTGGAATTTAAGTCTGCTCCCAATGAAACATAAACATCATTCGCATTCGCATCCGTTACCGCATCTGCCTTTGCTGTTCTGCCTGCAACTGGTAATGTAAGTAAAATTGCCGATGTTAACACCACCGCTGTAATTTTTTTCAATAATCTTCTCATAATTTATAACCTCCTATGGCTAAACATACCCATTTGTAGTTCTAAGCTATAATATCACTCCATATTTTTACCGTCAATAATTGTTTCATTACAAAATTCTTACATTTGTATTAATCATTTCTGCGTCCCACGCCAAGAAATCTTGTTACATAATATAATATCTGCATTACGCTTGTTACCAGTGCTGCAACATATGTCATGGCAGCTGCTTTTAAGACCTTTTTGGCTCCCTGATAATCTTCTTCCATAAACAGATTTCCGTTTTTTATAATTGCCAGTGCCCGGTTTGATGCATCAAATTCTACCGGCAATGTTACCAGCTGGAAAACCGCAACCAATGAGAACAATAAAATTCCAAGGAAAATAATACTTCTTCCCATCATACTTCCACCAAACAGACAACCGATTAAAATCATAATCGGTCCAACACTGGAACCAAAATTGCATACCGGTATAATCGCATTACGAAGTTTAATCGGACCGTAATCCTCTGCATACTGAATTGCATGTCCTGCCTCATGACAGGCTACTCCAACCGCCCCAATGGAAGTTGAATTGTACACTGAAGTTGACAACCGGATTACATTGTCTCTTGGATCAAAATGGTCTGTCAGATTACCGGAAACCTGTTCAATCCTTACATAAGACAAACGGTTACTATCCAAAACCATTCTGGCAGCCTGTGCTCCCGTCATATGTCTGGAATTTGCTATTTTATTATATTTGTTAAATGTTGATTTTACTCTTGCCTGAGCCCAAAGACCTAACAACAATGCCGGCAGCATGAATATCAGATAAGACAGATATCCGTATCCATAACCATAATGATTATAATAACCACCATAATATGCCCCCAGTTGTATAAGATTTATAAAATTAATTGCTCCTACCATATAAATCACTCCATTTCTGATTCTATTCCTGTTTTTGTTATTTTATCTCTTATATCAAAAATTTGTGTCTTTTCTGTGTTGTACGGTAACATATTTCTGTGTTGTACGGTAACATTTTTATTGACATTTACATATACTTTTGATATATTATGCACAATACTCTTTGCACTGCAAATACAGTACAAACTGAGCAGGCCGAAACTTTGTTTTGTGAGCCGGGTCACATGTGTGACAGTGGATTACATCCGCGGGACAGTAGTTGCTTTTACTGATACGTGGGTGTTTTTTTTACTCACAAATTAGGTTTCGCATGTGCCATAGAGCTATCACACCTAAATTTTTCTAACTTTTTAAGGAGGTAACTATTATGGATAATTTTCAAAAGATTGCAACAAAAGTTTCATTTGTCAGTATTATCGGTAACATTTTTCTATCGGTATTCAAATTCTTAGCCGGTATTATTGCACATTCCGGTGCAATGATCAGTGATGCGATTCACTCCGGTTCTGACGTCATCAGCAGCATTATCGTTATTATCGGCGTTCACATGGCATCCAAGGATTCCGACAAGGAACATCCTTATGGACACGAACGGTTAGAATGTGTGGTTGCAATTATTCTTTCAACCGTCTTATTATTTACCGGATTAGCTATTGGATTTTCAGCCGTAAAAACAATCTACACAAAAAACTATATGACACTTCCGACTCCGGGTGTATTGGCGCTGGCAGCTGCCCTTATATCCATCGTCGCAAAGGAACTCATGTATTGGTACACCAGATATTATGCAAAAAAAATAGATTCATCCGCTCTACTCGCAGATGCATGGCATCATCGTTCGGATTCACTTTCTTCTATTGGCGCTTTAATTGGTATTGGTGGAGCCATGATGGGATATGCCATCTTAGATTCCGTTGCCAGCCTTGTCATTTGTATATTCATAGCCAAAGCAGCTTATGATATCTTTATGGATGCGGTTGACAAAATGGTCGATCATGCCTGTGATGATTCTACAGAAGAGGCCATTCGTCAATGCGCCTTGCAGACACAAGGGGTTCTCGGTATTGATTTATTAAGAACCAGAGTCTTCGGAAATAAAATATATGTGGATATGGAAATATGTGCCGATGGCAATGGTACTCTGACAGAGAGCCACGCCATCGCCGAGCAGGTACATGACCGGATTGAAACCCAGTTTCCGAAAGTAAAACATATCATGGTACATGTCAACCCTGCCGATTAATTCTTATATATCCGATTAACAACCTAATTGTTCTTTTATATCATTGAGGGCGGCATCTTCCATTTCGTGCTCCAAAGCAGGAAGTGCCTCCCCATATTTTCGTTCATAAGCGATGGATAACAATTCATCCGCTATCCTTGCATTCTTCGGAAGCAGCGGTCCGTGGGAATATGTTGCAAATACATTTTTATATCTTGCACCCTCTGTCTTGTCTTCTCCGTTATTCCCATATCCCTTTATAATGGTTCCCATCGGTCTGACACCCTCTCCAAGCCATGTCTGACCGTTATGATTTTCAAATCCTACAATCGGGAATTTCGTTCCGTCCTCTTTCGTATATTCATATACAAAATTACCAATCATTCTTTTATCGGAAGCTGTTGTATAGACATTAATCCCACCTAAAAAATCGACCTTGGTTCCATCCGCAGCCTCGTAATACTTTCCAAGCATCTGATAGCCGCCACAAATTCCAAGAATAACGGTTCCGGATTCAATTTCATTTTTCAACCAATCAGCCTTATACTCAAATAAATCTTTTACCAGTATTTCCTGTTCAAAATCCTGTCCGCCACCAATAAAAATAATATCGTATTTCTTACCGGTATCTATCGCTCCAAAGGAAACTCTGTCAACCTCTGATTGAATTCCCCTCCATGCCAGACGTTTTTCCATTGTACGGATATTTCCATTATCTCCGTATAGATTTAATATGTCATAATACAAATGACAGATACTCAAACTCTTTTCCATATCCTTTGTCCTCCATCAGTTCTGGTATTTCTTTAATGGAACATACTCTGCCAGTTTATCACGAAATTCCAACATACAGGTATAAGACAATACCAGATATGTCTGCTGTCCTTCTTCCTTTAACTGTGATATCAATGCTTTATAATCCTTCATAACTTTAAATTTGGATGTATCAAAATCCGCATACTTCAAACGCAGCTGCATATCATATGCCCGTTTTCCGGTAAAATAAAATGTATGTGCATTCTTTGCCGCCTCCGTCAGGCGTTCAAATTCCACATCATATATCCATGATATATCTTTTCCGTCAGCATAATTATCATTCAATCCAAATACAATATTTCCTTCCGGTTTCTGCTGAATCAAAAATTGAAGCACCTCATTAAATCCGGCGGGATTCTTAACCAAAACCAAATCAAGAATACTATCCCCTAATTGCACTTTTTCCATTCGCCCAAAATGTGTGGTTAAACCGGACAAAACGGATGCAATAGATTCTTTTGACAATCCAATCAGGGAAGCAATCGTTGTGGCAGCCAATGCATTGTATAAATTATAACCGCCCGGAAGCATAACCTCAGCGGTTACCGTCTCTCCAAACACTTCCATTTCTACAACTTCCGATTCTTCCTTCCACTCTAATACCTTTGTTAATGCAACCTCCGGTGTCTTTCTCTGATATCCGCACTTTTCACAGTAAAATCCGCCAAGATGACCAAAAGTCCGATAATGATACTGATATTTGTTCTTACAATGAATACAATATACCGCATCTGAAATATCGGAAGAAGAACCCTCATACAACGGTCCGTTCACACCAAAATAATAAATCTCCTTATGAGGAAGATTGCTTAATGAAGTGGTAAGGGAACAGTCCGCATTCAACACCAGTTTTACCTGCGGAAGCTGTTGCAGGGCTGACCGGATTTTATTGACCGTCGTCAACACCTCGCCATAACGGTCTAACTGATCACGGAATACATTCGTCACAACAACTGTCACGTCAAGCGTTCCGAAGTGTTCCACTATGGATTTCATTGCCGCTTCATCACATTCTAACAATGCATAATCCTTTTTAATCGTTCCGTTCCAGCCGGCAGCACTTACAAATGCCGCAACCACACCACCTAATAAATTAGCGCCCGCATCATTACAAAATACCGTATTTCCTTTTTCCTCAATCATATCACGGATAATATGGCAGGTTGTTGTCTTTCCGTTTGTTCCCGTCACGCATATAATTTTCATATTTTTTGCCAGATGACCCAATATATCCGGACATAACTTTAATACCACTTTACCCGGAAGGGAGGTTCCTCCGCTACCAGCTAACCTTAATATCTTTGTTGTAAATTTACCCGCCCATACAGCAATCGTTGCTCTTGCGCTCATTCTCTTTCTCCTTGTTCTATCTGTTCACAAATTTGCATCTTTCCGTTTATGCTACAACAATAGCATACGCCATCACAAAGCTCTCGTTTACTTCCAATTCATGTCCGTATTCTCTTTCCTCAAGCGTACCCTCGAATTCTTCTGCATCACATCTTCCAGCCCATGGCTCAATACACACGAACGGTGCGTTCTTCTTTGCCGGAGACCATAATCCAAATAACGGTGCATCAAATTTCACAGTTAAATATGGTTTTTGTTCCGAATCACACAGGCTGACTTCATGTGCCTGATTTCCCTCGATTACTAACGCATCCTCATCAAATAAATGTGCATCAATCTTCATCATACCGCCATTGGTAGCCAGCACATTATCCTTCTTGTAGACAAGTCCATTCTCACTTAACTTCGAATAGGTCAGGTCTTTATCCGTGTCAAAGGAAATATAATAATCCGTCTGTTTGCCCTTTCCGCCGATTGGACACATAAATGCCGGATGACCGCCGATTGAAAAATACATCTTCTTGTCGTCTTCATTGCTCACATTCCAGATAACCTGCAGCTCATTGCCCACTAACTTATAACCGATCTCTAAGGTAAAGGTAAACGGATACTTCTCATAGGTCTCCTCATCTGCTGTCAGTGAAAACCACACCTCATCCTCCGTCTGAAATACAAGCGCAAATTCCATATCTCTGGCAAATCCGTGCTGTCCCATCGGATATACCTTTCCATCGTATTTGTATTCTTTATTCTTCAGGCTGCCCACAAACGGGAATAATACCGGAGCACTTCTTTTCCAAAACTTCTCATCTGCATTCCAGATATATTCTTCCCCGGTTTCCTTCTTTACCATACTGGCAAGCTCCGCCCCAAAATAATTCACGGTAACTTTTAATTTTTCATTTTCAATAACCGCCTGCATAATTTACCCCTTTAATTCTCTAATTTGTAATCATCCACAAAACCTGTAATTTCATCATAAGGTATTGTAAAATCCATTGTTCCTGCCGCATATGGTCCAATTTCGTATGCATTTGCAATAAAAGTAATTCCGTTTTCATCGAAATACCATAAATCATCGGTCAATATATTATCGATATAATCCTTATAATCCGGAAATACTGCCTCTTTGTATTCCCCATTATCACATTTATCAATAATTGCCTCTTTTACCTGTGCCAGAAAAGCTTCCTTATCGGTTGTGATATCATCCAGAGTCAACGTTTTTCCGGTCTTAACATCATAGTTCAAACCGGAAATATAGGAATATCCATGTGCGCCACCCAGATAAGAATATGACGTCTTCATCAAAGAAATCACCTTCTGATCCACTCTCATATCCGAATACTGCGTATCAGAAGAATAGGAAGTTTCATCTTCTGAATTTTCACTTTGTGAATAATAAAGCTTTGCTTCCGATTCCATCTCCTGCGCATTCGTATAAAAATCCGATTCTATTGCATCCAATTCAGACTGTATCTGTTTTTGTGCCTCTTCATTATCCGAAATGGTAACGGTCGGTTTCATGTAAGAAATGTACATATAAACACTTCCGTTATCTAATTTCTTTTCATCCTTGGTTGTCTCATAGGTAACGGATACCTCCGATACGGCTTCCTCCTGTGTTGTCGTCTGTTCTTCCGTATTTTCTTCCTGCGTTGACTGAGTTACCTCCTCCGTCTGTTCCTGCGTTGTAACCGCCTCTGTGGTTGCCTGTTCCGTCGAAGCCTTACTGCATCCGCAGATACCCGATATCATCGACAATGCTAACACAACTGCTAATTTCTTCTTCATAATACTTCCTCCTGCTATTGAATCTATTATAATTCCTTTTATAAAAATGACAATGTACCCTGTGTATATTCCAGGTTCTGATACTCTACCTCGTCTTGCACAACCTGACTTCTGTAATCCACAACAACCGTCTGCTGTCTGCCATTTACCAATTGTTGTCCCAAAATATAATTTACATCAAATCGGTTGGTAATCGCAGGCGTTGCTCCTCTTGCCGGCACAATCAACTGCACATTATTTGTCTGAAGCAAGGCAAAAATCGGCTCCCATATGTAGATATCCTTTGCCGCACCAAATGGGTTATCAATAAATATAACCTTTTTCAGCTCATTTGATTCTGCCTCCGGTGCATACATTCCGGCAATATAGTTAATAATGGATACCAGAAACTGAATATAAATACCCTGAGACTGTCCCGTACTACCAACCGCTTCTTCGTATCGTAAATACCGGCTCTGCTCCTTCATTCTTTCCCGCTTATACAGTTTAAGACGAATGGCATTCATATCTGTAACCATAACACCGAATAATTTTTTCAATAATAAATGGTTCTTTATATATTTCATCCGTTCATTATTATCCTTAAACCGGTCAGCACCTTTTACAACCTCATCAATATAATCGGACATCCGCTGCTTGATAAATTCATCCTTTACATACGGTATTGTTAAATTAACCATCTGTATCATTTCTCCATCCAGCATAATCCTTGAAAGCTTCGGCAATTTCTCCAGTTCGGTACGAACATCTTTACAACGTTCAATACACTGATTTTCAAAATTATTTTTGATTGCTTCCATATCCTCAATGCCTTTGAGAACACGTTCCTTTTCCAGTTCAATATAAGAAATCATTTCTCTTATATTATCAAGCAGGTTTTTTGCCTCACTGTACTGTTCCGGAATTTCCACATCATCCTTAATTGAATTGGACAGTTCAAATGCACCCATTGTGAAAAATGTATTGGCTGTCTGTGTTTTGTAATTGTATAATTCCTGTCTGGCTCTGGCCAGGTTCTTTGCACACTTATCATAATCCAGCAGACTGTCCTCAAAGATTTCACGCAATTTATCCTGCTCATATACCAAAACATTTGCATTCTTCGTATCAATGGTTTCATTTTCGACAATTCTCCTGATATCCTTATATAAATCCACCATAACACTGTGATTTTTTACATATCTTTGATACTTTTCATGATATTCTTTTAAGTTCGCCTTCAGTTGTTTTAATACTCTGTCACCCTCGGCAATTGCCTGCAATGCCTCTTCTTTTGATATCTGACCTTCTCCCTCAAAGGACTGCAATATGTTCATTGCACTTTCTCCAAAGTTTTCCTTTAAAGAAATCATTGCCTGCTCAATCCGTCCTTCAATACGGGTTGCCTCATGCTCCTTCTGCTTGTATTCATCCCCTAACTGGTCAACCCTTACCGCAATCTGGGATAAATGCATACTCATCCGGTTCATAAACTCTTCCTCTACCGGATGCAGTTCCTTATTCTTATGCATATTTTCCAGCACTTCAAACGGAATTTGTCTGCGGTCAATGATTCTCCGATCCCGTTCCATGCTTGCCTTTAATGTTTCAATGAGTTTCTTCTTATCCTCTAACACAATTGTTTCCTGTTCCACAACTGCTTTTGCGGCAAGAAATTCCGCTCTGAGCTTATCCTCATCAATATCCTTTATGTTCGTTATATTATAATTTACAGACGGATCATAATATTCTTTATAAATTGTATTCCAGTCAACAAGTGTTTTTTCAATGTTGTCGGATAAATGTTCAACCTGCCGGCGGATATCTTCCTCCTGTAATTTTATTGTCTCGCTCTGCTGTTTTGCTTCCTTCGTTGCACCATCCAGACGACGTACCTGCGCCGTATAGTAATCAAGCTGTGTCTTCATCTCATCGGCAGCATCACTGATTGCCATAATTTTTGCAAGTTTTATCTGTTCCTTCTGCGTTTGTGCCAACTGCTGTTCTATCGTTTCCAATTCATTTTCATATTGCTGATTCTGATTGGTCAGATATTGGATTTCTTCTTTGCATTGTTCCGAAACATGTGTAAGTTCCAATACACTTTCTTTACAGGCATTCAGCTCCTGCTCCGAATTTATAAATGCGGCATCCGTCAGACGGGCTGTGTAATCCAAATCTTCATTGTAGGTTTCCTGCAATTCTTTCAGGCGTATTTGTTCCTCTTCCTTTTCTGACAACTTCTTCTTTAGCAATGTTTCTTCTCTTGACAGTGCCTCTTCCTCTAAAAAACTGTTTTGTTCTTTTGCTACCAGCAAAACACCCTTTTCTTCTGCCGGAATATAAGGCGACTCCAATACGGACTTATCAAAAATCGGAACGGCATAACTTCCGAGGTCTATTGTCTGAATCCGTTCATCATTTTCAACCAGTTCAAACTGTCCCGTTACCACCCCGTAAGGCAGCATAGGGAACCGGTTTAACAATTCTTCTTTATTTACCTTTGGCAAGGCAGACAGATAATCCACACCCGATAATGCAAAATCTCCGTGCCTGGTTTCCAGATATGCCTTTACCTTCGTAACCGCTTCGGATTCTTCCAATATTCTTCCTTCCGCCACCTGTACCAGATGCCGGTTGATTGCTTCCATTTCACGTTCCAGATTTACAATCGATACCTGATTGGAAAATGCTCTTTCCTTAATAGCGGAATACAGTAATGATGTTTCCTTTACTCCGTATACCTGTTGCATCTTCTTAAGTCTGTCCTGATTTTGAACATATTCCGCAAAGTTCTTCTCAATATCAGCAAGTTGTTCCCTTGTCTTTGACAACTCCTGATTCTTTGTATACAGCAGTTGTTCTTTTTCCTTTAATTGCTGTAACCCGGATACATAACTATCTTTCCGGTCCTGTTTTTGTTGTGTAAATTCAGCCTCCTGCTGTGCCAGTGTTTCCTGTAACTGGGACAGATCACTTAATACCAAAACAGAAATATCCTTCCTCAAAAGACGAAGCTCTTCCATTTTCTTATTGTAACCTTTTTCCAATTGCTCCTTATGGCTTTGTGCAACCGCGTAGCTGATTTCACCCTCCTGTGCCACATGCAGTGCAGTCTGAAGCTTTTGTTTTGTCTGTTCCAGTTCTTCCTGTTTTTGTTGAAGCTGTTGTCGGATTTCCTTTAAATTAATATCATCTAACTGTTTTTTAATATATGCATATTGCAAAAGAATATTTCTATAATCTCCGTTCTGATTAACAGCCGCATCAATCATTGCCTGATTTTCTTCTACCTGCGCCTGTTCTTTGAGATAATGAAGGTAATCATTGATGCTTTCTTTAAGATCCAATTCCTTTTGTGCATCCCGGTATTCCTTCTGCGCCTGACATACATGCTGTTCTAAGACCTTTATGTCCTCTTTCATTATCGACAGATCATATTGATCTTTAACAATTTTTAAGCTTTCCAGTCGTTTTCTTTCCGTCATAAGCTTCTGCTCCAAAAGAGATTCTTCCTCTTCCATAGCCGCAATTTCTTCTTTTCCCTTTTCACTCAGCACCTGACCGGTCATATAAATATCCGCCAAGGTACCGGTCACTCTGTCCTTTTCTTCATATAAAGACAGAAAAGAAGATACACGACCCTCTAACAGATGCATCAATTCGGTTTCTTTATCAAAATTAGCAATATCACTTTTCTTTTTGGATAACTCAACCAACTTATCCTTAATATCCAAAAGTGTTTTAGCCATGTCTTCATTTACATCATTTTGTTCCGTTTTAACCAAAAATGCCTTTTCGATTATCTCTTCTATCAGCAAATCTTCCACAACTTTTCTTGTGGTCTTATAATGTGTTTCAAAATAAGTACGGACATGTCCCTCTGTCTTGTTAATTCCGCGGATAATTTCCCACTGGCTTTCATATAAACCATACTTGCTGATAAATCTCTGGTATTCTCCCTTTCGTTCAAATACATGCACACGGATATTTAAATTCTTATGTGATAAATCTTTCAGATAATTCTTAAGTCCGGTATAAGTAATCCGTTCCTTATTATTCTGTAATGGCAGGTTAATGATATCATTTTCATTATAATCCCTGTAAAAAATGCAATAGTTAAAGTATTCAATCGAAGCATTTTCCTTCTGCAGCGGACTTTCCTGATTTTCTGCATCCTGTTCGGTATCATTTTCTTTTGCTTTGCGGGCACAAAATCCGGTTGTCATGTAACGATATCCTTCCTTAATATCCTTATCATCTAACTTCCACTCCACTAAAGAATGTATGGTTGTATTGCCTCCACCTGTCCGGAATAATTTTTCAATTGGTTGTTTCTCATCCAATGTACAGTTTGGAATCAGGTTCTGAAGCAGCAGCAACATCAAAACACTTTTACCACCACCGTTTGCCAAGTCATATAATGTATTCTTCCCATACATTCGCATTGAAAAATCATCATATCCCTGCGTTCCGAAATTATATTTTACATTGTTTACACGAATTCGATTTATATTAGGCATGGTTTCCTCCATCAAGAGCGGCATAAATTTCCCCTCTGTAGTCCTCAAAATAATGCTCTACAATTGCTTTCATCCGGTCGGTTGGATAGAATCTTTTATTGACCTCAACGAACAATTTCTGCTCTACCATAAAATTAAATGCAAGCTTTACGATTCCTGCCTTTGAACTTCTTGACGCTCTTACTTCCTCTGCTTCTTTGCTTAACTGTGCCGGCATTTCATCCCATGCAAGGGCAACCGCCTTAAAGCTTTCCTGCTTCTGCTCCTCTAAATCATACACCGCAATGTCCTTTGAAAATATCTGCAATGCCTTATTTACTTCTTCTATCACATCTTCAATCCGCACATACTCTTTAAATTGATAGGATGCAGAATCCGAATAAAACATCAACAAAATTTCATACATGATAAAGAAACATAAATACAGTTCCCGATTCAGCCGGAATCCCATAATTTTTTTCAATTCCTCATTGGTATAACCGAAAATACGGTTTCCGGCTCCCGCACAGAGAAAGAGACTTTCTTTATATTCATATAAATTCAGATTTAATTGTTTCAACATGGAGGATACAATCTCATATACCTCTGCATTACCATAATAATCATCATACAGATTCCCATTCACACCGGTTCTTGAAATCTCTTCTCCGGTAATCAGTTTGCTGTATATCTCCATCGCTTTTTCCAAATTTTTCATATCCATGATGTATTCCTCATACTGCTTCCATATAAAAATTCATATCTGTAATCGAAAATTCATTCTCTTTACTGTCACCAAAGGTCAAAACATGACCGCTGTCAAAGGTAATATGAAAGACCATCTTTCCATACTGATCCTGTTTTTCCAGAGATAACTCCTCCATTACAAGTCCTTCTAAAAATGTATCCTGTTTCTCCTGCATTTTTTTTAGTTCATATTGATTTTTCTGTGCCAAATGAACGAGAAAAGAATACACATCTCCGTTTTTATAAATTTCATTTCCAAATTTTATTTCATAAATTGCCATCAGTTCCGACAATGTTGTTTTCCCATGTTTCCACAATTGTTCCAGCAATTCTTCAAATAATTTACCGAAATTATTGGATATACGGCGTTCTTCCACTTCATCTTCAAACACATAGTTATCATCAATCTGTTTCTTTTCTATTTTTTCACCGTAATCCGCCGTATCCATTTTACTGTCAAGCATCCGGTCAATAGATTCAACCGCAAAGCTTTTGTTTAATTTAGGCATCCATAAAGGTGCCAGCAAATAAGACAGATTCTGAGGGCTGTCCTTGGTCATCTGATTTTTTAATACATCACGAAATTGAAATACCGGTCTTAATTTTCGTAACTTTGCCCGCTCAATCATCTCGTCTGCTACACTTTGTAAATCAATGGTTTCCTGAATCAACTGTCCATGCTTGATAATGGTTTTCTTAAGTTCCGTATCCAGTTCATGTATCTTTGAAAGCACCGTATGATTTAAGGTTCCGTCTTCCTTACCTACATGTTCTGCCTTCGTATATGCCTTATCAATCAAAGCCCGGTTCTTTTCAAAAAGCTTGGATTCCTCATCAAACCATTTTGACACTGTTTTCATATATTCTTCGCTGGCATTTGCACCGGCAAAGACATCATAACTTAATAAATCCAAAACCTCCTTCTTCTGTAAGGATAGCCTTGTCACTTCATTGTTAATCCTCTTTACAACCTCTATTCCACCGGCAAAATTTTCGGAACGAATCATTTTTTCAAGCAAAAGCTGTTGAACGGAAATCTCGCTTTCTTCTTTCATTTCCTTTGTATCCAGATAAAATTCGATTCCATCCGTTGTCACATGATATAAAACTTCACCGTCATAAATCCTGCTGTCAATCAACTTAACTCTGGCTGCTTTTCTTCTTTTATCCTCCGGATCATAGTAGGAAAAAGTAAATGCTTTCCCTTCATTCCTGATTTTATCAAAAATATATCCAATCAGTTCCTTCTCTTCCTCCGGTTTCAGTTCCAGACGAAATTCTCTCGAAAGCAATTCGGATAAAAACTTTTCATACTGTTCATATGTAACTTCTTTTTCCTGAAAATGATTCTCATTAATAAAAAAACGCAGACTTGCCATAGTAATATATCCCATGTCCAAATCGGCATACTTTCCTTCCCTGTACTGTGTGAAATCCGTTTCACACAATACAAAGAAAGGATAATATTTTTTTAAATTAATCATTCGATCCTTATGTTCACTCATAATATCGTGAATCATAATATATTTTTCTGCCATGTCTTATAACAATTCCTCTAACGTCTTTTGTGACTGTGCACCAATCAATTTGCCAGTCTCTTGTCCATCCTTAAATACAATAAATGTAGGAATACTCATGACCTTATATTTTAATGCCAGATCCACCTCATCATCTACATTTACCTTACATACCTGCACCTCATCATGTGCAGTGGCAATCGCATCCACCACCGGTGCCATCATCTTACACGGACCGCACCAAGGTGCCCAAAAGTCTACCAATACAACTTTATTGTTTTTCACTGTGTTTTCAAAATTATCCACAGTCAAATTCATAACTTCCATATTGTATTCCTTTCCACGTCACAGATAAAATTATCTGCTCTCTTCTGTTTCTTTTTTATATTTATCCAGATATTCCGAAACGGTTTGGGTAGCCCAACGTGCATCTATAATATTAAATCCGTTTACCGTGTGTTCCTCAATGAAATCACCCATCTCTTCCCGGATGCTTTCATATTGTTCCATATCAAAATTCAATATCAACGGCTTAGTATCCTTAAATAAAATAACAAAACGGAAACCGCCGGACTTCTCCATCTTTGTAAAACGGAATTCCTGAAAATCATTTTCGATTTTCATATTGTCACGGATATATTTTGCACAGGATACCTTCATAATCTCAATAATACGGTCATCGAGATTTTCATCAAATATTATAATTTTTTCTTTTAAATCCATATCCGTACGGACAACACGCATCCGGTAATCATTTCTGGCAAGTTGTAATGCTCTGTCCGTTTTTAACCGCTCATTGTATGCTAACATCGTCTGAATATCCTTCTTACTCAATGTCGGCATAACACGGAGCAGATACTTCTGATCCATATCGTTGTATGCGGTATCATACGAAACCGGCACACCAAATCCGCAATTTTTACATCTCATGGAAAATAACTTATTCTGTAAGATTTTGTTTTTGTAAACTAAATCATCCGGAATATCAATCTCCTGTTTGATTTTAAATCGAATCTCTTTCCCACATTGCGGACAGTCAAATGTCCGGATTACACTTTTTCTAGACATATCTTTCTCCTTTGTATCCCTTAATTTGATGAAACAATTCCCTTTTCGGCATCCATTGTTACAACCGCGCCGGACTTCAATATATCCGTTGCATTCGTTGCTCCGAGAATAACCGGTATATCCAAACTCAGTCCCACAATACCTGCATGTGTATTATGTCCCTCCGCTTCTACAATTATTCCGGATGCCTGTCTTAATTCATCTATAATATCATTACTTGTCTCAGGCAATACTACAATATCACCCTCTTTGAAGTTTTCCATAATTTCCACTTCGTCTTTTCCGACACACAAACTTGCAGTTGCCTTTCTCTTATTCACACCGCGACCTTTAATCAGAATGTGTCCTACTACATGTACCTTTATCAAATTCGTTGTACCGGATACTCCTAACGGAACACCTGCTGTGATAACCGTAATTTCACCCTGTTTTACATAGCCCTTCTTCTCTGCATTGGAAATTGCATGTTCAAATAAATCGTCTGTGTTGTTCTGCATATCAACCATTAATGGCATTACACCCCAGGACAGATTCAACTGACGCCATACATTCTCATATGGTGTACAGCCGATAATCGGGCAGGAAGGACGATACTTGGAAATCATTCTTGCGGTTGTTCCTGATTTTGTTACCGTTACAATTGCGGTTGCATTTAAGTCCATTGCTGTTGTACAGGTTGCATGTGCAATCGCATTGGTGATATCCGGATTTACCAGACTTTCCCGGTTATTAAAGCATTTTACCAAATCAATATCCGCTTCGGTTCTTTCCGCAATCCGAACCATTGTCTTTAATGCTTCCACCGGATACATACCGGCAGCAGTTTCTCCGGAAAGCATAATTGCAGACGTTCCGTCATAAATGGCATTTGCTACGTCCGTAGCTTCCGCTCTGGTCGGACGCGGATTCTTCATCATGGAATCTAACATCTGGGTCGCTGTAATAACAATCTTTTCTGCATTATAAACCTTTTTGATAATCATCTTCTGAATTGCCGGAACATCCTCAAACGGAATCTCAACACCCATATCACCACGGGCAATCATAACTCCATCCGAAACTCTTATGATTTCATCAATATTTTCCACACCCTGCATATTCTCAATCTTTGCAATAATATTAATGAAATTGCAATTATGACTGCTTAAGATATCCCGGATTTCTAAGATATCATCTGCGGTACGAACAAAGGAAGCCGCAATGAAATCAAATCCCTGTTCAATACCAAAGATAATATCATCTTTATCCTTCTCACTTATATATGGCATTGATAAATGCACATTCGGAACATTCACACCTTTATGATTTGAAACAGGACCACCATTTTCTACCGTACAAATAATATCGGTATCGGTCACGGCGTCAACCCGCATGGAAATCAATCCGTCATCAATCAAAATGCGATTTCCTGCTTTTACATCCTTTACCAGATCTGCATAGCTGATGCTGACCTCTTCATTGTCGCCTTCTACCTCTCTTGTTGTAAGAATAAACTGTTGTCCGTTCTTTAATTCAACCTTGCCGTCTTTGAAATTCTTAACACGGATTTCCGGTCCCTTTGTATCCAACAATGCTGCAATCGGAAGTTCTAATTCTTCACGGAATTTTTTTACCCGGTTCAGATTCTTTTCATGCTGGGCATGATCTCCATGAGAAAAATTAAAACGGGCAACATTCATGCCTTCCTTCATTAATTTCTTTAAAACTTCATCATCCTCCGTTGCCGGTCCTAATGTACAAATAATTTTTGTTTTGCGCATTGTCAAATCCTCCCTTATGCTTCCTGTTTGTCACACAAAATTATTGTTTGATATTAAAAAACATTCCGTTATATTTTACACCCATTTATATCTGCCTGTAAACTAAAAAATGCTACAAGTATATCCTGTAGCATTCTTTGATATTCTATTCCTCTTCCATCAATTCCTGTGTGATGATGACATCCGAAATCTCCATCTCATCAATCACCGCCGGATCGATATCCTCTTCCGTCTTGCTTTCCTGTTTCAGCTTCTCTTCCTCTACGGAATCCAACTTAATCCGGATTTGCTGCATAATGGTATCCGTCTCCGAAATCCGTTCGGCACAAGCCAGCAATTCCTTTGCAATCGTATCCTCGGTCTCCGGATCGATATTCTTCTTATACTTTAATTCATGATCCAGACTTGCCCAGAAATCCATCGCAATGGTTCGAATCTGAATCTCCACCCGGATCGGAGTTTTTCCTTTTGAGAAAAATACCGGAATCTCGACAATCATATGATAGCTTCGGTATCCGTTTGGTTTGGGATTCCTTATGTAATCCTTGATTTTAATTACTCTTAAATCATCCTGCATGGCAATCAGCGATGCCACCGTATAAATATCATCCACAAATTCACAGATAATCCGCACACCTGCCACATCGGATAAGTTGCTCCTTATTGCCTCAACGGTAAACGGAAGTCCCTTCTTATGAAGCTTTTGAATAATACTTTCCGGCTTCTTAACCCTTGATGTGATACTGCTGATTGGATTTCTGTGATAACGTACAGACATCTCTTCATTCAAAACCTCTGCTTTTGTCCGAACCTCACGAATCGCACATGCATACATCATCTCCATCTCCTGAAATGCCTGCGACTGTAACATCAAAAGCTTCATCTGTTCCATTACATCAAGTTGTATCTCAGGAAGATGTTCATATTCCACTCTTTTTTCCCGGAGTCCGGGTAACATTTTGTTCTGTATTTCCTGTTCTTTCACGAAACATCCTCTTTTCATCTTTAAATTACATTGTTTAGTATACAATATATTTATTAAGAAAGTATGAACATAGAAAAACATTTATATTTCAGACTTGTTTCATTGACAAAAGTGCAGATAAATACTACAATTCATATTAACCGACTAAAGCTTTAACGTTTTAAATTCACATAACTAAATGGAGAAGAGATTATGCCAATTACAGAATTATTAGAAAAAAATGTAAGAGAATTTCCGGAAGATATCTGCTTAGTGGAGATTAATCCGGAAGTAAAAGAAACAAGAAGGGTAACCTGGAAAGAATATGAACTGATGGAACCCAATCCAACCACACATTACAGAAGAGAGATTACCTGGCATGTAATGAATGAAAAAGCAAACCGTTTTGCAAACCTTTTGCTCAGCCGCGGTATCCAGAAGGGGGACAAGGTTGCCATTTTATTAATGAACTGTTTGGAATGGCTTCCGATTTATTTCGGTATTTTAAAAACCGGTGCTTTGGCGGTTCCTTTAAACTTCCGATATGCGCCCGATGAAATTGAGTATTGTGTCAATTTAGCAGATGTAGATATTTTAGTTTTTGGTCCGGAATTTATCGGACGTGTAGAGGAAATTGCCGATTCCATCAGTAAGAACCGCTTATTGTTCTATGTAGGAGATAACTGTCCAAGCTTTGCTGAGGACTATACCTCTTTGACAATGAACTGTTCTTCTTTATCTCCGGATATCACCCTGACCGATGAAGATGATGCGGCTATTTATTTTTCATCCGGAACAACAGGATTTCCGAAGGCTATCCTACATAATCACGAAAGCCTGATGCATGCCGCAAAGGTAGAACAAAACCATCACGGACAGACAAAAGACGATGTATTTTTGTGTATTCCGCCTCTTTATCATACAGGTGCCAAAATGCACTGGTTCGGTAGCCTGTTATCCGGAGGCAAGGCAGTATTACTCCGCGGTACCAAACCGGAATATATATTAAGTGCCGTTTCTCAGGAAAAATGTTCCATCGTATGGTTACTTGTACCGTGGGCACAAGATATACTTGAAGCAATTGAAAGCGGAAAAATTGATTTAAACGATTATGATTTATCCCGTTGGAGACTGATGCATATCGGTGCACAGCCGGTACCTCCAAGTCTGATTAAAAAATGGAAAGAATATTTTCCAAATCACCAGTACGATACCAACTATGGATTAAGCGAATCCATCGGACCGGGTTGTGTACATCTAGGCGTTGAAAACATACATAAAGTAGGTGCAATCGGAAAAGCCGGATACGGCTGGGAAGTTAAGATTGTAGATGAAAACGGTAACATTGTTCCAAAGGGAGAAGTTGGCGAATTATGTGTCAAGGGTCCCGGTGTTATGACCTGTTATTATCACGACGAAAAAGCAACCAACGAAGTCCTAAAAGACGGCTGGCTCTATACCGGTGATATGGCGCAGGAAGATGAAGACGGCTTCATCTTTTTGGTTGACCGTAAAAAGGACGTTATTATCAGTGGTGGTGAAAATATCTATCCGGTTCAGATTGAAGATTTCATCCGGACAAATGAGGGAGTACATGACGTTGCGGTTATCGGACTTCCCGACCACCGTCTCGGAGAGGTTACCTGTGCTATTATTGAAGTAAAAGACGGTATCGTTCTGACAGAAGATGACATTAATGAATTCTGCATGAAGTTACCTCGTTACAAACGACCTCACAAGATTATATTTACAGACATCCCACGTAATCCTACCGGCAAAATCGAAAAACCGAAATTACGTGAAATGTATGCCGGCGGTCGTCTTGTAGAGGCACAAAACCGTGGTTAATGTTTCTTGTTTTTAAACCATTCAATCAACTTACTTGATGGGGATATCTCAATGTCCGAACTTTGGAATAATTGTTGATATTCCTCATCGGTAAGATTTTCTTTTAACAGCTCTTTCCCATCCTTTGAAACAATCGTAGTAGACTCATCAACAAAACACAACGGCGGATACATTACACACCACCAGTTTTGTCCCTTTGCCTGCCCGATATCAATTCTTAATGCCTGATATCTTCCAGCCGGGAATGTCAAATCTCCATATGTTTTTACCGGAAATTCTTCTTCCGTCACATAAACCTTTACGGAATAATCATATCCCTGTTCAACAATTGTATTAACGGCTGTTGTATAAATGTTTTGTAAATTGGAAACAATTATGCTTTTACTTTCGGAAACACTGTTACAATTTTCCAACAATGGTTTTAACATTGTCACCACATCATCTTTCACTGCCATCTTCAGTTCCTGATCTTCTGCCGAGTCGCTGTTCGCCCGTACATGAAAACGCATAATTCCCGAATACGGTTCCCCGTTTTCAAGTGATGCCGTATCATCCTCCATGACCAAAACATCTCCTTCGCTTCCATCCTCTGCATCATCTAACAGGCTGTTTAACAATTCTCCATATAAAGATGCATCGGTTCCGTCCACTTCATCAAAAGCAGCCAAAACCTCTTTTTCGATATCATAATCGGCAAGATTGGAAACCGGATTATCTTCTCCGGCATATGCTCTTGCAACTGTATTATAGCTATTCAAAACAGCCATCATAGTCTGAAATATGCCTCCATCCTTATGATGGTTATAATATGAAACGGTTGTAAATAAAAATCCTCCAAGAATTCCCACGATAATCGCAGTAAATATATTACGGAATATTTTCATGCGGCACCTCTCCTCCCTAATACACTTTGATTTAATCTGAATTAACTAAAGTATTACCCATTCCCGATATATTATTCAGATAGCTCATCCTAAGTTCTTACAAACCAGCTGTATTCCCTCATCTTCAAATTGCAATTCATAAATCATCACGGTATCTCCCTCATGAACTGCCTTCAAATAATCCTTCAACCAGGGTATCTTCTTTCCGTCCCTTTCATTTACCTTTACAAGATTGTTTAAGTATGTGCCGACGGATGTTTCCTCTGCTTTCGTAAACTCCAGAAATGTCCTTTCATCCTCTACAAAAAGAACCGGAACCGTCTTTGCAATTTCCTTTGATTTTCTCATTTGTTCCAGACATGGTTCCAGTTCCAGCAACGGTTCCGTCTTTGTTACCAGAATCACCTTCAAATGTGCCAGCGACAAATCCTTTCCCTTTACCTTTTCATATATATCCTTTAGTTCCTCCAGACTATCGCAATCAAATCCGGATATTTCTTCATTCTTCCGATTTTCTCCATCTGTTTTCTCCTTTGCAATTCCAATATCGTAATGATACTGTGTATCCGTATTCTGATGAACGATCAAAACGGTTGCGTAATCCCGTTCTTCTATATTCCGCATATCATTATTGAATGTTTTATCACAACCGGTTAACAGCCAAACCATACAAACATAACAAAGAATGACTCGTTTCATTGTTCCTCCTTTATTTATAAAATCGTTTCAACAAGCGGAAGTATGATGGATAGCGGAAGATTTATAACAACTCCATAACACAGATACAACCACAAGGTTTCCTTATAATCAGGCAGCCACAATACCAGTATGAAACTTGCAAAAACCAGTCCAAGCAGCCAGTAAATTCTTTTACCGCAATTTAATTTTGTGACCAGATGTCCGCAATAAAACAGGCTGCTGCACAACAATACAAAACAACCAAGCATGAAAAACCATACCATCAAAACATCAAATCGTTCCAAAACGCCCAAAGGCAGCCGGATATAACGCATAATATCCACCGTTACCATTTCCTCCATTGAAGCTCCCACAACACCGTAAATGCCATAGATAAACAGACTCAAAACTCCGATCAATCCCACGGTAAAAATCAACCGGAAATACGACCTGCGCGAAGCATTACAAAACTGCTCTAAGTTATCATTGGACGAACCCAAGAGATTCGGTCGCAAAAACAAATATTGTTCCACCGGCACCACAAAAGAAACCAGCCCACAACTATACAACAACAATTGTCCAAACGGCATTTGAAGCTTTGGAACAAACACCGAATAATCCACTTCCTTTAATCCAAACAAAATCATAACAATAAACGGAATATAAATTACCCAGAATAACATTTCAAACAGACGCCCCACTTTTTCGACATTATGATTCGCTCCGTATAATGCAACGAAAATGAGTGGCAGCACCATTAACAGATTCCAATAACTGTTCGTCGAACTTCCCTCCATAAACGGAACCTCCGCCTGTCCTAAAATGGCAATGGATAACACAATATAAAACACAAAATTAAACATCTGACGTATGATTTGAAGTACCAATATTATCCGCGGACAATATTTATCCAAAAATTTATTCTGCTTTCTTTCCTTCTTAAGCGATTCATCCTCTGTCTGTTTCAATCCTGCCAAAAATCCAATTCCGTATATCGCACTGATATAAAGAATCGAAAGCAGAAATACCGACACGATTCCCCAGACAACCGATTCTCCAAATAATACCGCGCTCAAATACGGTATTACATATATCATTCCCGCAAAGATTGTAAGCATTAACATTCTGGTCAGCTGCTTATTTGATATTTTCCCATTCTTACTAAACATTTTTACCTCTTTTTCCAAAACCGTTTCCGAACCTTTCTCATTGCATACAATGGTCTTTCCTTCATCGCAAAAATAGGCTTTCGAAATACAAAATCCTGAAATTCCACCTCTCCGTCGACGGAACCCGCAGTCAACGGCATCATATACGGAATGCCAAAGCTTTCTAAGGATGCCAGATGAATCACCAAAATCAACAGCCCAAGGAAGATACCATATAATCCCCAGACCGCCCCAAGAACTATCATGAAAAATTTTAACAGCCGCAGAGTGGAAGAAAACTCCTCATTCGGAATCGCAAAGGAAGCAATTGCCGTCAAAGCAACCACAATTACAACAATGGTACTGACCAAAGCCGCATCAACCGCCGCCTGACCAACAATCAGGCCACCTACAACACCAATTGTATTTCCCATCTGCCCCGGCAAGCGAATCCCCGCCTCCCGCAGCAGTTCAAACAACAATTCCATTAACAGCACTTCAACGACAATCGGAAATGTAATATTACTTCTCGCTCCGACAATTGCCAGCAAAAAATTGGTCGGTAATATCTGCGGATAATAACAGGTGACCGCCACATACAACCCCGGTAGCAAAACCGTAATAAATACAGCAATGTATCTCAAAATCCGGGCAAACGAACCGACTGCAAACCGGTTATAATAATCATCCGATGCCTGAAAAAAAGTATTAAATGTTGTCGGCAGGATAATCACTTCCGGAGAATTATCCACCACCAAAACAATCCGCCCCTCCAAGAGTGCGGAAGCTGCCTTATCCGGTCGTTCCGTTGTCTGTATCTGCGGAAAAGGGGAATACCATTTTTCTTCCAGAAGATGCTCAAGCATCCCGCAGTCAAACACACCATCAATCACAAAGGAATCTATTTTTTCTTTTACTTTTCCCAATAACGCCGGATAAACGAAATCTTCCATATACATCAGTCCGTATATTGTCCGGCTTCTTTCTCCGATTTCTCCCTGCTCTAATTTCAGCTTGGGATCTTTTATTCTTCTTCGAAGCAATGCCGTATTCGTCCGGAAATTTTCAATAAAAGAATCTTTCGGTCCACGTATTCCCGCTTCCTTTTCCGGCTCGGAAACAGAACGTGTCGGAAATTTTTTGGTCGATAAAATCATGCATTCCTTTGCATGATCCACAAAAATTGCCGTATCACCTTTCAACACGGCAGAAATTGCATCCTGCATCGTCTGACCGGAAATTAAATCCACCGCTTCCGTCTGTGCATGAAACAGTGAGTCAAACAATGCTTTTCCAAAAAGATCATCATCTATGTCCTTGTTTCGTTCGCATAACTGCTCCCATTCATACAGTAACGGATGTGTAATTGTCCGTTCCACCATTTCATTATTTGTCAATCCATCTATATAAATGATGTAGATATCCAGATTCCTACCGTGTCTTTGCAATACAAACTTCTTTTTTACAATATCTCCCCAGTTATGAAACAGGGCATCCAACACCTCAATATTTTGATTCAGTTCTTCTGCAATCGGAATATCTACATCATTTTTTTCATTATAGGAAATCTTCATAAACACCTCCGCAAGTTAGAAATAGTATGGTAATTTCCAATTGTTTTATTCATTAAAAAAAGACCACATCCAAAAGATGTAGTCTTTCTGTCTGACAGGATTTAGTCTACAAAAAATTCTTTAAATTCCGTATAACCTTCTTTTTCCAATTGTTCCTTTTGGAACTTCTTGTTTTTCTTCATAATATTGATATTAATCTGCATACCTGCTTTACGCTGCTCATTTGCTTCCTTTAATATCTCACGAAGCCGGTCTTGCGGCATATTCTTTTCAATTAAATATGCGACCTTGCTGCCCTTTGCCGGAACCTGATAGTCTCTTTCCAATAACAACATAACAATACGTTCAAACCCAATCGAAAAACCACAGGCAGGCGTATTCTGTCCTGTAAATTTTCCTATCATTTCATCGTATCTTCCACCGCCGCCAACAGAGCCGCCAAACTCGTCCATGGAAATTTCAAAAATAGGTCCGGTATAGTAGCTCATTCCACGAACCAATGTCGGATCAAATGCAATCTTAAAATCAGCATTTTTAACAGAATTGACACTGACCATAATTGTTTCCAAATCTTCAGCCACGCCTGCCTCTAAATAATCACCTAATGTGTCTTTTAGGAAGCTGACACCCTCTATATCATCCGTAACCTTTTCAAAGAGGGAAAGATATTTATCCACATTTTCCTTCTGATATCCCTGTTCCACCAATTCACCGGCAACACCGTCTAAACCGATTTTATCCATCTTATCCAAGGTAATAAATACATTGTCATAATCTTTTTCTTCAAATCCACTGTATGCTGCCATGGCTTTTAAGATTTTACGGTTATTTAACCGGATTGTAAATTTTTCAAATCCTACTTTTCCCAACAGGGTTGTTGTTGCTGTAATCAGTTCAATTTCCGCAAGAATCGTCGGTTCACCTAAAATATCAATATCACATTGCATAAACTGACGATATCTTCCACGCTGCGGACGGTCTGCACGCCATACATTTCCCATCTGCAATGCTTTAAACGGACTTGGCAAATCATTTGCATTATTTGCATAATATCTGGAAAGCGGGAGTGTTAAATCATAACGCAATCCGCTGTCCGATAACACACCGGTATCTTCCGGTGTAACTTTCTCCACTGCCGAGGTTAATTTATCGCCACGCTTCATAATCTTGAAAATCAGTTTTTCATTTTCTCCACCCTGATTCGAGCTTAAGTTTTCAATATGCTCCACACAAGGAGTTTCCATTGCCGCAAAACCAAATGTTTTGTATGTGTCCCGGATTTCCTGCATCACATAATTACGGATTTCCATCTCCTTTGGCAATATATCCTTCATACCCGTTACCGGCTTTTTCTTCATACTCATGTTGCTCCTCCTAAATATCTTATATTGTTAATTTATCGACTTGTCCCATTAATTCCCGCTCAACAATTTCATCATGTACAATTCCCTGAAACGGTAAAAATACTTTCATATCAAAATGTCGAACCTCTTCAATTAATAACTCAATTGCCGTCTTACTGTCAAATGCTTTTCGATATGGACGATCCGATGTCAATGCCACAAACACATCACACACACGAATGATTCTTGCGCCAAGCGGAATCTCATCCCCTATCATATTATCCGGATAACCGGTTCCGTCATAATTTTCATGATGATGTAAAATTATCTCACATATCCGATCCGAATACCCATGTTCCTTTACAACTTCATAACCTAAGGTTGAATGCATTCTGACATACCGCATCTTCTCTACATTCAATGTATCCTCTTCTCCACCATATAAATAGGTGCTGGCACGAAGTTTTCCAATATCATGTAACATTCCCGCAACTTCTATATCGTGACAGAAGTCAGGGTCTAATTTCAATTCTCTTGCAAGCAGTCCCGCCAGACGGCTTACCTCAATTCCATGTGATACTTCTGTTTGTAATTCCTCGTTTAGATAACATGAAATTTCATCTACATCCATATCCAGTTGATCAACTTCTATCATATATTGTCCTCCCAAATGACATCTGTCAACCTATTTTAAACTCTGAAACATCTTTTCTTTCCGGGCAATCATTTCGTCAATTCTTCGAATATACTCATCTACATTTTTTACATTTTCCACCCGTTCAATCCGGTTCTCGTCATAGAATATAAATTTGGAGCTTCCTCCCGCTCCCAATGCAAGAATATCCATTTTCTCTTCCATAATTAAAATATTATATGCACATTCTTTTCCTTTTTTCGAGTAACCGATGTTTTCTAACTTACCCGGAATATTTTTCTGTCTGTATAAATAATACGGATACAACTCCATCGACCTGGCACACGCATCTACAGCAAGCAGCATTTCATTCGTACTTCCCTTTATCAGACTATGGTAGCGTTCCATTTCTATATTCAGATTTGCCGCCCTTTTTATTGCAAGCGAATGTACGGTCAGGCTGTCCGGTTTCATTACCTTAATCTCTTCCAATGTATGTCTTACATGTCCGATATCCTCTCCCGGAAGTCCGACAATCATATCCATGTTAATGTTATCAAAGCCGACCTCTCTTGCAAGTGCATAGGCAGTCTTTGTCTGTTCCACACTATGCGCCCTTCCAATCAGCTCCAGCGTTTCATCCCACATTGTCTGTGGATTAATACTGATTCGGTCAACACCCAAATCATATAAAACCTGCAATTTATCTTTTGTTATGCTATCCGGTCTTCCGCACTCTACACAAAACTCTTTCACATAAGTCATATCAAATGTCGTTTTTACAGCATTTACCAGCATGGAAAGCTCCTCTGCACACAATGCACTCGGGGTTCCTCCGCCGATATAAACCGCTACCAGTTTTTTGTTCCGGTAAATATCCGACGACGCCACAAACTCCATTTCTTTTAACAGAGCCTGCAAATAATCCGCTACGGCAAATCCATCCTTTTTGGGATTGTTATACATCGCAATCGGATAGGATGTAAAAGAACAGTAAAGACAACGGCTTGGACAAAACGGAATTCCAATATACAGACAGTATTCTTCTCTGTAATGATAATTTTGAAAAATATCCTGCTCCGCCTTTGCCACCTCGATACAGATATCCGCTTTCTGTTCCTGCGTCAAATATGTTTTTGTATAAACATCGCGAATCTGCTCCGTTGAAATCCCCTGTTCAATCAATTCCGTAGCAACCTTTGTAGGTCTTACTCCGGTCATGGTTCCCCACGGTAACGTTTTATTCGTATATTTTGAAAGCATCCGATATAATCGTTCCTTCAAAATATTTCGTGCTATCTTTTTATCCCGATACGGTATTAACAGATAGTCTTCATCCTGATATCCATCCATATCTTTAAGGTAATAGGACACCTTTTTTCCATCCTCATAGCAAACCTTCAAGGAAAGTCTTGTATCCTTATCCTGTATTACAACCTTTTCATTATCAAAGAAAGCCTGTAACATGGCGCGAATATCGTTATTATATATTTCCTCATTCTGTTCTAAGTAAATCATCGATCATTCTCCACTGCAAAATGGATTATATTTTTTCTCCCAACCTATTGTTGTATCTGACATATGTCCCGGAAATACCTTAGTTTCATCCGGCAATGTAAACAGCTTTTCCCGAACCGACTTTATTAATGTGGATGCACTTCCGGTTGGAAAATCGGTTCTTCCTACACTCTCATGGAATAACGTATCTCCGACAATTACGGATGCCAGTTCTTCACAATAATAACTCATGCCTCCACTGGTATGCCCCGGTGTCAAAAGACATTGAATTTTTGTTCCGATAATTTCCACTACTTCCCCATCCCGAAGTAATTCATCCGCTTCAATAATATACGGTAAACCAAAGGAACCTGTCAAATTCACATTTACCTTTGTCAAAACCTCTTCCTGTTCCTGTCTGGAAGCGTAAACCGGAACATGATAAGCATCTCTCAATGCCTTCACCGCACCGATATGATCAAAATGACCATGTGTCAGGAAAATTCCACGTAACTGAAACTGCGGATTATCAAAAATTTCTTTTAATACCTCCGGTTCTGCTCCCGGATCGAATACAACACATTCATCCGTATCATGATTTACCATGATATAACAATTTGTTCCCATATCTCCAAGAGTCTTTACATATATTTCCAAATTTGCCATATTTTCCTCCAGTTATCCTACACTTCTTTCTACATCAATTACACCCGGTATCATTCTAAGCTTTGCGATAACATGTTTTAATTCTTCTACTTTTCGAATCTCAAATGTTACGGTAATCGTTGCCTTTTCACTTCTGGCATTACTTTTACTGTTAACTGCCGTTACATTAATATTCAATTCCTTAAATATCATAGAGATATCAAACAACATTCCTGTACGGTCTGCCGCATAAATATTTACCTCTGTTGAATACAAAGACGGATTATCCGTAGCACCCTCCTGCCAGTCTGCTTCAATCAATCGGGTACGGTCCAACTCACTCATTCCAAGTACATTCACACAATCTGTCCGATGAATGGAAATGCCTCTTCCTCTTGTCACATATCCGACAATTTCGTCTCCGGGAACCGGCGAACAACAACGGGAAAAATGAACTGCCACATCATCAATACCCTTTACGGTAATACCGCCCTTGGATTTGATATTATGACGTAATTCCGCACTGTTATGATTTAACTGCTCTAACAGTTCTTCCTCTGTCATCTTTTCCTTATGTTCTTTGTTCTGAGCTTCCATCAGTTTATTCATAACCTGACCTTCTTTTAAAGCTCCGTGGCCAATTGCCGCAAGAACGGATTCCCAATCACAGAAGTTATACTTTGTCATAACTACTTTCTGATATTCTGCCTTGTTATAATCTGCAAAGTTATAACCCTTTGTTTTACAATATTCCATAAGGAGCTCCTTACCCCTTACGATATTATCCTCTTTAAATTCCTGTTTGAACCACTGATTAATTTTATTTCTTGCCTGTGCAGATTTTACAATGGCAAGCCAATCTCTGCTTGGTCCCTTGGAATTATTGGATGTGATAATCTCAATCTGATCTCCATTGCTTAACTGGTAAGTTACCGGAACCTGTCTTCCGTTCACTCTGGCACCTACCATTTTATTACCAACCGCTGAATGAATACTATAAGCAAAATCAATCGGTGTTGAACCTGCAGGTAATGTTTTGACATCTCCATCCGGGGTGAAACAGTACACCTGATCCGTAAACAAATCCAAGTCCGTCTTGACTGCCCTCATAAACTCTTTATTATCTTCTGTATTATGCTGCCATTCCAGAATTTCGCGCAGCCAGCTTAATTTCTCTTCTTCCTTATCCTTTGCCGTTCCGGTCAGGTTTTCTTTGTATTTCCAGTGCGCTGCAATACCGTATTCTGCCGTCTTATGCATATCATAGGTTCGAATCTGTATCTCAAACGGTTGTCCGCTTTTACTGATTAAGGTTGTATGCAGCGACTGGTACATATTGGACTTTGGCATTGCAATATAGTCTTTGAACCGTCCCGGTATTGGTTTGTATTTTTCATGAATAATACCAAGTGCCGCATAACAGTCTCTGACATTTTCCACAATAATACGCACCGCAAAGATGTCATAAATCTGATCGAGTGTTTTATGCTGGTTCACCATTTTCTTATAAATACTGAAGAAATGCTTTACCCTTCCATTAATCTCTGCCTTAATATTGGCTTCATCAATGCATTCTTTTACTTCCGATACCACTGTTTCAATAAATTTTTCACGTTCTTCCAGTTTCTCGTCTATTTCTGTCTTTAATTCTTTGAATTTTTCCGGTTCCAGATACTGTAAGGACAAATCATCCAGCTCTACCTTTATCTTGCTGATACCCAGACGATGTGCTATCGGAGAATAGATATCCATAGTCTCTCTGGCTTTCTCAATCTGTTTTGCAGGCGTCTGATACTGCAATGTCCGCAGATTATGAAGACGGTCTGCTAATTTTATCAAAATAACACGGATATCCTTTGCCATAGCCAAAAACATCTTACGAAGATTTTCTGCCTGCATTTCCAATTTATCCGCCTGAAAATTCAACTGTGTTAATTTCGTTACACCATCCACCAACAGTAAAATTTCCGGAGAAAATTCCCGTTCAATTTCTTCATTGGTCATAACCGTATCTTCAATTACATCATGTAAGATACCCGCAACAATGGTTTCCTTATCCAATTCAAGCTCAGCTAAAATAATTGCAACACATAAAGGATGCATGATATATGGTTCTCCGGATTTGCGCAACTGTCCCTGATGTGCCTTATCCGCTATGTGATATGCCTTTTCTATCATTGAAATATCCGTATTCGGATGATACTCCAACACCTTCTGGATTAATGTCTGATATAATTCCTCCGGCGGCGTAAAATCCTTAGGGGTAGAAAGTTCTTTTTCATTGTTCATAATAAAAGCCATATAATCACCTTCTTTTCCTTCCGTATATAAATATAAGTATAGCCTAACTTTTTCTATATGTAACCACGAAAATACCGAATTTCACAATTTTGTAAAATCTGTTGTAAAACGACCCTTGAAATCAGAAATAATTGTAACCATTTTCAACAATGTAATTTCTTATAACACTTCCCTGACCGTCGCCATCGTATAATTCTTTATCTGTAACTGAATCGTTTTATTTCCGTTAAATTCATTAATCGTCGGATAATATGCAATGTTCAGACACACATTATTTAACCAGCCATGTAACAGTTTATCATATTCTTCCTGACCAAACCAATTTATAATATTTTCACAAAATTCCGGTGCATTAAAATAAATTGCCTGCTGTGTTATTCCCTGAAAATCTTCAAGAACAAGCTTTGCAACATTCAAATCTTTACCTAAAATCTTTAAGGAACGGATATTCAAATCCTTTTGTGCAAATAACGGTTTCTCATTTCCCTTTCCAAACGGTGCCAATGCATCAATCTGCTCAATCAAATCTTCTCTTACATAAGAAATCGGCATCGGAACATCAATCCGGGCAACCGGCAAAAATGCCTTGTCCTCCAATTTGCAATTTTCATTTATCCGGTTCACAAAGTTTCCAAGCTGCACCTGATTCATGGATAAGCCGGCTGCCATTTCATGCCCGCCAAACTGCACCAGTAAATCCCTGCATTCCTGTAAAGCCTCTCCCATATGGTATCCCTCTATGGAACGACCGGAACCCTTTAATATACCGGGCACTTCACTGTCAACCAATATAAACACCGGATGATTATAGGCTTCCCGGATTCTTCCGGCAATAATTCCGGCAAGACTTTCATGGCAGTTTTCCAGATAAATCACAAAAACCTTCTGATCCGTAACGGTGTCTGCAATTTCCCTTGCACGCTCTACACCTTCCTCTGTCAGTTTTCTTCTCTCGTCATTTAATGCATATATACGGTCCGCTTTTTCAATTGCAATGCTGATATCTTCTTCCAGCAATAAATCCATAACCTCACTTGCACTTTCAAGCCGTCCGGATGCATTAATACACGGTCCTAACTGAAATCCGACCTGATGTGCGGAAATCGTATAATCCGACAGAGAATTTGCTCCTATCAAAGCTCTTAATCCTTTGTTTTCCGTATGGTTTAACTGCTCTAAACCAAACACCACCAATGTCCGGTTTTCACCGACCAACGGTACAATATCGCATATAGTCGCCATGGCAACAAATTCAAGGAACTGATAAATTTCCTCATGCGGTACATCTCTTTTTTCAAACAATGCCTCAACTAATTTATATGCAACACCTGCACCGCACAAATCCTTAAACGGATATTTACAGGTTTCCTTATGTGGATTTAAAATTGCATCTGCGGGAGGCAGAATATAGGTTTTGTTTTCCCCATCCATAATAGAGGGAACCATATGATGATCGGTAACTACGACCGTCATTCCCAATTCTTTCGCCTTTGTCAAGGCTGCATTGGCTGCAATTCCGTTATCACAGGTCACAATTGTATGAATACCGTCCTCATATGCTTTCTGTATGATATTTTCGTTAATCCCGTAACCATCCTTTACACGATGAGGAATCACATAATCAACGGTAGCCCCAATTCTTTGAAAACCCTTTAACAGAATATAATTCGACATTACACCGTCCACATCATAATCCGATACAATCCGGATGGAATGTCCTTCCTCTATATCATGACAGATAATACGGACTGCCTGATTCATATCTTCCATTAAAAACGGATTACACAATGTGTTAATATCCGGATGCAGAAAGGATTCAAATTCTTCTTCCTTTATATCCCGATTTACCATGATACGTGCCACAACCGGATCAATATTAAATTTGTGTGAAAGTCCTTCAAAGTCTCCACGTTTTGCCCTTATCACCCAATTTTGGTTTTTCATGCAATCTCTCCTAAACAACATAGGGACATGGTAAAATGCCACGTCCCTATATACTCACGAATTCATTCTAAGCCTTTTTTTGTTTTACTTTTTTCCCAGATTTCTTAACGGAAGTCCGTTCGTTCTTACCTGCCTTTGTCTTGAACAGATACCACAACGGACCGGTAATACATACCGATGAATATGCACCGCAAACTACACCTGCCATCAAGGTCAGGGCAAATTCTTTAATCGATGTAACACCCATGATATATAATACAAATACCATAACAAATGTGGTTAATGATGAATAAATCGTTCTTGTAAATGTCTGGGAAATGGATTCATTTACAATATGTGCATACGTATCATCTTTACCGTTCATCGATACCAGATTCTCACGAATACGGTCAAATATAATAATGGTCGCATTAATTGAATATCCGACTATTGTCAGCATACATGCAATAAATGTGTTACCGACCGATAAGCGCCCGATTGAATAAATTGCAAATACAACCAATACATCATGAAGCAATGCAATAACCGCAGCTCCACCAAACTTGATGTCACTAAACCGGATTGCAATGTAAATCAACATTAAAATTGTAGCAATAATAACGGAAATAATTGCATTTCTCTGCATTTCACCACTGATGGTTCCGCTGATATTTTCGATTTCATATTTGTCAATTTTAAAATTACCACGAACTGCCTCTTCCACCGCATCACGCTGTGTTACGGAAAGCTCAGAGGTCTTAAATACGATATCCTTTGTTCCCTTTACGGTCTGAACCTGAATTTCGGAATCCGAAATATCAGCCGCATCCGCAATAACAGGTACAATGTCCTTTTCTGCACCGGACAAATCATATTCCTTATCAAAACCAATGGTCATGGAAGTACCACCGGTAAACTCCAATGTATAATTTAAGGCTGAACCTGTTTTATTCTTATAGATTGGAAGTGCAATCAAACCGGCAAGAATTGCTGCGATTGAAATTGCATAAGCAAACTTTGAAAACTTCACATAATTTGTAGTCTTTACGTCTTTCTTGGTACCGTACAGCTTTGGATTCTTTAATCCCAATGTAAATACAGCCTTTAACAGATGTTTTGTAATAAACAATGCTGTAAACATCGAAAGAACAATACCAATACCCAATGTCAGGGCAAATCCCTTAATTGTTCCGGTACCCATCATATAAAGTACAACAGCCGCAATCAAAGTTGTGATATTACTGTCTAAGATTGCAGAAGACGCCTTATTAAATCCGGCATCAATTGCCGCCTTTACCGTTGCACCATTACCGATTTCTTCCTTAATACGTGTAAAAATAATAACGTTTGCATCTACCGCCATACCGATTGACAAAACAATACCTGCAATACCCGGCAAAGTTAAACTTGCATTAAAGAAATTCAGGCATAACAACATCAATACAACATATGCAACCAATGCAAATACAGAAATCAAACCAGGTAATAAATACACGGCAATCATAATTATTGCAATAACAATAATACCGATAACACCGGCCTGCAACGAAGTCTTTAACGCATCCTGACCCAAAGTTGCTCCAACTACGTTAGAACGTAACTCTGACAAGGTCAAAGGCAATGCACCAATACGGATTGTCTGTGCAAGTGATTCTGCACTTTCCTGATCCTGCATACCATCAATCTGTGCATTTCCGCCGGAAATTTCAGTCTGTACCGTTGGGGCAGATACTACCTCACCATTATAGATAATATAAATTCTTTTTCCAATATTCGCTGCGGTAGCTTCCGCAAATTTTTTCGTTCCGTCATCCGTAAATGCCAATTGTACAACATATTCCTTAACGGTTTTACTATTATCAATTGTCGAAGATGCAGACTTTACATCCGCACCGGTAAGCAATGCCTCGTACTCCTGACCAGCCTCATATAACTGATAATTGGTTTCATCAACAAACTCTAATGCTCCCGGCTTACCCATATCCTCCAGAATTGCCGTTGCATCATCCGCACCCGGAATCTCTACATTGATTCGGTTAGAACCTTCTTTGTAAACATTACTGTCTGTTGAATACACATCTGCACGCTGTTGCAGACGGTCAATCGTATCTGCCATATCCTGCGCAGACGGATTATCTTCTTCCACCTCATAAGTAATACTTACACCACCGGCAAGATCCAGACCCAATATAATATTTTTAGCCCGTCCTACCAAATCTTTACCGACACCTACACAGGTTGTATAAATACCCAATGCCAGTAACAAAACAAATACTAACAGTGTAAGAACACTATTTCCTTTTGCTTTCTTCATGTTTTTACTCTCCTTCTTCCACAGTTTGCGCCAAAGCCGCCTTTATCATAATCGCGCACTCTACACGTTTACGTTCCAATTCACAACCCACTTCATAGGCATCTAACAAATTGCCGTGGAAGTTATATGAATTTGCTGCACAACCACCGCTGCAATAAAATCTCGCAAAGCAGTCACGACACTTGTCCTTCGCATAGACATTACACATCTTAAATTCATCAACAACCTCTGTTTTCTTGATGCCCTCATCTACGTTACCCAGACAAAAGTCTTCCATACCAACGAACTGATGACATGGATACAAATCTCCCCATGGTGTCACGGCAAGATATTCCGTTCCGGAACCACATCCCGACAAACGCTTATACAAACACGGTCCACCGGATAAATCTATCATAAAATGGAAAAAATTAAATCCTTTTCCTTCCTTTTCACGCTTTACCATTTCTTTTGCCAATGCATCATATTCTTCAAATAATTTAGGCAAATCGGATTCCTGAATGGCATATTCTGCATCTTCCGTTGCAACTACAGGTTCCATGGAAATCTGTTTAAATCCCATATCTGCCAGATGCAAAACATCTTCCGAGAAATCCGTATTAAAATGTGTAAAGGTTCCTCTGACGTAGTAGTTCGTCTGATTCCGAAGCTCTGCCATCTTTTTAAATTTATCAATAATAATATCGTAGCTGCCTTTTCCGTTTCTGGTTGGACGCATCATATCGTGAATTTCTTTTCGTCCGTCAATACTTAAAACAACATTCGACATCTCTTTGTTGGCAAATTCCATCACATCATCGGAAAGCAATACACCGTTTGTGGTTAGTGTAAACCGGAATTTTTTGTTGTGGATTGGCTCCTGACTTCTGCCGTAAGCAACTAAGTCCTTTACAACCTGAAAATTCATCAACGGTTCTCCACCGAAGAAATCCACTTCCAGATTCACACGGTTACCGGAATTTGCAATCAGAAAATCCAATGCTTTCTTTCCAACTTCATAACTCATCAAAGACCGGTCTCCATGATATTCTCCCTCTCCCGCGAAACAATACTTGCAGGCTAGGTTACAATCATGTGCTATATGCAGACACAACGCCTTAACAACCGTCTTTCTCTTTTTAAAATCTATAATCGCATCTTTATATACATCCTCAGTAAACAGTTGTCCCGCTTCCTTTAACTGCTCAATCTCCTCACAGGCTTCGCGGATATCCTCTTCCTTATACTGAGGCAATTCTTTTATTATCTCTTCTATATTTTTTTGTTCGTAAATGGCAATAACATCATAAACCAGGTCATCTACTACATGAACCGATCCACTACATACATCCAATACAATATTAAAACCATTATTTTTATACTGATGTATCACAAGAAATCTCCTTCTAAGTTCCCCAAATCATCTATATACGCATATCGGTTTGGGTTTAACGTAATGAAAGAGGACAGCCTTCCGCAGTCCTCTTCATTCTTTTAGTTGCTAAATTCACACACCTTCAAGAACAAAATTACTTATTCTCGCAAGTCTGGTTACCAACTGTACAAGATGTCTTACATGCTGACTGGCAAGATGTCTGACATTCGCCGCATCCACCCTTTTCCATCGTGTTCTTCAATGTCTTGTCTGTTAAAGTCTGAATATGTTTCATAAAAATCTACCTCACATTCTTAATATCCTGTCTCCATGGGAAACTTTCACATTTGCAGTATAGTATAACATAAGCTTTATACAAGGTCAACGATTAACTTAGCATACCGCCTAGCAATCCACCCCCGATACAAAGTGCCACAGCGGACCAGTTCACGGCTCCCGACACCGGAAAAAACCTGCTCAATATCCATGCGACGAGTGTAATAATTGCAATATATAAAAAACCAAGCAAAAATCCCCATAGGAACTTACGATTCTTTACCTTTTTCCCTACAACAAATGCTCCAAAAAATGTAACAACCACATAAATAACAATAATTGCGATATCCGTTACGCTCTCTGCCAACTTAAATTTATATACCAAAAAAGCCAGTAAAACCAACAAAATTCCTGTTATTGCGTAAGATACTATCAATCCCTTTACAACGGTTCCTATTTTTCTTCCAATACTCATATACTCACTCCTCTATGTATTCTTAATCATAATGAAGTATATGAGTCATATATTTTATTTATTCCCTTCTAACAGGTTCTTTACATCAATTAACGAATCAAATATATGCGCCGCCAATTCCTTTATCTCATCCGTCGGCTGAATCAGATCCACTACCATAATGGTATAAAGACCTGCTGCCGCACTGGATTTTACACCATTTATAGAATCCTCAATACCGATTGCTTCAGAAGGTTCCACCAAAAGTCCTTCACAGGCTTTTAAATAAATATCCGGTGCCGGCTTTCCGTTCTTCACAATACCGCCATACATAATATAATCAAAATAATCAAGCAATCCGGCATTCCTTAAATTCCCTTCTGCCCGTTCCTTCTGTGTAGATGTGGCAAGTCCAATCTTATAACCGTTCTCTTTCAAAAAATCAAACAACTCTTTCACACCCGGTTTTAACTCTAATCCGTTCTTCTTAACTTCCTCATCCATCCGGTTCATCGTTGCCATACGGAATGCATCATAATCAAAATCCTCTCCGTAACGGCTTTTCATCAGTTTTTCATTTCGGTCTCTTGTTGCTCCGGCAATCAAATCACATAATTTTCTCATTTCGTCTTCCGGAATATTATATTCTTTTGCCGTCAACATCCAATGCTTGCGATATAATTTTTCCGAATCAAATATAACGCCATCCATATCAAAAACTACTGCTTTTTTCATAATCGATTCTCTTCCTTTTCTATTTTTCTTGTCCGAATCCACAACCAGAGAATGGTTGATAAAATCAAAACAACTGCCACACCACCCACAACCGCAATTGTGAACGGATTTGCATATACAAAATAAATACTTCTCGTTACCTTATTGCCGGCCCTATCCTGACAATCCACATCTATCTTATAGGAACCATATTCCGTATAATCAATACACCGGATATCCGCACCCAATTCTTCACCATTCAAACGGACGCTGACAATTTCATCATCGGTATTCGTCAAAGACAACAAAACCTGTCCCTTCTCATGAAGGGTTTCACCATTCTTAACACCTGTAAATATAACCTTCGGTGCTGTATGATCAATAATAAATTCTGCTGTTTTAACAGTATTATGTCCCAGCTCATCGGTAGCCTCTACATATAAATTATACTTACCTTCATCTGTAATTTTATCAATTCCGTTATATTCTATCCCGTTTAATAAAATTTTATATGAAATTACCGTCAAATCCTTAAATATATTATCCAAATCCTCGGAAAGTTGAAAGTCCTGATAATAACCACCATCAAAGGATTCTACCATATATATTTCCGGTGCATTTTTATCAATCGTAAAATGCACTTCTTTCTTGTCTGTATTTCCAGCCTCATCCTTTGACGATACGACCAAATCATAAACACCGTCTTTCACAAATTCCTGACGCAGACTGCTTACCTTTCCGGAATTCACAAAGGCAGGGAACTGTAGAACTTCGGTTTCACCGTCAATATCCGTTCTTGTTCCTGTTACACTTACATGGTTGGATGCATAATAGGATTCTTCTACAACAAAACTAAGCCCCAACGCCTGATTCCATAATTGATAATTTGTCGTTCCATCTATCGAAATAACCGGTTTGGTCTGGTCAATGGTAAAACTTCTTGTCTGACTGACCGCTACATTTCCCGCCGCATCCACCGCAGACATTGTAACTTTATAAGTACCATCTTCCGTAAATGTATGGCTCATGTTTGAAACCTTTGAAACCGACAAAAATCCATCTAATGAATAGCTTCTCGTTTGTCCGTCCAATGTTCGTTCCACCTGAATATTGACACGATTGCTCTCATAAAATATCTCTTCACACGCAAAATTTAATGTAACAGATTTTCCGGAAACCTGTCCGTTTTCTGTGCCTGTAATCGACAAAACCGGCGCTGTTTTATCAATCACAAAATTCAACCGGTTAGAAACCGATTGATTTCCCGCACTGTCTGTTGTAATTGCATATATCTCATATATGCCCTCATTCATCATTGTTAAATAATTGTAATCCACATAATTGCCGGAATGGAAAATGCCGGAAGACAACAATTCCTCTTTTCCCTCCATTGTTTTCTTTATTACATATTCGGTATGGGTATTTGTGTAAGATACATCATTTACCTTCGTTGCAATCCGGCAATCCGTATTATAATGTCTGCCGTTCGTAACACCTGTCAATTCAACAACCGGAGCCTGTTTGTCAATATAAACCTGTCTTGCAACTTTATTTACCGTTCCACAGTTATTGGTAACTTCTATCTCTACCGCATATCCGCTTACCACACTTGCACTTTCACTTGCAGTAATATCACATTCATATTCATCAACCAGATGATCAAACGATACGGTTTTAACAACCTTTTGATTTACCTTATAAACAATCTTATCAATTCCTGCCTTTGTATCCGTAACCATTGTATGGAAGGTAACATCCTTATTCGTCCATTCATTATAATCCACATCACAGGTCATCTTTATATCCGAATAATCTGTTGTATAAATAACTTTATGGGATGTAAGCTTGTTTTCATTGCCAAGATTGTCTTCTGCCCAGATGGTAACCGGATGGTTAAACTCCTTCATTCCCATATCCGACGGAATGTAGACAACATATCGATTACCCAGCACTTTATGTGCAAGATAGATGGAAGAAGTTTCTTTCCTGTCTGCTGCATTGCCAATGGTTACATATACTTTCTCATCATTCACACCGGTTACACGATCCCACACATCAAATTCCAGTGCAACTACTTTATTGCTAAAAATAAGATTATACTTTGGCAAAATCAAATCCTCTACATTGGAATATGTCAGATGTGAAATTTCCGGTGCGGTATGGTCAATCGTAAAATGAAGAATCCGCCTTTGCATATTTCCGGCTTTATCTTTCGCCTGAATGGAAACCTCATAAATACCTTCCTTTGAAAAGGTGAGACTTCGTTCTATCGTATCATTTCCAATATCATCCCATTTATCCGCCTCATAACGATACTCCGTACGTTCCTCATATCCGGTCAGATCCGAACGTGACACCGTAATCGTATCGTTTTTATGATCCGGATTTGTTTCTTTCATCCGAAAACACAAATTAACTTCTTCCTTTGTCTGCAAACCTTCCCTTGCTCCGCTAACGCTTATAACCGGTGCGGTTTTATCGATTACAAAATCAACCGGGGCACTCTTTGATTCATTCCCGGCCGCATCCTTCGCCCATGCATACAGGCTATAGTTTCCTTCATCCGTATAATCAACCGCAAATTTTTGCGGATTATCAGTCATCTGTTTTGGAAATTCCGTCTCATGCGTATCGTCCGGTACATTCCGTACGCTCACATTTGCAGTCTTATAATTTGCTTCCATTACATGAAACGAGAAACGGACATCCTGATTTAAATAATATCGTTCTTTCCCATCTTCCAAAAGCGGAGCCGGCAGAGCTGTTCCGTTTTTGTAGGATATTAATGCATTATCAATCTGAATATCCGGAAAAGTTGCATCCTTAATAAATTCTCTTTCCATTGTAATGAAATTGGATGCAGGATCCGTACAAGCTACAGACAACCGATAGTCTCCGTCATCTTCTATCGCATAGGTGTATTTTTGTATATAATCGGATACCGTTTCAAGAGCTGAAGGAGCTATAATCTGTTCTCCATTTTTCAGGCTAACCGAAACATCGGATGCATCCATCTGCAAATCTCCAACCTGTATTATTAATTTTTTACAGGTTTCATCATAATAATCCACATCCTCAATCGTAGCAGCCGGCGAAAGGATGTCACCATCCCCTCTCAGCCATTGTGCCTGACACTCCGGCTTGTCTTTATCAATAATCATTCTATTGGTTAATTCATATTCGCTTTTATTTCCGGACTTGTCTGTCACAATCAGCTTTAAGTCCTCATAGATACCGTCTCCAACCCCTGCAAGAATTGTTCTTACCTTCGTTGAAACCTGATATTCATCTTTCTTAGGATTCCCTTCGTCATCCGATACCGTCTGTACCGGTATTGCCACCTGCGTTGTTGACTGATGGTCGGAAAAATTATAATACGTTGTTCGCTTATAGGATAACTGTAATGCAGATGATGTATTCAGATTCTTTTCCACAATATGCAGATTTAATGAAATATCATCCGTATCCTCAACTACACCATCTGTCCAATTTACCTCCGGTGCTGTATTATCAATCGTCTCTGTCTTTTCCTGATATGACGATGCACCCTCAGAATCATTTTGTTTGATTCGGTAGCTTACCGTATATCTTCCATCCTTTGTATAAGTTTCCGTAACCGGATTCGTATCGGAAACGGAAATGTCGGTATCTGTAGTAATTACCGTTTCGTCCTTTGTTACCGTACGCTCTACAGTAACAGGATTTCTGGAAGTTTCTCCGCTTACCGTGTAGATAATGTTTAATTCCTTTTTTGAGCCATCTGCATTATCAACAAGATTCATCTGCACTGTTACACTCAAATTATCATTCGCTGCATTTACCACATAGCTGCCGGAAAGTCCGGAAAATAAATGAATAACCAGCAGCAAAACCATACTGTATGAAATTAGCTTTCTTACATGATAACGCATTATTTTCCTCCTTCCTTATACTGACTGCAAATTTACCTGTAACTATAATTTTTTTAAATAGATTCTTCCGTATGTATAACGGTTGTATCTTCTTCCACTTCAAAGATATCCGGCATCGGCTGTTCCTTCTGCGATAATATAACAGTTGAATTCTCATCTCCAATCAGATTCTCTGGCTCAACCGCATCATCCAAAATGCTTCCTCCGTCCTCTGTTGAAATATTAATATCCTCGTATAAAATATCGGTCGGCTCATCCTGTACCTGAAGCAATTCTGTTGCCTCTTCTGTATACAGCAATTCCGTTGCCTCTTCTGTATGCAGTAATTCTGTTGCCTCTTCTGTATACAGCAATTCTGTTGCCTCTTCTGTATGCAGTAATTCCGTTGCCTCATCCGTATGAAGCAAGATTGTAGCTTCCTCTTCCGATAAAACATCCGTTATTTCATTATCTGCCAACAAAGTTGTTGCCTCTTCTTCCGACAACAATGCCGTTTCTTCATCCTCCTGTAAATGTTCCGTATTTTCCTCCCTTACCAACAGTTGCGTAACCCGATCCTGTTTTTTTCTTTTCCGTGGTCTTTTCGGTTTTACCGGAGCATCCGTTTGAAAACTTCCCTCTATTGCAGTTTCTTTCATCTGAATATTTTCTTTTTTGATTGCATGTCTGGCATTCCAGCCGGTTACATCTCCTAATAATTTTGCTATATTCTTTTTGAAAAAAAGAATAACCGACAACAGGAAGAATATAACGGTTCCAGACAATCCAACATAATACATAACCTGATACATATACATCACGCTCCATTCTTCTTAAATAATGGTGATAATTTCTGTGTCAGCTGCTTCCAGCGGTAATCATTGGAAATTCCCTGCACCTGACTTCCCCGATCATATAAATCATGCAATGTATCATAATCCCATTCTTCTATATTCGTAGTCTTTCTTTCTTCTATTTTACATAACAAAGACAGATGCCCTACATATAAATCAATACTATGTAAACCAAACTCTTCCTCGGCCTCTTCATATACACGACAGGCTTCTTCATATTGTCCCATAGCTTCATATATCTCTGCCTTCTGACAATATTTTGCCTCTCTTAAATTCGCATCGGTAATCCTTCCGATTGTGGAAGTATCATCCTTTGATACCATTCCCAAAATATAATCACAACAGATTAAGGCCTGCTCATAATGCTCCATCGCCTGTGCCTTATCCTCTTCTAAGGAAGTATCCCCCAGATGTTCATACGCCTGCGCCAGATACTGATTGTAGATAATATAATATTCTGCTTTGACACTATCATCTTCGTACTCATCTAAAGTTTGCAGTCCCTTGTTTGCAACCTGTATCAAATGTTGTGCCGCCACATCCATCTGTTTTAAGTTTCTTGCATACACAATACAGCAAAGCTTATAGTTCATCAATTTGTTGATTGAAATTGTTGTGGTATCATTGGTCTTTTCAAACTGTTCCAGATTCTGTAAAAGCTCCTCATAATCTACATTCAGTTCACCCATGGCAAGTGCAATGGCACTATAGTAAACCGCTTCCGGATGTTCCTCCTGATTTAATTGGTTAAAATAGTAAGCACTTGATTTGTAGTCCTTCATGACTTCAAAATAATCCATCGCAACATTTAATAAAACATCCTGGTTATTATCGATATGGTCATATCCCTGATCAATATAATACGTTACCCGGCTTAATCCGGTTTCCGCATCTCCCATATAGTTGATATACAAATCCAACAATTCAATATATGCGGTACTCTTACTACCATCCACATCTGTAATCGCCAATGTATATGTATTGATTGCGTCCTCGTAATCTCCCTGAATCGTCTCACTAAAGCCTTCATTCATCAGATTGTCATAGTTCGCCTTTTTTTCTTTTTCGTTACCAATATAACCGCCAATCATCAATCCGATTGAAACCAGCGTCAGACCGGCACAGACAAAGAAGCTGCGCATCTTTTTAAAACATTCCTTACGGAATGCATCATCCAATTCCTCATAATGTTCCAAATCATAAATCAATTCGGAACAATTCTGATATCGTTCCTCCGGATTCGGTTTCGTACATTTATCAATAATCTTTTCCAGTCCGTTTGATAGATTCGGATTCCAATCCCTTATTTTTTTAATCACATATGGAGGCTCGCTCGGATTCTTCCCTGTCACTATATGATATAAGGTTGCACCCAGACTATAGATATCCGTTCTTGCATCCGTACGATAAATTCCACGTCCTCTGGCATCACCAAACTGCTCCGGTGCTGCATATCCTCTCGTTCCCAATGCAGTTGTATCCGCAATACTTTCCACATCAAACTCTTTTGCCGTACCAAAGTCAATCAATTTTACCTTTCCGTCCGGTTTTAACATAATATTGGATGGTTTCATATCCCTGTATATAATCGGCGGATCCATAGAATGTAAATAATTTAACGCACTGCATAAATCTTTCGCCCACTCAATCGTTTGCTCCTGCGATTGAGCTCCTTCCAGTTTTAAAACCTCGCTCATTGGACGTCCTTCAATATAATCCATCACAACAAAAACCGTTCCATTGTGATTAATGATATCAACAATCCGCGGAAGTACCGGGTGGTCTACCATTTTCAGTATATTCGCCTCTCTCTGGAGACTCTTTAATAAGGTCTTCGTGTTCTGTGATTTGCTTTTCTTAATCTCTTTCACAGCCCACTGCTTATTAAGATGTGTATCCATCGCAAGATACACAATTGACATTCCACCCTGACCTATTTTTTTCAGTATTTCATATTTGCCACCTAAAATCGTGCCAACCCTTGTCATACACGTCTCCTTCTCCTACTTTGTCACAATCGCAATCACAGTAATATTATCCTGTTCTCCTCTTTCCATGGCAAGGCGAACCAACTGTTCACATATTTCATTTCCCTGTTCTTTATTTTTAATATTCCCCGGCAGAAATCCTTTCTTTAACTCTTCCTTTGATAACATATGTACAAAACCGTCCGAACACAATATAAATGTTGTTTCTCCCGAAATATCCCCCGATTCATACTGCGGATTTATAATATCGGATGCACCTACACACTGTAATAACACACTTCTTCTTGGATCCTTTTGTGATTCTTCCTCTGTCAGCATACCCATCCTGACTTCCTGCGCAACCAATGTATGATCTTCCGTTAACTGACATATATCCGTATCAAACTTATAAATGCGGCTGTCTCCAACATGACAAATATAATAGCGTCCTTGGTACAACAAAATTGCCGAAACCGTCGTTCCCATCATCTTTCCATGTTGATTTGCATAGACACCTAAGCTGTCATTCATGGTCTCTATAATCGTCTGCCATTGCTGTTTTAATAATTCTTCCGAAAAATTATCCTCTGTTATCATCCGTGCAAATTCCGTCACCAGCCAGTTGTTAAATGCAATTACAACTTCTTTGCTTGCCAGCTCTCCCTGTTCTAATCCACCCATTCCGTCACAAATCAATGCAAATGCCAATCTGCCTTTTGGTGAATTAATTACCTTAACTGATAATGAATCCTGATTCATCTTCTTTACATTTCCCTGATGGGTGAAATAAGATGTAAGAATCTCCATAAATATCCCCCTATACTCAAATCGGGTTCCTCATAAGGAACCCGATTTCATAAATAAAACAATCTTAATTAACGAAGTTTAAATATAAACTCCTCATCTCCTAACATGATCTTACTGTCATGAGTAAGCAGTTCTTCCTGCCCCTCATCGACAACCTTTCCATTCACATAAGTATGATTTGTTGACTTATTATCTTTAATGTAATATACATTATCCTTGTTTGTAATAATTGCATGAACACGACTGACTGCACCATTGCCTCTGACAGAATAATCAACACCCATAGATGCCTTACCGATTTTAAATGCCTGTTTCGTTATCATAATACGTTCATTCGTATTGACACGAACTAAATACGGATTTACCTTTGGCATTGCTCCGGCACCCTTCAAAATTCCGGTTGTTCCAATCGTCTGACTTAAGATAGAACCGCTAACATCTTCTTCATTCTCATCATTTTCTTCGACAGCAGCCTCTTCCTGTTCTTTTTGTTCTTCCAAACTGTTATTAACAATACTTGCTCTGCTAATCTTGATGTTTTTCTTAATCTTAATGCCCTGTTCATCCTTATGTGCTTTCTTGTCTTCCTCTTCCTTTTCTGCAAGGAAGTCATCTAACTCATCATGAATTACAACCCCCGTTACCTCCGGAGCCTTCGTTTTCAATCCCGACTTTTTCTTTTCTTCCATTACCTGTTGTTTGATTTTATTGATGATGTCCTGTGCATCTTCATCCGGATCAATATTCACTGATGATTCCGGTTCTTCCTCTTCCGAAATATCTTCTGCCTCCGATTCTTCCTCTTCATCAAAAGATTCCGTAACCGGTTCTTCCTCATCTTCTTCCGGCTCGTCTTCCTCTATCGGTTCTGCATCATCCTCTGTAACAGAATCTTCTACTGATTCTACTTCCGGTTCATCGTCCTCTATATCAGCCTCTTCTGTCTCGGCAGACTCCGGTTCTTCCGGTTCTTCCTCTTCTACAGATTCCTCATCGAAATCTTCTTCCTCATCTTCTTCGGTTGCGCTTTCCTCATCATACAATAGAGTTGTTTCTCCGTATGACTCCTCCTCTACTTCCTGATAATCCGCATAAATACCGGAATCATCATCTTCCGGAATCGCAATTCCATAATCATCCATCAAATCCTCAATCAAGGTCAATAAATTATGAAGATTGAAAATTGCAGGATTATTAATATAGGTTAAAAGCTTGGCAACATAATCACCGTTTTCCGAAGAATCATATCGAATACTTGCAAGAACGCCACGTAAAAATCCATTCACATCAACATCTTCTTCCATACCCAATACCGGAATGCAGATAAACTCAACCTTATAGTCCGAATCAATGTAAATATAGTTACGATGTAATACCAGATAAGATAACGGAACCCGATATTCCGCCATATTTGTCAGAGAGATTACAATTCCTCTCATAACCAACAAAACCATCTCAGCATTAATCTCCTGATTGGAAAGTTCCGTTAAATGAATTTTGTCTGTTATGTCATAAGAAAATGTATCAAATTCTTCTTCTTGATCATCAAAAATAACCGGGACAATTCCCTCCGGCTCCTCTTCTTCGAGAAAGTCCAACACTTCATCGTCTAAGTCAGCTTCATTATCAATATTATAAGTCAAAAATTGTTCTTTATCGAAATTCCTTACTCTGAAACTTACCTTTTTCATATACAAACGCCCCTTTACTCCTACATTACAATCGTATAAAACATACCTATTTTGTATTATAGATGATTGCATAAAGTAACGCAAGTAAATGTTTGTTTTTATCGCGATAATCACTTTCTATATGATACAAATATTTTGACAAAAATGCAATTTCACCACGATGAAATATTCTAGAAATTTTATGAAACTTTTTTGACCTCAATTTCACTTTTTCGACACCATGTAAATCCTCTGATTTCAACTTGCAACCATACTATAGAAATGATAGAATACATCTAATATTTTTTAAAGGAGGTCGCACAATGACAAATCCAGTTGTAACTATCACAATGGAAAATGGCGATGTAATGAAAGCAGAATTATATCCGGATATTGCACCAAACACTGTAAACAACTTTATCTCTCTTGTTAAGAAGGGATTTTATGACGGATTGATTTTCCACCGTGTAATCAAGGGATTCATGATTCAGGGAGGATGTCCGGAAGGAACCGGAATGGGCGGTCCGGGATACAGTATCAAGGGTGAATTTTCAAACAATGGTTTTGAAAATAATTTACGCCATGTACCGGGTGTTCTTTCTATGGCACGTTCTATGATGCCAAATTCAGCCGGATCTCAGATTTTTATTATGCACAAAACTTCTCCTCATCTTGATGGAGAATACGCTGCATTCGGTAAGATTACAGAGGGATTGGATATCGTTGATAAGATTGCCTGTGTAGAAACCGATTACTATGACAAGCCTTTACAGGAACAAAAAATCAAGTCTATGACAGTAGATACCTTTGGCGTTAATTATCCGGAACCGGAAAAATGCTGATATTAACACAGTAAACACAACAAAATGGGATGCACCGCACGTTGGCGATACATCCCATTTTTTACAGGAATTTTTTCTTTCTTAATACCTTCAATACAACCAGACACACAACAATCGTAAGCGCAACGATGATTAAAAATCCAAACGGCGTATCATACAAAGGAACCCATTTCGATACAACGTTCATGCCATAAAATCCCGACACGATATTCGGAATTGCCATAACAATCGTGATAGCCGCCAAATACTTCATGACATTATTCAGACGGATATCAATAATATTGGAAAGCAATTCTCTGGTACCATGAATAATATCCCTGTATATATTCGTCATTTCAATCGCTTGTCCGTTCTCAACTCTTACATCATCCAATAAATCCTTATCTTCCGGAAACTGTCTCACCCGGCTATAACGGGACAAACGGTCAATCACCGCCCCATTCGCCCGCAGGGAAGTTGCAAAGTAAACCAGATTGGATTCTAACTCATGCAAGGTTACCAAATCCTCTTCTTTCATGTTATCCTGTGCACGTTCCTCAATTTCTGTTCTTTTATTATCAATTGTTCGAAGATATAACTGATAAGACATACAGGCTCTATACAATATCTGATAAATAAATCGCATTTGTTTCTTGGTACTGAACTCACGAACCGTAGAATTGACAAAATACTGTAAAACAGGAGTTTCCTCCACACAAATGGTAATCAGAAATTCATCTAACAACAAAATACCTAACGGAATTGCCGTATATGCCTTCTGGTCATTACGGATTTCTACAATTGGTATGTCAATCAAAATCAATGTATAATCATCTTCGATTTCCACACGCGAACTTTCATCCGCATCCATAGCGGCACGCACATCGGCAATATCAATGTCAAACCGCTTGGAAATCAATTCAATCTCATCTAAACTCGGGTCTGTCAACTGTATCCATGAACCGGGGTCAAAGGCATGTTCTTCTCCAATTTTTCCGTTTTCCGTACGATAGATTTTTATCATATCTCATGCCTCCATTCCTTTTTCTCTTATCCAATCACCTGTAATCCCATCAGGCTTAATACACCGATAATAATACCTGCCAACAATACACCTAACAATACCGCGATTACGCTGGATTTAAAATCCATATCCAAAATACTTGCTGCAAGCGTTCCCGTCCATGCACCGGTTCCCGGTAATGGGATACCAACAAACAACAACAATGCAACAAACAATCCGTTCCCGGCAGAAGCTTTTAATTTCTCTCCGCCTTTATGTCCTTTTTCCAGACACCATTTAAAAAATTTTCCGATAACCGGCTTATCTGCTCCCCATTCCAATATTTTTCGTGCAAACAGAAAAATAAAAGGAACCGGCACCATATTTCCGATAATACAGGTAATATATGCTGCAAGTTTCGGAAGTTTCAATCCCAAAATAGCATATGGCAATGCCCCTCTAAGTTCAACAATCGGTACCATAGAAATAAAAAAAGCAATTAAATATTCTTTCAACATTCTTGTCTCCTTAAAAAATCAGCATACAATTTATAATATCACAATTATTATATTTCTGAAACATTTTTTTATGTTTTAACATGGGACAAAAAATCCCTCCTGATTTGATTCTTTCATCTTTCACAGGAGGGATATTCTATACATCATCTGTAATTTGGTTTATTCTTCTAATGATTTGGTTTTATGAACCGTTACTGTCTGATCATAGCAGGCAAAAATTTCTTCGGTATGTTTTTCATCCAATTTCTTTGTAAACAGACTTACTACCGGAACGATAATCAATCCGCCTACCATCGCAACTACACCGGAGTTAATTGACGAACGGAAGATATAAGAAAGTACGGTTCCCCAGCCTGAAATATCAACACCACCTAATGTGATAATCATCTGCAAGATTGCAATTGCACATCCCCATACAAAACATACAGCGGTTGCCGCCTTTGTAACACCCTTCCAATATAAGCCGTATAAGAACGGTGCCAGAAATGCTCCGGCTAATGCTCCCCAGGAAACACCCATCATCTGTGCGATAAATGTTACCTCCGGATGCGCATCCTTTACAATCGCAATCACTGCCGATACGAAAATGAAAAATACGATAAACACTCTCATGATTGCTACCTGCTGTTTGTCGGAAATTTCCTTCTTTGATGCCGGTTTAATTACATCAAGCGTAAAGGTTGAGCTTGATGTCAATACCAAAGACGAAAGAGTTGACATGGAAGCCGATAATACAAGGACAATTACAACTGCAATAATAACCGATGGCAATGTAGAAAGCATCGTCGGAATAATTGTATCAAACAACGGTTTTCCTGTAGTTTCATTTATCGCTACATCATAAAGACGTCCAAAACCACCCAGGAAATAACAACCACCTGCTACAATAATTGCAAAGATGGTGGAAATAATCGTTCCCTTTTTAATATCATTTTCACTCTTAATTGCATAGAACTTTCCAACCATCTGCGGAAGTCCCCAGGTACCAAGCGAAGTCAAGATAACCACAAATAACAATGCCAACGGATCCGGTCCGAAGAAAGATGAATATGCACCCTGCCAGCCGGCATCTCCTTCAATTGCCGCTAACGATTTTGTTGCTTCCAACAATCCACCATTGTCATAAATCACTGCACCGATAACTGCACAAATACCGAACAACATGATGATTCCCTGAATAAAATCATTAATTGCCGTTGCCATGTATCCACCAAAAATTACATAAAATCCGGTAAGAACCGCCATAACAACAATAATTACCCAATATGGAATATCAAATGCCATTCCAAATAAACTTGACAATCCATTATACAAAGACGCTGTATACGGAATCAGAAAAATAAATACGATAATAGATGCTGCCACCTTAAGCGGTGTCGATTGAAATCTTTTTCCAAAGAAATCCGGCATTGTCTTTGCATCAATCTGCTGTGTCATTACTCTTGTTCTACGACCCAGTACATTCCATGCCAGCAAAGAACCGATAAATGCATTCCCAAGTCCCGCCCAGGTTGCGGACATACCAAAATTCCAGCCAAACTGTCCTGCATATCCAACAAAAATAACCGCCGAAAAATAAGATGTACCAAAAGCAAACGCTGTCAGCCACGGACCAACGGAACGCCCTCCCAATACAAATCCATTTACATCTGTTGCATGCTTTCTTGTGTAGATTCCTACTCCAATCATCACGGAAAAGAAAGCAATCAATAAGATGACACATAAAATAATACCTGAAGTTTCCATTTCTTCTCTCCTCTACCTTGTAAATATTTAAAACGCGTTCATTTAACACTTTTAAGTTGCAACGCTTTAACGCCATGAAGTAGATTATATATAAATTTTTATTGCCTGTCAATGACAGAAAAAATCTTTTTTCTACAATCTTTCTCTAGACATCTTGTAATATCTGTATTAAAATAACATTAATTATATCTATATGAATATGGGATAGTAGGATATTTTATCTTCACGGATGAAGATATATTCCATATATCTGTTAGCATAAGACGACAAATCATCCAAGGAAGGAGGAACAGGTTATGCTGAATTTAAATAATGTCTATAATCACTACAGCACGCAGTTAGTTGCGCCTTTATCCAATCGTAAGAATAGCACGCAGAAAAAAGATGATTTAAAAACCATATATAATAACATAGTTAAACAAAACCAGCATTCGCCATTTTATAAGTTTACTCTTTCGGACAACAGTCAGGCTTATGCAATCGGCATTAAGGAAGCTTCCATGGCATTAGCTCAAGAGAGCGACTCTTTAAGTATGCAGCGCAGTAATCTGTTCCAGCAAATGACAGCCGTCTCCGACAATGAGCAGGTGGTTTATGCCAGTCTGAATGACAGTTCTGCACAAAACATACCGGACACCCTTTCCGTAAAGGTTGATTCTTTGGCAACAGGTCAGACAAATGTCGGAAATTATCTGCCATCCGGAGAAACTTCTTTTCCACCGGGCGATTATACGTTTAGTATATCTGTTGGCAGAAATGAATATGCCTTCCAACTGAATGTACATAAGGGTGATACAAACCAACAAATTCAACGAAACATTGCGAATTCCATCAATGAACACAATATCGGCGTCCGGGCAAACATCCGCAATCAGCGTGTGAACGGAACCAGTGCATTGGTACTACGCTCAGAGGCAGTCGGACTTCCGCAGGAAGGAGAATTATTCTTCCATTTTAACGATACCTATTTAGATAATGATATCAGTTCTGCGCTAGGCGTGGATCAGGTTGAAATCAAACCTGCCAACGCGCAGTTTTATATCAATGACAGTTTCCATACATCCATCAGCAATCGTATCTCGTTAAATCAATCGATGGATTTGGATTTATTATCTGCAAGCAGCGAACCGGTTAATGTTCATCTGGTATTGGATGACGAAAAGGTATCGGATAAGCTTAAGGACTTTACAGACTCTTATAATCAGTTGATTGATATTGCCAGAAGCGGTGCCAGCCAAAGAGGAGCGACCAAACTTTTCCGCGACATTTCCAGCATCACAAGACGACATTCGGAAAGCCTTACCGCTGCCGGATTAGATGTTGATGAGAACGGTTATCTACATATCACAAAAGAGGTGGACAGTTCCGAAATCCAGAAATTATTTAACGATGATTTATCGGATTTTCACAGAGATATCAAACGGACAACAGATAACATGACATTGAATCCATTAAACTACATTGATAAGGTTGTGGTAACCTACCCAAACACGCAGGGAACCTATCCGAATCCATATAATCCGTCAAGATATTCCGGATTACTGTTTAATGATTACGCATAAAAGCCTGTATCGGATACTCTCCGGTACAGGCTTTTTCTTAATGTATCAGCATTTTTATATATCAATATTTATCAGAACTTTTCCACGACGAGTTTGGCTGCCAGATCCAGTTTATTCAAAAACGGCAGAAAATCATATTCCAGACAATCCGATATCTGCCAGACATCCCCACTGTTCAATGCCATTCCAAGACTTTTTACGGAAGCAATCATAACCTTTTTATCGATATAATTACAACTGGAATCAATTAAGGATGAACACTGATTATACACTTCGATTTCCCAGTTAATTCCATTGATAACCTCGGACAAAAAATCCTCTGTATCATCCTTTTCCTCTCCTTGGTCTTTTAACTCTTTAATTACCTGTTGTAACGCAGGAATCAGACTGTCACTATAAGTAATCAGCTCCTGCAATATATCCTTTTGAAGAATTTCTCTCTCTTCCATAATCCTTCCTCCAGCTTACAGCTATTATTTTTTCCATTTGATTTGTAAACGTCTCCGAATTTCTTCCGTCTCTTTTTCAAAATTCCGAAAACTTGCATACGGATTTCGCATCAGTAAAGGTTTGGATTTCTGCTCCAAACGTTCCCTTAAATTCTCAAATGCCTGTTCCAACTCTGCCCTGTTGTCAAGATGTTGCTCTCTGGCATCTGCAATCCTTTGTTCAATACGCTCTTTTCCCTCTTCCAAAGCCATGTCCATACGCTTTTTTAATTCCTCTGCCTGTGTAATCAACGTACGCAAATCCATAGCCTCTCTGAATGAATTTGTAAAGTCATATACAATACAAAGCGTAATAAGAAAGGTTACAATACTGACAACCTCCGGATTCCAGCTGTTTACCAGCCTTACAACCGGCGGATGTATCACATATACCATTAACAGTCCCAAAAATCCCCATACAATGGTTGAAACCAGACAGATATGTCCCTGAAATTGTATCTTACGATACCGGTAATCCCAATATCGCACTTTAAATAATGCAAGCATTCCAACGCCTGTAATATATTCCAATATCGTCGCAGATATTGCCGCCGCAAAATAGACCATAACCGGATTCTTTGCAAACGGTAATGTCGATATTAAAATAACCAGCGCTCCACTTCCATATAAAGGCAGCCACGGACCTTTCATAAATCCTCTGTTTACCCATTTTTTCTGACGAATCGATACGTTTCCGGATTCAAATACCCATCCGACGATACAATAAAAATAAAAATATACTAACCAGCTGTTAAAATGAAATGTCATACTAAATTATTCCTCTACCTATTCTTCTGTTGTATTTGCAACTTCATCCACTGCAGGTACAACCTTCTCTTTCTGCGGTGCATCCGAAGCCTTTGATGTCTGAGGATTAATTGTCACTCCGTCCAATCCCGTCACATTGATATTCTTATTGACAACCGCATCATATGTATTGGCTCTCATTATCTCGGAAATATCAATACCGGTTGCCTCTTTTACAGATTCAATCGTCTTTGCCAAAACCTGTGGCACATAGGTTCCCATAGAACCAACACCGGAATCTCCGTTTCCACTGTCGATGATTGTTACCTTATCAATCGTAGATAACGGCTCTGCTATTGCCTTTGCCATTTCCGGTAATGCCTTTACAATCATTTCTACCATGGCAGCCTGACCGTATTTCTTCATGGCCTCTGCCTTTTTCTCAAGCGCTTCTGCTTCTGCAACACCCTTTGCCTCAATAGCCTTCGCCTCTGCCTCACCTACTGCACGGATACCTTCTGCCTCCTGCTGTTTTGCATAAAGTTCAGCCTCTGCCTGTGCCTTTTTTGCTTCGGCTTCCTGTTGTTTTTCAAACTTATCCGCTTCTGCGTTTCTCTGTCTTTGATATAACTGTGCATCCGCTTCCTGCTGTTTTGCGAATTTGTCCGCTTCTGCCTTTTTACGAATCTCAGCGTCTAACGCCTGTTCCTTAACTTCAGCCTCTTTTTTCTTTAAGTCTACTTCTTTTTCCTGTCTTGCGATATCCGCTTCCGTCTTGGTGACCTCTATCGTCTTACGCTGTGCTTCTTTTTGAATTTCGTAAGCTGCATCCGCTTCTGCGTTCTTTGTATCTTCAATTGTCTTTAATTCAGCCTTCTTGATTGACAGTTCATTTTGTTTTACCGCAATCTCTGTATCGGATAATACTTTGGCATCATTCGCTTCTTTCGCTGCCTGTGCCTGTGCAATTGCAACGTCACGGTCTGCATTTGCCTTTGCAATACTTGCATTCTTCTGGATGGCAGCCATGTTATCCTGACCAAGTGCAATAATTAAATCATTCTGATCCTCTACATGCTGGATGTTGCAGGAAATAATCTCGATACCAAGGCGGTTCATATCAACCTGTGCCTTTTCCTGTACCTGATCACCAAATGATTTCCGGTCATTACACAGATCCTTCAAGCTGATTGTACCTATAATTTCACGCATGTTACCCTGCAAAGAATCAACCAGCGCCTCCATAATCTGAGGCTCCTTCATATTCAGGAAGTTCTTCATTGCAAGCTGGATTCCTTCCTCATCCGTACGGATTTTAACCTTTGCAACCGCATCAATATTGACACCGATAAAATCAAGTGTCGGTACATAATCTCCGGTTTTAATATCAATACTGATCTGTTTTACAAGCAACTCATCTTTTCTTTCAAAAAACGGAAGCTTCAAACCCGCTTTACCGATTAAAATCTTAGGCGTTTTTCTTAAACCGGAAATGATATATGCCTTATCCGGTGGTGCTTTTACATAACTTGAAAGCAACACAATCAGTATTACTACAACCAAAACAATTCCAATTAAAATGGAACCTGAAACAAAACCCTCCATTTACACTTCCTCCTTTTCTCTTAAGCCTTTTGCCGGCTGTTATCCGAACCCGACACCGTAAGAGTATCATACTGGTTATCATATCATAACCGTACAATTTGCACAATGACGGAAATCCCCCTAAAAACTATGTCCGCCTCCGGAGCTGCTACCACCACCACCGGAAGATCCGCCTCCGCCAGAAGAACCACCTCCGCCGGAACTTACCGGATTATATACTTTCGTCTCATGCGTAAAAACAGCCTGTGCATTTCCAAAATTTTCCCGATAGGTCAGTCCATCTATAATAAGCTTGTCCTTTGGTTTTCCGGTCTTTGAAAATACCTTTACAATTAAATAATTACAGATTACCGCTAACACCGCCGCCAAAAGAAAATTACTGATATACTTCATCGGATGTGGAATATCTCTTCCCTCCATCAAATCGGCTTCCTGCTCAAATGCCGTTTTTGCACATGTATAATAATCCGCATCCGACGCATAGGTATAAATGTTGTCCGTAATGGTGTAACATTCCCGGTTGGTAATCAGCTTTGATAATTCCCCGGAATTATATATGTAGATTTCCCGGTTATCCATATCCACCAAAAATAATGTTCCGTCCTCATAATCATATTTTGAACGATAAAAAGATGCAGCACATTCTGCAGCAGAATCCGGATTACTGTCTACCGAATAAAAGATTACATTACCGTATTGCGTCATTGGCTGCATATCCAAACGAAGATTTTCTTTCTCCTCAGCCGTCAGCAAATTTGCATCATCCTGAATCAGTATCACTCCATCCGCCTGCTGTGCCATAACCGGAAGCGAACATCCGAATACAAGAGCAAATAACAGGAAAAGCCGGATAATTTTCTTACTTTTTCTTATGTAAAACCTATCTTGCACCGTCATCCCCTCCTTTTCGCTCAAACTGTGGAAGTTTCCTTGTAACCAATACATTATAATGACGAATTAAATCAAATACCGCTATCAATTCCGTAATCAAAGCTGCTATAACCGCCCCATAATAATAAATATCATGTGCCGGTTTCACAATTAAAATCCCAATCGCAATACAGATTGCGGCAACCGAACCGGCAATCAGCGGGATTTTCTTTTCTTCATTCCTTACATATTCATAATCTTTCCTGTAATAAAATCCAACACCAAAAGCAGTTATTAAAAAAATCAGATACAAAAACCGAAGCAATACCGGATTATCTAACATATACAACAAAACATCCAACAGTGATCTTAACATACTAAATCCCACCTGCAAGATAACGATAAGCCCGATAACCTGATATATCTGCTTGTTTTTCTTTAATGTGTTTTTTATCTTTTCGGTAGTGGCATTTCCCTTTGGCTGGCTAAACTGCTTTACCTTCAAAGAGCCTTTGTACTGCACACCGGCATCATCTAATGCCTCATCCTTCCAACGAATCTGTCTTAATTCCCTTCCATACAGCCAGATTGTAAATATTGAAATCATGCAGATTAATAACAACAATGTCATCGGACGCAAAAATACAAATGCATTCAGAAGCAAAAATATGACTATGGTCAATATTGCCGAACCAATCATATATTTTGCAGGGTCAACCGGAAGATCCGCAACTACCTTTCCCGTCTGACCATTAACCGTTGCATATGCCACACGATTTCCCTTCCTGTAAGACATAAACCAGACCGGGAACATCGCTGCCTCTTCCCGCTCTCCCGATACATTCATAAATCTTTTTAATTTGTTAACATCATTGAAGGAATGATAGGACCGCATGGTTTTATTATCCCGCAGATAAACAACCAGCCGTTCCTTCGTAAAATCCATTGCCAATTCTTTGTATATTTCCTCACCAACATCCGCCACATCCGCATAAAATCCACTTAAAAATGCCGGTGTAAACGGTTTCATTTGTTTTGTATCAAATGGTGCAAGCCGCTGGCTGATGGAATCCGAAAATGCCGCGGATGCATCATAAGATATTCCATTATATTCACAGTCAATATCCCCTTCGATATTATAGTGCTTTGTGATATCATAATCTCCTCTCCGGTAACTTTTTGTTCCCGGAAAAGCGGTTCTTCCCTTAATCTTCATATCATAAAGCCAATATGGCATATAAATTCCACGAAAACCATCCACGTATTTGGGATCCTTTAATTCCCTCGGTGCAAACCATGCCCTGCTTACCGTCTTAAAATATGCCTGCTTACAGTCCTCTTTCGTTTTTTGAAACGGAAGAATATACTTTGGTCGTTTCTCTTTGGTCAACCGACTGTCTAATATCGTAGATGCCCCACAAAACGTACAAAATGCAGCCGCCGTTTCATCCGTACTGTAAATTTCGCCTGCACACTGCGGACAGGTAAACACCGTCACATCATATTCCCGGCTTTCTTCCGCATCTTTTTCTTTTGAAAACGCATACGGATCCATATGTGTATTACATGACTTACAATGCAAATCCTGCGATTGAATGTCAAACTTTAGATTGCCCCCACAATTCGGACATTCATACATGACCTTCCCCTCCTTTAAATTACTGATTTTTAGTTTATCATATTTTAGGTATACAGCATACTCTTTTTAAGATTATAACAGCTTATCATTCCTATTTTTAAGAATTTAAATCTACTGACCATGAATGAAACCAGATAAGGAGAAAACGTAAATTGTGTTAATGATAGCAGACATGATTATGGAGTGAATATCTTATT
>CAKQYU010000003.1 GCA_934293575.1 uncultured Lachnospiraceae bacterium | reverse complement strand
GATGTGGCGGAACTGGCAGACGCGCTAGACTTAGGATCTAGTGGGAGACCGTGCAGGTTCAATTCCTGTCATCCGCATTTTTCTTTATAAATTAAGAACCTTGGCATTTAAGCCTGGGTTCTTTTTCTTTCTGTATTGCTGATCTTATTAAAATGCATGTAAGTGAAAGTATTGTTCATGATGCAATAAATCGAATTGCAAAGGAGAAAACAATCATTGTTGTATCACATAGAGAGTCCTCGTTGGAATTGTGCGATAGAATCATTAAAATCGATTCCTCATTTACGAATTGAAACAATCATAAGTGTGTCATAAATTTAATGATTTCCCCAATATATGCAATCTGTTCGCTTGCAATTATATTTATGACAGTGTATTCGTTAATCGTAAAGCCTCTTAATATGGAAAATAAAGAAAAATAAAAAAAGGAATAATTCATTTTGTGTCATATATTCTTTATTGGGTGAGTTTTTTTGAAACAATACAGGATGAAAGGATGAGTGGAAATGAATGTCCGGGAAAAATTAGAAGCTTGGGAACATGAATATTTATGCGAGTATGCCTCATTTTCCGACCAGTCAAAGGGACGGGACAAAGAGGAACCGATGTGTGATGTGAGAACAATCTATCAAAGAGACAGAGACCGTATCTTACATTGTAAATCCTTTCGCCGATTAAAACAAAAGACACAGGTTTTCCTGTCACCGGAGGGAGATCATTACCGAACCCGTCTGACACATACATTGGAGGTGTCGCAGACGGCGCGTACAATTGCAAGAGCTTTACGGTTGAATGAGGATTTGACGGAAGCAATTGCATTGGGACATGATTTGGGACATACTCCGTTTGGGCATGCAGGGGAACGGGCATTGAACGAAGTCTGTACCAAAGGCTTTAAACATAATGAACAAAGTATCCGTGTTGTGGAGCGTCTTGAGAAAAAAGGACAGGGACTGAATCTGACAGTAGAAGTCAGAGACGGAATTTTGAATCACAAAACAACCGGAAATCCACAGACATTAGAAGGAAAAATCGTTCAGATTGCGGATAAAATCGCTTATATTAACCATGATATTGATGATGCCATGCGGGGTGGAATTTTATTAGAAGAAGATTTACCAAAGGCATGTACGGATATATTGGGAAATCGAACCAGAGACCGGTTGAATACGATTATTCATGATGTGATTGCAAACAGTGAGGGAAAAGCGGATATTATATGTTCGGATCGAATCCGTCAGGCAATGACGAAGTTAAGAAGCTTTTTATTTGATGCGGTATATACCAATCCGGTTGCAAAGGGAGAAGAAAGCAAAGCAAAGAGAATGTTACAGGAATTGTTTCATTTTTATAATTCCCATCCGGAAATGTTACCGGAGGAGTACTTTACCATGGTAGACATGGGAGAGGATAGAGAACAGGTTGTGTGTGATTATATTGCAGGAATGACGGATAATTATGCAGTCTTGAAATTCCAGGAAGCATTTGAACCAAGTGGATGGAAACGATAAGGTGGAGTCATGTATTATTCAGATGAAGTAATAGAAGAAATACGTTCAAGAAATGATATAGTGGATGTGATAGGAAGTTATGTAAACCTAAAACACAAGGGGAATTCCTATACGGCATGTTGTCCGTTTCATCATGAAAAGACACCATCCTTTCATGTAAGCCGGGACAAGCAGATGTATCACTGCTTTGGCTGTGGTGTGGGAGGAAATGTATTTACCTTCCTGATGGAACACGAAAACTTTTCGTTTCCGGAGGCAGTGGAGCAGTTAGCGGAGCGGGTTGGTTATGACCTACCCAAACAAAGTATGTCGCAGGAAGCAAAGAAACAGGCGGATGAACGTACCAAAATAAAAGAAATGAACAAATTGGCAGCTGCCTATTTTCATTATCTGATAAAAACAGAGCATGGAAAAAAGGCGCTGGAATATTTACAAAACCGGGGGCTTAATGAAGAGACGATTAAGAAATTCGGACTTGGTTACTCGGATGTATACAGTGATGATTTATACAAATATTTAAAAAACAAAGGCTATACGGATGCGGATATGAAAAATTCCGGATTGATAAAGTTTGATGAAAAATACGGTGCTTCCGACCGGTTCTGGAACCGTGTCATGTATCCGATTATCGATACGAATAACCGGGTAATAGCATTTGGCGGACGGACAATGGGAGACGGAAAGCCGAAATACATTAATACACAGGATACACCGGTATTTGATAAGAGCCGTAATCTGTATGGTTTGAATCTGGCAAAGAAGAGCAAACGAAGCGGTATTATTTTTTGCGAGGGTTACATGGATGTGATTTCCATGCATCAGGCAGGATTTGACAATGCAGTAGCATCCCTTGGAACTGCGCTGACGGTCGGACAGGTAAATTTGATTAAACGCTATACGGATCATGTCTATTTAGCTTATGACAGTGATGAAGCGGGAACCAAGGCGGCATTAAGAGCATTGGAGATTATGCGGGAATTTGAAATGCCGGCAAGGGTGATTTCGTTAAAGCCGTACAAAGACCCGGATGAACTGATTCAGGCGGAAGGCACGGAAGCGTTTGAAAAACGGATAGAAGAAGCAAAAAGTGGAACCGTATTTGAGATTGATTTACTGGCAAAACAATATAATCAGCAGGATCCACAGGAAAGAACCGAATTTCAAAAGAAGGCGGCGCAGAGGCTTTCCTATATTTCCGACCCGTTGGAACGAAAAAATTATACGGACAGCATTGCGAAGCTGTATGATATTGATAAGGACGCGTTAAAAGAATGGGTGACAAGATATGGCGTGGCAGGTGGAGGAGCGATTGACCGGACTGTGTACCGGCAACCGGGTCCTAGGATGTCAAGCGAGGAAGCAAAAGAAAAACAACTGTTAAAGACAGAACGGCTGCTGATTGCATGGATGGTAAACGATACTTCTTTATTTAAGGCATTTGACGGTGTTTTGTCGCCGGATGATTTTTTTGAACCTGTCTATCATGAGATTGTGAAAGCTTTGTTTGAACAGTATCAGGCAACCGGCAGTGTGGCTCCGGCAATGATTATCAATCATTATCAGAGCAAAGAAGAACATGAAATGGTGTCTGAGATTTTGCAGGAGCGCTTTGACAAAGAAGTGGAAGGAAAAGAAAAAGCCAAGGCAATTACAGAATTGGTAAAACGAATTAAAAAACGAAGCATAGAAAATCAAATAAAAGAACACAAAAAAGACAGAGAAATGCTTAGTAAATTAATGGTGGAAAAGGCTCGTATAAATAATTTGAGTCTGGATATCAAATAATACAGTTATGAAAAGGATTCTTGATGAGAATAATAGGAGGATAAACGAATGGCAGAGAAAAATGCACCAGAAAAGAAAGACGGATTCAATGAAGAAAAATTTCAGGAGAAATTAGAGGAATTATTAGCAATTGCCAAAAAGAAAAAGAATGTAATTGAAGATACGGAAATCATTGCGTGCTTTACAAAGGATTTTGAGCTGACAACGGAGTTGATGGAACGTATTTTTGATTACCTTGAAAAAAATAAGGTGGATGTATTGACAATTCCGGGTGATGATGACGATGAACCGGATGAAGATGCTTTATTAGAGGTTGAAAATACAGAAGAAATCGAAGTAGACAAGATTGATTTGTCTGTTCCGGAAGGAACGAATATTGAAGATCCGGTTCGTATGTATTTAAAGGAAATCGGTAAGGTTCCGCTGTTAAGTGCAGAGGAAGAAATTGAACTTGCCAAGCAGATGGAAGCCGGAGATATGGCACAATCCCAGTTAGAAGAAATGGGAGAGGAGCTTGATGAAGAAGCAAAGAAGGAATTAAAAAGATTGGTTGCGGTAGGTGAAAATGCGAAAAAGAAGTTAGCGGAAGCCAATCTTCGTCTGGTTGTCAGTATTGCAAAACGATATGTCGGACGAGGCATGTTATTCCTTGATTTGATACAGGAAGGTAACTTAGGTCTGATTAAGGCGGTTGAAAAATTTGATTACCGCAAGGGATATAAGTTTTCAACGTATGCTACATGGTGGATTCGTCAGGCAATTACAAGAGCGATTGCAGATCAGGCAAGAACCATTCGTATTCCGGTTCATATGGTAGAGACAATTAATAAACTGATTCGTGTATCCCGTCAGTTGTTACAGGAACTTGGAAGAGAAGCAACGCCGGAAGAGATTGCGGAAGAAATGGAAATCCCGGTTGAAAGAGTGCGTGAGATTTTAAAGATATCACAGGAGCCGGTTTCATTGGAAACACCGATTGGTGAAGAGGAAGACAGTCATTTGGGTGATTTCATTCAGGATGAAAATGTCCCTGTTCCGGCAGATGCAGCAGCATTTACCCTGTTAAAGGAGCAGTTGGTTGAAGTGTTATCGACTTTGACAGAAAGAGAACAGAAGGTATTACGCCTTCGTTTCGGATTGGATGATGGACGTGCGAGAACATTGGAGGAAGTCGGAAAAGAATTTAATGTAACGCGTGAACGTATCCGTCAGATTGAGGCAAAGGCATTGCGTAAATTGAGACATCCAAGCCGCAGCCGTAAGTTGAGAGATTATTTGGAGTAAAAAATGAATTTATCAAAAAGAATGGAGACTGTGGTAAGCATGATTTTACCACAGTCGAATGTTATTGCGGATATTGGCTGCGATCATGCATATGTATCCATTGCACTGGTGGAAAGAAAGCTGGCGTCGAAAGTAATAGCAATGGATGTAAGAAAAGGACCGCTGGAAATTGCAAAAAGAAACATTCAAAATGCAGGTTTACATAATGTAATAGATGTGCGGCTAAGTGATGGGATGGATGCCTTGCAGGTGGCAGAAGCGGATACGATTATTATTGCCGGAATGGGTGGATTGCTGATTACCGGTATTTTAGAGCGTGGAAGTGCCATGTTTGCCGATAAAGAAAAAGCGCCTGTGCTGATTTTACAGCCGCAATCGGAACTTGATAAGGTACGCAGATATCTGTATCAGCATGGATATCGGATTTGCGAAGAAAAAATGTTGATAGAAGATAACAAATTTTATACGGTGATGCGGGCGCAGCCGGTTGGGGAAGATGACAAATGGGAAGAACCGGAAGAAGCCGATTATGCATATGGAAGATATAATTTGGAACATCAAAATCCTGTTTTGTTTGAGTTTTTAAAAAAAGAGCAGATTTTATTATCGGATATTTCAAAACAATTGCTGCATCAGATTGAGATTTGCAGGGAACAGGAAAAAAAATTGCCGGATAAAACAAAGAACCGGTATAAAGAGATTCAAAAACAGATTGTAATAAATGAACAAGGACTTATGTGGTACAAGGAGGGATAAGCATGCAATGTCAGGATATTGTAAAGCTGTTAGATGCATTATCTCCTAAAAAATATGCCTGTGATTGGGATAATGTTGGATTGCTGGTGGGCAGAAGGAAAAAAGAAGTGCATAAAATTTTGGTCGCATTGGATGCATCAAAGGAGGTTATTTCTTATGCGGTGGAGAATGGATATGATATGCTGGTGACACATCATCCGATGATTTTTTCTTCTGTAAAGAAGGTGAATGAAGATGATTTTGTGTCGGAAAAAATTCTGACTTTAGCGGAACATCAAATCTGTTATTATGCAATGCATACGAATTTTGATGCGGTTGGCGGCATGGCAGACCTTGCGGCAGGACCGGAATATCTGAATCTGTCGGATACTAGTCCGATTGATTTTTGTGATGTGGATGGTGGCACGGAAGGAATGGGAAGATACGGAAAGCTGCCTAAATCAATGACTGCAAAGGAAGTGGCGGAACTGGTAAAAGAAAAATTTCATATGGATTTTGTAATGCTTTATCAGAGCAAAGAGCAAAAGGATAAGAAATTTGACAGGATTGCCGTTATGCCGGGAGCCGGTAAGAGTGAAATGCAGGCGGTAAAAAAAGAAGGATATGATTTGTATCTTACCGGAGATTACGGACATCACAGCGGATTGGATGCGATGGATATGGGAATGACGGTAATCGATGCAACACATTTTGGCTTGGAACATATATTTATAAAATACATTGAAAATTATCTGAAAGAACAGATTGGAGATGCGGTTATTATTAACGGTATGAAACAGACATGTCCGGTTCAGGTACTATAAGAAAACGTCAGGAGGGTTTACAATGATTAAGGTTACACTGAATGGAGAAGTTTATCAGGTGGAGAAAGGAACAACACTTGGTGCGTTGGCAAAAGAATACGGAACACAGGAAAAAGGGATGATTGTGCTTGCCTATGTAAATGGCAAACTGACAGAGTTATATAAGCCGGTACGGTATGATTGTGAGGTGTCGTTTGTTACAACCGCAGAAAAGGTTGGTTCCGATACATACAAACGGAGCATGACGTTATTGATGTTGAAGGCGTTTCGTGAGGTATTGAAAAAACGCGGCTCCAATGGCTGGATACGGGTATTGTTTTCGTTAAGCAAGGGCTATTATTGCGAGTTAAACAGTAAGACCGCAAAGGTAACGGAAAGCCTGTTAAATGACGTAACAAAAAAAATGCAGGAATTGGTAGAGTTGGATTTACCAATCGAAAAACATACCTACAAGTCCTCTGACCTGATGAAGCGTTTTGAAACGCAGGGACGACAGGACAAGGTAAAACTATTCAAATATCGTCGTGCATCAAATGCAAATGCGTACCGGTTAGACGGATATGAAGATTATTATTACGGATATATGGTTCCATCTACCGGATATCTGACACAGTTTGCACTGTATCCGTATGAAGACGGATTCGTATTGCAGATGCCGGAAAGAAGAAATCCGGATGTGCTTCCGGAATTTGCTCCTGCCAAGAAATTATTTTCTGTATTAAAACAGTCGGATGATTGGGGTGTAATACTTAATATCGATACCGTCGGTGGCTTAAATGATGCCATCGCCAAAGGTGAAATTAATGATTTGATGCTGGTGCAGGAGGCATTGCAGGAAAAAAATATTGCAGATATTGCCGCACGGATTGCACAGGAGGATAAGAAAATCATTTTGATAGCCGGACCGAGTTCATCCGGTAAAACTTCATTTTCTCATCGTTTAAGTATTCAGTTGCGTGCATTAGGATTAAAACCGCATCCGATTGCATTGGATAATTATTTTGTAGATCGGGAATACACACCGAAGGATGAGAACGGAAATTATGACTTTGAGTGTTTAGAGGCTGTTGATGTGGGACAGTTTAATCAGGATATGGCAAGATTGTTAGATGGTGATGAAGTTATGATGCCAACCTTTAATTTCCAGCTCGGAAAGAGGGAATATCGAGGAAATACACTGAAGTTAGAAGAAGGGGATGTTCTTGTAATAGAAGGAATTCATGGTTTGAATCCGGAAATGACAGCGGGACTTCCTGCTTACAGCAAATTCAAGATTTATATCAGTGCATTGACGCAGTTAAATGTAGATGAGCATAACCGGGTGGCAACAACGGATGGCAGATTGATTCGACGGATTGTAAGAGATGCCAGAACAAGAGGAAACAGTGCACAAAAGACGATTGCAATGTGGGATTCCGTAAGACGCGGGGAGGAAAAAAACATTTTCCCATATCAAGAGGAGGCGGATGTTATGTTTAATTCCGCTCTGATTTATGAACTTGCGGTAATTAAGCCTTATGTGGAACCGTTGTTATTTGCAATTCCTTCCGATACAAGAGAATATCAGGAAGCAAAACGTTTGTTGAAGTTTTTGGATTACTTTTTATGTGTCAGTTCGGAAAACATTCCAAAGAACAGTATTCTGCGTGAATTTGTCGGAGGAAGTTGCTTTCCGGTTTAAAATCGTGTATTAGGCTACAAACCTGTATGTTTTTGTGAAAAAATAATGAAAATAATGCAGAAATTTGTGCAAAATAGTGACAAAAAATACTCGCTGTGCTATACTATCCTTATTGACGTAAGTGCTTTTTGGAGCATATCAAGGTTAGTTTGTAAACAACTATTTGATTCTTAAAGTAAGGAGGGCTACAAAATGGGTGTTTCCGGAAAAAAGTTTGATTTACCACAGATGAAGGATTATTTTGAAAAACAGCTGCCATATGTTCGTGTGATTAGTGATTTGACATTAAGTGAGACAGATTTTAAAAGCTTGGGCGCAAAGTTAAAGTCCGCCTTTTCATTCACGAACCATAAGGACGGAATCGAAGAGATTATGATATGTTATCTGGTATATTGGGTTTATGCTCTGCATTATTGGGATGAGGAGACCGGAATTCATGATGAATTAACCGATTATTGTGCGAAGCTTCCACAGTATCAGATTCGACATCATTTTCAGATGCTGATGGATGTGGTTGCAGATTACAACATTGATGATTTCGGATATAAGGATGTGGATGTCGCAGAATTGTGTTCGAAGCTGATTGCAAGACATGCGGGTATTCCGGATGATGAAAAATGTCAGGTGTTTGAACTGATTGATGATTACCGGAATCAGAATGTATCGGTTGATACAATGGTGGCGGATATTTATGCACATCTGCCTTATAAGAGCCAGTACATATTTTCGTTATTGGATGAACAGTCAAGACAGGATATGATATGGGAAATCCGTACCGTTATGGCAGAAGTTGGAAGCGGCAATCACGCCAGAGAAGAATTGTTAATCAAATATCCTAAAATTTCGTCCGGTCTGATTGATTATTGTATTTATTGGCATGAGAACCATCTTGTTTTGGTTCAGGCAAAGTAAATACCGATTGATTTTCGTATCGTTAGTAAAAAAAGAAGCCTTGCATAAGCAAAGCTTCTTTTTTTATGACTCAGCCGATAAGCCGGGTTATGTCGTTGAATGATCATCTATCTAGACCTGCTGTTGCCAACAGGTTCAAGCAACCTACCCGAGAACGTGACGGGCAGCCACATAGCTCTCTGTTCGGTCTTGCTTCGTGTGGGGTTTACAGAGCCTGACCTGTTACCAGATCAGCGGTGAGCTCTTACCTCGCCTTTCCACCCTTACCAGTTGCCTGGCGGTATATTTCTGTTGCACTAGCCTGGGAGTCGCCTCCACCGGACGTTATCCGGCACACTGCCCTATGAAGCCCGGACTTTCCTCACCTGCGGGATTTCTCCCTTGCAGCCGCGATCATTTGTCTGAGTCGTAGTGATTCTATCACATGTGTTCCCCGTTTGCAAATGGGAAATGAATAAGCTTGGATGAAATTTTAATATTCCGGTATCTTTCTTTGTATTCGGCAGCGGAAAGTTCATTGATATAATTTTTGATATATTTCTTATGAAATCCCTGAGCTGCAAGCGTGTCTACAGCCTTGTTGTAGGCAATCGCGGCAGTTATGGCATCCTTATACCTTCCAATCAGGTAGTTGCCGCGGATATGAATAAGGCTTTCATAATATTCCTGTATGGGATGGTTTGGATTTTCAAGTTTGGATACACCCATATATTCGTTGATAACATGAATATTTTCATATCGGAAATCCAAATCATTATGATTTACAAAGATATAATCGATATTCTTCCTGGCATAATTTTTGATGCCATATCGGGCAAGAATATTATACTGGCTTCCGTAATCACAGACAAAATAATAGCCGCCCCGCGTCTGAATTTTATGGGTCGCATAATAAAAAAGATCCTCCCGGTCAAAGATTAATGCCTTATCCGGATTTAGATAATAATAAAAAAATCCGCTTTGCAGATAAATCGGTGTTTTAAAATAAATACCGGTATTTCTGTAATTTAACAGTATGATAAATTTGGAAAAATCCAGACAGAAATCCGTTGAGTAATCCGTAATCTCAAATCGATGTTCCCGGACAATCTTGATAGCTTCGCAGTATGCCTGATGTGCCATCTCTTCGGTAGGAAAACTTCCTAAACTGATATGTTTTGATTTGATTGAAAAAGAAGAACGATAATAAACGGTACCATTCTTTTTTGTTGCCTTTGTAACTCCTGCTAACATGTTTTCTCCTTGACTATCTTCATAATATTATTATACTTTTATCTGGTGATAATTCAACCGAAAACCTTTATGAGAGAGTGATGATATATGGAAACAAAGAAAAATAAATACGAAATTGATATGTGCAACGGAAGTATCATGGATAAATTGATTACATTTTCCGTTCCGTTGATGTTATCCGGTATTTTACAATTATTATTTAATGCCGTGGATATCATAGTGGTAGGAAGATATACAGGCGACGGTGCTTTAGCTGCGGTTGGTTCTACCACGGCTTTGATTAATGTATTTGTTAATTTATTTATTGGAATTTCGCTGGGCGCCAATGTGTTAGCGGCAAGATATTATGCAACCGGACAGGAGAAGGAAATGTCAGATACGGTTCATACATCCATATTGCTGGCGTTAATCAGTGGAATTGCAATCGGTATTCTTGGTATTGTCATGGCAAAAACAGCATTGGAATTAATGGATACACCGGAGGATGTATTAAATCTTGCAACGGTTTATATGCGCATTTATTTTATGGGTATGCCGTTTTTTATGTTGTATAATTATGGTGCTGCAATTCTCAGGGCAGTAGGTGATACCAAACGTCCTTTGTATTTTCTGATTTTATCCGGAGTGGTAAATGCATTGTTAAATTTATATCTGGTAATCCATTTTCATATGGGAGTTGCCGGAGTTGCGATTGCAACGGTTATTTCACAGTGTTTGTCCTGTATTCTTGTGCTTTCGTGTCTGCATCGCTCAAAAGGAAGCTATCAGCTTAGATTTTCAAAATTGCGATTGCGGGGAAGATATGTCCGGCAGATTTTTCAGGTGGGTATTCCTGCGGGAATCCAAAGTACAATTATTAATTTCTCTAACGTATTGCTACAGTCTTCCGTAAATTCGTTTGGCTCGGTTGCAATGGCAGGTTATACGGCAGCCAATAATATACTTGGATTTTTGTATGTATCCGTTAACTCCATTACACAGGCTTGTATGAGTTTTACCAGTCAGAATTACGGTGTGAAAAAATACAAACGTATGGATAAAATTTTAAAGGAATGTCTGTTGCTGACAGTGGTGGTTGCACTTGTCCTTGGCGGGGGAGCCTATCTGTTTGGTCATCAGATTCTGCGGATTTATACTACAAGTGAACAGGTCGTAACAAGTGGTATGGAAATTATGTTATATACAACCGTAACGTATTTTCTCTGCGGAATTATGGATTTGTTCCCGGGTGCATTAAGAGGAATGGGACATTCTACGGTTCCGATGATTTTATCGGTAATTGGTACGGTTGGAACAAGAATTGTATGGATTTATTTGATTTTTCCACATTACCGGTCACTTGATTTCCTGTTTGTTTCTTATCCGGCATCCTGGCTGTTGACGATTGTGATGCAGGTAATATGTTTCCGTTTTGTGCGAAGGAATCTTGACCTTTCTTAGAAGAAAAATTATAATATAACTAATTATGTCAAATAATTTTTGTTTTACGGAGAATGCAGATGAAGAAAATAAAAGCATCTACTGTAATCGGCAGTATTTTGTTATTGGCATGTACTGCGGCAATCGGATATGTCGGGTATCGGGTTATCTGTCAATCGGGAGAAAAACCGGGCAAGCTGGTAAGTCTTGCTACAGCGGCAGACAATCAATACTATAATGAAAATGTTGCAACAACCCATACCTTATCAAGAGTGCAGAAGGTAGATTATGATACAATGAAATATGGCTATTTGGATGATTTGAATCTTTCCCAGATGGATTATTTGGATTCCTATTATGACAATGAACGATTGGAGGAGGTTCGTGCAGTGAATGATTTAACTGCGATGGATGAATGGGCCTCCGACAAACTGGCATATGAGGAAAATAAGAAGGAACAGGAAATAGAGAATCAAAAGGCACAGAAACGGGCGCAGGAGGCAGAAGCGGCTGCGGCGGCTGCAGAGGCTGCCAAGCGGGAAGAGATTCAGCGTCTTGCACAGGAAATGTTAAATCCCGGCAGTACCCTGGATGGTTATGTAGATGTAGGAGACAGCAGCAATACCGGATTTGGAGCAACTGCTTCCAACGGTGGTGCAATCGGTCCGAAGGTAATGGCGGAATCGCATGGAGAAAGCCTTGGAATCTTTAACATAACGGCGTATTGTACCTGCCGTGTATGTTGTGGTGTTTATTCCGGCAGGAACCGAACTGCAAGCGGAACCGTGCCGACATCAAATCGTACGGTTGCGGTGGATCCCAGCATAATTCCGTTTGGAACAAGACTTGTAATCAACGGACAGGTTTATGTTGCAGAGGATGTCGGTGGAGCAATCAAAGGCAAGCATATTGATATGTTCTTTTATACACATGCGGAGGCAGTCCGCTGGGGCAAAAGAAATATGGAAGTCTTTTATGCAAATTAAGAGATAAGTCTTGCACAACCGGGGCTTATGTGGTAAAGATATAGAGTAGATTTTATATGTACACAAAGTAACTTATTATGAAAGATAAATGATGAATGGAAGAGGAGAAAGAAAGATGGCAGTAACTTACAAAAGTACACGTAACAGCAACGAAACCGCAACCGCTTCACAGGCAATATTAAAAGGTCTGGCAGAAAATGGTGGTTTATTTGTACCGGATCACATTCCGGCATTGGATGTGGATTTGAATAAATTGGCAGATATGACATATCAGGAAGTTGCTTACGAAGTTATGAGTAGAATGCTTACTGATTTTACAAAAGAGGAATTAGAGCATTGTATTAACAGTGCATATGATAAGAAGTTTGATACAGATGTGATTGCACCGATTGTAAAGAAGGCAGGGGCAAACTATCTGGAATTATTCCATGGTTCAACAATTGCATTTAAGGATATGGCACTTTCCATTCTTCCGTATCTTATGGTAACAGCAGCTAAGAAGAACCAGATTAAGAATGATATTGTAATTTTAACCGCAACTTCCGGAGATACCGGTAAGGCTGCATTAGCTGGTTTTGCTGATGTTCCGGGAACCAAAATTATTGTATTTTATCCAAAGAACGGTGTCAGCCCGATTCAGGAAAAACAGATGGTAACACAAAAGGGTGCCAATACATCTGTTGTTGGTATCATCGGTAACTTTGATGATGCACAGACCGGTGTAAAAAACATGTTTAATGATAAAGAACTTGCAAAGGCAATGGATGAGAAGGGATTCCAGTTTTCTTCCGCAAATTCCATCAACATTGGCCGTTTGGTGCCACAGATGGTTTATTATATATATGCATATACACGTCTTGTAAAGGACGGAACAATAAAAGCAGGAGATAAGATTAATGTAGTTGTTCCAACCGGTAATTTTGGAAATATTTTAGCTGCTTATTATGCAAAGGAAATGGGACTTCCGATTGCAAAATTTATTTGTGCATCCAATGAAAATAAAGTCCTGTTTGATTTCTTTGAAACCGGTATTTATGATAAAAACCGCGACTTTATTCTTACAACATCACCTTCTATGGATATCCTGATTTCAAGTAATCTGGAACGTCTGATTTATAAGATTGCAGGGGATGATGCAGAAAAGAACAGTGAATTGATGAAGGCGTTAACAACCAATGGTAAGTATGAGATTACCAAAGAAATGAAAGAACGTCTTTCAGAGTTTGCCGGTGGTTATGCAACAGAGGAAGAATGTGCGGCAACCATTAAGAAGGTTTACAAGGAAGATCAGTATATTATGGATACACATACGGCAGTAGCGGCTACCGTATATGACAAGTATGTGGCAAAGACAGGAGATCATACACCGACTGTGATTGCATCAACTGCAAGTCCGTATAAGTTTACAAGAAGTGTAATGGAAGCAATTGATGAAAAATATGCTGCACAGTCTGATTTTGAATTGGTGGATGAATTGAACAAATTGTCCGGAGTTAAAATTCCACAGGCAATTGAGGATATCCGCAGTGCAGAAGTTTTACACGATACGGTATGTGATAAGAGTGAAATGGAAGCAACCGTAAGAAATATTTTGGGATTATAAAATAATAAGACAGTTCATTAGTACCATCCTGTCTATAAATAAAACTAGGGCTGAAAAGTGACAGGAAATTTAGGCACTTATATTCAGGCTTGGAATATAGGTGCCTTTTATTTTGTAAATATTTGAATGACGTAGGTCCGGTAATTGCAAAATACATTTGCCTTTATAATCGGTGCAAATTTAATATATATAACACAGGCACGCTTGCGCTTCATCCGCACACAGCGGTACTAAACTTGGGATGCGCGTACGCTTTCCCTCGTTAAGTACCGGCGTGCTACAATAGCCTGCTTATATATATTATTAAATTTTGCACAGGTTCGTATCGGTTACCGAGTATTTCGCAATTACCGGAGTATTGGAGAGAAAAAGGAGAACGATATGTATACATTACAAACGAATGCAAGTTTTGACAGCGCGCATTTTTTAAAGGGATATCAGGGAAAATGCAGTAACATTCACGGACACCGCTGGACCATTGAAGTAACGGTTGCTTCGGATGAGGTGGAAGCGGATGGACAGATTCGGGGAATGATTGTGGATTTTAAAACCCTGAAAAATGATTTGAAAGAATTAGCGGATGAATTTGACCACAAATTCATTATTGAAGAGGGCAGTTTGAAGGAAAAGACAAAAGAAGCTTTGCTGGAAGAAGATTTTGCAATTGTGGAACTGCCGTTTCGTCCGACTGCAGAGAATCTGGCAAAGTATTTTTACGATAGAATGGAGGAAAAGGAATATCAGGTTGTTTTGGTGAAGGTATATGAAACACCAAATAACTGTGCAGGATATAGCAGATAGTATGAAAGTAGTAGAACAGTTTATCAGTATTAACGGAGAGGGACAAAAGGCAGGTCAGCTTGCATTGTTTGTCCGGTTTGCCGGCTGTAATTTACAATGCGAATATTGCGATACAAAATGGGCAAATGAAGCGGATGTATCCTATACGGAATATTCACCGGAAGAATTGGTTGACATAATAATGGACGCGGGAATAAAAAATATAACGTTAACCGGTGGAGAACCGTTACTGCAACCGGATATGTCGAAGCTGTTACAGATTTTAGACAAAAAAATGGAAGAAAATGAGGAGGATTCGGTTGCCTATCGAATCGAAATCGAAACCAACGGAAGTGTGAATATCAAACCATTTATGGATTTGAATCTGCGGCATCTCACCTTTACATTGGATTATAAAACGAAAATCAGCGGTATGGAACAACATATGTATATGGATAATTATTCTTATGTCAGAGCACAGGATACCGTTAAATTTGTAGTGGGCAGCAGAACGGATATGGATACTGCCTGTGAAGTGGTAGAAAAATATCAGCTGATTTCTAAAGGATGCGGTATTTATCTAAGCCCTTGCTTTGGTGAAATTGAACCGGCAAATATGGTGGAATATTTAGTGGAACATAGGCTTAACGGAATCAACGTCCAGTTACAGATGCATAAATTTATTTGGGACCCGGATAAAAAGGGAGTATAGGAGGAAAAAATGGCAATTGACCAGGAAGCAATTAAGGAACATATCAAGGGAATATTGATAGCATTGGGGGATGACCCGGAAAGAGAAGGACTAAAGGAAACACCGGACCGGGTTGCCAGAATGTATGCAGAAGTATTTGAAGGTATGAATTATACAAATGATGAGATTGCGGCAATGTTTTCAAAAAACTTTGATGTGCCGGATTCTTCATCCGAAGATATGGTATTGGTGAAGAACATTGAAATTTTTAGCTATTGTGAACATCATATGGCGTTGATGTACGATATGAAGGTTTCGGTTGCATATCTTCCGCGCGGAAAGGTAATTGGTTTGAGTAAAATTGCAAGAATTGCGGATATGGTTGCAAAACGTCTGCAATTACAGGAACGGATCGGAACCGATATTGCAGATGTTATTTCAAAGGCAACCGGTTCGAAAGATGTTGCGGTATATATTGAGGGAAATCACAGCTGCATGACGGCAAGAGGAATCAAGAAGCCGTCCGCTAAGACGATTACAACAACATTTCTTGGCAGATTTAAGGATGAAATGGAGTTACAGAATAAATTTTTAATTCTAAATAAACAGTAAAGACGTTTTGAATTTACAAATCAATTCTTGTTAAAAGGTTAACATAATATAAATTAAAACAAAAATTTAGGAATATGATAGGAGGAATTGTTATGAATATGAATACAAGAAATAAGGATGCGGCGATTGTTGTTTTTAGCGGAGGTCAGGACAGTACAACCTGCCTTTTGTGGGCAAAGAAACGATATAAAGAAGTAATTGCCATTTCCTTTGATTACGGTCAGAAACATAAGGCTGAGCTTGATTGCGCAAAAGACATCACATCGAGATTGGGTGTGGAATGGCATGTGATGGATATGTCTTTGTTAAATCAGCTGGCACCGAATTCTTTGACACGCAGCGATATTGTGGTGGATGAGAATGCGCCAAAGGAAGGCCCCCCAAACAGTGTTGTAGACGGAAGAAATATGTTATTTTTGACCTTTGCCGCCGTATTTGCAAAACAAAGAGGAATTACGGATTTGGTAACCGGTGTATCGCAAAGTGATTTTTCCGGATATCCGGATTGCAGGGATGTATTTATTAAGTCTTTGAATACAACATTGAATCTGGCAATGGATTATACATTTTGTATTGAAACACCTTTGATGTGGATTGATAAGGCGGATACATGGAAATTGGCGGATGATTTGGGTGGACTTAATCTGGTATTAAAGGATACCCTCACCTGTTATAACGGAATTAAAGGGGATGGCTGCGGACATTGTCCAAGTTGTAAGTTAAGAAGACAGGGATATGAAGAGTTTCTGAAGAGATATAAAAGTAATTGTTAATCAGAATTGATTATGCTATCATGAAGATTAATTATATTGTGTAGTTGGAGAGATATCAGAATGAAGACACTTTTATTTATCATCAATCCTTCCGCAGGAAGGAAAGCAATCCGGTCGAGATTATTTGAAATTGTAGATTTATTTGTAAAAGCGGATTACAGTGTGCGGGTATATCCGACACAGTCAAAGGGTGATGCCACAAGAATTGTAGAAGAAGAAGGCTGGCTTTATGATTTGATTGTATGTGCCGGCGGAGACGGAACGATGGATGAAGTGGCTTCCGGTTGTATGCGCTGTGGCTGTGATACACCGGTTGGTTATATTCCATGCGGAACAACGAATGATTTTGCATGCAGTCTGGGTATTCCAAGAGATCCGATTCGTGCAGCAAAACGTATCATCAAATATGAGCCGAGACCAACGGATATCGGAACTTTTAATGGAGATTATTTCAGTTATGTGGCTGCATTTGGTGCATTTACGGAAGTGACTTATACGACGCCTCAGGAGATTAAAAACAATATTGGTCATGCGGCGTATGTGTTGGAAGCGGTTAAAAAACTGCCAAGTTTAAGTCCGTATCATATGAAGATAACGTATGACGGAAATGTGATAGAAGATGATTTTATCATTGGCATGATAACCAATGCATCCCAGATTGGAGGATTTCCGACTCCGAATGCAAAGCTGGCAGAGTTTGATGATGGATTGTTTGAGGCATTGTTTGTTAAATATCCGACCAATCCGATTGATTTGCAGGCAACTGCCACCGCGTATTTTATGGGAGAAATTAATCCGGAATATATGTATCAATTCAAAGCCGGAAAAATTGTAATTGAAAGCTTAGAGCCGATTGCCTGGACTTTTGACGGTGAATTCGGTGGAAATGTAACCTATGCTTCCATTATCAACTGTAAAAAGGCATTGAATCTGATTCGAAAGTAGGTAATGTATGAAAAAATACACAAAAAACAGAAGAAAGATATGCGCATTTTTATTGTGCGTGATTTTTGCAATCTTCCTTGGTGGATGCGATGATATTGAATATACCAAAACAGACAGGGAGTATTACCGGACACATACGGGGACGGAGAACGAAGGTTTTAATCTGCCACGGTTGGAAACAAGTACACAGGTAACAACGCAGGAAGAAGCCACAACACAGGAAGAGGAGACGACAGAGGTTTCAGAATAAAACTTGTCATATTAATATAGATTGAGGTATAATAGTTAGAATATAAATTTGTATATTATTTGGAGGATAATATGGGTAAGTATTTTGGTACAGATGGATTTCGAGGAGAAGCAAATGTTGTACTTACAGTAGAACATGCGTATAAGGTTGGAAGATATTTAGGATATTACTACGGAAAACAGCATGAGGACGGAAAGGCAAGTATTGTAATCGGAAAGGATACCAGACGCTCTTCTTATATGTTTGAGTATGCACTGGTAGCCGGATTGACCGCAAGCGGTGCGGATGCATATCTGATGCATGTAACGCCGACACCGAGTGTTTCTTACATTGTGCGTTTAGATGAGTTTGATTGCGGAATTATGATTTCAGCAAGTCATAATCCGTATTATGATAATGGAATTAAGGTAATTAACGGGCAGGGATTTAAGTTAGAGGCTTCTGTTGAGGAAGAAATTGAACGTTATATTGATGGAGATATTCCTGAAATTCCATTTGCAACAAAGGATAAGATTGGTAAAACCGTTGATTATTATATGGGACGGAATCGCTACATCGGATATTTGATTACATTGGTAACGAAGTCTTACAAGCATATGCGGGTAGGTTTGGACTGTGCCAATGGTGCATCTTCTTCTGTGGCAAAGGCTGTGTTTGAAGCAGTGGGTGCCAAGGTATATGTAATCAATAATGAACCAAATGGTGTAAACATCAATACAAACTGTGGTTCTACCCATATTGAACAGCTTCAGCAGCTGGTAAAGGATAAGCAGTTGGATATCGGATTTGCCTATGATGGAGATGCAGATCGTTGTCTTGCCGTAGATGAGAAGGGTGAAGTGATTGACGGTGACAAGATTTTGTATGCCTGCGGATGTTATCTGTCAGAGAAAGGCGAATTGAATAATAACACGGTTGTTACGACTATTATGTCAAACTTAGGATTATATAAGGCATTTGATAAAAAAGGTATTTCTTATGAAAAGACAGCTGTTGGTGATAAGTATGTGTTTGAGAATATGATGGAGAATAATCATTCTCTCGGTGGTGAACAGAGTGGTCATATCATTTTCAGTAAATATGCAACAACCGGTGATGGTGTATTGACTTCTATTAAGTTAATGGAAGTATTGCTTGCAAGAAAATCAAAGGCATCTGAGTTATTTAATGGATTAACGATTTATCCTCAGCTATTGGAAAATGTCCGTGTAAAGAGTAAACCGGAGGCAAGAGCTGACGAAGATGTGGTGGCTGCGGTTAAGAAAGTAGAAGAAGCTCTTGGTGAAGATGGAAGAATCTTACTTCGTGAAAGTGGAACAGAACCGGTGATTCGTGTTATGGTAGAAGCTTCAAGTGACGAATTGTGCAGACAATATGTAGATGAAGTGGTTGCTGTGATTAAGAAAAAGGGTCATGAGGCATAATATTTCATAATGAACGAACAAAGATGAGGAAATTATATGGATACAGAAAAAAAATCCAGCTGGATTAAGCATATTGATTTTTCATTATTGGATCTGCTCTGTCTGGAAGGGGCATTTTTGACGGCGTATGTAAGGTATTTTAACGGATTTTCATGGTATGAATGGTCAAGATATCAGACATTGGCGTTATTATTGGTGATTATTCAGTTGGTTGTTGATATATTGGTACGCAATCATCAAAATATACTAAGACGGGAAGTATATATGGAATTAGCGGAATCTGTAAAACAGGTTAGTCTTGTGATGGGTTCCCTGCTCTTTGTACTTTTCTGTATGAAGGATTCGGCATTGTATTCCCGTGTGATTTTAATAACGACATGGGTATTTGCGGTTATCTATACTTTTTTTGTACGAACCTTATGGAAAATCTGGTTATGCAAATACTACGAAAAACACAAAAAATTACCGCATGCATTAATAATTACAACTTCCAAAGAGGTAGATGAATGTTTGGAGGAATTGAAAAATCGTGGAGTATTGGATGTCAATATCCGTGGGCTTTTAATCTTTGATAAGGATATGAAAGGTCAGATGATAGATGGGATACCGGTAGTCGCAAATCGGGATGATATCTGTAATTACGCGATGGAGCATGTGTTGGATACCGTGTTTGTAAATGTAGAGCATCATTCCAGACAGCTGAATAAGCTGTTAAGCCGTCTGGTTAGCATGGGCATTACACTTCATATTAATATTTCACCGTTTTATTCCAATTATCCAAATACAAGAATTGAAGAATTCAATGGGTATTCGGTTGTAACATCAAGTACAAGTACGATTTCATTAGGGGGCCGCTTTGTGAAACGTACCATAGATATTGTTGGTGCTTTGGTGGGGTGTGTCTTGACACTTGCTATTGGGATTTTTGTGGCACCGATTCTTTATATTATGGATCCGGGACCGATTTTCTTTACGCAGACCAGAGTTGGTAAGAATGGAAGAAAATTTAAAATTTATAAATTCCGTTCCATGTATGTCGATGCAGAAGCAAGAAAGAAAGATTTGCTTGACCGGAATGAAATGGATGGTCATATGTTTAAGATGTCGGAAGATCCAAGGATCATTGGCAGTCATTATGTGATGAAGGATGGAAAGAGAGTATTCAAACGTGGATTTGGAGGATTTCTTAGGGCAACCAGTATAGATGAAATGCCGCAGTTTTTTAATGTATTAAAGGGTGATATGAGTTTAATCGGAACCAGACCACCGACCGCAGAGGAATTGGAGCAATATGATTATCACCATAAAGTTCGTTTGGTAATGCGTCCCGGAATTACGGGATTGTGGCAGGTAAGCGGACGGAATCAAATTGTAGATTTTGAACGGGTCGTAAAGCTTGACAAACGTTACATTGAAAACTGGTCGATTGGATTGGATTTTAAGATATTAATGAAAACAATAGTAGTTGTGTTTACAAATCAGGGTATGTAAATGTTTCATTTTGTGGGATACATTATCGGAAATGGGATATATGAGTATGAAAAATAATGTTCAAAATAATGTTCAACATGTTTTTTTAATAGGCGCCAAGTCTCTTGGCGCCTATGGTGGGTATGAGACTTTTGTAGATAAATTAACAGAATATCATCAAGGTAATTTTGATATCCAATATCATGTTGCCTGTAAGGCAAACGGTGACGGATGCATGGATGAAAGTATGTTACCGGATGTACAGAGGGTGTCGGATTTGGAGTTTCTGTATCATAATGCAAGATGCTTCAAGATTCCGGTTCCGAATATCGGACCTGCTCAGGCAATTTATTATGATATAAAGGCATTGCAGTTAAGTATCAAGTACATAAAGCAACATAAGATTGCGCATCCGATTATTTATATTATGGCATGCAGAATCGGTCCTTTTATAAAAAAATATTATAAAGCCATTCATAAACTGGGCGGGTATCTGTATGTGAATCCGGATGGCCACGAGTGGATGCGTGCCAAATGGAATCGATTGATTCGCAGATATTGGAAATTCAGTGAACGCCTGATGGTAAAATACTGTGATAAAGTAGTTTGTGATTCTGTAAATATTGAGAATTATATCCATGAAAGTTATAATGGAAGAGGAGTACACGGAACGAACCCTGATACAACATTTATTGCTTACGGTGCGGAGACAAGAAAAAGTTCCATTACCAATCAGGACAGTACATTGCTTAGCTGGTATGCGGAATATGGAATCCGTGCGGGAAATTATTATCTGGTGGTTGGCAGATTTGTACCGGAGAATAATTATGAAATTATGCTTCGCGAATTTATGAAAAGTGATACAAAAAAAGATTTTGTATTAATTACCAATGTAAATGACAAGTTTCTGGCACAATTGGAAGAACGGCTGCATTATAAGAAAGACGGCAGGATTAAATTTGTGGGAACGCTTTATAACAGGGAACTGTTGATGAAAATACGTGAAAATGCATATGCGTATCTTCACGGACATGAAGTTGGCGGAACAAATCCGAGCCTGTTAGAGGCATTAAGCAGTACTCCACTTAACTTATTACTCAAAGTTGGATTTAATGAAGAAGTTGCGGGGGATGCGGCACTTTATTGGACAAAGGACAGTGATAATCTTGCAAATCTCATTAACAAAGTAGAAACCATGAAAGAGGAAGAAATTCTTGATTATGGGAAAAAGGCAAAGGCAAGAATACAGGATGCTTACAGTTGGGATTTTATTGCAGGGCAATATGAGACTTTGTTCTTAGAAGGTAAATAATATGACAGACAATACAGTTGCAATTATGATGGCAACCTACAACGGAGAACAGTATATAGAAGAACAGATTCAGTCATTGAAAAAACAGACTTATTCTGACTGGGTATTATTTGTACGGGATGATGGTTCAACGGATGCGACGGCTGCGATTTTGGAAGAAAAAAGCAGGCAGGATAACCGGATACAGGTATTATCATCCATTCCCGGTGGTGGCAGTGCAAAAGAAAATTTTGCCCTGATTCATACTTATGTGAAGGAAAACTATGATTTTTCATATTTTATGTTTTGCGATCAGGATGATGTGTGGCTGCCGGATAAGATTGAAGTAAGTATGAAACGGATGAAAAAGGTACAAAAAGATTTGTTACCGGTATTGATTCATACCGATTTGAAGGTGGTGGATGATCACCTGAATGTTTTGGGGGATTCTTTCATAAAATATCGGGCATTAAATCCCAAAATTCAGGATATTAATCATCTGTTAGCACAAAATAATGTTACAGGTTGTACCATGTTATGGAACAAAGAACTGAATAACCGGATTGATTTGAAAGTGGATGGAATTGCCATGCACGACTGGTGGATTGCAATATTGGCTTCTTTATATGGAAGAATAGAATATCTTTTCAAACCAACCATTCTTTATCGCCAGCATGGGGATAATACGGTGGGTGCAACGAAGGTAAATCATTGGAAATTTATTTGTGATCGTATGAAAAAAGTCGGTTTTGTCGGAAAGACGATTTCAGATTCTGTAAGGCAGGCACAAATGCTGGCTGACATATACGGAAATGAAATGGATAAAAATCAAAGAGACATTATTATCCAATATGGTAATTTGTTGAATAAGAATCGTTTTTTGGCGGTAGGCACGATTATAAGAAATCATTTTTTGAAACAGGGAATCGTACAAAAATGCGGACAGATTCTGTATTGGATTCTGTTTCGCAGATATATAAAGAGATAGAGAAATGGAGATAGTATAATGGATAAAAAAAAGATACTGAAATATGGAGTTGTTCTTTTTGTTGTGATAATAATGGTTTTGATTAATGTAAATTGCAGACTGTACGACGGTAAAAAATTGGTTTTTGCGATTGACATAAAATCAGATGTGACAGTTGATGATGTATATTCTATATATTACACAACGGATAAGAACAGCGAGTTTGATGAAAGCCATAGAGTGAATGCGAATGTTCCGGCAAAATGTAACGAGGAGATTGCGCTTTCATTCCCAAATGATGTGAAAACAATACGTTTGGATTTGGGTTCAAGGGAAGGAACAATTGAAATAAAAAATATAAGTCTTTCTTATAAGGGAATACCGATATTGGATTCTGATAAGAAAGCAAATCAGATTATTAAATTGAATGATGTTAAGGTAGAGGATAAGGATAATGTGTTTGATGACCAATTACATGCCAAATTTGTCGTTGATGGTCTGGATCCTTATGTTGTGTGGGATACAACAGATTGGGATATTCAATCCATTATTGATCCGTATATTGAAAAAATAGACAGAATCTGTAAGGCTCTTGTAGATTTGGTGGTCTTGTTTGGCTTAATTGTTTACATTAAGAAATTTGATTTTTTTGTGGAATTTCCAAGAGAAATTTATCAGAGTAAAAAATTAATTTTCCAGTTGTCAAAGAATGACTTTAAAACAAAATTTGCAGGTTCTTATCTGGGAATCTTCTGGGCGTTTGTCCAGCCGATTGTTACGGTTGTTTTGTACTGGTTCGTATTTGAAAAAGGACTGCGTGCGGGAAGTATGGTAAATGTTCCTTTTGTATTATGGCTGATTGCAGGATTGGTTCCGTGGTTCTTCTTCCAGGACAGTCTGATTGGTGGTACAAATGCGTTGATAGAATATCAGTATCTGGTTAAAAAGGTTGTATTTCAGATCGATATTCTTCCGATTGTAAAAGTATTTTCAGCAATGTATGTTCATCTGTTCTTTATTGCGTTTATGTTGATTTTATATAGCTGCTATGGATATTTTCCAAATCCGTACACTTTACAGATTTTGTATTATGTATTTTGTACGTTTGTTCTTGTTCTGGGAATTTCTTATGCGACATCGGCAATTGTTGGATTTTTCCGAGATTTGATACAGATAATCAATATTGCATTACAGGTTGGTACCTGGATGACCCCGATTATGTGGAATTTTGAGAGTTTGGGATTGCCGGGATGGTTGAAACTGATTTTCCAGATGAATCCGATGTTTTATATTGTCCAGGGATATAGAGATGCGTTAATTAATCATATCTGGTTCTGGGAAAGACCGGCGATAACAATTTATTTTTGGTTGATAACAATTTTGATTATGGGTGTAGGCGCTACATTATTTAAAAAATTAAAGGTGCATTTTGCAGATGTATTGTAAGTAAGAAAAGGTTTGCTTATGTTATTTTACAAGGTTAAAAAATTCTACAGGAAAAACGGAATATTGGGTTTATACTATAAGGTATGGAATCGGATTAAGACGAAAATGCAGTATGAGAAATGGTTAAAAGTACATCAAAATGCTGCGGCTTCATATGATACACTGCCATGCAGTCCAAAGATTACGGTTGTGGTTCCGGTTTATAACGTGAATGCAGATGAGCTTAAGGCTTGCATTGATTCGGTTTTGCAGCAGGTATATACCAATTGGGAACTGTGCCTTGTGGATGATTGCTCGACAATGAGTGAGGTAAAAGAAACGCTTAAACAATATGAAAATAACAAGAAAATAAAAGTGATTTACCGTGAAAAAAACGGTCATATTTCAAAGGCTACGAATACGGGAATAGAGAATGCAACAGGTGAATTTATTGCTTTTTTGGATTGTGATGATGTATTAAGCAAAGATGCGCTCTATCAGGTTGCAAAGGTATTGAATGAAAACCCCGATACGGATTTTATTTACAGTGATGAGGATAAATTAACGGATACAGGCAAAAGAACACAACCGTTTTTTAAACCGGATTGGTCGCCGGATTGGATGATGTCGATTATGTACACCTGCCATTTGGCGGTTTACCGTAAGAAAATAATAGAACTGGTTGGGGGACTGCGAGAGGGATATGAAGGTGCACAGGATTATGACCTTGTATTAAGAGTAATGGAACGAACCGATAAGATTGAACATATCCCACATATCCTGTATCATTGGAGACAAAGAAGTGAGTCCACAGCGGCGGATGTATCCGCTAAGCCGTATGTATTGGAAGCAACGAAAAAGGCATTAGAGGATGCGTTGGTACGGCGTGGACAAAGCGGCAGAGTAGAATATTTAGATGAGATAGAACGCTTTCATGTGGTATATGAATTGGAACAATCTCCTAAAATCAGTATTATTTTGCTGATGGAAGAAGATGTGACAGTCCAAAAATGTCTGGATTCTTTACAGAATGTATTGGAATATCCGGACTATGAAGTTATAATTATGGATTGTAGAAATGAATACAGTGATGTGGATTTATCCGGTGCGAAAGTATATCGGATAGAGCCGGATGTTAAAAACAGGGCAAAGATATATAATCAGGCAGTGTCATATGCAGCCGGAGAGTATATATTGTTTATGGATAGCCATATTGTGATAAAGGATAAGAATGTACTTACCGGGATGGCTGCACATGCAGGATTGGCGCATACAGGTGCGGTTGGATGTAAAATATTGAATCAGAAGAAAATATATCATACCGGTATCTGCACTGACGGAACAGATATACAATATGTATTACAGAATTTGTCAGACAGTGGTTTTTACTATTTCGGAAGGAATAAAACAGATGCCAATTATCTGGCGGTATCCGGCTTGTGTCTGATGATTCAAAAAAAGAAATTTGAAGAAAACGGAGCATTTGACACATCGTTTACAGATGGATATTATGATATAGATTTCTGTTTCCGGTTATATAAAAACGGATATTATAATGTAGTTCGTAATGATGTTGTGGTTTTCTATGATACAGAAGACGACAGACATACAATAAGACGGGAAGACAGAATGTATTTTGAACAGAAGCATCGAATGTTATTAGAAAAAGACCCATTTTATAATGAAAATTTATCCCTGAAGGAAATGGATTTTTCTTTGGATATATGAGATAGAAAAGATAGAGGTAAAGTTATGAGTGATGATGTAGCAATTAAGGTAGAACATCTTACCAAAATGTACAAATTATATGAGAAACCATCGGATCGTTTAAAGGACTCTTTAGGTTTATCAAAACAGAAAATGTATCAGGAGCATTATGCATTAAGTGATATCAATATGGAGGTAAAAAGAGGAGAGACGGTTGGAATCATTGGAACAAATGGTTCAGGTAAATCCACAATATTAAAAATTATTACCGGTGTATTGAATCAGACCTCAGGCACGGTTCAGATAAACGGAAGAATTTCGGCATTGCTGGAATTGGGTGCCGGATTTAACATGGAGTATACCGGTCTTGAAAATGTTTATCTGAACGGAACCATGATAGGATTTACAAGGGAAGAAATTGATGAGCGTCTGGATGATATTATCAATTTTGCGGATATTGGTGACTTTATCCATCAACCGGTTAAGATGTATTCCAGCGGTATGTTTGTTCGTCTGGCATTTGCGGTTGCAATCAATATTGACCCGGAGATTTTAATTGTAGATGAGGCGCTTTCGGTAGGAGATGTATTTTTCCAGACAAAGTGTTATCATAAGTTTGAAGAGTTTAAAAAAATGGGAAAGACCATTTTATTTGTTAGTCATGATTTGAGCAGTATCAGTAAATATTGTGACCGTGTGGTCCTTCTGAACAAGGGAAAGAAGAAGGCAGAAGGCAGTCCGCGGGAAATGGTTGATTTATACAAAAAAATCATGGTCGGACTGGATAATAAAAAGCAATCGACAGGAGATAAGAATGGCGCACAACCAAAGAAGTCATTTGATGATCTTTCGGCAAGCGGACAGACCTGGAAATCTTTCTTATCCTTAAACCCTAAGATGGACGAGTACGGAAACGGAAAGGCAGAAATTGTAGATATTGGTGTTTTTGATGAGGACAATATGGTAACAAGTTCTATTATCAAAGGAACCACTTTTACATTGAAATCAAAGGTAAAATTCAATGAGGACGTTATGGACCCTATTTTTACCTATACATTTAAAACCTTGAAAGGTACGGATATAACAGGAACGAATACCATGTATGAGAAAAAGACAGTGGGACTTGTAAAGGCAGGGGAAACCTGTATAGCATCTTTTACACAGGAGATGAATTTACAGGGAGGAGAATATTTGCTGTCTATGAGTTGTACCGGATTTGAAAATGGTGATTTTGTTGCATATCACAGATTGTACGATGTAGTTAATGTAACAGTTGTATCCGATAAGAATACAGTTGGATTTTATGATATGAATTCCGTTACAACGATTGAGAAAATATAACGATTGGAAAGATAAGAGGAAGGTATATGAAGATATTGGTGATTATTCCCGCGTATAATGAAGAAGCTTCCATTCTGCAAGTTATACAGAAGTTGAAAAAGGATTGTCCGCGTGCGGATTATGTTGTAATTAATGACTGTTCATCTGATGATACATTATTAAAATTAGAAGATGCGGATGCCAGTTATATCAATTTACCATTAAATCTTGGAATTGGCGGGGGAGTACAGACCGGTTACAAATATGCTCTAAAGAATAATTATGATATTGCGATTCAGATAGATGGGGACGGTCAGCATGATACAAAATATCTGGAGGATGTAATTACACCGATTGAACGAGGGGAAGCAGATGTTGTGATTGGTTCCAGATTTATTACCAAAGAGGGATTTCAATCATCCGGAATGCGGAGGATGGGAATCAACTTTTTAAGCGGATTGATTCGATTATGCTGCGGTACAAAGGTTCATGATGTAACAAGCGGATATCGTGCTGTAAATAAACAGGGAATCAAATTGTATGCAGGGGAATATCCGGTAGATTATCCGGAACCGGAGGCGATTGTAAAAGCATCCGTTATGGGAATGCGTATTAAGGAAGTTCCGGTTATCATGCAGGAGAGAAAGACCGGAAAAAGTTCAATTTCCGCCTTTTCATCTGTCTACTATATGATAAAGGTATCATTGGCGATTATTTTATGCAGAATTTCGAGTAAGAGGGTGAAAAAACATGACAACAACGCTTAGATTAGTTTTATTTTGTGGAATTATACTGTTTTTTATTATAATCGTATATTTGTTAAAAAAGAATCGATTGGCGCTTCGTTATACATTGATGTGGATGGGAATGGGTTTGTGCATGCTTTTGCTTGTGATTTTTCCACAGATTCTTGGATGGCTGCGTAATTTACTTGGATTTGAGGACAGCATGAATGCCCTGTATGTATGTGGAATCGGTTTTGCTTTTATTTTGTTAATGGCATTGACATCCATTGTGTCTCGTCAAAGTGACCGGATTAAGAGCTTAACACAGGAAAATGCAATATTGGAAAAAAGAATTCGAAAATTGGAGCAGGAAAATGAACAAGACAGATAAACATACCTTTGCAATTTGTGCATATAAGGAAAGTCCATATTTAGAGGAGTGTATTCAATCGCTTTTATCACAGACGGTGTCAAGTAATATTATTCTTGCAACATCAACTCCGTGCGGTTTCATTGAAAATTTATGTAGCAAATATCAGATACCGTATTTTATTAATGACGGAGAACATGGAATCACGCAGGATTGGACATTTGCATACCATCAGTGTAATACCCCTATGGTAACGATTGCACATCAGGATGATGTGTATTATTCAAATTATGTTGAGGAATTATTGTATTGGGCGAGACGTTCCGAAAATCCGATTATTTTCTCAACGGATTATGAGGAATTAAGAGATGGACAATATATACATAGTAATCGTTTGTTGAAAATTAAACGGATTATGATGTGGCCGTTGCGATTTCCGTTTTGGCAAAAAAGTAAATGGATGCGAAGAAGAATACTGTCATTGGGTTCACCGATTTGTTGTCCTTCCGTTACTTATTTTAGGGATAATATGCCGGAGGTTATTTTTCAAAATCATTTTCGGACAAATGAGGATTGGGAAGCATGGGAAATGTTATCAAAAAGGAATGGGGAGTTTTTGTACTCGAAAAAACCTCTTATGGCACATCGGATTCATGAAGAATCAGAAACGTCTGCAACAATCCGTGAAACCGGACGGAGTGCCGAAGATATGGAAATGTATTTAAAATTTTGGCCGAAGTGGATAGCAAAAATATTGTGCGGTTTTTATAAATCCAGTGAAAATTCCAATAATTTATAAGAAATAGTTAGGAGACAGACAAATGGTACAAGGTATGGCTTCAAAAATAGCAGAAAGAATAAAATATATAAAACAGGAGCAGTTATTTGTCGTTTTCGCATTGATATTGGGCATTGCCATGGCAATTGTAAATCCGCCGCTTCAGGAACCGGATGGTCCGGCTCATATGTGGAGAGTTATAGATGTAGCCAATGGAAATGTATTATCACCGATTGTAACCTTTACGCATGAACCGGGTTTGGCAGTGGTGCCGGAAAATGTTAATGTATTAAATTTTCGGATTGTTGAACCGGATAAAGGTGAAGGGGTTAAATATATTGAGGAACTAAACAAAGTATCATTTTCAAAGGATACGGTAAAGGCACAAAGTAACCAGGCGGTTATGTCTTTTTTATATTATCCACAGGCAATAGGCTATAACATTGCAATGTTATTTGGGTTAAGTGTTTATAAATGTATTGTTTTTGCCAGAATATTTAATTTGCTTGTGTATATCGTTCTTGTCTATTATGCAATTCGCAAGATTCCTGTATTAAAAAATTCATTATTGGTATTGGCATTGTTTCCGATGTCGATTTATCAGGCAGCGTCTGTATCTCCGGATGCCATGCTGAACGGAATGTGCTTTTTGTTTGTAGGCATGTGTCTGTATTATGCTTACGGAACAATCGAACAGCTTGGATTAAAGCATGTAATCTGGCTTGGAATATTGCTGGCATTTATCTTTATGGCAAAATATGTTTATGTGTTGTTAGGATTGCTTGTTTTCCTGATACCAAAAGAAAAATTCAAAAATAAAAAATATTATTATATATGTTTTGGTGTGAGTATTTTACCGATTTTGTTATCTGCGGGTATCAGTTTAAGAAGTGCCGGCAGTGTGGTTACTTCCGGTCAGGCGGTTGCAAGCGGTGGAATGACACAACTGCAATACATGCAGCAGCATCCGACGCATATATTTAAAGTGTTATTGAATACGGGAATCAATAAGTTTACGGATTATATGTTGTGGCTGAATGTACTTGGCTGGCTGAACTATTCATTGGGACCGTTGATTTATATTGTTCCGATGTTTGCAATGTATGTGCTGGCAAGTGATGTAAGTGAATTAAACAATAAAATAACCCGGAAACACAGAATATTGTCGTTGAGTGCATTTTTATTGATTTGTGTCGGTATTGTTGTCGGAATTTATATTGGTGACGGAAGAATTAACGAGGTCGGAAGTAATGTTGTGGAAGGTGTGCAGGGCAGATATTTCATACCGATATTACCGGCTCTTTATCTGACATTGGTTCCGGGTAAAATAAAAAATGAGGATGCCTGTTATCCGGTTAAAGTTGGATGTGTGGCAGGGGTACTTCTATTATTGGCGGTGCTCATTATGGTTGTGCATTGTTTTTAATATTTGTGAGGGAATAAAGGATAGAAAAGATGGAAAAGAAATACTTTTTTGAAACGCATAGATTCAGTATTGTACAGAAGAATGATTTTATTGTACAGGGATATGTGAGTAAGGGATATATGCAGAAAAATGAATTGAAAGCATATATGGGAGACAACGAACTTGCAATGGATATTTATCAGGAGGAGGGTTCTTATCTTTCCGGCTCCACTGAAAATGCGAATACAGAAAATGTCAGATTGAATGTGGTCATTCATTTAGGAGATAATTATGAATCTGCCGGAAATAAATTTGTGATTCGGGATGCTTCCGGCGATGTGATATATAGTATCGGTACCGGGCAGCTTGTCAGAATGCAGAAAAAGTTAAATTACTGCATGGATAATATCTATGTAAATGATGGAAATTTGACTGCAAAGGGTTGGGTTATGTCATTAAGACCGGTAGATATCACGGTATATTGCGGAGAGAACAAAATCGATACGGATATCATATGGAATTACCGGGGCGCTGTGAATGAAGTCTTTTTTGAGACAGAGGAACCGATAGAAAAAAATGGTTTCACAATACACGGAAAAGGTGTATCCGGGAAAATCCGAATCGTAATGGATGACGGAGAAAAAAAGGATGAAATTACCTATAAGATATCCGATAAAGAGGGATTTCGTAATCTGAACCGGAAAAGTGTTTTTTATCGCGGAGTACGTTATCTGCAAAATTATGGTGTGAAACGGACGATTGGAAAAACCCTGCATTTTATAAAAAAACATCGTCAGTATGATATGGATTATATGCAGTGGAGAAAAAAGCATACACCTACCCGTCAGGAACTGGAAAGTCAGCGTCAGCAGGTGTTTGGGATTTCACCAAAGTTCAGTATTATTGTTCCGTTATATAAAACAAGTCCGGTCTTTTTGGATGAGTTGATTCAGTCTGTGAAGGCACAGACGTATTCAAATTGGGAATTATGTTTTTCGGATGGAAGTAATGATGGGAAATTGACCGAACTGTTAAAAAAATACGCAGAAGATGAAAGAATTCATTATTTGGTTGCCGACAGACAACTTGGAATTGCGGAAAATACAAATGAGGCAATCAAACTGATAAACGGAGATTACGTTGTATTGGGAGATCATGATGATTTGTTTGCACCGGATGCGTTATATGAGTGTGTTAAAATTCTTCAGGACAGTCCGGATATTGACGTGATTTATACGGATGAGGATAAGATAACAGAGAATTCAAAAAAATATTATGATCCAAACTGCAAACCGGACTTTAATATCGACCTGTTAAGAAGCAATAATTATATCTGTCATATGTTTGTGATAAAAAAGGACTTATTACAGAAGATTGGCAATTTTAATAAGGATTTTGATGGCGCACAGGATTATGATTTCATATTACGGGCGACAGAGGCGGCAAAGCATATCTATCATATACCGAAAATTTTATATCATTGGAGAAGTCATGGCGGTTCAACCGCAGATGATCCGGAAAGCAAAATGTATGCAATTGAGGCAGGCAAACGGGCAATTGAGGCACATTATGAACGTGTTGGTTTAAAGGCAAAGGTGGACATGTTACCGGAGCTTGGCTTTTATAAAACAACCTATGAAATCATAGGACAGCCGTTGGTTTCCATTGTGATTCCGAATAAGGATCATATCGGAGATTTGGATGTATGTATTCGTTCCATCCAAAAAAAGACCGATTATAAAAATTATGAGATTGTTGTTGTTGAGAATAACAGCACGGAAAAAGAGACATTTGAATATTATGAACAGTTGCGCGAACAGGAAAATGTCCGTGTAATTATCTGGGATAAAGAATTTAATTATGCTGCAATCAACAATTATGGTGTGAATGAAACAAAAGGAGAATATCTTCTTTTCCTGAACAATGATACGGAAATCATTAATGCGGACTGGTTATCGCAAATGCTTGGCTATTGCCAAAGAGAGGATGTTGGTATTGTAGGAGCCAGGTTGTATTATGAGGATCATACCATACAGCATGCGGGTACGATAATCGGCTTTGGTGGAATTGCCGGCAATGCATTTGTAGCATTGAATGAAGAGGATGAATTATATCAGTCACGCACGAAGGTCGCAGTGGATTACAGTGCGGTAACGGCAGCTTGCATGATGATAAAAAGAGATATATTTTTGCAGGTCGGCGGATTTGATGAAGCCTTTAAGGTGGCGTTTAATGATGTTGATTTATGTGTGAAAGTGCGGACACTGGATAAATTGGTTGTCTATAATCCGAATGCTATGTTGTATCACTATGAATCGAAGTCCCGAGGTGCAGAGGATACACCGGAAAAGGTGGCAAGATTTGCAAGGGAGATTGAATTATTCAGCAATAAATGGAATGAAATGTTCAAGGACGGGGATCCGTATTATAATATAAATCTGACACTGGATAAAGCGGATTTTTCCTTAAGATATTGATAGCCGGATAGATTTATAATAAAATAAAGATAAGTTGTGCAATAAGGGAGAAAAGAAATGGCTGAAAATAAATATCTGGAGTTTATAAAGAATACAAAGGATGTAGAAAAAGCACTGATAGAAGGCACCCAGGATGCGTTTTTTATGCAGTTTTCCAATATGAGAAAAAATATTTTGGATTGGTATGAATTTCAACCGGATATGGAAGTGTTGGAGATAGGAGCCGGCTGCGGTACAATCACTTCTATGCTTTGTAATCGTTGCAAGCGTGTGGTAGCAGTGGATACTTCACAGGAATTTTGTGAAGTGAATGAATACCGCAATCAGCAATTTTCCAATCTGACGGTACGGTGTGGTGCGGTTGGTTGCGTGGACGATTCTGAGAAGTTTGATCTTGTGATTGTGATTGGCGGTTTTTGTAAGTCGGAGATTCATGCATTAAAAAATCATCTGAAACCGGATGGAAAATTAATCATAGCGGTGGATAACAAATATGGATTGAAATATTTTAGCGGAGCATCGGATGAGTATAGCGGAAACTGTTTTTCATTTTTGGAGGAAGAATCCACACCCGACGGTGTATATACGAAGGGAGAACTGGAAGCTATATTGAAAAATGCCGGATTTACAGATTTGACATGTTATTATCCGATTCCGGATTTTCGTATGATGCGAGAGATTTATTCGGAGGATTTTTTACCTCGTAAGGGTTTGATGACAACCATTTCGCCATCCTATAAGGAGCCGAGGGTGTTGACCTTCAATGAAGTAAAGGCATTTGATCAGGTATGTGAAGATGGATATATAAAGGAATTTGCAAATGCATTTTTATATATTGCATCCTGTGAACAATAAAAGGAGAGTAGATATGAAGAAAATTCTTTATACAAAGTATAATTCCCATAGAAAACCGGAATTTCAGACAAAGACGGTTATTTATGAGGATGAGGGGAAACGTTACATTTTAAAAAGTCCGTTGAACAAATCGGCAGAGAATCATATAGAACATATGGAACAAAGCTATCAGAAGTTAAAGGAACAATATGAGAGTATCGGTAAGGATATTACTTTAAAACCGGTAGCCTGCAAAAAGACGGAAAACGGTGTGGAATTTCCATTTGTAGAGGGACAATCTCTAATGGAAAATCTGGATTTATCAGGTTTAAAGCAGGAAGAACTGACACAGAAAGTAAAGGATGTCTGCAAACTGATATTGCCGGATGAAGGGCAGCATTCTTTTCAGGTATCGGATGATTTTAAACTTATGTTTCCGGGATGCTATGAAAAGTATCAGGATATGTTAGACAAAGAAATGTCTTATAATATATCCAATATTGATTCTATTTTTGATAATTTTATCTTACAGGATACAGACTGGTATTGCATTGATTATGAGTGGGTATTTCATTTTGATGTGCCGGTGCGGTATCTTAAGTATCGTACGTTACTTTATATGTATGAGGAAAAACGCCTGTTGATTGAGACGGTAATAAGTCAGGATGAATTTTTAAAACAGATGGGTTATTCACAGGAAGAACTGGCAATGTTTCATGATATGGAGGAGTGTTTCCAGCAGTATGTGCACGGAACGAACAGAGAGTATATTTACCATGCACAATACGAAAAGGAAATTCTACCGGTTAATTTAGAGGAAATACATGCAAGAGATGAACGGATTGCGGATCTGAACAAGGTAATTGAGGATTTGCATGATGCGATTGAATTAAAGGATAATCATATCCATAATCAGGATAATAAAATATCTGACCTTGAAAAAGTCATCGGGGAACAGAAGAATCATATTTTAGAGATACAAAGACAATTATCCAAACTTCAAAAGGCAGTAAGAAATCCGGCATATTATTCTTATCTGGTTGGAAAGAAGTTTTACAATAAAGTTTATAATGTGGTTATGCCGGAGGATGCAAGGGAAAATAAAAAGGCGGATAAACGTTGGAACAAATATGATTATCTCCGGAAACAAAAAGAAGATCCGTATGAAGACTGGATTAAAGGTGTAGAAGCAAAATATACCACGGGGGAAGTTTTTGAGTATAATCCAAAGATATCCATCCTGGTTCCGGTATATAATGTTTTGGACAGACATCTGATTCCGTGTATTGAGTCTGTTATCAATCAGACTTATACAAATTGGGAACTGTGTCTTGCAGATGATTGCTCAAGTTGGGAGAGTGTAGGAAAAACACTTAGAAAATACGAGGACGGAGAAAAAATAAAAGTCTGCTACCGGAAGGAAAACGGTCATATTTCCAGAAGTACGAATTCAGCTCTGGAAATGGCAACCGGAGAATATATTGCATTGCTGGATTGCGATGATGTACTTGCTCCGAATGCATTATATGAAATGGTAAAGGAATTAAATAAAAATCCGGAACTGGATTTTATTTACAGTGATGAGGACAAGTTAGATGATGAAGGAACAATGCGTCATACGCCGCACTTTAAACCGGACTGGTCACCGGATACATTATTAAGTCATATGTATCCATGCCATTTTTCAATTTATCGTAAGTCGATTGCAGAAGAAATCGGTGGTTTGCGTGTAGGATATGAAGGTTCTCAGGATTACGATTTTGCATTGCGTTTTACAGAAAAAACAAATCGTGTAGGACATATTGCCAAAATCTTATATCACTGGAGAGAACGTATTGGTTCGACCGCTGTTGATATGGAATCTAAGCCGTATGTTATGGAAGCAACCAGAAAAGCAAAGGAAGATGCATTAAGACGAAGAGGAATCATGGGTGAAGTTGAACAGTTGGATGTGTTTAACTGTTTCCGGATTAATTATGCCGTTACCGGAAATCCGAAGGTCAGTATCTTAATCCCATCGAAGGACAATTTTGATATTTTAAAAAGATGTGTGGAGTCCATTTATGAGAAAACAACTTATCAGAATTTTGAAATTGTTCTGGTAGATAATGGAAGTACAGAGGAAAACAGAGCAAAATACCAGGAATTGGCAGATAAATATCAGTTCCGATACATTTATCAGAAGATGGAGTTTAATTTTTCAAAAATGTGCAATCTGGCAGCACAGCATGCAACCGGAACTTATTTTATGTTTTTGAATGATGATACAGAGGTTAAGGCGGGTGTCTGGTTAGAAAGAATGTTAGGTCAGGCTCAGCAGTCACATATTGGAGCGGTAGGAGCCAAATTGCTGTATCCGGAAACTTACGATATCCAGCATATCGGAATTATTAACCTGCATACAGGTCCGGCACATTGTTTCCATGGTATGCCGGGACAAAGTATTTATTATTTTGGCAGGAATTATATGGAATATGATTATATTGCTGTAACCGCTGCCTGTATGATGGTTTCAAAAGAAAAATTTGAAGAAGTGGGTGGATTTGAGGAAGGACTGGCAATAGCCTATAATGATGTGGACTTCTGCTTTAAGTTGTTAGAACACGGATATTACAATATCGTGCGAAATGATGCGGTTTTACTGCATTATGAGTCGGTAAGCCGTGGAGATGATCTGGTTGATGAAACAAAGGTAAAACGTCTTCAGGAAGAACAGAAGGTTTTATATGAACGTCATCCGCAGTTTTATAACTATGATCCGTTCTATAATGTGAATTTATGCCAGTATGATGTTAATTTCACTAACAATTATGACCGGACAGAGGTGCACTACAATCAGATATTGCCAAAGATGCCAAAGACTAAGGAAACGGATCGCTTACTGGCAAATGTTGATATTATAAGAAAATTAAGCCGTGTATTGTATTTAGAAGGCTGGGCATTTCTTGACGGATATCGGAAGAATAATGACAATGACGTAAAATTGGTATTATATAATGATGAAAACAGATATGTAATTGAAACGGATAAGGTATATCGTCAGGATGTGGCTGAAGCTTTCCCTGATAAGGATGATATTGAATTTACCGGTTTTCGTCTGGAAATATTAAGGGAAGACATCAACCCGGGAACCTATCATGTATATTTGATATGTAATGATTATGGAAAACAGATGGATGATATTGTAGAAGTATAGGGATTTACAGAATGAAGAAATTTACAGTGTTTGTACTGGTTTTTGTTTGGGGATTGTTATGGAATGGTAGTTGTGTGAAGGCAGATACGATTTCGGAAGATATTGTGATGCCGAATGAGACCTGTACAATAGGTAAGGGATATATTGATATCGGAGAGTCCATAAAAGCACAGGGAGACAAAGGATTGTTGGGACAGAGCAAACCGCCGTCTTCCTATGATTCCCGGACAAAAAATCAGGTTACTTCCGTTAAAAATCAGGGGGGTTACGGAACCTGCTGGGCATTTGCGGCATTAGGTGCGGGAGAATCTTCCATGCTTGCAAAAGGAAGAACAAGGAGCATGCCGGATTATTCAGAGGCACAGCTTGCATACTTTTTTTATCATCATGCGGATGATCCGTTGGGAAATCTTTCGGGAGATTCTACTACTTTGACCGGAAGTAATTACCTGATGATAGGCGGAAATCATTATTTTACAATGATGGCACTGGCTACCTGGCTGGGGGCAGTTGATGAAAAAACAGCACCGTACAACGAATTGGATATTGATTATACCCTGCCGGAGAACTATGCATATCAAAAGGATGTTGCACATCTGAAAAACGCACATATTGTTTCCATGAAAGACAGTGATCGTGTAAAAGAACTCATTCTGGAGTATGGGGCAGTAGCCTGTTCGTTTTATATAGATGACAGATATTATAGTTATGGTGAAAATGCATATTATTTTACCGATTCAAATGGTTACAGTACGAATCATGCAATTGATATCATAGGATGGGATGATGATTACGCTATAAGTAATTTTTCGTCTACATCCGGTTGTGTTCCGCAAAATCCCGGTGCATGGCTGATTAAAAACAGTTACGGGGAAGGAAATAAAGACTACATATGGGTATCTTATGAAGATTTGGCACTGTCAAACAGTGATGCGTTTGCATTTGAATTTGAGGATGCACAACAGTATGATTACAATTATCAATATGATGGAAGTTACGGGGCAAGTTATGTTAACCTTCCGAGTGGAGATTCTCTTGCAAATGTATATACAATAAGTGGCGCGGTAAAGGAGCGGATTGATGCAGTATCCATTGCATTAAGAAGCGGACGGGTTGATTATCGGGTGCAGTTGTATTTAAATCCATCCGAGGATACACCGTTAAGCGGGACACCATTGTTAAATACACCATTAACGGGAACAACAACGGACGCAGGTTATTATACAATCGAATTACCATCCGGTATTGAGGTAAAGAATGGGGATAAGATTGCGGTTGTATTTACGCTGTCTTCAGAGGATGGCTCAAAGGTACAGGTTTTTGGAGATGTGTCATATGTTAATAAGTCAGGTGATGGAACGGTACAATTAAGTTTCAAGAATACAATTAGTCGGAAACAAAGTTACCATATTTATCAGAATTATCAAAATTATGCAAATGATATGTATACATCTGGATTAAATCCCAGAATTAAGTTATTTACTAAAATCACGGATGGTAATAAAATAGAAACAGAAGATACACAATGTATGTATCGATTATATAATCCCAATAGTGGAGAGCATTTTTATACAGCAGATCAATCCGAAAAAGAATATTTAAGCCGGATTGGCTGGAATGATGAGGGTGTAGCATGGTATGCACCAAAAACCGGAGCATCGGTGTATCGATTATACAATCCGAATGCAGGAGACCATCATTACACAACAAGTCTTGCAGAAAAAGAGAATCTGGTAAGACTCGGTTGGAATTATGAAGGAATCGCATGGTATTCTGGTGGAATTGTACCCTTATATCGAGCCTATAATCCGAATGCGGTTGCGGGTTCTCATCATTATACAACCAACAGGGGCGAAATCAATTATCTGATATCTGTTGGCTGGAAGGATGAAAAAATTGCATGGTATGGGGTTCGATAACACAATGACAGGAGGTAATACAAATGAGAAAACCAAAATTAATCAAACGAATGTTAACCGGATTAATGGTAGTAGCCGTTATGTTAGGTAGTGTTAATTATGTAAATGCAGCGGAAGATGAAGGCTGCTTGCAGACAATCGAAATAGATGGACAGAACGTGTTAGCCAGATGGTCTGACGAGGAGATTGTGTCGGACGCACCGGAAGTGGAATCGGAATTGCTGGGAATTACGGCAGGACAACAGATGGATATGGCGTGGCAGGTATTAAGAATTGTGAATCAGCAAAGAGTAGCGGCAGGTTTGAATCCTCTTACAATGGATCAGGGATTGCTAAACACGGCACAGCTTCGCGCACAGGAGATTGTTACATTGTTTTCCCATACCAGACCGGATGGTTCGAGGTGCTTTACAGCATTTCCTTCCGGACATATGTACGTTGGAGAAAATATTGCAGCCGGTTATGGAAATGCTTCCTTTGTTATGGAAGGCTGGATGGGTTCACCGGGACATCGGGCAAATATAATGGACAGTGATTATTCTGCTATCGGTATTGCTTGTTATTATGCACCGGGAACAACCTATGGTTATTACTGGGTTCAGTGCTTTGGATCTTCTGTTCAGAATGAGGTTAAACCAATAGAGGAAGTTAAGAATACAGATGGAACAACTGCTATGTATCGTATGTATAATCCGAATAGTGGGGAGCATTTCTATACAGCAGTATATGCGGAAGCAAAAAATCTGTTTATGGTAGGCTGGAATTATGAAGGAATCGCATGGTATGCACCGACAAGCGGTTCGCCTGTATATCGTTTGTATAATGCAAATGCCGGTGATCATCATTATACGACCAGTCTGGCAGAGAAGGATCATTTAGTCAGTGTAGGATGGAGTTATGAAGGAATTGCATGGCGCTCGGGTGGTAGCGTACCACTATATCGAGCCTATAATCCGAATGCGAAGACAGGTTCTCATCATTATACAATCAATAAGGGTGAGATTAATTCAATTGTAGCAGCCGGCTGGAAAGATGAGGGCATTGGCTGGTATGGTGTAAAATAAAAAGATAGAGCAATAAAAGGAGACTGAAAATGATGCACAGCATAATAAGACTGCTAATGATTTTTTTGATATTGGGAATCGTTCCGTATATTTGCGGTTACTTATTTCGGGATATAATCAAAGACATGGGAAAAATCAGACAAATTTGTTTTCAATATGTGTGCGGTTTCTTTGTTATGATGGCATTGTTTTCAGTTGTTTGTGTTCCTGCAATTTATATGGGAATGAAATTCCATATATTTGTAATTGTTTATAATATTTTATTAGGAATTCTTGTATGTATCAGTTTGTATCAGATGGTTCGTGCGGGATATAAGACAAAGTCAGAAGAAAAAAAACACTACAAAATTCAGGATTTTCTTCATTTGTTGAATCAATATGAATGGATTTATTTGGCAATCTTTGTTTTTCTGGTAGCAATTCAGCTATATGCCACTTTAAGGTATACATCCTCATATAATTCACTGGATGATGCAACTTATATTGCGTATGCGCAGGATGCATTAGATACAGATATGATGTTGCAACATGCACCGTATACAGGATACTATCAAAATATTGATTTGCATCGGGCATTTCAGACATCATTAATATATAATGCATATCTTTCCAAAATGACGGAAATTTCCGTAACGACAATGGCGCATACGGTTCTGGCACTGGCTTTGGTGGTAATGGCATATATGGTGTATTATTTGATTGCATCGCAGTTGTTTGAAAAAAAGGAGAATCAGTTTATTTTTCTCGGTTTTATTGCACTGCTTTATATGTGGGGGAATTATTCTCATTATTCCCTTTCTTTCCGGCTGCTGGGAGTAATATGGCAGGGAAAGGCTATTTTGGCGGTTGTGTTGATTCCTCTTTTGTTTGTCATTATGTATGAACTGCTTCATGAAAATTATAATTACAGATACGGAGTTCTGCTTATGATTTTATCGATTACAGCGACTTCATTAACTTTGATTGGAGCGGGAGCATTTTTATTTATTATCATGGCAGTTGGAATTCTGGAAAAATTGCATGGCGGTCAACGAAAAAAACTATTGTATAGTTTATGGGGATGTGTTGTTCCTGTAGTTGTTGTCTGTGCTTATTTATTTGATCACATTGCCTAGATAAGGAGTTCATAATGCAAGAGATTTTATCTTTTTTTCAAAATTTTGTAGAAACATATTGGGGAACTTGTGTATATCAGGGAATTTTTTATATAGCCTTGTTATTTGTTGTGCTCCATGAAAAAAAGTGGGAACGTAAACTGATGTACGGTTGGTATCCGCTTATTTTACTGGTTATTATTTTTAATCCAATTACAGTAAAACTGGTAACTGTGTTTTTTAATGAAAAGAGTTATACGGCTTATTATTTCCGGTTGTTTTCTTTTATGCCGATGATGTGTATTATGGCGTACGGACTGGTTTTGTTAATACGTGACCAAAAAGAAGTGAAAAAGTTTCTTCTGGTCATATTTTTATTTGCGGTAATTATGATTGGCGGCAACTATATTTATTCCGCCGATTGGATGGAAAAAGCGGAAAATACAAATAAAATCCCGAATGCGGCAATTCAGATTTGTTATATCGTACATTCGGAAGAAAAGGATGTAAAGATTGCTGTTCCTACAGATATATCCAGTTATATCCGTCAATATGATGCATCGATTCTGATGCCTTATGGAAGAGTTGTAAAAGGCTGGGATGATATTTTATGTAGTGATACTCCAAACGTCGAAGCCATTTTAAAAAGAGCAAAATCAGAAGCCTGTGATTATGTGGTGGTTGCTTATAGTGCTGAGACATATCAAACATTTTTACAATGGGGATTGGACGCATATGGACAAGCGGATGCCTATCTGATTTATGAGGTAAAGGGAGTGCCCGGTATTATCAGGGAATACAATGAGAAAAAGCAGATTGCATCAACAACCTATGTAGATGAGGATAATAATCCGACGACAGGAGAACAGGGGTATACAACGGTAAAATATCAGTATGATAAGTATGGTAGAAATATTTATGAAGCCTATTATGATATCGAAGGTAATGCTATGAGCATTTCCGGTGAGTATGCAGGTATCAAACGTCAGTATAATAAGGATGATAGCATTCATAAGGCAACATATGTGGATGAAAACGGAAACCCGAAACTGGGTAAGACCGGATATGCATCGGTCATATATGAATATAATCAGGATAACAGAGTTTCATATGAGTATTATCTGGACGAAAAAGATAAGCCGGTAAAGGTAAACGGCTATTATGGCAGAACCATTCAATATAATGGAAAGAATCTGACAGAAAAGGTAACATATGTTGATAAAAACAGAAAACCGATAAAAATGGACTCGGGATATGCAGCAATTTCCTATGAATATAACAGTGCCGGAAAAATTGCAAAAGAATGGTATTTTGACACAGAAGGAAAACCGACTACAGTTGCAGATGGTTATTGCGGTCTACAAAAAGAATATGATGCAAATGGTAATATAACCAAACTGACTTATTTAAATGCGGATGGAACATTGTGCCTGCTGAATAGTGGATATGCAGTATTATGCAGGGAATGGGATCAGAATGGAAGAAGAATATATGAGTATTATCTGGATGAAAAAAATCAACCGGTAATGATTAAAAATATTTATTATGGTTTGAAATGGGAGTATTCGGAAGATGGTAATATCAGTTCTGTAAATTATGTGGATGAATCCGGTGAACCAATGACAATAGATGGTTTTTATGCATCGGTTCAGTTTCAGTATGATTCCAAAGGCAGAAGGGCGAAGGAAACCTATTATGATCTGGATGGAAAACCGGTGGCAAATGCAAGCGGTTTTTATGGAATTTTGTACCAATATGATGCCAATGGATATGTGAATGAAAAACAGTTTTTAAATGCATCCGGTAACGTAACGAATTGCAAAGACGGTTACGCATCTGTCTGTATGAAAAATGACGAAAAGGGAAATGTTGTGTTTGAATGGTATTTGAATGCAAATCGTCAAAGGACAGAACGGAATGGTTATTATAAGGTTAAGAAGACATATGATAAGAATAACCGTGTAACAGAAGTTACCTATCTTGATAAGCAGGATAAGGAAACAGAGACTGCATACGGATATGCAAAGGTACAATATCAGTATAGTGAAGATGGAGTATTAGAAAAAACCATATATATCGATTTGTCCGGTAAAGAAACCCCTACGGAAACAGATTCCCGTGGCGTGGATCGGATTGGGGCAGGATATGTTGATAATTATTGGGTATTGTCGAATTATAAGGATGAATCGGGCAATCAGGGTATGTTCTATACACTTAAGAATGAACAAACCGGGGAATTGATTGTGGTAGACAGTGGATGGAAGAAAAATGCAGGACAGGTTCGGAAGGTTATTAAAGAGTTGGGCGGGCATGTTGATGCATGGTTCATTACCCATTTTGATAATGACCATGTAGATGCATTTAATGAAATTTACGAAAATCCACAGGGAATTACGGTTGACAGGATTTATATAACTCCGCTGGATTATGACTATTATATGACAAAGATTCGGGATTGGGATACACCGGAATCTTATGAGAAGTTTTTGGAGATAACCAAAGGAAATGACAAAGTAATTAAATTAAAAAGAGGAGATCGATTTGAGGTGGGACAGCTTCAGATTGATGTGTTTAATGCATATGACTGGCAGGTTGTGGAAAACGGTTCCGGTGATTTGCCCAATTATGCCTCCCTTGTATTTAAGATTACAGGAAAGAAGGACAGTATTTTATTCTGCGGAGATTGTCATGGAGAACAGATGGGACAATTGTTGCAGGAGCAATACGGAAAAGAAATGGTGGCAGAATATGCACAGTTAGGACATCATGGAAATAATTCATTTTTGTTGGATTTTTATGAGAATGCAGAAATAAAATATGCGTTGTTTGATGCACCGGAATGGCTGATGACGGATGAACAGTACACGGCTGCTGCACTAAAGAAAGATTTGAAACGGGAGCATGTACAGTGTTTTGATTTTCAAAAGGATACGGTTCATACCTTCTGGTTTCGTTGATATGGTATTGATTTCCGAAAGGGCAAGATTGAAAAACATAGGGCGGTATGCTATACTTTCAAGGATGAAAGCTTAGAAAGATACAAAAGTAAAGTTGAGGCATAAAAATGGATACAAATTTGAAAAAAATAAATTTTCAACACTGGCAGGTTGTTGCTGTTTATATGATGGCATATGATTTGATTACAATTGCAGCGTCTTATTTTGCAGCACTGTGGCTGCGGTTTGATTGCCAATATGCAAGTATTCCAAAGGAATATATGGAACCGTATATGAAATTTATACCAATCTATGCGGTTGTCAGCGTTGCGGTATTCTGGATGTTTAAGTTATACAAAAGTATATGGCGGTTTGCCAGTTATACAGAATTGATTCGTGTGACGGAAGCAACCGGACTGACATTGGTTTTGCATATAGTAGGAATCACACTGTTATATAAGAGAATGCCGATTTCTTATTTCCTTTTTGGAATTATTATTCAGTATGTCTGTTCAGTAGCAATTCGATTTTCTTATCGGTTTGTTTTGCTGCTAAGAGGCCGTAATAGTGAAGAAGACAAAAGAATTACGCGTGTAATGCTAGTTGGAGCCGGTGAGGCAGGACAGATGATTTTGCGCGATTTAAAAGGTGCAAAGGAAACAAATGAAAGAGTTTGCTGTATTATTGATGATAATCCCAATAAAAAAGGAAGATATATTGATGGAATTTTAGTTGCCGGTAATCGGACAGATATATTTAGTATGTGTCAGAAGTACGACATCGATAAGATATATGTTGCACTTCCTTCTGCAAGTTTGGAAGATAAGAGAGAAATTCTGAATATCTGTAAAGAAACCGGATGTAAACTGATGAATCTACCGGGAATGTATCAGCTTTACACGGGAGAGGTTTCGGTAAGTGCGATGAGAGATGTTGCAATCGAGGATTTATTAGGACGTGCTCCGATTCAGGTTAACATGCGGGAAATCTATGATTCAATTACCGGTAAGGTGATTTTGGTAACCGGTGGCGGTGGCTCCATAGGCTCCGAATTATGCAGACAGATTGCAGCACATGCACCAAAACAGTTGATTATTCTGGATATATATGAAAATAATGCGTATGATATTCAGCTTGAATTAAAAAAGAAATTTCCGCATTTGAAGTTAGAAGTGTTGATTGGTTCCGTTCGGGACAGCCGGCGTATTTTCCAGATTTTTGAACAATACAGACCGGATATTGTCTATCACGCAGCTGCACATAAGCATGTTCCGTTGATGGAAGACAGTCCATGTGAGGCGATTAAGAATAATGTAATCGGAACTTATAAAACAGCATATGCGGCAATGGCACACGGCTGTCAGAGATTTGTATTGATCAGTACGGATAAGGCAGTAAATCCGACTAATATTATGGGAGCTTCCAAGCGGTTGTGTGAAATGGTTGTTCAGGCGTTTGATGCAAAAATCAAACAGGGAAAGGCAGAGGAGATACCTCAGTTGTTTACACATTTACTTGAGGATGTGGATATTAATGAGGAGCATAAAAAGCGTTTACAGGGAAAACTAGCCAATGCTAAGACGGAATTTGTAGCGGTTCGTTTCGGTAATGTATTGGGAAGTAATGGTTCGGTTATTCCTTTGTTTAAGAAACAGATTGAAGAAGGAGGACCGGTTACGGTAACCCATCCGGATATCATCCGATATTTTATGACAATTCCGGAAGCTGTCAGTTTAGTGTTACAGGCCGGAATCTATGCAAAGGGTGGAGAAATTTTTGTTCTGGATATGGGAGAACCTGTTAAAATTGATACGCTGGCAAGAAATCTGATAAAATTATCCGGATATAAGCCGGATATTGATATTAAGGTAGAATATACAGGTCTGCGTCCGGGTGAAAAATTATATGAAGAAAAACTGATGGCAGAAGAGGGACTTCGCAAGACAGATAATAAACTGATTCATATTGGATGTCCGATTCCGTTTGATATTGAAGAATTTTTGCAGCAGGTGGATGAATTAATGGAGGCTGCATACAGAAACAAAGATAATATGCGGGAATGTGTGGAAAAAGTAGTGACCACATATCATCCGGCGTGATAGGGGGAAACAATTATGAAAATACCATTTTCACCACCAGATATAACTGATTTAGAAATTGAAGAGGTAGCGGATGCTTTAAAATCCGGATGGATTACAACAGGTCCTAAGACCAAGGAATTAGAACGTGAAATTGCTGATTTTTGTGGAGTTAGTCGTGCTGTGTGCCTTGGTTCACAAACAGCATGTGCTGAAATGACTTTGCGTTTGTTAGGGATAACAGCAGGTGACGAGGTTATAACCTGTGCGTATACTTATACAGCTACGGCATCGGTAGTATGTCATGTAGGAGCAAAATTAGTACTAGTAGATACGCAAGAAAGTTCGCTGGAAATGGATTATAATCAATTGGAAAATTTAATTACGGAACAAACAAAAGTTATTATTCCAATTGATTTAGGTGGTGTTCCATGTGATTATGAAAAGATATATTCCATTGTAGAAAGGAAAAGACATTTATTTCATCCAACAAACAAGGTACAGGAAGCAATTGGACGAGTGATTGTTATGGCAGATGCGGCTCATGCCCTTGGGGCTGTATCAAAGAAGCAAAAAGTAGGAAGTATTGCGGATTTTACAAACTTTAGTTTTCATGCAGTGAAGAATCTTACGACTGCCGAAGGCGGAGCAGCAACATGGAAAAATATTGATGGAGTGGATGATGAGGAGATTTATCATCAATATCAATTATTATCCTTACATGGACAGTCAAAGGATGCGCTCGCAAAAACAAAGCTTGGAGCATGGGAATATGACATTATCGGACCGTGGTTTAAATGCAATATGACAGATGTTGTAGCTGGAATTGGATTGGCACAGATGAAGCGATATAAAAAGTTACTCGAAAGGCGAAGAGAAATCATAGAAATATATGATGAAGCATTAAAACCGTTGGGAGTAGAGGTGTTAGAACACTATACAGAAAATCATCAATCATCGGGACATTTGTATATAACAAGGATTCCAAAGATAACATTAGAGCAAAGAAATGAAATTATTGTGAAAATGGCGGAAGCCGGTGTTGCTTGTAATGTTCATTATAAACCATTGCCGATGATGACAGCATATAAGAATTTAGGATTTGATATTAAAGATTATCCAAATGCATATGACAGATTTAAGAATGAAATCACACTTCCGCTTCATACAAAGCTAACAAATGAAGAAGTGGATTATGTGGTTGAACAATTTAGTGGAATTATAAAAGAATATATTTAAATGTTACAGTGGAAATAGGAGAATTAAATGTTACGAGAATGGGAGAAATTACCCCCCTATATGAGGACGGAAGAAGTTCGTCCATACTATGATAGTTTAAAAAAGAAAAAAGCTGGTTTGTTTTGTAAAAGGTTGTTCGACGTATTGGTTGCTTCGGTTATGTTTTTTGTATTACTGCCTGTTTTGATTATAATTGCTTTTTTGATTGTAACTGATTCAAGAGGCGGCATATTTTATCGTCAGGAACGAGTTACACAGTACGGAAGAAAATTTAAGATTTTTAAGTTTCGGACAATGGTAGCAAATGCAGATAAAATTGGAACACAAGTTACAGTATCCAATGATAGTCGCGTTACAAAGGTGGGAGAGAAACTTCGTAAATATCGTTTAGATGAATTACCACAGCTTATAAATATTATTTTAGGAGATATGACTTTTGTTGGAACAAGACCGGAAAGTACTTATTATGTAAAACAATATACGCCGGAAATGTATGCAACTTTGTTATTACCGGCAGGAGTAACATCTGAAGCAAGTATAAAATATAAAGATGAGGCAGAGTTGCTAGATAAGGCGGATGATGTAGATAGGGTATATATGGAAGAAGTACTGCCGGAAAAAATGAAATATAATTTATTAAGTGTGCGTAATTTTGGTTTTTTTAGAGAAATAATGATAATGATTAGAACCGTTATTGCGGTAGTAAGGTGAAAAGATGATAGATAATTTAGTTTCAATTATAATGCCATCATGGAATACGGGAGAATTTATAACGGAGTCCATTCAGTCTGTTTTAAATCAAACATATACAAATTGGGAATTGATTATCATAGATGACTGTTCATCAGATGATACGGATCAAATTGTTGAATCAATTAATGATGAGCGGATAAAATATTTAAAAAATGAAAAAAATTGTGGAGCTGCATTAACCAGAAATAGAGGATTAAGAGAGGCCAGAGGTGAATGGATAGCTTTTTTAGATTCAGATGATCTTTGGATGCCAGAGAAACTTGAACATCAGATTGATTTTATGAAGAAAAATGGTTATAGTCTTTCATTTACAGAATATGAGAAAATAGATGAAGATTCTAAGCCATTAAATATTTATGTATCTGGTCCTAAGAAAGTAAATAAGAATAAGATGTACAATTACGATTATATTGGACAACTTACAATGATGTATAGTGCCAAAGAATTTGGATTAATTCAGATTAAAGATATCAGGAAGAATAATGATTATGCTATTCGACTTCAGCTTTATAAAAAACCAGAAACTTGTGCATATTTACTTGAAGAAAATTTGGCTAAGTATAGAGTTAGAAAAGTAAGTATCAGTCATGATAAATTTAAAAAAAAATTTAAAAGTCATTATGATTTATTTCATTTATGTGATGAAAAACCAGCAATTGTTTCTATGTGGTATACTTGTTGGAATATGTTTTATGGAATCATAAAAAAAGTAAAATATGAAACAAATAGGAGTAAATAAATGGAAAGAAATTCAATATTATATAAGATTAGAAGAAAGGGACAGATTTTTGCACATTTGGTTCTTCCAGATCAATGGTTGTGTAAAATTTATTCTAGAATCATACTGAAAAAAGGAGTAGATTTAAAAAATCCAAAGACATTCAATGAGAAAATTCAATGGCTTAAACTGTATAATTACCCTCAAAATGAATTAGTAATTCAAGGTGCAGATAAATATAGAGTAAGAGAATATGTTAAAAATAAGGGATTAGAAAAAATTTTGGTTCCAATGATTGGAGATTGGGACTCAGTTGATGAAATTGATTGGGATTCTTTACCTGCTAAGTTTGTTTTAAAATGTAACCATGGATGTGCATATAACATAATATGTTCAGATAAAAGTAGCTTGAATAAAAAAGAAGCAATTAAAAAAATGAGAAAGTGGATGAAAGAAGATTTTGGTGGCTATAACATTGAGACTCATTATTCAAAAATCAAACCACATATTACTTGTGAAAAATATTTAGGGGAATGTATTACAGATTACAAGTTTTTTTGCTTTAATGGAAAGCCACAGTATATATATATATCAAGTGATTTGGTTCATGATAGACAGGCTAAAATAGGATTCTATTATTTAAATGGGAAAAAAATGCCATTGACGAGAGATGATTACGACCCAATGGATATTGAGGAACTTCCATCTTTTTTTGATGAAATGAAAAATGCAGCAGAGGTTTTATGTCAGGATTTTGAATTTGTTAGGGTGGATTTTTTTGAGGCAGATAATACATATTATTTTGCTGAACTTACTTTCACACCAAGTGGGGGTATGATGCCATTTCATCCGGATAAATATGACTTGGAATGGGGAAAAATGTTAGATATATCAGACTTAACTAATAAATAAAGACATTCTAATATGAGAGGATAAAAATGCTTACGATTATATTTTGTGGTGATTTAAAATATTGTCCATATTTATCGAGATATACGGAACGATTAGACAAAAAAAATATAGATTATAAAGTTTTATTTTGGAACAGAGGAAATTTTGCGTTGGATTTGCCTGAAAATTATTCATATTTTAAATTATCATCAGCAGAAAGTAAAAATAAACTTGATAAATTATTTGATTTTATTAAATTTAGAAAATGGGTTATAAAACAAATAAAACAGGATAACCCTCAAAAATTAATTTTATTATCAACATTAACAGGGGTATTGTTGTTTGATCAATTAAAAAAATTTAATAATAGTTATATTTTTGACATACGGGATTACAGTTATGAAAAATATAAAATTTTTAGATTGATTGAAAGAACAGTTATAACAAATAGTTTTTTTACTACAATTTCATCAAAAGGTTTTAAAAAGTTTTTGCCGGAATATGATTATGTTATTGCTCATAATTTTAATCGGGAAGAGATGATTGAAGAACCAAGGTTTATAAAAAAAGAAATGCCATTAAAAATTGTTTGGAATGGTACGGTTCGTTTTTTTGATTTTCAAAAAAATTATATTAACCAGTTAAAAAATGATAATCGTTTTTTGTTAGTTTATCATGGTGGTGGAACAGATTTAGAAAAATATAAATTGTATTGTGAAGAAAATCAAATTAAAAATGTTGTCTTCACAGGATTATATAATAATAAAGATAAATATAATTTAATTTCAGATGCGGCAATATTGAATAATTGTTATGGTGGAAGAGATGGAGATGAATTAAAATATGCAGTATCAAATCGCTATTATGATGGATTAATATATCATATTCCGCAATTGGTAGAAACAAATGGTTATAAGGAACGACTTACTTTGGAACAGGGTGTTGGAATTTCATTAGATGCAGATGATTGTTTTGCAGACAAATTATATGATTATTATATAAATATAAATGAAAAACAATTTGATCTTGCGTGTAATCAAGCTATAAAAGATGTGGTAGATGAGGATGACAGGTTTATAAAGGAAATAGATCGGTTTTTAGAGTATGAGGATGATTGAGAGGTTGGATGATGGCAAAAAAAGAAATAAAAAAAGCTTTATTTGTTGGAATGTATCCAAACGAAGTAAATAAATATAGAAATGTTTTTTTTCAAAATTTAATTTTTGCGATAGCTGATTGCGGAATAGAGTGTGTGGTTATTTCACCGGTTTCTATAACAAAATATCGCAAAAAAATACGATTAATACCTAAAAGTGAAATTCATACAACAGAAAGGGGAAGTAAAGTTAAAGTATATTATCCAAGATATATATCAGCTTCATCAATACAAATTGGTTCGTTTAATACAGAAATTATATCGGAAAGGTTATTCGAACAAGCAGCAATGAAGGTTGCAAAAAAATTAAACGCCTCTTTTGATTTTGTATATGGTCATTTTGTTTTATATGGAGGATTAGCGGCAATAAAAATTGGAAGATATTTGAAATTACCATCTTTTTTTGCATATGGAGAGTGTGATTTTAAAACAGAAGTTGGCAATACTTATGGAATTCCTAAAACAAAAGAAGTGGAAGGTTTGGCAGGTGTTATATCTGTTTCTACAAAAAATACAAATGAATTATATGATTTAGGTTTTGTTAATAATGTGCCTGTCTTAACAGCTCCAAATTCAACAGATTTAACATTGTTTTATAAAAGGGATAGGATGGAATGTAGGAAAAAGCTTGGCTTGCCTGAAGATAAGTATATAGTTGGATTTGTAGGTGGATTTATTGAAAGAAAGGGAGATAAGCGTTTATTAGAAGCAGTAAATCAATCTGAAGGAATATATGTAGCATATGCGGGAAGAGGAGAAGTAAAACCTTCTGGTGAAAGGGTTGTTTTTTGTAAAGCTATGGAACATAATGAAATTCCTGTGTTATTAAATGCAGTTGATGTGTTTGTGCTACCTACACTGGCAGAGGGATCATGTAATGCTATAGTTGAGGCAATGGCTTGCGGCTTGCCGGTTGTATCTTCCGATTTACCATTTAATGATGATGTTTTGAATTCGAAAAATTCAATTCGAATTAATCCATTGTCAATCGAAGAAATAAGACAGGCGATTAATATTCTTAAAGATGAGAAAAAAAGAGATGAATTGGCTATAAATGCATTAGAAACAGCAAAAGAATTAAGTATTGACATGAGAGCAAGAAAAATATTAGACTTTATCGGTAAAAATATTGAAGGATAGGGGATATATATGATAGAAGGAAAAAGAAAAAATAATAGATATTTCTATCAATTGTGGTTGTTGGTTGCGTGTACATTATTATTTTATTCGTTTTTTTTTCAATATGGGATAAAACCTATTAATGGTGTAATGATAATTTTGTGTACAATTTTAATATTATTTGGATGTATACAAATTATTTTTGTACAACATGGGAAAATAAAAAAGGACAGGTATTTATATTTTTATATTTTTTTGGCGTTGGGATTTATCATAACAATTTTTATGGCTAATGCAAAATATGGTTTAGATTTAGAAATAAGGATGTTAGAATATTTATTATCATCATATTCTATATATCTATTATTAAAATCAAAACCGGAATATTTAAATATAATTACATTTGATATTAGTATTACTGTAACTTTGTTAGCGGTGAATTCTCTTATAAAGGGCGTTGTTGTTTCTTCATCTGGAGCAATTGGGTTACAATCTTTAAATACTAATGTTATGTCATCATTTTTCTTACTTATGGCATATTGTGTTTTTATTCTTTGTAGGAATAAACATAATTTAATATTTGAACTGTTGTTATGTATTATGATGGGAATTGTGGTTATTGCACAGATATCTGCGGCATCAAGACGTGGATTTCTTGTTTTGGGAATGTTTTTATTTGCAGCTATATCTGTTTATTTTATTCCCCTTCGTACACAATATAGATCAAGAATGAGATTTTTAATGTATATTACATTGACTGTGCTAGTGATTATAATGCTTCTTATAATGAAGGATTATTTGTTACAAAAAACCGTATTAGGTGCAAGATTATTAGGTGCGAATAACACAGGAGATTTAGCAAGAGCCAGATATCAGGCTTTTGCACTAGAGCAGTTTAAGAATCATCCTATATTAGGAATTGGTTTAGGTGGAATAGCATATAATGTTGGTGCATATTCTCATTCTATGTATTATGAATTGATATCGTGTACGGGATTACTTGGAACGACAATATTCTTTTTTGGTTTTTTAGGAATTGGATATGATCTTATGATGGTTTCAAGGAATAAAACAATAATAAAGGAAGATAGGAGTTTAAGTTGGTTGAGTTTTATTTTTTGGGGATGCATTCTAATTTCGGGAATTGCTGTGGTTATGATATATGATTTCTATTTTTATATATACATATCACTTTTATGTGCAGTATTAAGTAAAAATAGAAGAAAACCCCAATATATTAAGAATTAAACATAGTGTTTAGTGAAAGGAATGTGGATTTATGAAAATAGGATTATGTCTTGCATATAAAGGAGTAAATTACGGAATGCTTTTGCAAGCATATGCAACACAAAGAGTAATAGAAAATTTAGGTTATGATACTGAGATTATAGATTATACGCGGATAGGTTATAAAAATATTCGGTTCACACCCTGGCTTTTTGTATATTTTGTATCGGAAATTATAAAAAAAATTAAAAGTAAAAGAAATAACCCCATCTTAGATGAAATACATAAGCTTAATATTGATGAAAGAAAAAAGGTTTCAAATGAATTTATTGAAAGATGTCTTTTAAATAGAGTGAAATGTAATGGTATTGCTGAATTAAAAAAACATACGATAGAAAATTATAATGGTGTTTTAGTTGGAAGTGATCAAATATGGCCGCCAGATGCAGCATTTGGAAATTTTACAACTCTTCGGTTTGCACCTGATAATATGAATAAAATTTCGTACGCAACGAGTTTAGGGGTATCAAAGTATCCATATTATTGTTGGAGTAGTGCTGCAAATTTCTGGAAAAGGATGAATCATATTAGTGTAAGGGAAGAACAAGGGAAAAAAATAATTCAAACTATATGTGATGTTCCGGTAGAGGTTGTAGTTGACCCTACCTATTTATTATCAAAGCAAAAATGGGAAGAACTTGTACCGATTAAACATATTATGAAAGAAAAGTATATTTTATGCTATTTTCTTGGAAATACGATGGAACATAAAAAATTAGCCAGAGATTTTGCTGATAAATGTGGTATTAAATTAGTGTCTATTCTTAGTACAGAAAGTGTATCTTCGATAGATATAAGCTATGCTGATGAGGTTATTACAGGAAAAGGACCAGAGGATTTTATTAATTTGATTAGAGATGCAGAGTACGTTATGACAGATTCATTTCATGGATTGGCATTTTCTGTTATTAATAATAAACAATTTTATGTATTCTATAGAACGAAGACAGGTAGTAAAAATTCAAGGAATAGCCGAATAGACAATATTTTAAAAATGTGGGGATTAGAATCTAGGCTTGTGTTTAATGAAAATTCAGTTAATGATTTTGATACTTCATTAATAGATTATAATTTAGTTAATAAAAAAATTATGATGGAACGTCAGAAATCAATGGATTATTTGGTAAATGCATTAGAGGATTGCAAATAATGAAAACAGAAAATTTATATAAAGAGAATAAAGAATGTTGTGGTTGTAGCATGTGTGCAAGTGCGTGCCCAAATAATATTATACAGATGAAACCAGATAAAACTGGGTTTTTATATCCGTTTATTATAAATGAAGCCAAGTGTTTAGGTTGTGGTAAATGCCTTGCAGTTTGCCCAATAAAAAATAATGGAAATAAAAAAACAGATTTTATTGAATTTTACGCGGCAAGTTATAAGAAAAATAAGGATATAATATCATGTTCGTCAGGTGGATTGGCAACAGCTATATCATCAGCTTTTATAAGAAACGGTGGTATCGTTTATGGAGCAGCATATTCTGAGGATTATAAAGAAGTTATATATTGTAGGATTGATAAGGAAGCGGAACTGGTAAAATTAAAAGGTTCTAAGTATGTTCAGGCAGATAAGAGATTTATTTATAAAAATGTTTCTGTAGATTTAAAGAAGGGAAACAGATGCCTTTTTATTGGATTACCATGTGATGTAGCAGCGGTTGTTGATTATTTTAATGATAATAAAAATTTGTATACAGTTGAGTTGGTATGTCATGGTCCTACATCAGTATATGTTCAGGAACAATATTGTGATGCATTGAAAAAAAAATATGGAGATACTATAAAATTTTTTACAAATAGATATAAAAAAAATGGTAAGTGGAAACCTTTTTATAATTATGTAGAATTTGAAAATGGAAAGATATTTATGGAACAATTTCATAAAAGCAGTTTTGGTTCAGCCTTTCGATACTTGAAACGTCCTTCTTGTTATGTTTGTCCATTTAAAGATGATACATTACTGGGAGACTTGATGATTGGAGATTATCATTATGTAGAACAGGGAATGGATGGGTATAATCCACATGGAGTTTCTTCTGCAATGGTTCATAATAGTAAAGGCAGTGAATTATTATCTATTGTTAGGAAAGATGTTGATATGGTTGAAATTCCAAAGCGAAATGCTCTGGCTAATGCAGCAATTCATCATCCAATTTCGGCACCAAAAGGTACTGCAAAATACAAACAGGTATTTCTGAAAAGTGGATTAAATAGGGCAAATCGTATGTTGCTGGTTTACAAATCAAATTTTAAAAGATCTTGTAAAAGCAATATTATGGTAATTGCGGTAAAATTAAAACGATTTCTTTTCCCTAAGAGTAGACCTCAATAATTTTGTTGTGTTTTTAAATAATAAGATGTTAAATAGATAATGTAAAAGACGGATGGTTTGATGGAAATAGATAATTTAAATAAGAAAATAGAAACGTCAGTAAAATGGGCAGGTATAACAGAAATTGCTGCTAAACTAATAACACCATTTACAAGTATGATATTAGCTAGATTACTTACTCCTGATGAATTTGGTGTGGTTGCAACAGTTAATATGGTAACAAGTTTTGCAGATATTTTTACCGATGCTGGATTTCAAAAGTACCTAATTCAAAAGCAATTTCGCAATGATAAGGAATTTTATGAAAATGCAAATGTTGCATTTTGGACAAATTTATGTATTTCATTTGTTCTATGGCTTGTGATTGTACTTTTAAGAAATCCAATAGCTGCTCAAGTGGGTAATCCAGGACTTGGATATGTTATTGCTATTGCAAGTATATCTTTGTTTTTAACAGCATTTTCAAGTATTCAGATGGCAATTTATAAAAAAAAGTTTGATTTTAAAACTTTATTTTTGGCGAGGATAGTTGGAGCCTTTATGCCGGTAGTTATTACAATTCCGCTTGCGTTTATGGGATTTGGGTATTGGTCTATTATATGGGGAACAATAGCTACTAATTTAGTAAATGCAATTATTTTGACTGTAAAATCCTCATGGAAACCATATTTATTTTTTAAATTTAGTATACTAAAGAAAATGTTTTCTTTTAGTATGTGGACTTTGGTTGAATCCGTGTTACTTTGGATGACGTCATATATTGGAACATTTATTATTGGTAAATATTTAACTAGTTACTATTTAGGATTGTATAAAAATTCGATTACAATGGTAACCAGTATAATGAACATAGTTGCAGCATCAACAACTTCTGTTTTGTTATCTGCTTTATCCGCTGTAAAAAGTGATAAGAAACAATTCGATAGGGTTTTTTACTCGTTTCAGCAAAAAGTTGGGTTGTTGCTTATTCCACTAGGTATGGGTGTATTTTTATTTAGGGATTTTGTGACTAATGTTTTGTTTGGTTCTCAATGGTCAGAGGCAAGTCTTTTTGTTGGTTTGTATTCTTTGGCACAATCATTTACAATATTAACCGGACAGTATATTAGCTTAACGTTTACAGCAAATGAAAAACCAAAACTTTCGGTATTGTCTCAAGTTCTTCAATTGATTGAATTAGTTGGTTTATTATTGGTAACAGTGAATAAAGGATTTATTTATATAGTATTTGCGAGAAGTATTGCACGCGTTTTGTTTGGTGTAATTAATTTAGTTATAGGAAAGATTTATATTAAAATGTCACCAATAAAAATCTTAAAAAATATGATGCCTGCGATGATAGGTTCCCTTACGATGGTTCCTATAGCAATAATAGGATTATCGTTTAAAAATAGTTTTTTCTTGCAATTATTGTTGATATTATTGTGTTGCATTAGCTATGCGTGTACTGTTTTGACAATTCCGCAAACTAGAAATATTATATTGCCAATTATAAAAAGTGTGGGAAAACGAATAAAAAATACAAAATAATATTGGAGGAAATAATGAAAAAAATAATGCTTGTTTTTGGTACCAGACCAGAAGCGATTAAAATGTGTCCATTGGTAAATGAATTAAAAAAAAGAACAACAATAGAAACGGTGGTATGTGTTACTGGGCAACATAGACAGATGCTTGATCAAGTACTTAATATATTTAATGTAATACCTGATTATGATCTTTCAATTATGAAATCAGGGCAGACACTTTTTGATATTACAACAGGAATTCTGGAAAAAATTAAGGTTGTATTAGAAAAGGAAAAACCGGATATTGTTCTGGTCCATGGGGATACTTCAACTACATTTGTTACAGCATTAGCGTGTTTTTATCTTCAAATTCCGGTTGGACATGTGGAAGCGGGATTGCGTACATATAATATTTATTCTCCATATCCAGAGGAATTTAATCGTCAGGCTGTAGGTATTATTTCACAGTATAATTTTGCTCCAACTAGGATGGCTGCTGATAATTTGATTAGAGAAGGAAAGGATGTAAGTAAAATTTATATTACAGGTAATACTGTTATTGATGCAATGCAACATACTGTAAAGGAAGATTATACACATCCGGAACTTGAATGGGTAGGAAATGCAAATTTGATTTTTATAACGGCACATAGGAGAGAGAATCTTGGAAAGCCAATGCATAATATGTTTCGTGCAATTAGACGGGTGCTTGATGAACATCCGGAATGTAAAGCAATATATCCAATTCATATGAATCCAACTGTTAGAAAGGCTGCTGAAGAAGAATTGGGAGGATGTGATAGAATACATATTATTGAACCAATAGATGTTTTTGATTGTCATAATTTTGAGGCAAGATGCCATGTTTGCTTGACGGACTCGGGAGGAATTCAGGAGGAAGTACCATCTTATGGAAAACCAGTTCTTGTAATGAGAGATACCACTGAGAGACCGGAGGGAATTGAGGCGGGTACACTTAGATTAGTAGGTACAGAGGAAGAAAACATCTATAAAAATTTTAAACAACTTTTAGAAAATGAAGAAGAGTACAAACGTATGGCAAGAGCATGTAATCCCTATGGGGATGGTAATGCATGTAAAAGAATTGCAGATATTTTAGAAGGTAAGGAGTATGAACCTTGGATTCCTATGGAAGAAAAGAGATGTTTCTGACAAATTAAGAAAGGGTATACCATGAGAAAAGAGAATGTTCAAATAGACAATAAAATAATATTAATAACGGGTGCTGCTGGATTTATTGGCGCTAATTTAATTATTAAAATATTTCAATATGCAAAAAATGTGCATATTATAGGCATTGATAATATGAATGATTATTATGATGTTTCTATAAAGGAATATCGTTTGCAACAGATTGAAAAAACTGTTGAACAACATTTGGAGAACTCATGGAAATTTATAAAGGGTTCAATTGCAGATAAAGAGCTTATTAAACGGATATTTGATGAATACAAACCATCAGTTGTTGTAAACTTGGCCGCACAGGCGGGGGTTCGATATTCAATTACAAATCCAGATGTTTATATAGAAAGTAATTTGATAGGATTTTATAATATTTTGGAGGCATGTCGTCATTCTTATGATAATGATGAAAAAGGGGTAGAGCATCTAGTTTACGCATCATCGTCGTCGGTTTATGGAACAAATAAAAAGATACCATATTCTACAGATGATAAAGTGGACAACCCTGTATCTTTGTATGCAGCAACTAAAAAGTCAAATGAATTATTGGCACATGCATATTCGAAATTGTATAACATTCCGTCAACAGGTCTTCGCTTTTTTACAGTATATGGACCGGCCGGAAGACCGGATATGGCATACTTTGGGTTTACAAATAAGTTAAAAAATAATGAAATGATTAATATTTTCAATTATGGAAATTGTAAACGTGATTTTACCTTTATAGATGACATTGTAGAGGGAATAGTACATGTAATGAAGGTTGCCCCTGAAAAAAAGAAAGGGGATGATGGACTTCCAATTCCACCGTATAAAGTTTATAATATTGGTAATAGTAATCCGGAAAATTTACTAGAATTTGTAGATATTCTTCAACAGGAACTTATTCGTGCAGGTGTGCTCCCGGATGATTATGATTTTGAATCGCATAAAAAATTAGTGCCGATGCAACCAGGGGATGTTGCAGTGACATATGCGGATACATCGGAGCTTGAAAAAGATTTTGGAATAAAACCACATACTAGTTTGAGAACAGGTTTAAGAAAGTTTGCAGAATGGTATAAGGAATTTTATATGTAAGGAGAGTGTAAATAAAATGAAAATTGCTATAGCTGGAACAGGTTATGTAGGTTTATCAATTGCAACATTATTATCACAACATCATGAGGTAATGGCTGTTGATATAATTCCTGAAAAGGTTGAAATGATTAATCAGAGAAAATCTCCCATTCAGGACGAATATATTGAAAAATATTTGGCAGAAAAAAATTTGAATTTAACAGCAACATTGGATGCGGAAGCGGCGTACAAGGATGCAGAATTTGTAGTTATTGCAGCACCGACAAATTATGACAGTAAGAAGAATTTTTTTGACACATCAGCAGTAGAGGCTGTTATTAAGTTGGTTATTGAATATAATCCAAATGCTATTATGGTTATCAAATCGACGATACCGGTAGGATATACAGTTGCTGTCAGGGAAAAATTCCATTGTGATAACATTATTTTTAGTCCGGAATTCTTACGGGAATCTAAGGCGTTGTATGACAATCTGTATCCATCAAGAATTATAGTGGGAACGGATATGGAAAACGAAAAACTTGTAGAGGCAGCAAATACATTTGCAAGGCTTTTGCAGGAGGGTGCTATTAAAGAAAATATTGATACATTAATTATGGGATTTACTGAGGCGGAGGCAGTGAAATTATTTGCCAATACATATCTGGCACTTCGAGTATCTTATTTTAATGAATTGGATACATATGCCGAGATGAAAGGGTTAAATACACAGCAGATTATTAATGGTGTGTGCCTGGATCCAAGAATTGGTTCTCATTATAACAATCCGTCATTTGGATATGGTGGATATTGCTTACCGAAAGATACAAAACAACTTTTGGCAAACTATGAAGATGTTCCGCAGAATATGATGTCTGCTATTGTAGAATCAAACCGCACCCGTAAAGATTATATTGCTGATAGAGTGTTAGACTTAACTGGAGCATATGGAGCAAATGATGTTTATGATGCAAACAAAGAGAAAGAAGTTATAGTAGGAGTATATCGTTTGACAATGAAGTCAAATTCCGATAATTTTCGTCAATCTTCAATTCAGGGGGTTATGAAACGAATCAAGGCAAAAGGGGCATCGGTTATTATTTATGAACCAACATTGGAAGACGGAACAACTTTCTTTGGAAGCAAGGTTGTGAATAATTTGGATGAATTTAAAATGCAGAGTCAGGCTATTATAGCAAATCGATACGACAGTTGTCTGGATGATGTAAAAGATAAAGTATATACTAGAGATTTATATGGAAGAGATTAAATTTAGAAATTGAATGAATTTGTAATTTGGGAGGAATCTTAATGCAGGACACAAATAGACAGGAAGAATTTGATATACTGGATTTACTATATCGTATTTTGATAAAATGGCGGCTGATATTAGGGATTGCATTGCTTTGCTGCGTTTTAACAGGGGTGCTACAGGTTTATAAGAATCATAATCAGGTAAAGGTATTGGAACAAAAACCGGATATGTCTTCGGAAATGTTACTGAACAGTTTGACAACATCAGAAAAAAATGCGGTGGAAGATGCGGTTAAGGTTTCCATGAATATTGATGACCTTAAACAATATATGAGTGATTCTTTATATATGAATCTGAATCCATACCATGAAAATGTTGTGACATTGTGTTATACGGTTTCTCCGATAGAAGGTGGAACCCAATGCAATAATCAGTTACTGCAATTATTGAATGCCTATAGTCTGCATATCAATGGTTTATCTTCTTTGGATGGATATGAATCAGAAGAGGATTTGACAAATTTATTTGAGTGTACATCTAAGGTAAAAGACGTGAATATGCAGTCCTTAAATAATATAAATATTTCGACGGAACAGGATGTACAGCCGTCGGATACACTTATTATTTATGTAAAAGGTTCTTCCAAAGAGATGGCAGAGGAACTTTCAAAGGCTTTGCAGAAGGATTTGGATGCATATAAGGCTCAGATGGACAGAAATATAGGCCAACATGAGTTGCATTTGGTATCCGAAGAGGCAACTACATTATATGATCAGGATTTAGAATCATTGTTAGCGCAGGAACAGACGAAATTAACTACTTACAATACAAATCTTGGTAATTATATGACGAAGTTTTCGGATGTACAAAAGAGTGCATATACACAGTTGTTAAATGAGAAGAAGGGATTGGTGGATGAAACCCAAAAGGACGAAACAGTCCGGACAATTTCTTTGACAGACAATCTGGTTAAGGCAGTGGTTGTTGGTTTCCTAATCGGATTCATTCTCGTATGCGGTTTGATTACATTAAGATACCTTACAAACGGACTGTTAAAGCAGACCTCAGATTTGATGAATACCTACAATGTTTTTGTTCAGGGGGATTTCTCAATATTACATGCCTTGACCAATTCAAAAAACAAAATTGACAAACGGATTATTGGTTTAAAAAATACAGAGCATATCAGTTTGGAAAATATGGAAGATCGGACGGTTGAAAATATAAAATTAACAATCAACCGGGAAGGACTGGAACAGGTAATCGTTACTTCCAGTTTCTGGCTGGATGAAGAAGACGAAACCTTTGTACATTCTTTGATGGAACGGGTTGATTCAGGTACCAAACTGACATTTTTAAATGACTTTTTGGGCAATGTTCAGGCATTGGAGGCCGGTGCACAGGCTGGCGGAATTGTTCTTGTGGAAAAGATGGGAAATACAAGATTTCAACGGATGGACAAATTAATGGAATTATGTCGCGAACATGGAATCCGGATTTTAGGGGTTGTTGTGTTGTAAAGTTATTGCAGTAGAATGGGCTGAGATTAATAAGAATAGAGTATTTTATAAAACGGGAAGGATTGTATAAACAATCCTTCCTTTTTTAGTAAAATAATTTTACATTGACATTTTCATGACAATGTGATATTGTCTGTACATAATCATTATTTGCAGGTGAACGTATCAATTTTGATATAGGCAGAGTCACCATCTATTTTTCTTTAATCAATTTATTTTAATTCCATTATTTTAATGTTCAGAGTATAACCAGACAGGAACAGAGTGCAATTAAGATATCGAATTTTCTATTTGTTACAGGTTGTTCGTTATGTTTGAGTATACGGAACAACATGTTTAATTATGAAAAGGAGGTATGTGGTATGACACAGGAAGACAGAATGGAATGGAAGCAGATGTTTTCGGAGATTTTTAAAGAGGCAAACTTCGCAACGAAGGACGATTTGAAGAACTTTGCAACGAAGGACGATTTGAAGAACTTTGCAACGAAAGACGATTTGAAGAACTTTGCAACGAAAGACGATTTGAAGAATTTTGCAACGAAAGACGATATTGCTCGTCTGGAAAGTCGTATGGATCGCCTTGAAGAACGTATGGATCGCCTTGAAGAACGTATGGACAGATTGGAAAACTATGTGCATGAAAAATTCTTATTAATTGAGAATGAAATGATGCCTAAAATTGATGCTATGTATGAAGCGTTGACTACGCGGGTAAGTCATGGTGAATGTAATGAACGCATGGAATCAATTGAAGGAAAGGCGGATGCAATTACGCCGCTTTTGGTTGCGGTTAAGAAGAATACAGCAAAGCTGGCAGAGCATGAGGAACGTATTAAAAAATTAGAATCACCGGCATAGAAAGAAGAAGCGGGCATGTTTCAATGCCTGCTTTTTCCTTTTTTTGGAATAAAAATTCTGTTGTTTATGTAGATAAATTTACGATTTTATGATATTATATCTTAGATTTTATATCTTGGTGAATGCTGAGTGAAATATAATAGATAGAAAAAGATAAAGGAGTAAGAACATGAGGAAGCTTAAAAGGATCGTGGCAATTGCAATGTCTATGGTAATGTTGTTAAATGTGAATGGATTGAATGTATATGCAACACAAAACATTACAACAGAGAATCAGACAACGCAGGAATCTACACAGACAGAAGATGTGACAGGAAAATTTGTTACAGAGGAAGTGGAAGAAGAAAAGATTACAGAGGAAGTTGCAACAGAGGATATTACGGATTTAGTGGACACACAGAGTGAAGATGTTTCAACGGTAGCACCATTAATTAACAGTATCGTTGTGGCAAAGAATGTTGTAGAAGGGAATGAATCTCAATATATTCTTGTGGATATGGGAGAGGATAGCAATAAAATAACAGATGCATCCATTACCGTAGTTAATAAAAAAACAGGTAAGACAATAACACAATCCTTTATGGACATTGTTGAGTCCGTGTTTATTTTTGAATTGACATCCAATCAGTTGACATCCGGTGGGGAATATGAGGTAGCATCACTTCAATTGACATCAGAAGGCAAAGAATATGAGATCTTACTTTCTGAAACCGGTATTGAAGCAAAGTTTGGTGTGAATGTAGAGATAGATACAGATGCAGATTTGATTTTGACAGATGAAGAAATACAGCAGGATTCGGAAGATGGAATCATTGTTACCGATTCGGAAGGAACTCCTTTATCAGCAGAAGATATTTCAGAAGCATTATCGGATGAGGATAGTTCCCTTTTAGGAAGAAGAAGCAATGGTGACCTTGTTGTTGTTTTGGACCCGGGACATGGTGGTTCAGACAGTGGAACCTGTCATAATGGTGTTATAGAGAAAAATGCAAATCTTAAAATTGCACAGTATTGTAAAGAAGAATTGGAAAAATATATTGACGTTGAAGTATATATGACACGTAACTCAGATGTATATGTCGGATTGGACGAGAGAACGGCTTATGCAGCAAGTGTTGGAGCAGATATTTTTGTTAGTATACATAATAATTATTCCGGATCAAGTTCTGCAAGAGGATCAGAGGTGTATTATCCGAATGCAAGCTATAATTCAGCAGCATATACTACCGGTCAGGGATTGGCTTCCGCTATTTTAAATGCCTTAGGGTCAATTGGTTTGCCGAAAAGAGGAATTTATACAAGGGATCATGCACCATATGCGGGAGCATCAAAGTATGATTATTATCCGGATGGCTCTGTTAGTGATTACTATTCTGTGATTCGTACTTCTAAGCAACATGGTTTTCCGGGGCTGATTGTAGAACATGCATTCGCATCCAATGTATCAGATGCTGCAATGTTGACTTCTGAAGCATATTTAAAATCTATGGGTGTGGCAGATGCAACGGCAATTGCAGGTTATTTTGGATTATCGGATATTGATGGAACAAAATACAGAGGAATTGATTATTCACCGGTGTATGATTTTAACTATTACATTGAGCATAATCAGGATGTGAAAGCTGCATATGGTAATGATCCGGCAGGAGCATTCAGACATTTTGTAAAATACGGAATGGCAGAAGGCAGACAGGCAAGTGCTGAATTTAATCTGAAAAATTATATGAATCGTTATCTGGATTTACGGAATGAATATGGAGATGATTATAAAGAATATTACAGACATTATTGTACATCAGGAAAAACAGAAAACAGAGACGCAAAAACTTCATCTAAGAGGATTGGTAAGGTGACATGTTATAAGGGCGTTGATTATAGTGCAGTATATGATTTTGATTATTATATAGCTCAATATCCGGATGTTAAGAAATTGGCAGGAGATGATGATGTAAAAGCAATTGCTCATTTTGTAAATAGCGGTATGGCGGAAGGACGTAAGGGAAATGCTGCATTTAATGTATATTCTTATGCGAATCGTTATGCTGATTTGCAAAGCTCCTATGGCAGTAATTTGCAGGAATATTATTTACATTATATAACGATGGGAAAAGCAGAGAACAGAGATGGTTCCGGTAACGATACAAAGCTTAAGTTTACAACACCGGATAGTATTTATATAGATCCGGATACGATTCCGGACAATACGGATGCAATGCTTCGTATGTATAATCCAAACAGTGGTGAACATTTTTATACCAAAGACTTGAATGAAGGAAACTACTTAAAATCGCTCGGATGGAATTATGAAGGTGTTGCATGGTATGCACCGAGAACCGGACAACCGGTATATCGTCTATATAATCCAAATGCAGGAGATCATCATTATACAGTTGATGCAAATGAAAAAGATAATCTGGTAAAGGTAGGCTGGAGTTATGAAGGGATATCATGGTATTCCGGTGGAAATGTGCCGTTATATCGTGCCTATAACAAAAATGCAAAAGCAGGAAGTCATCATTATACAGTTGATAAGAATGAAATTGATTATATTGTGAAGGCAGGCTGGAGCTATGAAGGTACTGCATGGTATGGAGTAAAATAAAAGTGATTGGCAAAAGAAAAGAGGTTTGATTCATGAAAAAGTGCAAAAGACTATTAGCAGGAATACTTTGCTTTAGTATGTTATTAAGTTCCAATGGATTGAATGTGCAGGCATCTTCTTTGGATACGGTAACAGAGGATGGCAATCCTGTAACAGTGTCAGATGAGGTCACGACAGAAACTACAACTGAGATAACAACGGAGATAACAACGGAGAGTGTGACGGAGAATACAACAGAAATCACAACACAGGAGTTAGCGGATAAAACAACAGAGATGACCGGAACAGATAAGATGAATGTGGATGAAGCATTGACGGATTCTGTTGATAATTTGTCGGAGGAATTGCTTGGAGCAGGTCAGGGAAAGTATGTTTATGATGGAGTTGTATATGATTCCGTATATGATTTTAATTATTACATAAACAAATATCCGGATATAGCAGCATTGTATAGCAATAATTCAGCTGGTGCTTTAAAACATTTTGTTGATTATGGGATGAAAGAAGGTCGTCAGGCATCAGAAGAGTTTAATGTCAATTATTATAAGAATCGATATTCGGATTTGAGACAGGCATATGGCAATGACAAGGTAAAGTACTATAAGCATTATATACAGTATGGAGCAAAGGAACATCGTGATGCCAAAACAGAATGTGCACTTCAAAATCCAACAACAATTTATAATGGAGTAAATTATAGTACGGTATATAATTATAGTTATTATTTATCACATAATCCGGATGTGAAGGCTGCACTTGGAGAAGATGAATATGCAGTCTTGAAGCACTTCATTGATTATGGAATGAAAGAAGGTCGACAGGCATCTGAGGAATTTAATGTCAATTATTACAAAAATCGATATTCGGATTTGAGACAGGCTTACGGTAGTGATAAATCAGAATATTATAGTCACTATATGAATTATGGAAAGAAAGAAAAGCGTGATGCGAAGTCTGAATGTGTTCTTCAGAATCCAACAACGATTTACAAAGGAGTAAATTACAGTGCGGTATATAACTATAATTATTATTTAACGCATAATTCCGATGTGAAAAAGGCATTTGGCGAGGATGATGAAGCGGTATTGAAACACTTTGTAGAGTTTGGAATGAAGGAAGGTCGTCAGGCATCAGAAGAATTTAATGTTGACAACTACAAAAACCGATATTCAGATTTGAGGGCAGTATTTGGTAATAATCGGGTATTGTACTATAAACATTACATGGAATATGGGCAGAAAGAAAAACGGGATGCCAAGACACCTTATAATAAAACGACGAAAGAGACAACATATAAGGGGGTTGATTATAGTTTAGTATATGACTATGATTATTATATATCCCATAATGCAGATGTAAAAGCTGCCTTTGGTGAGGATGATTATGCAGTGTTAGAACATTTTGTGGAATCTGGAATGAAAGAAGGTCGACAGGGTAAGGCGAGCTTTGATGTAAATTCTTACAGATGTGCAAATCCGGATTTAAGAAAAATATATCGGAGCAATCTTCCTGACTATTATAAGCATTATATAGAATATGGACATAATGAAAATCGTGTTGCAACCGGGGTATCAACGCTTCAAAGTCCGTGGACAGTATATAATGGAATGGATTATAGTTATGCATATAATTATTGGACATTCCAGACACAGTATCCGGAAATAGCAGCACATTATGGCTTGGATGATTATGGTCAGCTCGAATATTTTGTAGCTTATATTAATAAGATGACATTAATCATGGGAGCTCCAACCACAAATGTAGATCAGATGGTTCGATATTTTAACGCATATGCTACATACCCTTCCTTCTATGCAACATCGGATGCACCGGACATTCGAACATTTTGTCAGATTTTTTATGATGAGGCTGTTGCAGAGGGTGTTGATCCTGCGGTTGCATTTTGTCAGACTATGAAAGAAACAGGATATCTGAGATTTGGTGGACAGGTTTCCATTACTCAATATAATTTTGCCGGCTTAGGCGCAACGGATGGCGGAGCCGCCGGTGCAGGATTTTCAAGTGTCAGACAGGGTGTGCGTGCACAGATTCAACATCTGAAAGCTTATGCGACAACTGCCGGACTGACAAACAGTTGTGTGGATCCAAGATATTCATTGGTAACAAAGGGTTCTGCACCATATGTTGAATGGTTAGGAATTCAGGAAAATCCTTATCATAAGGGATGGGCAACCGCACAACGTTATGGATATAGTATTTTGTCGGATTATATGTCAAAACTGAAACAATATTAATAGATGAAAAGCAGGGAGGTGGAATGCCATCTCTGCTTTTTTTCATAAGATGTGAAAAAGGAGGCGCTTTGTTGAAAAAATCATATAAAAAAATATTAGCAATCATTTTATGTTTTAGTATGGGGCTTTCCTGTTTTAGAACGTTATGTGTGTATGCATCGGAATTAAAATCGGATGAAACGTCAACTGAAAACAGTACAACTGAAATTCTGACAGAAGAATTTACGGATACACAGCAGCCTGTTGAACAGGAAATATCAGAAGAATATGCAGTTGGACAGGAAATAAATAGTGGATGGGAGCCGTCAAAAGCAGAGATTGGCTATTTGGATATTGGTGAAAAAGTTTCTTCTTATACTGCATTAAATAACAAACTGCTTCGGTCATCGAATATCCCATCAAGCTATAACGCCAACTTGTCGGCACTTAAATATATCAGTTCAGTAAAAAATCAGAATCCGTATAATACATGTTGGGCATTTGCACTTACAGCGGCAGCAGAATCCAATATGTTGAGAAAAGGCTATGGAACATATGATTTTTCGGAATATCAATTGGCTTATTTTACTTATAATCAGGCATTTGACGCATTGGGTAATACCACAGGAGATTCAACAAGGATTGTAAATGGTAGTAATTATCTGGACTTGGGAGGAACGAACCTGTGGACAATGTTTGCAGTAGCAAACTGGATTGGATTAGCAAGTGAAACTTCTGCTCCGTATGGCTTGGCGGCTCCTAATTCATCCCTTTCAGATTCTTTAGCGTATAGGGATGTGGTACATATGCAGCAATGTAGAATGATATCTATGGTTGATGCACAGGATGTGAAGCAGGCTATTATGGATTACGGAAGCGTTGTCAGTGCAATTAATTTTAACACGACGGCATTTAATAGTACGACAAGTGCGTTAAATTATGATGGCTTAAGCAGTAACCATGCAATTACAATTATTGGGTGGGATGATAATTACAGTCGTACGAATTTTGCTGAAGGACATCAGCCATCAACGGATGGTGCATGGCTGATTAAAAACAGTTGGGGAAACATTTATCCGTATATCTGGGTATCTTATGAAGATAGTGCGATTACGAATCAGGATGCCTATGCTTATTCTTTTGAGCAAAGTGATAATTATGATAACAATTATCAGTATGATGGTGCACATGGTAGTTATTATTTTATGATTGACAATGGTGAATCATTGGCAAATCGTTTTATGGCAAAGGCAGGGGAAACGGAACGGTTGCAGGCAGTATCCATTGCGTTATATGATGATAATATAAATTATTCGGTACAGATATATAAGAATCCAAGTGCGGCAAATCCCAAAAGCGGTCAGGCAATGTTATCCAAACCGGTTACCGGGACGACGACATATGCAGGGTACTATACAATTGATTTGAATCAGGATATTACACTAAAGTATGGAGATACATTTTCCGTGGTATTTACCTTAAAAGATATGGATGCAGGGGATAACAGTGTAGATGTGTTTGTTGACCGGTCGTATTCCGCAAGTGCGGGAGTCGAATTTACAAGTTATTTACAAAAAAATCAATCTTTTCGAATTGATGCGGATAATAAGATTTATGATTTTAGGGATTATTCATCATATGGAATGACGCCAAGAATTAAGGCATTTACAGATACGATAACGAGTATGGATTCTGTAACAAAAGCTATGTATCGCTTATACAACCCAAATAGCGGGGAGCATTTTTATACAGCGGTTATGGAGGAGAAGGATTATCTGGTAAAAGTTGGTTGGAACTATGAAGGAATTGCCTGGTATGCACCGGTAACAGGAAATCCAGTGTATCGTTTGTATAATCCGAATGCAGGTGACCACCATTATACAACCAGTGTTTCGGAAAAAAATCATTTGGTAAATGTAGGATGGAATGATGAGGGTGTTGCATGGTATTCCGGTGGTTCTACACCGCTATACCGGTCGTATAATCCAAATGCTATAGCAGGTGCACATCATTATACGACAAGTAAGGGTGAAATAAATCATTTGGTCAGCGTTGGATGGAAGGATGAAGGCATTGGTTGGTACGGTGTGAAATAGATAAGAGGGTAAACTATATGAATGGGGAAAAGAAAAGACAATTAATTATCGCAATAGCAGCATTTGCATTATTTAATTTCATATTTTTGTGTTCGGAATATCTGTTTGATAATGTTATGATGGAAGTAACAAGTAAGCAGGGGGTTGTGAATGCACAGAATGTGATATTGGGTGCCAGTGTGATAGGTTTTATCCTTTATTCCCGATTAGATGATATGTTAAGGGAAGGCAGACTTTATGTGTTTGCCTTCCTTTTTGTGTTTGTTGTAAGCGGTAATTTCTTTGTTATGATTATAAGTCAGCATTTTGTGTGGATTTTGTCTGCGGGAATCATTGCATTTTTACTGTTAGGGATAACCGGAAGTGCGGTATGCTATGAACTGTCGGTTATATGCAAAAATACAAAACGACTTGCGGTCTATATTGGAATTGCTTATGCAGGAGGAATATTTCTGCAATTTATGAATAATAATTTTCTCAATGATAATAAAACAGAGGCAGTGACGCTTTCTATATCCTTGACTTTCTTTGTTCTTTTGTTATTATCCTTAAAACGACAGCGGATGAGTTTGACGGAAAATACAGTTTCAAAGGTGGAAGAGAAACCAATTGCCAGACAGATGGGATGGATATTTATTTTCTGTGTGGCATTGATGGCATGTATATCTTCCGTTTTGGATTGTGCGGTAACGCTTGTACATGCATCCGGTGACTTTGATATAGGACAGTGGCCAAGATTGATTTTAGCATGCAGTGGGCTGCTTGCCGGGGTATTATATGATTTATGCGGTAGAAAATATATGCATTTAATCATGTATTTTATGGTAATGCTTTCGACAATCAGTATTATTATCATACAGCTTGGCGGTTCTTTTGTGTTGGGATTGATTGTATTTTATATGTCTGCCGGATTTTTTGTTGTATATTTTATTTCCGGATTTATAATTCTTTCCTATGAGATGGAAAATAAAAAATTATGGGCGGGACTTGGAAGAGCGGTAAATAATCTTGCAGCCTGTGTGATAAGTGTATGGTCGGTAAAAATGTTATCCGATGGAAATGGTATGCTGATATTAATCAGTGCTGTTATCCTGTTTGCATGCATTAATGTTTTGCTGTTGTTGTATCTGAACAAAAATCGTCAGTTAAAAGATAGGAGTGATAGCAATGTCCGGGATGAAAACGCCTTATTTGAGATTTTTGCAAATCAGTTTCAATTGACGAAAAGAGAACAGGAGGTATTACAGCAGTTAATCTGTTCCGATGATAATATTCAGGATTTGGCTTCCACATTGTTTATATCAAGGGCGGCTTTATATCGGCACATATCCAGTCTGAATGAAAAGACAAACACAAAATCCAGAATTGGTTTGATTCAGTTTTATTATAACTGGATACGGGAAAATTAAATACATGCTTATAAAAATGTGATAAAAGTTGATGCTTTCAATGAAAGGTATCAACTTTTTTATTGTTGAGACATTTGTAAACTACAGGAAAATACATGGGTTTGGTAAAATATGGACGTTAATAAAATATAGATTTCAAAGGAATCAAAGAAAACAGGAGGAGGAATGAAAGAATGGAAAAATATCTTAAGAGAAAGATAGCTTCACTTGTAATTTCGTTTGTCATGATCTTAAGTTTAATACCGGCAAATACCATGTTGGTACAGGCGGAAGGGGATAACATTGATCCGAGCGGAAAAATTAAGTTTAATATTTCCCAAAGTGATTTAGGCGTTACATCCTACAGCCTGAACGGAACAGATTATCAGGATGTTACGAACGGAACCTATGTAAGCATCGCAGAAAATCAGACGGTATATTTTAAACTGACACCGAATGCAGGATATCAGGTTGATACAACAAGAGGTGTAAGATTGCGTTGTGATGGAACAGAGGTGCCGCTGAATCAGGCAACCGGAATATATTCTTATACCTTTACGGGGGGTGTGACGACACAGAAATACGAATTTGAGGCAGGATTTGAAAACAGTCAGGGTGGCGGCAATCAACCGGCACAACCTGCAAACAGAAAAGATATTACCATTAATTTCTGGACAAATGATAATGGTACCTATAAAAAGATAAGCAGCGGACTGGCATTTATTTTAAATGATGTGGAATATGGAGAGGATGACCAGAAAAATCCGAATTTTGAATCGTTTGTTCAGGGTAATTATACTATCACAGGTGGTGGAAATGTATCCGGTACGAACCGGTTATATCTGGCTGCCGGTCTTGAAAAATATATCGATGAGGCATATGTACTGGCTGCTTCTTCCTTTGATGGAAGCGGAAATCTGAGTAATCCAACTGCGGATGGGAATACATTTCTTCCAAATCAGACATATGAGTGGGTAAATCAATCCGGTCAGGTAGAAAGAGAAATGCCCGGCTGTTGGAAAGTGGAATTACCGATTAATGTAGGTGATACAACAAGCACTTATGATATTTATGTAAGTTTAAAGGAAGCACGTACCGTTGTGTGGTCAGATGATGAGATATATGGTCCGGATGCCTTGCTAGAACATGGTAGAGCACAGTTAGTCGATATCAGGGACAGTAATGGGAATGATTTACTGGCACAAGGAAAAGCAGGGGCTACGGTGGTTTCAAAGGATGCACAGGGAAATAGAATGAATTATTATGGCCCGGATGCATGTGGACTTCCAAATGGAATCAATGGATACCTGACAATCCCGGTGGGAGCGAAGGTTACCCTTAAATTGATTCCGGACTATGGCTATCAGATTGGAAGTGCAGTTGTAAATGAAAATCTGACATTACAGCCAAATACAGATGTAAGTTCCTTTACATTTACCATGCCGGCAACTAATGTTCATTTCAAGGGTATTTTTAAGAAAACGGACAATGCAACAGATGTAACAGGTTCAGAGAATGTTAAGCAAGCACAGATTGCAGGTCAGGGTCTTGCGTTATCCGGTAATATGAATTTGACGGTAAAGGATGATGAAAATTATGCAAAGAAAGATGAGGCATTGCAGAAGGTTTCTACTGCCAATGGACAGGAAAAAACTGCTTTGGCAAGTCTGAATCTGACAATTGATAATGTGGTTAGTAAAGGAACTGCGGATGCGTCCGGAAAGACACAGTATTGGACAACGAACGTGACGGATTTACAGGGAAACGATGCAAAGATATCGTTGGAATTGAATGGTTTGGATATTTCCGGTCAGGATGAGGTTGCGGTTGTCCGGGAACATGATGGAAATCTTGATAGCATTTCCAATGTGACATATGACTCTTCTACCGGAACATTGAGTTTTGAGAGTGATTTGTTTTCAACTTATACAATTGTGAAAGTGAGCGGGACATCTTCTACAGAAGAAGATTCACAGGCAATGTATCGCTTATATAACCCAAATAGCGGGGAACATTTCTATACCGCAGTCAGTGCAGAACGGGAACATTTGATTGCGGTTGGCTGGAAGGATGAAGGAATTGCATGGTATGCACCAAAGACCGGAGAACCTGTATATCGGTTGTATAATCCAAATGCCGGTGACCACCATTACACTATGAATAAAGAAGAAAGAGATTATCTGATTCGCATGGGTTGGAATTATGAAGGAATATCTTGGCGTTCCGGAGGAAATGTTCCGTTATACCGGGCATATAATCCGAATGCGGTATCAGGAGCACACCATTATACGACAAGCAAAGCAGAAATCGATTACATCGTAAATGCCGGCTGGAAGGATGAGAATATCGGTTGGTATGGTGTGAAATAATTGCGGAAAATGATATCAGATATATTTTCTTACAATAGGTATTTTCTTTAATATCCAAGTAAGGATACTGCCGCAGATACATGCTGTTAAAATCCATATGCAGCAGGAAAGAAAGGAATGAAAATAAGGACAGAGATATTGATAGATTTTATATGTCTCTGTTCTTAATATTTCCTCAATCAGATAAATTCCAAAGGTTGTTCCTGCAAGCTGCGCAATTATATTTTGTACGGATTTACATAACATATGTTTGGAAAAATAATATCGGGCGGTAAAAAAGATGCTGATAGCGGGTATAAATATAAGCGTATTGAAAAACATTTCTGCATGCTTTGCCCCTAAAGCCCAATCTCCGTTGGAATAACACAAATAGGTTGTTGAGAGCATTACTATAACAATGGAAATGATACTGGCAACGAGCAAGATGCATACATTTTTCTTTGTAAAATCGGATTCCCTTAATCTTTGGTCGATATAGTATCCCATTAATGAATAAAAGACATAATTTAATGTTCCGAATACAATCCAGCTTTCATTTGTAGTAACATTTCCATTCCAGATCAGACCTTCTGCGATGTCTAAACTTCTATAGAAAAGGTAGAACAGTACTAAATACTGAAAATCTTTTGTTCTCATATGCCTCGCAAGTATTCTGATAAAAGGTAACATTAGAATGTATGCTAAAAAAGCATACAGATACCAATAAGATCCAACAATATTACCGCTATATATTCTTACAATAAAATCGGATATCGACATATCAAACTGTTTCAGATAAAATCCCTGATAGAAATAGTTAATGAGCGAACCGATGAGCAATACAATTAAAAATCTCAAAAGACGCTTTTTTAAGATAACTTTATACGGTTCTTCTTTGTTAAGGAGTAAAGCACCCGTACATAGAAAGAATAAAGGAACCGCAGCTTTTATAAGAATGGCGATACCGAGATAGAAAGGATATAAAACAGATTGTCCGGCAACTGTAAACAGACCGAATCCATCTGTATTGGTATGATTAAAAAGTACCATGAAAATTGCAATAATCTTTATGAAGTCTATATAAATTTTTCTTTGGTTTTGATTGTTATCCATAATATTCTCCCCGGTTAAATGATAAAGACATACTACCACAATTTACAAAAAAAACAAAGAGGTTGTCATAACAGCCTCTTTGTTTTTTGTTATAGGTTATTGGATACCGTACCATGCAATATTTTCATTGTGCCAACCGACACGAACCAGATAATCAATTTCGTTTTTGTTGGTTGTATAATGGTGGGATCCTGCAATTGCATTTGGATTGTATGCACGATACAAAGGTGTAGAACCACCGGAATACCAGGAAATACCCTCGTCGTTCCAACCAACACTTACCAGATGATTTTTCTCTGAAACACTGGTTGTATAATGATGGTCACCTGCATTCGGGTTATACAACCGATATACAGGAGCTCCGGTTTTTGGTGCATACCATGCAATCCCTTCATAATTCCATCCGACCGTAATCAAATGATTTCGTTCTGAACTGGATGCGGTGTAGAAGTGTTCTCCGCTGTTTGGGTTATATAAACGATACATTGCCTGTGAATCCGGTGTCGGAGGTGCCGGCTCCGGTGTTGAGGTTGCCATTTCAAGGTCGTATTTTGGACGAACTGTATTGATAAACCATGCACCGGCATCGGTAAGGTCACCGTTTGTCCAACCGTTTAACTTTTTACAGTTTATCCGGAAGATGGAAGATGTCTGGTTGTTATTTGAAAGGTTCCAATAACAGAAACTGATGTTATATTGGTCAAGCAGACTCATCCATTTTGCCGCTTCAGTTGTATCAAGGCCTCCATTACCCGATGCATCGCAGATACTGAATTCGGTACAGAAAATCGGTAAGCCTGCATTGTGTGCGGCAACAACATTATTACGAATATTATCTTTATGGGTTGCGGCATAAAAATGAATGGTGTACATTACATTGGTTGCCAGTGCAGAGCCGCTGCCACCGATATCCGATTGACGGATGGGGTTGTTTTGTACACACTTGGAAGAATCCTGCGGCAGTTGTGACCAGTCCGGATTACCAACAATGATGATGGCATCCGTATTTACGGAACGGATTGTACGAATAATGGTTGTTGCATAGGATTTTATGGTGCCCCAGTCAACTCCGTTTGGTTCATTACAAATTTCATAAAGGACATTATTATATCCGGCATATTTGCTGGCATATGTCTGGAAAAAGGTGGTTGCCTCCGTTTGATGGGTTTGTGGATTACCATCGCCAAGAATGTGCCAGTCAATCATAACATACATACCAAGCTGGGTTGCGTAATTGACGGCATTTTGAATGGTAACATCCATATCGGCTTTTTTCCCCTGACAGTAGCCGCCTTCTTCTGTGTAAACCGGAATACGAATTAAATTAACGCCCCATTCATCTCTTAAAATCTTAAAACTATCGAGGTTTACATAATCTTTGAAGCGGGTTCCGGTATTGTTTTCATGCTGAATACCATGAAGGCTGACACCTCGAAGTTGTACTGCTTTTCCGTTTTTATCGATTAAATTGGTTCCGGATACGGATAGTTTTCCGTGTAAAGCCACAGGGGTGGCAAGACAGGTGTAGTTCGCTGTATTACCGGTCAGAGTATAGTTGCAGGATATTCCCAATAAATCATCCTGTGATACGGTTACATCTTCTATAGAAATGTTGGTCATATCAATCAAATCATTGTCAGCAGATGTACAATCTTCAATGGTTGCATCTTCTGTGCCGGTTTGTGTGGTTTCCTCTGTAACTTCCCCTATCACTTCTGTGTCTGCTTCTGTAGCGGATACGGAAGGGATTCCGGTAATCGTTCCGGTGGCAAAAACAATTGCAAGCATTCCGGAAAGCAAACGGGTTCTTAGTTTAATCTTTCTCATAAAACTCCTCCTCCTGAAAATTAAAATTCATTTTTAATATACAACGAAAAAACATCTGTTGGCAAGGAGAAGATTGTTGAAATGCTCAGGTTGAAAATTATTATAAAAAATGCTATTATCTGCTTTAGTAAAAAAGTATGAATTACAGGAGGATACTATGCGAAAATCAGGACAACAAAAGATAAAAAGAATGATGGCAATATTGCTTTGCGGAAGTCTTGTGCTTTCCGGAGGAATATTTCAATCGACAAGTAATGTATATGCTTCGGAAATAACGGAAAACACAGAACAAAGTGTATCGGAAGCAGAAGCAGTGAGCACAGAGGATGAAACATCTGAAAATACAGAAAATGTACAAGCAGATGTTACGGAAGAAGCAACATCCCAAATTCAGGAAAAGAATGTCGGAACAACAATAGATGGAACGGTAGAGACAACTAATCTTGGAAATGCTATCGCGCGTACACAGATAAGTGAGGCACAACTGTTACAGGACAGTACCGGTGTATATAATGTAGATAATGCTTTTCGGTTATTATCGCTTATTAACAGTGAGCGTAAAAATGAAGGGAAAAGTCTGCTGAGCATGGATAAGGATATGTATAGTACGGCTCGGGTCAGAGCGGTGGATATTGTGACGGAATTTTCCCACAAGAGACCGGACGGAGACAGTTGTTTTTCGGTATTTCCGAAAAATCAGGTTAATATGTCGGAATTACTGGCACAGAATTCAAATAATCCGGTTGCTGTTTATGAAAAATGGATGAGTTCTCCAGAACATAAGGAAGTAATGTTCAGTAACAAATTTACCTGTGTTGGAATTGCCTGCTATTATGATCCTTCACAGCCGTATAAATATTACTGGGCTTTGTGTTTTGGTGATAATTTAACAACAGCGGTATATCAGAACGGAAATGATATTACAACAGATGCATCGGCAATTTATAATGGTGTGGATTACAGTGCGGTATATAATTATAATTATTATATAAATAAATACGCAGATGTAAAAACAACCTACAAAAATGATCCGGATGCTACTTTGAAGCATTTTGTCGAAAACGGAATGAAAGAGGGCAGACAGGGATGTGCGGTCTTTAATGTAAATTATTACAAAAACAGATATCCGGATTTACGGAAATTATTTGGTAATAATCTTGTAAAATATTATATGCATTATATCAGTTATGGATTAAAAGAAGGTCGTGATGGAAAAACACCTTGCGATACTCCGGTTGAGGAGCCGGATAGTGAAGGTGCAATTGCAATGTATCGTTTATATAATCCAAACAGTGGAGAACATTTCTATACTGCAGATGAGGGAGAAAAAAAATATCTGGTAACGGTAGGATGGAAGGATGAAAAGATTGCATGGTATGCACCGGAAACAGGAGATCCGGTATATCGTTTATATAATCCAAACGCAGGGGATCATCATTATACGATGAGTGAGGCTGAACGTGATAATTTGGTAAGTGTAGGCTGGAAATACGAAGGTGTGGCATGGCGTTCCGGTGGGAATGTACCGTTGTATCGTGCGTATAATCCAAATGCAAAGGCAGGTGCCCATCATTATACGATAGATACACTGGAAATAGATGAGTTGGCATCTTACGGTTGGAAAAAAGAAGGAATTGCATGGTATGCAATCAAATAAGTGAATGTTAATTCACTTGATTTTAAGTATTTTTTTGATGTAGTATAGAATTATACTCAGATATCAAAGGAGGAGAATGATGAAAAAGAGATTATTAGCAGTTGCATTGGCATGTTCCATGGTGGCAGGAGTGTTTTCTAACGGAACAACTTCTTATGCAACAGAAGTAACAACAGAAGCGGTAAGTGAAGAAGGAACAGGAAGTACTGTTATAACCGATGAGACAGAAGAGACGACAGAAGCTGCAACAGAGGTTACAACAGAAAAATCAGAAGAGAAAAAGACTCTGGATATAGAGATGGAAGCTGCACAGGAATTAGATGGGCAGGTGCCGGAAGGTGATGTGGAAGAAGATGTTGTTGTTCCGGATAGTTTTACAATGCAGGATGCAACCGGTATTACACTTTCAAGCTTCGCAACCGGTACATTAACCTCTCGTTGTTCTAATGAAATACGGGATGTATTTAATGTAAATACAAGTACTAGCGTATTGCCGATATACGCAATTGATGAGAACAGTATTTTAAATTTTAACTTTGCCGGAAGAGGAATTTCAAAAAATAATGTTGCGGCAATTGGTTTTGCATCATTTTTTATTCATGAACAGGAAAGCAATGGCTTGGGCTTTGGATATTGGGATACAATTTATGAAAATACCGGATGTTATGGCTGGTTGAATAATGATTCTAATTCGAGCATGAATGCAGATTATTTGATGGCTGGTGATAGCAAAAGTTTAACGGATTCCGTGTATTCCGGTTCTTTCCGTTTGAAGGATGTATTGGATTGGGATTATTTGAAAGAACAAGGATATGCAATGGCAATTGTTATTTACAAGGATAAGACCTGTAATCTGATTCCAATGACTTTAAAGGGTTCCGTGATTGAAGGTGTTGCAAAGATTGGTTCTACGGAAGTTGAGCCGATGTATCGTTTATATAATCCAAATAGCGGAGAACATTTTTATACAGCATCTATAGGAGAACGAGATAGTGTATGGGAGGCCGGATGGAATTATGAAGGAATGTCTTGGTATGCTCCAAAATCAGGAAATCCGGTATATCGTTTGTATAATAAGAATGCAGGAGACCATCATTATACAACCAGTGCTTCGGAGAAAAATTATCTGGTCAGTGTAGGATGGAGTTACGAAGGTGTTGCATGGAGATCCGGTGGTTCTTCTCCGTTATATCGTGCGTATAATCCGAATGCAATAGCCGGTGCGCATCATTATACAACAAACAAGGCTGAAATAGACAGTATTGTTGCAGCAGGCTGGAAGTACGAAGGAAAAGCATGGAATGGCGTTAGTTTTAATTAAATAGCATGGAATTACAAAGGGCATCTCATCTAATGGATGGGATGCTTTTTTATTGAAAATAAGAGGGTAGAAAAAAGACATGGAATATGGTATACTTTTTCGGTAAGTGAGTTCAATTTTTATAAGGCAAACCGATAAAATCCGTTGGGAGGATAGTAATGTGATAAAAAAGATAAGATTGTTGCTTTTAGGAGCTATGATGGTGCTTACGGTAAGTGGCTGCGGACAAAAGGAAGAAGTGACGGAGGAACCGACAACCCAGACGGAAGCAACTACAGAAGAAGTAACTACGGAAGAGGAAGATATTGGACCGGAAGGCTGTGCCAGAAGTTTTCTGACCGGTGAATGGATTCCGGAGGAAGATGCCAAAAAAAGACCGGTAGCTGTTATGTTTGAAAATTCAGCAGCATCCGTACCGTCTTATGGTTCAAGTAAGGCATCTGTATATTATGAAGCGGAAGCTGAGGGTGGAATTACAAGAATTATGTGTATATTTGAGGACTATTCCGATATGGATAAGATTGGTAATGTCAGAAGTACCCGCCCATATTTCCTATATAATGCCATTGCATTTGACAGTATGTTATCACATTGCGGTGGATCAATTGAGGCATATGAAACAATCATTGACTTAGGTTATATTGATAATCTGGATTCTTATAAAGGAGAAGTTGGATTTTATAGGAGCTCAGACCGGAGTGCGCCGCATAATTTATATACATCCTCAGAAGGAATTGAAAAGGCAATTGAGGCAAATGGATATAATCGAAATCATCCGGATGACTATGAAGGATATTTGCATTTTACAAAGGATGATGAGAACGAGGTGGTGTTAAAAGACGGCATGGATTGTGCGGTAGTGACACCGTATCAGTCAGATTGTAAACCGTGGTTTGTATATAACGAAGAGGACGGACTGTATTATCGTTATGAATTTGGAAGAGAGCAGATTGATGCGGCGACCAATACGCAACTATCCGTAAAGAATGTTCTGATTCAGTTGTGTGATGTCGAAGCATACTATGACCAGCAAAACCATGACCGGGTAGATACAACGATTACAGGTACCGGACGGGGCTATTATATAACAAACGGAAAAGCCATTGAAATCAAATGGGAATGTGAAGCGGAGGGACAGGCTCCGAAGTATTATGATATGGATGGCAATGAACTTGCCATTAACCATGGTAAAACATGGATAGATATTGTCGATACAGACAATGCAGATAAGATTGGTATTTATGCAACATTAGAAGAATATCAGTCTCGAAAATAAAGAAAGAGTAAGGTGAAACATATGAAAAAGAAACTATTATCAGTTGTTTTAAGTATTGTAATGGTAGGTACAATGCTGACAGGACTTACCGCTTGCGGAAAAAAAGATGAGGCGGAAGAAGTCACAGAAAAGACAACAAAGGAAGCAACCACACAGGAAGAAAAAGGACCGGAGGGAAAAGAAAGAAGTTTGTTGACCGGAGAATGGGTAGATGAGGATATTGCAAAACAACGTCCGGTTGCATTTATGATTGAGAATACATCAATGTCAATTCCTTCCTCAAATACAAGTAATGCAGATGTATATTACGAAGCACCGGAAGAAGGTGGAATTACACGTATTATGGCAATTTACGGAGATATTTCTGATTTGGGTACAATTGGAAATATTCGTAGTACGAGACCGTATTTTGTATATACAGCAATGGCGTTTGATGCAATTTTAGCACATTGCGGCGGTTCTATTGAGACGTATAATGAGTTGTTGGATACCGGAAAGGTAGATAATCTGGATGAACGTGTGGGTGCGTCAGGATTTTATCGTGAGTCAGGCCGTTCTGAACCGCATAATTTATACTGTACTTCTGACGGAATTGAAAAATCAATCAGCGAAAAAGGATATTCAACCACTTATGCAGATGGATATAAGGGATATTTGAATTTCAACAAAGATGACAAAAACGAAATAGAATTGAAAGATGGTATGGATGCAGCGGTTGTAACAGTATATCAGTCAGATTGTAAGCCTTGGTTTGTTTATAATGAAAAGGATGGTCTGTATTATCGATATGAATTTGGAAAAGAACAGATGGATGAGGTTACGGATACACAGCTGGCAGTGAAAAATGTAATCATTCAGGAATGTGAAGTAAATGCATATTTTGATGAGCAGGATCATGACCGTGTAGATGTTGGTATTGAAAAGAGCGGTAACGGTAAATATATTACAAACGGAAAGGCTATTAACATTACATGGAAGAGTGACGGACTTGGTTATGCAACACATTATTATGATGTGGATGGGAATGAACTTCAGTTGAATCAGGGTAAGACATGGATTAACATTATGGATAAGAGCCATGCAACCGACAACATGATTTATTCAACTGTAAAAGACTACGAGGCATCTAAAAAATAAGTTGTTACAGAACATTGACAAGGAATGGTTACTTTGGTACACTTAAGAATATATTGTAACAATTTTGTAATATATTTTTAGATTAAGGAAGGCATACCTATGAAAAAAATAAGACGAATAAGAAACTCTGTTACTGTAATAGCGGTATTTTCTTTGATGGCAGGTGGTTTATTTCATGTTGCAAAGACAGATGAATCATCTCAGGTAAAGAAGGCGGTACAGTGTGATATAGCAAGTGTTTCTTTGAATGATAAAGGTGTTCGGGTTTTAGAGGATTCTTCAAAGGAAAGCAATGTAGAAGAGGTTACACAGGCAAAGGTGGAGTCTGATCAGGTTGTTGCAAAAGTTGATACATTTTTGAATGTACGTTCCGATGCATCGGAAGATTCTACCGTTGTGGGAAGATTTTATAACGGCAATGTAGGAACTTTAATTGAGCAGGATGGAGATTGGGCGCTTGTATCTTCCGGTAATGTGTATGGATATGTTAAGAATGATTATGTATTGTCCGGCGTGGATGCGGAAGAATATATTGAGAATAATTGTGATTATGTTGCAAAGGTTACCGCAACCGCTTTGAATGTAAGAGAGTCTTCTTCAACGGATGGTGAAATTGTTGCTTTGTCGGCACAGGGAGATGCATTATCGGTTGTAGACGTGGAAGATGATTGGGTAAAGGTTACAATGGGAGCAGATGTGACCGGTTATGTATCCAGTGATTATGTATGTTTAGATTATGCATATGAGACAGCTAAGACAATAGAAGAAGATGGACAGGCTGAGGCTGTTGTTGCATCGGCACCGCAAGCAACGGAGCCGACGGGAACATCCGCTGAGGAGATTATATATGGTACCGGTGATGTGAATAACACAGAGCCGCAGGATGGAACTACAGCAGGTGATACGAATACAGAACCGATGATAACGGATGCACCTGCAATTACTGAGACCGCAGACCCAACCACGATATCAACGAGAGGACAGGAAATTGCAGATTTTGCAATACAGTTTGTCGGTAACCCATACAAATACGGAGGAACCAGTTTGACAGACGGTGCAGATTGTTCCGGATTTGTATATGCTGTATATGCGCACTTTGGATATCAGTTGCCACGTTCTTCTTATGACCAGGCGAATGCAGGTTATCAGGTAAGCGTTTCGGACTTAAAGCCGGGTGATTTGATTTTCTATCGTGATTTCGGACATGTTGCTCTTTATGTAGGAAACGGACAGGTCGTACATGCAAGTACACCACAGACAGGTATTAAATATTCTGCTTATAATTATGCAAGTATCTGTAGAGTGGTAAGAATTGTAGACTGAGTATAAAAAGTATAGTGGCAGGATATATCCTGCCACTATTTTTATTTTGGAGGAATTTATATTCATGAAAAAAGAAGGCTTTTATTCATCGGGGGAATTTGCAAAGATTGCACATATATCCGTCCGTACGGTACGATATTATGATAAGATTAACGTTCTCAAGCCATCCTATATAAGTGAGGCAGGTGCCAGATTTTATACGGAGGCAGATTTAGTGCGGCTGCAACAGATTCTGTTATTAAAATATCTGGGTTTTTCATTAGATGATATCCGGATGCTTACCATAGAAGATAATGATTATCATATGTTGAAAAATTCATTGGTTTTACAGCTTAAGTTAGTCAGGGACCGGATGGAACAGATGCAGATGGTGGAACAGGCAATTATAGATACCATTGAAGATACCTCCAATGCAATTGAAGAGAAAAAGAGTGTTGATTGGAGCCGGATGCTGAATCTGATTCATCTGACAAATATGGAAAATTCTTTGAAATCCCAGTATCAGAATGCGACTAATATATCAGCAAGAATTAATTTACATCAGTTGTTTTCGGTTAATGAGGTGGGGTGGTTTCCTTGGATTTATGAACAGTGTCATATAACATCCGGTAGGAAGGTGTTGGAATTAGGATGCGGAAACGGCTGCCTTTGGAAAGAAAATATGGATAAGTTACCGGCTAAGATGCATATTACATTAAATGATATATCAGAGGGAATGCTGCGGGATACCAGAAGAGAGCTTGAAAAAATTGCGGAAAGCACTTCCTGTGAGAACGTGGAATTTGAATATAAAGCATTTGATTGTCATGAAATTCCTTATGAAAAGGAACAGTTTGACCTTGTGATAGCAAACCATGTTTTGTTTTATTGCGAAGATATCTCCAAGGTATTAAGTGAAGTCAGACGTGTCCTGAAAAAAGGTGGTATTTTTTTATGCAGCACATATGGAGAAAGTCATATGAAAGAGATAACCAAGCTGGTTCAGGATTTTCATACACAGATTACATTATCCGCAGAAAAATTATATGAAAATTTCGGAATGGAGAATGGAAAAGGTAAGTTACAACCGTATTTTCGTGAAGTGATAACAAAATGGTATGAGGATGAACTCGTTGTGACAGAACCGGAACCTTTGATTGAATATATCTTATCCTGCCATGGCAACCAGAATCAATATATTTTAGAACGATATAAGGATTTTCGCAGTTTTGTGGAACGAAAAACAAAAAATGGATTTCATATTACAAAAAGTGCCGGAATCTTTTTGTGTAAAAAATGAAAAAATTATGAAAATTAAAAAAAATACTTGAAGGTAACGTTGCGTCACCTTTTATAGTATAGTAAAATAAAAAGACAAAGTATTGGATGTATTGGATTTCGAAAGGAGAACAAGGATGAAAGGAATAATTTTAGCAGGTGGTTCCGGAACAAGATTGTATCCGCTTACCATGGTAACATCAAAGCAGTTATTACCAATCTATGACAAACCGATGATTTATTATCCAATGTCAGTTTTAATGAATGCAGGAATTCGGGATATATTAATCATATCAACCCCACAGGATACACCAAGATTTCAGGAGTTATTAGGGGATGGACATCAATTTGGAGTGGAGCTTTCCTATGCGGTACAGCCAAGTCCGGATGGATTGGCACAGGCATTTATCATTGGAGAGGAATTTATCGGAAATGATACGGTAGCAATGGTTTTAGGTGACAATATTTTTGCCGGACATGGATTAAAGAAACGATTAAAGGCGGCTGTGGATAATGCAGAAAGCGGACAGGGTGCAACCGTATTTGGATATTATGTAGATGATCCGGAGCGTTTTGGTATTGTGGAATTTGATAAAGAAGGAAAGGCAATATCAATCGAGGAAAAACCGGAACAGCCAAAGAGTAATTATTGTGTAACGGGATTGTATTTCTATGATAACAAGGTTGTAGAATATGCAAAGAACTTAAAACCGAGTGCGCGTGGAGAGTTAGAGATTACCGACTTGAACCGTATTTATCTGGAAAACGGCAATCTGAATGTTGAATTGCTGGGACGTGGCTTTACATGGCTGGATACAGGAACACATGAAAGTCTTGTCGATGCAACTAATTTTGTGAAAACAATGGAAACCCATCAGCATCGTAAGATAGCATGTCTTGAGGAGATTGCATACCGCAACGGATGGATTACAGAAGAAGATGTATTGAAGGTATATGAACTGTTAAAGAAAAACCAATACGGAAAGTACTTAAAAGATGTATTGGACGGCAAATATGTAGATGTACTTCATGAGAATATATAAAATCAAATAAAAGGAGAATTTATTATGACAATTATTGTAACAGGTGGAGCAGGATTTATTGGAAGTAACTTTATTTTTCATATGTTAAACAAATATCCGGATTATCGCATTGTTTGTCTGGATTGCCTGACATATGCGGGTAATTTATCAACTTTGGAGCCGGTTATGGATAATCCAAACTTCCGTTTCGTAAAAGAAAGTATTACAGACAGAGAAGCGGTTTACAAATTATTTGAAGAGGAACATCCGGATATCGTTGTGAATTTTGCGGCAGAATCTCATGTTGACCGTTCAATTGAAAATCCGGAAGTATTTTTGGATACCAATATTAAGGGAACCGCTGTTTTGATGGATGCATGCAGAAAGTATGGAATTACAAGATATCATCAGGTATCGACGGACGAGGTATATGGTGATCTGCCACTTGACAGACCGGATTTATTCTTTACAGAGGAGACTCCAATCCATACAAGCAGCCCTTATTCTTCATCAAAGGCGGGAGCGGATTTATTGGTTTTGGCATATCACAGAACCTATGGATTGCCTGTGACAATCAGCCGTTGTTCAAACAATTACGGACCATATCATTTCCCTGAGAAATTGATTCCTTTGATGATTGCCAATGCATTGAATGATAAGCCGCTTCCGGTATATGGTAAGGGTGAGAATGTGCGTGACTGGCTTTATGTGGAAGATCATTGCAAGGCAATTGATTTGATTATCCATAAGGGACGTGTTGGTGAAGTTTATAATATCGGTGGTCATAATGAGATGAAAAACATTGATATTGTTAAGATTATCTGTAAGGAACTTGGTAAGTCGGAAGATTTGATTACTTATGTAACAGATCGTAAGGGGCATGATATGCGTTACGCAATCGATCCAACCAAGATTCATAATGAACTTGGCTGGTTACCGGAAACAAAATTTGCAGACGGAATTAAGAAGACCATTCAGTGGTATTTGGATAATAAGGAATGGTGGGAGACAATCATTTCCGGTGAATATCAGAATTATTATGAGAAAATGTATGCAAACCGTTAATGGAAGGGAGAATTTTCATGAAAGTATTTGTAACAGGTGTAGCAGGTCAGCTTGGACATGATGTTATGAATGAACTGGCAAAGCGTGGTTTAGAGGGAATCGGAAGTGATTTAGCACCGACTTATAGCGGCGTGCAGGATGGTTCTCCTGTGACTACCATGAAATATGTGCCGATTGATATTACGGATCCGGATGCAGTATATGCCCGTATTGTGTATGAACAGCCGGATGCAGTCATTCATTGTGCAGCATGGACAGCGGTGGATGCTGCAGAAGAAGATGAGAATAAATACAAAGTAAAAGGGATTAATTTCGGCGGTACCAAAAACATTGCAAGAGTTTGTAATGAATTGGATATACCGATGATGTATATTTCAACGGATTATGTATTTGACGGACAGGGAGAAGCTCCGTGGACCCCGGATTGTACGGATTACAAGCCTTTGAATGTATATGGAGAAACCAAGCTACAGGGAGAACGTGCAGTAGCCAATAACACAGACAAGTTCTTTATTGTCCGTATTGCATGGGTATTTGGCATGAATGGAAATAACTTCATTAAAACGATGTTGAAGGTTGGTAAGAACCATTCGGAACTTCGCGTCGTAAATGACCAGATTGGAACTCCGACCTATACTTATGATTTAGCGAGACTGTTGGTTGATATGATACAGACGGACAAGTATGGATATTATCATGCTACCAATGAGGGCGGTTATATCAGCTGGTATGATTTTACAAAAGAAATCTTCCGTCAGGCGGTTGAACAGGGACACGAAGAGTATTCGGAAGATAAGGTAACGGTAACACCGGTCACTACGGAAGAATACGGAGTATCCAAAGCAGCCAGACCGTTTAACAGCCGTCTGGATAAGAGCAAACTTGTGGAACAGGGCTTTGAACCGCTTCCAACCTGGCAGGATGCAGTCGCTAGATATTTAAAGGAAGTAGAGTTTTAATGATATCATGAAGTTTCACAATTACCTATTTAGAAAAATTACTGTAAAGGAGATAACAATGGGACAGATAAAAGTTACAAAGTGTCCAATCGAAGGACTTTATGTAATCGAGCCAACGGTACATGGTGATGCCAGAGGTTATTTTATGGAGACATATAATCAGAAAGATATGGAAGAAGCCGGACTGAATATGAAATTTGTTCAGGATAACCAGTCATGCTCTACGAAGGGTGTCCTTCGCGGACTTCATTTCCAGAAGGAATTTCCACAGGGAAAATTGGTTCGGGTTGTGAAAGGAACCGTGTTTGATGTTGCGGTCGACCTTAGAAGTAACAGTGAAACATACGGTCAGTGGTTTGGTGTAGAATTATCGGAAGAAAATAAAAAGCAGTTTTATATTTCGGAGGGATTTGCACATGGATTTTTAGTTCTTTCGGATATTGCGGAATTTTGTTACAAATGTACAGACTTCTATCATCCGGGGGATGAGGGCGGTCTTGCATGGAATGATCCGGAAATCGGTATTGAATGGCCACAGCTTGTTGGTGAATATCCGGGTAATGCAAATTCAGAGGGATATACCTTAGAGGATGGAAGCCCGTTAAATATGAGTGATAAAGATAAGCTTTGGGCACCTTTAAAAGAAACATTTAAGTTTTAATTCCAATCGGTAATTGCAGGTTGCAATTACCGATTCATTTTGTAAGGTACAATAAAGGATTGTTGAAGATAATATGAAAGAGAAAATAATTAATTTATACAATAAATACAGAGAGATAATCGTATATATTTTCTGGGGAGGTATGTCAACGGTTGTAGGTTGGGGCAGTTATATAGTTTTTGCCTCCTTGCTTTCCGGAAATGTATCGGATATTCATCTGTTGTCAATGACAATTTCGGTTACGGTTTTTGTTGCGAATGTGCTGTCCTGGATACTTGCCGTTGCATTTGCATTTTATACCAATAAAGTATTTGTTTTTCAAAGTAAAAGTTGGAAAATAGATATCTGGGTAGGGGAATGTGTGAAGTTTGTCGGTGCGAGAATCGCTACCGGTGTTCTGGAAATATTTGGTGTGCCGTTTTTGGTGGCAATCGGACTGAATCAGAAGATTTTTGGAATTGAAGGAATTGTTGCAAAGATTACAGTCAGTGTTGCGGTGGTTGCATTGAATTATGTTTTTAGTAAGCTTTTTATATTTAAAAAATAGATATATCGTTAAACTCCGTGAGATTCATTTCAAATCTGACGGAGTTTTTTATTTTGGGAATGACTTGCCAGAAAGGATATAAAATGGTAGAATGTTCACAAAAAGTATGAAAGGGTGTTTGTGTGAACAAAGAATGCGGAATTGGTGAAACGGAAATTTTAAAATTAATTAACAATCATTCCAATCTGACTCAGCGGAAATTATCAGAGATGAGTGGTTTTTCATTAGGATATGTGAATAAGATGATAACGGAGCTGACTGCTTTCGGATTCATAACAAATACGTTGGAACTGACCCCAAGCGGTAATGCATTTATAAAGGAGAACCGGACACGGAATGCCATTATATTGGCAGCGGGCTATGGAATGCGCATGGTTCCAGTGAATATGGAAACGCAAAAGGCATTTTTGGAGGTAAATGGAGAGCCTTTGATTGAAAGAATGATTTGCCAGTTGCAGGAGAAGGGGATTACGGATATTACAATTGTTGTCGGATACAGGAAAGAACAGTTTGAATATTTAATTGATAAATATAATGTGGAATTGGTTGTGAATTCGGAATATGATACAAAAAACAATTTACATTCCTTAAATCTGGTATCAGACAGGATTAGCGATACTTATATTATTCCATGTGATGTATGGTGTAAAAATAACCCATTTCATTCCTTTGAATTATATTCCTGGTATATGATAAAGGATAAGGAAGATGAGGAAAGTATGGTTCGTGTCAATCGGAAGATGGAGTTGGTAAGAACGGATCAGACAGGAAATGCTATGATTGGAATCGCTTACATAAAAGATGCTCAGGCTCCGCTTATAAGGGAACGGCTTCAGGCATATGACGGTAAGAAAAAATATCGGGATGCATTCTGGGAAGAAGTGCTTTATGAAAAGGATAAGATGATACCATATGCAAAGCTGGCAGCAAATGAAGATGTGGTTGAAATTAATACCTATGAACAGTTAAGAGATATTGATAAACATTCCAGACAATTAGACCATGAAGCGATTATGATTGCAAAGGATGTTTTAAATGTAAATCCGACGGACTTATATAATATTCATATATTAAAAAAGGGAATGACGAACCGCTCATTTATATTTGAATGTAAAAACCAAAAATATATTATGCGAATTCCCGGTGAAGGTACGGATCAATTGATTGACCGGAAAAAAGAATATGCGGTATATCAGAAAATCAATTCGTATCACATCAGTGATGAAGTGATTTACATGAATGAAAAAAACGGATATAAGATAACGAAGTATTTAGAGGGTGCAAGAACCTGTGATGCATTAAAAGAACAGGATTTGATAAAATGTATGGAAAAGTTAAGGAAATTTCATGAAATGGAATTGACGGTGGAACATTCTTTTGATCTGTTTGGTCAGATTCAATTTTATGAAAAGCTTTGGAATGGTATTCCTTCTGCATACAGGGATTATAAGGAAACGAAGAAGAAGGTATTTTCCTTAAAGGACTTTATTGATAAACAGGAAAAGAAAAATGTGCTGACACATATTGATGCGGTACCCGATAATTTCTTATTTTATGAGGATGCGGATGGAAAGGAAAAAATCTGTCTGATTGACTGGGAATATGCCGGAATGCAGGATCCTCATGTAGATATTGCTATGTTTTGCATTTATGCCATGTATGATAAGAAAGCGGTTGATCGTTTAATTGATATCTATTTTGAAAATCATTGTACGATAAATGTACGGATGAAAATATATGCCTATATATCCGTGTGCGGACTTCTTTGGAGTAACTGGTGTGAGTATAAGAAAACATTGGGTGTTGATTTTGGAGAATATTCGTTGAAGCAGTATCGGTACGCGAAGGAATATTATAAGCTGGTACAGGCTTATATACAGGAGGAAGAGGATGAATAAGGTAAAAAGAGCAATTATTATGGCTGCGGGAAAGGGAGAACGGTTAAGACCGATTACGCTGACGACTCCCAAACCGATGATTGCGGTAAACGGAAAAAGAATGATTGATACCGCAATTGATGGATTATTGGAAAACGGTATTCGGGAAATTTATGTGGTGACCGGGTACAGGAAAGAAGCTTTTCTGGAATTAAAAGAAAAATATCCGGATATTACTTTGATTGAAAACCCGTATTATACGGAATGTAATAATATTTCCTCTTTGTATGTAGCAAGGGAATATATTGAAGAGGCAATTATTTTGGACGGAGATCAGATTATTTATGATGCCTCCGTATTATCTCCGTTTTTTGAGGCTTCCGGATATAACTGTGTATGGACAGATACCTATACCGATGAGTGGCTGCTGCAGGAAAAGGATGGATATGTAACGTCATGCAGCAGAACAGGAGGCGAAAAGGGCTGGCAGTTGTACAGTATTTCCAGATGGTCAAAGGAAGATGGAATCAAATTAAAAAAACATTTGGAGATGGAATTTGAAACGAAGAAAAACAGAGATATTTACTGGGATGATGTGGCAATGTTCTGTTATCCGGACTGTTATAAGCTGACAATTACACCGATGAAAAAGGAAAGTGTGACAGAGGTTGATAATTTATCGGAATTGATTCAGTTGGATAAGACATACGCACGGTATATGGAGGGTGAAAATGAAAACAAATAAAAAAATTGATTGGATGATTACGTTGGTACCGTTAATTCTGGTAGGAATTTTAAGTGTATTCTTCTTCTTTTTTCCAGAACAGTCAAATGCGGTATTGAGTGGGATACGATTCTTTTTTGGAGATACATTCGGAACTTATTATTTGGTGATTGGATTGGGTATTTTTTCGGTATCCATTTATCTGGCTTTATCGAAATACGGAGACATTGTATTAGGGGATAAGGATGAAAAACCGAAGTATTCGTTTTTTACATGGGGATGTATGATGTTTACCTGTGGTTTGGCTGCCGATATTTTATTCTATTCTTTTTCGGAATGGGTTATGTATGCAACCAATCCGCATATCAAAGAACTGGGTTCTTTTAAGGATTGGGCAGGGGTATTTCCTATTTTTCACTGGAGTTTTATCCCATGGGGATTTTATCTGGTTCTGGCGGTTGCCTTTGGCTTTATGCTGCATGTGAAAAAAAGAAATCGGCAAAGATATTCGGAAGCCTGTCGTGCCTTGTTGGGGAAACAGACGGAAAAATTACCGGGAAGATTGATTGATTTGCTGGCGGTATTTGCTTTGCTGGCAGGAACCGCAACGACGTTTAGTGTGGCAACTCCGTTAATGACAAGAATTATTGGTTCCCTGTTTCATGTTGAGATGAATAACAAGCTGATAACCATTCTGATTATAATGATAACCTGTGTTGTTTATACTTATTCTTTACTGCATGGATTTAAAGGGATTGGAATTTTATCCAAGATATGTATTTATCTGTTTTTCGGATTGTTGTTATATGTATTGTTATTGGGTGGAGAAACCAAGTATATTATTGAAGCCGGATTTCAGCAAATTGGTGTAACACTGCAAAATTTTATAGGACTTGCAACATATACGGATCCTGCCAGAACTTCCAATTTCCCTCAGGACTGGACCATTTATTATTGGGCATATTGGATGGTATGGTGTGTGGCAGCCCCTTTCTTTATCGGAAATATATCAAAGGGAAGAACCATCCGTCAGACTATTTTAGGCGGTTATGTATTCGGTGTTGGTTCTACTATTGTAAGCTTTGTTGTTCTGGGAAATTATTCACTTGGTCTGCAACTGGAAAAGGTGGCTGATTTCATGTCGGATTATGAAGCAAACGGAGATTTGTATCAGATGATTTTGGATGTGATACATACACTTCCGGGGGCACCATTTGTGTTGGTATTGGTATTGCTTACAATGATAGCATTTTATGCGACCTCATTTGATTCCATTGCATATACCGCTTCCTGCTACAGCTATCATCATTTGGAGGATGGAGAAGATCCTAAAAAATCAATACAGTTATTATGGTGTTTGCTATTGATATTATTGCCGGTTGCCTTGGTCTTTTCGGAAAGTTCCATGAGTAATTTGCAATCCGTCAGCATTATTGCGGCATTTCCGATTGGAATCGTAATGGTGATGATTGTACTTAGCTTTTTTAAGGATGCAAAGGAGTATTTGAAAAAGTAGTTTTAAGGCCGGTTTTAGAGGGGAATGTAAAATATTGACAAAGTATGATAGAAACGTTTATTATGAAATAAGTTTGGATAAATGGGGGAAAGACAAGTGACGATTTCATGGATTTATTCTTTATTTTATGCAGTTAGTATAATACTTTTGTTTACAGGCTTATACCTTTATAAAAAATCCGTAAATGTAATGTATGGGGCGGTATGGATTCCGTTATTACTGGTTTTGGTTTCCTGTTATCAGACCTTTGTTACGGCGTTTCTTTGTTTTGTGAATATACCGGTTAATATTGTGTCGGTCGGATGTTGTAATCTGCTTGGTTCTTCTTATTTTTTATATACTATATGGAAGAAAAAAGAAATTCAGAAATACAAATACGAGGCAATTGATATCATCGGATATCTTTGTGTCATTGTGCTGGTGCTTGTATTTGTAAAAATGCGATTCGGCGGTCCGCATCTGTTCTTAAATTACGCAGCAATTGATCCGGCTACACATTTTAAAAGTGCATTGTATATCATGGATTATCAGACTGTAACGGCTATGTATCATTCTGCATTGAACAATGCATTATTTATGGAATGTTTTGCACCATTTACAGGAGTGGAGCTTTACTATAAATTATTTCTTATTTCGGATATGATATCGTTTGCTATTGCCGGTTTTTTGTTTTTTGGGTTGTTACGAAAACAGTTGACCGATCGATTCTTAAAGATAGCGGGACTGGTTACCGTTTTATTATATATGGCAGGCTATCCGTTAAATACCGAGATTTTTGGCTTTATTTATCTTGGACAGAGTATTACGATCATTGCTGCAATCATTATCCTTATGGATATGTATGTGGACAAAGAAATAAAGGAATGGTTTGATTTAGGCAGTGTCATGATACTGTGTGCAGGTCTTGCGGTCTGCTATATTTTGTTTGCACCGGTTACTTATTTTGCAATCATTACCTGTATTTTCTTATATCAACGAAAGAATGAGAAGTTGATTTCATGGAAAACAATCCGGGTTTGTCTGGGAGTTTTTCTGTTACCGTGTCTGATTGGAATATACTATACATATTTTCGGATATTTAACAGTGGAACAACGGTATCAGGTGCAATTGTGACGGAAGGTGGATGCTACCGTGATTTATATTCTGATTTTCTTCCGTTGCTTCCGTTGGCAATTGTAGGTATTATCCGGTTGTATCAGAAAAAGAAGAATCGTGTATTTATGTATCTGTGTCCGTATTCCATTGTATTTGTGGGAATTCTTTTTCTGAAAGGAATGTTTCAGCAGGTATCGTCTTATTACTACTACAAAACATATAGTCTGATATGGCTGTTATTATTTGTAGGGATGTTTTACGGAATATTACAGATGGACAAAAAATCAAGGCTTTTGATTTTAAGTGGCTTTGCAACCTGGTCGATGGTATTTGGTATTTATGTAACATCCTTTGAAGAAAAGGTTGCGGTTCATAATGAGATGTTTTGTCCGTCACCAAAAGCCTCTGCATTTGTAAGTATATATTCCTATAACAGATATGACCTGAAAAACAGAGGACCGTATAATCCGGAGAAGATATCTTTATATCAGTATGTATATAAGAATCTTTTGAATGATTCAGAGAAAGAGAATATTCCGGTTGTAGCGTACTGGGAGGATGTATACTGGTATGCGGATATCACAGACCAGTATTCGGTAGCATATGAGGCATTAAAGGAAGATGCCCGATATGTGGTTGTAATGACCGATGATTTATCGACGGATTATCTTGATAATCAGGAGTATTTTGACTCTTTGGAACGTGTATATGAAAATGAGGCAGGATATGTTGCAAAGTTGCCGGAGCATAAGAAAGGTGAATCAAATTGAAGAATGAATATCCATTAGTTTCTATTATTATGCCTGTTTACAATGGGGAAAAGTTTATAAAGGCTTCCATAGAGACAATTTTTCAACAGACCTATGATAATATCGAATTGATTACGATTGATGACGGCTCAAAGGATGATTCGCTGCACATATTGCAGGAACTTTCCCATACTGCAAAGATACAGATGCAGGTTGTTCATCAGGAAAATGCGGGAATTTGTAAGACCAGAAATAAAGGGATTGATCTTGCAAAGGGTGAATATATCATGTTTATGGATCAGGATGATGCAATGTATGCAGACTGCGTCAGCCGGTTGGTAAAACTTGCAAAGAAGAAACAGGCGGATTTGGTGATCGGTGGGTTTGATTTGGTTGATAAAAAAGGCAATATTTTAGAAAGCTGGAAACTTAATCCAACAAAAAGTTTTAGCCGGTATCGTATTACGGCTCCGTGGGGGAGATTGTATCGGAAGGAAATACTGAATCAATATCATATCCGATTTATGATTACAAAAATCAGTGAAGATTTTTATTTTAATATGTTATATATGAGTTATACGGATAAAGTTGAGGTGACGGAATATCAGGGATATTGCTGGTTATACAATGAAAAGTCCGAATCTCATGCGAATATGAGCAGATTAGAAGAGGATCGGAATCCGTTAATCATGTTGAAACAATTGCATAACGATATGAATCCTCAACATAATATGGATAAAGATTGTTTGGAATATATGATGGCAAAGCATATCATCTGGTATCTGTTGTATGTTGCAAAGAGTGTGGATACCAAGCGGTTAAAGGAAGCATATCAACAGTGTTTTTTGTGGTTAAAATCGCAATATCCTTGTGTGGAAAAACGTGTGGTTAGACGGTTGCTGGTTCCGGCGGGTGAAAACGGTAAGATTCGCTTAATTGTAAGAGGTTCTCTTTTGCTGAATAAAGCGGGATTGTTTTTGCCGTTATTAAAGTTGTATTCAAAATTATAAAATCAGATGATTACGGAGGCTGTATGAAAATTTCGGTACTTGTTTTATCCTATAATTCAAAAATTGAAAAATTATTTTTGACATTGAAATCCATTGTAATGCAGGATTTTGATGATTTTGAAATCGTGATTGCGGATGATGGTTCAAAAAATCCGCCGTTCCGGGAACTGGATTCTTTTTTTGAAACTTATGATTTTAAAAATTATCATTATGTTGCCAATACTGTGAACCGGGGAACGGTTAAAAATATTATCTCCGGGCTTTCCTGTTGTACGGGAAAATATGTGAAGCCAATCAGTGCCGGGGATTGTCTGTATAATGAAAATACCTTAAAAAATGTATATACATTTATGGAAAAAGAAAAAGCAGAATGTTGTTTTGGATTAATTCAGGGTTACCGAACCGGGGAGGATGGCAGTTTTACCAAAACCGGATATTATCATCCTTTTGACATAAAGGCATACCGATTGAAACAGGCAGAAAAAAGAATTACAAGAAACCTGTTGCTTTACAGTGACAATGTATGTGGAGCTGCAATCTGTTACCGAAAGGATTTCTTTGTTGAATACATGAAAAAAATAGAACCGTATGTTGTGTATGAGGAGGATATTTTTCAGGTGCTGTCGGCTGTAGAGGGAAGATGTGTAAAGCTATATGATTCGTATATGATATGGTATGAGATCGGAAACGGCATATCAACCAAAAAACACAGCCGGTTTGAGGACTTGCTGGCAAAGGATGTGGATGCGCTATACCGGCATCTTTATGAGTTATATCCGGAAAACCGATATGTTAAAAAAAGACATGCCCTATTGCCGTTTTACAGGATTAAAAATCTGTATCTGAGAACAATTTTGCGGACTTTTGTGAATCCGGATGCGATTCGTTATTTGATTTCTTCGTTTGTTCAAAAGAGAATGGGAGCACACAGACAAAAAGAAAATGTTGAGATGGGATTTTTGGAGAATCCGGAATTTAGAGGAGTAAACATATGAATATATTGATGATGGTTTCATGGTATACAAAAAAAGGACAGGATAAATTAGAAGCGGGTGTATTTCATTATGAGCAGTCAATGGATTTGAATCAATATTGTAATATGGCAATCTACTATCCGTTTGATACGGATATGGAAGATGGTTTTTCAAATGAGGAAGAATGGGGACTTCAAACATATCGGAGTCCGTATCGTCCGCATGCCTTTTTCAAGAACCGTAAATTTATGGATGAGGCAATGGAGAAAATCATAAAAGATTTTAAACCGGATATTATTCATGCACATGTTGGTTCCAGCGCCGGATATTATGCGGTTCGATATTCAAAAAAATATAATATTCCGATGGTGATTACGGAACATACGCCAATCGAAATCAGCGGGGTGGACAAACCCGGAATCAATCATTATTTCAGTAAAGTAGCTTTTCGACAGAGTAAGGCTAATATATGTGTATCAAAGGATTCCCAACAAAAACTTGCACAAATTTATAAAGATTGCAGATTTGATGTCATTTACAATGGTATTATTCTGCCGGATTATAATATGGGATGCCGGAATTATTATAAAGATGGCTACTTGAATATTGTGATAGTTGCTGTGTTATATGATTTGGAAATAAAGGGATTAAAATATCTGTTACAGGCAATCAAAAATTTAAAGGATAAGGGAGAAAAGGTATATCTGCATCATATCGGGGGCGGACAATATTTAGATTATTTTATTAATCTTGCAAAAGAACTTGGGATTGAGGATGTGGTTACCTTCTATGGAAGATGTGAAAGAAAGCAGTTATATGAAATTGTCAGTGAAATGGACTTTTTTGTTTCTGCAAGTCTGATGGAATGTAGTGGTGTTTCCGTTCAGGAAGCAATGCTGCTTGGAAAACCAGTTTTGGGAACCAATTCAGGCGGAGTGGATTCTTTGGTACCGCAACAGGCGGGTCATATTGTTGAAAAGGCAAGTGCAAAGGCATTAGAAGAAGGTATTTTATATATGAAGGATAATTTGGATGCTTATGACAGGGATTCTATAAAACAATATGCCTATGATTCTTTTGAGATTGACCATATCAGTAAAAAATATTTGAAATTATATGAAAGTGTATTAAGAGGGGACGCAAAGGATGAATAAGACCAGAAATTCCAACATTGAATTGTTAAGAATCATCATTATGGCGGGAGTAATTATATTACATTATAACAATGCAGAGATTGGTGGAGGATTGGTATATACATTTTCACTCAGTGTCAATAATATTATATTGCATTTTTTGGAAAGTATGGCAATCTGTGCGGTAAATGTATTTGTACTGATTACCGGTTATTATATGTGTTATTCGGACAGTGTTTCTGTTTTAAAGCCTCTTAAATTATTGGTGGAAGTGATTCTTTTTAAACTGGCTGCAGTGGTTTTGACACAGGGGCTTTGTGTTGTTTCCGGTATGCCTGTTGACTGGGGGGCATTTGGAAAAGGATTGTTAAAGGCGCTGATACCGAATAATTATTTTGTGATTCTTTATATTGCACTATATTGCCTGGTGCCGTATATCAATGTTTTGCTGAATCATTTATCCGATGTGCAACTGAAAAAATTTGTTTTTCTTTCGGGCTTTTTATTTTCTGTCTGGCCGTTTGGAGCGGATATATTGTCAGGATTGACAAATCAGGAATGGAATGGGTTAAATACAATCGGTTTTTTGGGCGACCAGTCCGGTTATACAATTGTTAATTTTGTATTGATGTATTGTGTGGGTGTTTATTTACGAAGAAATAAGGCAAAAGAGACATCCGGCTATATGGATATTTTAAAATATATTGGCTGCGTAATAGTAATCTGTCTGTTATCTTATGCAAAAGCGGATGGATGGACAATCGAAAACTGCGCATGGGAATATTGTAATCCGTTTGTGATTTTGGCAGCAGTCAGTTTGTTTCGGATATTTGAAAAAAGAAAAGAGTTTCAAAATGCAGGAATCAATCGTCTGGCGGGAGCATGTTTTACCGTGTATTTGATTCATACATTCTTTATACCTTATATTGGTGTGCAGAAATTTGTCGGACATATCTGGTATATTATGCTTGCCCATATTCTGGTGGCAGTGCCTGGTATTTATTTAATCTGCTTTTTGATTGATGTGATTTATAATTTCTTTATGGAAAGAATCTGGAAGATACTGTGCAGAGTATTTCCGGTTTTGCAAAAAAGGATAACTTGTGAGAAAGAATTGCAACATTGATTTTACATATAGAAAAAGGTATAATGAATCAATATTGCAAAATATGGAGGTAAGCGATTTGACTTCTGGGAAATGCTGCGTTTCGATTCTGATTCCCTGCTATAACCATGAAAAATATGTGGTTGACTGTTTGAACAGTATATGGAATCAGATGTATTCAAATTATGAAATTATAATATGTGACGATGCCTCTAAGGATGGTTCGGTAGAACAAATCAAAACAATCGAACAAAAATTTACCGAGCGGAATATCCGGTTTGTTTTGCTGGAAAATGAAACAAATCAGGGAATTACAAAGAATATTAATCGTATGTTGAAAAAAGCAACGGGAGAATATATAAAGATTATTGCTTCGGATGACATGTTGTATCCCAATTATCTGGAAACAATGGTTAAGTTTATGGAACACAACAAGGAGATAAAACTTAGTTTTTCAAATTGTATTTGTGTGAAAGATACTGCAAAATATGTTCCGGATGCGGATGTATTGGCAGATACTATTTTTGATACCTTACCGGATTGCAAGAATAATGTTTTTGAAAGACTTTATCTTTGTAATTTTATTCCGGCACCGGCGGTAATGATTCGAAAAAGTGTGTTAGATGAGTTTGGAGGATATGATGAAACCATTGCAATTGAAGATTTGGAAATGATATTGCACATATTATCCGTTTATCCGGATTCGATTGCGGGAATAGAGGAATGTCTGGTGTATTATCGGATGAATCCGTCTTCTATTTCGTCTGCAAAAAAAAATGCAGGGGCAAAAAAAAGAATTCAGTTTATGTTTAAAAACTCAATGGCAATTGCTAAAAAATACAAAAAATTTGTAAGTCATTCTATTTACACAAAGAGAGTAAGCCAGTTATATATTTCTTATATTCTCAACAGAATTCATTTGATTATTGATTAAAATAAAAAGGCTTGCCATACAGGAGGTTTGTTATGGAGATAAAAAAATACACATTTCAAAAGCATGGTGATGACAGAGGTATGCTGATTGCATTGGAGCAAAATAAGGATATACCATTTGAAATCAAAAGAGTTTACTATATGTATGATACGGTACAGGGAGTTCGGCGCGGATACCATGCACATAAACAGCTGGAACAGATTTTAATTTGTATTCACGGTTCCTGTAAAATATTAATGGACAACGGAAAAGAAAAAGAAACGGTTTTGTTGGATAAACCGTATGAAGGATTATATATCAGTAATAATATCTGGAGGGAAATGTATGATTTTTCACCGGATGCGGTTTTGATGGTGTTGGCATCGGAATATTATACGGAAGATGATTACATTCGTAATTATGAGGATTTTCTAAACTTTGTCAAGAAAGAAAACTAACAGGAAAGGCATCGTTATGTTAAAACAAACAATTTTAGAAATTTTGGTCAGTCGATTTGGAATCCCGGCAGCTTGGCGTATGATGAGACAGACGAACAAAAAGCATACAAATGATAAAATCAGAATTGTATTTATGTGTCATTTGCCGCAGATTTGGACATGCCTGCAATCGGTATACGAAGCAGCCTGTCAATGTGATGAGATTGAACCGTTTATTCTTACAATACCGGAGCACTTTGAGGAGCAGAATGTTTCAAAGGACGCTTATCATTATATGGTAGAACGCGGATATTCCGTTATTGATGCATATGACGAAGAAACAAAAGAATTTTTCGATTTGAAGAAACTGCAGCCGGATTATATTTTTATTCCAAGGCCGTATGACTGGTATTTGCCATTACAATATCAGAGTAAGGAATTATCAAAGTACAGTAAAGTATGTTATGTGGAATACGGATACCTGTCGGAAGGAAAGAATATGGTGCAGGTATGTTTTGACAGATGTTTCAGTGTGAACTGCTATATGATATTTGCAGAAAATGAAACCGTCGAGAAATATATTAAACGACTTTTTCCAATCACATCAAAACTTGGAATCCGGAAGGTTATCAAAACACCGTATCCGCGGTTTGACCTGACTCGAAAGTATGATGGCATACATGGCAGTGGATGGAATCGTTCAAAGGAAGAATGTAACAAACGAATCATATGGACACCGAGATGGACATTGGATCCGGAGCTTGGAGGAACAAGCTTTTTTGATTATAAAGATTTTCTGTTTTCTTATGCAAAAAAACATCCGGAGGATGATTTTTTGTTTCGACCGCATCCGATGGCATTTGATAATTTTGTGAAGGTGGGAGCAATGACAGAAGAAGATGTGCAGACATTTAAGGATGAATGTTTAAATGCGGTTAATATTGCTCTTGATACGAATAAGGAGCATTTGGATAATTTTACCTCAGCGGATATCTTAATTTCAGATTTGTCCGGTGTCGTTGTCGATTTTGCTGTGACCGGAAAACCGATTATTTATTGCAATAGTCACTATCCGTTAAATGACTCCTGTAAGGAACTTTTAGATGCTTATTATGTTGTAAAAAATGCAGCGGAATTAGAGGAAACTTTAACGATGTTGTGTAACGGAGAGGATAAGAAAGCAGTACAAAGAAAAGAAATTGTTGAGCGTGTATTAGGAAAAAATGACGGTAAAAATGGAGAGCGAATCATTCATTATATCTTAGATGATTATAACAGGAAGGGTAGGTAATAAAAGATGAATATTCCGTTTGTGAGCTTTAAACCAATGGAAAAGGAGTTAAATACAGAGCTTAGAGGTGCATTTGAGCGTGTATTGGAAAACAGTTGGTATATAGATGGAAAGGAAGACAAACAATTTGAAGAAGCGTTTGCCAATTTTTGTAATGTAAAGTATTGTGTAGGAGTCGGAAACGGATTGGATGCTTTAATGTTATCCTTGAAGGCATTGGGAATCGGTGCCGGTGATGAAGTGATTGTTCCGTCAAATACATATATTGCAACCGCACTTGCGGTAACCTATACCGGTGCGGTTCCTGTTTTTGTAGAGCCTCATTTGGAAACCTATAATATAGATGCAAGCGGTATTGAACAGGCAATTACTTCAAAAACAAAGGCAATCATGCCGGTTCATTTATATGGACAGCCTGCGGATATGGATGCAATTATGGAAATTGCAGACAGACATCATTTGTATGTTGTGGAAGACTGCGCACAGGCACATGGAGCCTTATATAAAGGAAAACCGGTTGGGAGTTTTGGTGATGCTGCGGGATTTAGCTTTTATCCGGGCAAAAATTTAGGCGCATTGGGTGATGCGGGAGCAGCGGTTACGAATAATGAAAATCTGGCAATGAAGGTAAGGGCATTGGGAAATTACGGTTCCGATTATAAATATCATCACATTTATAAGGGACATAATTCGCGTCTGGATGAATTACAGGCAGCATTTTTAAGTGTGAAATTACCTCATATTGAGCGTATGAATGAACAGCGGAGAAAAATTGCAGACTGCTACTTAAAGGGAATTCAAAATCCGCTGATAACAAAGCCGGTGGTAATAGATGGAGTTGTTCCGGTATGGCACATTTTTGCAATTCGTTGCGATAAAAGGGATGAACTGGCAGATTTTTTAAGTACAAAGGGAATAGGAACCAATAAACATTATCCGATTCCGATGCATTTACAGGAATGTTATAAAGATTTGGGATTTGAAAAGGGTGCTTATCCGATTGCAGAACAGATTAGCAGTACCCAGCTCAGTTTACCGATGTATTATGGAATGACCGAGGAAGAGGTTCAATACGTCATTGATATGGTAAATGCGTTTGCTTAATTTGGAGGTCAATATGAAAGGATTGCTTGAAAAATGGAGGGGAATTCCGGTAGAGGTAAAATCTTCTGTTGCTTATACAATTTGCAGTATTCTGCAAAATTGTATTGCACTGATTACACTTCCTATTTTTACCAGACTACTGACAAAGGAACAGTATGGACAGTTTACGTTATATAGTTCGTGGCAGTCAATATTAATTATATTACTGACACTTAATTTACCGTATGGTTCTTTTTTGACGGCTATGGTGAAATACGAAGATAAAAGGGAGGAATACATTGCCTCTATTCAGGGAATTATGACTTTATTAAGTGGAATCTTTCTGATTATTTATCTTCTTTTTTCAAAATATTGGAATATGTTGTTTCATTTACCGACCGTCATTATGGTTATTATGATTGTTGAGATTGTTATGCAGGCTGCGTTAAACAGTTGGTCCGGTCAGAAACGTTTTGAATACAAATATATTTCTGTTATTATTATTACCCTGATTATAGCTGTGGTGGGTCCTTTTTTCGCATATTTTCTCGTTATGAATACGGATGAAAAAGGATATGCAAGAATTATCGGATTTTCCTGTGTGAATATTTTGGTAGGCGGAGTATTATATGTTTATAATTTCATAAAGGGTAAAAAATTTTTTGATAAGGAATTTTGGAAGTATGCATTAAGTTTTAATGTTCCGTTGGTTGTATATTATCTGTCACAGGTTATTTTTAATCAGAGTGACCGGATTATGATTGAACATTTTAGCGGTTTGGGTGAGTCCGGTGTATATGGTGTTGCTTATACACTGGCGATGATTCTTACATTTGTATTGAATTCCATTAATAATTCCTATGTTCCGTGGATGTACGGACAGATAAAAAATAAAAATCAGGAGGCAAACCAACCGGTTGCCTGTTGGATTGCGGTTCTGATGGCATTTTTATTAATGGGTGTGATTTCACTGACACCGGAAATTATTACAATTCTTGCAGGTGCGGAATATGAGGAGGCAATCTGGATTGTTCCTCCGGTTGCAATCAGTGTGTTGTTATTGTTTTATTCACAGTTGTTTATCAATGTACAGTTTTATTATGAAGAAAAGAAATCCTTGGTGTATGCGTCAGTGGGAGCAGCACTGGTCAATATTATCCTGAATGCGGCTTTAATACCTGTAATCGGTTATCTGGCAGCGGGATATACGACATTAGTAAGTTATCTGTTATTTGCCTATGCAAATTATAAAGCAATGATAAAATTATTAAAAAGCAGAAATATGCAGCAAAATTTATATAATTTAAAATATTTGATTTATATATTCATTGTATTTGTAATTCTGGCATTTACCGCAATGGCACTTTATCATTATCCGATTGCACGTTTTGTTATTGATGGAATTGTTTTAATCGGTGTGGCTTGTAATTATAAAAACATCAGAAAGCTGGTTATTGGCTTGAAGGGAATGGATGAAAGCAAAGGAGAATAATGGTACTTAACATAACTTGTCAAACCAATTGAATTGTGGTAAAATCTCAATAACTTTGTGGTCATGCAAAGTGAAATTGCGAATTGAAGAATAGAAAGATACATATAGTATAACAGATGAATAAGGAGGATATTGTATGTGTGGTATTGTAGGATATATAGGAAAACAGCAGGCATCACCAATTCTTTTGGATGGATTGTCAAAGCTTGAATACCGTGGATATGATTCGGCAGGTCTTGCAGTTTATGATGGAAAGGATATTGAAATTGTTAAGGCAAAGGGAAGATTACAGGCGTTAAGAGATTTAACGGGAGACGGTAAGAATCTTTCCGGCTGTCTTGGTATTGGGCATACAAGATGGGCAACACATGGAGAACCATCCGTATCCAATGCACATCCGCATTTTAACAAAAAAAAGACAATAGCGGTTGTGCATAATGGTATTATAGAAAATTATCAGCCATTAAAAGAAAAGATGATTGCAAAGGGTTATACATTCGTGTCAGATACGGATACCGAAGTTGTGGCTCATATGTTAGATTATTATTATGACGGTAAAAATCCGCTTCTTGCAGTACAGAAAGTAATGCACAGAGTTCAGGGTTCTTACGCGTTGGGAATTATTTTTAAGGATTGTCCGGATCGCTTATATGCGGTACGAAAGGATTCTCCATTGATTGTGGGTCATTCCGAAGAGGGTAACTTCATTGCATCGGATGTACCGGCAATTCTTAAGTACACAAGAGAGGTTTATTTCATTGAAAATCGTGAGATTTGTGAATTGACAGAGCAGAATATCTGTTTTTACAGCGAAGATTTGGAACCGATTCATAAAGAAACGAAGACAATTGAATGGGATGTGGAAGCTGCTGAAAAGGGTGGATATGAGCATTTCATGTTAAAAGAAATCTACGAACAGCCAAAAGCAGTATTGGATACCATCAGTCCAAGAATCAAAGATGACAGAATTGTAATTGATGAATTGAATATGACGGATGAAGAGATAAAAAACTTAAAACGTATTTATATTATCGGCTGCGGTTCTGCATATCATGTAGGTGTTACAAGTAAGTATGTGCTTGAAAAAATCACAAGAATTCCGGTAGAGGTTGATTTGGCATCGGAATTTCGATATCGTGATCCGATTTTGGAAAAGGATTCCATGGTTATTATTATCAGTCAGTCCGGAGAAACTGCCGATTCCCTTGCTGCACTCCGAAAAGCACAGGAATTGGGCGTGAAGGTTTTAGGTGTGGTCAATGTTGTTGGTTCAACCATTGCCAGAGAGGCGGATAATGTTCTTTATACATGGGCAGGTCCTGAAATTGCGGTTGCTACAACAAAGGCATACAGTACACAGCTGGCTGCACTTTATCTGTTGGCTGTCTTGTTCGGAGATGTCCGGGGAACAATATCGGAAGATGAATACAAGTATATGATTAAGGAATTACAGTCAATACCGGATAAGATTTCAGAAATCTTAGGTGATAAGGAAAGAATTCAGTGGTTTGCAAGCAAATATGCAAATGCACGCGATGTGTTCTTCCTGGGGCGTGGAGTCGATTATGCAACTTCATTGGAAGGTTCCTTAAAATTAAAAGAAATTTCTTATATTCATTCGGAAGCTTATGCTGCCGGAGAATTAAAGCATGGTACCATATCATTAATTGAGGATGGTGTGCTTACGGTTGCGGTTGTTACACAGCCGGATTTATATGAGAAAATGATTAGTAATATTGTTGAGGTAAGAACGAGAGGCGGATATATATTTACATTAACCAATAAAGGAAATTGTGTGATGGAAGATACATCGGATTTTACGGTATATATTCCACAGACGCATCCTTGTTTTACTCCTTCTCTTGCTGTTATTCCGTTGCAGTTGTTCGGATATTATGTATCCGTTGCAAAGGGATTGGATGTTGATAAGCCAAGAAATTTGGCAAAATCGGTTACGGTAGAATAAGTGATCAGGGAGTAGGAGGATAAATTCATGGGATTTTTGCGTAGGATGAAAACAAAATCATTGGTAATTGTATTTGTGGTAGAGATACTGATTATGATTGCGTTAGTTGGAGGGTATGTATGGTATAATATCAACCATGCCTTGGATATGATTGTAACCGATGATACACCGAAGGAAGATATTACAGTCAGTGATGCGGTTACGGATACAATGGCAGACGATTATCGAACCATCGCATTGTTTGGTGTAGATAATCGTGGTTCCGCAGATTTAACAAAGGCAGGAACAGGTCACAGTGATGCGATTATTATTGCAAGTATTAATAAAAAGACCAAAGAGGTAAAATTGGTATCGGTATATCGTGATAGTTTTCTGGAAATGTCAACTGGTTCGAAAGGAAATACTCAAAAGTGTACACATGCATATTTCTTGGGCGGACCGACCGGTGCGGTTGAGACATTGAATAAGAATCTGGATTTGAATATTACAGATTATGTTACGGTTGATTTTGAAGCATTGACAAAGGCAATTGATCAGTTGGGCGGCGTTACAATTGATGTAAAGTCCAATGAGTTGGAAATGATTAATTTCTACATTAACGAGCAGGTAAAGGTGACCGGTATTCAATCGGAAGGTGTCTGGTCAGCCGGCGAACAGAAACTGAATGGTACACAGGCAACTGCATGGGCACGTATCCGTTATGTAGGAAATCAGGATTTTGAAAGAACACAGAGACAACGTGTAGTTATTTCCGCTATGATTGAAGAGGCAAAGAAATCCGATATTAATACGATTGTTAATATTATTAATGATGTATTTCCGATGGTTGCCACCAATATGGATAAAAAGGATATTGTTTCCTTAGCAAAGGATACTTTTGATTATTCGTTAGGCGAGAATACAGGATTTCCATTATCCAATGAAACGGCAAACCTTGGAGCTGAAAAAGGTGATGTGGTAATACCTGCAAACCTTATCAGCAATGTAGAACATTTACATGAGTTTTTATATCCGGAGGATGAAGCTTATGAGCCATCTGCAGATGTAAAGCGAATCAGTGACCTGATTACAAATGAAACAGGCATTGGAGATGAATTTACTGAAGATAAGGCGTCAGAGAAGCCAACACAGACGATGCCGGATTAGAATAAGTTGTATGTAAGAAACAGATAGGAAAAGGCAATTCTTGAATTAGTATATATGCTGATTTGAGAATTGCTTTTTGAATATCACAATAAAAAGATATACGATTGACATAGAGGTGATTTATGAATGAATGGGGTATGAAGGACGTTAAAAATTTTATAGAAAAAAATAAATTTTATATATTATTATTATATATTTTTACATTTGCAATATATTGTACATGGTTAACGCAAAATATTGTTACATTTGATGCAGAAGGATTTTATTCCTATGCGGATGGTTCAAAATGGTATTTACAATGGTATGAGTTAGGTAGATGGGCATTTGTTAAATTAAAGGAAGTTTTTGGGGTAGTTGCAATTAATCCTTTCTTTTCTGTTTCAGTATTTCTTTTGTTATTTCCGATATCTGCCGTTTTATGGTGGTATAATATTCAAAAATGGATAGGAGAACAAAAAAATCAATTTGGGATGATGGTATTTTCAACTATTTACTTATCGCATCCAATATGGTCATTACAGTTTGCTTATAGGAATCAAATGGAAGTAATATGTATTGTTATGGTAACATTGCCAATTGCGGTTATGCTGTTAACTCAAGAATTGGATAAGGGTAGAGTAGTATCTTTTAATATATTCTTATCCTTACTATTAACAGTATGTTGTTTTGGCGCCTATCAATCCTTCATGTTTATGTTTGCTGAAGCGATAATTTTGTATTTTGTTATTCATTTGTATAATGGAAGGGAAAATCCAAAAAGCAAAGTTTTTTGGAAAAAAATTTTTATTGTTTTAATATATACAGGAGTAGCATATCTTTTGTTTGGTGAAATTGCAAAGTTTATGTGTAAAAGACATGGGGTTGTATATGGAAATGATTATCTGAAATCTCAGTTTAAATGGTTTGTAAATCCGTTTAAAGATAATATTAGAACTATTTTTAGATATATTTTTAATACATCCTGGGGCGATGGAGTTGTATATACAAAAATTTTGGCAATAGAAGTTTTGATTTTAATAATCTTATTTATTATTAATTGCATGAAGAAAAAAAAATTTATGTTCATGCAATGTTTATGCATAATAGCGATGTTAATGATTCCTTATTTATTGACCATTGTGACGGCAAGTGAAGTTGTACATCGCAGTCAGTTTAGTTTTGTATTTCTGGTTTCCTTTTTAGGAGCATATGAATTAGAGATAATTTTGAGTTTGATTGCTCCGAAACGCATAACTGGTTTTTTAATTTTATGTACAATAGGATTGTTTTCATTCGTAGTATTGACTCAAATTCAAATGACTACAAGATTGCTATATTCTGATTATGTTGTAATGAATCTGGATGAAATACAAATGAGAGAGATATATTATGAAGCATTAAAAAAGGGAGCACATGAGGGGGATGCTATAGTTTTAATTGGAGGAAAAGCAAATCAGGTTTATGATACTATTACTGAATACGAACTAGTGGGATATTCATATTTTGAACATACTGCATTTTATGGAAATGATAAGTTAATCGAAGCTATGCGTGCATATGGAATGAATGTTATAAAACCAACAGAAGAACAAATCCAATATGCCTGTGAAGTTGTTGATGAGATGGATTGTTGGCCAAGCGGAGAGGATTCAATCCGGATAGAAGAGGGTTTGATTATTGTGTGTTTATCTAAGTAGAAGATGAGGAGGAGAGAAGAATGAAGAGTGGAATTGTAAAAATTATATGTGTTATGTGTATAATGATTTTTGTTAATATGGTTACAGGTGGTGATGCTATTGTTGTGAATGCAGCGAATATTTCGCCTGTCTTTCGGTTATATAATGTAAATACGGGAGAACATTTTTATACGGCGAGTGAGACTGAATATAAAGCATTGCAAAGAGTAGGTTGGAATGATGAGGGAGTTGGATGGTATGTAGAACAGGGTGATGGAAATCCGGTATATCGCGTATATAATCCAAATGCAAAAGGTGGGGACCATTATTATACAATGAGTAAGGGGGAAGCAGAAATATTAGTAAATTTGGGTTGGAAATGGGATAATGATGGAATGCCAGCTTTTTATTCGAATGGAAAGGTTCCCTTGTATGTAGAGTATAATCCAAATGCAGAATCAGGCGCCCATAATTATACGACATCATTAAGTGAAAACAACTATTTATTAGACATTGGATGGCAGGAAGGGAATGTTGCATGGTATGTGGCACAATCAGGAACTTCATATGTTGCAAAAGCATATGCAGATAAAGATGTTACAGGTTATGGTGGTAATGAAACTGCAATAACAGGCTCCTATCGTTGGATATATTCGGATCGTTCGTTTGATCCGGCAGATTTTAGTCAGGAGGTTCCAGCTATTGAGTTTTCGGCAGATGTTTGCTTGTCTGGTAATACAGATGATTATGGCATGCAATTTGTAATTGCAGGAACAGCTGATGCAGATGGACAGATAGGTGTCGATTTGCATTATCAGGCTGGTAATGATAGTCGATTTGGACAAGGTAGAATTAATGTATCTACAATCAATTTTCCGTCGGATGCAGGTATATATGGAAGCCAATATTATGCTGTTAATACAAATGCACCGTACATTACACCGGGGAATATCGTACATGTAACTGTAAAATACTATGAATCGGGTTATATGCAAACTTATGTTAATGATTATTTGTGTGGTCAATTTATAACCTCCTTAGATTATCATCCGGAATTTATTTTACATTTTAATTCGAATGCCACTTGTACAGTATCCAATATTAGTGTTATAAAGAATGGAGAAGATATTTCCTTTGATAAGACAAGAGCAAATCTGCCATTCGAAAATAAAACATATGATATTAGCAACAATGGAGTTGCAACAGCAATTTATTAATTGAGGAGATTCTATATGGATAAGAAAAAAATTTCGTTGATTATTCCATGTTATAATGAACAAGAGGTTTTGCCGATTTTTTATAATGAAACAACAAAAATATTAACAAGTGAATTAAAACAATATAGTTATGAAATTTTATTTGTTAATGATGGTTCTTCGGATGACACTATAAGTGTTATGAAACAATTGGCAGAGATTGATGAAAATGTCAAGTATATATCATTTTCAAGAAACTTTGGGAAAGAATCTGCAATGTACGCTGGGTTTTGTTATTCTACAGGAGATTACGTTACAATAATGGATGCAGATTTGCAGGATCCTCCATCTCTTTTGCCACAGATGGTTCATATACTTGAAAATGAAAATTATGATAGCGTTGCGACAAGGAGAATTTCCAGAGCAGGAGAACCTAAAATACGCAGTTTTTTTGCTAGAAATTTTTATAAAATTATAAATAAAATATCTGATGCTGATATTGTTGATGGGGCAAGAGACTATAGATTAATGAAACGTTGTATGGTTGATGTAATAATTGAAATGAATGAATATAACCGTTTTTCAAAGGGAATTTTTGGATGGATAGGGTTTAAAACATGCTGGTTACCTTTTGAGAATGTCGAAAGAGCTGCAGGAAATACAAAGTGGAATTTTTGGGGGTTATGTCGATATGCAATAGATGGAATAGTTGATTTCTCAAGTGCACCATTAAAAATAGCGTCGTATTTAGGTTTGTTTATGACGATGGTATCATTGATTGCCTTGATTTTTGTATGTGTCAGGCGATTGGTGTTTGGTGATCCGGTTGCAGGTTGGGCATCACTTGTATGTGTTATCATCTTTATGGGAGGGATTCAATTATTTTGTCAGGGAATATCGAGTCAATATATAGCTAAACTTTATTCGGAATCAAAAGGTCGTCCGCATTTTATAATTGAAGAAACAAACAAACGAGATATTAAAAAAATTGGTTAGATAATTAATATGATTGTATTTAGAAGAACTTTATTTATAATAAAGTTCTTTTTTTGATTTTCATAATTAATATTAAATTAGGATATATAATCTGAAAATAAATCACTAAATGGATAGAAGTCAAACAATTAGACAATATGTCGCTATAATTCTATTTACATATCATAACACATAATGTATTATAACATCAATGCAAATGTAAATGATTATTACATAACATGCTAGTTATACATAAATAAGAATTTACAACTATGGAAGTAAAAGAAAGGAAAGGGAAAGAATGGAGCATTTTGATGAAGCAACAAAACGGGAACAGGGATTATACCATTCAGAATTTGAACATGACAATTGTGGTATAGGAGCTGTTGTCAATATCAAGGGTAAAAAAACACATGAAACGGTATCGAATGCTTTGCAGATTGTAGAAAAGTTGGAGCATCGTGCCGGTAAGGACGCAGAGGGTAAAACAGGTGATGGTGTTGGTATCCTTTTGCAGATTTCGCATAATTTCTTCAAGAAAGCGGTAAAACCGCTTGGTGTGGATTTGGGAGAAGAAAGAGATTATGGTATCGGAATGTTTTTCTTCCCTCAGAATGAAATGAAAAGAAATCAGGCAAAGAAAATGTTTGAGGTCATTACGGAAAAGGAAGGACTTGAATTTCTTTGCTGGAGAGAGGTTCCTACCAAACCGGAAATATTGGGAAAGAAAGCGGTTGACGTTATGCCTTATATTATGCAGGCATTTATCAAACGTCCGGCAGATGTAGAAAAAGGATTGGATTTTGACCGTAAGCTTTATATTGTAAGACGTGTATTTGAACAGTCAAATGATGATTCTTATGTGGTATCTCTTTCATCCAGAACAATTGTTTATAAAGGTATGTTTTTGGTAGATGAGCTTCGGATGTTCTATGAAGATTTACATGATGAAGATTATCAGTCAGCAATTGCATTGGTTCATTCCCGTTTCTCAACCAATACAACACCAAGCTGGCTGCGCGCACACCCATATCGTTATCTTGTGCATAACGGAGAGATTAATACGATTCGTGGTAATGCGGATAAGATGCATGCCAGAGAGGAATCTATGGAATCTGAGCATTTTAAGGGTGAAATGCATAAGCTGACGCCTGTTGTGGATCCGGATGGTTCCGATTCCGCAAGACTGGATAATACATTGGAATTTTTGATGATGAGCGGTATGCCGCTTCCTTTGGCAGTTATGATTACAATTCCGGAACCATGGGAAAACAATCGGTATATGTCACAAAAGAAAAAAGATTTTTATCAATACTATGCAACAATGATGGAACCATGGGATGGTCCGGCATCTATTCTGTTTACCGATGGTGATATTATGGGAGCTGTTTTGGATCGAAATGGATTACGTCCTTCCCGTTATATGATTACCGATGATGATAATCTGATTTTATCTTCTGAAGTTGGTGTATTGGATATTGATGTTGGAAATGTTGTTGTAAAAGAACGTTTACATCCGGGTAAAATGCTTTTGGTTGACACCGTAAACGGCAAATTGATTTCAGATGAGGAATTAAAGGATCAATATGCATCAAAAGAGCCATACGGTGAATGGTTAGATTCCAATTTGGTATATCTGAAGGATTTAAAGATTCCAAATCACAAGGTTATGGAACATACAAAAGAAGAACGTCAGAAATTACAAAGAGCGTTTGGCTATACGTATGAGGATTTGAATACAATCCTTCCAATGGCACAAAACGGAACAGAAGCCATTCAGGCAATGGGTATCGATTCTCCGTTGGCGGTTCTTTCAAAAATGAAACAGCCGTTATTTAATTATTTTAAACAGTTGTTTGCCCAGGTTACCAATCCGCCGATTGATGCCATTCGTGAAGAGGTAGTTACATCTACTTCTGTATATTTGGGAGCAGATGGTAACATTTTGGAAGAAAAACCGGAAAATTGTAAGGTATTGAAAATTTTTGATCCGATTTTAACGAGTGTGGATTTATTAAAAATCCGGTATATGGATGTGGAAGGGTTACGTGTTGCAGAACTTCCGATTACTTATTATAAGAATACATCCTTAGAAAAGGCAATTGATCGTCTGTTTGTGGAAGCAGACCGTTTATATCGGGACGGAGCCAATATTATGATTATGACCGACAGAGGCGTGGATGAAAACCATGTAGCAATTCCGTCTTTATTGGCAGTATCCGCTTTGTCACAGCATTTGGTTCGTACGAAGAAAAAGACATCTGTTGCATTGATTTTGGAAAGTGCAGAGCCGCGTACCGTGCATCATTTTGCAACCTTGTTGGGTTATGGTGCATCTGCTATCTGTCCGTATCTTGCACAGGAGTCAATTAAAGAATTGATTGAAACAAATCGTTTGGATAAGGATTATTATGCGGCAGTCAATGATTATAATTCAGCAATCATTCATGGTATTGTAAAAATTGCATCTAAGATGGGTATCAGTACCATACAGTCATATCAAAGTTCTCAGATTTTTGAGGCAATTGGTATTGATAAGGCGGTTGTGGATCGTTACTTTACCAATACGGTAAGCCGTGTGGAAGGAATTGACTTAAAGGATATTGAAAAGCAGGTAGATGAATTACATTCCGCTGCATTTGATCCGTTAGGACTTCCGATGAATCATACCTTAGAGTCCAGCGGCAGCCATAAGGTTCGTAGCGGAAAGGAAGATCATTTATATAATCCGGTTACCATACATTTGTTGCAGCAGGCAACCAGAGAGGGCGATTACAATATATTTAAGCAATATACCAAGCAGTTGACAGAGGAAATGGCACCGATGAATCTTCGGGGATTGATGGAATTTAACTATCCGGAAAAAGGAATTCCGATTGAGGAAGTGGAACCGGCAGATTCCATTGTGAAACGTTTTAAGACAGGTGCAATGTCTTACGGTTCTATTTCGCAGGAAGCACATGAAACATTAGCAATTGCAATGAATATGCTTGGAGGTAAATCAAACTCCGGTGAAGGTGGAGAGGATTTGGAACGTCTGACGGTTGGAGAAGACGGAAAGAATCGTTGTTCCGCAATTAAACAGGTGGCATCCGGAAGATTTGGTGTTACTTCAAAATATCTGACAAGTGCCAAAGAAATACAGATTAAAATGGCACAGGGAGCAAAACCGGGTGAAGGTGGACATTTGCCGGGAGGTAAGGTATACCCATGGATTGCCAAGACCAGACATTCAACACCGGGAGTTGGTTTGATTTCACCGCCACCTCATCATGATATTTATTCTATCGAGGATTTGGCACAGTTAATTTATGATTGTAAAAATGCAAATACAGACGCAAGAATTTCCGTAAAACTTGTTTCGGAAGCAGGCGTTGGTACCGTTGCTGCCGGTGTAGCAAAGGCAGGTGCTCAGGTTATTCTGGTATCCGGTTACGATGGTGGTACCGGTGCGGCTCCGGGAAATTCCATTTATAATGCAGGTCTTCCTTGGGAGTTAGGTCTTGCGGAAACACATCAGACACTGATTATGAATGACCTTCGTAACAAGGTTATTTTGGAGACAGATGGTAAGTTGATGACGGGACGTGATGTAGCCATTGCAGCAATGCTTGGTGCGGAGGAATTTGGATTTGCAACCGCTCCGTTGGTAACAATGGGATGCGTTATGATGCGTGTATGCAATTTGGATACCTGTCCGGTTGGTATTGCAACACAGAATCCGGAGTTAAGAAAACGCTTTAAGGGTAAGCCGGAATATGTTGTAAACTTTATGGTATTTATAGCGGAAGAACTACGTGAATATATGGCTCGTCTTGGTGTTCGTACTGTAGATGAGCTGGTAGGACGAACCGATTTATTAAAAGCTTCCGATAAGGCAAAAGAAAATAAAGTAGATTTATCTGCTATTTTAAATAATCCGTTCAGTGACAGTCCGCAGAACAAAATCGTGTATAACAAGAAGAATGTTTATGATTTTGAACTGGAAAAGACAATCGATGAAAAGATTTTGATGAAGAACTTTAAAGATGCATTGAATAAAGGACAGAAGAAGAGTATTGAGATTGACGTAAAGAATACAGACCGTTCAGTAGGTACTATCTTTGGTTCCGAAATTACCAAGAAATATTACAATACGTTAGCAGATGATACCTATACGGTAAAATGTAACGGTTCCGGTGGTCAGAGTTTTGGTGCATTTATTCCAAGAGGATTGACCTTAGAGTTGGTCGGTGACAGTAATGATTACTTTGGTAAGGGATTATCCGGTGGTAAATTAATCGTTTATCCTCCAAAGACCGCAAAATATAAGGCATGCGAAAATATCATTGTCGGTAATGTAGCTTTGTATGGTGCAACCTCCGGTGCGGCCTATATCAATGGTGTGGCAGGAGAACGTTTTGCAGTTCGTAATTCCGGTGCAACTGCAGTCTGTGAAGGTGTTGGAGATCACGGCTGTGAATATATGACCGGTGGTAGAGTTGTAATCCTTGGTGATACCGGTAAGAACTTTGCAGCAGGTATGAGTGGTGGTATTGCTTATGTATTAGACAGAAACAGCGACTTATATATGAAGCTGAATAAGGAAATGGTATCGATTGAAGCAGTTACGGATAAATATGATGTATCTGAGTTAAAAACAATGATTCAGGATCATGTTGCTTATACCAATTCTTCTATTGGTAAGGAAATCTTGGATGATTTTGGTAATTATCTGCCAATGTTTAAAAAGATTATTCCGCATGATTATAAGAAGATGATGAATATGATCGTTCAGATGGAAGAAAAAGGATTAAGTTCAGAGCAGGCACAGATTGAAGCATTTTATGCACTGAAAAAGTAGAAAGGAGATTCAAAATGGGAAAAGCAACAGGATTTTTAGAGTTTGAAAGACAGACAAGTATAGAAATTGAGCCGAAGGAAAGAATTAAAAACTTTAATGAGTTTCATGTTCCGCTTCCAAAAGAAAAACAGAGACAGCAGGCTGCCCGTTGTATGGAATGCGGTGTACCGTTTTGCCAGTCCGGTATGATGATTGGTGGGATGGCATCCGGTTGTCCGCTTAATAATCTGATTCCGGAATGGAATGATTTGGTATACCATGATAATCTGGATGTCGCTTATGAACGATTGAGTAAAACCAATAATTTCCCGGAATTTACATCAAGAGTCTGTCCATCTCCTTGTGAGGCTGCATGTACCTGTAATTTGAACGGAAAACCGGTATCTAATAAGGAAAATGAGCGGTTGATTATTGAGAATGCATATGAGACCGGATTGGCAGCACCAAAGGCGCCAAAGGTAAGAACCGGTAAGAAAATTGCCGTTATCGGTTCCGGTCCTTCTGGATTGGCTGCGGCTGACCAGTTAAATAAGAGAGGATATGAGGTAACCGTATTTGAAAAGAGTGATCGTGTCGGTGGATTGTTAATGTATGGTATTCCGAATATGAAGCTGGAAAAGCAGATTATTGACCGCAAGATTGAGGTTATGAAGGCGGAAGGTGTACAATTTATTACCAATGCAAATGTTGGTGGAACCAAATCGGCTATGGCGCCTATGGTAGCAAAAGAAGATGAAATGGCTGCATATCTGACCAATAAGGATGAAAAAATTGTAAAGGCAGAACAGATTTTAAAAGATTATGACAGTGTTGTTTTGGCGTGTGGAGCTTCGAATCCAAGAAATATTAAGGTAAAGGGAAGAGATGCCAAGGGGATTTATTTTGCGGTTGATTTTTTAAAGACAACAACAAAGAGCCTTTTAAATTCCAATTTTAAAGATAAACAGTTTGTCAATGCAAAAGATAAACATGTTCTTGTTATCGGTGGCGGTGATACCGGAAATGACTGTGTGGGAACCTCCATCCGTGAAGGCTGTAAGAGTATTACACAGTTGGAAATGATGCCAAAACCACCGGTATGCCGGGCTGCAAGTAATCCATGGCCGGAATGGCCAAAAATCCTGAAAACGGATTATGGTCAGGAGGAGGCAATTGCGGTATTTGGAAATGACCCAAGAATTTATGAGACGACGGTAAAGGAGTTTGTAAAAGATAAAGACGGTAAGGTTGCAAAGGCAATCTGTGTGAAACTTCAGTGGAAAAAAGATGAAAAAACAGGAAGAATGAATATGTCGGAAATTCCGGGAAGTGAGTATGAGATTCCTTGTGATCTGGTTTTGATTGCCGCAGGATTTCTTGGTAGTCAGGAATATGTTTCTAAGGCATTTGGCGTTGAATTGAATGAGCGTACCAATGTAAAGACAGAGGCAGGCAGTTATCAGACAAATGTGCCGAAAGTATTTACAGCAGGAGATATGCATAGAGGTCAGTCTTTGGTTGTATGGGCTATCCGTGAAGGAAGAGAGGTTGCAAGAGCTGTAGATAAGAGCCTGATGGGTTATTCCAATATTTAAGATTGAAAAATAAATAAGAACTGCTATAATGAAGTATACATTATGATAGACAGGAAATGAAAGTATATGCTAAGAGGATTAGAACAAAAAGATGCACCTTATATGTTAGAGTGGATGCATGATGCTTCTGTTGTAGAATTTATGCAGGCGGATTTTGCAAACAAGACACTGGATGATTGCGAGGCATTTATTCAGTACAGTCAAAGCAACAATGATGATGTTCATTTGGCAATTGTGAATGAATCGGATGAATATATGGGAACAGTTAGTTTAAAACATATAAATCCGGACAGACAGGTTGCTGAATTTGCAATTACCATCCGTAAATGTGCTATGGGTACAGGGGTTGCGTCGACTGCAATGAAGGATATTATAAGCCTTGGAAAGGATAAGTATCATTTAAAACATATTTATTGGTGTGTATCTAAGGAAAATGCAAGGGCAATCCGATTTTATCGAAAAAATGGATATCAGGAGATTGATATTCAAAAATACGATGATATTATTCGGAAACAATATACGAAGGATCAATTAAACCGGATGATCTGGTTTGAAATTTAAAAAAGGATTGATATTTAAGATAATGAAGTACTTAATTATAGCGTTATTAATTTTATTTTTGATTTATATGATTGTATGGTCGGTAAAACTGTTTACCCATACCAAACATCAGGAGAAACTAAGCCGGATTCAGGAATTACGCAATAAGCGTGAATCCCAAAAAACACAGGAAGAAGAAAAACAGCCGGAACAGAAGGTAACAGAACCCGTAACCGAAACCATTGCCAAAGAAGATGGCAGAGATTACTGGTTGAATCGGCGGGAATTGGAACAGGCAGATTCGGATCGGGAGAGAGAACGGTGTTATCACTATTTTGATTCGGTAGATGAATGTGTAAAAGGTCTGTTATTTGAAATATATGACTATGGTCTGGTTCGTATTGATGAACTTGAAAAAATTGCATATGGCGAGGATTATTTAAAAAGTGTGGACTTATCGTTCTTAGATGATTTGGATAAGGAAGATGATATGAAATCCGTAGAGGAGTTGCAGGAGCATCAGATTATGGATGCGGCAAAGAAACTATCGGAGGATGATTTGGGTGTGACCGATATTCATGGAACCTTATCAAAGGGTGTCATTGATGTTATGGCAGCAGTGGAACAGGAAAAAGAAATTGAAGAAAAGAAACAAGAACCAATTGTTGTCAAGAAAGAAAAATCCGTTGAAAAGGAACGAAAGAATCGGGAACGTACATCCAGTCAGGCAATACGTAATCAGATATTTATGAAGTGGGATGGTTATGTAACAAAGCTTTATGATATGATTGAAGTGAATGCCAGTGAGGATACCAAGCATAGAGTAAAAAAGGCATTGGTTGAATATGGTTATAATGATGTAGATGTATTATTAAAAAGTCCGGACTAAAATAATCAAAATAAAAATCCCTTCACCAGATATTGGAACATGATATGTAACCAAAATTCCGGTGAAGGGATTTTTTATGCCTCTTCCTGCTCTTGAATGTTTTGTACACTGCTCTTATAAGTAAGAGCCAATACGATAATATTTGCAAGGGCAAGCAGGATAATCAAAATCATTGCTGTTGATACAATTGCTATCTTTGTCCGGCAAAACAGGAAAAATCCTCCGACACAGACAACTACGGTAAAGGCAATGGAAATTGCCATTGAAAAAAATGTATTATAGTTTTCACGAAGAGCACTAAGTTCATCATCCCAGATAAGCTTAGGCTGAATGGAGTCAATATAGATTCCCATGAAGGAAACAAAGGTAATTGACATGATACATAAAATAATATATAAAATCAAATGAATCAAAGGTACCTTTACGATAATACAAAACGGTATAAAATAAATCAATACACCGAGTGCAGGGAATATGATACCGACGAGAGCCTTTATGTTCCATTGTATTTCATAGGAAACCGGAATATATTTCATGAAAGAAAAATGTTTTCCTTCTCTTGAAATCGCATTCGAGCTTAGGCTGTTTAAGGCTGCAACAATAACGGAAATACCGACAATTCCCAATAGGAATAACAGTTGTATGCGGATATCCATATGTGCATACAGATATTGCAGACGTTCTAATGTGATTGGGCGGCTCTGTAGCTTATACATGGCATATAGAAAGATTGGCCATATAAAATTAATTGCAATACAGTTTGTAAAGAATACCGGTGTACGGAATAAGACCCTGAGTTCTTTTATAAAATATGCATAGGCAGGACTGTGCTGCTTTGATTTTGCCAATAAGGCATCTAATGTTTTTTTGTGTTTTGCGGTAGGAGAAGAAGTTAAGCCGATAACTCCTTTAAAGTAAAGTAATTCTGCAAGAATTAACAATACACCGACGCCGACTGCATTTACTAATATGTAAAGCAGTAATGCCACAAAATTTCCTTCACTGAAGGTTTGTACAAATAAAGGAACCGTTGGAAAGATATGATTCATGATATTGAAAAATGTCTGATCACCGGATGCTAAGGTTTCCACATAGGTATCAATATCCATATTCTGTAAAAATCCAATGGAACCGACTAAAGCAAGAAGCAGAACAAAAATCAGAATCACGGATACTCTTTGAATAATATCTTTGTTTTTGATGATTCTTGTAAAGCCCATAATCAACAGACTGAGGATTCCGCAATAGGCAAGTGGAAGAATCGGAAGAGTAATGATACCGATAACCGATAAAATCCAATTTAAGATTCCCATTTTTGAACCGATTCCGTAGCCGATAATGCAGGATAATACCAAAATAAACTGCATGATATTTTCATTGTAAAAAGCAGCCGTAAATTTGGATGCAACAATCTGATAGGCACGTAATGGCCATGGTAATATGTATTCGATGTCATTTGAAAAGAAAAATTCGTTAAAAATGACATTGATGCCGAATATAACGGTAAAAATACTGATAACATGGAACATCAACTGGATTCCAAGCGCCTGACAACCAATCGGTGCCAGAGTTTCGGTCATCAGTTTTACTAATAAGCCAACACCGATGGATACCGGTAATAATACGCCGAACAGAGCAAACATCGATAAAATGATAATCATGATTTTTCTTTTTTTATCCTGTGCCTGACTCATGCTGATAGCGGCAATAAATGTTTTGGTTAAGGTTTTATATTGATTCATGTGCAGTCATCTCCAAAAAGATTTGTTCCAGGTCCATATTCGGATACTTGGTTGTAAGTTCGTCTAATGTTCCGTAAAACAGTGTTTCACCGTGATTGATAATAATTACTTTATCACATAATTTTTCCGCAACTTCCAATACATGTGTGGAAAATAAAACGGAATTTCCGGCATCTGCATGCTCACGCATCATGTTTTTTAAATTATAAGCCGACTTAGGATCAAGACCTGTCAGCGGTTCATCCAAAATCCATACAGCCGGATCGTGAACCAGGGCAGCGGCGACCATCATTTTCTGGCGCATGCCGTGGGAATAGGTCTGCATTGGTTTATCTAAGACTTCTGTCAGTTCAAAACGGTTTGCAAAGATTTTGATTCGTTCTTTACGGACAGAGAGGGAGACCTTATATATATCCGCAATCAGATTCATAAATTCAATTCCTTTCAGCCTTAAAAACATATCCGGACTGTCGGCAATGTAACCGATTTCCTGTTTGGCGGCTAAGGGATTTGTTTCCATGTTTTGACCATTGATTAAAATGGTTCCGCAATCCGGTTTTAATATGCCGGTCATCATTTTTAAGGTTGTTGTTTTTCCGGCTCCGTTTGGTCCGATAAATCCAACAATTTCTCCGTCATTTACCGTTAGATTCAGATTATTTACCGCACGGGTGGAGGAATTATAGGTTTTAGTTACATTTTCGATTTGAATCATATTGATATCCTTTCTGATGGAATGATTGTTTTGCTGTAATAAAGGATTTAAACTGTTTTCGGTTGTGCATAAATTGTGTACTGCTTTGCAGTGGAAGTAATATCCTTTGAAGCAACGGAATAGACCGTAGCGGCAGTATTGCTGATGCTTAAATTCTGCCCCATATAGGCAAGAACATTTGAGACATAGTTTTGAGTTTCTGTAAACGGAGGAATTCCGTTATATTTGTCCACATTGCCGGAACCGGCATTATAAGCAGCCAGAGCAAGAGAGACATCCTGATGATAGCGGTTTAACAGATTGGAAAGATATTTGGCACCACCGTAGATGTTTTCCTTTGCATCGTAAGCGTTGGTAACACCAAGGTCCGCTGCCGTCTGAGGCATTAACTGCATAATACCCACTGCTCCGGAAGAAGATACTGCATTTGCATTAAAATCCGACTCCTGTTTGGCAACCGCTTTTAGTAAATTCACATCCATTCCGTATGCATTTGCGGCATCTTGGAAATACTGTTCCAATTCGGATGGAGCTGTCACTTTTAAAGAACCGGCTTCCGTGAAAGAAGCAGAAGTTTCCGGTGTTGCATAGATAATGGTTTCCTTTTCCAAAACCGAATCAAAAGATTGTTTTTGATTGGAAAAATTTAATTTTTTAGAGGCATTGTAGGAACGCTCGTCTACATATCCTACGCCATCAATATAAATCATATGTGTTCTCCTTGTATTCTTTTTGCACCTGATTTGTGACTGTAAGTTTCAAGTACATTTATTATACATGAATTTACGGAAAATGAACATAATTAAATAATTGTAGTAGATAAAAACAGAAAAATAGAGTAGAATTAAGAGAATAAGAGGCAAAAAGAGGGGGGTATGGAATGTATCTGGAACAGACCAATCCATATAGCATCAGCAAACAACATAAAAGAGATAAATTACATATTATAGAAAGAATCCGTTTTTTGTTTGATAAGGATAGTTTTGAAGAATTTTATCCGTTGCAGGATCAGATGCCGGGATATGACGGAGTGATTACCGGTTACGGAAATATATGTGGACAGCGTGTCTATTTTTTCGGTCAGGATTTTACCTGCATGGGAGGAACCTTTGGTTATCAACACAGCAGCCAGATTGTTGCCATCATAAAGGAAGCAATTGCAAACAAACGACCGATTATCGGAATTTACGATGGAGGCGGGGCAAGAATACAGGAAGGTGCTGCCGCGGTTGCCGGCTGCGGAGAATTGTTTCACTATAATACAATTGCATCCGGGTATATTCCGCAGATTGCGATTATTGCGGGAACCTGTGCGGGTGGTGCCGTATATTCTCCGGGATTGGCGGATTTTGTATTTACGATTGATAAAATCAGTAATATGTTTGTGACGGGGGCAAAGGTTATTAATGAAATCCAGAAGACAGATTATCTGATTGAAGAATTGGGTGGTGCAAAGATTCATTCGCAGGTAAGTGGAGTTGCACATTTCCGGATGAAGGATGAAAGAACCTGCTATGGAATGGTAAGACGGCTGATTGATATGCTGCCACCGTGTTTTGATGCAAATGCAAGGATTTATCGGACAGATCGATATTATGAAAAGGATCTGACAGACATTTCAAGTCTGTTGCCTAAGGATCCGTGGGAACCGTATGATGTCCGGATAATTTTAGAAGAGATATTGGATGATAACAGTTTTATTGAGATTCAGGAAGAATTTGCAAAGAACATGGTCATTGGATTGGCAAGACTTGGTGGTATTACAGTTGGCGTTGTTGCAAACCAGACATTGCATTTAAACGGTTCCGTTGATGTGGATGGTGCAGATAAAGCAGCAAGATTTGTCCAGTATTGTGACTGTTACAATATACCCGTACTGACATTTGCGGATTCAACGGGATTTGTAATGGAGGCGGAACAGGAATATAAGGGACTGATTCGTCATGGTGCCAAAATGATACATGCATATGCGCAGGCAACGACAATCCGTCTGACGGTGATTCTTAGAAAAGCATATGGTGGTCCTTATATTTTTATGGGATGTAAGCAGTTAGGAACAGACAGACATTATGTGTGGCCGGATGCTGAGGTTGCCGTTATGAAAGCGGAAGGTGCTGTTGCGGTAATCAGTCATAGTCAGTTGGGCCGGTTAGAGGGAAAAGAAAAGGAACAATATTTAAAAGAGCAGTTACAGGAATATCGGAAAAAATATATGAACAGTGATATGGTTCTGCAGAGACATTTTGTGGATGATAAATTAGAACCATCTAACACAAGAAGGCAGTTGTATCAGGATTTGATTGCATTGTCAGAAACAAAAAAACCGGATTTAATCATCAAAAAACATGGAAATATGCCGGTTTAAAGGAATAAGGAGAAAGTTGTGGAGTTTAGTTATAATATCAGTTTTGAAATTGCTGCAATTATAATGCTATTGTTGTTATTGGTGTATGTATGCAGTAATTTTGATTTTAAATTACAATTGAATATTGTATTTACCCATTTGATTTTACTCATGCTGTTGACCAATATTTTTGATGTTGTAACAGCAATTACCATTCAGCATTACAGGATGATTGATTCCTTATTGAATACGATATTGAATACAATCTATCTTTTCTTTGCGGTAATAACGGCATATTATTGGTACAATTTTGCGGTTGTTGCTCTGGATGGAGGAACGGTATTTCGAAAATTAACGAGAGTAAACCGGATAATGCTGGTTTTGTTTATGGTATTGTTATTGGTCAATTTATTTACAGGTATTTGTTTTTCGTTTGATTTGGAGGATGGCTATATTTACGGAAATCTGCATTTTCTCTTGTATTTTCTGCCGGTTTATTATGTATTGACTTCCGGCTGGGTATTATGGGTATGCAGGAAAGAAAAAAACAGACATTTTGGCATTGCATTTTGGATATTACCGGTTGTTGCCATACTTGGCCCGCTTTTACAGTTTTTCTGCCTGCCGGGTGTGTTATTATCGGCATTTACACCGAGTCTTGGAATCATGATGCTGCCGTATTTTATGGAATCGCCACAATACCGCAAATTACAGTTACAGATGGAAGAACTGAAGGCGGAAAAAGAAGATATCCTTCTGTCAAGTGAGAATTCCCAGAAGGCAAATCAGAACAAAACACAGTTCTTGGCAAAGATTTCCCATGAAATCCGTACACCGATTAATTCTTTGCTGGGATATAATGAATTGATTTTAAAGGAGACAACGGAACCGGCGGTAAAGGAATATGCAATGAATGTGCAGACTGCGGGAAGAACGTTGATTTCGCTGGTAAATGATATTTCGGATTTTACCAACATAGATGGTGGCAATCTGAAAATCGACAAAAGACCGTATTCCGTTTTATCTTTTGTGCAGGATGTGATTGCATATGCACAATTTAATACCGAAAAAAATAATTTGGAATTTCATTACAATATAGATGAGAATATTCCGGAACAACTGTGTGGAGATATGTTGCATCTGATTCAGATTTTTAATAATTTGATTTCCAACAGTGTCAAATTCACACAGGAGGGCAGTGTGGAGTTATATATGACATGGACTGCCAAAGGAGACAATCTTGGTATTTTATCGGCGGTTATTAAAGATACCGGAATCGGAATGAAGGAAGAAGAACGCATACGGTTACAGCAGCATTTAGAGCAGTCGGATGTCAGACATATCTATAATATAGAGAAAACAGAATTGGGGCTTGTAATTGTGACAAAATTATTGGACATGATGGGCAGCAAGCTGGAAATTGACAGTGAGTATGGCGTTGGCACGACCATTTCGTTCCAGATTGAACAGGAAGTCTGGTCAAAGGAAAGTATTGGACCGATTGAGAAGATGAATTATGTTAACCTTGTGGCAAAAACAGATGAAGAGGTGGATTTTTTTGCACCGAAGGCAAGGATTCTTGCGGTTGATGATAACCGGATGAATCTGGATTTAATCTGTAAGGTGTTACAGGATAATGGTATGACTATTGATACTGCACAAAATGGTGAGGAAGCTTTGGAATATATGCGGATGAATTCTTACCATTTGATATTATTGGATCATTTGATGCCGGTATTGGATGGAATGGAAACACTAAAAATCATGCAGGAAGAAAATCTTTGTGAGGATGTTCCGGTCATTGTTATTACCGCGAATGTGCTTGCCGGAGACAGAGACGGTTATATTGCAGCGGGATTTACGGATTATATAGGCAAACCGGTAAAGGGAAATGAACTAAAGAATATGATTTTGAAATATTTACCGGATTGCGTATTGGAGGGACGATAATGATAAACATAGTGTTGTGATGTGAGGGGAGCTTGCTATGGATAAGATAGTTTATTTTGATTATTGTGCATTTATGATATTGAGTGCGTTATTGTTTTCTACGGTTTTTCGTAAGATGACAAAGGGCAGGGTAAATCGCATGTTTTTAATTTTAACGTTTACCTGTATCATTACCTGCTTAACCGATATCAGTGCGATTTCATTTGACCGTTATTGTGAAATGGCAATTGGATGGAAGTATTTTATACATACGGCATATTTGATTTTGCATAACTGCACAGAGGTATTATATATCTATTATTTCTTTGCGTTAACTGACACCTTTCATAAGTTTACGGAAAATGCAAAGCGGATTTTACTGTTATGGGCACCGTTACTAATTTGCATTATTCTGCTGCTGGTGGTAAATCCGTTTTATCATATTATCTTTTATATCAGCGAAACGGGAAAATATACCAGAGGACCGTATTTCTTTGTACTTTATATTGTAGCAATGATTTATATGGTATTTGGAATTACTTATCTTGTGGTACATAAAAAATTATTTAATACCAGAAGATTTATCTCTTTAATCAGCGTATTTCCGCTAACAATTATCGCAGTGGCAATTCAGTTTTATTATCCGGCATACGTTATGGAAATGTTTGCGAATGCGCTATGTCTGTTGTTTATATCAATGATGGTGCAAAGACCGGAGGATACCCTTGATACAGATACCGGATTAAATAATCTGATGGCATATGTGGATGATTTGAACCGGGCATCAGTCAGCGATAAGCCGGTTGATATCATACTGATAAATGTTACAAATTATTCTTCCTTACATGATATGCTGACTTATGATAATATGTGGCAGTTGTTACAAAAGGTTTCCGCAAAAATGACGCAGGTAAATGAGGAACAGCATTTGGATGCAATGCTGTATTATCTGGGAGACGGAAAGTTCCGGTTTGTGATTGAAAAACATCATTTTAAACAGACGGAGCATATTGCGGAAATGCTGAATGAACGGATGAAGCAGGATTTTACCATGAATCAGATGGAAATGAACTTACTAAGCTGTGTCTGTGTGGTACATTTTTCGGAAGACATCTGTGATGTGGATTCCTTATTGGCGTTTGGAAATGATTTGGATGCTAAATTTTATACAGGCAGAGTTTTATATGCAAGGGACATTTTCAAAAAAGAACATTATGATATTATGCGTGATATGGACCGGATTATTGAAAATGCATTTGTTCATCATAAGTTTGAGGTATATTATCAGCCGATTTATTCCATTGAAGAAAAAAGATTCAATTCAGCGGAGGCGTTGTTGCGTTTAAAGGATGATAAGTATGGATTTATTTCTCCGGAATTGTTTATTCCGGTTGCAGAAAGGAACGGTGCCATTCATAAGATTGGTGACTATGTGTTGGAAGAAGTCTGTAAGTTTATATCCGGTGAGGAGTATCATAAATTAAATCTGGATTATATAGAAGTAAATTTATCGGTTGCACAATGTATGCAGAATAATCTGGCATACCGGATTATGGAGATTTTAAAGAAATATCAGGTGAAACCATCGCAGATTAATTTGGAAATTACGGAAACCGCGGCATCCTATTCACAAAATGCAATGATGGACAATATTGATGTCTTAAGCAGTGAGGGAATTCATTTTTCATTGGATGATTTTGGTACCGGTTATTCCAATATGAGAAGAATAGCAACCATGCCGTTCCATCTTGTAAAGCTGGATAAGACCTTTACAGAAATGAACCGGAATCCGAATCTTTTGATTGTTTTAAAAAACACCATCAAAATGATAAAAGAAATGAATATGAAAATAGTTGTAGAGGGTGTGGAAAATGAGGAATTGGTAAAGATATTTTCCGATTTGGACTGTGAATTTATTCAGGGATATTACTATTCAAGACCAATCCCGAAAGATGAATTTGTTGCCTTTATTGAACAGCAACAGGCATAAGGGTACTTTACATATGGTGAAAAGGTGCTATAATGATCTGGTTCGCAGAAACTAACTTGTGAAAGATAAGAAAGGAAGAACACAATGTCAAATAAAATCGGAAGAAATGATCCATGCTGGTGTGGAAGTGGAAAAAAATATAAAACATGTCATGAAAAATTTGATTTTAAAATCCATCAGGCGGAATTAGCCGGACATATCGTTCCGACAAGAGATTTAATCAAAACACCGGAGCAGATAGAAAAAATCAAAGAAAGTGCGAAGATTAACATTGCCGTGTTGGATTATATTGAGGAACATATTCACGAGGGTATGAATACAGCCGAGATTGATAAAATTGTTTATGATATGACAACACAGATGGGAGGAATTCCCGCACCGCTTAATTATGAAGGATTTCCTTACAGTGTATGTACATCCGTAAACGATCAGGTATGTCATGGCTTTCCTTCAGAGGATGTAATCTTAAAAAGCGGAGATATTATTAATGTAGATTGTTCCACAATTTTAGAAGGATATTTTTCAGATTCTTCAAGAATGTTCTGTATTGGTGAAGTAAGCGAGGAAAAGAAAAAGCTGGTACAGGTAACAAAAGAATGTGTGGAATTAGGTTTGCAGCAGGTAAAACCATGGGGATTTCTAGGTGATATGGGACAAGCTGTTCATGATCATGCGTTTGCAAACGGATATACGGTCGTACGTGAAATCGGTGGTCATGGTGTTGGATTGGAATTCCATGAGGAACCATGGGTATCCTATAATTCAAAGGCAGGGACGGAAATGCTTCTGGTTCCGGGTATGATATTTACAATTGAACCGATGGTAAATATGGGTAAGGTTGAGATATATACAGACGAAGAAAATGGATGGGAAGTCTATACGAAGGATCATAAGCCATCTGCCCAGTGGGAGATTATGGTACTGGTAACTGAGGATGGCTATGAAGTCCTTAGCTGGTAAGCTTATTTTTTGACATGGATATCTTTATAGTTATCCAATTTAATAGAAGAAATAGTTAAGTTATAACATAGAAGCGCTACTTGTTCTGAGTTTAGCGCTTCTTCGTTTACCCAGGTAAACAGAATCGAAGATAAACCATTGACAAGATAACTGTTAATATAAGGTGTTAAGGCGGCATCTACATGATAACTGATTAAGTTCTTTTCCACATAAGGAAGAATCTGATCCTTAAAGTATTCAAAGAACGGAAGATTCTTCTGATCTCTGGTCATTTTCTTTAAAATATCTTTATGAGGTTCCAAAGCGGTTGTAAAATTTAATAGCAGATTGTAGATTTCAATCTCGTTATGGATGGTAATCTTGTCCGGAAGGGAACTGAAAATCCGCATGGATAATTTCTGGTTGATTCCCTTAATTACATCATCAATGGAATCGTAATTATTATAGAAGGTTTTCCGGTTGATATCCGCAGCTTCCGATAGTTCACTGATGGAAATAGAACTGATTGGTTTATCCTGCATCAATTCCAATAATGCATTTTCGATAGCAATTCTTGTTTTCCGTTTCCGGCGGTCTATATTTGGCTCCATACTGCTTAGTTTTTGTATATTTAAATTCATAGAAATGACTCCTTTCTTTTAGATACTCATTTGTTTGATTCCTGTTGAGTATATACCCATTTGAGGGAAAATGCAACATTTGAGTAATAAAAATGTTAAAAAATAGTGAATTGAAATGACTTAATGGTGCTTAATACACAATACTGTGTAATAATGGTATAAAAATATATAATTTGACCATTGTCTTATAAAAAACGCTGGACTATAATAACCCATGTGAAAAGGAGATGAGCTTATGATAAAAAATGAACTTCATGCTTTATGGCACAACAAATTGTTAATGGTTGTGTTGCTTGTAATCATTTTGATTCCCGCAATGTATGCAGGATTTTTCTTAGCTTCTATGTGGGATCCGTATGGAGATTTGAAATATCTCCCGGTTGCGGTGGTAAACAAGGACAAAGCAGTGACCTACAATGACAAGGAATTAACCATTGGTGATGACCTTGCAGAGAACCTGGCAGATAATGATTCAATGGCATTTAATGTTGTTGATGAAAAGACAGCAGAAAAAGGTCTGAAAAATGGTACTTACTATATGGTAATTACAATTCCTGAGGATTTTTCAAAGAATGCATCAACATTGATGGATGATGATCCAAAACAGATGGTGCTTGACTACAAGACGAATCCGGGACGGAATTATATTTCCATGAAATTGTCAGAAAGTGCTATGAAGGAGATTAAGGAGAACCTGACAGAGGAAGTTACCCGTACTTATGCAGAGACAGTTTTCGATAGTTTAACAACGATTGAAGATGGTTTTCAGGATGCAGTGGACGGAACAAATGATATGTTAGATGGTGAAGATAAGTTGTTGGATGGTAATACAACAATTACCGATAACCTTCTTGTATTATCAGATGGTGCTTCCGAATTGAAAGCCGGTACCGATACGTTAGCAAGTGGCTCAAGTGAATTGAATTCAAAAATGCCAACTGTAACGGAAGGTGCAAATACATTGGCTTCCGGTGCAAAGCAGGTTAGTGATGGAGTGAATAAACTGGCAGGTGGTTTATCAGGATTACAAAGTTCAGTTTCTACTAATATTTCATCACAAACTCAAAGTCAGAATACTTATGCCTCTAAAGTTTCACAAGATAAGACAGATGTAAATGCAGCAGTACAGAATTATGCAACACAGTTGACAGGCAGTGTGGCAAATGCGGCAGCACAACAGGCTGCAGGCGTTGCAGGACAGGCAGGTGCTGCGAGCGCAGCTCCGATTGCAGGTGCGGCAGCAGGACAGGCAGTAGCAACGAATATATTGTCAGGATTACCGAGTCAAATAGATCAGGTAACAGTAGCATATGAGGCTAATTTGCCAGATGATCAAAAAGCTATTGTAGAAGGTTATGCAGCAACATTGAAAAGTGCAATTGCCAGTCAGGCATCTAATTCTAGTGCATTGACTCCTGTTATTACCTCAGCAGTACAAAACGCAATGGCAGCTCATCAGGCAGATATTACAGCAGCTGTAACTTCATCTTTAGCAGAAGGTACAGAGGGAAAGAATCAGGTAGCAAGTGCAGCAGCAACTGCAGCGGCAGGAGTTGATACTTCCGGTATTACTACTTCAGTAACCAATCTTGCAAATGATGCAGGTCAGCTTGGTGGTGCAACCGGTGCCTTACAGGTATTAAATACGATAGATTCTTCTACCGATTTATCACAGTTGCCAACATTGGTAAGTGGTGCAAAGGCAGTTGCAGACGGTGCAGGTACTTTGGCAACAGGAACAGAGCAGGTTTCAAGTGCAGTTGGCCAGATTGCATCAGGTTCAAGACGTCTTTCAGACGGTGCAAACCAGATTGCAGACGGTTCGATTCAGTTGGCAGATGGCTCAAAGGAATTAGGTGATGGTCTTGTAACATTGAAAGATGGAACAACGACACTTCACGATGCATTGGCAGACGGTAAAGATGAGATTTCAGAAAATGAAGCCTCAGATGCAACAATTGATATGTTTGCAGAACCGGTTGTTACAAAAGAAACAAAGTTAACAGAAGTAGAGAATAATGGACATGCGATGGCAGCATATATGTTCTCAGTTGGTATTTGGGTAGCATGTCTTGCATTTTGTCTGATGTATCCTTTGTCAAAGCATACAGGTGAGTTGACAAACGGTAAAGATTGGTGGGCAAGTAAAGCAGTCATCTTATATCCGATGGCAATTTTGATGGTAACAATGCTGATGGTTATCCTGCATTTTGCATTAGGATTTGAACCGGCTAGCATGCCAAAGACATTTATTGTGGCTCTTGCAGCAGTTGCATGCTTCATGTCAATTATGTACTTCTTCAACTTATTGTTAGGTAAGATTGGTAGTTTCCTTATGTTATTATTCATGGTATTGCAGTTAGCAGGTTCGGCAGGAACTTATCCGGTAGAAATTTCCGGAAAACTTGCACAAAGCTTGAATAAATGGATGCCATTTACTTATTCTGTAAACGGTTTCCGTGCAGGTATTGCAGCAAACGGACCAAGTGTTGTTCATGAATGTGTAGTATTATTTGCAATCAGTATTGTATTTACACTTTTGACAGTTGCTGTATTCCGACTTCGTACTGTTCGAATTAAACAGGGTAAACCATTCTTATATGACTGGTTAGAGGAAAAAGGATTAGCTTAATCTTAAATGAATTCAAAGAGAAGACAGGTGTTTTAGACAAGGTCTAAGACATCTGTTTTTTTATTGCATTTGACAAGGGGACGGATGATGTTATAATTTATGATATTCTGTTATTTGTTGAATGGTTTACATAAGATTGCGGAAAATAAAAGTAGAAGGAGAAAAATATGCTTCCACAAAATAAAAAAATAGCAATATTAACGGATTCCTGTGCAGATGTACCGGAGGAATATGTTTTTAAATATCATATTTATACGGTTCCGATGTTGATTACCTGTAAGGATGGAGAGTATAAGGATGGAATTACAATTCATGCCCGGGAGGTATATGAACGGTTAAAGAGTGGAGAACTGCCAAAAACATCGACTCCGTTGGGAGGAGATATTGAAGGTATGTTTAATTACTTAAAAAAGAAAGGCTATGAGAAGGTTCTTGTTTTGGTGTTATCCGGATCTTTATCCGGTACGGTGCAGGCAGTACGGTTGATAGCGGAAGATGTGGATATTGAAGTTTATGTAATCGATTCTTTATCTGCCGGTATCGGAAACGGTGCTTTGGTTATTCAGGCTGCAAAATGGCGTGATGAAGGAATGGATTTTAAAACACTTTGTCAGAAAGTAGAGGCATTAAGACAGGATACGCATGTCTTTTTCTCAATTGATACTTTAGAATACCTGATGAAAGGTGGAAGAATCGGAAAGGCAACTGCAATAGCGGGTGCGGCATTGAATATCAAACCGATTCTTTCCTTTGATGAAATTGGAGAAATTTATACACCGGCAAAGGTCCGCGGAAGCAAGATGGTCGCAAAAAAATTAATCAATATTGTGGAGGAATTGGCGGCAAAACCGGAATATACAGGAAAACATTATAATTTGATAGTTGCAGACGGCGGAGCACCGAAGGAACGGGAAGCTTTAGAGAAAAAATTAATTGCTGTTTTACCGGATTATAATGAAATATACCGTGCCAATATCGGGGCTGCGTTAAGCACATATTTAGGGGACGGATTACTTGGTGCGGGGATACAATTTCTACCGGATTAACAGAAATTCTTTTCATACCAAAAAAATCAAAGGAATTATAAATAATGCATTGACATATGTTATAGAGAATGGTATTTTATAGTTACAACATATGAATAATTGTTCATATGAATACATAAAAAGAAAGAGGTAAGAGAAATGAAGAAGACATATAAGATTGATGTGGATTGTGCAAACTGTGCAAATAAGATGGAGGATGCTGCTAAGAATACAGCAGGTGTTAAGGATGCAACTGTTAATTTTATGGCATTGAAGATGATTGTAGAGTTTGAAGACGGAGCAGATGTTAAGAGTGTAATGCAGGATGTACTGGCAAACTGCAAAAAGGTAGAGGATGATTGTGAGATTTTCCTTTAATCCCAAATCACTTTTTCGGCAAAAAGAAAGGGGAAAGCAATGAATAAAAAGCAGAAAAAAATGAGGAATCGTATTATTCTGTCGTTGATATTCATGATTGCACTTGTAATTCTCGGGAAACTGGTTGACTTTAACCGGATTACCGGAGGATTTATTATTCAGTTAGTATTATGGATGGTTCCATATATGATTATTGGATATGATATTTTGAAAAAGGCAGGCAAGGGTATTTTAAATCATCAGGTATTTGATGAAAATTTCCTGATGGCAATTGCAACGGTAGGTGCGATTGTAATTGAACTTGTTGAGAAAAGCGGCGATTATACAGAGGCGGTTGCGGTTATGCTCTTTTATCAGATTGGGGAGCTGTTTCAAAGCTATGCCGTTGGAAAGAGCAGAAGAAATATCAGTGAGTTGATGGATATTCGGCCAGACTATGCCAATATGGAAATAGATGGTACTTTACAGCAGGTGGATCCGGATGAAGTTGCAATTGGTTCTGTAATTGTGGTTCAACCCGGAGAAAAAGTTCCGATTGACGGAATTGTGGTAGAGGGAACCTCTTCCTTAAACACAAGTGCATTGACGGGAGAAAGTGTTCCAAGACAGGTTTCCCCGGATGATGAAATTATCAGTGGTTGTATTAATATGACCGGTGTTTTGAAGATTCAGACAACAAAGGAATTTGGAGAATCAACGGTTTCCAAGATTTTGGATTTGGTGGAGAATGCATCTTCAAAGAAATCCCGTTCAGAGAATTTTATATCAAAGTTCGCAAAATATTATACCCCTGCGGTATGTTACGGTGCCTTGGCTTTGGCAATCCTGCCACCGGTTATAATGATTTTGATGGGAAGAGCCAGTACCGGTGCTCTTTGGTTTGACTGGATTTATCGGGCATTAACGTTTTTGGTAATCAGTTGTCCGTGTGCGTTGGTTATCAGTATTCCGTTAAGCTTCTTTGCCGGTATCGGAGGTGCAAGCAGTCAGGGTGTCTTGGTAAAGGGTTCCAGTTATTTAGAGGCATTGGCACAGGTAAAATATGTTGTGTTTGATAAAACCGGAACAATGACACAGGGTGTGTTTGAGGTAAATGCAATCCATCATAATAAAATATCCGATGAACAGTTGTTGGAATATGCTGCTTATGCGGAAAGCTTTTCAAACCATCCAATCAGTAAAAGTTTGAAAAAGGCATATGGAAAAGCAATTGACCAGAGCCGTGTTACGGACGTAGAGGAAATTGGCGGTAATGGTGTAGTGGCAAAGGTTGATGGTATATCGGTTGCAGCCGGTAACACCAAGTTGATGAAACGGTTGAATATCGAGTATATTGACTGTCACCATGTCGGAACAATTGTACACATGGCGGTGGACGGAGAATATGCCGGACATATTGTGATTTCGGATTTATTAAAGCCGCATGCTAAGGAAGCAATTTCGGAATTAAAGAAACACGGTATTTCCCATACCGTTATGTTGACGGGTGATGCAAAGGCTGTTGCGGATAGTGTGGCAAAGGAACTTGGAATTTCTGAGGTTTACAGTGAATTACTTCCGGGCGATAAGGTTGCAAAGGTAGAAGAATTATTATCCTTAAAGGCGGAAAAAGAAAAGCTTGCGTTTGTGGGTGACGGAATTAATGATGCTCCGGTATTATCAAGAGCAGATATTGGTATTGCGATGGGAGCATTGGGGTCGGATGCAGCAATAGAAGCTGCGGATATTGTCTTAATGGATGATGACCCATTAAAGATATCAAAGGCAATCCGTATTGCCAGAAAATGTATCCGTATTGTTTATGAAAATATTTATTTCGCAATCGGAATTAAGCTGATTTGTCTGTTGCTTGGTGCAATTGGTATTGCTAATATGTGGTTTGCAATCTTTGCGGATGTCGGTGTAATGATTCTGGCTGTATTGAATGCTATACGAACATTATTTGTAAAAAAATTATAAATTGTCTTTTAAGGGATGCCGGTTGCGGTATCCCTTTTTTGGTATAAAAAAACTCCGACTAACCAAATAGTTGGAGTTTAAGAAAATGCATATAAAAGGATAAACAAAATTGCCAATCCAAGCAACAGGATAAATTGTTGTCCCAAAATGATGCTGGTAATCCAAGCTATAATCAGAATAGCAATCAATATCAGCATGGCAATTCGAAAGAAAATTAATAGTTTTGTACTGTCTAAAAATAAAGCCATAAAATATAACAACAACATGATAGCCCCAACTACCATAATGAGAATAAGCAAGTATTTCATAATGTCACCTCTCCAAGCAAAGTATAACATAAATCGTCTATCGATAAAAGTGGAATTTTGTAAGAAAATAAATGTTCTTTTTCACACATTTGTCGGATTAGATGTGTCGGATTTGTCAATTATGATAATTGTAGAAAATGTGTATAGAAGGAGACGGAGAATATGAATTATTTAGAGATTGAAAAAGTAATCGGACGTGAGATATTAGACTCCAGAGGAAATCCGACAGTAGAAGCTGAGGTTTATTTGGTAGACGGAACAATCGGAAGAGGAACTGCACCAAGCGGAGCATCAACCGGTGAGTTTGAAGCATTGGAATTAAGGGATGGTGACCCGAACCGCTATCTGGGAAAGGGGGTAGAACTGGCGGTTGACAATATTAACACCATTGTAAATGATACCCTGATTGGAATGGATGCATCGGATATCTATGCAGTGGATCAGGCAATGATGAAGGCAGACGGAACAAAGGATAAGTCAAAGCTTGGAGCGAATGCAATCCTTGCGGTTTCCATTGCGTGCTGCCGTGCAGCTGCAACTTCTTTGGATTTGCCATTGTATCGTTTCTTAGGCGGTATTCAGGGAAACTGCTTACCGGTACCGATGATGAACATTGTCAACGGTGGCTGCCATGCATTGTCAAGTGGATTGGATGTACAGGAATTTATGATTATGCCGGTAGGAGCAAAGAGTTTCAAGGAATGTTTGAGATGGTGTGCTGAGGTGTTCCATGCGTTGGCAGGTATCTTAAAGGAAAGAGGACTTGCAACTTCCGTTGGAGATGAAGGTGGATTTGCACCGGCATTGAAATCCGATGAGGAAGCCATTGAGACAATCTTAGAGGCGGTAAAACGTGCAGGCTATGAGCCGGGAAGAGATTTTAAGATTGCAATGGATGCCGCTTCCAGTGAGTGGAAGACCGGAACGGTTGGAGAATATAAGTTACCGAAGGCGGGAACTGTTTATACATCGGAGGAATTGATTGCCCATTGGAAGTCATTGGTTGACAAATATCCGATCATATCCATTGAGGATGCGTTGGATGAAGAAGATTGGGAAGGCTGGAAGAAGCTTACGAAGGAATTGGGTGACCGTGTACAGTTGGTCGGTGATGATTTGTTTGTAACGAATACAGAGCGTCTTTCCAAGGGAATTGCAAACGGCTGCGGAAATTCCATCTTAATCAAGTTAAATCAGATTGGTTCGGTTTCTGAGACATTAGAGGCAATCAAGATGGCACACAATGCAGGCTATACAGCGATTGCATCTCATCGTTCCGGAGAAACAGAGGATACAACGATTGCGGATCTGGCGGTTGCATTAAATACCTGTCAGATTAAGACGGGAGCACCAAGCCGGAGTGAGCGTGTGGCAAAATACAATCAGTTGTTAAGAATTGAAGAAGAGCTGGGTGAAAATGCACTATATCCGGGAAAAAATGCATTTCATGTAAAATAAGAATGAAATTCAGAGCTGATGTGTACGGATATGCATCGGCTCTGTGTTAAGGTATGATTTATACATACAAAATAATGTCATTTTTGTTTATCCGTTGAAAAACACAGGCGTTTGTGCTACGATATCTACGAAAAAAAGAATGACATGAAATCATATAGAGAAATCATGTTTTAATATAGTTCAAAATACAGAAAGGAAGTTTGTCATGGCAGTAAAGGACATAAACAAATATTTTAAAGCATTTTATAAGGAATACAATAAGTATACAGAAGGTGTTCATAATTTAAATGAGGGTGCAACCGACCGGATTATTTATGCATTTGAAGAAACCTACAATATGAACTTACCGCTTTATTATAAAGAATGGCTGAAAGTAAATAATGGTGGAACTTTATTTGCAGATACCATCGGAACTACTATTATGGAAGTACTTGGTAATCGTACCCGTAAAGAGGGCGTGCGTTATATTGAAGATAATTTTGACGGCAGTAAGCGTCAACCTGGCATGCCGGCAACCTTTTTCATGATTGCATATACGCCATATGGGGATGTAATCGGTTATGATTTGGAACATACAAATCTGGAGGATGGCAAGGTTTTATACTGGAATCGTGAGTCCGGTGAAATTGAAGAGGAATGGCCGAATTTTGCAAAATGGTTAAAGGATGAAATGTTAATCGGTAAAGAAGAGGTTGATTATACAGGAGCAGAACGTTAGGAGAAGAAGAATGAAGTACAGACTTGCAATCTTTGACATGGATGGTACGATTTTAGATACATTAGAGGATTTGATGAATGCAACGAATTATGCGTTACGATTGAATGGATATCCGACACATTCACTTGATGATATCCGCCGATTTGTGGGGAACGGTATGTGGAAGCTGATTGAACGTGCGGTTCCTTCCGGTACATCAAAGGATATCCAGATAAAGGTACATGATAATTTTATGGCATATTATCAGGAACATTGTGCGGATAATACAAAGCCATATGCCGGAATACCGGAGCTGATTCAGAAACTGCGTGCAGCAGGTTGTAAGACGGCAGTTGTATCCAACAAAGCGGATGAGGCGGTACATGAATTATGTGCACAGTATTTTCCGGGATGTTTTGATTATGAATTAGGTGCAAGAGATGGGATTGCCAATAAACCGGCACCGGACTCCGTATATGAGGTTTTGTCGCAATTAGGTTTTGCAAAGGAAGATGCGGTATATATCGGCGATTCCGAAGTCGATGTGGCAACAGCCATGAATGCCGGTATGAATAGTATTATTGTTACCTGGGGTTTTCGGGAAGTCCCGTTTTTAAAGGAAAAAGGTGCAAAAACCTTTGCTGATACGACACAGGAAGTGGAACAGTTAATTTTAGAAGGATAAAAGGATACAAAATGAAACAATTTACTTTAGGGATTCTGGCTCATGTAGATGCCGGAAAGACAACTTTGTCAGAGGCTTTGTTGTACGAAGCGGGCACAATAAAGAAAATTGGTCGTGTTGATAATAAAGATGCATTTTTGGATACCGATGTACAGGAACGTGCAAGAGGTATTACAATTTTTTCAAAGCAGGCAGTATTTCAGTATGGAGATAGTGCCTGCATTACTTTATTGGATACACCGGGGCATGTGGATTTTTCTGCCGAAATGGAACGTACCCTATGGGTAATGGATTATGCCATTTTGGTAATCAGTGGTAAAGACGGTGTGCAGGGACACACGAAAACACTCTGGAAATTATTGGAAAAGTATCAGATCCCGGTATTTATTTTTGTGAATAAAATGGATCAGCCGGATACGGACATGGATGCCCTAATGAAGAATCTGAAGGATAATTTCGGAAATTCCTGCGTGAATTTTATGCAGGAGAATACAGATGACTTTTATGAGTCTGTTGCGGTATGCGATGATGAACTGTTGGAACGGTTCTTAGAATCGCAGGAGGTTATCGAGAAAAGCCGTATTGCGGAATGTATAAGGCAACGCAAGGTATTTCCTTGTTTTTTTGGTTCGGCACTGAAATTGGAGGGCGTGGATTTCTTTTTGCGGAAGCTTGTCGATTATATGGAAAAAGCGGACGCCCAAACAGATTTTTTGACAGAAGAGGACTTTGGCGCAAGGGTATTTAAAATCGGTCGGGATGAACAGAAAAACCGGTTGACGTATTTAAAGATTACACATGGGAAATTACATGTGAAAGATAATATATATGAGGATAAAGTAAATGAAATCCGTATTTATTCCGGAAAGGGATATACGGTTTCAAAAGAAGTACAGGCCGGAATGGTATGTGCAATAACCGGTGTAAACGGTACTTATCCGGGGCAGGGAATCGGAACGGAATCGGATGCATCCTTACCGGTATTGGAGCCGGTGTTAACCTATACGGTGGAATTACCGGATGATATGGATGGTGCAAGGATGCTGCCGTTATTACGTCAGCTGGAGGAAGAGGAACCCCAGCTGCATGTTATGTGGCAGGAAGAAAGCGAAACTATTCAGGTAAAACTGATGGGACAGATTCAGATTGAGGTACTGCAACGTCAGATTGCTGACCGATTCGGTGTTCTGGTTCATTTTGGAATGGGTAAGATTATTTATAAAGAAACCATTGAAGATACCGTGGAGGGGGTCGGACATTTTGAACCCTTACGGCATTATGCGGAGGTCCATCTGCTCTTAGAACCGGGAGAACGCGGAAGCGGAATGCAGTTTGATACGGATTGCAGTGAGGATATTTTGGATAAAAACTGGCAGAGACTGATATTAACGCATTTAGAGGAAATTGAGCATGTGGGGGTTTTAACAGGTTCGGCTCTTACGGATATGAAAATTACGTTGGTCAGCGGAAGGGCACATACCAAGCATACCGAAGGCGGGGACTTTAGACAGGCAACCTATCGTGCGGTACGTCAGGGACTCATGCAGGCAAAATCAAGGCTGTTGGAACCATATTATGCATTCCGTCTGGAAATTCCGTCAGACTGTGTCGGCAGGGCGATGATGGATATTGAAATGATGTATGGAAAATGTGATGCACCGTTGATAGAGGGTGAAAATGCGGTGCTGACCGGACTTGCACCGGTATCGACGATGCGGGATTATCAGGCAAATGTAAGTGCTTATACAAGAGGATTGGGAAGTCTGTTTTGTACATTGCACGGATTTGATATCTGTCACAATGAAGAAGAGGTTATTTTGGAAAAACAATATAATCCGGAGGAGGATGTCGCGCATCCGACCGGCTCCGTATTTTGTGCACATGGAGCGGGCTTTATTGTTCCGTGGAATCAGGTCTTTGATTATATGCATATGGACAGTGCGTTAAAGCCGCTTAACAGGGGAATGGAAGAACTGGCAGAGTCAGAACTGGAACGAAGAAAGAACGCTTTGTTTGATTACAGTATAGATGAAGAACAGATTGCCGCGATTATCAATCAAAGTTCCCATAACAATGAAAACCGGAGAAAACATTATCAAAAAAAGAAAGCTGCGGTATTGGACAATGCATATAAAGCAGTGCCAAAGCCTAGGTATCAGACACGCTATATGATAGTGGATGGCTATAATATTGTTCATGCATGGGAGGAATTAAGTTGTCTGGTAGAAGATAATTTAGATGGTGCGAGATTGAAGCTGATGGATATGCTTTGCAATTATCAGGGATATATCAGGTGTGAGCTGATTGTTGTTTTCGATGCGTATAAGGTGCAGGGAAATGTAGGAGAAATGTTTGACTATCATAACATTCATGTTGTTTATACGAAGGAAGCCGAGACGGCGGATTCTTATATCGAAAAACTGACACATAAGATATCAAAGGATTATTATGTTACCGTTGCAACCTCGGACGGACTGGTTCAGTTGATTACGAGAGGACAGAATTGTGTGGTTATGTCGGCAAGGGAACTGAAAGAAGATATGGAACGTGTAAATGAAGAAGTCAGGTTGTATCTGTCGGATTCACAAAGGGAGAAACTATAAAAGGGTTTCTCCCTTTTTTACATCCTCGTCAGTGACTTCCTGATTACTGTACCTTGCTTTTTCGTATAGGGATGTAAGTTCGGAGATATCGTCCTCATAGAGAATGGCAATCTGTTCTTTGGTATCCGTTGCGGTGTGGCTGCTTTTGTGTGTATATTCTTTGTAATGCTTTATTTTATATTTGTACAGCTGTCGTATTTTCATGACATTATCAAGTTTCAGCCTTTTTTTAATGCGTGTAAGCAGGGTGGTTTCTTCTTTGGCATCCGTAATGTTTTGATTGGAACCGGAAAGGGAAACGATGAAATCGGAATCGGTTGCATAGCGTTTCAAATAGAGCCGGCATATCATGGAAAAGAAACGATAAATCATATAAATGAAAATGGCATATACAAATACAGTAAATAAAATATTAATAATTTTAGCAAGAAGTCCCGGCGTGGCAGAATCGGAAAGTGCCTGATTGAGGGCATTGAGATAGTCCTGCCGCTGTTTGTCCGAATCGACATGGCGGTTGCGGGCAAAAAAGGCATGGATAATCGTTCCGATGTATAAAATCCATTTTATAAGAGCCAGAATCCAGTTGCCGATTTTCTGACCAACCGACAGAAAGTAGGAATCCATATCAATTCCCTGAATGGAAAAAGCCAGAAGCAAAAATACAACAATAAGAAAAGTAATAAAAATTGTGCTTGTAATCAACATTTTTCTGGTAGGAAAAGAGGTTGCATGTTTGGCTTTCACAAGGGTTATATGAACACCTTCCAAGTAAAACTGCAAAAAATGCAATACCAACAGGAAAATACCGGAAATGGATATTATGTTAACTAATTGCGGAATATGATATGCCTTGGCAATGATACAGGCTAAAATCAGTATCAGATAAATTTCAAATGGGGCATTTTCGTATGGCTTTTCGTTGTTATGCCGCCAGATATAACCGGCATGGAACCATTCAATCAATACACACGCCAGATACAGATATCTGTAATTGATCTCCGGGAACGGAATGAGAAAAACAGGTATAAGAAAGGCACCGTGTAATATAAAATAGAGCAAAAAATGATAAACATACCGTTCAATCAATGCATAACCGGTCAGGATAACAGGAATTCCTATCATACAATACGGGTATGTGATTTTGTTCTGATAGATAAGCAGTATAGCGGAAAACAGAATAAAATATAAAATGCAGCGTGTTAAAATACGGCAAATCTGTTTCCAAAGGGTAATATTATAATGCATCTGGTTCAACCTCCACATATTGAACATACGGTGCCGGCGTGAATTGATTTTTTCGTTCCGGACATATAAATTCCAAATGATAGCCCTCCTGCAATTTTTTTGCATAGGCATCTAATAACAATGGTTTCCTGTAATTGGATAATACAACATAAATGGTATCTGCCCGGTTATTGGTAAACTGATTTTTTTCGCCTTCAAAAAAATCTAGAAAAGAAGTGGTTTCTTTTTGTACATTTAACCGGCACAGACTACGAAGCAGGCTTTTGTAATGCTCTCTGCCCGAACCGGGCTGGCTGATAACCGGTTCATTGGTGCCGGATTCGCAGGAATTGACCGCCATCTGAAAGGTAAGTCCGGCTTCATTAAAATGATAAAGCATCGTAGCCGCCATGGAAATACAGGTTTCTGCTAGGCGGTAAGAGCGTTGCGTAACGTGAAAATCTAAGTTGAACAGCACAATAACAGAACCATGCTGTAAATCAAAATTTGTGTTTACCATTAGGTCACCTGCTTTTGCACTTGCTTTCCAGTTGATTTTATTCATAGGTTCATTTGTGTATTTGCGCATGCTGTAAAATGACAGTGGATCTTCAAACAACATCGTTTCTCTGGTGCGTCCGATGGTTGCACTGATAAGAGATAACAGCGTTTTGTCGGTCAGCAGTTTGGGATATACATAGAGTGCTGCATGGTTTGGATACTGGGCGGCATAGCTTTGTCTCATAAATAAATCGGTTGCAATCAGATCAAAATTAGGTATAACAAAGTATCCGCGTGTTGTTGGACGAAAGGTTTGTCTGCGGATGATTTTCTGATTGCCGGAAATGGAAAAAATGTCATTGCGGTAATAGTGATCCGACAACGAGGTATTTTTCATTTCATCATATTGGAAGGTGCTTGAGGAACAAAATTTCACATACAGAAGGGGAAGAGAGAGCAGCTTGCGGTTTTCTAATGTCTCAATCAAATCCACCTTATCACCGATCTGTGCTTCTGACCGGTTGTAGCAAATCTGTACGGAAAGATTTCGATTCCAGTATTTTCGGTATATATGCAGTTGTAAAAAATAGATCAATATCGCAATAAAAATGACAACAAGAAAACGCATACCTTGCTCCTTCTGTGAATTGCTTCGTTAAAATTGTTCGGTCGGAACCGGTGTGTTTTGTAAAATCTGATCCAAAGCGGCATTTGCAATCTCATCCCTGTTTATACCGGAAGTTGTGATGAGGCGATGGGCAAAACAAGGCTTTAGTAAGACTTTTATATCATCCGGTGTGACATAATCTCTCCCCTTTATAAGGGCATATGCCTGTGATAGATGTGTAAGGCTCAAAAGTCCGCGTGGATTGATTCCAAGAAGAATCTGTTCTTGAAAATGTGTGGCCTGCACAAGGGTAATGATATAGTTTTTCACATCTTCATGAAGATAGATATTTTTTACCTGTTTTTGTAAATCTAAAATATCTGATAAAGTACAGACCGGTGTTAAAGTCTGTTCCGGATCATCTGCCAGAAAACGGTTTAATAGCTGAAGCTGTTCTTCCTGTGAAGGAAATCCCATTGCTATTTTGAGGTCAAAACGGTCTAACTGTGCTTCCGGAAGCGGGAAAGTGCCGGCTGCTTCAATTGGGTTTTCCGTTGCAATCAAAAAGAAAGGACGGTTTAACTGCTTGGTCTTTCCGTCAATGGTAACCTGTCCTTCCGCCATTGCCTCTAACAGGCAGGACTGGGTTCTTGGGGTTGCACGGTTGATTTCGTCTGCCAATAAAATATTTGTAAAAACAGGACCCGGTATAAATTCAAATTCCTGTTTTTTCTGATGAAACATATGGATTCCGGTTACATCCGACGGGAGTAAATCCGGTGTAAACTGAATTCGTTGAAAGGTTCCGTCAATTGATGCAACTAAGGCCTTTGCAAGCTTTGTCTTACCGGTTCCCGGCGTATCCTCGATTAATACGTGGCCGTTTGCAAGCAATGCCGTTAAAACAAGGTCAATCTGGGTATCCTTTCCTATGATAACTTTTTTGATATTGTCTTTTATTCGTGTGATTGTTTCCATTTTATCCTCCTGTATTTTGTTTATTGTAATATAAATAATCGGATTTCTCAATAATGAAAACATCTGTAAAGTTTGTATCCGGACAATTGCAAGATAGGAATAAAAATGGTACAATATGGACTAATTATTTGATTTAAACAGGAGAAAAGATGAGAAAAGGAATTGCATTTTTTATTTTGATTATATTAATGGCAGCAACTTTACTGTATGGGTATTTGTATGTACCTCAGGTACAGAATAAAATTGCAAAAATAACCGAGGAAAATTTCTCAGAGGACAATATTTATTCTGATATGGAAAGTCTTTCCATGCGGTTGGATCAGGAAATATTAAATGGTTCGGATTCTTTTGTTGTTTATTTGAAGGGGATGGATGTAGATGAAATTGGCGGAATCAATAAGTCTGTGAATGGAATCTATGGAAGCGGTTTATCCTATCAACAGGTAGGCTCAATCGGAAAAACATACACGAAGGTTAAGATTACCGTCTGGAAAACCATTAATTACTATGCGCTAAATGCGTATGTGAATAAAGAACCGATTCCGGAAGACCAGCCGAAAGCGAAAGAACTGTACAATGCAATCTGCTGCGCCATGGGAACCGCAATCAAGGAAGATATGACGGATTTTCAAAAAGAACTGGCATTGCACGATTATCTGGTGTCACATTGTAAATACAGTGAGGATGCAAAACAGTCGGAGGACAGTGATATTTATCGTGCGTACGGTGCACTGGTAAACGGAGATGCTGTCTGTAATGGATATGCGGAAGCAATGGATATCTTATTAAGGTGTGTGGGAATTGAGTCTGAGTTTGTGATTGGAAGAGCGTACAGCACACAGGCAGGCTGGGTAGATCATGCATGGAATTTGGTAAATATAAATGGAAACTGGTATCATCTTGACGCAACCTGGGATGACCCGGTTCCGGATCAGGGAGACAAACTGATTCACTCTTATTTTAACGTGACCGATAATATTATCGGGCAAAACCATGAGTGGGAGCGGGACAATTATCCGAAGGCAACCACGATGGATTATAACTATTATGAGAAAACGGATAAATATTTTTCCGATATAGAAGGGTATCAGAATAAAGCCTATTCGGATTTGATATACGGAAATTCCAAAAGATTTGAGGGTGTGGTAGAGAATTATCAGGAAAATGAAGAGGATATGCAATTTGTATTTGAAGGAAACAGCAAATATGATAAAATTGGATGGCAGACATTTCAATTAGGAACGTATAGTGTATTGATAATTGACGTAGAATAGAGGTATAACATGACAAGACAAGAGTTTTTGGATGAATTAAAAACGATACTGACTGGACAGATTCCTCCGGAGGCAATGCTCGATGCATACAGATATTATTCGGATTATATTGACAGTGAAGTGAGAAATGGCAAAACAGAAGAACAGGTAACACAGGAACTAGGCAAACCGTCTTTAATTGCAAAATCGATTATTGCTGCACAGGAAGGAATGCGTGATGCAGACGTCGAATACACAGAAGATGGCCGTACCAAAAAAATCCGTCATAGTAAGTCAAAAGAAAATGCAGAAGAGAAAGAAAAAGATACAACACATAAGATGAGGACAATACGGTTGACAGACTTAGGTGTTCGTTTGCTCGGAATATTAATCTTTGTTGTATTGATTTTTATTGTGTTTGTTCTTTTAAAGGTAAGTTTCTGGTTTCTTTTGACCTTTGGAATTCCGTTGCTAATTATCCTTGGAATAGCATATTTGATTCTGTATTTTTTTAAAGATTAAAAATTTTAAAAAAAGTTCTTGACAAGAATAGAACTTTTTTATATACTATGTTTCGTGCCAAGCGCACAGATGGAATCTTAGCTCAGCTGGGAGAGCATCTGCCTTACAAGCAGAGGGTCACAGGTTCGAGCCCTGTAGGTTCCATTATGGCGAGATAGCTCAGTTGGCTAGAGCACACGGTTCATACCCGTGGTGTCGAGGGTTCAAATCCCCCTCTCGCTACTATAGTGAGGACGAGACAGATTGTTGTCTCGTCTTTTTTATTTTCTGAATAACCGGGAAAGGAGATTTTAATGAACATTAATAATTACATTTTGCTAAAGGAAGAAAAGATTGAAGAGGTAAACGGACAGGGGTATTTGTTAGAGCATGAGAAAACAAAAGCCAGAGTCCTTTTAATTGTAAATGATGACAATAATAAGGTGTTTAACATTGGTTTCCGTACACCTCCGGCAGATGATACCGGTGTTGCACATATCACGGAACATTCGGTGCTCTGCGGGTCTAAAAAATATCCGGTAAAGGATCCGTTTGTGGAATTGGCGAAGGGTTCGCTGAATACCTTTTTAAATGCAATGACGTATCCGGATAAGACTGTTTATCCGGTCGCATCGGTAAATGAAAAAGATTTTCATAATTTAATGGATGTATATTTGGATGCAGTCTTTTATCCAAACATTTATACCAATGATAAGATTATGAAGCAGGAAGGCTGGCATTACGAATTGGATTCATTGGAAGATGAATTGACTTATAACGGTGTTGTATTTAATGAAATGAAGGGTGCATATTCTTCTGCGGAACAGCAGTTGATGCAGGCAATCCAGACTTCACTGTTTCCGGATACCACATATGGCTGTGATTCCGGTGGAGATCCAAAGCATATAACCGATTTGACCAGTGAAGCATTTTTAAATTTCCATCGCAAATATTATCATCCGTCAAACAGTTATATTTATCTTTACGGTAATTTGGATTACGAGGAAGAACTTACTTTTATCGACCGGGAGTATCTTGGTAAGTTTGAATATCAGGAAGTGGATTCAAGAATTTTGTTGCAGCCTGCATTTGCATCGCCGAATGAAATCGTAACCAATTATCCGTTGTCAGAAGCGGAAGAGTTAGAGAATAACACATATTTAAGCTATAACGTTGTATTAGGAGACGGAATTACCAGAGTACAGGATTTGGCATTTACCATGTTGGATTATGCATTGGTTGATGTTCCGGGAGCTCCGGTTCGTAAGGCATTAATTGATGCCGGTATCAGTGATGATGTGTTTAGTTCCTATGACGGAGGTATGTTACAACCGGTATATTCCATTATAGCAAAGGGATGTAAGTCGCAGGATAAGGAACGGTTTGTTTCCATCATCGAACAGGTGTTAAAGGATTTGATTGCCAACGGAATTGATGAAAGAGTCTTACAGGCTGCTTTGAATCATTTTGAATTCAAAAATAAAGAGGGAAACTTTGGCAGATATCCAAAGGGATTGATGTATGGATTACGAGCATTTAACAGTTGGTTATATGACAGTGATGATCCATTTACCTATTTGCAGTTTAACGAGGCATTTGCTTATTTGAAAGAGCAGATCGGAACGGATTATTATGTAAACCTGTTAAAGGAATTTGTATTGTTAAATAATCATAAGACGATTGTTGTAGATGAACCGAAAAAGGGTATGAATAAGGAAAATGATGATGCCACAAGGGAAAAACTTGCAGCAGTAAAACAGTCTTTGTCAACCAAGCAGTTACAGGCGATTATTGATGAAACAAAGGAACTGAAACAATATCAGTCGGAACCTTCATCAAAGGAGGATTTGGAAAAGATTCCGATGTTAGAGCTTTCCGATATTGAGCCAAAGGCAATGACAATCCGGAATAAAGAGGAGAAAATTGCAGACGTTCCGGTAATCAATCAGGATATTTTTACCAACGGAATTGCCTATATCCGTTATCATTTCAGCCTGAATCATGTGGATCTTTCCCTGATACCATATGTTTCGCTGCTGGTAGCTTTGTACAAAGAGGTGGATACCAAAAATTACACCTACAATGAGCTTGCAAATGAAATTGATTTAAAAACCGGCGGAATCGGTGTCAGTGTGAATTCCATCGGAATGCGTAAGGAATTAGGGGAATACAGTATCCGGTTGGTTGCCAGCACCAAGGTTTTATATGAAAATGTTGAAGATGCACTTTCACTTGTAAAGGAAATTATTTATACATCAAAAGTAACGGATAAGAAGAGAATGAGAGAAGTACTCGCTGAGATGGTTTCCCAGATGAAAATCGGAATTTTGGAAAACGGTCATATGGCAATGGCTTCCAGGGCATTATCATATTTTTCAAAGAATTCTTATCTCAAAGAGATTACGGACGGTTTGACTTTTTATGAGTTTGTAAATGATTTATATAAAAATTTTGATGAAAAATACGATGAAATCTGCAAGAAACTGCAAGAGGCAATCCATGCATTTTCAAAACCACAGAACCTGATGGTTTCTTATACCGGAAATGAAGATATTACGTCATATCTGGAAAAATCAATTACGGAAATGAAGGAATACATGAATACCGATTCCTATGATATCGTAAATCAGAAATTTAATTTAAAGCAGTGCAATGAAGGATATAAAACATCAAGCAAGGTTCAATATGCGGCATTGGCGGGTAACTTTAAAGAAAAAGGATATGATTTTACCGGTGCATTAAATGTGTTACAGATAATATTTGCTTATGATTATCTCTGGATTAATGTCAGAGTAAAGGGCGGTGCTTACGGATGTATGTGTAGTTTTACGAAATCCGGAGATTCTTATCTTGTATCTTATCGGGATCCAAATCTTGAAAAAACGTATGAGATATATAAGAACGCAACCCAATATGTAGAAAATTTTGAGGCTTCAGACCGGGATATGTTAAAGTATATCATTGGTGCGATTGCCAAGGTTGATGCACCACTTACCCCTTCTATGGAAGGAAGCCAGAACTTTTTGTATTATTTAAGCGGTGTGACACAGGATGAACTGCAAAAAATCCGTGATGAAATCCTGTCAACGGATGTTGCGGCAATACGAAACCTTGCACCGATTGTAAAGGCAGTTACGGATGCGGATAATATCTGTGCAATGGGGGATGAAAACAAAATAGAAGCGGCAAAGGATTTATTTAAGGAATTAAAGACTTTGGCATAATGCCTGCAACACTTTTTATATAACAAGACACTATAAGAGTAGTACAATAAAATGCATGAAGCAAGGGAGGATTTTAGTATGAAAAAGAAAAGGATGATTTATGTATTTGTATTAGTTGCTGCTTTGGTGCTGTCCGGTTGCGGCAGTACACAAAAAGACAGTGGTGTGGGAGACTATTCTTATGGATTAAATTCCCCAAATTTATCCATGTCGGAAACACAATCGGTTGTATCGGATGACATGGAAATACAGGCTGAGAAAGCATCCGATGCCGGGGAAAAGGCAACCGATGGCTTGCAGATTGCAACAGACGGTCAGAAAATTATTAAGACCTATGATTTTTCTTATGATACGGAGAATTTTGATGATTCCTATGAATTTTTAAGAAACAGTGTAGCAGAATACAATGGATATATTGCTTCGTCGGATATGTATGGAAGCGGACAAAGACGGTTGTATCTGACAGCGAAGATTCCGGCGGAACGCAGTGAGGAATTTGTAAATCAGTTAGGGAGCCTTGGCACAATCGTGAGCCGTTCCGAATCGGCTGAAGATATTACCATGCAGTATACAGATACAGAAAGCCATATTACTGCATTGAAAACGGAACAGACGAGAATTAATGAGCTTGTGAAAGAGGCAAAGGATATTGATACCATTATTCAGTTAGAAGACCGCCTGACGGATATTCGCTATGAGTTAGAGGACTATCAGTCACAGAAGAATATGTATGATAATCTGATTACATATTGTACGGTCAATGTTCAATTATCCGAGGTTACTTATACGGTGCAAAAGGATGACAGTTCTGTTTTTGCAAGAATCAAGACCGGTTTGGCAACTTCGTTTCGGGATGTCGGTTATACGCTCACAAACTTTTTTGTATGGTTTGTTTCCGCATTGCCGTATTTCGTTGTCTGGGGATTGATTCTTTACGCTGTATATCGTTTGATACGTTGGAGAGTTCGTAAAATAAAACAAAAACGTCAGGCAAAAAAAGAGGCGAAGATGAGTTCGCAGGTTATTAAGCAGACAAAAGAAAGTTAAAGGGATGAATACATGAAACAGTTTAAATCAGGCTTTGTTACAATTATCGGGAGACCGAATGTGGGAAAATCAACACTTATGAATCATTTGATTGGTCAAAAGATTGCAATAACAAGTAATAAGGCGCAGACAACCAGAAACCGGATTCAGACGGTTCTGACAAAGGAACAGGGACAGATAATTTTTTTGGATACGCCGGGTATCAATCAGGCAAAAAACAAATTGGGTGAATATATGTTAAATGTGGCAGAGAGTACCTTGAATGAGGTGGATGTCATCTTGTGGCTGGTGGAGCCGACAACATATATCGGTGCCGGAGAGCGTTATATCATAGATAAACTGAACAAGGTAAAAACACCGGTTATTCTGGTTGTCAATAAAATTGATACAGTAGAAAAAAATGTGGTGAATGAGGCAATCGATACCTATAAAGATGTCTGCAACTTTAAGGATATTGTTGCGGTATCTGCATTAAGAAGTGTACGGACGGATGATTTGATTGCATCAATTTTTGCCTGTCTGAAACCGGGACCGCAATATTATGATGAAGATACCATTACCGACCAGCCGGAGCGTGCAATTGTGGCAGAAATGATTCGGGAAAAAGCACTGCGGTGTCTGGACAAGGAAGTTCCGCATGGAATTGCGGTTGTGATTGACCGGATGAAGGATCGTGCCGGAACAAATATTATTGATATTGATGCTACCATTATCTGTGAGCGGGATTCCCATAAAGGAATTATTATCGGAAAGAAAGGTTCCATGCTGAAAAAAATTGGAAGTCAGGCAAGAATGGATATGGAAGCTTTGTTAGATGCCAAGGTGAATTTACAGTTATGGGTTAAGGTAAAAAAGGACTGGAGAGACAGTGAGTTCCTGTTGAAAAATTATGGCTTCAAAGAGGAAGACTATTAAAAGGGGGAACCGAAACATGCGTGAAAAAGTAGATCTGACCGGAATCATACTCTCGAGTATGCCGGTTGGAGACTATGATAAGCGATTGGTAATTTTGACAAAAGAAAGAGGAAAAATAACGGTTTTTGCAAGAGCGGCAAGAAAACCCAACAGTCCGTATTTAGGTGTGAGCGAACCTTTTAATTTTGGAACATTTTCATTGGCAGAAGGTTATGATGCATACTACTTAAACGGTGCAGATGTTAAAGAGTATTTTTTAGATGTAAAAAATGATATTGAAGGCATCTGTTACGGCACCTATTTTTGTGATGTATTGGAATATTTGTGTGTGGATGGATTTGGGGATGTCAATATATTAAATTTATTGTATGTGACATTAAAAGCACTGGGTAGACCGGAAATTTCCAAACATCTGATTCGAAGAATTTTTGAATTAAAGGTATTGACGTATGATGGCGAGGGGATGGTTGCTTTTGAATGTTGTATGTGTGGAAAGCAATCTGACCTGGCGGCTTTTTTTTTGTCGGGAAACGGTTTTGTCTGCACGGAATGCAGCAGAAAGCTTGACCATGTGAAATATTTACATCAATCCACGATTTATACCATACAATATATCATGAGTTCGTCTTTGAAAAAATTATACTCTTTTCAGGTAAACGACGATGTAATGCTGGAAATGGATGAGGTCATAGGAAGCTATTTTAATAAACATGTGCCAAGAAAATTCAAATCCTTGGATATTTTGGTTGCATTGTCGTAAAAACTTTTGTAGAATATATGAGTTGAAGATTGTCTTGAAAGACGGGGTGTAAAATATGAAAAAAATTTCTGGAATTATTATAATGCTTATGCTTGCGGCAGTATGTACCGGTTGTACAAATTACGCAGAGGAGTATTCAAAAAATACATTGGTTGTGAAATCAAGCGGTAAAATCATAGAGATAGCGGTAGAAGATTTTAAGGATACGAAAGTAAAAGCAGAGGATTTGACTACATATATTAAAGAACAGATTGATGCTTACAATAAAGAAAACGGATGGCATTGTGTAAAACAGAAAGCTCTGCTGAACGATGATTTAAAGAATGTTAAACTTGTGATTCAATATAAGAATATAGATGCATATAACGGATTTAATGCATATGACTGTGTTTTGACAGACTATTCGGAAGTCGATAAAGATTTATTGACGGGAACATTTAAGGGTTCTGATGGAAAGACGGTAAAGGTTGCCAAATTTAAGAATACAGATAAGGCAAAGGTATTGATTGTATCGGAAGCGACTGATATTGTACTCAACAAAGATGTACTTTATTATAATGATCAGGTAACGATTAAAAAAGGAGTAATTACAACGTCTGGAAAAGACAAGGCGGTAATTATTTACAAATAAGAAGGGTAGGACAGGAAAATGGAAAAAACAATGGACAAAATTGTGGCATTAGCAAAAGCAAGAGGATTTGTTTATCCGGGTTCGGAAATTTACGGTGGATTAGCAAATACATGGGATTACGGTAATCTTGGTGTGGAGTTAAAAAACAACGTAAAGAAGGCATGGTGGAAAAAATTCATTCAGGAAAATCCATACAATGTGGGTGTTGACTGTGCGATTTTAATGAATCCACAGACATGGGTTGCTTCCGGACATTTGGGCAGTTTCTCTGATCCGTTAATGGATTGTAAGGAATGTCATGAGCGTTTCCGTGCAGATAAGATTATTGAAGATTATATGGCTGAGCATGGTATTACAATAGAGGGTTCCGTCGATGCATGGTCACATGAAGATATGGCAGATTACATTGAAAAGAATAACATCTGTTGTCCAAGCTGTGGTAAGCATAACTTCACCGATATTCGTGAGTTTAATTTAATGTTTAAAACATTTCAGGGTGTTACCGAGGATGCAAAAAATACCATCTATTTAAGACCGGAGACAGCACAGGGTATTTTTGTTAACTTTAAGAATGTACAAAGAACATCTCGTAAAAAAATTCCGTTTGGTATTGGTCAGATTGGTAAATCCTTCCGTAATGAGATTACACCGGGTAACTTTACTTTCCGTACAAGAGAGTTTGAACAGATGGAGTTGGAATTCTTCTGTGAACCGGATACGGATCTTGAGTGGTTTGCTTATTGGAAACAGTTCTGTATTGATTGGTTAAAGGATCTTGGAATGAATCAGGAAGAAACAAGATACAGAGATCATGACAAGGAAGAATTATCTTTCTATAGTAAAGCAACTACCGATATCGAGTATTTATTCCCATTTGGATGGGGTGAGCTTTGGGGTATTGCGGATCGTACCGATTATGACTTGACACAGCATCAGAATACATCCGGTGAACCGATGGATTACTTTGATGATGAAAAGAAGACCAAATACATCCCATACGTTATTGAACCATCACTTGGTGCAGACCGTGTTACACTTGCTTTCCTTTGTTCAGCATATGATGAGGAGAATATCGGAACAGAAGAAAAACCGGATATGCGTACCGTTTTGCATTTCCATCCGGCTTTGGCACCGGTTAAGATTGGTGTGCTTCCATTATCAAAGAAGTTGAATGAGGGTGCAGAAAAAATCTACGCTGAGTTATCAAAATATTACAATTGTGAATTTGATGACAGAGGTAATATTGGTAAGCGTTACAGACGTCAGGATGAAATCGGTACTCCTTTCTGCGTAACCTATGATTTTGATTCGGAAGAGGATGGAGCAGTAACCGTTCGTGACCGTGATACGATGGAACAGGAGCGAATCAAGATTGAAGATTTGAAAGCATACTTTGAAAAGAAAATGGAATACTAAAACAAAAAAATGCTTAAGTCGTAAGTAGACTTAAGCATTTTTTTGTATGATCTTATGTAAATAATTATTTGTTGTCTTCTAATTTTTTGATTGTTTTGGTTAAATCCTTCAAAGAGTGTTTGATGGATTTGTTGATTTCTCCTGAGTTGACAGCCAGTTTGCCAACCTCAGCAGCTACAACGGCAAAACCACGTCCGGATTCACCTGCCCGTGCCGCTTCGATAGAAGCATTCAAGGAAAGAATGTTCTGTTTGCTTTCAATTTTATCAAGCTGGACAGATTTTTCATTAATTTCCTGAATTAATTTTGCTGCATCTTCCACATTCTGGCTGATGGTCTCAATTTTTTGTGTGCTTTTCATTTTGGCATAATTGTCATTTGCCAGCAGGTTGATAACATCGCCCAATAATTGTGCAGCTGATTTAATCGCTTTTTCCGAGCGTACAGGAACCTTGTGTAAAGCCTCTATGTAACTATCCGGATCGACTCCTAATTCCGTTGCAATGGCTCTAAATTTCTCTTCGTCCGGTTCTTCCGGCAGAACCTGTCCACCGATGATGGCACCGACCTTTTCCCCATTGACGATGATATCACGACTGAAATCCATTAAACCTGCATGACAGTAATAGGTTCCGGTGCAATCTGCATCACACTTCTGGCATCGACGAAGACCTTCTTCACTTCCTCTGGTGTATTTAATGCAAAAATCTGTGAAGTTGTATTCTTTTGTAAAATATTCCCCATTTGCATCAACACCGATAGCGGCAAGACCTGTGGCAGTTGACCAATCTCCTAATATGGTATCAAGCTGCTTTTCATCTAAAAAATCCCTAATATCCATAGCAAAATAACTCCTCCTAAATACTTTACATTTTTCTTACATTATATAAAAATTCATAATAAAAATCAAATGTCTATTAAAATATTATAAAAATTTTCAATTCAGCTGTTTACATAATATAAAAAGAGTGTTAAAATATCATGAGTTAAAGATAAAATAAAACTATAATATTTGAGGTTGACATAATCGTTATAGTTTGTTATTATCTTGTTGTAAATGATTTGTAACATTTTTGTAACATTTCAAAAGAAAGAATGTGAGGTTAAGTTATGAAAAAGAATTTAGTACGAGGCTCCGTATTAACTGTGGCAGCATTGTCTATGTTGATTGGTGGAATTTCAACCGTACCAAATCCAGATGTTAAGAATAATGTAACAAAGACACAGGTGATTGTCAGTAAAGCAGTTCAGAAGAATGTTTCTGATGTGAATACCGTAGAAAAAGGAACAGCGGTAACTACAACAGAGACAACAGAGGTTGCAGTGAATACTGACAGTACAGAAGATAATTTACCGGTTTCCGATAATGTAGATACCAAGGAAGCTAAGGTTGAATCGAATCAGGTTGTTGCGAATATTGATACATATCTGAATATTCGTGCAGAGGCTTCAGAGGATTCAGAAGTTGTCGGTAAGTTTTATAATGGTAATGTTGGTACATTGGTGGAACAGGGAGATGAATGGTCTTTGGTTTCATCGGGTAACGCATATGGATATGTAAAAAATGATTACATTTTATCCGGTGCGGTTGCAGAAAGTTATATTGAAAATAACTGTGACCAGATGGCAAAGGTTAATACAGATACCTTGAATATACGTGCAGAAGAATCAACAGATAGTAATATTCTTGCTTTATCCGGTGAAGGAGATAAGTTAGAGGTTGTTGGTGAAGAAGACGGCTGGGTTAAGGTTGCGGTTGATGCAGAAACAATTGGATATGTTTCAAGTGATTATGTTTGTATTGATTATGCGTATGAGACAGCAATTACGATTGAAGAAGAAGAGGCTGCAATTGCGGAAGAAGAAGCCAGAAGAAAGGCAGAAGAGGAAGCTGCTGCAGAGGCTGCCAGACAGGCAGAGGCAGAAGCTGCTGCGAAAGCTCAGCAAAGCAGTAGCAGTTCGACAAGTTCTTCCAAAACAACAACGTCAAATAGTACAGCATCGAACACAACATCGAATAGCAGTCAGTCATCACAGGCTTCTACACCGGCACCGGCGCCAGCACCAGCACCTTCAAATGGTAATGGTTCATCGATTGCAAGCTTTGCATGTCAGTTCGTTGGTAACCCATATGTATATGGTGGTACCAGCTTGACAAATGGTGCAGATTGCTCCGGATTTGTACAGTCTGTATTTAAGAATTTTGGCTATTCATTGCCAAGAACAGCTGCTTCTCAGGCGGGTGCAGGTGTTCAGGTAAGCTTGAGTGATTTACAGCCGGGTGACTTGTTGTTCTATCATGGATTCGGTCATGTTGCTATTTACATTGGCAATGGTCAGGTGGTTCATGCAAGTAATGCACAGACCGGTATTAAGATTTCACAGTATAATTATTCAAACATTGATAAGGCAGTTCGTATTTTGAACTAATAAAAACAAAATGTTACATTAGAATGGGATGTCGCGCTAAGAAATTAGTGCGGTGTCCCTTTTTCTATGTTAAGACGATATATAAGTTATGTTGTTCAGGCATGCTTTTACTGCTTTCACCTCGCAACGGATACTAAATTCGTGCTTCGCACTCATTAAGTACCGGTGGGCTCAAAGCACCTGAAACTACAAGAACTTATATATCGTCTCATTTCGTTTATGATGGCACCGCAATCTACATAAATTTGCCAATAAAAATTTTATATATAAATTACATAAAATTTATAAAAAATACTTTGGAGTTTTAGACAGTTTATGCTATAATATAAAACAGACTGTGGGTAGATTATGCTGATTTACCCAAGTAAAGATAATTTAAGTACTTAGGAGGTATAAAACAAATGGCAAACAAATGGGTTTATATGTTCAGCGAAGGCGACATGAGCATGAGAAACTTACTTGGTGGAAAAGGTGCTAACCTTGCTGAGATGACAAGTATTGGTCTTCCGGTGCCACAGGGATTTACAGTAACAACAGAGGCTTGTACACAGTATTATGAAGATGACCGTAAAATCAATGATGAGATTATGGCTCAGATCATGGACGGTGTTAAGAAGATGGAAGAGATTAATGGTAAGGAGTTTGGTAGTGCAACAAATCCTTTATTAGTTTCTGTACGTTCAGGTGCCAGAGCATCTATGCCTGGTATGATGGATACCATTCTTAACCTTGGTTTGAATGATGAAGTTGTAGCATCTATGATTGCTGGTAACCCAGATCCAACATTCGAGCGTTTTGTATATGATTCATATAGACGTTTCATCCAGATGTTCTCTGACGTAGTTATGGAAGTTGGTAAGAAGTATTTCGAGCAGCTTATCGACAAGATGAAAGAAGAGAAGGGTGTTCAGTATGACGTAGAGCTTACAGCTGCTGATTTAAAGGAATTAGCAGAGCAGTTCAAGGCTGAGTACAAGAATCAGTTAGGTTCTGATTTCCCTTCAGATCCAGTAGAGCAGTTAAAGTTAGCTGTTGAGGCTGTATTCCGTTCATGGGATAACCCACGTGCTAACGTATACCGTCGTGATAACGATATCCCTTATTCTTGGGGTACAGCAGTTAACGTAATGCCTATGGTATTCGGTAACTTGAACAACGAATCTGGTACAGGTGTTGCATTTACTCGTGATCCTGCAACAGGTGAGAACAAGTTAATGGGTGAGTTTTTAATCAATGCTCAGGGTGAAGACGTAGTTGCCGGTGTTCGTACACCAATGCCAATCGCTCAGATGGAGAAGGAATTCCCAGAAGCTTATGCAGATTTCATTAAAGTTTGCGATATCTTAGAGAATCATTATCATGATATGCAGGATATGGAGTTTACTGTTGAGAACAAGAAGCTCTATATGTTACAGTGTCGTAACGGTAAGAGAACAGCTCCTGCTGCATTAAAGATTGCTTGTGACCTTGTAGATGAAGGACATAAGACAGAAGAAGAAGCAGTTCTTATGATTGATCCTCGTAACTTAGATACATTATTACATCCACAGTTTGATGCTGCTGCATTAAAGGCTGCTACACCAATTGGTAAGGGTCTTGGTGCATCTCCTGGTGCTGCTTGTGGTAAGGTTGTATTTACAGCTGATGACGCAGTTGCATGGAAAGAAAAAGGAGAAAGAGTTGTTTTAGTTCGTCTTGAGACATCTCCGGAAGATATTACAGGTATGAAGGCTGCTCAGGGTATCTTAACAGTTCGTGGTGGTATGACATCACATGCTGCTGTAGTTGCTCGTGGTATGGGTACTTGTTGTGTATCTGGTTGTGGTGACATCAACATGGATGAAGAGAACAAGCAGTTCACATTAGCTGGTAAGACATTCAAAGAGGGAGATTACATTTCAATTGATGGTACAACAGGTAACATCTATGATGGAGATATCCCAACAGTTGACGCTCAGATCGCTGGTGAGTTCGGTCGTGTTATGGCTTGGGCTGATAAGTTCCGTACATTAAAGGTACGTACAAATGCTGATACACCTGCTGATGCTAAGAAAGCTCGTGAGTTAGGTGCTGAAGGTATTGGTCTTTGCCGTACAGAGCATATGTTCTTCGAGGAAGACAGAATTGCTGCATTCCGTGAGATGATCTGTTCTGATACAGTAGAGGAAAGAGAAGCTGCATTAGAGAAGATTCTTCCATATCAGCAGGGAGATTTCAAGGCTCTTTACGAGGCACTTGAAGGAAATCCTGTTACAATCCGTTTCTTGGATCCACCTCTTCATGAGTTCGTTCCTACAGAGGAAGCTGATATTAAGAAGTTAGCTGATGCACAGGGCAAGTCAGTAGAAGATATTAAGGCTATTATCGCAAGTCTTCATGAGTTTAACCCAATGATGGGTCATCGTGGATGTCGTCTTGCTGTAACATATCCTGAAATTGCTAAGATGCAGACAAAGGCTGTTATCCGTGCAGCTATTGAAGTTAAGAAAGCACATGCTGATTGGAACGTTAAGCCAGAAATCATGATTCCGTTAGTATGTGAAGTAAAAGAGCTTAAGTATGTTAAGAAGGTAGTTGTAGAGACAGCTGATGCTGAAATCGCTGCTGCTGGTATTGATTTAGATTATGAAGTTGGTACTATGATCGAGATTCCTAGAGCTGCTCTTACAGCTGATGAAATCGCTAAGGAAGCTGACTTCTTCTGCTTCGGTACAAACGACTTAACTCAGATGACATATGGTTTCTCTCGTGATGATGCTGGTAAGTTCTTAGATGCTTACTATGATGCTAAGATCTTCGAGAACGATCCATTTGCTAAGTTAGATCAGACCGGTGTTGGTAAGTTAATGGAGACAGCTATTAAGTTAGGTAAGCCTGTTAACCCATCACTTCATGTTGGTATCTGTGGTGAGCACGGTGGAGATCCTTCATCAGTTGAGTTCTGCCACAAGATTGGTCTTGACTATGTATCATGTTCACCATTCCGTGTACCAATCGCTCGTTTGGCTGCTGCTCAGGCTGCTATCTCAAACAAGTAATTCGTACATTAGTGAAAAGAATTTAATACGTTTTATGTGATATAAGGAGCTCCTGTTACCGTTTTATAGTGGTAGCAGGAGCTTCTTTTTTGTGTTATAATAAGCAGTCAGAGGAATGCAATGAAAGAGATATATACTTGGGGGGTGGGATATGAATGGTCTGTACGAAATCTATCCGGTTATTATGAATATAGTGGATGGAATTATTTGGTTAGTCGGTATATTATGGTGGATTGCTACTTATATTGGAGCACCACTGGAAAGTAAGAAAAAAGGCTATCATGTATCCGGTTTCCCGGGACTTGCATTTTTGCATTTTTTGGTGGCGGGTTTGTTGTCTCCATATAAATGGCTGGCAGTGACGGCATTGTTGGATATTAGTGTTACATATCTGCCTATATTCTTAATAAAGGAACATTTCAGCCGTAATAAGGAAAATAAAGGAAATGAATGAGGGAAAGCCGGATAATCCGGTGTATTTTGAAAAGACGATGAGTATAAAAAAGGAAAAACAGAAGAAAGATAAATTAAAAATAGAAAAAAGGATTTTGCAGCTTTCTTTTTTAGGAAGTGTATTGTTTATTTTGGCAGAGGGTGTGATGGCATGGGTTACACATTCTCATTCCATATTGACGGACTGTTTGTTTGATGCGGCAGACTTGGTAATGATTGGACCGTTTCTGGTATTAATTCCCCTGTTATATAAGCCGGTAACGGAAAAACATCCCTATGGATATGCTCAGGTGGAATCCTTGTTTTTACTTGTAAAATACAGTGTGTTACTGGCACTTACCTGTAATCTGATGATAGAAAATGCAAAGCTGTTGTTCCATGGCGGTCACAATGTAGATGCCGGCAGTATTGCGGTTTTTGAATTACTGGTATGTTTGGGTTGCCTTGCAATATATCTGATTTTACATCATTACAGCACAAAATATGAATCTACCACAATTAAGGCGGAGCTTTATATGTGGAAGCTTGATATTGTAAGCAGTATGGGAGTTTCGGTTGCGTTCGCGGTACAGGTGATACTGCTTCGGACAAACTTACGATTTCTGGCACCGTACATCGATCCGACGGTTGCCGTTATTATGGCGTTGTTATTGATTCAGGAGCCGGTTAAGGTCATTTTTAAAAGCATTAAGAATCTGGTATTGTTTGCGCCGGAAGAAGAAGTGTTAAATCAGATTCGCGGCATTGTAGACAGACATATGCAGGATTATCCGTATGAAGTTACCTTTTTGGATGTTATTCAGACAGGCAGAAAACTTTGGGTGGAAGTTTATATCGGTAATCAGACAGATATAATACATATCAGTATCCTGCACCGTGTCAGGGACGAAATAAAACAGGAATTAAAACACAAATATGATCAGGTATATATTGAGGTAATTCCGGATTAGAACGGAATTTATAAAAAAATCTCTATTTTGAAGGAAGGTTCAAAATGGAGATTTTTTATTTGGATGGAATTAATTTTTGAAAACAGATAAAACATATTGACTTAATAGGGAATAAATGGTAATATCAATTTAATTCAATAAAGCATACTTAAACAATAGGAATAAAGGGGATATGAAAAATGGAACAGATTGCAAAACAATTGATACAGTTAATTGGTAATACACCTTTGCTGGAATTAAGCAATTATGAAGACGATTTAGAGCTTCAGGCACGTCTGATTGCAAAACTTGAGTATTTTAATCCTTTGGGAAGCGTAAAAGATCGTGTTGCGTATGCAATGATAGAGGAGGGTATCCGTTCAGGAAAGATTAATCAGAATACGGTAATTATCGAGCCGACAAGCGGAAATACCGGAATTGGTCTGGCGTTTGTAGCGGCATCCAAAAGATTGCGTCTGATATTGACCATGCCGGATTCTATGAGTGTGGAACGAAGAAAGATTGTATCAACTCTTGGAGCGGAAATCGTTTTGACGCCCGGAAGAGAGGGCATGCAGGGTTCCATAAGAAAGGCATTGGAATTAAAAGAGGAATATGGAAATGCTTTCATACCGCAGCAGTTTGAAAATGAAACAAATCCAAGGATTCATTTCGAAACAACAGCAGAAGAGATATGGGCAGATACGGATGGAGCGGTTGATATTCTGGTTGCGTCGGTTGGAACGGGTGGAACGATTACCGGAACCGGACTTGGATTAAAACAGAAGAATCCGAATATTAAAATTGTGGCAGTAGAACCGTTTGATTCGGCTGTCATATCAGGTGGAAAGCCGGGACCTCATAAGATTCAGGGAATCGGAGCCGGATTCATTCCAAAAGTATTGCGAAAGGATATCCTGGATGAAGTCATTCCGGTTAAGAATGAGGATGCATTTGAAACAACAAGAAAGATTGCAAGAACCGACGGATTGCTGGTTGGTATTTCTTCCGGAGCATCTTTATGGGCAGCAACACAGTTAGCAAAGCGAGAAGAAAATAAAGGTAAAAATATAGTCGTTTTATTTCCGGATACCGGGGAACGTTATCTTTCTACTTCATTATTTTCTTTGTCAAAGGAATGATACAAATGATGAAAACAAGATGGATGAAAAAAATAGCGGTTGTATTAAGTATGGTAATGGTTGCTTCTCTTTTTACGGGATGCGGAAAGGAAAAGGATGGATTGACCATTACCAATGTATCATATGATCCGACAAGAGAATTATATGAACAGTACAATGCATATTTTCAACAATACTATTATGAAACATATGGCAAGCAGGTAACGATTATCCAATCGCATGGAGGTTCGGGTTCGCAGGCACGTTCCGTGGTAGAGGGCTGTAATGCGGATGTTGTAACCTTGGCATTGGAACATGACATATCCCTGATTGAAAAAACAGGACTGATTGATGAAGGTTGGATGGATGAATTTCCGAAGGATTCGGCACCTTATACTTCTACAATTGTATTTCTGGTTCGCAAGGGAAATCCCCAAAACATAAAAGACTGGGATGATTTGATAAAAAAGGATGTGGATGTGATTACCCCGGATCCGAAAAGCAGTGGCGGCGCCTGCTGGAATTTCCTTGCGGCCCTTGGCTATGCAAAGGATACATATCAGGATTTGGACAAGGAAAAGGAATTTTTGAGAAAATTATATCAGAATGTTTCCATTATGGATTCCGGTGCAAGAGGCTCTACAACGACCTTTGTGGAAAACGGAAAAGGTGATGTCCTGATTGCATGGGAAAATGAAGCACTTGCGGCACTGGATTCTTATCCGGGACAGTTTGAATTAATCAGTCCGTCGATTAGTATATTGGCACAGCCGAGTGTGGCGATTGTTGATGATAATGTAAAAATGAATCAGACACAGGAGCTTAGCAAACGGTACCTGGAAGGATTGTACCGGGAGGAAGCGCAACGGATGATTGGTGAAAGCGGATATCGCCCGTCGGACGAAAAAATATTGCAGGAATTTTCAGATAAATTTGATTTGGATATGAAGTTATGGACGATTGATGATTTTGGCGGCTGGCCAAAAGCGTATGAATTGTATTTTGATGATGATGCGTTATTTGACCAGATTTATGAATATTAAAGGAGAGAGAAACATGTCGGACAAAAGAGTAAAACAAACCAGAGTAATTCCGGGATATCATTTGACATTGGGAATTGTAATTGCCATGTTATCTCTTATTGTTTTGATTCCGTTAGCGTCTGTTTTTTTATATTCCATCAAAATTTCTCCGCAGGAATTTGTGGAATTGATTACAAAGCCGGCTGTAAAAAATGCATTTATAACCAGCATCAGTTGTTCGTTCCTTGCGGCGGCAATCAATGTTGTTTTCGGTTTGATGATAGCATGGACACTTGTAAAATATGATTTTCCGGGAAAACGGATTTTGGATGGATTTATTGAACTTCCGTTTGCTTTGCCGACTGCGGTAGCCGGTATTACCTTATCAAAGCTTTATTCCGAAAACGGATGGATGGGGCAGTATTTTGAAAAAATGGGAATCCATGTGGCATATACAAAATTAGGACTTGTTGTGGCATTGGTATTTATTGGAATCCCATTTGTTGTAAGAGCGGTACAGCCGGTTTTGGAAAAAATGGATGCCCAGTACGAAGAGGCGGCATATATTTTAGGTGCCACACCGAAGAAAACATTTTACAAGGTAATATTACCGGAACTAAGACCTTCCCTGCTGACCGGATTTGGTCTGGCGTTTGCAAGAGGACTTGGAGAATACGGAAGTGTAATTTATATATCCGGTAACAGTGCAAAAGATAAAACACAGGTAATTTCCTATGTAATCATGCAGAAACTGAATTATATCGATTATGAAAGTGCAACCGCAATTGCGCTTGTCATGCTGGTTCTTTCATTTATTTTATTGTTTTGTATCAATGTAATACAGGTAAGACAGTCAAGAAGAACAAATTTATTATAAATGATTGATGGGAAGGAAAAGATGATGACGGAACAGGAAAAATTGGAAAAAAGCAGAAAAATTACAAAATATATATTGATTGCCATTACGGTACTGTTCATTGTTTTTATGCTGGTGATTCCGTTGATATCGGTTATTACCAGTGCATTAAAGGAAGGCATTTCATTTTATCTGGATTCAATCCGGACGGAATATGTAAAAAGTGCATTTGCCGTAACATTGATTGCGACGATAATTGCAGTTATCTGTAATACCTTCTTTGGCATCTGTGCAGCGTGGCTTTTGACGAAGTTCTCATTCCGGGGCAAACAGGTTTTATCCACCTTGATTGATATTCCGTTTTCCATATCACCGGTTATTGTAGGACTTGCATATCTGATGACTTTTGGACGGCTTGGCTGGTTTTATCCGGTTATCCGTAAGATAAATGATTTGTTGGGAACGAATTTTAGAATTACATTTGCCATCCCCGGCGTGGTATTGGCTACAATCTTTGTGACATTTCCGTTTGTATCAAGGGAAATTATTCCGGTATTAAACGCACAGGGAAAGGATGAAGAGGAAGCGGCGGCACTGATGGGTGCAGGCGGATTTACCATTTTCCGTAAAATTACACTGCCACAGATGCGGGGTGGATTGATTTACGGAATCATCCTTTGTACCGCGAGGGCGTTAGGTGAGTTTGGTGCGGTCAATGCACTGTCGAAGACAAGAGGAGAAACCTTTACCCTTCCATTGGAGATTGATGCATTATATATGTCCGGAACACAGACTTCCATTACGGCGGCATTTGCGGTCTCTTCCGTTTTATTACTGATTGCGATTGTTTTGCTGGTAGTGAGAAATATTTTAGAATATCGAATGAAAAAGAAAGAATTGATGTGAGGTGAGAAGCATGTACGTGGAAATGAAAAATATATACAAAAAATATGGAAATTTTCTTGCCTCGGATAATGTAAGTTTTGGTGTGGAAAAGGGAAAGCTGGTTGCTTTATTAGGTCCGTCCGGAAGTGGTAAGACGACATTGCTTCGTATGATTGCCGGCTTGGAAACACCTAATTCCGGAGAAATATACATTGATGGAAAACTGGTCAATGATGTTCCGGCATCGAAAAGGGGAATCGGTTTTGTATTTCAAAATTATGCATTGTTTCGGTATATGACCGTATATGACAATATTGCATTTGGATTGAAATTGATGAAAATGCCTAAAAACCAGATTCGGGAAAGGGTTATGCAGCTGTTGGAACTGACCGGACTTTCCGGTGTGGGAAAACGATATCCGAATCAGTTATCCGGCGGACAACGGCAAAGAGTTGCCTTTGCAAGAGCATTGGCTCCAAACCCACAGGTACTGTTATTGGATGAACCGTTTGCGGCAATTGATGCGAAGGTACGAACGGAACTTCGGACGTGGTTAAAAGAAATGGTTGGAAAGCTTGGAATTACCTGTATCTTTGTTACCCATGACCAGGATGAAGCGGTTGAGGTGGCAGATGAGATTATTATTTCCAATCATGGAATTATCGAACAGATGGGAACGCCTTTGGAAATCTACAAATCACCACGGACACCGTTTGTTGCCCGGTTCATCGGAAGGTCGTCGATTGTAGAAGATTTTGACCGGTTAAAGGGATTTGATAAGGTTGCAAATGCCAATAAAGCAGTTATCCGGCCGGAATTTATCAAGATATCCAAAAGCGGAAAGTTAGAGCAGCATATCTGTGCGGCAGAAGAAGGAATTATTACGGATGTGGTGTTCAAGGGAAACCGTATGGATGTTGTTGTGGATATCAACGGAATTACCGTTGTGGGAGAACGTTCATTGGAAAAGGATATGGTCAATGTCGGAGAAAAGGTTCTTGTCTTGATTTACAGATTATATGTGTTTGATGAAAAACAGACATACCTGTTAGAAAACAAAGAAATCTTTTATGATGATTTATTCTATATTTAAACAGATTATATATATCATGCAAAGAAAGGGTATGCGATGAAGGTTACAAAAAAGGAAAGATTAGAAACGGATATTTTGATTATTGGCGGCGGAACGGCAGGGTGTTACGCAGCATTGACAATTCGGGAACAATCCGATTACAAAATTGTAATTGCCGAGAAAGCCAATATCAAGAGAAGCGGATGCTTAGCTGCCGGCGTTAATGCAATTAATGCATATATTGTCAAAGGCAGAAAGCCGGAAGATTATGTGGATTATGCAAAAAAAGACGCGGACGGAATTGTAAGAGAAGATTTACTCTTATCGATGTCAAAGCGTTTGAATGCGGTAACCAAGAAAATGGAAGACTTAGGTCTTGTAATTTTAAAGGATGAAAATGGCGAGTATGTGGCAAGAGGAAACCGGAACATCAAAATAAACGGAGAGAATATGAAGCCACTGCTTGCGGGAGCGGTTGAAAAGTTACCGGATGTCACAATTTTAAACCGGGTAAATATCACGGATTACATCATTGAGGACGGAACCATTCAGGGAGCATTCGGATTTTCGATTGAAGAAGGTATCGCATATGAAATCCGGGCAAAAAAGGTATTGTGTGCAACCGGTGGAGCTGCCGGATTATATCGTCCGAACAATCCGGGATTTTCGAGACATAAGATGTGGTATCCGCCATTTAACACGGGTGCCGGATATGCGATGGGAATGCTTGCCGGTGCGGAAATGACAACATTTGAAATGCGGTTCATTGCATTGCGGTGTAAGGATACGATTGCTCCGACCGGAACGATTGCTCAGGGTGTTGGTGCCAAACAGGTAAATTCAAAGGGTGAGATTTACGAAACAAAGTACGGGCTGACAACATCGGAAAGAGTATATGGAACCGTAATGGAAAACCTGATGGGTCGGGGACCGTGTTATTTAAAGACAGAAGGAATTTCCGCTGAACAAAATGAATCCTTAAAAAAAGCATACCTGAATATGGCGCCGAGTCAGACCTTAAAGTGGTTGGAGTCGGGAAAAGAACCGGGTGAGCAGAATGTTGAGATTGAAGGAACCGAACCGTATATCGTTGGTGGACATACGGCAAGCGGTTACTGGGTTGATACAAATCGACAGACAACCATCCATGGTTTATATGCTGCCGGCGATGTAGCAGGGGGATGCCCTCAAAAATATGTATCGGGAGCAATGGCAGAAGCGGAGATTGCCGCAAAGGATATGGTATTAAGTCTTGATAAGGAAAAAGGAACGATATACGGTACAGACCGGAACGATTTGCTTGATGAAAAGATAACGGAATACAATCGGTATTTCGAAAACAAAGAAGCCATGTTTACGGTTGAATCTTTGGAAGAAGCAATGCAGAAGGTGATGGATCAGTATGCCGGAGGAATCGGAACCCATTATCAGTTCAACGAAAAACGATTAAATCTGGCAGAGGAAAAAATCCGTCAGTTAATGGTGTTGGTAGAACAATTACATGTATCCGATATGCATGAGTTGATGTTTGTTTATGAATTGAAGGAGCGTTTGCTTGTCTGTCTTTGTGTGATTTATCATTTAAGAGCAAGGAAAGAAACCAGATGGCATAGTTTTGCGGAAAATCTGGATTATCGGGAAAAGAGTGATGAGTGGTTAAAATATGTCAATTCCAGATACAAGGATGGAAAGATAGAAATATTATACAGAGACTTAGTGGGAAGGGAGGAACAATATGAGCATTGTAATTGATTCAGAAAAATGCAGAGGATGCGGCAAATGCGAAAAAGTATGTCCCGGTACCCTGATTGGAATGAATGAGCAGGGAAAGGCGTGTATGAAATATCCAAAGGATTGCTGGGCATGTTCTTCCTGTATTAAGGAATGTCCTTTCGGTGCAATCGCGTTATATCTTGGAGCGGATATGGGCGGCATGGGAAGTAAGATGACAGTTCAGGAAAAGGATGACAAGCTGTATTGGAACGTAGAGCGTTTTGATGGAAGCAAAGAACAGATTGTCATTGATAAAAAGGAGTCGAATAAATATTAAAAATCGAATGAAAGAAAGGATACGGAAAAATGAGTGAATTAACACATCTTGATGAATTGGAAGCAGAAGCAATTTATATTATCAGAGAAGTTGCTGCGGAATGTGAAAAACCGGTTATGTTGTATTCAATTGGAAAGGACAGTTCGGTAATGCTGCATTTGGCTATGAAAGCATTTTATCCGGAAAAACCGCCATTTCCGTTTTTACATGTCAATACGACATGGAAGTTTAAAGAAATGATTGAATTCCGGGATCATATGGCAGAAAAATTAGGAATTGAAATGATTGAGTATATCAATGAGGATGGCGTCAAAAAGGGAATTAACCCATTTGACCACGGTTCTGCCTATACAGATATTATGAAGACACAGGCATTAAAGCAGGCGCTTGATAAATATGGATTTACAGCAGCCTTTGGCGGCGGCAGACGTGATGAGGAAAAATCGCGTGCGAAAGAAAGAATCTTTTCTTTCCGAAATGAAAACCATGCATGGGATCCAAAGAACCAGAGACCGGAAATGTGGAAACTTTACAATTCCAAAATACATAAAAAGGAAGAGGTTCGTGTGTTCCCATTATCCAACTGGACAGAAACGGATATCTGGGAATATATCAAGCGGGAAAATATAGAAATTCCGTCTTTGTATTTTGCAAAGGTTCGTCCGGTTGTATATCGGGACGGAAATATCATCATGGTAGATGATGACCGTATGAAATTATTACCAGGAGAAGAAATCGTTCAAAAGAGTGTAAGATTTCGAACTTTGGGATGTTATCCGTTGACCGGAGGCTGTGAATCGACAGCGGATACATTGGATGCGATTATTGAGGAAACCTTAAGTGCGGTATCTTCAGAGCGAACCACCAGAGTAATTGATAATGAAGCAGCAGGCAGCATGGAACGTAGAAAAAGGGAGGGCTATTTCTAAAATGAGTGGATTATTAAAATTTATAACTTGCGGAAGTGTGGATGATGGAAAATCAACTTTGATTGGACATATCCTTTATGATTCAAAATTATTATATGCAGATCAGGAAAAGGCATTAGAGCTTGACAGTAAAGTAGGAAGCCGTGGCGGTGCGATAGATTATTCTTTGTTATTGGATGGTTTGATGGCTGAGAGAGAGCAGGGGATTACCATTGATGTAGCATATCGGTATTTCACGACAGAAAAAAGAAGTTTTATCGTGGCAGATACACCAGGGCATGAGGAATACACAAGAAACATGGCGGTTGGTGCTTCTTTTGCCGATTTGTCTATCATATTGATTGATGCAAAGCAGGGTGTTTTGGTTCAGACGAGAAGACATGCAAGAATCTGTGCATTAATGGGTATCAAATACTTTGTATTTGCGGTAAATAAAATGGATCTGGTTAACTATGATGAAAAACGGTTTAATGAGATTAAAGCACAGGTGGATGAACTTGCAAAGGAATTAAATCTTGCAAATGTCAAATTGATTCCGGTATCTGCAACAGAGGGCGATAATATTACAACAAAGTCGGAAAATACACCATGGTATAAAGGGGAAGCATTATTGACCTACTTGGAAAATGTGGATATTACAGACAAACAGCAGGAACAGGGCTTTTATATGCCGGTACAAAGAGTCTGCCGTCCGGATCATACATTCCGTGGATTTCAGGGACAGATTGAGGCAGGTGCGATTGCAGTCGGAGATGAGCTTGTAACACTCCCAAGTAATGAACATGCAAAGGTTAAGAGTATTTTAATTGGTGACAAGCAGGCGGATGAAGCAGGTGTGGGAAGACCGGTTACCATTCAGTTAGACCGTGAAGTGGATGTTTCAAGAGGTTGTGTACTTGCAAAGGACGTGAAACTTCCAATCAGTAATTCCTTTACAGCGACCTTGTTGTGGATGGATGATGAGGAATTAACGGTCGGTAAAGACTACCTTGTTAAATTGGGAACGAAACAGATACCGGGTGTGTTACAGAACATACAATATAAAATTGATGTAAATACAGGAGAGTATATTCCGGTTCCCAAGCTTTCAAAGAATGAAATTGCGGTTTGTGATATCAAGCTGCAAGAATCGATTGTATTGGATGCGTTTGATCTGCATAAGACATTGGGAGAATTTATTCTGATTGACCGAATCAGTAATATGACATCTGCATGTGGTGTCATTGCCGATTCTGAGGTAGATGACAGCAAGGATTTAAAGTGTGCATTTGCATATGGCAATCTGAAGGCAAACGGTGATATTTTTGAAGAGTTTTATTATAATCTGGATGCGATGACCATTCAGAAAATTAAGCCAACCGGAAAGACTTATACAATTGGAGATGAAATACCTGTAATCGGTGAAAGTTACAATTATCCGGAGTATTTTGATATTTTAATTTTCCGTGATAAGGTGGCAGTGAAGGTGCGTGATCGTAAAATTTCTGAAATAATATCAATTGACCAATATGAATACACAGGTCTTCCGGTGTTGAACGGACGTGGATTTGAAGTTTTGGTAGATTCAAAGGCCGCTTATCAGGAGATGTATGACGAGCTTGTAAAGGCAGATTTCAATTTGGATTCCGCATTTTTTGAAAAATGGATCGTATTTGAATCTTATCGAAATATCGTTTTCAAAAATGAAACATGGAATTAACTTAATTCCTATTGACTTACTAGACAATAAGTGCTACTATAACTCTAACAAAAACCTACTAAAACGATATGAAATGAGGGAGTAAAATGGGTTTTAATACAAAATTGCTCCATGAGGTATGGTGTGGCGATGATGTGACAGGCGCAACATTGCCACCGATTTATCAAAGCAGTGCATTCTATCAGTCCTCTGCGGAGCAGCACGAAAAATTATTTCATAACAAAGCAACCGGATATTCCTATACAAGAATTAATAACCCAACGATTGCGGCATTTGAAAATAAAATGACAGCCTTGGAAGAGGGAATTGCAACGATTGCCTGTTCATCCGGAATGGCGGCAATTACGAACGCATTGTTAAATATTGTGTCGGCCGGACAGGAGATTATTGCAAGTACCAGTTTATATGGTGGTTCCATTGATGTGTTTCATGACTTTGAGGCATTTGGAATAAAGATTCTATTTGTAGATATCAGTGATGACCGTGCAATTGAAGAAGCAATATCGGATAAAACCAGAGCGGTCTTTACGGAAACAATCGGTAATCCGAAGCTGGATGTTGTCGATATCAGGCATTTGGCAGAACTTGCACATAAACATGGACTTCCTTTGATTGTTGACAATACCGTGGCTACGGCATATCTGGTTCGTCCATTGTCGTTAGGAGCGGATGTGGTTGTAAATTCGACCTCCAAATATATTAACGGAAACAGCAATGCAATCAGCGGAACCATTACGGTAAACGGACAGTTTAAGTGGGATGCGGACCGGTATCCGTATTTACAGCCGTATAAAATGTTTGGCAAATTCGCATACATAGCAAAATTAAGAAATGGATTGTTCCGGAATACCGGAAGTTGTATGGCTCCCCAGACAGCATATTACAATATTATCGGTATGGAGACCTTAGGACTTCGAATGGAAAGAGCCTGTAAAAATGCTTTTGAACTTGCAAAGTTTTTGGATGGTTTCGAGGGTTGTATCGTCAATTATCCGGGACTTGAAAGCAGCAAATGGCATGAAACGGCAAAAAAGACGCTGGGAAATGGATTTGGTGCGATATTGACCATCCGGGTCGGTTCAAAGGAGAAAGCATTTCAGGTAATAAATGCACTTACGATTCCGAGAATTGTATCAAACATCGGAGATACAAAAACATTGGTAATTCATCCGGAATCTACATTGAATGCACACAGTACAGAGCAGGAGAAAAAAGAGGCTGGTGTATTTGATGATTTGATTCGTATCAGTGTGGGAATTGAAGATATTGAGGATTTAATCGAAGATTTTACAAAAGCACTTCAGTGCTAAGGAGGAAAAGACATGGCAGTTGATTACGCAGCACTTAAAAAAGGCGGATTTATGAGGCAAAAGCAGAAAAATAATTTTTCATTGCGTTTGCAGGTCGTTGGTGGAAATCTTACCGCAGAAAACCTTGTAAAAATTGCAGAGGTGGCAGAAAAATACGGAGATGGACATGTGCATCTGACATCAAGACAGAGTGTGGAAATTCCATTTATCAAGTTGGATAATGTGGAAGAGGTAAAGGAAGAATTGGCAAAGGGCGGATGCAAACCGGGCGTTTGCGGACCTCGTGTTCGTACCATTACAGCCTGTCAGGGTAACCAGATTTGTCCAAGTGGTAATATTGATACCTATGACATTGCAAAGAAATTGGATGAACGTTATTATGCACGGGAACTTCCTCATAAATTCAAATTTGGTGTTACCGGCTGTCAGAACAACTGCCTAAAGGCAGAGGAAAATGACGTTGGTATTAAGGGAGCATTGGTAGTTTCCTACGATAAACCAAGTTGTATTATGTGTGGTGTCTGCGTAAAGGCATGTAGGGAAAATGCCATTACAATCGAAGACGGAGAATTGATTTTCAATGCGACGAAATGTAACTACTGCGGAAGATGTGTGAAAGCATGTCCGACCGATGCATGGAAGGGAGAAAGCGGATATCTGTTATCCTTTGGTGGATTGTTTGGTAATAAGATTCATAAAGGAAAAAGCTTTTTGCCGGTAATCAAAGATGAGGAGCAGTTATTCCGGGTTACGGATGCAGCAATTCAGTTTTTTGCAGACCATGCAAATCCAAGTGAGCGTTTTCAGTTTACCATTGAACGGGTAGGCGAAGATAAATTTATTGAAGTATTAAAGGAGGCATATGATGGCTGATTTTGTTGTAGATGAAAGAGTTGATATTACGGATGTGGTTTGTCCGATGACTTTTGTAAAGGCAAAGGTTGCAATGGAAGAATTAGAGATTGGACAGGTGTTAGCGGTAACCATGAACGATGGGGAACCGGTACAGAATGTACCAAGAAGTTTTAAGGAAGAAGGACAGCAGATTTTAAAGCTGATTGATAATGAAAACGGCACTTATGACCTGATTGTGAAAAAGGTTGAGGAATAGGAGGGTGCTTCATGGCAAAGCGAGTGAATAAGGATGATTTTGAATCCGTTGTTTTACAAAATGAAAAACTTGTTATCGTAGATTTTTATTCCGACAGTTGTATACCGTGCAAACAATTATCTCCGATTCTCGGCGATGTGGAAGATGAATTTGAAGATGAAATTGTTGTATGCAAGGTGAATGTAAATTTTGATGAAGAACTGGCACAGCGTTACAGTGTAATGGCTTCCCCGACACTTGTATTTTTTAAGGACGGACAGGAAGTGGAAAGAATCAGAGGACTGGTTAAGAAACCGGAATTATCGGCAAAAATAAATGAATTAAAATAACAGGAGGAAGAAGCGATGAATATTACAGTTGCAGGAGTAAAGAAAGAGATTGAAGAGGGAACAACCGTTGCAAAATTAATTGTGGATGAAAAGGTAGAAAATCCGGATTATGTTACAGTGACCATCAATGATGATTTTGTAGACAGTGATAAATTTGATCAGACTGTCATTAACGAAAATGATTCCGTAGAATTCCTTTATTTTATGGGAGGAGGTAGTTTTTAATGGCAATGACTAATGAGCAGATGGAACGGTATTCAAGACATATCATTTTGCAGGAAGTTGGCGTAAAAGGTCAGAAAAAATTGATGAATGCAAAAGTTTTGATTATCGGTGCAGGAGGACTTGGAGCACCTGCAGCTATGTATCTTGCAGCAGCCGGTGTTGGAACAATTGGTATTGTGGATGCGGATGAGGTTGATTTATCCAATCTTCAAAGACAGATTATCCATGGAACCGCCGATGTCGGAAAAGCGAAGGTAAAATCAGCAAAAGAAACCATGAATGCCATGAATCCGGATGTAACGGTCAATACATATCGGGAGTTTGTTACATCGGAAAATATTATGGACTTAATTAAGGATTATGATTTTGTAATTGACGGTACGGACAATTTCCCGGCAAAATTCTTAATCAATGATGCCTGTGTTATGGCAAAGAAACCATTTTCACATGCAGGAATCATCCGTTTCAAAGGTCAGCTTATGACATATGTTCCGGATGAAGGACCATGCTATCGTTGTGTATTTAAGAATCCACCTCCAAAGGATGCCGTGCCAACCTGTAAGCAGGCCGGTGTAATCGGAGCAATGGGCGGTGTGATTGGTAGTCTGCAGGCTATGGAAGCAATCAAATATATCATTGGTGTCGGTGATTTATTAACCGGAAAATTACTTACCTACGATGCATTAAAAATGGAATTCCATACGGTAAAATTACCGTACAAAAAGGGATGTGGCTGTGCGGTTTGCGGAAGCAATCCGACAATTACAAAGCTGATTGATTATGAACAGGTAGAGTGTGATGGAAAGTAGGGAAAACGATGTTATACATGAAACAACAGGATTATGAAAAAATTCTGGCACATTGTAAAGAAGGACTTCCGAATGAGTCATGCGGCTTGATTGGAGGTACCAAAAACGGTGATAAGAAGGAAGTTAAAAAAGTATATCTGCTGACAAATATTGATCACAGTAACGAACATTTTTCAATGGATCCGAAAGAACAGTTTGCAGCAATTAAGGATATGCGGGCAAATGGATTGGAGCTGCTTGGTAATTTCCATTCCCATCCGGAATCACCGTCAAGACCATCTGAGGAAGATAAGAGACTGGCATACGATTCCAAGGTAAATTATTTAATTTTATCTTTAATGGATATTGACAATCCGGTATTTAATGCTTTTAATATTGATGAGGACAAAAATGTAACTAAAGAAGAATTTATAATCGAGTAGGTGTCTGCCTGCTCGATTTTAATAGGAACAGATGGAAGGTTGGCATTATGTACTGTATCAGTATGAATCATAAAGCGGCGGACGCGGATGTCCGGGGAACATATTCATTTGACCGGCAGGAGCAGGAAGTATTTTATCAGGAGGCAGCACAATTATCCCATGTGAATGGGGTTGTTGTATTGATGACCTGTAACCGGAATGAGATTTATTTTACCGGATGTGCAGACGGAATGAACGAGATTGAGCATTTGTATGCAAAGATAAAGGGTGTATCCGTATCGGAAATCCGGACATATTTTATGAGATATCATGAGGAACGTGCCTTACTGCATTTGTACCGTGTGGCTTGTGGATTGGATTCTGCTATTCTTGGAGAAGTTGAAATTATTCATCAGTTAAAATCAGCATATAAGATGGCAGACCAGCTTGGTAAGACAGACCGGGAAATCCATATCTGTTTTCAGGGTGCGTTGAATCTGGCAAAGGATGTAGCGGAAAACTGTCAGATGACGAGACTGCCGGTATCAACAGGAACATTGGTTGCGGAAACTGTAATGGAACAGGTTTGCAATATTGATAGTCCTGTTATTTTAATTGTTGGCGCCGGCGGTAATATCGGCAGTATTGTTTTAAAAAATCTTGCAGACCTGTCAAAGAAAATGCACATCATAGGAACTTCAAGAAAACACAGTGAGGAATTAAGTCAGAGATTTCATTATGATTGTACGCAATTTATTCCGTATGAGAAACGATATGATTATCTGGATATGGCGGATGTCATTATCAGTGCAACGACCAGTCCGCATTATACATTTATCGTAAATGAAGTGCAAAACCGGATAACAGAGGAAAATCAACCGAAATTATTTATCGATCTGGCAGTACCGAAAGATATTGATCCCGATATTGAACATCTAAACGGCTGCACCATTTATAATATTGATTATATTAAGGAACTTGCGAAAGAAAACAACCGGAAAAAATATTCGGAAGCGGAGAAGATTCAGTTGTTGATTCAGGAAAAGGTCGAGGAACTCAGAAAAAATCTGTTATTCCGCGAATATCGTACCAGAGATAGAATAAAAGAACGGTTAGCTGATAAAAATGTTGCCGGATTGTTGTACCAGTTAAGGGACGATTTGGATTATGAGGCATTTAAAAAAGTACTGGAAACAATGATGAAGGAGGAAAATGATGGCATATTTTCCCTTTATGATTAATTTAGATGATAAAAAATGTCTGGTTGCCGGAGGCGGAAAGGTTGCATACCGGAAAGCATTACAGATGTCAGAGTTTGGGGCAAAGGTTTTTGTGGTAGCTCCCGATATATGTGATGATTTAAAAAAACTGGAAAAGCAGCAGGATAATGTTTGTCTGTTTCAAAAAAAGATGGAACCGTCAGACATTGAAGATATGGATGTTGTTGTAATGGCAACAAATGACAATGCAGTCAACTCCTATTATGCAGCTCTTTGTAAAGAAAAGAAAATTCTGGTCAATGTTGTCGATGTAAAAAAAGATTGCGGATTCTATTTTCCTGCGATTGTCAGGCAGGGAGAGGTTGTGGTCGGCGTATCCACAGGCGGCTGTAGTCCGCTATTAGCCTCTCATATCAAACAGGAGATTCAATCACATATCAGACCGGATTATGGCAAAATAGCGGATGAGATGGAGGATATCCGTGAGGCTGCGTTAGAAAATATTGAGGATGATAAACTTCGTAAGCAGTATTTAAAAGAAGAATTGATGAAAAAATTGCGGGAAAGAGATTTATGAGTACAGACAGGAAAGAACAACGGGTTATCAAAATAGGAACAAGGGGAAGTGAGCTTGCCCTGATACAGACCAATATGGCAATTGCCGGATTGAAGGAAGCTTATCCGGATACTTTGTTTGAAATTGTAAAAATTACAACGAAGGGTGACCAAAATCAAAAAAGTCCAATCTATGAATTTGGCGGAAAGGCTGTTTTTGTTGAAGATATTGAACAGGCAATCCTTTCCGGAACAATTGATATGGCGGTTCACAGTGCAAAGGATATGCCAAATCCCTGTAAAGAAGGGTTGGTGATTGCCGGAGTGTTGGAACGGGCAAATCCTTGTGATGTACTGATTTATAAAAAAGATCGGTTAATTGATAAGAAGAATCCATTTGTAATTGGAACAAGCAGTTTAAGAAGACAGTGCCAGATAAAAGAAATCTATCCCAACGCCATTTGTAAGGACTTACGCGGAAATGTTGGAACCAGAATGGAAAAATTAAAAAACGGTGAGTATGATGCCATTATTCTGGCAATGGCGGGAATTACAAGGCAGGGGTTATCTATGGATGAGACACTTTCCTATCTGCCGTTTGAACCGGAGCAGATGCTGCCGGCGGCAGGTCAGGGAATTATTGCGATAGAAGCAAAAAAGGACAGTCCGGCACACAAGATGGCTGCAACCATATCCCATCGAAAAACACAGGATGTTTTAGAGGTGGAACGAGCCGTTTTAAGTGAACTGTCTGCCGGATGTCATGAGCCGGTTGGAGTATATGCAATCAAAACAGAGGATAAGATACAAATTCATCTGATGAAGCAGGAGAAAGATTGTGTTATCAGGAATTGTGTAGAAGGAGCTTTTGAGGACAGGATAAGCCTGATAAAAAAGTTATGTAACGGATAAGAGGATAAAAATGGTTTATTTGATTGGTGCGGGACCTGGAGATGCAGGTCTTATAACGGTAAAAGGATATAACATATTAAAAAGATGTGATGCTGTAATTTATGATCGTCTGGGAACAAATGAATTGCTGGAAATTGTTCCGGATACCTGTGAAAAGATATACGTTGGAAAGAAACCGGGACAGCATTACAGAAAACAGGAAGAAATCAACCGGATTTTAATAGAGACCGCACAAAAATATGAAACAGTTGTCCGTTTAAAGGGCGGAGATCCTTTTGTATTTGGCAGGGGCGGAGAAGAGGTAACAAAGCTTTTGGAAGAACAGATTCCGTTTTTTGTGATTCCGGGAGTAACATCCGCAATTGCAGTTCCGGAAATGATGGGAATTCCGGTAACACATCGTGAGACAAGCCGTAGTTTTCATGTATTTACCGGACATACAAACGTTTCTTGCGACAGCCCGTTTTCCTATATTAAAAAGGAAGAAGGCAGCAGCATTTTTCTGATGGGAATTTCCCATTTGGAAGGCATTGTAAATCGCTTGTTGGAAGAGGGCACCGAAAAAGAAAAACCGGTGGCAGTCATATCAAAGGGAAGCCTGCCCGGAGAAACAATGGTTACCGGTACGCTTGCGGATATTGTCGATAAAGTGCGGGAAAAAGGGATAACCTCCCCGGCTGTGATTGTTGTCGGAGATACCGTTCCCTATCATTTTGTTTCTGACCATATCGGTAGTTTACAGGGCAGGAAAATAGGTGTGACCGGAACCTATGAGTTACGGGAAAAAATGCGTGCATATGCGGAAAGTAAAGGCGCAAGGTTATATTCTTTGTGCAGTATGGATATAAAAAGACTGCCGGCTGTCAGAGAGATAAAAAAGGAACTTTCCGTGCTTGACACCTATCAATGGATTGTTTTTACAAGTGCGAACGGAATCAAACTCTTTTTTGAAGAAGCAAAAAAATGCGGTTTTGATTTCCGTAAGTTTGCCGGGGTAAAATTTGCGGTCATCGGAAGCGGAACAAGACATACATTAAGTGAATATGGTTTTCATGCGGATTTCTGCCCGGAAAACTATACAACAAAGGCACTTGCTAAAGGGTTAGCCGGCTATGCATTACCGGGGGAACATATTTTGATTCCGAGGGCATTACAGGGAAGCAGGGAACTTTCCATGATATTAGAAGAAAACGGACTGAGCTGTAAAGAATTACCGGTGTATGATGTGGTAGGCAGACGTACGGAAAACTGGAAGTATTTATATGATTTTGATGTATTGACCTTTGCAAGCAGCTCCGGTGTAAGGGCATTTATTAAGGAAATAGAACAGGACATGACAATAGAGGAATGGGAGCAGGAAAGGAAAAAGAAGAACGTAATTGTTTCTGCCATTGGTGAGGTAACAAATAAGGCACTGGAACAGTATGGGATTACAGCGGATGTGGTGCCAAAGCAGTGTGATATCAAACATCAGATGGAAGCATTACAAAATTTTTATAGATAATTTAAAAAGAGGTGTAAAGAAATGATTCGATTACGAAGGATAAGAGCAAATGAAAATATCCGGTCTATGGTAAGGGAAACCAGTATCGAAAAATCCGATCTGGTCTATCCGGTTTTTGTGAAAGAAGGAACAAAGGAAAAGATACCGGTGGATTCCATGCCTGGAATTTACCAGTTTTCCATTGATACATTTTTAGAGGACGAATTGGAAAGAATCCGGAAAGCCGGAATTTCGGCAATTCTGATTTTTGGTGTTCCGGATCATAAGGATGAATGTGGAAGCGGTGCATACAGTGAGGATGGAATCACACAAAGAGCAATCCGTGCGATTAAGCAAAAGGCACCGGAGCTTGTGGTGATTGCAGATGTATGTCTTTGTGAATATACATCCCACGGTCATTGCGGTCTGGTAAAAGATGGGGAAATCCTGAATGATGAGACACTTCCGTTACTTGCCAAGATGGCTGTTTCACTTGCAAAGGCGGGGGCGGATATGATTGCCCCTTCCGATATGATGGATGGGCATATTGCTTATATAAGAAAAGAATTGGATGCAAATGGATTTGTGAATACGATAATAATGGGTTACAGTGCAAAGTTCGCATCCGGTTATTATTCGCCGTTTCGGGATGCCGCTCATTCCGCTCCGTCTTTTGGAGACCGGAGAACCTATCAGATGGATCCGGCAAACGGAAGAGAAGCAATCCGGGAGTGTGAAGCGGATATTGAGGAAGGTGCGGATATGATAATGGTAAAACCCGCATTGGCATATCTGGATATCGTAAGCAAGGCAAGAGCACTTACCAATCATCCGCTTGCGGTTTATAATGTGAGTGGAGAATATTCCATGGTTAAGGCTGCGGCTTTGAATGGATGGATTGATGAAAAAAGAATTGTAATGGAAAATATGATAGCCATGAAAAGAGCGGGTGCGGATATTATTATCACGTATCATGCGATAGATGTTGCAAACTGGTTAGATGAACAATAGGAGAAAAAGTATGCAGACACAGTCCGATGTTTTATTTGAAAAGTCAAAACAAAGAATTCCGGGTGGTGTAAATTCACCGGTACGTGCGTATGGTGCGGTTGGAAGAAATCCAATCTTTATTAAAAAAGCAAAGGGTTCCCATATTTTTGATGAGGACGGAAAGGAATATATTGACTATGTTTGTTCCTGGGGTCCCGGAATTTTAGGCCATGCGGATGAAAGAGTTATTGATGCCGTTACAAAGGCATGTCAGGATGGACTTACCTTTGGTGCACCGACAAGAAAAGAATATGAAATTGCACAATTGATATCGGAATTGATTCCTTCCATGGAGATGAGCCGGATGGTCAGTTCCGGTACGGAAGCGGTTATGAGTGCTATCCGGGTAGCAAGAGGATTTACCGGAAGAGATTATATTGTAAAGTTTAAGGGCTGCTACCATGGACATTCCGACGGTCTGCTGGTCAAAGCCGGTTCCGGAGCGTTGACACAGTCTGTTCCGGACAGTGCGGGTGTTCCGGCCGGGTATACACAATATACGTTGATTGCCAATTACAATGACCTTGATTCAGTTGCACAGTTATTTGATTCTTATAAAGATAAAATTGCTGCGGTTGTGGTAGAACCGGTTGCAGCTAATATGGGTGTGGTATTACCGCAAAAGGGGTTCCTGGAGGGACTTAGAAAAATTACAAAAGAAAACGGAAGCCTTTTGATTTTTGATGAGGTAATTACCGGTTTTCGTCTGTCTTTGGGTGGTGCACAGGAATATTATAATGTGATTCCGGATATAACAACCTTAGGCAAAATTGTTGGTGGCGGAATGCCGGTTGGTGCATACGGTGGAAGAAAAGAAATTATGGAATGTGTTGCACCGGTTGGAAAGGTTTATCAGGCAGGAACCTTATCCGGTAATCCGATTGCAATGACGGCAGGATTGGAAACCTTGAAAATATTAAAGGAAACACCGGATATTTATACAAAGCTTGAAAAGACAACGGAAGAATTAGCGGATGGAATCCGGCAGGCAGGTAAGAATCGGATTTGTGTAAATCAGGTCGGTTCTTTGATGAGTGTCTTTTTTACGGATAAGGAAGTTATTGATTTTGATACGGCGGTAACATCGGATATTCAGAAGTATGCAGCATATTTCCGCTATATGTTATCCCATGGGGTTAATCTGGCTCCTTCCCAGTTTGAAGCTATGTTTTTGTCGGTAGCACATACAACGGAAGATATCCAACAGACATTAACGCTGATTAACAATTATGCAAAAGAAAGTATGGAAGGTTAGGAATATGAGCAGAGAGAAAAAAGATTTAGTAATAATTGGAAGCGGTCCGGCAGGACTTTCGGCAGCTGTTTACGGAAAACGTGCCATGCTGAATGAGGTTGTGATTGAAAAGGATGTATATGGCGGCGGACAGATTGCGGTAACGGAACGTGTCGATAATTATCTCGGTCTGTATGGAATGAGCGGTTATGATTTGGTCATGAAATTTAAAGAGCATGCAAAAGCGTTGGAAGTTCCTTTTTATGAAGGGGAAGTATCACATATAAAATGTATGGATGATAAGAAGATAATTGTTATGGATGATGGAGCAGAGATTGAAACCAAATCCGTAATCATTGCAACCGGAGCATCTTATAAGCAATTGGGATGTGCCGGGGAAGAAGAATTAAAGGGTGCCGGAGTATCTTATTGTGCAACCTGTGACGGAGCCTTTTTTAAGAACAAAACGGTAGCCGTTGTCGGTGGCGGTAATGTAGCATTGGGAGATGCACTTTATTTGGCAAATATCTGTGAAAAGGTATATCTGATTCACAGAAGGAATCAGTTAAGAGGGGCAAAATCTCTTCAGCAAAAGGTTTTTGAAAAGGAAAATATTGAATTTTTACCTTCAAAAGAGATTAAGGAGATTATCGGTAAGGAATCGGTGGAAAAGATTATTTTACAGGATGTGGGAACAACGCAGACAGAAGAAAAGAATGTGGATGGTATATTTGTTGCAGTCGGTATGCAGCCAAACAGTCAGATGGTTTCCGATATTGTAAAAACGGATGACAACGGATATATCATTGCGGATGAGTCCTGCAAAACAAGTGTAGACGGAATCTATGCGGTTGGTGATGTAAGAACAAAGCAGTTACGGCAGGTGGTAACAGCGGTTTCAGATGGAGCCGTTGCCATTTCCACATTGGAACAGGATATGCTCAAAGACAATGGATAAAATATAAAAATAACGAATGGAGATGAAGAAATTGTATAAAGGAATCATAGGCTTGGTTGGAAACACACCATTGGTGGAACTGGTAAATACAAAAGAAAAATATGGATTGCACGGAAATATCTTAGCAAAGCTTGAGATGTTTAATCCCGGAGGAAGTGTAAAGGACAGAATTGCATTGGCAATGATAGAAGATGCTGAAGAAAAAGGAAAGTTAAAAGAGGGTGCAACAATCATTGAACCGACTTCAGGAAATACCGGAATCGGAATTGCCGCAATCTGTGCTGCAAAGGGTTATCATGCAATTATGACTATGCCGGAGACAATGAGTAAGGAAAGAAGAAAGTTATTGACTGCATACGGTGCGGAAGTTGTTTTGACACCGGGATATCAGGGAATGAAGGGTGCAATCAGCAAGGCACAGGAATTAAATCAAACGATTGATAATTCGATTATTCTCGGTCAGTTCAGTAATCCTGCTAATCCGAAGATGCATATGCGGACAACGGGACCGGAAATCTATGAACAGGCAGACGGGAAAGTTGACATGTTCATTGCCGGAGTCGGAACCGGTGGAACCTTATCCGGAGTCGGAAGTTATTTAAAATCGGTCAATCCGGATGTAAAGATTATTGCGGTTGAACCGGAAGGTTCTCCTATGTTATCGCAGGGAAAGTCAGGTCCTCATATGATTCAGGGAATTGGAGCGGGATTTATACCGAAAACCTTAAATCAGGATGTTTACGATACGGTAATGACGGTCGGCAATGAGGATGCAATGCAATATGCCAGACAGCTTGCGGTTGATGAAGGAATTTTAGTGGGAATTTCTTCCGGTGCGGCTTTGGCTATTGCCGTTTTGCTTGCTTCGAAAGAGGAAAATAAGGATAAGAATATCGTGGTATTATTACCGGATACGGGAGAAAGATATCTTTCTACGAATTTATTTCGGTAAAAACAACCAAAAGAATCCGTAAAAATGGGAATTTTTTTACTTGTGAAATTTTCATATTAATATTAGAATAAAGATTGTTGCAAAATAAATGATGATGTGTGAGGAAGACAGGATATGAAAAAAGTAGTTAAATTTGGTGGTAGTTCATTAGCAAGCGCAGAGCAGTTTAAGAAGGTAGGCGCAATTATCAAAGCTGATCCGGATCGGGTATATGTTGTACCTTCTGCACCGGGTAAGCGATATGATGAGGATACAAAGGTTACCGATATGTTATTGCATACATACGAAAGCGCAAGCGAGGGTAAGGATATTACAAAAGAAATGGAAGCAATCAAAGCCAGATATGATGAAATTATAACCGGTCTTGAATTAAAAGATTTTAGTTTAGATGAAGATTTCAAAGAGATTACAGCCATGTTAAAAGAAAATCCGCAGAGTGATTTCGCTGCATCGCGGGGAGAATACTTAAACGGTAAGATTATGGCAGCTTATCTTGGTATTGAATTTATTGATTCTGCGGAGGTTATCTTCTTTAATGAAGAAGGTAATTTAAACGATTACAAAACGGACAAGAAGCTTTCTGCACGATTGGCCGAATGTGAAAGAGCAGTTATTCCGGGATTTTACGGAATGGGAAAAGATGGTAATGTAAAGACTTTCTCAAGAGGTGGTTCCGATGTAACCGGTTCAATTGTTGCAAAGGTCAGCAGAGCGGATGTATATGAAAACTGGACGGATGTATCCGGATTTTTGGTAGCGGATCCAAGAATTGTATCCAATCCGAAACCAATCAAATATATTACATATCGTGAATTACGTGAGTTGTCTTACATGGGAGCATCGGTATTGCATGAAGATGCTATTTTCCCGGTTCGCCACTGTGGTATTCCGATTAATATCCGTAATACGAATGCACCAGAAGATGCAGGAACATGGATTGTGGAAAGTACCTGTCAGAAGCAGGATTATGTAGTTACCGGTATTGCCGGAAAGAAAGATTTCTGTACAATCTCTATTACCAAAGCAATGATGAATTCAGAAATCGGATTTGGACGTAAGGTATTACAGGCATTTGAAGAGAATAATATTTCATTTGAGCATATGCCGTCGGGTATTGATACCATGACGATTGTTGTACATGCGGATGAGTTTATGGATAAGGAACAGAATGTAGTTTCAACCATTCACCGTCTGGTTGAACCGGATTCCGTAGAAATTGAATCCGGACTTGCATTGATTGCAGTTGTTGGACGCGGAATGAAATCAGCAAGTGGTACAGCAGGCAAATTATTTACCGCTTTGGCTGCAAAGGGAATTAACATTAAAATGATTGATCAGGGTTCTTCTGAGTTAAATATTATTATCGGTGTTAAGAACAAAGATTTTGAGACAGCAATCAAGGCAATTTATAATACATTTATTGTAGATAAATAATCGTTATCTGAAAATTGAAAAAGTGTAGGGGGGCTCTTTTGTAAAAAAAGGTGCCCTCTTTTTTTGTAATATTATACTAAAGAAAAGATAATTTCTTTGGTTAAAAATTTTATTGACATAAAAAGAAGAATTTGTTAAATTGATGGCAAAGAAACATGTACAATATACACAAAAAGAATTGGTAATTATTTCTATAATTGATGATAACAGGTATGAAGAATTCATTTATTCTGTCGATATATAAGATAAGAATGTGAAAGAAAGAGTGATTTTGTTATGAGGTGTTATTACAGGTGTCAGTATTATTTTAATGCGAGACATAGTTTTGACGGAAAGAAAGAAAAGGCACATGCACATACCTTTACGATTTTGCTTTATCTTGGATTTCGGAACAAAGAAGAGCAAAGTGCGAATATGTCGGTTGCCGATACGATTGTTACGGATTTTTTGAAAAACTATGAGAACCGGTATCTGAATGAGTTAGACGGATTTCAGAATACGAAAGCAACATTGGAAGATATTGGAAATCTGTTCTATGAAAAATTAAAAGAATTGTTTCGAAAAACAAAGTTATCCTTGTATCAGTTAGATATTGCGGAAAATCCGTTGTCGGTATATCAGGTTGCAGACCGGATTTTATTGCCGACACTCAATATGGATAACAGTAAGAATAATTATGATGCAATCCTACATCAGAAAGAACAATTAAGAGAAAAACACGGAAAGGGATGATTGTATGAAAACTTATTTACAAAAGAAAACATGCATTTTGACAGAAACAATAAGAAAAATACTTTCATTTATATGTATTGTAGGTTTATGTTTACAGATAGCAGCGGTAGATGTTCATGCTCAGGCAATCTCAAACGGCAGCGGAACGATGCAGATTACATCGGATGCAGGTTATATTTATATCAGTTATGAAGGTGCATGGAGTAATTATATTGGAGAACGGATTCGTTTACAGACAGATACCGGCGTGGATTTGGGTGCATACAGTGAACTGGTACTGAATGCCGGCAATAATGAAGAGACAGGCTCTTTTACCGTCAGTAATGCATGGGGCAGTGCAATTAGCGGAGCAAGTGCAACCGTTACGAATTATGACAAACAGCAGTATTATGGATATGGAAGTATGAAGTGGAATATGCAGGTTCCGGTATCCACCTATGCAGATTATGATTTCAGCAATCTTACTTTGTCATGGGGAGGACAATCTGTGACCATGAAGGTAAAAGAACCCAAAGAAGAGACCACAGAGGCAACAACCGAAGAAGTAACGGAAGAAAGTACGACGGAGGCAACAACCGAAGAAATGACGGAAGCTACAACGGAAGAGACCACAGAGGATTCAGGTGATAATTCTACAGAGAATAATCAGGGCGGTATTATTGGAAATGGAAATATTGCCATTGATGGAATGTATCAGGACTGGGATAGCCTTCCAAAGACTGAGATTACCTATACAAGTAATAACCAGCAGTGCAATCACTTTGGACAGTTATATACAGATGGAGTGTATTTATACGGACATTTTAAGGCAAATGACTTATATACTTCTGCTATGCAGATTCAGTTATGGTATCTGACAATTAACGGTCAAACCTATCAGTTACAGATACGTCCGTCCCAGTATGACTACAATATTCCAAATAGTCAGGGTACCCATACGAATCTGAAAGCATTTTTGGGATATGGTTCAGATAATGCCTGTGACAGTAATATTGTGTACACGATTTATGATGCAAATCATGCACCGGATACACCGGGAGATGAAATTGAATTTTCCATTTCTTTGGATGATATTTCAAGAATAACAGGAATTGCAAAAGATCAAATGGGAACAATAACAATCAGTAATCCAAATTTGGGTGGACAGGGTGTTAGTATTGCCGGTTCATCAACCGGACCGGTTGTCGGAGTTTTGATTGCCGCAATGATTGTTGCAGGGTTCTATTTTAGAAAGAAAAAGGAAATTGTATGAATTGGCTGATTATAATATGTATTGTTGCATGGATTTATATTCTATATACAATGAAACGGGCAGATATGGGAGTCTGGTATTATCTGTGTGGAAGTGTAGGTTTTTTCATTTTTTCCATGGTGCTGATTGAACCGCATGTGGTAGCACCGCTTCAGAAGGCGGTCAGTGCGGTTGCGGGACTGTTGGGAGATGTGACAGGAGTTTATAAATCCTATTTTCAACAGGGGATTTTATTTATTGCAAGTGGGAAGGAAAGCCTTTCTCTTTATATCGATTTTGAATGTTCCGGTGTAATAGAGATATTGGCATTCCTTTCTTTACTTTGGTTTTTCCCTGTCTATGAAGTTTATGAGAGGGCAATTGTAAGTATTATCGGGGCATTGGCTATTTTTGTATCCAATGTTCTTCGTATTTTTTTAATCTGTTTTTTGATACATTTGTTTGGTAATGATATTTATTTCCTTGCACATACTGTGTTTGGAAGGATTTTCTTCTATGGTTGTACGGTATTTTTGTATTTTTATGTATTTACCAAACCGCAGATTATTCGACAAAAGGTAGGTGCGTTCCAATATGACCGCAATTAAAGAGTTCTTTCTGTCTTCTGTGATGTTTTGGATTGCATGGATTGTTATTCCGCTTATTATGGAAGTTATTCCTACTATTGGGGATTTCTTTATCCTTTTAAAACGGCGGTGGTTTTCCAAAAAATATGTTCCGCTTGATAATCCACCGGAAATTACATTGATTATTCCGGTTTATAATTCAGAGGAGACGTTATATCAGACAATTGAATCCGTATATCGGTCCGATTATCCAAGTAACCGGATTCATATTATGTTGGTAAATAATATGAGTAAAGACCATAGCTTTGATGTGTTTTGTCAGTGTCAGAAGGATTTTCCGGAACTGATTATCCATTGGATGAATTCCAAGCAGGGAAAGTCAAAGGCGTTGAATCTGGCATTGTTTAACAGTACAGGGGAATACATTGTGCATATTGACAGTGACGGGGTCTTAGAACCGATGGCACTGCGCAATCTGATTACCATGTTTGAAAATGAGGATGATATTCATTGCATAACCGGAACAATTCTTACCAATCCGGAATTGATTGACCGTACTTCCAATCCATTTTTACGGTTGTTTCAGAAAATGGAGTTTGGGGAATATTGTCAGGCCTTTTTGGCAGGGCGGAATTTTCAGTCAGAGCTTAACAGTATCTTTACATTATCCGGTGCATTTTCGGCATTCCGCAAGTCTGCAATTTTAAAATCCCAGTTATACAATACCGATACCGTGTGTGAAGATACACATGTTACCTTCCAGATAAGGGATACGATGGGAAAGAAGGTTGCTTTGTGTCATAATGCCATTTTTTTGGTAGACCCGATTGAGAGTGTAAACCGTTTGTATGTGCAAAGACAAAGATGGCAGAGTGGAGAACTTGAGGTATTGCATATGTTTATGAAAAAACGTCTGCATGCCGGAAGAGGATTTTTCAGTGATTTTGTAATCCGGGTGCTGATGTATGACCATACATTTGCATTTCCCAGAATGATATGGTATTTTGCATTAATTTGCCTTGCATTTATTAATTACCCGATGAAATTAATTATACAGTCGGTTGTGTTTATGTATGTAATGTACAGTTTTGCAAATTTTTTGCTTTATATCTGTATTTTGATGTTTTTAAAGGACTTTCCAAAGTTGAAGCGGTATTATCGCAGAAAATGGTATTTAATCTTTTTGTTACCGGTATTTAATTTTGTTGTATTCTGGTTCCGGTTTGCGGGGATTATCAATTCCATAAGAGGACGGCAGACATGGAGAGTACGAAATGCAAAAGAGGAATGGGATGATTTCAACCGGATTGTTAAAAAAGATTTTTTTGGTATTCATCAGATTTTGGAAACATTGCGCAATGAGGTAAATGAAAATGAAGAAGCATAAAATCAGACATATGTATACATCTTTAAAATCCAGAATGTTTTCCATCAGCTTCAGTGTGATTGTATTTATTCTGGTTGTGATTGGAGCGATTTTGTATGAACTGCATTTAAATGATGATAACTTTTTGCATATGTATCAGTCACAGCAGGAATATTATATAAAGGAATTATCAAAGGAATTACAATATCGATATCAGAACAAAATGACGGATGATGAAATAATTGCATATATGGATACACAGGTGGAAGCGTCTGGCAGTCGTTTTTTTGTATTGATAAAAGATAAAAAGGTTGTATTTGCAAAGAATAAGCTTACAACGGATGGATTGTCTTCTTTACGGGATGCGGATAAGTTTTTCAAAAATATTGAACAGAATGAAATTATGAAAAACAGTGCTTCCTTTGAGATAGACGGAAGTCATTATGAGATTTATTTGATTTCCGATACCTATTCTGTTTTAGTGGATGGGGGAGTGATCAAACATCGTTATTATATTTTGTTGGCGGTATGTTTGGTCAGCTTTGTTTTGGTGGCATTATTACTGACATTGATCGGTTCATGGAACAAAACACAGAAAAAACTGGAAGGTACCAAGAAGGAACTCGATATCCGGAATGAGAAAATGGAAATAATTTCAAGGGAAAACGGAATTCTTTCCGGTGACAAAACAGATTTGATACAAAATCAGGAAGAAATTGGAATCAGTCAGGCAGATGGAACGGAATTTTATAATATTTATACCATTCATACCCTGTTGCGTAAATCCGATGATGACACATTAAGACCATTACAGATGTATTTTTTGCGTGTCGTAATGGAAAATCGGTACTATACCAAGCATGAATTGTTTGAATTGATGCAGATGATACAGACCAAATTATCAAAGACAGATGTAATGGGAGAAGTCCGCAAGGGATATTTTGTAATTCTTTCGTATCGTATGTCTGAAAAACATGCGTTGCTTCGGGAAGAGCGTGTGAAAAAATGGTGTGAAGAACTGAAAAAAGAAAAAGGGATTGAGATTGAATATCGGTATGTGCCGGAAGATGAGAGAAGTGCAATTGTAAGATTTGAAGAGGAGAGTAAAAATTGATGAGATACCAGCAGTATAAATTTAAGTTTTATTTGAATGCCAGGCATGCAATTTATCAAAACGGTATTATGGGACAGGCACATCCGCATACATGGGAAATGATATTACATGTAGTAAGGGGACAGGATAAATTTGTGCAGTTTAATGACCTGGAACGGCTGGTAGAGGAATTTATGGAACCTTATCAGGGAAAAGTATTAAATGAGGTAGCACCGTTTGATGTGATTAACCCGACCTTGGAAAACTGTGCACATTATTTTAAAGACAGGCTGATTGAAATATTGAATCGGGAAGGCTGGATTTTCTTAATGATGGAAATGAGTGAGAATCCATCCCGTTCTTATGTGATAAGTATGGTGGATGAGCAGGAAATGGGAAGAGATCAGGCATTAAATACTTTGACAGATTATATTTTAGATGATATTCGGAATGCAGGAGCAATAGAGGATGACAGATAAAAGAGGTTTTCGCAATTGGAAAAACTTTATAGGATTTTTGGTATTGCTGGTTGGTGCCATGATACTTGCGGGCGTTTTGTATGCAATGCAGTTTCAACCATCCGGAGGAGATGTTTACGGACATCTTTATAAATCACAGACGCTTTATGAGCAGATAAAAGAAGGAAATTTATACCCTTTATTTGATCCGAAATGGTATAACGGTATACAGTTATTCCGTTATTGGGGACCGTTTTCTTATTATATTATGTCCGGTTTGTTGTTTCTGACAAATGGAAATGTGTTACATGCATATTATTTGCTGGCAGCATTTGTTTTCTTTTTTGGAGGAATCCCATGGGTTTTATGGGGAAATTATTTAAACCGCAGGGGTGTCGGAACAATTTTCGGAATTTTGTGGTTTTTTATGCCCGAAACGGTAAGAATTTATTTTTGCGCAGGAAATCTACCACAGATGATTACCACCACAATGGTACCTTATCTGATTTTCTTTTTATGGCTGTTTGTAAGGAAGAAAGAAAAAAAGGCTGCGTTCGGTCTGTATATCGGAATGTTTTGCATGACTTTGACGCATTTGATGGTAACGGCAATCATGGGCATATCCGCATTTTTGTATCTTGCAATTGATGAGATACGCAATAAGGATTTCAAGAGAAAATTTGTGGCATTGTGTATTATGGTGACGGGAATTTTATCGGCGGGAATATGGGTGCTGCCATCGTTAAAGGGCGGAATGGTCACAACGGAGCAGAGTGGTGATAGTGTTATGTCAACCTTGATATATCCGTTATCCATATCCCTAAATCCGCTGAACCGTATATTGGGAACGCGGGATGATTTTTATTTTGGTATCAGTGTTGTGCTTTTGTCTGTATTGGGAATTTTACTAGCAAGAGGACATAAGAAGGCAGGTTTTATCTTTGCTTTGATTATTCTGGCGTTGACCACACCCGAAATTTATCCGATTTTAAGTAAAATGCCGTTTAGCCAGTTGTTCTGGATGACACGATTTACACCGATGGTATATGGATTTTTGTTCTGTTCCATGTTGGAATGGAATCGCTTAAAGAAAAAATACTGTATGGTGGCAGTTTTTATTCTGGTGTTAGATTTGATTCCGAGTTTTGCCATTACGAAATTTGGTGTAATTACCCCGGAAGATACAATTGCAGATATACAAACTTTGCAGGCAATGACAAGCCAGAGAACGGCAGTTATGGATATAAGTTCATACGGTTCCTATCCTTCCTACGGTATCTGTGCAGGTGATGATGGTGTGAATTACACATATGGATGGTCATGGCAGGGAGCGGATACCGGGGATAATATTGTGTTGTTAAATGAGGCACTGGAAAAGGAAAACTATCTGTATTTGTTTGACCGTTGTCTGGAGCTTGGAAATGATACTGTTTTGATTCGTAAGACCTACGTTGGAAAGAACGGTGGCAGTGAAGAAGAAATGAAAAGTGCGGCATTAGAGGTGGGATATCAGTTAGAGGAAGAAACGGAAGGTGCGTATCTGTTTAAAAAGGAAACGCCGAAACAGTTTGGAATTGTAAGTGATTATCAGGGTTGTGTGATTGGGAAATATGCAAATGCAATGACAACCCTATATCCATGCTTTGAAGTTGGATTTTCCGAAAAACTGGATGATTATAAAGTAGAGGATTTATCCGGTTACCAGGTGTTATTTCTGACAGGTTTTACCTACGAGGATAAGGATTATGCACAGGATTTGATTACACGGTTAAGCCAAAGGGGTGTGCGTATCGTGATTGACTCTACGCATATGCCATCGGATGAAAAAACAAAACAACAGACCTTTTTGGGAGTAAGTAACCAGCCGATACATTTCACAAACCGTTATCCGGAATTGGAATGGAACGGAAAAAGGATTGAGACCGATGCGTTTACTGCTGAGGATGAAGAATTTAATACCGGATATCTTTCGTTTGTGGACTGTGTGGAAGGTACCTTCCAAATGGGAGATAAGGAGTTGATTTTCCTTGGATATAATGAAGATTTACCGAATGTATATTTTCTTGGCTTGAATCTTTTGTATTATGCGCAGGAAACCAACGATAAAACGGTTATTTCATTGTTAAATGATGTCTTGCAGGTATCGGACAGACAACTGCCTGACCGGGAGTATGTTCCGATACAGATTAAAATAGAGCATAATACGATTACAATTGATTCACCAAAGGATAATGTGAATACAACGATTGCATATCAGGATATATTTGAGTCACAGCAGGAGATAGAAGATGTCAACAATCTGTTGACTGTTAACAAAGGAAAAACAGTCATCACACTGAATTACCCAATGAAGAAGGCAGGAATAATGATATCCTTATTCGGTGTGATGCTGTTTGGAATCGGAATGATGAAATTATTGCGAAATGATTTCCTTTAATTCATCAACGGAGAAAGAATATTTTTTGTTGCAGAAATGACATCCGACTTCAATTGGTTTGTTTTCTTCTATCATTTCTGTAATTTCTTTTTCTCCGAGGGAGACAATTGCTTTGTATACTCTGTCTTTGGAACAGTTACAATGATAAGTTGGAAGAATGGTATCATTAATCTGTAAATCATAGCCTTCGAATAATTTTTCCATCATGTCCTTTGGTGTCATGCCCTGATCCATCAAGGAGGTGATGGAAGAGAAATCCTGAAGACGATTTTCCAAATCTGTAATTAACTGTTCATCTGCAAAAGGCATAAGCTGGATGATGAAGCCGCCTGCATGACGAACTGTATTTTCTTTGTTCATAAGAACACCTAAAGCAACCGAGGTTGGAATCTGCTCACTGGTTGCAAAATAATAAGTTAAATCTTCGGCGATTTCCCCGCTGACAAGATTGGTTTGTCCGACATACGGTTCTTTCAATCCGATATCCTTTATTACGCTGAGAACCCCTAAATCCACCGCTTTCCCAACGTCTAACTTTCCTTTGTCGCTTGGCGGAAGAATAACCTGTGGTTCGTTTGCATAGCCCTTTACCTCAGCTTTGGCATTTGAGGTGACCGTCAATCCACCGATTGGTCCGGAACATTGAATCTGTAAGGTTAAAACATCGCTGTCGTTTTTGCACATGCTTCCCATGATGGCGCCGGCGGTTAAAAGTCTGCCGAGTGCAGCCGTTACAACCGGACTTGTATTATGAATCTGTCTTGCCTGTTCTACAACTTCTTTTGTATAGGCACAAAAAAAACGTACCTGGCTGTTTGCGGCGGTACCGCGTAAAATTATATCGTTCATTTTTGTTCTCCATTTCTTGTAATAATATAGATCCGTTCACTTTCCGGTGTCGGAATATTGGTTGTAAAAGCGTCATACGCTGTGACATATTCTAACCCTGCCTGTCTGATAAAGTCAATCATTTTCGGTAATGGATATGCTTTTTGATGGTGTGTTTCCGTGTAGCGGCGATAGAACGGTAAAAATCCGGATTTCACAAAGAGGGTTAAATCATATTGATTGACAAGGTCTTCTTTAAAATACTGGTTTTCCCAAATGTAGCTGCAATCTTTTTGCTGATCCAAAAAGATTTGATTCCCTAAACGGTTTTGATAGAAATATTCTGTTTTTAAATCAAAGATAAATATACCGTTTGGTTTCAGATAATAGTTTACCCCTTTTAAGGTAGAAATAACTTCCTCGTCGTAGAGCAGGTAGTTCATACTGTCACACAGGGAATAAAAACCATCATAGGTTTTGGTATCATCCAATTGCAGTTCACACATATTACCGGTCATATAGGTTATACGGTCTGCTTTTTTCTTCTTTGCCTGTTTAATCATATCTTTTGATAGATCAATTCCGGTTATATGAAAATTATGCTGACTCATAAGTTGACATAATGTTCCTGTTCCGCATCCCAGTTCTACAAGATTACCGGTCGATATCTGATACTGACAAAATAACTGATATAAATAATTGCTCCATTCCTGATATGGAATATTGTCCATAAACCGGTCATAAACAGAAGCAAATTTTTGATAAACGTTTGACATAACTATATTCTCCCAAAAAGAAAAGGCAACCCAAAGGATTGCCTTCCTGTGTTTCCTATTAGAAATCTAACTTGTCCTGTTCTTCTAATGAATCCGGATCTTCCGAAACATCTGACAGACCTTCATACTCAAATGCAGATGGTGTAAGAGAAGGATTTACCACAATGTCATCTTTTTCACTTACCGGTGTATCCGTTGTGTCGCTTTCGGTATTCTCTGTTGGAACAGAAGCTTCCTCTTGTTCGCTTTCACTGTTATCATCCAAGACAGGAGTTTCTTCGTCCTGCTTGATTTCGGTATTTTCTTCCGTAGCAGGAGTTTCTTCTTCCGGTTTGTTTTCGGAATCATTTTCTGAAACATCGGATTTGCTTTCACTGCTTCCTGTAATATTAATGGAAGTATATTCTCGATTGCGTTTTGCTTCCTCGGAAAAAAGCTCTGTATCATCAAAATCATCATCTTCAAACTCATCAAAGTCTGTGTCGCCACCAAGGCGGTCCGTCAAGGCATCGCATATCTTATTGTAAATTTCACTGTTTTTAATTTTATCACGGAAGATATAACAGGTTCCTCCGATAGCAGCAACAGCGGTCGTAAATGCAATAAATTTTCCAAATTTATTCTTTCCCATAATAATCTCCTTTTTTATTTTATTTGAAGGTAGTATATATATACAAAAATTTACCTTCCATGGTTATTATTTTAAAACGAAAACTGTAAAAAAGCAATTATTTTTTGTTCAATTTATACAATTTTTATCTGTAAATCTAACGAAAGTGAAATAAAATCCGGTTGTAAACAAAGTTGATTTGTGATAATATATCAATAGATTGTGTAGAATTTATGAATTCCATACAAAATTTACTTTAGGAGGTATGATGATGCAAAACTTACCGGCAAATGTTACACACAGTAACGACACAAATATTATTTCAATTGCTGCTTCTTCTAATAAAGGTATGTTGATTCGTTTTTTGAACGAACAGGTTGAAGAAGGCTTTTACGCAATGGTAATTGATTACTTAAAAGACCGTAATTTTGACTTGAATACGATGCTAGTAGATGATGACGTAAAGGCACAATGTACCAAGTTATATGAATTAAGTGAATTTGTAGATGAGAATATTAAGAGTACAGGAAAATATGAAATTGAGGAATGGATTGAGCCATTGTTCAAGTTTGTATATGGAGATATCGATCCGACCGATACCGATGCGATTATTAATACAACCGGTATTTATCGATACAGTATCTGGTTGCTTTACTTATATCAGTTAGATCACTTCCCGGAGGCAATGCGTCTGATAGGAGAGAGAGTTGCGCCTCTTTTGATTAACACATGTTATCAGATTGTGGATGCAGATGATCGTCCAGCTACATATGATAAAGCTGTTATGGGTTACATGGATTTGATTAATGTGGTTATGGAGATGGATTTACCTCCTTCTGCCGCAAATTCAGAATCTTATCTGAATAATCTGGAAGTATTATATGATTATTTTATAGAAGATACACATGTTGGTAATGATTACAAGATTCAGTTCAGTATGGGAATGTTCAATTCTTATATCCGCAAACAGGATTACAATAAGGCGTTTGAGTTTTACGGTCTGAATGCAGAATATGTACCGGTAGATAATATGCTGGTATATGAAAACTTCAAGGAATTGATTCGCAATTGTAACAGTACACAGTACACGAATGTATTGAGTCGTTCTATTATTTCTGCAATCTCAAAACAGGACATCTATAATAAGAGAATTGACAGTCTGTTGGTTGAGGTTTCTGCTTTTGTAAAGAAAGTATGCAGATATATCGAGGATGAGCCGACAATGAAGCGGAATATGCAGATTCTCGGTACTGGCTCTTCTTTGAGCGATAAGACGAATATTTTTGAAGGTCTATATGAATATAATCTGGTGTTCCATGAATGTGGAATCAAACAGATGATTAATCAGGATTTATCAACCCGCTCATGGGATGAAAAATATGAAATTCTGGATTTGTTATACACAACATTGAATGTTATTTTTGATGGTTATAATGTATATGAGATTTCTAACAAGATTGAGCATCAGTATGTGGAATTGACATGGATTGGTAATTATGTGAATGCAAATCCATCTATGTTAAAACTCTTCTTCAGTATCAAAGAAAAGATTAAGGCATTTAAGATTCGTAAGGATACTATTATTGAGAAGAGTAAGACAAACATCGAGATTAAAGAGTTGTTAGAGGATCGTCAGAAACATCTGGTATTCTTAGCAGCAGATGATTTGATTCGTAACGGCTTGAATAATCAGGATGTCCGTGTAATCAGCAATACTTATAATGCAGAGCGGGCAAAGAAGATGTTCCATGAAACATATTCAAAAATCAATCTTCCTTCAAAATATGAGGTAAAGCAGGAAAGCAGCGGAGGCGGAATGTTTGGATTTGGTAAGAATTCAAATACGGCTACCAATCATGAATTGAATAAGATGCTGGAAAATTCTCAGATTAAAGATATGGTATGTAAGTCAGAGTGGTTATGGAATCAGTATATCGAAAAAGGAAAAGACAAGCAGACGGAAGAAGAAGTTACATACAGTGTTGCATGTCTGATTAAGGTAGTGGAACTGTTAATTGTTCGGAAAGATGTAGCACAGGCTGCACCGGCTTCTACACCAAACAAAAAGGTTATTATTACAAAAACAGGTAAGGTTATTGAATTATCGGATGAGTCGGATGATAAGTCTGTAACAAGCAAAAACAATGAGCCGACAGTAATTGAACATATTCGTAATATCCAGAATATCCTAAAGAATCAGGATCCGGAAAATGTAACCTATGTTAAGACTTACATCGAGGATTGGGTAAACTTATTGATGCAGAACAAATTTGACCGGGATTCTTTACTTTCTGTTTTTGATGCAGATGATATCCGTTCAAAGACTTTGCAGATAATCAAGAAGTTATCGATGGATTTGAATTTATAAAAATACACAAAATATGAAAGGGGAGGCTTGCTAAGTCTCCCTTCTTTTATTACAATAAGATATTATAGGATTTACAGAGAGGTTTGTGGGAATGAATAAGTTAAAAAATAATCATGGATTTTCACTGATTGAATTGATTGTTGTGATTGCAATTATGGCAATTATAACAACGGCAATGGCACCGATGCTGATTCGGTATATTAACAAGGCGAGATTGTCGGATGATATTGATACCGGAAAAGCTATTGTGACGGCAATTTCTTCTGTGATAGCAGATGATGGAGATTTTCAGGATGCGGTAGTCAGTCATAATACACCATATCCGGTTAATTCCATGGATAAGGATGCCTTTAAGAATGAGGTGTTTAAGGTGTTGGGAGTTTCCGGAACAATAAAAGGAAAATCCAAAAAAGACGTAAACGGAGATCCTTTGGATATGGAATTTTATTATACGGTTGATCCGGAGAAGAATAAGGTTATGGTTTACTATGGTGGAACCGGTGATGATTATCAGATATATCCAACTTTGGGAAACAAATTAATAGACAAATCCAATTAATAAAAAGGGAATCATGATGTGTAAATTAATCATGATTCCCTTTTTATGTCAGACATCGGTTTTCGCATCCGGTGTAAATGTCTGGTGTGTTTTTTGAATGGCACGCGGTAATGCATCTTTTGCATTTTTCCATGGTTCATTCTGATAGCGGTAATCAAATTTGTTAATGAACCATTCAATATCTTCCTGCATCCGTTTCATATTTTCAAAATAAACCTGATTTATGTCATTTAAGAATTGTTGTAATTGCTCTTTTGAAAGAAATTCGTTTGCTCTGTCATACAATAATCCATAGTGATAGGTACAAAATCCCTTGGAATTTCTGATCTTATCAGATAGAGAGGGGTCTTTTTTGTAAAGATGAAAAATTGTATCGATATAGCGGTTAAATGTCTGTTCCATCCGATTACAGATAAAACAGGAATGTTGCAATTTGCTGACATAGGCACCGATACCGGTTGAATCCTTGGATTTTTTAAAAAGTGATTTTCCGGCTACGGTTTCTTTGGACAGGTTTTCCAAATCTCTGGTGGTTTTTTGCATATGTGTACTTAAAATCAGTGCAAGTCCTAAACGGTTCTTTTCTAAATATAAATCCTGAATGTGTTTTTCACAAAAACCGGTTTCGTCTGTCATGGCACGGTTGTCGTCTTCCATATAACTTGGACCTAATGTATATTCAATTGCATTTCGTTCCAGGTCTTTTTTCATTTTACAAAGTGGACATTCGCAGTCGCTTTCAAAGGCATCGTTAACCGGAATTGTATATAACTGTTCTTTCATTGGTATCTCCTTTATCTTTTTTTGATATGAAAAATTTATTGATTTTTCTTAAACTATAAGGGTATTATACAGTATTTTAAAGAAAAGAATAGATTGAAATGTCCTAAAATAAAATTAATTTACATAGAATGGTAGAGTGTGCAGGAAAATTTTTTACAAAAAGGGTTGATTTTTTGAAAAAAACAGTTAAAATAGAAAATATGTTAGCACTCTGATGGAATGAGTGCTAACACAAAGAGTGAAAGGATTGAGCTATTCGGAATAGCAAAAAGGAGGAATTGATTATGATGTTAAAGCCATTAGGTGAAAGAGTAGTATTAAAAGAATGTGTTGCAGAGGAGACCACAAAGTCAGGTATTGTATTACCAACTTCTTCTCAGGAAAAACCGCAGTATGCAGAGGTTGTAGCAGTAGGTCCCGGTGCAGTGGTTGATGGTGAAAAGATTGAGATGCAGGTTAAGGTAGGAGATAAAGTAATTTATTCTCGTTATGCCGGCAATGATGTTGAATTGGATGGAGAAAAATTTATTATTGTAAAACAAAGTGATATTCATGCAGTGGTAGAATAATTTAAGATTCTGATAATAAAAAAATGGAGGAATGAAAAATGGCAAAAGAAATTAAGTATGGAGTAGAGGCTAGAAAGGCATTGGAAGCCGGAGTAAATCAATTAGCAGATACAGTAAGAGTAACACTTGGACCAAAAGGACGTAACGTTGTTTTAGCAAAGTCTTACGGTGCACCACTTATTACAAATGATGGTGTTACAATTGCAAAAGATATTGAATTAGAGGATGCATTTGAAAACATGGGTGCTCAGATTGTAAAAGAAGTTGCTACAAAGACAAATGATGTAGCAGGTGACGGTACAACAACAGCTACTGTTTTAGCTCAGGCAATGATTAATGCAGGTATGAAAAACTTAGCTGCAGGTGCAAACCCAATCATCTTAAGAAAGGGTATGAAAAAGGCATGTGATACAGCTGTCGAGGCAATTTCCAACATGAGCCAGACAATCAACGGTAAGGAGCAGATTGCAAGAGTTGCTTCTATCTCTGCCGGTGATGAAACAGTTGGAACTATGGTAGCAGATGCTATGGAAAAGGTTTCTAACAATGGTGTTATTACGATTGAAGAATCTAAGACAATGAAGACAGAGCTTGATCTGGTTGAAGGTATGCAATTTGACCGTGGTTATATTTCAGCTTATATGTCAACCGATATGGAGAAGATGGTCGCAGAACTTGATAATCCATACATTTTGATTACAGATAAGAAGATTTCCAATATTCAGGATATTCTTCCAATCTTGGAGCAGATTGTACAAAGTGGTTCAAAGCTTTTGATTATTGCTGAGGATATCGAAGGTGAAGCACTTACAACATTGATCTTGAACAAACTTCGTGGAACATTCCAGGTTGTCGGTGTAAAGGCTCCTGGCTATGGTGACAGAAGAAAAGCAATGCTTGAAGATATTGCAATCCTTACAGGTGGTACCGTAATTTCTGATGAGTTAGGTCTTGATTTGAAAGAAACAACAATGCAGGATCTTGGACGTGCAAAGAGTGTACGTGTAGAGAAAGAGAATACCATCATTGTTGACGGTGCCGGTGCAGCAGATGCAATTGAAGGTCGTGTAAATCAGATTAAGATGCAGATTGAAGAGACAACATCAGAGTTTGATAAAGAAAAATTACAGGAGCGTCTTGCTAAGCTTGCAGGCGGTGTGGCTGTTGTTCGTGTAGGTGCTGCAACAGAGACAGAGATGAAGGAAGCAAAGCTTCGTATGGAAGATGCATTGGCTGCTACAAGAGCTGCTGTTGAAGAAGGAATCATTGCAGGTGGTGGTTCTGCTTACATTCATGCAAGCAAGGAAGTTGCAAAACTTACAGAAACACTTTCAGGTGATGAGAAGACAGGCGCTGAGATTATCTTAAAGGCATTAGAGGCTCCGTTATTCCATATTGCAGGAAATGCAGGATTAGAGGGTGCAGTTATTATTAATAATGTAAGAGAAGCAAATCCTGGTGTTGGATTTGATGCATTAAATGAAAAATATGTTGATATGATTGATGCAGGAATTATTGATCCGGTTAAGGTTACACGTTCTGCATTACAGAATGCAACATCCGTTGCTTCTACATTGCTTACAACAGAATCCGTTGTAGCTGATATCAAGGATGAAAACGCTGCAGCAGCAGCCGCTGCTATGCAGGGTGGCATGGGCGGAATGATGTAATTATAACCAAGCATGCATACAAAAAAGGAAGAGTCTTATACGCATACTTATATGCGAAAAAGGACTCTTCCTTTTTTATTTACAGGTGGCAAATAAAAAGAATATAAAGTTTTACAAAGTTTTGTTTCATGTTAAAATAAAACAAATATTTGTTTCGGATTGAAAGAAGGAAATTATAATGGGGTTATTTAGAAAGAAAACAATACAGAAAACCTACGATAAGGAAAATAAGAAACCAATAATCAAAGCAAGTATTTGTACAGGAGAACAGGTTGCGGGATTTAAAGATATCCATACCGGAAAGATTGAAGAGATTATGTTGATTAAAAATCATACCGATATGGAACATTTTAAGAGGATGTATGGAATAGAGGAAGAAATAACCAAGGAATACTAGGATTTGCCTGTAAGTTATCTGACACATTTGGAAAGGAAGTTTTGAATATGATAAAACCGATTGTTAAAGATATATTTTTTCTCGGACAAAAATCGGAACCGGCTACACCCATGGATGTGGGAATTGCCAAGGATTTGCAGGATACGTTAGCTGCTAACCGGAACCGTTGTATTGGAATGGCGGCCAATATGATTGGATATAATAAAAATATGATTATTGTAAGTACCGGCTTTTTGGACGTGGTAATGATAAATCCGGTTCTGCTTTCAAAAAGTGAGCCGTATGAGGTGGAAGAAGGCTGTTTGTCTCTTGAAGGAAAGAGAAAAACCACCAGATACAAAAACATAGAAGTTGAATTTCAGGACTTACAATTTAAAAAGAAGAAAATGCAATTCCATGGTCTGGTTGCACAGATTATTTTACATGAAATGGATCATTGTAACGGAGTGGTGATTTGACAGGCATGGAATGTTGGATTGAATTTTGACCACAACCATATATAATAAGTTTATGAATATCTTGTTTTTTGATATGATAGGAAGATAGCTTATAAAGATTGAAAGATAAAATGGATAGTGTGAATAGTTTAACTTACTTTGTCTAAAGATATATAATACAATAAAGTTTTTTCTTATAGATTGAAAATAGGTAATTGCAAAACACTTAATAACCTATATTAATTTGTGCAGTATTTAATATTATATAGAAGCAGGCTCTTGTAGCACACCGGTACTTAACGAGGGAAAGCGTCAGTGCATCCCAAGTTTAGTACCGCTGTGTGCGGATGAAACGCAAGCGCGCCTGCGGTATATAAATTAAAGCTGCACAAATTTGAAAGAAACTAGTGTTTCGCAATGATCGATAAGACCGAAAAACATACAAGGAGAAAGAACCATGAAAGAATACAAACAGGCAGTTATTATTGGGGCGGCTCCTATGGGAAAAGAGAAAATCCGCTTATTAGGACTTTTGAAATGGGCAGGTTTGCTGCCTCTGACAGAAGAGGGGAGAAAAAAAGCAGATGCGTTAGATTGTACCGGCAGTTGTAAAACCTGTCAGAGTGCGTGTGACCAGAAAGAAATGATAAAAGATATTTATATCGTAGCGGCAGATGGAGGTTTGCAGTTTCTACAGGAACATCGGATTACACCGGATTACTGGGTTGGAGATATGGATTCTTTCTGCCCTGCTAAAGGGGATGATTTACAGGCATATACCAATGCGATTCATGGGATTCCACATGAAAAGGTTCCGGTGGAAAAGGATGATACGGATACCGCATTGGCGGTAAAAAAGGCATATGAAGAAGGATATCGGGAAATGCTTCTTTTCGGCTGCAGTGGCGGTAGCCGGATTTCACATACTTTTGCAAACGTTCAGCTCATGTGCCGGTATGAAAAAATGGGGTGTCACATTAAAATGATGGGGGAAACATTTCAGGCAGAGATTTTAAGAAACGGAAAAACGGAATATGCGAAAGCATTAAGAGGAAGTGTATCAGTCATCTGCTTAAGTGATGTTGCGAAACATGTTGTGATAAAGGGATTGAAGTATGAATACGAGGGAGATTTGAGTAATCAGTTTGCATTGGGGGTAAGCAATTCGTTTATTGGGAAAGAAGGACTGATTCAGGTAGAAGAAGGCGAACTGTTATTAATTTATGAACGGGAATAAGAAAATTTATAATATTGGACCGTCTGCTGAAGATGTAGACGGTCTTTTTGTATATGGATACACAAACGATATATGATTGTGTTACGATTGGAACATAGAATTCTATAATAAATGAGGATAAGGAGGGAAAGGATGTCTTATCAGGTTTTGCTGGTGGAGGATGATTCACAGATAAGGGAAGTGATTGAAGATTTCTTTGCTGCGAGAGAAGATGGGAAAATACAAATTATATCGGCAAGTGATGGATTTGAAGGATTGGATGCTGTTTATGAAAAGGAATATGATCTGGTTCTTTTGGATATCATGCTTCCGGGAATGGATGGATTTACACTATGCAGGAGACTTCGGGAAATCAGTAATTGTCCCATTATATTTTTAACGGCAAAGGGACAGGAGACAGACATCTTATATGGTTATTCGCTTGGCTGTGATGATTATGTGGTCAAACCGTTTTCCTTAAATGAGTTATATGCAAAGGTAAATGCTCTTTTAAAACGTTCCAAGGGGCTTGTGGGAATGGATGAGTTCTTGTGTGGAAACATCCGGTTAAATCCCGCTACCTTTGTTGTAACGGTTCTTGAAGAGGAAAAAGAATGGGACATTAAACTTCCACCAAAGGAATACACTCTGTTAAAATATCTGCTCGAACATAAAAATCAGGTGGTTGACAGAGAACAACTGTTGGTGCGAATCTGGGGATATGATTATGAGGGAAATGAAAGAGTTGTCGACAATCATGTAAAGAAGCTTCGGAAGGCATTAAAATCAGCAGGAAAGCAGATTAAAACGGTCATAACGAAGGGATACAAAATTGTAGAAGAATAGGAGAAAGATTATATGAAACGGATGAAAAAAGCAAATTTTATGAAATTGTTTCTGGTTCGTTTTCTGGTTGTGGTCCTTGTAACGGTGGTATGCTGTTTGGGGATTACGGGTGTTAGCAAATACATATATGACAACGAAAAGGAATGGAATATTCAAAATGAAGGACAAGCATTTGTTAAAGATTTAGAAGACAAATATATTGAGTTGCGGGCAGAAGGAGAAAAGAATCCGGAAACAACGGATTCCTTTAATAATTATCTGCAATGGCATATAGATGCATCTTCTTTGACCCTGCCGGACTATATGGATGGAGGAGAATCATCAGCGATTGCCGTCTGTGATTCGGATACCGGAGAATTATATGCAATATCGGGCAAACATGTTTATTTAAGCTGCCATGGCATCAATGGATTGGAAGGTTTATTCCGATACGACGGAACGGATATGGATGGTTTTGAAAAGATAAGCAAAAAGATGGATGAAATCGACAAAGAGGAATTTGGGAAAGATTTTCCATATGCGGATGCATATTACAATATTACAACGGATGGAGTGTATGTAACGGATCATAATACCTTTGTTCCTCAAAATGTCCGGCTTGTAAAATATGATTCCTATACGAAGGAAGAAAAAGAAACCATTTTAGAATATCGTATGGAACCGGAAAATCCCTCTGATTATACTTATGTTTCACTTGATTCGGACAAAAATAAAAATGATAAGATGAGTGTTGTTTTATTTGGCTTTGGAAAGAATGAGGCGAGGACAAAACTTGGTCAGTTTATCGATGGAAGCTTGAATTACGGTGAAAGTCTTGATTCGGTATTGGCAGATGAGAGTGAAGATATCCTTTGGAATGACCATGATGGAACACTGACAACGCAGGCACTGATTTCACGGGTATCGATAGGAGATAAAACATGGAAAATGATTTCCTTCTGCACACATGATTTCTTTGCCGAACAACGGAGTGAATTGATAAAAATATACGAAATAGCAGCTTTGTTTGCAATTTTGATAACGTTTATCTGGACCGTTTATTCCTATCGGATGAAGAAGGGATATTATGAATTGGATGCATACCGGAGACGGACAACCGATACGTTGGCACATGATTTAAAAACACCTTTGATGGCAATATCCGGATATAAGGAAAACTTAGAAAATCATACACATCCGGAAAAAGCAGAGTATTACCTGCAGGCAATCGGGAAGAATGTTGAGTATATGAACGGACTGATAGAGAAGGTGTTGGAACTTGAAAAGGTAGAGGAAGGATGTCCGATTCATAAGGAAGAATTTTCGGTGTCCGCTCTAATCCGGAAGGTGGAAGAAAAATATGAAAGCCGGTTAGGTGAAAAGGATTTACAGATAGAGATAAACGGAGAAAAACAGCTTGTAACGGATAAAATGTTATTTACGCAGATTTTGGATAATCTGATTGGAAATGCAGTAAAATATTCTTTACCGGGTACGGTGATTGAAGTTACGTTAGAGGCAGATAAGCTGATTATAACAAATCAGATGGAACAGGATTTACATCTGTCTGCAAATCAACTGACAGAACCGTTTGTAAAAGGGGATGACAGCAGAAGCGGAACGACCGGTTCCGGATTGGGGCTTACAATCGTTGCGCATATTATAAGGTTGTTAAAATATAAAATGCATATCAATATACGGGAGAATGAATTTATTGTGGAAATTGATCTGTAAAACGGTTTACAGGATGTGATAATGGGGCATTGCTTCATCAAATATAAAATGGCAGGTGATATCGTAAATGAGAATGCAAAGGATGGAAAGGCATAACCATAACAGGGAATAGAACACACATATCTGTCCCATAAAATTATATGGCAGATTCGAATAATCCCATACATTCATCTGAAAACGGATATTTACAATATATCCGGTAATAAATTCCAACATGGTTATAATCAAACAGCTTAAGATCATCTGGCTGACAAAGGAAATTTTGTTTTTGAACAGTTTTCTTAAACTTCCGCACAAGATAAATGCGAGCCCCGCACATAAAATCATTGAATAGTGGGAGTAACCCCGAAAAGCAATTTCCATATAAAAATACGTAAAGCCACCCAAAATAAAGAGAAACAGGTACTTTATAAAATTGTTTTGTATTGTGCTTGTGATTTGCATACGATATTTCCTTTGCCTGAATATAGTAGATGAAATATAGTATGACGAATTATAAGAATAATATACTGGAAGATAATGTAGGCAAAATAAAAAAGATTGGATTACAGAATGTGCCGGATGAGGCTTTTGTAATCCAATCTTATTTTCGTAAAGTTATGTAATATTATGGCTCTAACGGAGTCATTTTAAGTCCCTTATACATTTTGGTATAGAAACTAATCTCATCCTGATATAATACATATCCACGTGAACCATCTTTAACAATATATGCATATTTGTTTTTTGAAACATTCATGTATAATACTTCGTCAACGTTAAGCTCTTTTGCCTTTGCCTTGGCTGTATATACATTAAGTGGTTCGAGTTTGAATTTCTTTACTGCCTGCTCGACTGTCATATGAGACACCTCCTATTATTTGGAATTGACAAATTGTCATAACCTATCCATAATTATATATGTTATCTAAGTAATAGTATATTGTTTATAGTACACAAAGTCAATTAGCAATGTTGCACAAATATCAAAAAAATATTGAAAAAAACAATAAAATTGAATTGGTAAATTTTTATAAAAAGAGAAGGGATTGGGATATAAAATGGAAAAAAATATAAATTTTCAGACCCAAATGGAGCAGATGATAAAGGAAACGGAATTGGCAACAAAACAGGGGGAAAGTGTACCAACACTTTTACTGCACAGCTGTTGTGCTCCCTGTTCCAGTTATGTCTTAGAGTGTCTGTCACAGTATTTCAAAATAACAATTTTTTATTACAATCCGAATATTTCCGAAAAACAGGAGTATGAAAAACGTGTTTTAGAGCAAAAACGATTGATAAAGGAATTGCCAACCGGATATCCGGTATCTTTTTTAGAGGGAAATTATGATCCGGGGGAATATGACCGGGCAGTTGCCGGATTGGAGCAGTTAGGAGAACGCAGTAAGCGGTGCTATGAATGTTATAAATTGCGTTTAGAGGAAGCGGCAAAGACGGCAAAAGAAAATGGTTTTGATTTTTTTACGACAACGTTATCCATCAGTCCGTATAAAAACGCAAAATGGCTAAATGAAATTGGTGAGATGCTGGAACGGGAGTATGAGATTCGATATCTCTATGCCGATTTTAAAAAGAAAAACGGATACAAACGTTCCATTGAACTGTCAGCTCTTTATCATTTATACCGGCAGGATTTTTGCGGATGTAAATACAGCAAAGAAGAGGAACAAAAACGAAAAGAGCAAATGAAAAACCAATAGGTAGAATCATGTTCTTATGAAAATTTTTGAAATGGGGTTGTCAAGAAAAAAAATGTGTGATATAATTCGTACAATTTAAGGAGTAAATGAGTTATAATATTTACGTTATGAGAATATTCATATCTTTTTATAGCTGCTCTATTGATATATGTGAAAGAAAAAACCCTGTCTATGTAATGATGCATAGGCTTAGTTAGTGGTTTTTTTTTTGGGCAAAAATCAGAAAGGAAGGTACTTATGAAGGCATTTTTAATCCTTGAGGATGGTCATGTTTTTGAGGGAAAGAGTGTTGGATGCACAGACGAAATTATCAGTGAGATTGTTTTCAACACATCTATGACCGGTTATTTGGAGGTATTAACGGATCCATCGTATGCCGGGCAGGCTGTATGCATGACATATCCTTTGATTGGTAACTATGGTGTTTGTTTTGAAGATATGGAGGCCAACAAGTCATGGCAGTCCGGTTTCATTACGAGAGAGGTTGCAAAATTGCCGAGTAACTTCCGTAATCAGGAAGCATTGGAGGATTTCCTTATTTCAAATCATATTACAGGTATTGAAGGTGTTGATACAAGAGCAATTACCAAAATACTTCGTGAAAAGGGAACCATGCGTGGAATGATTACAACCGATGAAAATTATAATTTAGATGCTGTGATTTCCAAAGTAAAAGAATTTGAAATCGGTGATGTGGTTGCCATGACAACCTGTAAAGAGATAGAGCATTTCAAACCGGAGAACGGAACTTGCAGATTTAAGGTTGCCGTAATTGACTTAGGTGCTAAGAAAAATATCATTCGGGAGCTGGTAAATCGGAATTGTGATGTAACCGTTTATCCATCCTATACGAAAGCAGAAGATATTTTGGAGACACATCCGGACGGTATTATGTTAACAAACGGTCCCGGAGATCCAAAGACAAATGTTGGTGTGATTGAGGAAATTAAAAAATTATTTGCTACGAAAACACCTATTTTTGCTATTTGTTTAGGTCATCAGCTTCTTGCTCTTGCAAACGGAGCCGATACGGAAAAAATGAAATACGGTCATCGTGGTGCCAATCATCCGGTAAAGGATTTAAAGACTGGAAAGGTATATATATCGACACAGAATCATGGATATATGGTAAAGGAAGCTACGATTGACAGAGATATTGCAGAAGTCAGCTTTGTAAATGTAAATGATGGTACGGTAGAGGGTGTTCATTACCTTGGAAAGAATGTACAGACCGTTCAGTTCCATCCGGAGGCTTGTGCGGGACCTCTTGATACGAACTATTTATTTGATGAGTTTATGAATATGATGGAGGTGTCAAAGTAATGCCAAAGAATTCAAATATCAGAAAAGTTGTAGTAATCGGTTCCGGTCCGATCATCATCGGACAGGCAGCAGAGTTTGATTATGCAGGTACACAGGCCTGCAGAGCACTTCGTGAAGAGGGAATAGAGGTTGTATTGATTAATTCCAATCCGGCAACAATCATGACGGATAAAAATATTGCAGATCATGTATATATTGAGCCTCTGACACCTGAAATTGTCAAAAAAGTAATTATGAAAGAAAAACCGGATAGTATTCTTCCTACCTTGGGAGGACAGGCTGCATTGAATATTGCAATGGAGTTGGAGGAATCCGGATTCTTACGTCAACATAACGTTCGTTTGATAGGAACATCCGCAAAAACAATTAAAAAAGCAGAAGACCGGGATGAATTTAAGAAAACCATGGAAAAAATCGGAGAACCGATTGCACCGTCAAAGGTAGTCACCAATGTAGAGGATGGTTTGGAATTTGTAAAGGTAATCGGTTATCCGGCAGTTTTACGTCCGGCATATACACTTGGTGGTTCCGGTGGTGGTATTGCTGCCAATGAAGAAGAATTTGTGGAGATTTTGGAAAATGGTTTGCGATTATCAAGAGTTGGTCAGGTGTTGGTTGAGCGTTGTATTGCAGGCTGGAAAGAAATTGAGTATGAGGTAATGCGTGATGCAAACGGTACCGGAATCTGTGTATGTAACATGGAAAATCTGGATCCGGTTGGTGTTCATACAGGTGACTCGATTGTAGTTGCACCATCACAGACTTTAGCAGATAAAGAGTATCAAATGCTTCGTACTTCTGCATTAAATATTATCAATGAATTAAAGATTACCGGTGGATGTAATGTTCAGTTTGCATTGAATCCAACCTCGTTTGAATATTGCGTTATCGAGGTAAATCCTCGTGTAAGCCGTTCTTCGGCATTGGCATCAAAAGCAACTGGATATCCGATTGCAAAGGTTTCCGCTAAGATTGCATTGGGTTATCATTTGGATGAAATTAAGAATGCGGTAACCGGTAAGACCTATGCCAGCTTTGAGCCGGCTTTGGATTATTGTGTTGTTAAGATTCCGAGACTTCCGTTTGATAAATTTATCAAAGCGAGCAGAACATTGACCACACAGATGAAAGCAACCGGTGAGGTTATGAGTATCTGTACGAATTTTGAAGGTGCGTTGATGAAAGCACTTCGTTCTTTGGAACAGCATGTAAACTGTATGATTTATGAAAATTTAAGTGAACTTCCGTTAGAGGAGATTCATGAAGAATTACACCGGATTGATGACAGACGTATTTTCGTCGTAGCGGAAGCATTGCGTCGCGGAATTTCATTAAAGGAAATTCATAAAATTACAAAGATTGATATCTGGTTCTTAGATAAAATTCATAACATTGTCAAAATGGAAGATCGTTTAAAGAACGAGGAATTGACAAAGGAAGTTCTGAAGGAAGCAAAACGGTTGGAATTTCCGGATGAGGTAATTGCACAATTAAAGGGTGTTACCAAACAGGAAGTACACGACCTTCGTATGTCATACGGAATTGTACCGTCATATAAGATGGTTGATACCTGTGCAGCAGAATTTGAGGCAACAACTCCGTATTATTATTCCTGCTACGATGGAGAAAATGAAGTCGATGCAACCAGAACAAAGAAGAAAGTTATGGTATTGGGTTCCGGTCCAATCCGTATCGGTCAGGGTATTGAATTTGATTTCTGCTCCGTTCACAGTACATGGGCATTAGAAGAAAGCGGATATGAAACCATTATTGTAAATAATAATCCGGAAACGGTTAGTACAGACTTTGATATAGCAAATAAATTATACTTTGAGCCACTGACAGCGGAAGATGTTGAGGCGATTGTAAATCTGGAAAAACCGGATGGTGCGGTAGTACAGTTTGGTGGACAGACTGCAATTAAGCTGACAGAGGATCTGTTAAAGATGGGGGTTCCGATTCTTGGAACCTCAGCAGAAAATGTAGATGCAGCAGAGGATAGAGAGTTATTTGATGAGATTCTTGAAAAATGTTGTATTCCAAGACCGGCAGGTAAAACAGTATTTACCTGTGAAGAGGCGTTAAAAGCAGCGAATGAGCTTGGTTATCCGGTTCTTGTCAGACCTTCATATGTATTAGGTGGACAGGGAATGCAGATAGCAATCAGTGATAAAGATATTGTTGAATTTATGGAGATAATTAACCGTACCGTTCAGGAACATCCGATTCTGGTTGATAAATACCTGATGGGAAAAGAGGTTGAGGTTGATGCGGTTTGTGACGGAGAGGATATTTTGATTCCGGGTATTATGGAGCATGTAGAGCGTGCGGGTATCCATTCCGGAGACAGTATTTCCGTATATCCGGCAAGAAGTCTTTCTCCAAAGATTAAACGTGTGTTAGAGGATTATACGAAGAAACTGGCAACCAGTCTTCATGTAATCGGATTGATCAATATTCAGTTTATTGTATATCAGGAAGAGGTTTATGTAATTGAAGTAAATCCACGTTCTTCCAGAACCGTACCGTATATCAGTAAAGTAACCGGAATCCCGATTGTTGATTTGGCTTCAAAGGTAATTACCGGTGAAAAGATTAAAAATCTTGGATATGAGCCGGGACTGCAAAAGGAAAGCGAATACTATGCAATTAAAATGCCGGTATTCTCATTTGAAAAGCTTCGTGGTGCGGAAGTCAGTCTTGGACCGGAAATGAAATCGACCGGAGAATGTCTTGGTATTGCAAAGGACTTCAATGAAGCTTTATATAAAGCCTTCCTTGGAAATGGTGTGGACTTACCAAAACATAAAAAGATGGTGCTTACGGTTAAGGATTCCGATAAATTGGATGCGGTTGAAATCGGACGCAGATTTGCAGCACTCGGCTATGAAATTTATTCAACAAGAAGTACCTGCAGAGTATTGAATGAAAACGGAGTACCCGCAAAACACATTAATAAAGTGGAATGTGAGTCGCCGAACCTGTTGGATTTGATTTTAAGCCATGAAATTGATCTGGTAATTGATACACCTGCACAGGGTATTGAAAGAAGCAAGGATGGATTTATTATAAGACGTCATGCGATTGAAACCGGAGTTCCGGTACTGACAAGCTTAGATACGGCAGACGCATTGCTGACATCTTTGGAAAAGGCAAATAAAGATCATTTGACCTTGGTTGATATCTGTGAATTATAAGTAAGAAAGAAAATGGACAATCGATACAGTGGTTGCCCATTTTTCTTTTTCGTGGTAAAGTTGTAATATTGAAATGCGTTATAAGGAGGATATCATGGTAATTGAACCAAAAGTAAAAGGATTTATATGTACAACGGCGCATCCGACGGGGTGTGAGAAAAATGTATATTCCCAGATAGAATATGTTAAGAGCAAGGGTAATGTGAATGGTGCAAAGAAGGTGCTGGTAATCGGTGCTTCAACCGGATATGGTTTAGCATCAAGAATTACTGCGGCATTTGGCATGCAGGCGGCAACAATCGGTGTTTTGTTTGATAAGGAAGCATCCGGAAAACGTACCGCAACACCGGGTTTATATAATACAAGAGCTTTTGATCAGGCTGCCAAACAGGCGGGACTTTACAGCTGTTCCATTAATGGGGATGCATTTTCAAAAGAAATCAAACAGCAGGTAATTGATACAATAAAAAAAGACCTTGGAAAAGTGGATTTGGTTATATATTCTCTGGCTTCTCCAAGAAGAACCACAGAGGATGGAACGACTTATGTATCGGCACTTAAGACAGTGGGTGAGGCATTTACACAGAAAAACTGGAACTTAAGGGATAATACGGTGACGGATGCGACCATCAATCCGGCAACACAGGAAGAAATAGATGCAACGATTAAAGTTATGGGTGGTGAAGATTGGAAGGACTGGTTGGAGGAACTGGTTAAGGCAGATGCAATAGAAGATCATGCACTTACAATTGCATATTCTTATATCGGACCGAAGCTTACCTACCCAATCTATCATGAAGGTACAATCGGTCAGGCAAAAAAACATTTGGCTGACAGCGCACAGGCAATCACAAAGGAATACCGGGATAAAGATATCAGGGCATATGTATCGGTTAATAAAGCCCTGGTAACACAGGCAAGTGCCGCAATACCGGTTGTTCCGTTATATCTTTCGATTTTATATCGTGTTATGAAAAAGATGAATCTTCATGAAGGATGTATCGAGCAGATGGATCGTTTGTACATGGATAAGGTTTATGGAGCAAACGGTGTTTTGGTGGAATCGGATGGATTGATACATGTGGATGATTATGAGCTTCGTGAAGATGTTCAAAAACAGGTAATGGATATCTGGGAAAACATTAACAGTGACAACTTAAGCGAACTGGCAGATCTTGATGGATACTGGGATGATTTTTATCACATGTTTGGATTTAAGGTGGATGGAGTAGATTATTCACTGGATGTAGAACCTTAATATGGAATAAGATAAAACCAGCTCTTTTAGACGATTGAATCAAAAGAGCTGTTTTGTTTTTATGAAAAATATGAATTAACGAAATGAGATTTCTACATTGAATGCATCGGTTATTGTAAAGTCTAACAGGTCAATGACCTGAGTTGCACTGTCATATAGTTCTTCGATTTTCTTTTTGGAGTATCCGGCATAGCTTAATAACAGTACTAACTGCATTTTGGCAATGGTATCAATATTGACGAAAGACTGTTCAATCATGCGAATCAGTTCTTTTTTCATTCCGATTTCGGAACGTAAGAGGATGCGGTGTTCTTCCTCGGTTAAGCGGTTGTTTTTCTGAAGAAAACCTTCGATTAATTTACTTTCACTTTCCTCCAAAAAATCGGAAAAGTTGATATCTGCCTGTAATTGTGCCAGAAACCGGGTAAATGGTTTGCTTTCCAATAATTTGTAATAAGCGACCATATGAAGGATGCTGACAAAATCAGGACTGAATTCGTCGATATCCATGATGGAATCGAAATGTGTTAAAAAATCATTCATGATATCGGAATAAATCACCTGCCCGAGAATCTGTTTGCTGGTAAAATGATATGGAATTAAGGCACGGTTAATACCTGCTGCCTGACTGATATGGTCATAGGTGGTATTGGAAAATCCGTTCTTATAGAGAAGTTTTTTTGCTTCTTTTATTATTTTTTCTTTGGTTTGATTACCGGTGCTGTAAGTTGTTGCCATAATATATCTCCTTTTTGTATATAGTTAAATTTGACTGTGTTTAATTTCTGCTTCTGATTATATAATGATTCCGTTTTTATGACAAGAAAAAATTGTTGAAAGCAAAAAAATATATTGTTTTTTTTGTCATTTATTGTAAGAATCAAGGAAAGAATAACGAAAAAGGTTTGAAATTATGCGCTTTTTAAGAAAAAAATGGAATCTACTTAAAAAAATGTTGTATTAATGGACGGTTTTTATGTATAATGGATAGGATAATTAATTATATAAAGTAAGTGATGGAGGATAAAATGGGTAAAAGAACAGACATTAACAAGGTACTTATTATTGGTTCCGGACCAATTGTTATTGGACAGGCGTGTGAATTTGATTATTCCGGAACACAAGCATGTAAGGCACTTAAGAAATTAGGTTATGAAATTGTGTTGGTTAACTCAAATCCGGCAACAATTATGACCGATCCGGAGACTGCGGATGTAACATACATTGAGCCATTGAATGTGGAGCGTATGGAACAGATTATCGCAAAGGAAAGACCGGATGCATTGTTACCGAATCTTGGTGGACAGTCAGGACTTAATTTATGTTCCGAGTTATATAAAGCCGGTATCCTTGATAAATATAATGTACAGGTAATCGGTGTTCAGGTGGATGCAATTGAGCGTGGAGAAGACCGTATTGAGTTTAAGAAAACAATGGATTCTCTCGGAATTGAAATGGCAAGAAGTGAGGTCGCTTATTCGGTTGATGAAGCTTTGGCAATTGCCGACAAGCTTGGCTATCCGGTTGTACTTCGCCCTGCTTATACAATGGGTGGCGCAGGCGGAGGTCTTGTGTACAACAAAGATGAATTAAAGACAGTATGTGCAAGAGGATTGCAGGCAAGTCTGGTTGGTCAGGTTCTTGTAGAAGAGTCTATTCTTGGCTGGGAAGAATTAGAGTTAGAGGTTGTTCGTGACTCAGAGGGTAATATGATTACTGTCTGCTTTATTGAAAACATTGATCCGCTTGGTGTTCATACAGGAGATTCTTTCTGCTCAGCTCCTATGCTAACCATCTCAGAGGAGTGTCAGAAGAGATTGCAGGAACAGGCATATAAGATTGTAGATAAGGTTCAGGTTGTAGGTGGTACGAATGTACAGTTTGCCCATGATCCGGTATCAGACCGTATTATTGTTATCGAGATTAATCCTCGTACTTCGAGATCCTCAGCATTGGCATCAAAGGCAACCGGTTTCCCGATTGCTTTGGTATCTGCCATGTTGGCAACCGGACTTACTTTAAAAGATATTCCATGTGGAAAGTACGGTACATTGGATAAGTATGTTCCGGACGGAGATTATGTTGTAATTAAGTTCGCGCGTTGGGCGTTTGAAAAGTTCAAGGGTGTAGAAGATAAGCTTGGTACACAGATGCGTGCCGTTGGTGAAGTTATGAGTATCGGTAAGACTTATAAGGAGGCTTTCCAGAAGGCAATCCGTAGTTTGGAAACCGGCAGATATGGTCTTGGTCACGCAAAGAACTTTGATTCTTTGACAAAGGAAGAATTGCTTAAAAAATTAATTACACCTTCTTCAGAACGTCATTTCATTATGTATGAGGCACTTCGTAAAGGTGCAACTGTAGATGAGATTTTCGAACTGACAAAAGTAAAACACTATTTCATCGAGCAGATGAAAGAACTTGTGGAAGAGGAAGAGCAGTTATTAAAGTCAAAGGGACAGCTTCCGGCAGATGAATTGTTGGTTCAGGCAAAGAAGGATGGATTTTCGGATAAATATTTAAGCCAGATTCTGGAAGTTCCGGAAGATGATGTGCGGAATAAGAGAATTGCCCTTGGTGTAGAAGAAGCATGGGAAGGTGTTCATGTTTCCGGTACAGAAAACAGTGCATATTATTATTCAACCTATAATGCAGAAGATAAGAGTACAGTTTCCGATAATAAGAAAATTATGATCTTAGGTGGTGGACCAAACCGTATCGGTCAGGGTATCGAGTTTGATTACTGTTGTGTACATGCTGCATTGGCACTTAAGAAACTTGGATTCGAGACAATCATTGTTAACTGTAATCCGGAGACTGTATCAACCGATTATGATACTTCCGATAAGTTATACTTTGAGCCGTTAACATTGGAAGATGTATTAAGTATTTATAAGAAAGAAAAACCTTTGGGTGTAATTGCTCAGTTTGGTGGTCAGACACCGTTAAATCTTGCCGCAGACCTTGAAAAGAACGGTGTTAAGATTTTAGGAACTTCTCCTTCTGTAATTGATTTGGCAGAAGACAGAGATTTGTTCCGCGAAATGATGGATAAGCTTGAGATTCCGATGCCGGAAGCAGGAATGGCAACAACAGTGGAAGAAGCTGTTAAAATTGCAAATGAAATCGGATATCCGGTTATGGTTCGTCCTTCTTATGTATTGGGCGGACGTGGTATGGAAGTTGTTTATGATGATGACAGTATGGGCGATTACATGCGTGCGGCAGTTGGCGTGACACCGGATCGGCCAATCCTGATTGACCGTTTCCTTAATAACGCACTTGAGTGTGAGGCGGATGCAATCAGTGACGGTACACATGCATTTGTACCGGCTGTTATGGAACATGTTGAGCTTGCAGGTGTTCATTCAGGAGATTCCGCTTGTATCATTCCATCGGTTCATATTTCAGAAGAGAATGTAAAAACCATTAAAGAATATACCAGAAAAATTGCTGAGGAAATGCATGTAAGAGGTCTTATGAATATGCAGTATGCGATTGAGAACGGAAAGGTGTATGTATTAGAGGCAAATCCTCGTGCATCCCGTACCGTACCATTGGTTTCCAAAGTATGTGATATCCGTATGGTTCCGTTGGCAACCGAAATCATAACCAGCGAATTAACCGGAAAACCATCACCGGTACCGGAGTTAAAAGAAAAAGATATTCCGTATTACGGTGTGAAGGAAGCTGCATTCCCATTTAATATGTTCCAGGAAGTTGACCCTGTACTTGGACCGGAAATGCGTTCAACAGGAGAAGTGCTTGGATTGTCACCATCTTATGGAGAGGCATTCTTAAAGGCTCAGGAAGGTGTTGGTTCTAAGCTTCCGATGAGCGGTAAGGTATTGATTTCCGTAAACCGTAAGGATAAAGAGCAGATTGTTGCAGTTGCCAAGAAATTTAATGACTGTGGATTTGATATCGTTGCAACCGGTAACACATATGATTTGATAACGGCAGCTGGTATTCCGGCAGAGAAGATTAAAAAATTATATGAAGGACGTCCGAATACATTGGATGCAATTACCAACGGAGAAATTGATCTGATTATCAATTCCCCGATTGGAAAAGACAGTGTTAACGATGACTCTTATCTTCGTAAGGCTGCAATCAAGACAAAGACTCCATATATGACTACTGTTGCAGCAGCAAATGCGACTGCTGAGGGTATTGCTTATTTGAAGTCACATGCAATCAGTGAAATAAAATCATTACAGGAATTGCATAGTGAGATTAAGGACAAATAATAGTTTCGGTCAGAAGAGAACGCAGATGAGTCATCTGCGTTCTTTTTTAAGATGTGATGGAGAGAAATGATGACATATTATTCCTTAAATCAGTATTTAAAGGATACATTCGGACAAAAAGTTTATAAAATTGCCGTTGATGGAGGTTTTACCTGCCCGAACAGGGATGGTACGATTGATACCAGAGGGTGTATTTTCTGTTCGGGAATGGGTTCCGGCGATTTTGCAGAGAATAGAAATCTGTCGATAACGCAGCAGATTGAAAATGGAAAACTCCGTTTGTCGCAAAAGATAAAGGACGGAAAATACATTGCTTACTTTCAGGCGTTTACCAATACATATGCGCCGGTTTCTTTGTTGAGAAAGAAATTTATGGAGGCAATTACACATCCGGATATTGTAGCCCTTTCCATTGGAACAAGACCGGATTGTCTTGCACAGGATGTACTTGATTTGATAGAGGAATTGAATCGGATAAAACCGGTATGGATTGAACTTGGATTACAGACAATTCATGAAAAAACACAAAAATATATCCGGAGAGGATATCCTCTTTTAGTATATGATGAGGCAGTGGCGGATTTAAAAAAAATCGGGGTTCATATTGTAACACATGTAATTTTGGGTCTGCCGGGTGAAAGCAGACAGGAGATGCTTGATACGGTTTCTTATGTTGCAAACAGTGGTGTGAATGGAATAAAATTACAATTGCTGCATGTGATAAAAGGAACGGATTTGGCAAAAGATTATCAGGATGGTAAATTTGAAACGTTGTCAATGGAGGAATATGTAAGTCTGGTTGCAGATTGTATGAAATTGTTACCGGAACATATGGTGATACACCGAATGACAGGGGATGGAGATAAAAAAACTTTGATGGCACCTCTTTGGAGCGGAGACAAAAAACGGGTGCTGAATGCATTGAACAGGGAGATTGCAAGAAGATAAGTCAGGAAAGGACTGTAAATTATGAAGATATATTTTGCACCGATGGAGGGAATTACCGGTTACATTTTCCGGAATGCATATAATCGATATTACGGAGGCATTGATAAGTATTTTTCTCCGTTTATTTCTCCGGCTGACCATTGTGCGATGAATCCGAAAGAAAAAAGAGATGTTTTGCCGGAACATAATAAAAACATAGATTTGGTACCGCAGATTCTGGCAAACCGGTCGATACATTTTATTGCATGTGCAAGGTTGCTTTTGGAAATGGGATATCAGGAATTGAACCTGAATCTGGGATGCCCTTCGGGAACCGTTGTTTCCAAGAAAAAAGGCTCCGGATTTTTGACGGAATACGATGCATTAATGAAGTTTTTGGATGAAATATATGATTTTGCTTCCAAAGAAAAAATAAGGATATCCATTAAAACAAGAATTGGAAGATATGACCCGGAAGAGTTTTACGATTTGATTGATATTTATAATCAGTTTCCGGTTTCGGAATTGATTATTCATCCAAGAATCAGGGATGATTACTACAAAGAAAAACCTCGTATTGAATTTTATAAATACGGAGTGGTACACAGCAAAAATCCATGTATCTACAACGGAAATATTTATACGGTGGATGATTTGAAGGCTCATGAAAGTGAAACGGCAGTTATGCTTGGCAGGGGATTGTTATACCAGCCGCAGCTTTTACTGAATTATAAGGAACAGGAAGAATTTGATTTGCAGCGGTTTGCAAATTTTCATAATGAATTATACTTTGGATATCGGGAAATTATGTCGCCGGATATTCATGTGATTTATCATTTAAAAGGTTTATGGGTTTATTGGAAGGATTTGTTTCCGGGAAAAGAGCGTGTGATAAAAAAGATAATGAAGAGTAAAAAATATGCGGAATATGAATCATTTCTTCGAGAGTTATCAATTGATATGTCAAAAAGCTGACGTGGGAGGCAAAAATTATGATTAAAATTGATTTGATAACCGGATTTTTGGGTTCCGGTAAGACAACATTTATGAAGGGGTATGCAAAATTTTTAGTCCGGCAGGGACAAAACATCGGGATTTTAGAAAATGACTACGGTGCGGTAAATGTAGATATGATGTTACTTCAGGACATTGAAGGAGAACACTGTACCCTGGAAATGGTTTCCGGTGGATGTGATGCGGATTGCCACAGACGTCGGTTTAAAACAAAATTAATTGCAATGGGAATGAGCGGATATGACAGAATTTTGGTGGAACCATCCGGAATTTTTGATATCGATGAATTTTTTGATGCCCTGTATGAGGAACCGCTTTCAAGATGGTATGAGATTGGAAATATATTTGCTGTTGTGGACGCCAATTTAGAGCAGAAGCTTTCCGAACAATCCGAGTTTTTGCTGGCCTCACAGGTTGCAAAAGCAGGAAAGGTGTTATTCAGCAAAGTAGAGAATGCCACACCGTCAGATATAAAAAATACAATTGAACATATAAACCGGGCATTGCAAAAGGTGCAGTGTAACCGGCGGTTTTCTTTGAAAAATACGGACAAACAAAATGCAATCGTAACAAAAGATTTTCGTACATTTGATGATACGGATTTTAATGCGATTTTGCAGTCTTCTTATGTATCCGCGGATTATCGGAAAGATTTTTCGGAAAATATGGATTATCAGTCATTATATTATATGCATGTAGTAATGCCGCCTGATTTGTTAGAATCGAAAATCTGTGATATGATGAAAGATGAAAACTGTGGTAATATTTTTCGAGTGAAAGGATTTGTGCCTGTTGCGGACGGAACCTATGCAGAAATTAATGCAACGCATCAGAACATGTCCATACAGCCGATTGAAAAAGGACAGGAAATTATCATAGTGATTGGAGAGAATCTGAACGATAAAGTAATACGGAAGTATTTTTTAGAACAAAATGAGGAAAAATAGATGTTGTATTTTATTGTGAATCAGACAGCCAAGTCTGGAAAAAGCACAGAAATATGGAAAAAGGTTAAAAAATGTCTAAAAGACAGTGTGATTGAATACAAAGCCTATGAAACAAAGTATAAGGGGCATGCAACAAAGATTGCATCGAAATTATGCGATTTACCGGATGAGAATGTAAATCTGGTTGTGGTTGGAGGTGACGGCACCATTAATGAGGTGTTAAATGGGATTCATGATTTTGGAAAAATCCGATTGGGAGTGATTCCGGCAGGTTCCGGAAATGATTTTGCAAAAGGACTGCATATTGAAAAAGATCCGGTGGCAAATGTAACCCAGATTGCATTGCACGCCAAAACGGGAAATGTGAAGGATGTGGATCTTGGAATGGTGATTTATACAGGTTGTGAAAAACCAAGAGTATTTGGAATCAGTTCCGGTGTCGGATTGGATGCGGTTGTATGTAAAAAGGCATTAACTTCCCTGTTAAAAAGGATATTGAATTTTTTCCATATGGGTAAACTCACATATGTCTTACTGACAATACAGTCCTTGTTTACCATGCATGTTGCGGATGTAAAGATGCAATTGGAAAAGACCATGCCGGATACCGGACACAGTCTGAAAATGGATCGGAATATGAAGGATTTGATTTTTACGGCTGCAATGAATTTAAGGGCAGAAGGTGGTGGCGTTCCTATGGCACCCAAAACAACCGGTACGAATGGTTATCTTGCAATCAGCAGTGCATCCGGTATTCCAAAATGGAAAACTTTCTTTTGCCTGCCGTTACTTGTTGCCGGGAAACATGAAAATATAAAAGGTTTTGATGTCCAATATACACATAAGGCAGAGATGGTATTTTCAAAACCTATGGTATTGCACGCAGACGGAGAATACTGTGGGGATGTGTTAAAGGTAAGTTATGAATGTCTGCCGGGATTATTACAGTTATTAAATTAAAAAAGGAGGTAGACTTATGATTAAAAACATAAACAAAGCAGAGGTGTTAAAGTTAAAGGATGAGGTTGCTTACCAGACTGGACAGGTAGTCAGCAAAACGCTGGCTCAAAATGATGCATTGAGTGTTACGTTATTTGCATTTGATAAGGGAGAGGAAATAAGTTCTCATGAATCAACCGGTGATGCGTTTGTTACCTGTTTAGACGGAGAAGGAGAAATTACAATTGATGGTGAAAAATACATTTTACATGAAGGTGATTCCATCGTTATGCCGGCAAGACATCCACATGCTGTTTACGGAAAAGAGCAGTACAAGATGTTGTTAGTGGTTGTATTTTAAATTTTTCTTTTAAAAATGTAAGTTTTTGTGATGTAGAATATTGACAAAATCTGATAGTCTGATAATATTGTTTTGTGTGAATTCACATGTGTAAGGTATGGATTTCACTTATAGACTAAAGAAAGAAGAGAGGTAAAAGCAAGATGGCAAAAATCGATTTAACTAAGTATGGTATTACCGGAACAACAGAAGTCGTTCATAATCCTTCATACGAGATGTTATTTGAGGAAGAAACAAAGGCTTCTAACGAAGGTTATGAAGTTGGACAGAACACAGAATTAGATACTGTTAACGTTATGACAGGTATTTATACTGGTCGTTCTCCTAAAGATAAGTATATTGTAGTTGATGAGAATTCAGAGAATACAGTATGGTGGGATTCACCGGAATATCCAAACGACAACCATCGTATGTCAGAGGATGTTTGGGCAAAGGTTAAGGATCTTGCAAAGAAAGAGCTTTGCAACAAGAGACTTTTTGTTGTAGATACATTCTGTGGTGCAAACAAGGATACTCGTATGGCAGTTCGTTTCATCGTTGAGGTTGCTTGGCAGGCTCACTTTGTTACTAACATGTTCATTAAGCCAACAGAGGAAGAATTAAAGGATTTCGAACCGGATTTCGTTGTTTACAACGCTTCTAAGGCGAAAGTAGAAAACTACAAAGAGTTAGGTCTTAATTCTGAGACATGTGTAGCATTTAATATTACAAGCCGTGAGCAGGTAATTATCAATACATGGTATGGTGGAGAGATGAAGAAGGGTATGTTCTCTATGATGAACTACTACTTACCACTTAAGGGTATAGCTTCAATGCACTGTTCAGCAAACACAGATAAGGAAGGTAAGAATACAGCTATCTTCTTTGGTCTTTCAGGAACAGGTAAGACAACACTTTCTACTGATCCTAAGAGATTGTTAATCGGTGATGATGAGCATGGTTGGGACGATAACGGCGTATTCAACTTCGAAGGTGGTTGCTATGCTAAGGTTATCGGTCTTGATAAGGAATCTGAGCCGGATATTTATAATGCAATCAGAAGAGATGCATTATTAGAGAACGTTACAGTAGATGCTGACGGTAAGATTGACTTTGATGATAAGAGTGTAACAGAAAATACTCGTGTATCATATCCAATTGATCACATTGAAAACATTGTTTCTAAGGTTAACGGTGTATCTGCAGGTCCTGCTGCTAAGAATGTTATCTTCTTATCAGCTGACGCATTCGGAGTACTTCCACCTGTTTCTATCTTAACACCGGAGCAGACACAGTATTACTTCCTGTCAGGCTTTACTGCTAAGCTTGCTGGTACAGAGCGTGGAATTACTGAGCCAACACCTACATTTTCAGCATGTTTCGGTCAGGCATTCTTAGAGTTACATCCTACAAAGTATGGTGAAGAGCTTGTTAAGAAGATGGAAAAGAGCGGTGCTAAGGCATACCTTGTTAATACAGGATGGAATGGTACAGGTAAACGTATCACAATCAAGGATACTCGTGGAATCATTGATGCAATTCTTTCAGGTGCAATTAATGAAGCTCCAACAAAGAAGATTCCTATGTTTGATTTTGAGGTACCAACAGAGCTTCCTGGTGTAGATCCTGCAATCTTAGATCCTCGTGATACTTATGCTGATGTTTCTGAGTGGGAGACAAAGGCAAAAGACTTAGCAGAAAGATTTGTTAAGAACTTCAAGAAGTATGAAACAAACGAAGCAGGTAAGGCACTTGTTTCAGCAGGTCCTCAGCTTTAATATTCGAATAAGAATAAAGCTTATTTCAGAACGGGAAATCGTTTTTCGGTTTCCCGTTTTTACGTAATTGACAGGTGCTTTTGAATTCATTATAATAGCCAGGTTGTTATGAACAGGAAAGAAGGCATTAGCATGGAAGAAAAAAAGGCAGACTATAAATTAGGAATTGGATGTATTATCATATCTGCATTCAGTTTTGCATTGATGAATTTATTTATCCGATTAACCGGTAATGTTCCCACCATGCAAAAATGTTTTTTTCGTAATTTTTTTGCCTTGGTAATTGCTTTGATTACGCTGGTTCGGAGTAAAACACCGTTTCAAATCGGGAAAGGAAATACCAAATATCTGCTGGCACGTTCCATTGCCGGAGGATTGGGAATGATTTGTAATTTTTATGCGGTGGATCATCTGGCAATTTCAGATGCATCGATTCTGAATAAACTATCTCCGTTTTTTGCAATTATTTTTTCAGCATTTGTATTAAAAGAAGTGGCAAATGCATTTGACTGGTTTACAGTAGTGGTTGCATTTTTTGGTGCATTATTTATTGTGAAACCATCTTTTCATTTGGATGTATTACCGGCTTTGATTGGTGTACTCGGAGGTCTTGGAGCGGGTTTGGCTTATACCTATGTCCGTAAATTGGGAATAAGGGGAGAAAACAGTATGATTATTGTCAGTTTCTTTTCGGGATTTACGACACTAATGCTAACGCCTTACCTGATATTCCATTTTACTTCCATGTCATGGCAACAATGGGGATTTTTGTGTCTGACAGGTTTTGCAGCGGCATCCGGTCAGATTTTTATAACAAAGGCGTATTCATACGCACCGGCGAAGGAAATATCGGTTTTTGATTTTTCCATCGTGATATTTTCTGCAATCTTTGGTTTCTGTTTTTTGGGACAGCTGCCGGATGTATATAGCATTATTGGATATATTATCATTATTGGGATTGCAGTATTGAAATGGTATCGTATCAGGCGTTTACCTGATAAATAATAAACGAAAGAGGGAAAGAGAATGTTAGAAAAAATGTTCAAACTAAAAGAAAACGGAACCGATGTGAAGACAGAGGTTATTGGTGGTCTTACCACATTTATGGCCATGGCTTATATTTTAGCTGTTAATCCGGCTATTTTATCGGCTTCCGGAATGGATCCGCAGGCAATTTTAATTGCAACTGCATTGGCAGCATTTGTTGGTACTTTATGTATGGCGTTAATTGCAAATTATCCGTTTGCATTGGCACCGGGACTTGGATTGAATGCTTATTTTGCATATACTGTATGTGGTTCCATGGGTTATTCATGGCAGCTGGCATTGTTGGCTGTATTTGTAGAAGGATTGATTTTCCTTGTATTATCACTTACAAATGTCAGAGAAGCTATTTTTGATGCAATTCCATTACAGTTAAAGAAGGGTGTATCCGTAGGTATCGGTCTGTTTGTGGCGTTTATCGGACTTCAGAATGGTTCTATTGTTGTAAATAGTGACAGTACATTGGTTACATTGGTAAATTTTGGTGAGAACTTCAAAGAAGTAGGAATTTGTGCATTATTAGCATTGATTGGTTTGATTGTAATTTCCGTATTATATGTTAAGAATGTAAAGGGCTCTATTTTAATCGGTATTATTGTTACATGGGTATTGGGTATTATTGCACAGTTGACCGGTTTGTATGAAGGTGCTTCTGTATTGCCGGTATGGAGTGACTTTAATATCGGAGCAATCGGTGAAACCTTTGGACGTTGCTTTACAAAGGACGCGGTAGCAAACTTCAGGATTCTTGACTTTATTGTAATCATGTTTTCATTCTTATTTGTTGATATTTTTGATACATTGGGAACTTTAATCGGATGTGCCGATAAGGCAAAAATGTTGGATGAAGAAGGAAAATTACCTAGAATTAAGCAGGCATTGTTAGCAGATGCAATTGCAACTTCTGTCGGTGCCGTACTTGGTACTTCTACAACAACTACATTTGTAGAAAGTTCATCCGGTGTATCTGAGGGCGCAAGAACAGGTCTTGCATCGGTTGTAACCGGTTTGTTATTCCTTGTTGCTATCGTATTAAGCCCTGTATTTATTGCAATTCCTGGATTTGCAACATCTCCTGCATTAATCTTTGTAGGATTTTTGATGATTACAGCTGTTAAGGATATCCGTTTTGATAATGCAATTGAAGCAATTCCGGCATACCTTGCATTACTTGCTATGCCAATTCTTTACAGCATTTCAGACGGTATTGCTGTTGGTGTAATTTCTTATGTATTATTACATGTATTTACAGGTAAGGCAAAAGATGTAAAACCATTAATGTATATTCTTGCCGTATTATTTATTTTAAAATATATTTTCTTATAGGATTTAATGAAACGTAGAAATGAAATGTTTAATGAAATAGGAGGATATTGATATGAGTTTTCCAAAGGGATTTTTGTGGGGAGGCGCGGTTGCTGGAAATCAGTGTGAAGGCGCATACTTAGAGGATGGGAAGGGACTTTCCGTACCGGATATGTTATTAGGTGGTGATGTGAATACCCCTAGAACCTTTTTACCTGAAATTGATTTGGATGCTTTTTATCCAAGTCATGAAGCAATTGATTTTTATCACCGTTACAAGGAAGACATTGCTCTTTTTGCGGAAATGGGATTTAAATGTTTTCGGTTGTCAATCAATTGGGGAAGAATCTTCCCGAATGGAGATGATGAGAAGCCAAATGAAGCAGGACTGGCATTTTATGACCGTGTATTTGATGAGTGTAAAAAATATGGAATTGAACCGCTGGTAACATTATGTCATTATGAGATTCCATGGAATCTTGTTGTAAAATACAATGGGTTTTCTAACCGTAAGGTGATAGATTTCTTTGTCAAATATGCAACAACCTGTTTTGAACGTTATAAAGATAAGGTTAAATATTGGCTGACATTTAATGAAATTAATATAGCGTGTATGGGCGAGGGCGGTATTGGTAATTTATATGGTCTTGGACTTATGGCACCGGAAGATGTCAATGCAAAACACAGAATTCCTTTGGATGAATTAAAATCCAATCCACAGATAACGTATGAAGCACTTCACAATGAATTTGTTGCAAGTGCATTAGCAGTTATCAAAGGACATGAAATCAATCCGGATTTCATGATCGGTAATATGATTGCCCATGTTACGGTATATCCGCTGACACCGAATCCAAAAGATATTTTGGCATGTCTGGAGGAGGACAACATAAAGAATAATTTCTGTGGTGATGTTCAGGTTCGCGGGGAATATCCAAGTTATATCTTCCGGTATTTTAAGAAGCGTGGAATTGATACCTCTTATATTACAGAGGAAGATAAGAAAATTATAAAAGACGGAGTTGTGGATTTTTATACTTTTTCATATTATCAAAGCGGATGTGTAACGGTGGATAATTCCGTTGAAGTTACACAGGCAAATATGACAAAAAATGCAAAAAATCCATACTTAAAGGCATCGGATTGGGGATGGCAGATTGATCCGGATGGATTGCGTTATACGTTGAATCTGTTACATGACAGATATCCGGATATTCCTTTGATGGTTGTGGAAAATGGTTTTGGTGCATTTGATACGGTGGAAGAGGATGGTTTAATTCATGACACATATCGAATTGATTATTTTAGACAACATATTCAGGCAATGGAAGAAGCAATTTCAGACGGTGTTCCTTTAATTGGATATACAACATGGGGACCGATTGATTTGGTCAGTGCCGGAACCGGACAGTATGCAAAGAGATATGGATTTATCTATGTAAATCGTCATGATGATGGCAGTGGTGATTTTTCACGAAGCCGGAAAGACTCATTTTTCTGGTATCAGAAATGTATCAGCAGTAATGGCGAAGATTTAGATTAAGAACTAAAAAGGGCAACAATAGTTTGTTGCCCTTTTTAAAGTGAAAAAAATATACAATTGAGGATGATATGATGAAGTGGAGTTTGTTATTTTTTTTAAATAGTGTTGGTTTGGGTGTAGGCTTAGCTATGGATGCATTTTCCGTGTCATTGGCAAATGGATTACACGAACCGGAAATGAAGGCATCCCGTATGGCAAAAATTGCCGGTGTTTATGCTTTTTTTCAGTTTATTATGCCGATGATCGGATGGGTATGTGTACACACGATTGTACAGACGTTTCAGGCATTTGAAAAATTCATTCCGTGGATTGCGCTTTTACTTTTACTGTATATTGGTGGAAGTATGTTGATTGGAGCTTTAAAACATGATACGGATGCGGATGAAGTGGTGGTTAAGCTTGGACAGGGCGCTTTGTTTTTGCAGGGAATCGCAACCTCCATTGATGCATTATCGGTTGGATTTACCATTGCGGATTATGCATTGCTGATGGCTATTGTATGTGGATTGATTATTGCATTGGTCACATTTATTATCTGTTGTATCGGATTAATGATAGGAAAAAAATTCGGTACCAGATTTGCAAACCGTGCCGAAATTCTGGGTGGTGTCATTTTGATACTGATTGGAATTGAAATTTTTGTAAAAGGTGTATTTTTTTAGGATAGAGGATGCATATGGATATTGGAAAAATTTATGAAACAATTGATCATTTATTTGAAGAAAATAAGGTGAAAGAGGCAGAGCAGTATATGTTGCAGCTTCTTTCGGAGGGAATGGAAAAAGAACAATCCGATCTGGTATTGGTTATCGTAAACGAGTTGATTGGATTCTATCGGCAGGCTTCAAATAAGGAAGAACTGTTACATATGATAGAACAGGCAAAACAGGTTGCACACAAGATGCAGATAGAAGAAACCATTCCTTATGCCACTACCATGTTGAATATTGCCACCGGTTACCGGAGTATGAATATGTTAGATGAGGCATTTGATTGTTATATGGTTACCGAACATATTTATGCAAAACAATTGGCAGATGATGATATGTTATATGCCGGATTGTATAACAATATCAGCCTTTTATTTCAGGAACAAAAACAATATGAGAAAGCTTTGGAGTATCAGAAAAAAGCATTGACAATTGCGTTATATCGGGAAGAAGCCTTTGAAATTGCTGTGACTTATACCAATATGGCAAACACATATCTGGCATTGCAGGAAAAAAGCCTTGCAAATCAATATGCACAGCTTGCAATTGAAAAATATAAAGAACGAAATATCATGGATCCCCATTTTAGTGCGGCACTAAATGTGTTGGGAGTGCTTGCCTATGAAACCGGTGAATCAAAGAAAGCAAAAGAAATCTTTGCTCAGGGGATGGAAATTATAAAACAGACAATCGGAGAAAACGAACAATATCGCCGGATGAAGGAATATTATGAGCTGTGTGAAGAAAAGGATGATTTCTTAAACGGACGTACCTTATGCAGACAGTACTACGAAGAATATGGAAAACCAATGCTTGAAAAAGCATTTTCAGAATATATGGATAAAATAGCGGTAGGCTTGGTGGGAGAAGGTTCAGACTGCTATGGATTTGATGATGAAACATCAGTGGATCATGACTGGGGACCAGGATTTTGTATCTGGGTTACGGATCAGACATATGAAGCGATTGGTAAGCAATTGCAGGAAAGTTATGAAAAACTTCCAAAATCCTATAAGGGGTATGAAAGAAAATCTTCTGTTCAGGGAAGGAACCGAACCGGTGTGATAAAAATAAGTGATTTTTTTGCATCGGTGTGCGATAAGGATGGAACGCTTTGCGTGGACTATCGTCAAATAGAAGATTACAATCTGGCATGCCTGACCAATGGTGAGATATTCTATGACGGAGAGGGTATATTTACAAAGATTTATAAGGAATTGAAAAAGGGATATCCATCTTCCGTACGTTATTTGAAACTGGCAGAGGCAATGACATTATTTTCACAATGCGGACAATATAACTATGAGAGAATGTTAAGGCGCAAGGATTTAATATCGGCTGATAAAATGCTGATGGATGGCATATATCAGGCGATGCGTTTACAACATTATTTGTGCAATGTCTATCCTCCGCATGAAAAATGGCTTGTACGAAGCACGGAACATCTTGAAAACGGAACGGTGATAATGCAGTGGATAGAAGATATTCATTCCTGCATTGGAAATTATGATGAAAAAGCAGCAGAAAAGGTAAAAATGTTATTTGAAAATCTGGGAACTTACTTTGCCAGAACACTTTACGAAAAAAATATAATCAGTGATATCAATCCGTATCTTGCCTATCATCAGGATGAATTACTGTACAAATCACAGTTCGTGGAATATGATTGCGATACTTTATGTAATAAGATTGCCAAAATAGAATTTCAGGCATTTGATAAGGTAAGAAATGAAGGTGGAAGAGCATCCTGTCAAAATGACTGGCCGACTTTTTATGTGATGCGTAAAAGTCAGTATCTGACATGGACGAAGCCAATGCTGATACAATATTTATATGATTTTCAAAGGGAATTATCATACGGACATAATCTGATTACAGAAAAATACGGTAGAATGATGGAAAGTACCGCACCGGAAGAATATGAAAAGATAAAAGATAAATTTCCGGTCATCGGGGAAGCTAAGAAGGCAATTATTGAACAGATTGTGGCACTGCAGATGGAAATGATGGAGCAGTTTGCGACAGAGCATGAAAGTGTTGCAAAACAGGCACGGAGTCTGCATACCTATGAAGATAATTTTATGAATACATCTTATGAAACTTACCTTCGCGGTGAAATCAGTACTTATTCCGATAAAATGCTGCAATTGTATGGTCAATATGTGGTTGCAAAGGTTTCCGCCGGAGAAAATATTGCCAGATTAACAATTGAAAATACAGCAAAATTATACGGATATAAAAATATTGAGGAATTCGAGGCAAGGGAAGAGAACGATTAAATTTATTGTTAGTTTATATTAAATATGATAAAATATTTAATATATTATTGTTAATGTTGACAGGTGGAATCAGTATGCGAAAGAAGATTGCAGTATTAGCGGGACAATTGGAAGAAAACTATCAGGAACTGTTTGTGAAAGGGTTTATGGAACAGGCATATGCACATGATTTTAATGTATATGTCTTTTCTATGTACCAGAAATATCAGGAAAGTTCCGGACGTGAGATTGGGGAATCCAATATTTTTAATTTAATACCGTATGATCAGATGGATGGAATTGTAGTATTGCTGGATACGATTCAGACGCCGGGTGTTGCAGAACGCCTGGAGAACCAGATAAAGGAGATATTTAACGGACCGGTAATTTGCGTCGATAAGGATAGCAAATATTTTCCTACGATTATGACAGACCATTATACGCCGGTTAAGAAACTGATATCGCATTTGATAGAGAAACATGGATATACCGATATTGCGTATCTGACCGGTAAACGGTGGCATATACATTCCAAACAACGGTTGAAAGCTTTTAAGGATTGTATGCAGGAACATAATCTGGAAGTGAAAAACAATCGGATATTTTATGGTGATTTCTGGTACAGCAGCGGTGAAAATATGGCAGACCGTCTGGTAAAGAACGAACAGGATCTGCCACAGGCAATTGCCTGTGCAAATGATTGTATGGCAATCGGTGTCGCAAAGTCACTTACGGAACATGGAATTCGTGTACCGGAGGATATTGCGGTAATCGGATATGATTCAATTGAAGAGGGAAGATTAAGTCCCGTACCGTTGACTTCTGCTCCAATTCCGGCAAAATCCTGTGGTGTTCATGCTGCAAATTGTATAAAGGAACTGCTTGAAGGAAGAGAAATGCCAAAGTTTCATGCAGATGTCGATTTGTATATCGGTGGAAGCTGCGGTTGTGCCTGTGCAAAGCAGGAGCGGATTGTAGAACGCAGGAGTACATGGGCTACAGATATCTCTGCGGCCGGATTTCATTCCAGTTATAATCATATGATGGATGATTTGTTGTGTCAGATGACATTTGAGGATGTAATTCATACCATTTATTCTTATGTTTATCAGATTCGGCCATTTCAAAGTTTTCGTATCTGTCTGAATGAAACCTGGCGGCATCCGGAGGAGATGGCGTTAAATACCATTGCTTCCGAGCAGTTCAGTGATAAGATGTTACAGGTATTAACCTGCGGAGAGACAGAAAGTCAGGACAGGGTAACATTTCAGAACATATTTAAACGTCAGGATTTATTAAAGGTGTTGGGTGAAGATAGGAATAAACCGCGTGGATATATCTTTACACCGTTATGTTTTGAACAAAGATGCTTTGGCTATGCAGTGGTAAGTTATCAGGAACCCGGAAGTTATGATTCCACTTATCAGATGTGGCTGCATAATATTATGTATGGTTTGGAATGTTTCCGCCGGGTAGAGGTATTGCAGCATACAAACCAGATGTTGCTGACCAGTCAGATTCGTGATTCCTTAACCGGTTTGTATAATTATCGGGGCTTTCTTTCACAAATTGACAGCATGCTTGGAAATAAACAACGTTATTTCGGTATTCTTTCGGTAGATATGAAAGGTCTGACTACGATTAATGAGGTCTGTGGAAGAGAAAGCGGGAATCAGGCAATTTCCAAGGTTGCAAAGTGTCTGGAAAATTCATTTGCGGATGGAATCGGATGTTGTCTCGGTAATGGAGAATTTTTCATATCCGTTCCGTTAAAATCTTTGGATGGCAAGCAGGTACTTGAAGGCAAACAGCATTTCCTTGAGGCTTTACAACAGGAAGACAAACAGGTTCAGGAATATGATTTATCCGTTTATACAGGAGAAGACTGGGCAGAGGTTTTGGATAAAACAGATTTTGAGGACTTGATTGCAACCGCTGTTTCTAAAAAGAACGGAAATAAGGTCAGTGAGCAGAAGATGAATCGAAGAGGGGATTTAACCGAAGAAGAACGTGGAGAGGCTCAGATTGTAAATCGGATTTTGGATGAGAATGAGTTTTTGTATCATTTCCAGCCGATTGTAAGTGCCAAAACAGGAGAGATATTTGCGTACGAGGCTTTGATGCGGGCAGATGTTACACCGTATTTATCGCCTTTAAAGATACTAAAGTATGCAGAGTATTTTGACCGGTTATATGATGTGGAAAAGGCAACCTTTTTCAATGTATTAACCTGTATTGATAATTCGGAAGAACTATTCCGTAACAAAAAAGTCTTTATTAACAGTATTCCGGGTAATCGTTTGATAGGAGAGGACGAGAAACGATTAGAACAACGGTTAAAAAATCATTCGGATATGATTGTCGTTGAATTGACGGAACAGACGGAATTGAGTGACAGTGCACTTGCGGATATGAAAGAAAGCTATGCCCGTATCGGAATTGAAACTGCGGTAGATGATTATGGTACCGGCTATTCCAATGTAACAAATTTGCTGCGATATATGCCTAATTACGTAAAAATTGACCGGATGCTATTAACAGATATTCAGGACAGTCCACAAAAACAGCATTTTGTAAAAGATATTATCGGTTTTTCACATGATAACCGGATTATGGTGTTAGCTGAAGGAGTAGAGACAACGAAAGAATTGAAAACCGTAATCGAATTAGGTGTGGATTTGATTCAGGGATTTTATACGGCACGTCCGTCCTTTACGGTAGAGGCTTCCATTTCCGAAGATATACAAAATGAAATTATTCGATATAATGAAATGCTACAGGAAATTGTGACACGTAAGGTATATAAGACCGGTAAGGAAAACCGTATTTCGGTTGCACGACTTTTGTCCGATCATTATGGTACAATCGAAATTCCGAATGAAAAGACAACATATCGTGATGTGACGATAGTGGGAATTCCGGGAGATGAAGCGGATTTAATTATACGAATCCGGGATGGATATCAGGGAAGAGTGGAATTGGAAAACGTATATTTGTCAAAAAATCCGAAACATCCATGTATCAAAATTGGAAAAGAATGTGATGTGACAATTGTATTCCGAGGAGATAATAATATCTTTAAGACGGATATTGTGGTTGAGGAAGGATCTGTTGTAACTTACGAAAGAACAAATAAATAATATAGGAGGATGGATATGAAACAGGTTTTTAATCCATTTTTACCGTTGAATGAATATATTCCGGACGGAGAACCGCATGTGTTTGGAAATCGTGTGTATCATTACGGTTCCCATGATAAAGAGGGTGGTCATACCTTTTGTATGCAGGATTATGTGGTTTATTCCGCACCGATTGATGATCTGACCGACTGGAGATATGAAGGCGTGACCTACCGGGCAAGTCAGGATCCGGATTATCCGGAAAAGAAATATATGTATGCACCGGATGTCGTTCAGGGAAATGACGGAAAGTATTATTTGTATTACTGCATGGGTGGTGAATACGGATATGGCGGATATACAGGTCCAATCAGTGTTGCGGTGTGTGACAGTCCGGCGGGAACATATGAATATCTTGGACATATTCAATACCGGGACGGAAGTATCATGAAAAAATATGTCTGTTTTGACCCGGCAGCATTGAATGATAATGGTGTAATCCGGATTTATTACGGAACACAGTATGATTTTGAAGAACGGTCTGATTTTGATACAAATGCTCATTATATAGAAGATGAGATGGAAATGTTTGGACGAACCAGGGAAGAAATCCTGCAATACAGAAGACGGCCGGAAAGCTGTAAGGATGCATTAAACGGAAAGGACAGTATTATGGGACCGGTAATGCTGACGTTAGAGGATGATATGCTTACGGTTAAGGAAGAACCAAGACATATTATTCCGTATTGTGTAAAGCATACCGGTTTTGAGGCACATCCTTTTTTTGAGGGTTCTTCTATGAGAAAGGTTGGTAATCGGTATTATTTTATTTATTCTTCCTGGCAGAATCATGAATTGTGTTATGCCGTAAGTGATTATCCGGATCATGGATTTACATTTGGAGGAACGATTGTGTCAAATGGTGATATCGGAAAAAACGGTCGTACAGAAAATGAAAAATTAAATATGACGGGAACCACACACGGAAGTATATGTGAAATCAAGAATCAGTGGTATGTATTCTATCATCGGTTAACACATAAGTCGGATTATTCGAGACAGGCATGTGCCGAACCCATTGTAATCAAGGAAGACGGGACTATATCACAGGTTGAAATTACAAGCTGTGGCCTTAATGGAAAGGCATTGGCAACCGGAAAGGAATATCAGTATCCGGCGGTTATCTGCTGTAATCTGACAAACGGAAATATGCCGCATGGTTCAAACAGTATCTACAAAATCCCATTTCCGAATGTAACCCATAAGGATGGGGAACGGTTTGTTGCGGAGATTGAAGATGGAACTTTTATTGGATACAAATATTTTGATTTTCGGGACATCAATGAAATTGCTGTGCAGATACGGGAGGAAACCGATACCAATCAGGTAATTTATGAGGGACCGTTACGTGTAGACGAGCGTTGTGAAAAGGAAGAACAAAAACAGGCGGATGATAGTTATCCGATATCGGAAAACAGTTATTTTGATGTCTATATATCAACGGAGTGTGAACCGGTTGGACGGATTAATCTGAATTTGAAAGAAAACTGGGAATACTCTTTCGGTAAAATCATGGTAAATAATGGGGTTCATCCGTTATATCTGATATATCATGGAAAGAAAAAGATACAAATGAAATCATTCTATTTATCCAATAAGACAAGATAATAGGAACGGGGGATATGGTCATTGTGATTTGATGATATCCTTTTTTCTATGATGATGGAAAGTATCCTGCACAACTTCATACTTTGGAATATGAATTTTCGGATGATATTATAAAAACCGGTATATTGATGTTTGTTACATTGGCAGAGTAAAAAACACTGTCGCTTCAAAAACAGGATTTCTGAAGCGGCAGTGTTTTTATTTTACCGGTTTTGTTATGACAGAATTAAAAACGAAAATATCCGGTCGATTTCGGGATTCTGTATATTCAAACTGGATTCCGTCATTGTTAAATACATGGGAGGTAATAACGGCTAAACAGTTATAATCATCCAAATCCAGGTATTTTTCATCGAAAGGTGTGGTTCGTTCTACCGTTACACAGCGCTTTACGGTACGAATCGGCATTCCGACTTCATTTTCAATGTAATGAAACAGGGAACCTTGTAAATTTTCTTTGGTTAATCCCGGAACTAAATCCTTCCGTAACAATGTATTATCGACCATTTTCGGAATCCCGTCTAAAGAACGCAGACGTTGGATAAAATATAAATCCGTTCCGACTTCAAAGTCTGTTTTTTGTGATAGTCGTTCATCTGCAATCATTTCGGTAAAGGTAATAACCTGATTGGTTACATGAAAACCATTCCGGGTAGCTAATTGATTTAAGCCTTCAATACCGCTTGAGATAAAATCATGTTCTTTGTGTGGCATATAAATGACACGAACACCGCGACCGTGAATTGGCTGTATATAACCTTCCGTCGTTAAGAGTGCTAAAGCTCTTCTTATTGTATTACGGGAACAGTCATATATCTGTATCAACTCATTTTCAGAAGGTAATAAATCTTCATGTTCGTATTCATGTGATTCAATTTTGTGCTTCATATCGATATAGATATCTTTGTATTTTGATTTTGGCATTTTTTTCTCCATTTCTTAAAACTTTAAATTCATTATAAGCTTATTTATTGCTCTTTTCAACTTGTTTAAACAAGTTGTATGTTTTGCACAATAAAAGAGAATTTATTCTGTGCATATTGGCAAAAATAGAATTATATCTTGAACTTGTTCAAACAAGATGGTAAGATACAAACATAGAACTTGTTCAAACAAGACAAAAGAACGAACTAGTAATGAGAAAGGAGAATGCATTATGGCTAGTAAATACGATGGTTTATCAAGAATTATTATCCAAAATGTAGGTGGTAAAGACAATATCACCAGCATCACACATTGTGTGACAAGACTTCGATTCAAATTAAAGGATGAATCAAAAGCAAATACAGAGGTGTTGAAGGGAACGGATGGAATTGTAACGGTTGTGCAGTCCGGCGGACAGTATATGGTTGTTATCGGAAATCATGTTCCGGAGGTGTTTGATTCGGTGGTTTCCGTAGGACATCTGGAAAGCAAATCTTTAAAGTCCGGCGTAGATGACGAAGATGAGGATGCTCCAAAGGAAAAACAAGGGTTATTTAATGCATTTGTTGGTATTATTACCGGAGTATTTTCACCATTTTTGGGAGTGTTATGCGCCTGTGGTATTTTAAAAGGTTTTATGTCACTGTTTTCAGCAATTGGATGGTTAGACAGTGCAGGCGGTACGTATAATATTCTATACGGAATCGGTGATGTTGCATTTTATTTTCTGCCGGTAATTTTAGGATTTTCGGCTGCGAAAAAGTTCAAGCTTCCGGAGATGGAAGGTCTGATTATCGGACTTGCACTGGTATCTCCGTATATGTTGTTTGGCGATACTTACGATATATCAAATCTATTTGGTATTCCGGTCATTGCACCATCAACCGGTAATTATACCAGTACCGTGCTTCCGGTTATCTGTGCGGTGGCATTTGCAGCGTGGTTTGAAAAATTATACAAAAAATATATTCCAAGCACCATTAAGATTTTTGCTGTTCCGTTAATTACCTGTACGGTTACGATTTGTTTAACCTTACTTATAATCGGACCTGTAACTTCTGTGGCATCTACACTTCTCGGTGATGCATTTACACAGATAAATGAATTCAGCCCGATTTTGATGGGATTGGTAGTTGGTTTCTTCTGGCAGATATTGGTTATGTTTGGCTTGCATTGGGCATTGGTTCCGATTGCTCTTGCGAATATGACTTATGTAGATGGTAACGGATTATTAATTGGTGAAGTTATTTTAACTGCCATGCTTGGTACAACCTTTGCACAGACAGGTGCCTGCATTGGTATCATGCTCAAATCAAAGGATAAGAAACTTAAGAGTTTATGTCCTCCGGCAATTATTTCCGGTATTGCAGGTGTAACGGAACCGGCCATTTACGGTATTACACTTCCGAAGAAGGCACCGTTTTTCAGAACCTGTGCAGTTGCAGGTGTTGCAGGTGCGGTTTTATGTGCTCTTGGTATTAAGGATTATCAGATGGCAGGTATGGGTATATTCTCTTATACAATGTTCATCAGCCCGGATACAAAGGATTTACATCCGATGATTGTTGCAATTATTGTTTCAATCATCTGTGTGATTGCTTCTCTTGTTTTGGAATTGATTTTCTATAAGGATGATGCAGTAACAACAAATGGTTCTGGTGATGTAACAAAGGGTGCAAATGCAACGGCTAAAACATCTGATTCAAAGGATATTGTTTCTCCAATCAATGGTAAAGTAGTTGCTTTGGCAGATATAAAAGATGAGGTTTTTTCATCGGAGTCTATGGGTAAAGGTGTAGCAATCGAACCGGAAGAAGGCAAGGTATATGCACCGGCAGATGGAGAGATTTCAACATTTTTCCCAACCGGACATGCCATTGGAATTACAACTACAGCCGGTGTGGAAATCCTTATTCATGTTGGTATGGATACCGTAGAAATGGATGGAGATGGATTTAAGGCTTTGAAACAACAGGGAGATATCATTAAAAAAGGTGAACTGTTGTTAGAGTTTGATATTGATAAGATTAAAGCTGCCGGACATCCGGTTACAACTCCAATCATTATTACAAATACCGATGATTATTCGGATGTTATCCCTACCGATGCCAAAGAGGTTGCTTTTGGAGATGCATTGATACAGATTTTATAATAAATTCAAAAAATGGAGGTTTCATATGAGCGCATTTAGAAAAGATTTCCTTTGGGGTGGTGCAACTGCTGCAAACCAATATGAGGGCGCATGGGATGTTGATGGAAAAGGTGCTTCTGTTTCTGACCATTGTACAAACGGCTCTCATACCACACCAAAGCGTATTACAAGAGAATTTGAGGAAAATACATTATATCCAAGCAGAGAGGCAACGGATTTTTATCATCATTATAAGGAAGACATTGCCCTTGCACATGAGATGGGATTTAAAGTATTCCGTATGTCAATTAACTGGACAAGAATTTTTCCGACCGGTATGGAGGAAAAACCAAATGAAGCAGGACTTGCTTTTTATGACAAGGTGTTTGAGGAATTAAATCGTTTTGGAATTGAGCCATTGGTTACAATTTCTCATTATGAAATGCCATATGCTTTGGTTGACCGGTATAACGGATGGGAATCCAGAAAATGTATTGATTATTTTATGAATTATTGTAAAGTAATCTTTGACCGCTATCAGGATAAAGTAAAATACTGGTTGACATTTAATGAGATTAATTCCGGTACAATGCCGATGGGTTCCGTGTTATCCCTTGGTACGATTCAAGGATATGAAGGACCGATTAACAAAGTACCGGATAACAAACAGGAACGATATCAGGCATTACATCATCAATTTGTAGCCAGTGCAAAAGCGGTTACTTATGCACATGAAAATTATCCACAGTTTAAAATCGGTAATATGAGTATTTTTGCTACCATGTATCCATTGACCTGTAATCCGGACGATTTGATTGCCTGCCAGAAGGAAATGCAGAATATGAACTGGTTTGCATCTGACATTCAGGTAAGAGGAGCATATCCTTATTATGCAAAACGTTTCTTTGAGGAAAACGGTATTCAGATTCAAAAGGAAGCCGGTGATGATGAAATCCTGCTTGCCGGTAAAGTTGATTTTTATACCTTCAGTTACTATATGTCAAGCTGCATAACTGCTGATAAAGAGAAGAATGCAGCCGGCGGTAATTTAATCAGTGGTGTAAAAAATCCTTATTTAAAAGCCAGTGACTGGGGATGGCAGATTGATCCAAAGGGACTGCGTTATACATTGAATGAGTTATATTCCCGTTATCAGATTCCGTTAATGGTTGTTGAAAACGGACTTGGTGCATACGACACGTTGGAAGAAGACGGAAGTATCCATGACAGCTATCGTATTGATTATCTTCGTCAACATATAAAGGAGATGGAAGAGGCTGTAAAAGACGGTGTGGATTTAATGGGATATACACCATGGGGATGGATTGATGTGGTATCTGCATCAACCGGAGAGATGGCAAAACGATACGGTTTTGTATACGTTGATAAATATGACGATGGAACCGGAGATTTAAGCAGAAAGAAAAAAGATTCATTTTATTGGTATCAAAAAGTGATTGAGACAAACGGAGAGGAGTTATAGAAAATGAAATCATTTGAATATGTTATTACAGACGAAGTAGGAATCCATGCACGTCCGGCAGGAATTTTAGCAAAGAAAGCAAAAGAATACACATCAAAAATTACATTGACAAAGGATGGAAAGAGTGCTGAAGCACAGAAATTAATGGCTGTTATGAGTCTTGGTGTAAAAAAAGGAGAAACCGTTGTTGTATCAGTGGAAGGGGAAGATGAAGAAGTTGCTTTCCCAGAGATTGAGACATTTTTTAAAGAGAATTTGTAAAATGAGTAAGATATTGTTTTTTGACATTGACGGAACTTTATATGATTTCAGTGGTCACATGCCTGCCTCAACGGTTCGTGCCTTGCGGCAGGCACGTGCAAACGGACATCGGTTGGTCATCTGTTCCGGACGGACAAAATTTCAGGTCTATCCCGAATTGTTTGAAATGTTTGATGGTTATATTGGCGCGACGGGTGCTTATGTTGAAAATAAGAATGAAATTATTTATGAACATTTCATGCCGGAGAATATCATCCGACAGGCACAGGATGTGATTGAGCAGTCCGGTGGATTTGCGGTTGCAATGACGAGAGATAATCTGATTTTCCGTAAGGAATGCCTGGACTATTTAATTGAAAATTTTAAATCACAAGGGGTTGGGATGGATATAATTTCCCGCATTATGGGTGATTATGTTCTTGCTGATTGCCTTTCGGATTATCGGAATGTAGAAAAAATGTTATATTACGATTCTTCCTGGCCGGTTTCAAAGGTAGCGGATGCCTTAAGGGATTCTTGCGATATTACGGCATCAAGTTTTGAAAGTGGTGTCGATGACAGCGGAGAAATTACATTACGCAATCTGAATAAATCATTTGGCATGAAAAAATATGCAGATTATTTTTCATTTCGACAGGAGGATACAATTGCATTTGGTGATGGACCAAATGATCTTGATATGATTGAATTTGCCGGAATCGGTGTAGCAATGGGAAATGCAAGAGAGGAATTAAAACAAATTGCAGATATGGTAACAAAATCTGTGACAGAGGATGGAATTGAATATGCCATGCAGTCGCTTGGATTGATTTCGTAAGGCAGAATGAAAGGTTTTCAGATGGAGGATAAGAATTGAAGAAAGTAATTTTTATTGACGTAGACGGAACTTTAGTTGATTATGAAAACAATCTGCCGGATTCTGCGGTTATGGCGATTCAAAAGACAAGACAAAATGGAAATCTTGTATTTATCTGCACCGGAAGAAGTCGTGCGGAGGTTTATCAAAATATCTGGGACATTGGAATTGACGGAATGATTGGTGGAAACGGAAGCTATGTTGAGTACCATGATAAAGTGCTCCTCCATCAAAAAATATCATTAAAAGAGTGCAGGGAAATTGTTGACTGGCTGCATGAACAGGGCTTGGAATTTTATCTTGAAAGCAATAACGGTTTGTTTGCAAGTGAAAATTTTGAAACTGAGGCGGTAGATACGATTCGTGCATATAGTAAAAGAAAAGGGCGTCAGTCGGATGGGTTGACGGTAAGAGATGCATTTCCGGAAATGATATTTGATGGTGCACTCTATCGGGATGATTTGAATAAGGTCAGTTATATTTTAAAATCTTATCAAAATTATCTGGATGCACAAAAGCGGTTTCCCAATCTGCAACACGGTACCTGGGGTGGAGCCGGAGAAATAGCGTTATTTGGCGATATGGGAGTAAAAAACATAACAAAAGCACATGCGATTGAAGTGTTGTTGGAACATCTTCATATCGATCAATCCCAGACAATTGCATTTGGAGATGCCAAGATTGATATTCCGATGCTTTCTTATTGTGCATATGGAGTGGCAATGGGAAATGGCGGAGCCCAAATAAAGGAGATGGCAGATTATATTACGGATCCGGTCGAAAACGATGGATTAAAAAATGCATTTGAAAAATTAAATCTTATATAAAAAGAAAAGTCTGATTTACAATGTAAAATCAGACTTTTTTTAATCGGCGCGACAGGATTCGAACCTGCGACCTCCACGTCCCGAACGTGGCGCTCTACCAAACTGAGCCACGCGCCGATGATATATAATTACCACACCAAGATAGTATATGATTTTTTTTGAAAAAATGCAAGTGTTTTCGTGTAAAAGTTCTTTTGAAATTGAAAAAAATATGATACAATTATATCATAGTAAATGGATGGGAGGTTTTCGTTATGGGTAAGCAAATAATAATATCAATCAGTCGTGAATATGGTAGTTGCGGACATGAAATTGCTGAATTAGTTGCAAAAGAACTGGGGATTCATTTATACGATAGAAATTTATTAGATGCAGTTGCAAAAGAGAAGAATATATCTGCTGAAGAACTTCGAAAGTATGATGAAAAACCGAAAAATCCGTTTATATCCAGAAGTGTAAAGGGACATTCTAATTCAATGGAAGATATATTAGCAGAGATGCAGTTTGAATATCTTCAAAAAAAGGCAGCAACAGGAGAATCCTTTATAATTGTCGGTCGTTGTGCAGAAACAGCTTTGAAGGAATATCCGGATATGGTTAAGATTTTTGTTATGGGTGATAAGGAACACAAGTTAGAGCATCTGATGCAAAAATATAATCTTTCTCCGGCAGAGGCAGAAGCAAAGATGAACCGGCACGATTCAAAGAGAAAGGCATACCACAATCGATATTCCGATTCTAAGTGGGGTGATTCCAGAGGATATGATTTGTGTGTGAACAGCAGCAAATTCGGAATAGAAAGAACGGTTCAGATGATACTGGATTGTATAGAAGGCTAGACAATGAATAAGCCTGGTTGGGAAAACCAATCAGGCTTATATTATGATTAAAAATGCAAATAAAATACGGAGGAGAATTTTATGAAAGAAGCAGTTGAATATATGCCACAGATGTACGCTACATTTGGGTCATTGATACCACCATTGGTAGCTATCGTACTTGCCTTGATTACAAAGGAAGTATATAGCTCATTGTTTATCGGAATCGTAATTGGTGGTCTTTTTTATGGAGATATTTTTACCGGCTCATTTAATCTGGAACGTTCCATTACACACATTTTTCAGGATGGAATCGTTGGTTCGTTATCCGACCCGTACAATGTGGGTATTTTAGTGTTTTTGGTAATATTGGGAATTATGGTCTGTATGATGAATGAGGCAGGTGGTTCGGCGGCTTTTGGTAAATGGGCAAGTGAACATATCAAAACCCGTGTCGGTGCACAGCTTGCGGCGATTGTTCTTGGTATGCTTATTTTTATTGATGATTATTTTAACTGTCTTACCGTCGGAAGTGTCATGCGGCCTGTAACGGATGGACACAATGTATCCAGGGCAAAGCTTGCATATTTGATTGATTCGACGGCAGCACCAATTTGTATTATTGCTCCGATATCATCCTGGGCAGCGGCAGTTACCGGATTTGTAGAGGGAGAGGATGGTTTTTCAATTTTTATCAGGGCAATTCCGTATAATTATTATGCCTTGTTTACCATTGTTGCAATGATAACAATCGTTGTTTTGCGAGTGGATTTCGGACCGATGAAATTACATGAACAGAATGCTTTAAACGGAGATGTTCTGACGGTAAAGGATGCACAATATGAACAGGTAGAATATAATTTTACCAATACGAAGGGTAAGGTAATGGATCTTATACTTCCCATTGTTGTACTTATCATCAGTTGCATTATCGGAATGATTTATACAGGTGGTTTTTTTAACGGAAATGATTTTATAACGGCGTTTTCGGAAAGTGATGCATCTGTAGGACTTATGCTAGGAAGCGTATTTGCACTGGTTATTACAATTATTTTTTATATGCTTCGAAGGGTTATCAGTTTTAAAAAAGCATGTGAATGTATTCCGGAGGGATTTAAGGCGATGGTGCCTGCTATTTTAATTCTTACTTTTGCATGGACGTTAAAGGCAATGACCGACAGTCTGGGTGCAAAATATTATGTGGCAGGATTGGTAAATGATGTATCCGGTAATCTGGTTAGTACATTACCTGCGATAATATTTGTCGTCGCGGTATTTTTGGCATTTGCAACCGGTACATCATGGGGAACCTTTGGAATCCTGATTCCGATTGTTGTGGATACCTTTCAGGATAAAAATCCAACCCTTATGATTATCTCAATCTCAGCATGTATGGCAGGTGCCGTTTGCGGTGATCATTGTTCGCCTATTTCGGATACTACGATAATGGCATCGGCAGGAGCACAATGTAATCATGTCAGTCATGTATCGACACAGCTTCCTTATGTTATTGTAGTGGCTGTGATATCGGGTCTTTCCTATATTGTGGCAGGTTTTGTTCAAAATCCGGTTGTTCCGCTTGTGCTTGGTATCACCATCCTTATTTTGGCATTTTTCTGTATCAAGTATGTGACACAATCAAAATTTACGGAGTAGGATAGACGGATGAAGAATTTAAAAGGAAGTTTCATTTTATTTATTGCCGCTTTTCTTTGGGGAACAACTTTTGTTGCTCAGGTAAGTGGGGCAAGTCACATAGGTGTATTTACATATAATGCTAGTAGAAGTTTTGTCGGATGTCTGTTTCTTTTTCTTGTTGCGTTTATAAAGGATCGGATGAATTCAAAAAATAATGTAAAAAATACCGCATCGGGAAAATGGCCGGTAAAGGGCGGTATTGTTTGCGGATTGGTTTTATTTTTGGCAATGTCCACACAACAGGCAGGGATTGCACTTTATCCGGATGGTGTGGCGGCTGCGGGTCGTTCCGGATTTCTGACGGCAGTATATGTTGTCATTGTGGCTGTTGTGGTAGCAATTGCAGACAGGCGATTAAATGTACTGGTTTTGCTTTCCGTGTTGGGAACAGTTTGCGGAATGTATCTGCTTTGTTTAAAGGACGGTTTTTCCGGTATTTATAAGGGAGATTTTTTGGGACTTATCTGTGCCTTTTGTTTTGCGGGACACATATTGGTGGTAGATAAATATAAAGATACGGACTGTATAAAACTTTCCTGTATACAGTTTCTGGTTTCCGGAATATTGGCGTTAATCTTTTGCATGGCAACAGAAAAAATTGTTCTTGCAGACATCATTTCAAGTGCAATACCGATTTTATATGCGGGCATTTTATCAAGTGGAGTGGCATATACCCTTCAGATGGCAGGGCAAAAATATGCACAGCCGGCAGTTGCGGCAATCGTGATGAGTTTGGAATCTGTTATTGCGGTACTTGCGGGAGCGGTTGTATTGCATGAGGTATTGTCCGGCAGGGAAATCGTCGGTTGTGTAATTGTATTTTTATCTGTTATTCTGGCACAGATGCCGGGATTTATAAAAAAAGAAAAAGTATAAGCTTATATGTGGATGAAAAAAGGGGAAGATGATATGATTCATGAGAATAGATTGTATAAGTTTTGGGGATGGGAGAGAGCAAAACAGATATCATCCATTACACAGGAGTATAAAGGAATAAAGACACCATGGGATTTGTATGATGTTCTTTGCAATGTATGGTGTGAATATACCTGTGCACCAAGACTTAGAGACGGATGGTCAAAAGAAAACCGGACGCTTGGTCAGTGTTCCATTACTGCATTTCTGGCTCAGGATATATTTGGCGGAAAGGTGTATGGAATATTAAGACCGGGTGGCAATTATCATTGTTATAATGTGATTGGTGATGTTGCATTTGACCTTACCAGTGAACAGTTCGGCGAGGAGATACTTGATTATGAAAACAATCCGGAACAGTTTAGAAAGGTACATTTTGCAAAAGAAGAGAAGCTGCTTCGGTATGAGTATTTGAGAAAGAAGGTAATGAAAATGCAATCCGATAGAAAGTTAATAAAAGGAATTCATCATGTATCAATGAAATGCTGCAGTGTTGAAGAGTATGATAAGACAATCCGGTTTTATAAGGATATATTGGGACTTGAGGTGGTAAGAACCTGGGATGCTGGAATTATGTTACAGGCAGGAAACAATCGGATTGAGATTTTTAATAATGGGGATGCAGCTCTTGGTAAAGGAGTTATTCAACATTTTGCGTTTGCTACCGATGACGTGGATGCCTGTGCAAAGGCAATTACAGATGCCGGATATGAGGTGTTCATTCAGCCAAGGGATATTCAGATTGCATCAAAACCTCCATTTCCGGCTCGAATTGCATTTTGCTATGGACCGCTTGGAGAAGAAATTGAATTTTTTCAGGAAAAATAAAAATTAGGGACGTAGTTCTATTATAAAACCGACTATAAGCAGCAATCCTCCGATCCACCAGTAGATTATGCTTGTGCTGTTGGTCGTTCCGTATATGTCGAGAATTCCCCGTAATATGCTGCCGACCGTTAATGTATATATGCCGCATTGTTGTATAGTACAGGCAATGGATGAAAACCGTGTGTGGCAAAGTGGCTTTTTGTATGTCCGGATAAGTCTTATTGTATTCGGAATAATTCCAAGTATTATGGGAAATAGAAATGCACAAATCATGAACGGTGAATATACCTGATGGCTAAAATTTTCGTATATTGCAGCAAATACGGCACAAGTGATTGCCAATCATGGATTTAGTATCCAATATAGACAATATCACTTACACTTCGTTCTTTTATGGAATTTTCGTTTGTCGTTGACTGGTTGATGATTCCTCCTTTCAGATTCCTTTTGTTGTAAAAAGAATATTCCCATAACCTTAAATGAAATTAAATTTTATGATGGAAAATAATTTTTTCCTGAATGGTATAGCTTATAATGAAAAGTGTCAACTCGGTAAATATCTTGGCAATATAAAGCGGAAGACCGGGTATTGCTGAATAAATAAGCAGAACAATATTGTTCATACATAGAATAAACAACGCAAGTAAAAAATAATAAAAAGCCGATTTGAAGTTTTGTTTTTCTTTAAATACGAAATGGCAGTTTATCATATAGTTGCAGACGGAACTTGTGATACGGGCTATGATATTTATCAGTAATATGTAGATTTTTGTATCGGGAAAGATAAGGGATAAAAAGCAAAACATCGTATAGTCAATGAGAAATCCCATAAATGAGGATGTTACAAATTTAAAAAAATTCATTTTCATAGCAAGCCTTCCTTTCTTATTGTTATGAGACAGATGGTACAATGAGAACCTTAAACCAAGTATAAATTTTCAAACGGAAATGATAAAATGGCTTTGTTATTTGAAAGGAATGCACTATAATATTGATATTGTCGTGAACATAAAAGCATAAGAAAAAGATTATTTTTAATAAGTTACATTGGAGAGAAATATGGTTACATTAAATGATTATCTGTATTCGGGACATACGGTACTTCGGATTTTAAAGAGATATACGGAGGATTTAAGAACATCGGCAGTGGAAAATCATAATGAAATAGACTTGATGCATTACGATTATTTGTTGCAGATTATGGGAATATTGGAACATAATGATTTCCTGACAGCCCAATCACAAAAGATACGCGATTTTTATAAATATATGGTACAGGAATATTCATTTTTATCATTTACTTTCAAAGGACGAATTAAATCTTTGATACGCGCTGAGGCAAAGTTTAATGGTTATATTGTGGAATATATATACGATTACTATGAAAAAAACGGAACGTATCCGACTGTGCCGGAGATTAAGGAATGTTTAAATTGTTTTCGTGATTTGATTGCATATCGGATTGTTATTTCAATGCCGAAATGCCATTTGGAAAATGGGGAAGACCGAAAAAAGGAAGAAATTAAGTATTTATATAAAATTGCAAATGTATTGCCGAAATTTCTGGAAGAACGGGGATTTAGTGCGGAACATGCAAATGGTATTAAACGCAGTAAATCCGATTTGTTAAGTGATGAAGTTCGCCCTTATTACAGGGATTATATTAATTGCGATGAGATTGGTGATTACCGTTCCCTTCATATTACATTTTTTGATCATAGCTCACGTTGTTATATGGAGATGCAGTTACGAACAAAGGAAATGGACGATATCGCTGAGATTGGTGTGGCAAATCATTTATTTTATGAAAAGAAACAGGAAGATTCCAGAGGCCGACAAATTCCAAAGGGTGAATGTGTTATTTTTGATGAGGCATATGAGCGATGCAGATTATTACAGGAATTAGAACTTGCTTTGGTGGATGTGAATATGTTTGCAGCAATCGACAATCATCTGATTAATGATGGCTGTGGTCTTTATCGGGGACGATTGATTTTGCCATATGAACATTTATCCAGATTTCAAAATGATATTATAGATTAGATATATTAAAAGTATGAAGTTGGGAGGCATAGGTTGATGGTAAATCATCTGATTTTTGATTTTTCACACGTATATATGGATGAAAATGTTCCACCGAATGAAAGCATGCATTGGTTGGATTGCTCGGATATAGAAGAATGTGATTTATATTGTTCCAATCAGGCAAAGAGACAAATTTGGGAACGCATCAAACCCTATGGGATTCGGGGGATTCATTATTTGGATTCCGGAAATTATCATTATGTTACGGGAATTATTACAGAGCAGATAAAACAGGATTTTATACTGGTTGTATTTGATCATCATACGGATATGCAGAAACCATTGATAGAAGATATGATCAGCTGTGGAGATTGGGCAGGAAATGCATTGGATACAAATGAATGGTTACAGCAATTGATTTTGATTGGTCCGCAATTATGTGATATAGAACAGATTTATTGTAAACGAAGGGATAAGCTGCTTACCTTTTCGTCTGAAGAGATGCAAAAGGGAGAAGACAGGAAGAAAGTTTCTCTGATAAAGAAAAATCTGCCGATTTACATTTCAATTGATAAGGATGTATTGGATGATAAATATTCGGAAACCAACTGGAATCAGGGAAATATGTCACTTTCCATGTTGGAGCATTTATTGTCGTACTTCCTTGAAAACGGAAATGTGATTGGGATTGATATATGTGGTGAGTGTCAACCGGGAATACCGTTACCTCAATATTTTGAAGCAGAGGAAATCAATAGCGGGACAAACAGGGAGTTGTTTGAGTTTTTAACAAGATATTAGGGGAAACAAAGAGTTGCTTTTTTGTAAAATATGATTAGAGAAAAGGAAGCACATAAGGTATGGTTGAAATGATAGCGAATGCGATAGTACTAGCAGGAAGAAAAGCCAAAGCAGAATGACGATCCGGAACAGAAAGCTCCTGTAAATGATAACGAGGAAGCTGGCGGAAATCAGAGTAATGTAGGTAATGGTAGTTAGACTACAGGCAGTCCGAAAGACAATGTGAGAAATCCACGGCCTGCATACTTGGTATACAGTCCACAGAATGTTGTGTCACTTGCAACAGCAAAGTGTCAGGCAGGAGGGATGATTACAGCTAGAGGTGTGGATGAGGTGAAGCAGGAAGTGGCAGATAAGAAAATATCGAGGGCAAGGGAAGATAAAGCCAGATAGTTTTAAGGACGTGGGAGAGATTCTGCGTCCTTTTTTAATGCGGATAAATACTATAAATGTTATAATAAAAAGGATTGGAGGATTAAATATGCTGACTACACCATTGGAAGATATAGAAATATACATAGATGATAAAAAGATAGAATATGGCGAAAGAAATATTAGAATATCAGACAAACTATGTCCAGATATAGATGGTAGATATAGCATTGAATATGGATGGGATGTTGCAGTGTATTCATCTATTGAGCATATCTATGGATACGATTATGTAACTTCCTGCTATAAGGATAATCCACAGGATTCATGGAAACAGCTTGTAGACTATATGCATAAGATGTATCCACATGCAACGGATAAGCAGATAAGGAAAGTGTTAAAATAAAACAGTGTATTTTTGAGGTGAATATACATAAATGAATGCAAAAAAATCAGCAGATTATCGCAACCTGATAGAAATTGTAAAAAACAAATATCGTAAAAATCCTATATATGCTAAGAGCCTGACACTTGGCTGGTGTGATTTACGTCAGGGAGAAGATTTGTGTCAGGAAATTAACCTATGGACATATTGGCAAGGGAAAGATTACGCTAAGAACACACCACATATCAAATATATGCTGATAGGTCAGGATTTTGGACCGCCTGAAAAGGAAGAGGTAAAAGGTACGATTGCAAATGTCCGTAAGATGAATAATGGTATAGATGTGATGTTCCATGAACATGTAAATTTGGAAGCAAGGGATTCACAGACGGATAAAAATATTGTCAGATACTTTGAACTGCTTGGTAAAAATAAAATTGATAAGAAAAAATATCCAGATTTGTTTTTCTGCAATTGTAATTTGGGCTATCGCAGAGATAAGTATTCTGGAAATATGACCAGAAAGATATTGGCAAATGATGCAGTCGAAATAAAATCACTGATTGACATTATAGAGCCGGAAAACATAATCTGTCTGGGTCTTGATACATCCGTGATTGTAATACGAACTCTGATTGATAAAGAGTTTTCCTGTAATAGAGTATCTGAACTTATAGGAACTGGAGAACCTTATATTTATAGAGAAACACATATATACCCTGTAGCACATCCGGGCTATTGGGGTACAAGAACAAGAGGGGAAGATAATGTTATTGCAGATTGGATGAGAATTAGAAAATAAGGAGGTGCCGCAATGCCATTTAAGATTGTCCGAAACGATATAACAAAGGTAAAAGCAGATGTAATCGTAAATACTGCTAATCCAAATCCGATATGTGCAAGTGGCACGGACTTGGCAATATATGAGGCAGCAGGAAAAGAAAAGCTTCTTGAGGAGAGAGCTGGGATTGGTAAGATTGCAAGAGGTGATATTGCTGTTACCGGTGCATATAACCTAAAGGCAAAATATATTATTCATACAGTGGGACCGGTATGGACGGATGGATTGCACCATGAATTTGAAATTTTGGAGGATTGCTATCGTAAATCATTGCAAAAAGCATTGGAACTTAAGTGCGAGAGCATTGCATTCCCATTAATTTCGACAGGAGTATATGGATTTCCGAAGGATAAGGCATTGCAGATTGCTGTGTCAGTATTCAGCCAGTTTCTTACCGAAAATGAAATTGAAATCATACTGGTAGTGTTTGATAAAAGGTCTTTTCAGCTTTCTGGTCAGATTGTAGGTGATATTGATTCTTACATAGATGCTAATTATGTCAGGGAAAGTCATAAAAAAGAATATCCAGTGCGAAGCAGAAGTGGTGCTCGCATGAGAGAATTGTCAGAGGAAGCCTTCTATGAGGAGATGCTTCAAAGAGAGGCAGAAGATAACTATCCACTTGAGGAAGATACAGGGTTAGCGCAGCCTGCTATGCTGTTAGCAGACATTTCTTTGGAAGACCAGCTTGCAAATATTGGCGTATCATTTCATGATAAATTATTTGAGTTGATCGATGAAGCACATCTTGATAATAAGGATGTGTGGAAACGGGCAAACCTTGATAGAAAACATTTTTCAAAGATTCAATGTGACCAGAATTATCATCCAAAGAAGAAGACAGTAATGGCACTTTGTATTGCACTGCAGCTTGATCTGGAACAGTCAAAAGATTTACTTGCCAGAGCGGACTGGGCATTTAGCCCAAGCAGTAAGGTGGATCTGATCGTGCAGAAGGCTATTATAGATAAACAGTATGATATTATGAAACTGAATGTGACCTTATTTAAGTATACGAATGAAATTCTTGGAGTATAGGAGTAAATATTATGAGTAGAGAGACTGATATAAAACTTTTAATGGACGATTGGGAAGAAAAACATAAAAATAACGGATATAAGCGTTTTATCAGAGATGGCATAGTGTGTGAGGAAAAATGGAAAGCACAGCATACACCAAGAGTATGTTATTTCTTAAAGGAAGCATACACTTCTAATGAAAATGGTTATAATCTGGTAGAAGATTTGCATGATTGCGAACGTCCATGGACCATGTGGAGAAAAATAGCAATATGGACACAGGCAATATATAATGCATTTAACGAGAATATCTGTGAGTATGACGATGAAGTATTGCGTTCTAAGGAAAAAGAAATCATAGACCGTATCGCTGTTGTCAATGTAAAAAAAAGCAATGGCGGAAGCAAATCTGAATATGAAGACTTGAAAAAATACGCACTTGAAGACAGGCTGGAAATAAAGCGTGAATTGGAAATTATACAACCTGATATCATTGTATGTGGGAATAATTTCAGTCTATTGAAACTTGTATTAGGAGAAGAATTACAGAATGATGATACATGGGATAATATGTTGGCGCTTTGGAAGGATACATTGGTGCTTGATTATTATCACCCTGCTGTGCATTATCCTAATCGAGTAAATTATTATGCTTTGATGGCAATCTGTGATGTGGCAAGGAAAAAATATGGTACGCCTGTATGGTCAGAACAAAATGAAAAATGTTAGGGATATTAGTGTCGATGCAATATTGCACCGGCATTTTTATTTCCTGAAAGTGTCGCCCGAACAGCGACCATATGAAGATGCCTTTCAACTATACTCATATTGTAACAAAGAAATAGAGGTGCCGGAGTAATCCGGGGATTGGAGGCATATATGTACGGAGCAATTTTAGGAGATATTATAGGAAGTCCGTTTGAGTTTGACAGAGGTGATAAAACAAAGAACTTTGATTTATTTAGTGAAGGCTGTGGCTTTACAGATGATTCTGTTATGACAATAGCAGTTGGAGAGGCTCTTCTTGCTGTCGGACCGGAAGCTGCAGTAAAGGAAATTGAAGATGCAGTAGCATCCAATGTGCAGGATTGGGGAAAAAGATATCCACATGCAGGATATGGTGGGAGGTTTAGACATTGGCTTAAAGAAAAAAATCCAAAACCATACGGAAGCTATGGAAATGGTTCAGCGATGAGAGTGTCAGCGGCAGGCTGGCTTTATGACTCGATGGAAAGAACCAGAGAGGTAGCTAGAGCTACAGCGAATGTGACACATAATCATCCGGAAGGTATAAAGGGTGCAGAGGCAACTGCAAGTGCAATATATATGGCAAGGAATGGCTCTTCAAAAGAAGAAATCAAAGAGTATATAGAGAAGGAGTTTAACTATAACCTTGATAGAACACTTGATGAAATCAGACCTGGTTATCACATGGATGAGACATGTCAGAGAACAGTACCAGAGGCAATCATCGCATTTCTGGAATCCAAAGATTTTGAGGATGCAGTGCGTAATGCAGTATCACTTGGGGGAGATACAGATACGCTTGGAGCTATTACAGGAAGTATTGCAGAAGCATTTTATGGAATTCCGGCTGTGCTGATTGCAGAGTGTAAAAGTCGGATTGATAGGGGATTGATGACAGATATTCTTGATGAATTTGATCATATACTTGGCAGGGGCATGGATACCTATTCAGATGAAATGGATGAGATACAGGCAAATCAGATGATTGAGGCAGCAATCGATCAGTATTATATTCAGCAGGATAAAAACGGAATGTTGTTATTTATGGAAGTCATGGTAACAAGAATGCAGCAGGCAGGAGAAGTTGTTGTTCCATATATTACGGAAAATCCTTTTATGTCGGAAGAACGGATAAGTAAAGTAAAGGCTGGTGACACGATTTCACTTGACCATGATGTAAGACTTAAAATAGAAACTGTAAAAGATGCTGATGAAAAAGAATGGATTGGAGTATTTACATCTTCTGATGAAATGCATAAGGGTTCTGCTGGAAATGTGCAGATGAATCAGACTATTGAATCAATACTTCGTCTGGCTCTTAATTGGGAACAGGTAAATGGAATTGTGATTAATCCGTTTGGTAAGTATATTCAGATGACAAAGAAGATGATAGAGCTTTTAATCAATGGATATGAACATTATGAGAATGAAAGGAAGATTAAAGATGATGAGAACAATTAAAGTTACGGGAAAAGGAAAAATAGCAGTAAAGCCTGATATGATCCGATTATATGTAAACAAGGAAGCTCTTTGCCATGAATATGAAGATACTCTTCGCAGATCAACAGAAGATACAGAGCTGCTCAAGGACTTATTTGAAAAACTTGGATTTCAGAGAAAAGACCTTAAAACAGTATATTTTAATGTTGATACAGAATATGAAAGCTATCAGGACAGGGATAAGAGTTGGAAGCGAAGATTTGAGGGGTATAAGTATATTCATCATATGAAAATAGAGTTTGCTTCTGATAACAAAAAGCTGGGACAGGTGCTATATGCTTTGGCACATAGTTCATTAAAACCGGAGTTTTCTATTGAATATACTGTAGCTGATGTAGAAACATGTAAAAATGAGCTGTTACATAAAGCGATTGAGGATTCTATTCAAAAGGCACAGGTACTTACGACAGCAGCGAATGTGAAACTGGGTGAAATACAGGCAATTGATTATTCATGGGGAGAGATAGATTTTGTAACAAAGCCAATGAATGAAATGAGATTAATGGAGTGTACGGAATGTGAAATGAGTGCACCGGCAGCATATGACATAGATATTGAAGCAGACGATATAGATGTTACTGATACAGTTACTGTAGTCTGGAAAATCGCTTAGGAGGTTGATTGTATGTTGTCATCTATTTATTATGGAGAAATACAAAGTGACAAGTTGGTATCATGGAACGAGAATAAAGATCCATACAATATATTAGTTGAGAACAATCGAGTATATAAACTTGGAGGATGGGAATTTCTTGATATAGCCAATAAGCTTTTTGACAATGAAAAGCAGGTGGACTGGGGAAGCTATGCATATCAGTGCACAAAGGAGCAACTAGAAAGACTGATGGAACAGACTGGATGTGAAATAGATAAGATTAATGAACTGGCATCTGAGAAAATCTATGGTATTGTGTTTGTTGAAGAGGTGTAAATGGTGGTATAATCCTATTATTGATAGATAGTAATAGGTGGTTTTTATGGAACAACGGAGGCTATTAAGATGAAGTTTGGAATGAGAACACCCAGTATAAAGGAATTAATAAAGGCGAGAACAACCGGAAAAGCCAAGCGAGCTGTTAAGAAAGCTTTAATTCCAGGGTACGGAAAAAAAGGTGCGGGGTGGATTAAGAACCAGGCAGACCTTGATGCATTCAAGAAAATGTATGGAATAGATGGCGAGATAGAGAAGGAATATTAAACTAGGAAGTTGGCAATGGATAATGGAATCAGGTCTATTGCATTTCCTTCCATATCAACGGGAGTATATAGTTTTCCGGTTGAACTGGCAGCAAAGGTTGCAGTACATACAATAAATAGATTTTTGCAGGAAAATCCGGACAGCTTTGATTTGGTGGAATGGGTGCTGTTTGATACTCATGCTGAATCGGTGTATGAAGCTGAGGTTGATAAGTTATATAATAAGATTAACTAACATTGATTGAGTATAGCAACAACCGGTTGCTTTTCAGAACTTAAATTTATCTATATGATATGGTTATGGAGGTGACGGCTATGGAAACAAAAAATATTATTTTGAAACTTCGTACGGAAAGAGGATTGTCACAAGACGAGCTGGCAGACAAAATCATGGTGACAAGGCAGGCGGTATCACGCTGGGAAAATGGTGATACCGTTCCCAATACTGACACACTTAAGCTCTTATCGAAAGAATTTGATGTTTCAATCAATACCCTTTTAGGAGAACCCAGAAAGCTGATTTGTCAGTGTTGTGGGATGCCTATTGATGATGATTCCATATTGGGACGTGATAAAGATGGCGCAATGAATGAGAATTATTGTAAATGGTGTTATGCAGATGGAACATACACATATAATGATATGGATGAATTGATTAATGTGTGTGTAAAGAATATGGTAAATGAAAACTTTACCGAAGAACAGGCAAGCTCTTATTTGAAGGAAGTACTTCCGAAGTTAGATTACTGGAAAAGGTATGATGAACTCAGTGACAATGGACAGTTTGAAGAGTTTAAAAAGCAATTGATAGAAGAAATAAATAATCTGCATATAGATGGACTTCCGAGGGTAGACAAACTAAAAGCACTTGTGGGGAAATATGTGAATCTGGAATACACTCTGCCGAATGGTCAAAAAGTAAAATTCCTTGATGATCAGAAAACCTATCTGGGGAATCAATTGGAGTCTGAATTTGGAGGAGACAGGTGCTTCGGGATTCTTGCAGGTATGGATTTTATTCTGGTATGTACATATGAGAAGGATGGGGAAAATCCGGAGCTTTTGATTTATAAAAAGAGATAATGTATGTAAAAAGAAAAGGATTGACAAATAAACGACCGTTTACTATTATATAAATGTAAACGGTCGTTTATTTATTTACGCGAGCAACGAGCCAAAGTCTGTGCTTGCACAAGACCTTGGCGACTGCCGCGATAACTTGAGAAACTCGCGGAGCGTGTTTCTCATAGTTTGGAGGAAATGTGCATGGGTAATAGGAAAGAGGAAATATTAATTGTGGCACTGCATCTGTTTGCCAGAGATGGCTACGAGGCTGTCTCCGTCAGCCAGATAGCAGGAGAACTTAATATGACAAAAGGGGCATTGTACCGCCATTACAAAAGCAAAAGAGATATTTTTGACTGTATTGTGCAGCGTATGGAGCAGCAGGATGGCGAACAGGCAACAGAATATGATATGCCACAAGAGGATAAAGAGAAAATGCCTGAAAAGTATGAGGCAGTATCATTTGATGATTTTGTGGAATACAGCAAGTCTATGTTTGAATACTGGACAGAGGATGATTTTGCATCATCGTTTCGGAAGATGCTCACAATAGAACAGTTTCGTAGTGAAGAGATGCAGAATTTATATCAGCAGTATCTCGTTGCCGGACCTGCTTCCTATGTGAAAGATTTATTTGAAAGTATAGGGATTGTGGATGCGAAAGATAAAGCAGTCAGATTCTATGCAGTTATGCATTTTTATTACAGTATATATGATGGAGCAGTAGATAAGGAAAAGGTAAAAGTAGAATTTGTATCAGCTATAAAAAGTTTGGTACAAGAGTTGAAGGGTAGGAGAATTAGATCATGAAAAATAATATAATAATCCGTATAGAAGAGAAAAGTGAATACCGCGAGGTAGAAAATCTGGTAAGAGATAGCTTTTGGAACATATACCGCCCCGGATGTCTGGAGCATTATGTATTGCATCAGCTTCGAAGCAATCCGGCATTTGTACCGGAACTGGATTTTGTGATGTTTCTGAATGAAAATGATAAAGAGGGCAAGTTAATTGGTCAGAATATGTTTATGAGAACGGACATTAAAGCGGATGATGGAAGAAATATTCCAATTATGACAATGGGACCGATCTGTATCAAGAATGAATATAAGAGGAAAGGATATGGTAAAATCCTGCTTGATTATTCATTGGAGAAAGCAGCAGAGCTTGGCTGTGGAGCACTATGCTTTGAAGGAAATATTGATTTTTATGGAAAGAGCGGCTTTAAGCAGGCAAGCGAGTATGGTATCCGTTATCATGGACTGCCGGAGGGAGAAGATGCATCGTTCTTCCTGTGCAAGGAACTGATACCGGGATATCTTGATGGAATTACAGGAGAGTATGCAACACCGGAAGGCTATCTTGTAGATGAGCAGGAAGCAGAGGAGTTTGATAAGCAGTTTCCATATAAAGAGAAAAAGAAATTGCCGGGACAGATTTTTTAATATGAAATGTCAGCAGTACAAATCAGAAAAAGTTTGTATTGCTTTCATTTTTGACTACAAAAATCGGTATCATCATGCATCTTGGTATCCATTTTATGCATGTTAGTTGTGTGCATGTAGACAATGAAATCAATTCGCGATAGATTAACTATAGTAGCAAATTACCAAAACTGTATATGGAGGATAACTGGTATGGTAGAACGAAGTAAGGTTCTGGTACAGAATGAAAAGCATGCGAATAAGTCAGTTGCCAAGGTCATGAGAATTACATTCTTGATTTTAGTGCAGGTGCACAGGCGATAGAAGATATGGTTGTGAGAATAAGGACATTAGCGATGGAACCGGAAAGGAAAGATGCATGAGAGTAACGGAAAAACTTGTGAATAGTCCAGAGGAAGAGGGGGTAACTCTTGAGTACATAAGACTTACAAAGGACTTTGAAGAGATAAAAGAATATGTGAGGCATAAAGGGGACACTTTGACCGGATATAAGCAGACCAAGGAAAAAGTATCTGTCAGAATAGAGGATATTCTGTATTTTGAGACTGTGGATGGTCTGGTTTTTGCATATACTGTGGATAGTGTTTATGAAATGAAAGGCAGACTATATCAGGTAGAAGAAAAGGTTAAGAGAAGAACTATATGTAGAGCTTCTAAAACAATGCTTGTCAATGTAGATCATATTATTTCTGTTAGAACCGCATTGAATGGAAGGCTATATGCCAGAATGGAAAATGGTGAAGAAATACTGATTACACGAAGATATGCCAAGGAATTTGAAGATTGCTTTATGGAGGAGGATGACGATGAAAGAATTTGATCCGAAGAGAGAGTTTTTGTTTGATTACATAACGGTCGTGGCAGAGTGTACATTTGCAATTGCCGTGATTGGCAGCCTTTTTGCAAGGAATAACAGCATCAGTTTTATCTATTTTTTTCTGCCCTTTGGGTTGGCACTTATTTGTATGATTCCATGTATTCCCATCTATCTGAAGGAAGATATGACGATTTCACAGATTATGTGGCAGAGAGGTATAGAGCTTGTAGTTCTGGAAATTGCAATGTGTGCAGTGATTTATCTTATTATGGGTGACAGTATTTCCGTAGTAGTGTATGTTGCAATACTGATTTCCACAGCAGTTTGTGATGTGCTGTCGTACCTTGTGAAGTGGTATCTGGAGAAAGAAGAGGCGGATAAGATTAATCGACGGATTGCAGAGCGCAGAAGAAAAAAAGAGAAGGAATGAAAAGGTATCTATTTATTTGCGGTAATGGAGTGGTGTTGTAATGTTGGATATGAATGTTTCCCATGGATATCAGATGAAAAAGCATTAGAATTACAAAATATTATGCATATTGCAGTGACTGTAGCGGTTGTAGTATTATCAATTGTTTCATTGTTAGTTATTGCAATTGGAGCAAAAAAAGATAATAGAAAAACCATAGAAGTGTGGGCAATCATAAGTCTGGCAACAATGCTGGGTGGAGCAATCGGAACACATATATTGCCGCAGATGTTATTTGGTATTGCAGAGAGAATTAGTACATTTTCAGTAGTAGTGTTTAATGCTGTTCTGGGAATTGAATTGCTAAGAGGAAGTTTAAATGACAACCAACATGAGAAAAACAATAGAAAAAAAGTTAGGGAAAATTATCCTGTGTTGAACGGAGACAGAGATACAGCAAATGTGTTGGTAACATTGCCGGATGGTTCAAAGGGTTGGACAGACGGATTAGGAAATGGCTATATAAGATGAAATGGTAGAAAATGGAGGATAACGCTTATGAAAAGAATAATAAAATATTTATTGTGGGCATTTGGAGTTGCATGGATACTGCAGATTATTGCAGGAGTGCTGTTTCGCAAAGGATACACTATGGCGTATTCGTCTGTTCTGGCATTATCTATGTTTTCACCGTTGCTTGCTGTCATTATTTCAAAATCAGATATGAAAAAAATTGGATGGAAACCCAATATAAAGAAAAATATTCGCTGGATTATGTGTGCATGGTTCATACCGTTAGTTCTTGGTGTAATGGGTGCAGCGTTATATTTTCTACTCTTTCCGTCGGCATGGGATACTTCATTTTTATACATACGCAGTACATTGGGGACAGATGGAATTTCACAATTAGAAAACAGCGGTATCTCTGTTCCATTATACGCTGGAATCAGCGTGATAGCAGCAATTACCTATGCACCATTAGTTAATATGTTTTTTGCAGTTGGTGAGGAAGTAGGTTGGAGAGGCACGATGTATCCGATTCTAAAGGAGTATTTTGGTATAACCAAAGGACGATTGGTTGGCGGAGCTATCTGGGGCGTATGGCATTGGCCAATCATGCTTCTTGCAGGGTATGAATATGGAACTTCATATTTTGGAATGCCAGTGACAGGACCATTGCTGTTTTGTGTTATCGCAAGTGCAATGGGAATTCTGTTTGACTTTCTCTATGAAAAGACAAACTGTATCTGGATACCATCACTTTGCCATGGTGCAATCAATGCGTTTGCAGGAATACCAACGCTTTTTCTGAATCCTGCCTATGCTGACAAACTTCTCTTGGGGCCGTTGATGATTGGAGTGATAGGCGGCTTGCCCCTTATGCTGACTGCCCTCATTCTTTCCTTGCGGGAAAAGAATACGATTATGAAAGCGAGGTAACACGATGTACCATCCACGATATAAGGATGAACTGACAGAAGATTATATAAAGAATCTCATCATGGCAGCACCAATGCATGATGTTGGAAAAATTGCCATTCCTGATGCAATTCTTCAAAAGCCCGGAAAACTGACAGCAGAAGAATTTGATGTCATGAAAACGCATGCAGCAAAGGGCGGAGAAATTATTAAGGAAACCTTTCAATCCATGGGTGACGATGAATATGAAAAGATTGCATATCAGGTAGCACGTTTTCATCATGAAAAATGGAACGGAAAAGGGTATCCGGAGGGATTATCCCGCAAGGAAATACCTCTTTGTGCGCGTATCATGGCTGTTGCTGATGTCTTTGATGCTGTCTCCGCGAAAAGGTGTTATAGAGATGCTATGCCAGTGGAACAATGCTTCTTAATTATTGAGAATGGAAGTGGACAGGACTTTGATCCTTATATAGCGGATGTTTTTTTGGATATGAAGGAAATGATAACGAATATAGTTAAGAGTAATTGAGATGCATGAAATTAAAAGTATGCGAATAAAAAAATGCTGTTTATTATATAAAGTTCCTGGAAAAGAATTAACTCAAACTTAGACGAAGGAGAATGTGAAATGAAAATTTATGATATTTCCCAAGAGGTTTTCAGCTGTCAGGTATATGCCGGTGATCCGATGCCGGAAAAAAAGCTGCTTTGCTCAATGGAGAAAGGCGATTTGTATAACCTGACGGCATTTAGCATGTGTGCTCACAACGGCACGCATATTGATGCACCATTTCATTTTATCAAAGGCGGAAAATCCGTCGATTCCATAGGCTTGGATACATTCGTAGGAATGGCTTATGTTGCGGAATATCACGGAATCGTCTCTGGCACCGCGGCAACAGAAATACTTGAAAAAGCAAAAAAACAGAACCCGGAAGCGGCAAAGAGAATTCTTATTAAGGGAAACGCAGAGGTTTCTTCGGAAGCGGCGAGAGTATTTGCCGACTCAGAAATCTTACTGCTTGGCAACGAATCCCAAACTGTCGGACCCGAAGCTGCTCCGATGGAAGTGCATCTCATCCTGCTGGGAGCCGGTATCGTATTGCTTGAAGGAATCTGTTTAGCAGAAGTTTCGGAAGGTGCTTATTTCTTAAATGCAGCACCGCTAAATCTATCCGGTTCAGATGGCTCGCCATGCAGAGCTATATTGATCGCGGCCGGAGATAAATTATAATTTTTGGAGGTGGATTTTATGTGGTTTTTGTGGTTTATGTTAATAAGTGATTTATTAATTCCAATTGTTATGGTTGTTGGAGGAAGAATGATGTGGAAACATTGTCCAAAACATATAAATGGTATGTTAGGTTATAGAACAACTCGTTCCATGAAAAATATGTATAGGCATTCAGGGTAAGAAAACCAAACTTCTGCGGGTAGGAATATATCTATTCACGATTATGGAGTGGGCGTCAGCAGTGGGATATGGCATGTTTCCTTTAAGTGACAGTGGCTATGCAGGTACATTTCAGGATAAGATGCATATTTTTTCGACAGTAATCGTTGTTTTATTGTCCATAGTATCTCTGGTTTTGATTATTATTGCCGGAGCAAAGGATAAAAGCTGCCGTTCATATGGCGTTTTTGCAGCAATTGCACTTGGTATGATGATGGTAGGCGCAATGGGAATGAATATTGTACCGAAGGATTATTTCGGGATTGTTGAAAGATTCAGCGTGTTTGCTGTGACAGGGTATAATGCAGTGCTTGGAATAGAACTGTATCGGATGAAGTTCTAAATGGCATGTGTTTTGCTGGAATATACTTTGGTGGGATAAATCGACATTGATAATTGACTTATTGGTGTTATGTGATATACTATAAACAAGTTTACAATAAACTAATTTATAGTATTGGAGAATTTATATGCCAAGTAGTCCCAAAATAAAAAAAGAAGATATGTTGCAGGCTGCATTGGAGCTTGTTTCAAAAAATGGATATGCCGCTCTTAACATAAAAGCTGTAGCCGGGGAACTGGGATGCTCTACAGCACCGATTTCATGGCAGTTTGGTGGAATGGATGGATTGCGTGAGGAATTGATTCCTTTTGCGGAGCAGTATGTGGAGGACAAGTATTATAGTCGGAATGAAAATGAATTTGCAACATTCGAACAGAAAGGAAAAGGAACCATTGACTTAGCATTAGAAAATCCTAATTTGTTTCGTTTTCTTTACATGGGAGAGCGTAGCCAGCTTCTAAGTACAGGCTTTGAGTTACAGACGAATAATCAGGATGCCGCCAATGTGTATCAGGAGATGGCAGAACTGCTTGGGATTACACCAAAACAGGTAATGGATTTTGTTATGACAATGATGGTGTATACACAGGGGATAGGAACCCTTATTGCATCAGGAATTGTCAAAGATACGAAAGAAAATATGTATCGTATGCTTCATAATACCGGTATGATATATTTAAAAGGCTTAGGTGTGAAGGATAGCATTATATGGAATTTATCAGGAGGTGACAGGTCAGATGAAAGTAATCGTAACGGATAGATGGATCTTGTGTCCGGTATGCAAAGCAAAGACGCGGACGCAGATACTGGATGATACGGAATTAAAGCATTTTCCGCTGTTTTGTCCAAAATGTAAAGAAAGTTTTATTATCAATGTAAAGGATCATATAGTGGATTATCAATCTATTGCCAGACGCTAAGACGCAGAGCAGAAACGAAATGTTTTTTGCCTGCGTCTTTTTTAGGGCGACGAGGAAAATGCACGCATTTATGCGGTGCATTTGACGACCGCTAATCAGAGTCAGAGTGAGATTCGTAAAGCGTATCGCGTTCTGCTGGATAGATAGGAGTGTATTATGAATAAATACTTGAATTACTGGGGATTGATTTTTGTTATTGTGATTTTGATCCCTAATATTGTGTTTGTAATAACATGTAAAGATGGATTCGAAAATCGGTACCAGAATAAATTAGTTGGATTTCTTGAGCAGATTGGGAGGTTTGGCTGTTTTTTCAGCATGTTTCTTATAATTCCTTTTATGAACAGCGGGTATTGGTTTAAACAGGGGGAAACAGTATATCTGGTTTTTGGAGTGATTCTCGTAGCATTGTATTGCTTGGGCTGGATAGTATTCTGGAAAGAGGATTCTATACGAAAGTCCTTATATTTATCAATTATCCCATCTTTGCTATTTATTGAAAGTGGTATTATAAGCGGCAATATTATACTATTGATTTTTGCGGTTATCTTCGCTCCGTGTCATATTTTGATAAGTTATATGAATGTAGTGTTGAAGTAAATTTAAATATTGATGGGTTACTATAATATGGGTAACCAGGCGGTAATCAATAACAGATATGGAGGTAAAAATAGATGAAGTGTTCAAAATGTGGTAAAGAAATGAGAAAAGGATATTTATTCAGCAGTAAGGACGGAGCCTTCAGCTTTGCAAATGAAGTACCGGGAGTTTTTGAAAATGCAAAAAATGCAGAGGGTTTTGTAGAGATAACAAAACTCAAACCAAGTCACAGGACAAGAGTGGAAGCAAACTGCTGTAAAGAATGCAGAATGATAGTGATTAAGTACTAAGGAAGATAGAGAGGTAAGATTTATGAGACAATTAGTTATATATATTCATGGGAAAGGAGGAAATGCTATGGAAGCCGACCATTATAAACCATTATTTGCGGGATATGATGTGGTAGGACTGGACTATCATGCAGACAATCCATGGGATGCAATCAGTGAATTTAAAGAGTTTTTTCACAGATATAGCAAAGGGTATGATTCTATTATTCTAATAGCGAACAGCATTGGAGCCTATTTTTCAATGTGTGCTCTTAATCATGAGCGGGTAGACAAAGCCTTTTTCATTTCACCAATCGTTGATATGGAAAAGCTGATTCTTGATATGATGGGATGGGCACATATAACGGAAGAAAAGTTACGTGAAAAACAGTTGATAACTACAGGATTTGGAGAAACATTGTTCTGGGAATATTTGTGTTATGTGCGTAATCATCCGGTCAATTGGTCAGTTCCGACTTATATACTATATGGAGATAACGATAATTTGACATCACAGGAGACTATCTATAGATTTGCAAATGATGTCAATGCAGAACTAACAATAATGAAAAACGGAGAACATTGGTTTCATACAACAGAGCAGATGGCATTTTTAGATGACTGGATTAGAAGACTGTTGAAAGGATGTTATGGAGTGGTATAAAAACGTGAATTAACAGGAGGAGAAACAGATGAAACTTTATTTTGGAAATATGGTAACAACAGTCACAACTCTTATGATTTTATCATTAGTAGGATTTATAGGATATTCAATCAGCAACAGAATCGGCATAAGTTTCTGGGGCAAAAGAGGCCTGTTTGTTTTGGTATATGGTCTTGTTATATGCTGCTTTGCAGCCGCAAGAGACGGACTGGATAAAACAATTCAGTATACGATAGATGGAAGCTGTGATCCCGGTATATTTTCACTTGTTAGTGTTCCAAACATCATTGGATGTGTCGGAGCGGCAATCATAATTATTGCAGCAATAGCAACACCAATTGTAAAATCACAGCATATGCGTGAGATATGGTTTTATGTGATGTCTGGTGGGGTGATGTTGAAGATTGTAGTTATGGAGATTGCAAGAATGATACAGATGTTTTAGGAGTTCTTTCATGAGCGTAGTGACAGAAAGAATGCATCTTTATCCATTAAGTGATGAAAATCTGATATCATCATGGAACAAATAATAAGGTAGAGTGACAGGAGAAAAAGATATGAAGAATAAGTTATTTTTGATGATTTCTGTAATTATGGTATGTTCATTGTGCGCATGTGGGCAGCAGGAAACCGGGACGATGACGAATACCGGAAACAGTACAGAACAGGTTATTGTGAACGAATATAGTAGTGAACAGCCAACAGTAGAAGATACAAAAGAAGATAATACGGAACAGACAGAGACGAAGGAACAAAGTGAATTACAGACCGGGAGTTCATCATATGAAGCATTCAGAGGTGTATTAGATGAAATCAATACAGATATTCAGCCGGGAACCACAGGAAATGGATTGATTTCTGTTAAGGTTGCTGCGCATTTGCTCGATTGGGGAGTTGAAACCGGAATGACCACAGATGAGATTAAGAAAGAGACGGTATCATGGCTTTCCGATAAAGGAAACTCTGAACAGGTGGAATTTTCGAATAAGCTTGCATCTGTGTATGATGCATATCAGAAATTATTAGGTTCTGATGCAAAAGAATTACTTGAGCAGGCAGGCTGTGATGATACGGCATATCCATGGAGTGATGCTCCGGTTGAAACGATTGAAGCAATTGTAGAGGTAGTACAACTCCCGGAAGAATCGACAATGGATGATTCAAATTCATCGACCGAAAAATTTGAGAATAAGGATAATTGGCCGGATGTCGAAGAACTGGTTAATAAAAGGGGAGATGAGACTACTGTCTATTTACTGGCAGATGGTCGCTATATGGATCGCATAAATGCTATTTATATTTATGATGGAAAAGATACATGGACAGATGAATCGGGAGTGGAATGGAACAAAGCTGTAAAATAGTAAAAGAGAACAGAAAATGACGGTATGATGTAGGAGTTGATGTTAAAGGGTACTGAGCTGGTAAAGGTGTTTGATTTGTTAGATAAGTCATCTACACCTCGTGCAAAAGGAACTGTTATTTGTTTGAAACCAGAACTCAGTGCAATTGACAGAGAGAAAGAGAGTAACTGAAAGAATAATAGATGAAATCAAAGGCAGAATGATGGAGGATATTGTTCTTTTGGAAATGAAGCATTAGTCCTTCTCGGCTTACTATTCACCAAGCATTAGTCCTTAACAGTTTCCAAAATTTGCAATAACAATACAAATGTATTGAAATAGAAATGATTTAGCATTATAATGAAGAAAATAGATGGAAGCGAGGTGCTGAACATGGCTAGTACAATTCAGGTCAGAGTTGAAGATGAGTTAAAGAGTAAATCAGATGCACTATTTAAGGATTTAGGAACAGATACAACAACAGCAATCAGAATGTTTTTAACCCAGGCAGTTGCGACAAATGGATTTCCTTTTGAAATAAAAAGGCAGACAGAATCAAACCCATATGCACCTATGACGGAGGCAGAAATGCTTGCAAAATTGGAAAAGTCCAGAGAACAGGGAATGTTCAGAGATGCGGATCTTGTGGTTTCTGATATGAGGTTGAAGTATGGATTATAAGATTGTTTTGATGAGGGATGCAGATGCGGATCTTGATAGATTCATCACATATCTTTTGTTTGAAAAGAAAAGTGAGCAGGCTGCAAGAAATTTATTAAATGATTTCGAAGTAACAAAAACAAGTCTGTCAAATGTTGCTGGAAGTCTGAAACTTTGTGATAATCCAAAATTAAGAGCGTTAGGATATCGAAGAATTAATTTTTTATCGCATCGATATTTTATGCTTTATCGTATTGAAAACGATACTGTTTATGTGGATAATATTTTTCATGAATTGCAAGATTATGAAAATAAAATGAATTAAATACCGGAATATAAAATCCTGCCCACTGGGCAGCCTCTTATTTTTAACATGATTTAGGGGTTAGCTTAGATGGGGAGGATTTTTTCTATAAGAAAAACGAATAAAGTGTGTATTAGTAAGAACAGAAAATATTGCAGTCATGTAATACTTTGGCGGAGCGTAATCGTAGCATCAAAGAAGGATGCGAAGGAATTGTTCAAAAGTATGAAGAAGTGGTTAGAATTGTAGCAGGCTTTTCGGTGAATGAAAGAAACTGCGGCAATGATGATTATCTAGAGCATATGACAGGGAAAAAGGCGAAAACTGTTTTGCAAGAGATGTATGGAAAGGATTTTTCTGATTATGGATTTGTTTGTAGAAGACTTTACGCCTTCAGATAAAAATAGTGGTCATTATAGAACTGAATTTAGATCAGGTGCATATGATAATGCCGTGGGTAAATCATATTTGTTAGGTGATAAAGTTGTAGATTTGGTTGCATCAAAAACTTATATGGGTAATTTGAATTTTAGAGTTTATACTAATAATACAAGTCTTGAGCAAGTAAAAGCCCTTATGCAAGGAATGTCTCCGCTGATGGATGAATCATTAAGTGCTGCTGATTTGAATGAGGCAATTAACGAAGTTGATACAAAAAAGACAGCAAATGGATATTATTATGGAGAACTTGGTATCACATTATTTGGTAGTGATGAAAAAGGTTATGAACTTATGATTAAAAATGATTAGTGAAGATGACGCTCCGGCAATGACTGGAGCGTTATTTGCTATCTGTATTATGAGGTATAAGAAAGAAGAAATAGAATTATGAATAGGGATGAACAATTTGAAATATTTGAAAATATGTTTACATGGGAGATTGAGGAGGTAGGTCATTTTCCTTTGTAATGTTTTGGAGAAAACTCATTATACATCAGAAAACCCTGTACGATATTTTTTATGAAAAAGTTGTAAAGTGGTGTAAAGATTAATGATCTTTGTATTGGCACCGAAAATATATTTATTTCTCCGCGGCTTTTCTTCCAGGATGGGAGAGTGCCGCGGAGAATTTT
>CAKQYU010000002.1 GCA_934293575.1 uncultured Lachnospiraceae bacterium | reverse complement strand
AAAAATTCTCTTTAGAATTTTCAGGGTTGTTTTGTTGTTTAATCTTTATTTGGTTTTCATTGTTCTTGTTGCTGTTTCGCACTTACTAGCGCCGCAACAGTGATTATATTATCACAAGCTTTTTTCTGTGTCAACACCTTTTTTTACTTTTTTTCGACTTTTTTTTATTAATATCAATTCAATCAATATATGGTGTTTTTTTTAATATTTTATCACTATTTCTTGATGTAAAATCTGCTATACTTTACCATAGAAATTTAGGATAACATTTAGGATATATAATTCAAAACTTCTGTGATATCACTTACTCCAATCATCTTAATCCCCGGAATGGTATCCATACTCTCACAATTAATTTTAGGTAAAATACAAGTTGTAAATCCCATCTTAGCAGCCTCTTTTACCCGCTGGGATGCCATTGACACACCACGGACTTCTCCCGACAGACCCACTTCTCCAAAAATAATTGTATGCGGATCCACCACTACATTCTTAAAGCTTGATACCAGTGCAACTACAATCCCTAAATCAATTGCAGGTTCGCTTAATCGCATACCACCTGCCAGATTCACATATGCATCATTTCCGGCAAGCATCATCCCCGCTCTTTTTTCCAATACTGCCATCAACAGATTAACCCTGTTATAGTCAATTCCAACAGAAGTTCTTCTTGGCAAATTGAAGTTCGATTGACATACCAGTGCTTGAATTTCAATCAAAATAGGCCGGGTTCCTTCCATAGAACATACAACAACAGAACCGGATGCATCAAACGGTCTTCCGTTCAGCATGACCTGAGAAGGATTTTCCACCTCCAGCAATCCGGTATCCTTCATTTCAAATACTCCGATTTCATTCGTTGAGCCAAAACGGTTTTTGACACCACGAAGCACACGATAAATTGCATTTTTTTCTCCTTCAAAATACAACACCGTATCCACCATATGTTCTAATGTTCTAGGACCCGCTACCGTTCCTTCCTTGGTAACATGTCCGACAATAAATATTGCTATATTTAATTGCTTTGCTATCCTCATCAGGCGTCCGGTCACTTCTCTTACCTGTGATACACTTCCTGCGCCACTCGCCACATCTTCCAGATACATTGTCTGAATCGAATCAATAATAACAACCTCCGGCATTTGCTTTGTGATTGCCCCTTCAATCGCATCTAAATTTGTTTCACTCAGAAGCAACATATCCTTTGCAAATCCACCCAGGCGGTCAGCCCTTAATTTAATCTGTTGTAAAGATTCTTCTCCGGAAACATACAATACTTTATTCCCATTATCCGTTAAATTCCGGCATACCTGTAATAATAACGTAGACTTTCCGATACCGGGATCACCACCTACTAATGTAAGGGAACCTCGTACAATACCTCCGCCGAGCACCCGGTCTAATTCTTTCATGCCAGTACCAATGCGTGGATCCTCTTTTGTTGACACATCTAAAATACTAGTAGGCGTTGCAGCCTCCACTTTCGTGGAGCGCTTATCAACGCCTACTACAATTTTTTCTTCCACAAATGTATTCCAGTTCCTACAGCCCGGACATTGTCCAAGCCACTTAGAAGACTCGTATCCACACTCCTGACAAAAATAAATTTGTTTATTTTTTGCCATAATTATCTCTTTTCTATCTTAATTGCAGACACCTGTCCCGGATTTAATTCCACACTTAAATTAAGCTTACCGCCAAGGTTGGTTTTAACAAGACCGGTATCATTGCCATCGATGATTACAAGATATTCCTGACCTGCCTCTAACTCCAATGTAATCTGTGAATCTTCCAATCCTTCCACGGTAAATGTAATCACTTCATCCGAAGCCTTGAAATCATGTACTGCTGTTCCAGGAACAGATTCATATACGAATGAACCGTTTTTCTCTAACTTTGTAATCTCATTAAATGTCTTAACTTTATATTTATCTCCCTGAAAATCAAATCCGTCCAATTTGGTTTTAGAATCCAATTCATAATTACCAAAATTCAACATTCCGTTCTCTTCTTTGATCAACTCCGTTACCACTGCCATGATCTTATCCTCCTGTATCTTATCCATATAATCTGCCACCATAAATGAAAACAAAATTCATCCTTTCATGACATTTTTCGTTCCATCATTAGACATATTTTTAGTATACAATAGATAGTATATTTTCGCTAGTAAATTTTATCTTTTTAGACAATTTTAAATACAACTTTATCCTTGACAATACAAATGCGAACCTTGTCTCCACATTTTATATTTCCAGATAAAATTTCCTCCGCCATTTTATCTTCAATTTCATTTTGAATTGCACGTCGAAGCGGTCTTGCTCCGTATTTTTTGTCATAACCTTTTTCAAAAATATAATTTTTCACCGCTGCTCCGTACTTTAATTCAATCTGCATCTGATCCTGTACCCGTTTTGCAAAAACAGACAATAATAAATCCGCAATTTGTTTTATTTCATCCTTTGTCAGTGCATGGAATACAATCATATCATCAATACGGTTTAAAAATTCCGGTTTGAAAATACGTTTTACTTCATCCATAACACCATTTTTCATATTCTCATGGTCTTTTTCCTCGGATGTATCATTTGCAAAACCTAATGTTTTCGGTTCAATAATACGCGATGCACCTGCATTACTTGTCATAATAATAATTGTATTTTTGAAATTCACCTTACGTCCCTGTGCATCTGTCACATGTCCGTCATCAAGAATCTGAAGTAACACATTAAAAATATCCACATGCGCTTTTTCAATCTCATCAAATAAAATGACAGAATACGGATTCTTACGCACCTGTTCACTTAATTGTCCGCCTTCTTCAAATCCAACATATCCCGGAGGCGAACCAATCATTTTTGATACACTGTGCTTTTCCATATATTCCGACATATCAACACGAATCAATGCCTTTTCATCGCCAAACACAGCCTCAGCCAGTGCTTTTGAAAGTTCTGTTTTTCCCACACCGGTCGGTCCTAAGAACAGGAAAGAACCTATCGGGCGGTTTGGATCCTTTAAACCGACGCGTCCACGTTTAATTGCCTTTGCAACCGCTTCCACTGCCTCATTTTGTCCAATTACCCTCTTATGCAGTGTATCCTCTAAATGCAATAACCGTTTGGATTCTGCTTCTTTCAAACGGCTGACCGGAATCTTTGTCCATTCCGCTACTACCGTTGCAATATCATCCTCATTAAGTACAAGTTTTTTGTTCCGTCTGCTGCGTTCCTGCTTTTTTTCAGCCTTTTCAAGCAAAGCTTCCATGGATTCAATCTCTTCTTTTACATTATGTGCCGTGTCGAAATCATTTTCCATAAATGCACAATCCAACTCTTCGTTTAACTGTGCAATTTGCTTTTCTATTTCCTTCATCTGCGGAGAAACCGCCGTCACGGTCAGTTTTTTCTTTGCTGCCGCCTCATCCATCAAATCAATTGCTTTATCCGGTAAGAAACGATCATTTAAATACCGCTGTGCTAATTTAACACAGGATACAATTGCCTCATCACTGATGGTTATACCATGATGATATTCATAACACGGTCTTAACCCTTTCAAGATAGCAATTGCCTCTTCCTCATTCGGTTCATGAACCGTTACCGGCTGGAAGCGTCGTTCCAATGCCGCATCTTTTTCAATATACTTCCTATATTCCGCCGTTGTCGTTGCACCAATCATCTGGATTTCGCCACGAGATAATGCAGGTTTTAAAATATTGGAAGCATCAATTGCTCCTTCCGCGCCACCGGCACCTATAATTGTATGAAGCTCATCCACAAACAAAATTATATTACCGACCGAAATCACTTCATTGATTAATTTTTTTATTCGTTCCTCAAACTCTCCACGATATTTTGAACCGGCAACCATACCGGACATATCAAGAGATAACAGACGTTTCCCCAATACGGTATCCGGAACTTCGCCTGCTACGATCATCTGTGCCAATCCCTCTACGATTGCTGTTTTTCCAACACCGGGTTCACCCACCAGACATGGATTATTCTTCATTCTCCGGCTGAGAATCTGCACAACTCTCTGCATCTCTCCTTCTCTGCCTACAACGGGATCTAGCTTTCCTTCCTTTGCCAATTTGGTAAAATCCCTTGAATACTGGTCAAGCGTCGGAGTCTGAGACTTTCCCTTCTTTTCCTTTGCTTTCATACTGTTCAATTCTGCTTTCACCGCAGCCGGATCTAACTCCATTGCGGTTAAAACATCTGAAAAAAGTTTCGTAACATTTACATTCATTGCTGATAAAAGACGAAATGCTACACTGTCCGGCTGTTTGATAATACCAATCAGCATATGCTCCGTTCCCACTTTTTCCATTTTAAATTTTTTCGATTCCTGCCATGCCAAATCCAGAATCTGATTACATTTTTTTGAAAAATCAGCCTGACCTGCCAATGCAACATTGGTATCCTGCATCATCAACTGACTGATTACCGTTTCAATCCGGTCTTCTTCAATTCCGTTTTTCAGCAAAACCACAGAAGCCAATCCGTTATGCTCCCGTACCAGACCGTACAGTAAATGTTCACTTCCCACATATTCCTGTTTTAATTGTCGTGCAATTTTTTTTGCATACTTTAAAGCGTTCTCCCCACTTTTTGTATATTTTTTACTCATTGCATTCTCCAATCTGATTCATTTTTTACAGAAAAGGACTGTAATCAAATCACAGTCCCCTCCTTAGTATCATCATCGTATTATTTATTATTCTACTTCGTCAATTGCTTTTCCGATATCATGACGCATATATTTGTTATCAAAATCAATCCACTTAGTAGCTTCATATGCATTCGCTCTTGCCTGTGGCAAATCTTTTCCCTTTGCGGTTACACCCAATACACGTCCGCCATTGGTTACAACCTTATCTCCCTCAAGCTTTGTACCTGCATGGAATACATAATATCCATCCTTATCCTTAAAGGTATCAAGACCTTTGATTTCATATCCCTTTTCATAAGAAACCGGATATCCGTCCGAAGCCAAAACAACACATACTGCTGCATTTTCCTCGAACTGCAAATCAATGGTATCCAATTTGCCATCTACACAGGCTTCCATCACATCGATAATATCATTTTTCATTCTAGGAAGAACCACCTGTGCCTCCGGATCACCAAAACGGGCATTGTACTCTAATACTTTTGTTCCTTCCGGAGTAATCATCAATCCCGAGAATAAAACTCCGACAAAGTCCCTTCCCTCTGCCTTCATGGCAGCCATTGTTTTTTTGTAAATTTCTTCCTGACAGAATTCATCGATTTCTTTTGTATAGAACGGACTTGGAGAAAATGTTCCCATTCCTCCGGTATTCAATCCCTGATCCCCATCTTTTGCACGCTTATGATCCTGTGCAGAAGTCATTGTTTTAATTGTAGTACCGTCACAAAATGCCAAAACAGAAACTTCTCTTCCTGTCATAAACTCTTCAATGACCATACAGTTACCGGCATTTCCAAAATGCTTATCAAGCATAATTTCCTTAACACCGGCCTTTGCCTCCTCTAATGTGTTGCAAATCAAAACTCCCTTACCCAAAGCTAATCCGTCTGCTTTTAATACAATTGGGAATTTTGCTGTTTCCAGATAATCCAATGCCTTTTGTGCATCATCAAATGTTTCATATGCTGCAGTCGGAATATTGTATTTTTTCATCAAATCCTTGGAAAACGCTTTCGAACCTTCAATGATTGCCGCATTCTTACGAGGTCCAAACACCTTGATTCCTTCTTTTTCAAATGCATCCACGCAACCAGCCACCAATGGGTCATCCGGTCCGACAATTACAAAATCAATGCCCTTTTCCTTTGCAAATGCTACCTGCTTATCAAAGTCCATTACTGGAATATCAACACATTCCGCAAGTTCGGCAATTCCCGCATTGCCAGGCGCTGCATAAATCTTAGATACACGCTTACTCTTTGCCACACAGGTTGTAATTGCATGTTCTCTTCCGCCACTACCGATAATTAATACTTTCATGTCATTCCTCCTGCATAAATCTGTATATTAAATTCTATTAACTATAGTTAATTTTTATCTTTACGAACCACTCTGCCATCCACAACAGTTACTTTTCCGTTTGCAATCAAATCAATTGCGTGCGGCAGTAAAATCCACTCCGCCTGTTCCATCACTCTTTGCTGCAAAATTTTAGGAGTGTCTCCATCTTGAACAGCAACAGCCTTCTGTAACAAAATCGGTCCGGTATCCGTTCCCTTATCTACAAAATGAACCGTTGCTCCAACGATACGTACACCGCGTTTTAATGCCGCTTCATGCACCTTTAACCCATAATATCCGGTTCCGCAAAAAGCCGGAATTAAGGATGGATGGATATTAATGATACGATTCTCGTATTTATCAATCATTTCCGGTGGAATTACCACAAGAAATCCTGCCAATACAATCAAATCCACCTTCAACGAATCCACTGTATCAATCAAAGCTTTATTAAATTCTTCTCTTGAATCATAGTTTTTCGGTGATACAACGATATCTCTGATACCCGCCTTCCTGGCTCTTTCCAAAGCGTATACACCTTCATTATTGCTAATAACCGCAACCAGTTCTGTATTGGTTATCCGTCCGGATTCTACTGCATCAATAATTGCCTGAAGATTTGTTCCCCCTCCGGATACCATAACTGCAACCCTAAGCATATTCCATACCTCTCTAAATTAATTCTGCACATTTGTCTCCTGCTTCAACATGACCTACTACATATGCCTTGTCACCGGCTTTTTCCAATGCTGCAATTGTAGCATCCACATCATCCGCCTGAACTGCCAATACCATACCAAGACCCATGTTAAATGTATTATACATCATCTGTTCTTCAATATTTCCTGTCTTCTGTAACAATTTGAATATAGCTGGAACTTCATAAGAATCTTTTTTCACTACTGCCTTTACACCATCCGGTAACATTCTTGGAATATTTTCATAAAATCCACCACCGGTAATATGTGAACAGCCCTTAATTGTTATACCTGCCTCTTTCACACTGCGTAATGCCTTTACATAAATTCTGGTCGGCTCAATCAATGCCTCTCCCAATGTCTTACCTAATTCATCATAATATGTATTCAAAGATTCCTCTGTCATTTCAAACACCTTACGAACCAATGAAAATCCATTACTGTGTACACCGCTGGAAGCAATACCAACCAATACATCACCCGGCTTTATTGTTTCTCCGGTAATCAGATCCTTCTTATCACAGACACCAACCGCAAAACCGGCAAGATCGTAGTCATTCTCCGGCATCAATCCCGGATGCTCCGCTGTCTCTCCACCAATCAATGCAGCGTCCGATTGTTTACAACCCTCTGCAACACCCTTTACGATAGTTGCAATCTTTTCCGGATAATTCTTACCACATGCAATATAATCCAAGAAGAATAGCGGTTCTCCTCCGGCACATGCAATATCATTTACACACATAGCTACCGCATCAATACCGATGGTATCATGCTTATCCATAATAAATGCAAGTTTTACCTTAGTTCCGCAACCATCTGTACCGGAAAGTAATACCGGCTCCTCCATCTGTTTTATCTTATCCAAGGAAAAAGCACCCGAAAAACCACCAAGACCTCCTAGTACTTCTGGTCGCATTGTTTCTTTCACGTATTTTTTCATCAGCTCAACTGACTTATATCCTGCCTCAATATCTACACCGGCCTTTTTGTAATCCATATCTTTTTCCTCCTGAAATTTGTGTTATCTTATTGATTCCGTTACCGGATTCTTAACCATTGTATTATATATAAATAACCATTTTTTGTAAAGGATTTCCCTTAATCCTCTGTAAACTCTTCTATAAATTCTTTAAAATCTCTTCTTGCACCCTCAATTGCACTGTCATCCCGTGTATCTAATGCTTTTTCAAACTCTCTGAGTGCATATTCCACCTGCATTCTTTCTTTTCCGATACTTTCCTCATACAGGCGTTCTCCCTTTAACAGAAGTAGTTTGTTTTCTTCCTTATCTCTCGGATGAATCTTTAAGTAAGACAAAGCTTCCATTCGTTCTTTAATCTCTTCATCCGTCATATCCGTTGCATTTGTCTTGATAATCTGCTTGGTTACTTCTCCGGTTGAAACGACCTTAATCTCAACCTCTAAAATCGAATTGACATCATAGGTGTATGTAACATCCACTGATTCTTTTCCCGCTTCCGCTTTCGGTACACGTATCCGGATTTCTCCCAGCAATACATTATTCGATGCAAAACGGCTTTCTCCCTGCAATACTTTACAACGAATCTGTGTCTGATTATCATTGACTGTATATAACCGTTCCGTACGGCTTGCGGGAATGGTTGTATTTCTTTCTATAATCGGACAGAAATGACCATCCTCATACCTTCCGTTTTCTTTTTCCAATACAACTTCCGTTCCCAGTGTAAACGGACATACATCGGTTAATATTACTTCCTTAATACTGTCCTTCCGTTCTTTCATTGCACCCTGAACCGCGGCGCCCAATGCCACCGCCTCATCCGGATTAATGGACGTATCCGGCAGATTATGGAACAGTTTTCCGACAAATTTGCGGATAAAGGAAAGCTTGGTTGCGCCACCAACCAAAACCACACGGTCAATATCTTTTAAGCGCACATTGGCATCCGCAAGACTGCGCTTGATTGGCTGTCTGATTTTATCTAACAGTTCATCACACTTTGCCTCATATTCATCCAACGACAATTCCAATTCATAAGTCTGTTCTCCTAACTTGCAGACCATTTTCGAAGTCCGTTCTTTGGAAAAACCGATTTTGCAGTTTTCTGCCTGTTTGGCTATGTGACGGATTTCTTTATCCGTCAGCTTGTCCTTATCAATTTCCGGATGTTTATCATAAAAAAGCTGTTCGATTACCTTTGTAAAATCTTCTCCGCCTAAGAAGTTATCACCTGCAACCGCACGCACCTCAATAATGGAATCAAACAACTCAAGAATGGATACATCAAATGTTCCGCCACCTAAATCAAACACCAGAAATTTACCGTTTTCACGATTCTGATACAATCCGTAAGCAATTGCCGCCGCAGTCGGTTCACTGATAATCCTCTCCACCTTAAGTCCTGCAAGCTCTCCCGCTCTTTTGGTGGCTTTTCTTCTTTCATCATTAAAGTATGCCGGTACACTGATTACAGCTTCCGTTACCTCTTCCTTTAAAAAGCACTCCGCATCCTCCTTTAAAGCCTTTAACACCAATGCGGAAAGTTCTTCCGGTAAAAACTTTTTTCCGGAAAGTTCATAAACTTTCTCACTTCCCATGCTTCTTTTAAATACGGAAGCCGAGCTGTCCGGATATAATAACATTCGTTCTTTTGCCGTCTCACCAATATAAACCTGTCCATCTTCATCTACACTGACCACAGAAGGCGTCAGATTCTTCCCTAATCGATTTGGGATTATCTTCGGTCCCTCTTCCGTATAGTATGCTACCAGACTATTCGTTGTACCTAAATCAATTCCAATAATCATAATTTTCCTCTATTCTCACTCATCTTATTTCATAAAAGTCACTATAACATAAAACCACAGAAATATCAAAATTTCTGCGGTCTTATCCGTTCGTTCTATTTATTTTGTAATCATTTGATTTACCTGGGCCAGATAGAATTCTGCAATTGCATACCGTCCTTTAATCTGAATTGCTTTTTCGTAAAATTGTTTTGCTTCCTCAAGCCTTCCGTTTAACTGTGCCAGTAATCCCATACCAAAGTAATACTCAAAGCAGCCGCAGCTTACGCACATTACACAATATTTGCAATCCGGAATCCGGCTTAAATATTCACAGGCTTTTTCATTTTCCCCCATACAGATATGCATAATTGCAAAATTATAGGCATGCATCGGAATATATCGTTTATCTGCAAATAATGTTTCTTCCGATCCCTCGTTTTTATATAGATTTTCCAGATATGTTTTGGCATAAGCCGCTGCCTTTTCTTTGTTTCCGGCTAAAAACAAGGTTGTCGCATACGCAAATATCAAATTCTTGGTACTGTAGTCACGCTTTTTGGCAATATCCAAAAGTTTCACCGCATATTTTTCCGCATTTTTGAAATCGCCCCGGTCTCTGAAAAATTCAATTATGTTATCTATCTTGGACGGAAAATGTTTTCCCTGATATTTTCCCAGTAATTTCATGGTTTTCTTAACCAGCGCACTTCCTTTTTTGTATTCTCCCATCTGTGCATACAATTTCATGATATCACAATAGGATTCCATTACATTTGCAAGATATTCATCATCATTCTTCTTTTGTTCATACAGGTCTTTGTAAACATTCGGAATATTCTGATATATGGCAATTGCCCGGTCATAGTCTCCCATTTGGGCATACAAAATTGCTTCCTCTTCCAGATATCCAACACGTTTCGGCCAGATTTCCATCACTTTCTCATACAATGCAATGGCCTCTTTATATCGTTTTTGTAATGCATAACACTCCGCCAGGTTAATATACGGTAAATGATCGTATTCCGGTGACATCTTTATAATCTGCTCTAACGGTTTGATTGCCTCATCAATCCGTCGAAGCTTTAACAATGCACAACCCATATTATTGTATGCATAAAATGCTTCCGGATCAATTTCGATTGCTTTTTTACAATCCGAAACCGCTTCTTCCAATTCATATAAATCAATCAAAAGATTGCCCCGTTCCACATAGCCTTCCGCACTTCCGGTTACCTCAATCAGACGGCTTGCATATTCAATTCCAATCCTACATTTATCAAGGTCTCTTTCCCGGTTGCTTAAAAAACTATAAATATACATCAGACGGCGGATTGCCTGCGGATAACGTTCATCCTTCTTCAATACATTCTGATAAACCTCAATTGCCATACTATATAGCTTATTTCGTTCATAGCAATTACCCAGTTTTACCTGATTGCTTAAATTCGTTTTGTCAAGGTCGACCAGTTTTTTACAGATATCCAATGCCTCTTTTTCCGAATTTTCCCGATTCAGCACATCAATCTTTAATTGCAGCATAATCATATTATCCGGTTCTTTTTCCAAAAATGCATTGATAACGCCCACCGTCATCTTTATCTCATCCAAATCCCAATAAAGGATTGCAAATTCCCGTTCCATTTCCGCCAGATCTTCGATATCCGTTTTTTCTTCTTCGGATTCTGCATCCTGCTTTGCAAATACACTCTGCCGCAGCTGTTTCATCCGTTCCAATGCTTTTGTGGTATTTTCTTTTGAAAACTCCTTATAATGCAACAGACGGATTTCGTATAATTTTAATGTATCACTTTCAATCCCCGCTTCTTTCGCATCGGCAATCACATGTTCCACATCATCATACTGTTCAAATGCATAAAAAACTTCCGCAGCCAGCAAATACGGCGGTGCATATGCGGCATAGATTTCTTTGCAGGAGAAGAAATCATCAATAACTCCCTTTGCATCCTTAATCTCGTAGTATGCCTTTTGTCTATGCACATAGGCTGGAAAGAATCCGGAATTTTCCTTCAAAATATCACTGCATTCATCTATACAGGCTTCGTATTTTCCCGCTTCAAGATAAAATCTTGCAAGCTGTTCCTTATAAGAAAGACGAACCAACAGATTATTTTCTTCGTCAATTGCTTTCGACAAATAAGAAACTCCATTTTCAAAAGCCTGTTCTTTTGCATCCTCATCTTCCGCATTTTTGTAATCATACTCCCAAACACAGGTACCGAGAGCAAAATGTGCCAGTGACCGTCGGTTCAGTCTCTTCTTTGCTTCCCTGCTTCCGTCATCCTCTGTTTTTAAAATCATATCCAGCCATTTTTTTGCCAACGGATATGCCCGGTCATAATTTTCATTTGCAAGGTATAAACGGCATCGGAGGTTGACATAATCATAATCTTCATTGGCTTCCAACTCATCTAAAAGTTTGATTCCCTCTTCAAATTTTTTCTGCTGATAATAACACCAGCCAAGCTTGTAAACAATTTCCGGTATCTTTTCCTGTTTTAATTTTTCCCGATATGTATCAACCAAAGATTCATTTATTTCATCCAATAAGTCCAGACAATCTGTGTTTTGCACTTCATCTTCCAGTATGTCCTCAATATATTCTTTGGCATCCTCCGGATTACCGAGCCGGTATATACAATCGGCTTTTCCGATTCGTGCATATAAATTATTCTCATCTTTTTCAAGCAAGGTTTCATATATATCCATTGCCTTTTGCACCTGTTTGTTTGCAACCAGACAATCTGCATATACGCGTTCAATATACGGACTTTCACAATATTCAAAATCCAACTCTTCCATGATGGAAAGTGCCTGTTTTTCTGCCTCGAAATCCTCATCCTGCTTTGCCTTTGCAAGCAGGTAGATTGCCTCCTCTGCCTTTATAAACGGATGATAAACATCATATCTTTGTAATTCTTTTAACAGCTTTCCGGCACCGTCTAAATCATCTTGCTCCATACAAGCCCTTGTCTGATAATATTTGTTAATATATTCATCTACCTTATCATCCGTCTTTCCGTCAAATAAAGCGAAATCCAAAAATCCCGGATTTTCAATCTGCCATTCGATATATTCCAGATAATTTTCCGGAAACTTTTCCTTAAGCTGTTCATAGCTATCCAGATAATGAAAACGCTCATCAACCAGCTTCCAGATGTTTTGCGGCATAAAACTATGTGACATAAAATATACCAGCAGCTTCTCGGCAGCTTCCAACTCCGTATCCAAATCATCACAAATCGGGTCATTTAATAAATTCTTCCATGCAGACTCGTCAATTCTTGTCTTTGCATCCTGATAAATACGGTCGATTTTATCAATCCATAAGTCAACCTCATCCTTCTTTTCATTGGATACCGGCTCATCTTCCGATGCATTCTCCGGCTGCCTTGCATATTCCAACGCATCCTCATATGCCTTTCGAAGTTCCTTAAACCCTTCTTCATCATCTTCCGGGTTTACATAATGTAATTTTTCGCGATATGCCGCCCTGATTAATTCTTCATCCTTTGTAGCCTCAATCCCAAGTATTTTCCAGATCATAATTACCCCCTGTAAGTTTCTTCTCCTGTCTTCTACAATGTTTTTATTATAATCAATTTTTATATGAAACACAATTATCTTTCAAAACTTCTCCTCATTTGCTCTTGATTTTTTATAAAAAATCTACTATTGTGTTTTTGTAAGATTTTAAACAAGAATTTACAAACAGAGAGGTAAAAAAACATGAAGGAAATGAAACCAATCAAAGAAGGTAAAGTACGTGAGATTTATGACAATGGCGACAGCCTGATCATGGTTGCCACAGACCGTATCAGTTGTTTTGATGTCATTCTTAAAAATATCATCTCAAAAAAGGGAACCGTATTGACACAGATGTCAAAATTCTGGTTTGACTTAACAAAGGACATTCTTCCAAACCACATGATTTCAGCGGATGTAAAAGATATGCCGGAGTACTTCCAGCAGGACAAATTTGACGGCAACAGTATGATGTGCAAAAAATTAGAAATGCTTCCAATCGAATGTATTGTACGTGGTTATATTACCGGCAGCGGCTGGGCAAGCTACAAAGAAAACGGTACTGTCTGCGGAATTCGTCTTCCGGAAGGTTTAAAGGAATCCGACAAGCTGCCTGAACCGATTTACACACCTTCTACAAAAGCGGAAATTGGTGACCATGATGAAAATATTTCTTTCGAAAAGAGTATTGAAGTCTTAGAAAAGCAATTCCCGGGAAAAGGAAAGGAATATGCAGAAAAACTTCGTGATTATACCATTGCTTTATATAAAAAATGTGCCGACTATGCATTAGAAAAGGGAATTATTATCGCAGATACCAAGTTTGAATTCGGTTTGGATGAAAACGGTGATATCGTAATTGGTGATGAAATGTTAACACCTGACAGTTCCCGTTTCTGGCCTGCAAAGGGATATGAACCGGGACACGGACAGCCATCCTTTGATAAGCAGTTTGCCCGTGATTGGTTAAAAGACAACGAAGGCAAACATGATTGGGAATTACCGGAAGATATTGCAAAAAAGACAATTGATAAATACTTAGAAGCCTATGAGCTGATTACCGGTTCTCCACTCGAGAAATAATAAATACAAAAATGCCGGTCATTTTGTAATCCACAAAATGACCGGCATTTTATTTTACCGTTTTACCGGAATTTTTCCATAACTTCCTGATTTGCTTTCATCGCATTTTCTTCCATCTGTTTTCTCTCCGCAAGAAGTTTATCTTTCACTTCTTTATGAGATACTCCGATAATCTGTAATGCAAGATATGCTGCATTTTTACTGCCGTTTATTGCCACAGTTGCAACCGGAATACCGGAAGGCATCTGTACAATGGAATATAATGCATCCATACCGTCTAATACCGAACCGGAAAGAGGAACACCGATTACAGGTAATACGGTCTGGGAAGCTACCACTCCCGGCAATGCTGCCGCCATACCGGCTGCCGTAATAATAACCTCTGTTCCATCCTGATTACAGGTTTCAATAAATTCGGATAATCCAAGATGTGCCCGATGTGCAGACAAACATCTTACATTTACTTCTACTCCGTAATCCTTCAAAATTCCAACTGCCGGTTCTACCTTTGCCATGTCACTTGTAGAACCCATAATAATTGCTACTTTCATATGCATCCTCCATATATTTTATTGAATTGGCTCCGTTGTTATTTCTTCTGTGGAAGCCTGTGTTGTTTCACTCATCTGTGTGGTTGTCTCTTCCGAAACTTCCGTTGTCTCTTCCGGCATCACTTCCTGTGTAGAAGCTTCTGAAGTTTCTTCCTCTGTTGTCGTTTCTTCCGGCCACTGTGCCTTTATAACATGAATCGTGTAGGTATTGACATTACCGGACAATGCCGTTACACAGATACGAATCCAGTTATCTCCTTCTACCAAAGCATCCGGCATATCCACATCCACCACACTGTCTTCGTTCATTGCAATTGCGGAAATACCAATGCTGTCAACATCCAGACCTACATGCATTTCATATTCCAGTTTATTGGCATCAAAAGCTTCTGTCAAATCTCCGGGTGCAACAATCAAATCAGACAATCTTGCATCCTCTGCGACCTGTTCATTTACTGAAATATCAAATGAATAATCACTCGGTGTAACTGTAATGTAATCAAGATTTTCATAATCAATCAGATAAACATCCGTCAAATTGACATATGCATTTCCAATATCCAAGGTTTTAAATGTCAGTTCATATTCTTTATGTTTCGTTTCCTGTCCGAATACATCCTTAATTTCTAAGGTTCCGTTTGCTCCGGTAACGATATCATTTTCCGGAACAAATTCCAGCAAATCGGCATCATAGGATACATAAGAATCAATAGAATACAAATTCACATCACTGTCTAATACAACCTTTACTTTAATTTCCTGTTCCTTTTTTACATCCTCAGGTGGAATAATATACATCTGTGCTTCTCTCGCATATGCTTTTTCTCTTATGCCTACTACGCCTAAGCCTATCACCATAACCAAAGCAAGTAAAACTGCTATTTTCTTCTTCATAACCATTCTCCTTTTTTCTTCACTACTTACGGGTTACCTTAATTGTATAGGTCTGCGTTTTACCATTTTGTGCCCGACCGGTTATTGTAATTGTCTTCGTGGTTCCGGAAGCACCTAACGGATACGTTCCTGCACCGGATATCGTTGTATATTTACTTACCGCTGTTGCATTTACATTTACGCTTGATACATTTGCCGGCACTACAATGGTGTAATTGGTATTTGACAATGCACCGGATGAAGATGGTTTTGCAAATGTCGGAGTCAGTCCATAAGTTACATTTCCGCTTGTTACCGATACCGAACTTAAATACGGATTCGGATTACCGCTTGCTGCCGGTAATGCACATGCTGTACTTGGCATATTTTTATAAACCGGAATATAAAATACCAGTTCATCCTTTAAAATTCCGTAATTTCTATAGGCATTTTTCGTAATTCGTCCTTCCGAATACGGAGCCTGTACATTTGTCATATACTGATGCATATATAAATTCGATGATGACGATGGTACTACATTAAACTTCTGGAAATATAATGTATTCTGACCCTTATTAATATAATTTGATGCAATATACTGTGCTCCGCCTACAATAGACTTATACGGATTTGTCCATGGTTTTCCATAGGAAGTTCCTGTCTTTGCCCATGCCAGTCCTTTTGCAACCGCATCTCCGCCATCAAAAGCACCGATATTATAGAAATTATAATATCCTTCGTATCCCGGATAGGTTCCTTTTGTTGAGCCGGAACCGTATGCACCAACCTCCTGCTTGCATCTTGTCGCAAGGAAGTAAGGACTTGCATTGGATGCCGCTCCCGCATCCATAAATGCCTGTTTATAAGAACCGGTTACCGTTCTTCCGGTTGATTTATCTACAACACTGTAATTTCCACTCATAAATGTATTATTTAAAATACTCTGTACAACCGTATCCTTATGAGAAGAATCATAAGAAAGGGCTTCATATTGGAAAATATCGTTGCTGTTTAAGAAGTTTCTCGGATCCATATAATACGAAATCACTGCCGAATTCGCACAATACCAGTTACTTCCGTCTTTTACTACATATTTGTCGGTAGACCAGTCATACGCACCGGATGCTGTTGACAAATAACTAAACGGTGCCAATGAAGATGTACCTCTTGGATAATTACTCTGAATTACATTCCTGCCGACAATACTTTCATTGGCAATAACCGTTGACCAGTCTAAATTCGTCTGAACCGCCACAAATTTCCACTTTGGATATGTCTGATGCAGACTGCGCAGGCTCGTCTGATAACTTGCAGGGAACTTACTAAGCAATGTCTCAAATGCGACATTATCCGTTCCGGATGGAGTATTTGTATTATTGTTATTACTGTTGTTATTGTTGTTGCCGTTCGATGGTGTCAGGGTTCCGATTGTTACATATTGTTTTGCAACATATCCTTCTACCGTCTTACCGTTATAAGTAACTCTTACCTTATACCAGTCACCACTGGTTCCAATCACGGTCAATACGGTTTTGGTCGGAATTGTCATTAATACGGTTCCGTTTGTTCCTGCCGATGCACGAACATTCAGATAAGAAGTAACGTTACTGTTAACATATGCCGCCTGTTCGGTTGTATTCGTCGGTGTACTTGGAGTTGTCGGATTGGATGGGGTTGTTTCACTTTTCCCCAATGTAATATATTCTTTTGCAACATAGCCGGTCACGGATTTTCCACCATAGGTAACCTTAATCTTATACCAGCTTCCTTCCACACCAATTACGGTAACTGCCGTTTTGGAAGGAATTGACAGCAACACACTGCTCTTTGTTGTGGCTGCATATCTGACATTCAAAGCAGATGTGACTTTATTATTTACCACTCCCGGAGTCTCATTAAACTGGCTGACCGCCGTTCCAAGTGCAGTCGGATATGTTTTTGTGTCTGTATTTGTATTCGATGTCGGGGTGGTATTTGATGTAGTTGTCTGTCCGGTCAGGCTGATATAGGCAGCTGACACATAACCGGTTTTATTGGTTCCGTTTATGTTTGCGGTAATCTTGTACCAGGCACCTTCCATTCCATTCACAACCACCTGATTACCTCTGTATAATTTTCCGATACAGGCAGAGGATGTACTTGCCGACTGGCGGAAATTCAAATAAGAACCTGCCGTTACATTAACCGTACCGGTAAGATTTCCTGCTTTTTTTACATAACTTGCAAATATGTATCCGGTCTGTTTTTTTCCTCCGACCTTCACTTCAACCTTATACCAGTTTTCAGAACCATTCACACAGGTTCCAAGAATTGTAACCGGTGTATTCATCGCTACAACTCCCAATGATTTGTATTTTGTTCCTGCTTTTTCTCTTACATTTACTGCCGTGGTCGTTGAACCCGGATATGCTGTTACCGTACTACAGGTTGTCTCCGCATAAACCGTCTGATACGGTGCCTGCGAAAACACCAGCATTGCAGCCAGCAAAACAGCTCCGCATTGCCGTTTCCAATTTCCTTTTTTCTTGATTCGTTTTCTCATTCCCCGACTCCTAATCCATTTTATCTGATTGTGTTTCAATTTACATAATATGACAACATAATTTGGTAACATAATACTATATTTTGTGATATATTTCAATAAAAAAAACAAATTTCATACATTTTGTAGAAATTTGTTTTTTATTACGGATAATTATGGAAACAAACTATTTTTGCTTTTCAATTTCCTGTGCCAAATCACTCAGATAGACATACCGTTCCATCTTTTCTTCTAATTGTTTCTCCACTTCCCGTCTGATTTCCGACAGTTCCTGAAGCTTCTCATAATCCTTTGCAGCCTGTAACATATCTGCATCCAATTGCTCCAATTGGCTTTCCAACTGTTCAATATCGGCATCAATTGTTTCGTATTCCTTCTTCTCCAAATAAGTAAACTTAAGTTTGTTCTGTTTCGGCTTATGATACTCCTTCGAAGGTTTTGTCTGTTCCTCCTCCGCAAAGTAAACACCTTTTTTTATTGCCTTTTCCATATAGGCGGAATAATCTCCATCATACTGAACAATCTTTCCGCCCGGTTCAAATGCCAGAATACGATCCGCAATACGGTCTAAGAAATACCGGTCATGAGAAACCGCAATTACAATGCCCGCAAAGGAATCCAGATAATCTTCCAAAATTGTAAGTGTTGCAATATCCAAATCATTGGTCGGTTCATCCAAAATCAAAACATTCGGTGCCGTCATTAAAACTTTCAACAGATTCAGTCTTCTTTTTTCCCCACCGGATAATTTCCCAATCGGATTATACTGGATTTCCGGTCCGAACAAGAAGCGTTCACACATCTGGGATGCCGAAGTCAGTCCTTTTTCCGTACGGATGTATTCCGCTACATCCTTCACGCAGTCAATTACTTTCTGTGTATCACAAAGCTCCTCTGCCATCTGCGAAAAATATCCGATTTTAACCGTTTCTCCGATTGTAATCGTTCCGCTGTCCGGCTGCTCCAATCCCAATATCATCCGGAGCAGGGTTGTTTTTCCGCATCCATTTTCTCCTACAATACCGATTCTTTCATTTCGAATCGTGAAATACGTAAAATCATCAATTAATTGTCTGCCTTCATATGCCTTGTACAGATGCTCTATTTCAATGGTTTTCTTGCCAAGACGGGATGACAGGGAATCCATCTCCACTTTCTGTTCCGTCTCCGGTGCCTTCATATTCTTCATCTGTTCAAAACGTTCCAGCCTTGCCTTCTGTTTGGTAGACCTTGCCTGCGCACCTCTTTTTACCCATTCCCATTCGGCACGAAGCCGGTTCTGTGTTTTATTATAGGTTGCAAGTTCACTTAAAAGCCTCTGCTGCTTTAATTCCAGAAATCCGGAATAGTTGGACTCGTATGTATAAAGATTTCCTTTATCAATTTCCAAAATCTTATTCGTAACACGATCTAAAAAATACCGGTCATGCGTAACCATAATTAACACACCCTGATATCTTTTCAAATACTCTTCCAGCCATACGACCATCCGGTTATCCAAATGGTTGGTCGGCTCATCCAAAATCAGAATATCTGCCGGAAATAACAGTGTTTTTGCCAAAGCAATCCTCTTTTTCTCACCGCCGGACAAATCCTTTATCCTTGCATCATAATCGGTAACGGAAAGTTTTCTTAAGATTCCTTTTGCCTGTCCTTCCACACTCCAATTTGCATTCGGACTTTTTTTATCCCTTACAACATAAGAAAGAATGGTATCCTCCGGGTCAAACTCTGTATTCTGGGACAGATATGCAATCTGTGACTGTTTGTTTTTGATAATCTGCCCTTCATCCGGTTCTACAAGTCCCGCTATTATTTTCAAAAACGTACTTTTTCCGCAGCCGTTGACACCGATTACACCAAACTTATCTCCCTCATTAATTCCAAGATTTACATGGCTCAACAGTGTTTTTTCCCCATATATTTTTGTTACATTTTCTACATTTAATATATTCATCGTATAACCTGCTATCTGATTCTTGTATCCAAAATATCCAGTTCCCGTTTTCTTACATATGCTTTTATGTGGATTCCGTCTTCTTCATATTGTTCTTCCAACAGTTTTCCGTACGTCCGGATATCCGCTAAAACACCTGTATCCTTATACGGCAACACACCTTCCACATAATGTTGTGTCTGTTTTAACTGTTCCTCTATTACGCAAAGCAGTTCCTTCAATCCATCCTTCTTCTTTGCAGAAATACAGACCGTTGCATCCGCTCTTAAATCCTTTAAAATAAAATCGTCCCCGACCAAATCCATTTTGTTAAACACTGTAATCACCGGTTTATCAAAGATTTCCAGTTTCTGTAAGGTCTCGTAAACGGCAAACATCTGCCGATCCACTTCCGGATTGGATGCATCCACAACATGCAGAATCATATCACTGTACTTTGCTTCTTCCAATGTTGAACGAAATGCCTGAATCAGATGATGCGGTAATTTTGAAATAAACCCAACCGTATCGGTTAACATAACATTCTGTCCGTCCGGCAGTTTTAATGCCTTTGTTGTCGGATCAAGAGTTGCAAACAGCATATCTTCCGATAACACATCCGCATTTGTCAATTGATTTAACAAAGTGGATTTTCCTGCATTCGTATAACCCACGATACAAAGAACCGGACTTCGATTCTCCATTCTTCGTTTTCTCTGTGTCTGTCGATGTTTTTTTACATCCTCTAATTCCCGCTTTAACTTTGAAATCTGTTCACGAATCAGCCGCCTGTCCATCTCTAATTTTTTCTCGCCAGGTCCCCTTGTTCCAATTCCTCCGCCAAGTCTTGACAGGGAATCCCTTAAACCGACAAGCATCGTTGCATTATATTTTAACTGTGCCAGTTCCACCTGAATCTTACCCTCTTTTGTATTTGCTCTGGCAGCAAAAATATCCAGAATAATCATGGTACGATCCATAACCTTCACATCCAATACCGTTGACAGATTTTTCATCTGGGCAGGTGTCAGTTCCGTATCACACACAATACCGGTTGCACGCAAAGCTGCTATCATCGTCTTTAACTCATCCATCTTACCGGAACCGATATAAGTTCCCGGATTTGCCAGCTCCAGATTTTGTTCCAACACACCAACCGTCTCCGCACCCGCAGTTTTTACCAGTTCTCTAAGTTCCGCTATGGAGGCGGCGCCATCAATTTCATAACGGTCATGCACAGCTACCAATATTACTTTTTCAATTTCTGTCTGATTCTCATGCATCATATTATTTGTCGGTCCTTCTTGTATATAACAGTTCGTATTCATTTTTACCGTCTGCATCATTCGGATAATCCTTTATAAATGCAGAAGCCTTTTCAAATGCCGTATCATAATCGTTTAATTTCTCATAATATACGATTTCATCATATTTTAATTCCTTCAATCCGGAATCCTCTTTTAACTGTAATCCTTCCTGAATATACGAATACGCCTCGTCAAGCTTATCCTCATCTAATGCAATTGCCGCATATTGCGCATACATGAAGCCGTTCATTTCATGTTTTCTTAAAAATACATCATAATATAACTGCATATTTTCCGTATCACCGGTCTGACCATAACAGCTTCCCACATATAAAACCAACTCTCCATAACCGGATTCATATGCCTCTAACAAAATCGGCAGTGCCTCCCTGTATTCCTTCCAGTCATACAACTGCAATCCGTATGCTATTTTTTGTAAATCTTCTAAGCCATCTACATTTTCGTAATTGTTCCATACATAGATTTTGCTGTATTCCACGCAGGCACTTCCGTAATCACCCTCATTCACATAACAATCCGCCAAATAAAAACGGATGTCATTATCCAAAAACTCCAGTAAGGGAAGGGTTGGATTCAATGCTTCTTCAAACAAATCAATTGCACCCTTATAGTCTTCCTCTTCATATAACGAAATGGCTTTTCCACGCATACTGACCTTAATACCAATGGAAACAATATAACCCACAACAAGCAGGACTGCTATTATGAAAAGCAATCGAAGTACATTGCTAAATGTAAATTTTTTCTTTTTCTTAATCACTCGTTTTTTCTGATAATTCGGAATTTCATAAATTCCGTATTTATCTCTTTTATTTCTTCTTCCCATTTCGTCACATTCCTTCTGAAATCTCGGTTAATTCTTACGGAATTCTAGCAATTCCAAACCTTCATTGTGTTCCAGTACCGTATTAATTGTCCACTGATTGGTAAACAATAATAACGGATTTCCTTTCATATCCTTTACCTTCTTAACCTCATTGACACGTTTTAATGCATTCACATCCGTAGAAGGATCTTTAATCCAACGAATAAAGTTATACGGCAACGGCTCTAATTTTATCTCACAGCCATATTCATTTTCCAGACGATATTTTAATACCTCAAACTGCAATACGCCGACAACACCTACGATTATCTCTGACATACCCGCTGTATATTCCTGAAAAATCTGAATCGCACCCTCTTGTGCAATCTGCGTTACACCCTGCACAAACTGTTTTCTTTTCATGGTATTTAACTGCACAACACGACAAAAATGCTCCGGTGCAAAGGTTGGAATACCCTCATACTCAAACTTCTTTCCCGGTTGACATAATGTATCTCCAATTGAGAAAATACCCGGATCAAAAACACCAATCACATCACCCGCATATGCTTCATCCACGATTTTACGCTCCTGCGCCATCAACTGCTGCGGCTGTGATAATTTTAATTTTCGCTTACTTTGAACATGATAAACATCCTTCGATGCATCAAACTTTCCCGAACAGATTCGCATAAATGCAATACGGTCTCTGTGTGCCTTATTCATATTTGCCTGAATCTTAAAGACAAATGCAGAAAAGACATCCTCCATCGGATCGATTTCTCCCTCATTTGACATTCTCGGCAACGGAGACGATGTCATCTTAAGGAAATGGTTCAAAAATGTTTCAATACCGAAGGTATTCAACGCAGAACCGAAAAATACCGGTGTCAGTTCTCCCCGGTTGACCTTTTCCTGATCAAATTCTTCACTGGCACCATCCAAAAGTTCAATTTCTTCCATTAACTGGTCATAAAGAATATCTCCGATATCCTGCTTTAACTCTTCATCATCAATCGAATAATCTTTTTCGGCAGCTTTTTTTGCTCCTCCGGTTGAAATTGCCTGAAACTTCGATACCATGCGGGTTTCTCTGTCATATACACCCTTAAACTCCCGTCCGGCACCAATCGGCCAGTTAATCGGACAGGTTCTTATTCCAAGAACGGATTCAATATCATCTAACAATTCAAAAGAATCCTTTGCATAATGATCCATCTTATTAATAAATGTAAAAATCGGAATGTGCCGCATTACACAGACCTTAAACAATTTAATCGTCTGCGCCTCAACGCCCTTTGCCGCATCGATTACCATTACCGCAGAATCCGCAGCCATTAATGTCCGGTAGGTATCCTCTGAGAAATCCTGATGTCCCGGTGTATCCAAAATATTAATACAATATCCATCATAACAAAACTGCATAACAGAAGAAGTAACGGAAATACCTCTTTCCTTCTCAATATCCATCCAATCCGATACCGCATATTTTGAATTTGCCTTTCCTTTTACAGAACCGGCTGTATTAATTGCTCCTCCAAAAAGCAAAAACTTTTCCGTTAAAGTTGTTTTTCCTGCATCCGGATGAGAAATAATTGCAAATGTTCGTCTGTTTTCTATTTCTTTTCTCAAGTCAGCCATAATGCTTCTCCATTCTTTGTTCTAATATGAAAGAAGAAATGAGCAAGCAACTCACCCATTTCCCCTTATTTTTCTTTCGTTTTCCAAATACTTTCTGTAATTGTTATTTTGCTACAATATTAACAATCTTTCCCGGAACATAAATCTCTTTTATTACGTTCAAGCCTGCCAGTTTGTCAGCAATTGCCTCTTTTCCTTTGGCTAATACATCATCTTTTGAAGCATCCTTTGCAATACAGATTGTACCCTTGGTTTTGCCGTTAATCTGAACCGGAATTGTAATCTCATCATCTTCCATCAATGTCTTATCGTAGGTTGGCCAGCTTGCGTGGAATACAGAATCTGTCTCTCCACACATTTCCCATAACTCCTCACCGATATGCGGAGCAAACGGAGCTATCAACTTAACAATAATCTTAATGGTTTCAATGTCTACGCCATCCTTCTTTGTCAGTTCAACTAACTTATTATTATATTCCATAAAGCCGGAAATAACCGTATTCAAAGAAAAGCTTTCTAATCTTGAAGTAATATCATATACCATACGATGTCTTAACTTAATTAATTCCGGTGTTTCCTTACCCGGATTCTCAATATTACTCTTAGCCATCGTATAGAATCTGGTAAGGAAACGATATACTCCATCAATTCCCCTGTCATCCCAGATAGAATCCAATTCAGGCGGTCCAATAAATAATTCATATAATCGCAAAGAATCGCAACCGTAATCATTTACCATATCATCCGGTGAAACAATATTTCCCAATGACTTACTCATCTTTGTAGCCGCACCGGTCTCACGGTCACGTCCACATACCATTCCCTGATTGAATAACTTCTTAAACGGCTCATCAAAATCAACTACACCGATATCGTGCAGGAATTTTGTGTAGAAACGTGAATATAACAAGTGAAGTACTGCATGCTCTACACCACCAATATACATATCAACCGGTAAATACTTATCTGCAACTTCACGATTTACCAATTCTTTATCATTTTTATTATCTACATAACGTAAGAAATACCATGAAGAACCTGCCCACTGCGGCATTGTATTTGTCTCACGTTTTGCAGGTTTTCCACAACACGGACAGGTTGTATTTACCCATGAATCAATCGCTGCAAGCGGAGATTCACCGGTTCCTGTCGGCTCATATTTTTCTACATCCGGAAGTAATACCGGCAACTGTTCTTCCGGTACAGCCACTGCTCCGCAATCCGGGCAATGGATAATCGGGATTGGTTCACCCCAGTAACGCTGACGTGAGAATACCCAGTCACGAAGCTTATAGTTTACTGTTTTCTTTCCATAACCCATCTTTTCAATCATGGCAGGAGCTTCTTTTTTCAATACAGAAGATTCCATACCGTTCCAATCACCGGAATTAATCATGGTACCGCTTGCCTCTGTATAAGCCTCTGTCATATTTTCAATTTCTTTTCCGTCTTTTGCAATTACCTGAATAATCGGTAAATCAAATTTCTTTGCGAACTCAAAGTCACGGTCATCATGAGCAGGTACACACATGATAGCTCCCGTACCGTAATCTGCCAATACATAATCGGATAACCAGATTGGTGTTTTCTTTCCGTTCAAAGGATTAATTGCATAAGAACCTGTAAATACACCCGTCTTTTCTTTATCCTGCATACGATCTACATTTGACTTCATAGATGCATCGTAAATGTATTTTTCAACAGCCTGTCTTGTCTCATCCGTTGCAAGCTTTGATGCCAAAGCATGCTCCGGTGCCAGAACCATAAAGGTAGCTCCCCAAAGTGTATCCGGACGGGTTGTATAAACGGTAATACTTTCATCCATACCGTCTACCTTAAAATCAACTTCCGCACCATAAGACTTTCCAATCCAGTCTGTCTGCATTTTCTTAACCTTTTCCGGCCAATCAAGCTTATCCAAATCCGTCAGTAAACGGTCTGCATATGCTGTAATCTTTAACATCCACTGACGAAGATTTTTCTTGGTAACCTCTGAATGACAACGTTCACACTTACCATCCACAACCTCTTCATTTGCAAGACCGGTCTTACAAGAAGGACACCAGTTAATCGGCATCTGTTTTTCATATGCCAATCCTTTTTTAAACATCTGGACAAAAATCCACTGTGTCCATTTATAGAATTTTGGATCTGTTGTATTAACTTCTCTGTCCCAATCATAAATTGCAGCAATCTCATTCATCTGACGCTTAAAATTCGCAACATTTTGCTCTACCGCTACACTTGGATGTACACCATTTTTAATCGCATAGTTTTCCGCAGGCAAACCAAATGCATCCCATCCCATCGGATGAATCAGATAATATCCCTGCATCATTTTATAGCGGCTCCATACATCGGAAATAACATATCCTCTCCAATGTCCTACATGTAATCCATTACCGGATGGATATGGAAACATATCCAGGCAATAATACTTTTCCTTTTTTCCGTCATCCACATTGATTGGCTTTGCCTCCCAACGTTCTTTCCACTTGCCTTCAATCAACTTATGATTATATGCTGTTGCCATCTTGTTATCCTCCTCGTAACTTTTTGTCAGTATGGCCAAGGATACACAAATTATGTATCCGAATTTTTATTACACATTAACTTAGATATTTTACCATATAGCACCATTTTGTCAAGGAAGCCTTTTTTATCTTATACCTTTCGCACCGCATCAATCGGTTTTAATTTTGCAGCCCACTTTGCAGGGAAAAATCCGGCAAGCAATCCAAGTAATACCGAAAACGCAAATGCAGCCAATATCAGCCAAAACGGCAAAACCGCAAGCGTCATTCCCGCCTCTAAGGATAACATTTTTACGGCAACCGGATTTAGGACAAACCGAATCAGCAAAAATGAGCATCCGATTCCAATCAGTCCGCCAAGTCCGCCCAATATTCCGGACTCTAATAAAAACAAAATCATCAATTCATCAAGGTCACATCCAAGCACCTTCAAAATTCCAATTTCATTAATCCTGTCATACACCGCGGTTGTCATTGTATTTCCAATTCCGATTACCGCTACAACCAATGCAATCATTCCGATTCCGCCAAGCATTACCTGAATCACATTTACCGTTTTTTTCATTGTATCCAGATATTCTTTATCATTTTCTGTCTGGAATCCCATATTTTGCAGTTTCTTTAAAACCTCCTCAACATGTTGCGTATCATCCACAACAACAATGGCACCGGAATAAATCCATTCATTATAGTTTTCTCCGTTTTCATTTACAGGCTGACCGGGTATTTTTCCATCCACCGCGATTCTTTTTAAATACCGCTTTAAAATATCCATATCACAATACATATCATAACTGTTATTGTTTAACATTCCTGTAACTAAAAGCTTTGCTTTTGTTGCGTCATCCGTATATCCAAACTGTACTTCTATATTTTGTCCGCTTAAATCAATCGTTTTTCTTTCCGCTTCTTCTATTGTATCAATGTAGCATGCTCCTGTATTTTCATTGTAGAACATATATAACGCACCCTGTCCCATTACAATCTCCGGTTTTAACGATTTCATATCGGGCAGGTTTCCGTATTGAAGTGTAATATTTTCCAGATACTTTCGCGGAACCCCTATAATATCTCCATATCCCACATAATTTTTATAAAATGATACACCTTCCACATTCAGCCTTGGATATACCTCTGTCACATGGTCTAACTCCTGAAATTGTTTCATCCGCTCATCTGTCAGCATTTTATCTTTTCTTTTCCCCTCATTTACACTCATTACCGTAATTTGGGTTATCTGTTCATTTGACATAAATTCCGACAAAACGGTTTCTTTTACCCCGATACCGATTGATAACAAAGATACAATGGAAATCACACCAATAACAACCCCAAGTATCGTAAGCACCGTCCGGATGCCCCTTTGTTTCATGTTGGCGTAACATAAATGCCATATCCATTTCATATTATTTCTCCTAAAATTCATCCAGATATGCAAGTTTTTTCTTTCTTCTTTTACGGATACCATAAATGACAACTGCCGCAACACACACGGCAATCACAATCCATACCATCACTTTTCCTGTTTTTTGCATATCATTTGTATCTTTTACAACTTCAAAATTATCATAAACCGTTGCTTTCACATTGATATTATCCAGAGAAATTTCATTTTCATATTGTTTTCCGGACTTATCCTCATAACTGATATACAAATGATTTGAATTCCTTGTTTGTTCCGTTACCGCAGATGCCTTTGAAAGAAAATCAACGGTTCCGCTTTTTCCCGGTTCAATATTTCCCACATAGGTTTCACTTTCCGCCAGATTATCTCCTGTCACTTTTGCGGATACATTATAAAGATTTCCGGTTCCCAAATTATTTACAATTGCACTGATTTCTACCGTATCTCCAACCTCGTAATCATTGTCTGCAATATAAATATCCGTAACGGAAAGACGTTGGTTTAAAGATACCGGAATAAATACCGATTCATCCACACTGTAGGAAACGCCTCCGCCTTCGTATTCAATTTTTATCATAAGCTTATAGGATTTTTCTTCCAATCCATATGCCGCTGCCATTTCAAAAGAAACTTCTTCCTCTTTTCCACCCTTTATTTCTTTTACATAAGCCGTTCCCGCTCCCTTTCTTGGCAGCAATTCTCCATTTTCCGTACTAACTGTCACTTTTATGTTTTTTACCGGATTAGCCGATTCATTTTTCAATGTTAACTTGAAATCAAAGTTTTCCCCCGATACGACCTTGTTTCCGCTGACCTCATAATCCGATATCATGATTCTTGGTGTGGCAGCCTCTACATTTGTTGACATAAAAAGTATACATAACATACACAATAAAAAAATGACTTTTTTCATTTCCCTTCTCCTTACTGCACAATTTCACCATCCGCTAACTTAATCATCCGGTCTGCTTCCCTTGCCAAATCAATATTGTGGGTAATTAATACCAGCGTCTGATTTAATTCTTTTACCGACTTTTGCAACAGTGAAATTACTTCATTACCGCTTTTAGAATCCAATGCACCGGTCGGCTCATCCGCTAAAATCAAAGATGGATGATTTGCAAGCGCTCTGGCGATTGCCGCTCTTTGCTGCTGCCCGCCGGATAACTGATTGGGCAAGTGTTTTCTCCTGTCCCAGATTCCCAGCATATCCATAATATGTTCAATATAATCCTTGTCCGGTTTCCTATGATCTAACAAAATCGGCATTGTGATATTTTCCTCCACTGACAAAACCGGAATCAAATGATATGCCTGAAATACAAATCCGATTTTTCTTCTTCGAAATACCGACATCTGATCATCATTTAATTTTGTAATATCTTTTCCGTCCACAATCACGTTTCCTGAGGTTGGCGTATCCACGCCGCCCATAATATGTAATAACGTGGATTTTCCGGAACCGGACGCTCCAACGATGGCAAGCGTTTCCCCCTGTTCCACCGACAGATTGACATTATGTAAACCCCATACTCTGTTATCTCCTTCACCATATACCTTTGTTACATCTTCCATTGTTACAATATCCATACGAAATCCTCCCTTTCTCATTCATTTCCTGTTTTCAGACAATCTGCCATATTGTGATTCAGTTTCTTAAGCGGTAAATAAATCGAACCGCAAAGCACCAGTGTTGATACAACCATACTGATTAAAATTCCAATCCACGGGAACTGATATTGATAACCGTAAATGGTTGTCACTACAAGTCGGAACACTCCGTAACTGATTGCCAGACCAATTACAATTCCGATTATATTCGCTAATATAGACGAAATAACGCCTTCTAAAAGTACCATTTTTATCAATCCCTTTTGAGATACTCCAATTACCCTTAGCTGTGCAAATTCCTGTCTTCGCAGGTAGATATTACTTGCTGTCGTATTCACGATATTAATGCAGCTGATTAACACGACAAACAAAATAAATAAAATCAATCCAACGATAACAACCTTAAATTCCATCAGGATACTTCGAAACACCGGATAATAGGATGTGTTGCATCCATCCGGTTCACCGGTGCTGTCCCATCCAATTTCACCAATGGAACTATCCACAACACTATAGTATTTTACAACCGGGAAGTTTTTAAAGTGATACTGCATACCGATACTGTCACCCTCTCCGGTTCCTGACATTGCATAATATTGCTTTAGAGGAACAATAATTTCCAGACCTCCATAGGAACTACGATTCACATCCCCATTCAAAATACCTTCAATTGTATATGTCTTGTAATCTCCCTGTTTTACAAGCTCGTTATAACATTCCTCATAAACCTTTGCCTTTTCTTTCGTATAGGCGTCATACTGTTCCTGTAAAGCTTTCTGTTCTTCATAAGAACTCCCATCCTCTACCCCATTTTCAAATACAGCCTCATCTCCTGTATCATTTCCTCCGCTCAAGCTGAATTTTTGATAAACATCCTTATATTCTTCATTGACCGGCTCCATACGCTCTAAAAATAAGCTCCGGAATTTCTCCGTATCAACAATATCAATGGTATCCCCCACTTTATAATCCGTGAAATCAACCTCTATCGTTTCCGCAGCACGAAAATCTTCAAACTCTTCCTTTGTTGTCGTACAATGATTCATAATCAAAATACCGTTTTCACTGACATCCAATGTTCCATCCACCAGTGTGTCTTTATAACGTTTTAAATCCGACTCATCATATCCATATACCTTTATCTCTACCAGATTATGAAGGTACTTGCTTTTATTGGTTTCTTCCGCATCCTCTATTTTCGCCTCCGCATCATACAAATTACCGAATATATCCAAAGCCTGGCCTTTTCCTACATAGCTGAAATAGTCATCCGTATAGTGGCTGTATACCTCTCTCCAATCACTTAACAATACCTGCGCACAATACACCTGTTTTGCTTCCACAATGCCGGGAAGTTCACTCATCTTCTCTAAGATTTCCGAATTCACACTGCTTTTTGCATCATCAACCGTCTGGGTTGGGGCAATGTAGTCGGCGTCCATATACATATGATAATAACCAAAACTTTTTTCGATACTGTTTTCCAGATAAGACAGTGTATTTCCAATACCTACCGCAGCAATGCATGCGGCAATCCCAATGGCAATGGCTCCTGTCGTTTTACGGAATCTGCCGGGATTGCGCATCATATTTTTATATGCATAATCTCCTTCCACCCCAAACAGTTTTCCAAACAATCCGGAATAACGGTGCCGCAGTTTTTCCTTCTTAATGCGATACTCCCCACGAATGGCAGCTACCGGTGTCATATTCGTTACAACCTTGCAGTTTTCCTGCATTACAAAATACAAATCTCCATAAAATGCAACAAGTACCGGAAGCACAGGAAGAATATGAAATCCCACATTTATATGAAGCATGGCTCCTGCTATAAAGGATGTAAGCATTCCCACAATCAAGCCTGCTATGATTCCTGCAGTTTCCAATATGGCACCTTCCAGATAAATAACTGACTTTAACTGACCTTTCGTCGAACCGATGCATCGAAGATTTCCGTAATCCTTTATCTGCTCTAATGTACAAAGCTGAATGGAATTTCTTACAATTCCCACACCAAAGATTGCAAAAACGAAGGATATCAGCAATACAAAGCAGCACACAATAACTCCCATAAAATCTTCCCCGCCCTGCATATAGGTAAGAGCAAGCTCCGAATTATGTTCATATCCTACGTTCACACTCTCGCTAAGCTCCACAGCCGTATGATCCATCCGGTAGGGATTTGTAAAATTCACATACAATGCATTGTCATAGGTCTTTGATTCATAGAAATCATAATAATAATAACTTCCCACCGAAGCGTTTTTAATTCGGGAATCATTTTTGATTTCCTCAATCTGTTCTTTCTTTTCCGTCAGGAAAACAACCTCGTAATCCTGAGCTTCTCTCAGACTCTCCCGTATGTTTAGTACGGTACACCATCCGAGATTTAAAATGGTAAACAATACAACAACCGTAATTGCCGTACCGATTACGGTAATCACACTTCTGTTTTTGTTTAATTTTAAATACCGAAGTGCCAGCTGCTTATAATTATCCATATCCTCTCTCCCTTCTCTTTACCTCGTAATAAACGGTTAATCTGTATAATTTGTACCGATAACGTTTCCTCTTATTGCACAAAAAAAGTACAGTCATCAACTGTACTCATTTTATAATGCATCCATTACATTTCCGTGACAGATTGGTATTTTAATCTTACAATTTTGTCACTTAAAGTTTTCTTATTTTATAAATGTAATCACAAACCAGGTATATTTTGAAACCTCGCTCTGCACATGGATACTTCCGCCCATTCCTTCCACAATCGATTTGGTAAGGGATAACCCGATTCCGACACTGTTCGGATTCACGGTATTATTTACCCGGTAAAACCGTTTGAATATGTTAGGGATGTCATCCGGTGCGATTCCGATTCCTTCATCCTTTATATAGATTCTGGTATATACATTGCTGTCTTCTACCTCCACGGATATCTTCGCATTTTCCGGTGAATAATCAGAAGCATTCTTTAACAGATTAATCACTGCCTCCACCAGCCAGTCTCCATCACATATCAACCGGCAATCCTCATCACAGTTGATGGAAAGTGTCTGTTTTCTGTTGCCAACCAGAAACTGCACACCCTCTTTCGCCTGCAGCAACAAAGGCAGCAAATGCTGTTGTTTATTTTGAAATTCAATTGCACCTGCCTCAATCCTTGCCAGCTTCAACATGGAAAGAACCATCCATTCCATACGGCTGAGTTGATTTTCCGCCTCCTTCAGTATCTGTTTTTGCTTATCTTTGTCCTCTACCTTCTCTTCGAGCAGCAAATCAAGAAATACATTCAAGGATGCCAAAGGTGTTTTTAACTGATGGGATATATCCGAAATAATATCCCTTAAAAAAACTTTTTCCTTTAATTCCTTTTCTCTGCTTTTTTGCAGGGCACATACCATTTTTTCAAAATTGCTGTATAAAATCCCGACAGTACCCTCCTGATATTCTCCAAGTTCCGGTGCCTGATTGGTTCGCATCACCACTTCCATCTGATTGGATACCTTTTCTATTTCGGAACAAATCCGATCAATATAACGATATGCTGTCCCATACAAAACCACAAGTGTCAGGGCAAAAAATCCCTCAAGCCATACCATAAAAAAAGAAACTTGCTTGTAATAAAGCAGCATTAATCCAAACAAAACCGCCAAAAGCAACAGACTGTACTTCCAATATTTATTTCGAAACCGTTTTCTCTCATAATCACTTCTCATAATAATCCCTGCTACATCCATTCTGTCTTATTGTTTCCGGAAACGATATCCCATGCCGCGCACGGTCTCTATCCATACCGCATCTTCACCTAATTTGCTCCGTAACCGCTTCATATACACAGATAAGGTATTATCATCAATAAATAATCCATCCACATCATAAATCCGTTCCAGAAGCTGATTTCGGCTTAATATCTGCCCCTCATTTTGAATTAATTCCTTCAAAAGCCGAAGTTCGCTTGGTGTACACTCCACAACCGCACCCTCTTTTAACAGACGAAAGTCATCCACATAAAATACATGCTTTCCAAACGAAAATGTACGTTGTTGCATTTCTGTTTTATGTAAACCTGCTCGTCTTAAATGCGCTCCGATTCTCGATAACAGCTCTTTGACACGATAGGGTTTTGCAATATAATCATCCGCACCCAAATCCAATCCCTGTACGATATTAACTTCTTCACTGACCGCAGTAAGAAAAATAATGGGAATCTCCCAATTTTGCTGCCTTACTTCCCTGCAAAAATCATATCCGTTCCCATCCGGCAGCATAACATCCAATAAAATCAAATCTACCGTCTTATCCAGATTCTTCCTTGCTTCTTCAATTGTTCCTGCCAAAATCACACGGTATCCTTCTGACTGCAATGCATATTCCGTTCCCATTGCAAGTGCATAATCATCTTCCACCAATAATATTACCGACATCTTCCCTCTCCAATTTCCGTAATGCAATTATTGTACCATATCCCATACACAAAGAAAAGCACCCACAATCGGGTGCTTTCCTGACATACTTATTCCAAATGATTTTATTTTTAATACTTAAATACCTGCATGCTTCTTCTACCGAATGCAAGCGCCTGTTCATGCGTTGCAAAGAAGATATCAATGTGGTTACCATTCACACCACTACCGCAATCTTCTACGGTATAAACAACTCCACCAATCACTACCTGTGTACCATATGGTAACACACTTGGGTCAGCAGCAATTGTTCTACCCTGTGTCGGGATTGTACCGGTTGCTGTCCGGTTACTTCCTCCGCTACATTTTGCACATCCGCAATAACCTGTAATTGTAAATGTTCCAAGGCTTTCTCCTGCCTGTGCTGCTGTAATCGGTGCAATACTTGCTCCCTTATAAGAACCACCGTTACCGGATGATACCGAACCGGTTGTCTTCTTTGTGTTTGCTGCCTTACGAGCTGCTTCTTCTGCCGCTGCCTGTCTGGCTGCTTCCTCTTCTGCCGCCTTACGAGCTGCTTCTTCCTCTGCTGCCTTACGCTCCAATTCTTCCTTGGAAACGGCAACCTGATATAATTCATCTACACTGATAAAATCAGCGGATACATAACCTTCCTGTCCGTCTTCTAATCGAACCTGCATCCAGGTAATATCATCTGTCGATTCTTCTGTTGCAGTTTCCGCAGCAGGTGTTGCTTCCTCTGTCTGAACGGCTGCTTCTGTGGAAGCACTCTCTGTAGAAGTACTCTCTGTGGAAGTACTTTCCGTTGTTGCTTCTGTCTGCTCTGTTGATGCAACTACGGACGAATCGGTATTCTCCTCTGCATTCGGATCATCCAATACCGTAACCACTGCATCCTTATCCAAAATAGTTACAATGTCCGCATCCGTAGACTTTTCTGTACGAACATTCACACCATCCTCTAATACAGTACCATGTAAAATTACATAATCTTTTGCAAATGCCTCTGCTACTGCTCCGGTCAATATGTATTGTGTCAATACATAACCTTCCACATCGCCGGACTTAATCTTTGTCCACTCGCCCTCTGTACCTTCAACAATCGCAATTGCTCCTGATTCCATAGAACCTACAAATTCTGAATCTGTATCTGGCTCCTGACGAATATTCAAAGTATCTTCTACATTTGCGATACAACGATCATCAAACAAACTTGGTTCCTCTGTTGTTGCCTCTGTTGGTTCTTCTGTGGCTGCCACTGTTGTATCTGCCAACACTGCTACCGCTTCTGTTGTTGTTGCTTCTGTATCTGTTGTTGCTTCTGTATCTTCACTTGCAACGATAGTTTCCGTTACTTCTTCTGTGTCTTTTGCTACACTCTTTGTGTTACTTTCATTATTACCGAATAATGCTTCCTTCACACTTACTTCATGATTTGAACCATCTGATGAACCGATTGTTTTTCCAACCGTAACACATCCAACGGTCAATGCAACGACAAGTACCATACACATTACAACCTGCAAATTTCTCTGAAAGTATCTTCCATTCAAAATGTGCTTTCTCATATAAAGTTTATAGTGCTCCTTCATTACACGTCTTCTGCTATGCCTCATTACGTCCTCCATTTAATTCCTTACTACTCCTGTAGTAAGCAGTTAAGCTTTCCCTCGCTAACTATGCATATCAAAATGTTACAAACTTGTTACATGACGTAATATATCATTTAACAATCTAAATGTCAACCCCTCCCCGGGCGCTCATTTTTAACCAAAGCACCGATTTTTCCTGTTTTTTTATGTCGATTTCTTGTATTACCCCCCTTTTCTTTGTGTAATCTGTCTATTATCCACGATATTTTTATACAAATATAACATTTTTTCATAATTTTCAGTTTTTCTGCTTTCACACATTCTTCACACAGAAATCACAATTTTAAGGGATGTCATATATTTCTTGCATATCTTATGCTATAATTTTTTGCAGACGCCTTAAGAAAGGAGGCAATTTATGGCACAGATACGATTGGATAAATATTTAGCAGATGCGGGAATCGGAACACGAAGTCAGATAAAATCCCATATCCGGCAGCAGATTGTCTGTATTAACGGCCTTCCTGCGGCAAAGCCGGAACAAAAAATCAATCCGGACAGTGATTCCGTTACCTTCCGGGGACAGCCTGTTTCATTATCCGAATATGAATATTATATTTTAAATAAACCGGCAGGATATGTCAGTGCAACAAAAGACAACACCGCACCTACGGTTCTTGATCTGATACCAAGTACGAGAAAGGGATTAGCTCCGGTAGGCCGGCTTGATAAAGATACGGAAGGTCTGTTACTCATCACAAATGACGGCGCGCTCTCCCACAGGCTTCTATCGCCAAAACACCATGTAGACAAAGTTTATTATGCCGTTGTGGAAGGTATCATTACCGATGAAGATATTTCCTTATTTGAAAACGGATTGGAAATCGGTGATGCGGATTTACAAACTGCCCTTCCCGCCAAATTGGAAATTGAACACATTAATATAGAAGAAAACCAATCCTTTGTCTATATCACCATTCAGGAGGGTAAATTCCATCAGGTCAAACGAATGGTACAAAAGGTAGGAAAAAAGGTCATTTATCTAAAAAGAATCTCTTTTGGAGGTTTAACCTTACCGGAAAATCTGAAATCCGGACAATCCCGTCCACTGACAGAGGAAGAATATCGGAAGCTTTTGTAAATTATCCTCCTGTTGCTTTAGCAATTTAAAGTGTTGACATTATTTTTATATCATACTACAATATGGCTATTAGAGAAAGGGTGGTAAATACTATGCAAAAGCAATTTCAAATTGGATTTATCGGTCTGGGTCTGATTGGTGGTTCCATAGCAAAATCCATTCGGCGGATTTTCCCCAATACGGATATTTTAGGCTTTGATGTCGACCAACATGCCCTGCAAACAGCATTGGAAGAGCATACATTGTCAAAAACCGTTACTTCGATTGAGGCAATGGCAGACTGTAATTACATTTTTTTATGTGCTCCCGTTCATTATAATATCGCATATCTTCCTATATTAAAGCGTGTCATACATAAGGATTGTATCCTGACCGATGTCGGAAGTGTAAAAAGCGATATTTATGCCGCTATTCATGAACAGCAATTAGACGATGTCTTTATCGGAGGACATCCTATGGTTGGTTCGGAACGCAGTGGATACGAAGCCGCACATGACCGTCTGATTGAAAATGCCTATTATTTTATTACACCTTCCAAAACCGTAAGTGAAGATAAAATTTCTACTTTCCGGACCTTTATTGAAGACTTAGGGGCAATCCCCATCCGTTACAGTCCGGAACGACATGATGAGATAACCGCTTATATCAGCCATATTCCACATGTTATAGCCTCCTCCTTGGTAAATCTTGTTGCCTCGAAAGAGGATGAATCCGGTATGCTGAAGCAATTAGCCGCCGGCGGTTTTAAAGACATCACAAGAATTGCATCCTCGAATCCGGTTGTATGGGAACATATTCTGCTTAGCAATCCGGATAACGTTGTGAAAGGATTACAGGTATTTCGTACAGAGCTTGACACCATTATTGATGCCATCCGGACGGAAGATGCAAGAGGAATTTACGCTTTCTTTGATCACGCAAAAGATTACCGCAATTCCATACCGGAACATGCAACCGGTGTTATACGCATGAATTATGAGGTATATGTTGACATACCGGATGAACCAAATGCAATCGCACACGCAGTTACATTTATTGGTGATGCCGGAATCAGTCTTAAGAATATCGGTATTACACACAATCGGGAAGATAACGAAGGCGTTCTTCGATTGTCTTTTTACGATAACGATAGCGCCGTTACTGCCGCTTCCATCCTGAAGCAGCAACACTACACTGTATACGAACGATAGGAGTTATTTATGATAATCAGACATTTTGACAAATTACACGGTGAAATCACCGTACCGGGAGATAAATCCATTTCCCACAGAAGTATCATGTTAGGTTCTCTTGCCAGAGGTACAACAGAAGTGACCGGTTTCTTACAGGGCGGTGACTGTTTATCTTCCATTGCATGCTTTCAGAAAATGGGAATTGAAATTGAAAACAACACAAAGACAAATCAGGTGCTGATTCACGGAAAGGGACTTCATGGATTATCTGCTCCCGCTTCTACCTTAGATGTCGGTAACAGTGGAACCACAACCCGACTGATGTCCGGTATTTTAGCGGCACAGCCGTTTGTCTCAACGGTAGATGGGGATGCATCCATCCGGAAACGTCCTATGGGAAGAATCATGAAACCGCTTTCGCAAATGGGAGCACGTTTTGAAAGTCTTGCTACCGAACAATGTGCACCGTTTAAAATCATCGGAGATCGTTTGCACGGAATCCATTACGATTCCCCGGTTGCTTCCGCACAGGTCAAATCCGCCATTTTACTGGCTGGTCTTTTTGCGGAAGGAGTGACCAGTGTAACCGAACCCGCTCTTTCCAGAAATCATACAGAGCTTATGTTTGAATCCTTTGGAGTTGACATAAAAAGCAACGGAACAACAGTAGCGGTACATCCCGCAAACGAATTACATGCCCAGCACATTGCCGTTCCGGGGGATATTTCTTCCGCTGCCTATTTTATTGTTGCCGGCTTAATTACACCAAATTCCGAGATTACAATCCGTAATGTCGGTATCAATCCGACCAGAGACGGAATTCTTACGGTATGTCAGAATATGGGTGCCGATATTACACTCTCAAACGTAAAACAGGATATTGGCGAACCGGTAGCGGATATCACCGTACGGACCAGCAGCCTGCACGGATGTACAATTGAAGGAGATATTATTCCGAAATTAATTGATGAGATTCCGGTTATTGCGATTATGGCGGCATTTGCAGACGGCACAACCATAATCAAAGATGCCGCGGAATTAAAGGTAAAGGAATCCAATCGTATTGATGTCATGGTACAAAACCTGTCTGCTATGGGTGCTGACATTGAAGCAACCGACGATGGTATGATTATTCATGGCGGCAAACCGCTTCACGGTGCCACAATTGATTCCAAATCAGACCACAGGATTGCTATGAGTTTTTCAATTGCCGGAGGTCTTGCCGAAGGAGATACCGAAATACTTGGAGCAGAATGTGTCAATATCTCCTACCCGACGTTTTATACCGATTTATACGGATTGTAGAATCGCAGAACTGACATTATGTAAACAAAAGCCGTGCATATCCATTGCACGGCTTTTCCAATGCGGTCGGCTATGAAAATCAGGAAAAATTCACAAAAATTTCGCCGAAATCTATGGTGTCACACCATTGAAATTCCGGCGATTATCCCGATAACAATTCAATTGTTACTGTCTTTTTTGAATAAACATTGCATCCCCAAAAGAGAAAAACCGATACTTCTCCTGCACTGCCACTTCATAGGCATGCAACATATTTTCTCTTGTTGACAAAGCCGACACAAGCATAAGCAGGGTTGACTCCGGCAAATGGAAATTCGTAATCAACGAATCTACCACTTTAAATTTGTAACCCGGATAAATAAAAATATCCGTCCATCCGCTGGCAGCCCGCAGTTTTCCGTTCTCATCCGCTACCGACTCAATGGTTCTGGTACTGGTTGTTCCAACGGAAATAATCTGATTACCGCGTTCCTTTGCCGCATTAATCTTATCCGCCGCCTCCTGTTCTATCACATAGAACTCTGAGTGCATATGATGGTCCAAAATATTATCAACCTTTACCGGACGGAAAGTTCCAAGTCCTACATGCAATGTCACATGTGCAATTTCCACACCCTTTTCCTGAATCTGTTCCAAAAGTTCTTTTGTAAAATGCAATCCTGCTGTCGGAGCCGCCGCTGATCCTTCATGTTCGGCATAAACCGTCTGATATCGGTTCCTATCCTTCAACTGATGGGTAATATAAGGCGGCAATGGCATCTGTCCGAGACGATCTAAAATTTCTTCCCAGATTCCCTCATATTCAAACCGAATCAACCGGTTTCCTTCCTCCACAATATCAATGACTTCGCCAACCAGCAAGCCGTCACCAAAAGACACTTTGGCTCCTACTTTCATTTTCTTACCGGGTTTTACCAGGGTCTCCCAGACTTTTTCTTCTTTTCGTTTCAGTAATAATACCTCTATCGAAGCTCCTGTGCCCTCTTTCACACCCATTAATCTTGCAGGAATCACCTTTGTATCATTAATAACCAGACAATCCCCCGGCTTTAAATAATCAATAATATCATAAAAATGTTTGTGTTCAATGGAACCATCTTCCCGTCCGACAACCATTAATCTGGAATCACTTCGTTTTTCCAATGGATCCTGCGCAATTAATTCTTCCGGTAAATCATAATAAAAATCTGTCAACTGCATATGCTTATCCTTTCCAGCCTGTCCAAATATCTAAATTCTTTTATTCGTATCTTTCATCGATTACACGCTTGGTTTTCTTTACACTTCTCGGTAAAACGCCCTCTTCTACCACCTTAACCAATGGTGTAAAGCCGATTACACTCTTAATCATTTCCGCAATCCGCTTTGATAGATCCATAAAATCAACCGTTCCATTCGTTTCCACATATATACGCATGGTATCCTTTCCTTCCAAATGAGAAATACGAATCTGATATTCACTGGAAACCTCCGGGAATTTATGCAATACTTCCTCAATCTGACTTGGAAATACATTTACTCCTTTAATTTTCATCATATCATCGGTACGTCCCATAATGGTGTCCAATCTTGGGAATTTACAGCCACAGGCACAGGTTCCCGGAATAATTCTTGACAAATCATGGGTACGATACCGTATCAAAGGTGCTCCCTCTTTTACCAGAGTTGTGATGACAACCTCTCCCCATTCACCATCCGGAAGATTTTCTCCGGTTACCGGATCAATGATTTCAATATATAAATAGTCATCAAAATAATGCATACCGTTATTTTCATCACAACCGATTGCAATACCCGGGCCATAGATTTCCGTCAGACCATAAATATCGTATAAAGAAATTCCCAGCCCCTCCGCAATCGTTTTCTTCATCTTATTACTCCAGCGTTCCGAACCGATAACACCTTTTTTCAAATGAATCTTATCCCGGATTCCCCGTTTTTCAATCTCTTCGGTCAAAAGTAAAGCATAAGAAGAAGTGGAACAAAGTACGGTACTTTCCATATCCTGCATCATCTGCAACTGTTTTTCCGTATTACCCGGTCCCATCGGCACTACCATGGCACCCAGTTTTTCCGCACCATTTTGAAAACCGATTCCGGCTGTCCATAAACCATAGCCCGGTGTAATCTGAATTCGATCCATTTTGTTGATTCCGGCTATTTCATAACAACGTTTAAACATCACTGCCCAGTCATCCACATCCTTTTGTGTATAGGGAATAATAACCGGTTTGCCGGTTGTTCCGGATGATGAATGAATTCGGATAATCTCCTCCTCTTTGGCTGTCATCAAACCCAGTGGATAAGCGTCCCGCAAATCCGCTTTTTCCGAAAACGGAAGTTTCTTAAATTCCTCTGCATCCGCTACCTGCGACACACCTGCTTCTTTTAATTTTTTCCCATAGAAATTATCCGCATTTATCATTGCCTCTATTCTGTTATTTACAAGTGCTAACTGTTCCTTTGTAATATTCATATTATGCCTTCCTTTCATAATCCAATGCTTTATAATTCATTTCCAAAAACTGCGGTTTGACACGTTGTGCCAATATCTCCTTAATATCCTCTTTTGAAATCGGGATTTCTCCGGTATCCAGCGCCGCTCCCAACAAAATCATATTTACAACCTTCGCCGAGCCAACCTCCTTAGCGGCTTTGTTGCAATCAATTACCTTTAAATGTTGAACCTTTTTTTGCAGATATTCAATCATTTCACTTCCATCATAATCCGATTCCGCCAATACGGAAGTAACCGGTTTTGTTGCACAGGAATTCACAATTACACTGCCACCATCCTTTAGATACGGCATCATTCTTACTGCCTCCGCCGGTTCAAATCCCACAATGATATCCGCTTCTTTTTTTGCAATCATCGGGGTATATAAATTATCTCCCAACCGGATATAACTGACTACACTACCGCCTTTTTGTGCCATACCAATGGTTTCCGCACTCATAACCGGAATATTTTTATTCATGGCAGCCTGCGCAATTAACTTAGAAGCCAATACGGTTCCCTGACCGCCTACACCACATAACAAGATATTTTTATTCATCCGTCTCACCTCTTATTCCTACTGCGTAATTGCATCCATCGGACACACCTTTTCACACAACATACAACCCACACACTGTGCCGTATCAATCACTACTTTTCCCTGGTCATACACCAGTGCCGGGCAGCCAAGAGAACGGATACACTTCTTGCACTGAATACATTTTTCCGGAATAATCTGTGCTGCTTTTTTCTTTTTGGTAACCGCAATACATGGAGAACGGAAAATAATTGCCTTCACACCTTTTTTTGCACTGACACGTTTTACACAGGCAATTGCCTGTTCCAAATCAAGCGGATTCACCGTCTCTACAACTTCCACACCAATACCGTTTAATACTTTTTCAATGCTGATTTTATTTGCTACATCCTCATGCATAGCCGGAATATTTCCGTTTGCAAATTCCATCATGCGTACACCGGTTCCGGGATGCGGCTGATGCCCCGTCATTGCCGTTGTGGAATTATCCAAAACAACCAATGTCATGTCTGCCTGATTATACACAGCATTAACAACACCTGTAATCGCAGAGGCAAAAAATGTAGAATCCCCCACAAAAGCAAAGCATTTTGTATCCGGCTCAACCCGGAAAATTCCCTGTGCCATATTAACTCCGGCACCCATGCACAAACAGGTATCTACCATATCAAGCGGCATTGCATTTCCCAATGTATAACATCCGATATCTCCACAAAACAGACTTTTTTGACCTTTCATTGCTTCCTTTACCGCAAAAAAGCTTGCACGATGCGGACAACCGGCACATAAAACCGGAGGACGTACCGGCAGCTGCGGTGTCTCATCCTTTTCATCTGCGAATGTCTCTACCTCTTTTCCAAGGAAAGCAAAAACGGCATTTTTTACACTGTCACAGGTATTTTCACCTGCTGTCGCAATATGTCCGGTCATTTTACCGTAAATTTTAACATCCAGATGATACTTCCCGCACACATAAGTCAATGCTCTCTCAAGAACCGGATCCAGTTCTTCCACACATAACACCTCATCTACATTCTGTAAATACTGAAGTGCAAGTTTTTCCGGAAAAGGAAATGGGGTTGAAACCTTTAATACGGATACATCCGCATCCTGATTCTTCAATCCGTCCATCACATAGGAATAACTGATTCCGTGTGTCGCAATTCCTCTTCTTGATGTGTTATTTTCCCGTGTAAATAAAATCTTATTATTCTTATAATCGGAAAAAACTTCTCCTAATTCCACATTTCGTTTTTCAATATTTCCATGTGCCATATAGGATAATTTCGGGAATATGACCCATTTTTTAGAATCCTTTAGAAAACCCTCCGGCTCATTTATCAGATATTCTTCCTCTGTCTTTATTTCACAGGAGGCATATGCATGACATACTCTGGTTGTTGGTCGGAAAATAACCGGTGTATGATATTGCTCTGAATAAACAAATGCATCCTGAATCATTTCGTAAGCCTCAGCAACAGATGACGGGTCAAAACATGGCAATTTTGAAAACTGTGCAAACGTTCTGGTATCCTGTTCCGTCTGTGATGAAATCGGTCCCGGATCATCTGCCACCATAATTACCATTCCACCCTTTACGCCAATATAAGCCAAACTCATAAGAGGATCGGTTGCAACATTCAATCCAACCTGTTTCATGGTAACCATTGTTCTGGCTCCGGTATAAGCAGCACCTGCCGCCAATTCCAACGCCGCCTTTTCATTAACGGACCATTCTACATAAATATTCCCCTTATTATTCTTTGCTACTGTTTCCAATACCTCTGTAGACGGAGTTCCGGGATAGCCTGCCACCACATTCACTCCCGCTGCCATTGCTCCCATGGCAATTGCTTCATTTCCCATTAAAAATCGTTTCATTTGTTTAACCTCCAACAAACTGTCTTACACGAGTATATCACATCCCGCGTCTTTTTACCATAAAACAAGCCACAGAAAATGGCATATTACTGCCGTTCCTGTGGCTTATGTTTCTAATAATGCATTACCAGTCTTCATCCTTATCCATTCCAACCAATTCATACTGCTCCTGCAAACTATGAATCATTCGAAATCTTTTACTGACTTCACATTTCTCCCATTTTACAGGAGTAAATGCTCTGTCTGCGTTATATATTTTCCAAAGAATAGGAGGAAATACAAATATGCTAATAATTAATATTACTATTATCATTGCAACTATTCTTTTTTTCATTTGCATATCCTCCATATATCAATTGAATTTATCCTCTTAATTCAATACCCATTTTCTTCAGACCATCCAAAATCTTCTCTACGGCCTTATCAACTTCCGTAGATTCCAGATTCCGGTCTTTTGCACGGAAAGAAAGTGCATATGCAACGGACTTCTTGCCCTTACCAACCTGTTCACCCTCGTAAACATCAAACAATTCGCAGGACTCTAAAATCTTACCACCGTTTTTATGGATTACATGCTCAATCTGACCAACAAAAATGTCTTTATCCATTACCATGGAAAGATCTCTTGTACTTGCCGGGAATTTAGCAATTCCTTCATACTTGCGGTCAAAATCGGCAATCATGGTAAGAACATCCATGTTAAGAACTGCCACATAGGCATCACCCTTCATATTGTAGTTGTCTCCAACCTCCGGATGTACCTGTCCTAAGAAACCAATGTCTAACTTGCCCTTTGTAAGCTTTGCCTGACGTCCCGGATGCAAAAACGGAATATCATTGGATGGCTCAAATGTAATCTGTCCTTCCGCTCCCAATTTTGCAAAGATTTCTTCCACAACACCCTTCATATCGAAGAAATCGCCTTCTCCATACATACCAAGTGTCAACCGCATCTTCTCATCCGGAAGTTCTGTCAGCGGCAATTCATGCGGAATATAAATATTTCCAAGCTCATACAATCTTGCACTCTTATTTCTTCTGTTGTAATTGGTTGCTAAAGATGTCAGCATACCATTTAAAGAAATTGTTCTCATAATAGAGAAATCTTCACCTAACGGATTGGCAATTACAATTGCCTTTCTCTCCACTGCATCCTCCGGCAACAACAATTTATCGAACACCTTTGGACTTTCAAAAGAATATGACATTCCACCCGAAAATCCATTTCTTTCACAAATTTCTCTTGCAACATCCTGAACTCTTTGGTTAAATGGTTTCTTACCAATTGTAGCTTCTCCCTTTGGCAATGCTACCGGAATATTGTCATATCCATAAAAACGTGCAACTTCCTCTGCCAAATCTGCCATACAATTCAAATCCTGACGGAACGTCGGAATCGTTAAAGTATTATCCTTTTCATTATATACAAGCTCTAAACGTTTGAAATATTCAAGCATTTCTTCTTTTGGAATATCGGTACCAAGCAAACCATTGTACCGATCCGGCTCAAATGGCAATACCTTAGGTTCAACCGGATTTGGATATACATCCACAATACCGCCGACAACATTACCGCAGCCCATTTCCTCAACCAACTGACAGGCACGGTTAATTGCCTCATATGCGGTATTCGGATCCAATCCCTTTGTAAACTTAAAGGATGCATCCGTCTGCAAACCGATTCTCTTTGATGCAAGACGAATATTGGTTCCGTCAAAGCAGGCAGCCTCAAACAATACCGTATGGACATCATCTGTAATCATAGAATTTTCTCCACCCATAATTCCGGCAATACCAACTTCCTTCTCACCGTCACAAATCATCAATACATCTTTATCCAATTTTCTTTCCTGACCGTCTAATGTAGTAAATACGTCACCGTCATTTGCACGCTTTACGATAATCTCATGATTTGCAATGGTATCCAAATCATATGCATGCATTGGCTGTCCGTATTCTTCCATTACATAATTTGTTATGTCAACCAAATTATTAATAGAACGGATTCCCATAGCCTTCAAACGATCCTGCATCCACTTTGGAGATGGACCGATTTTAATGTTTTCAACTACTCTTGCACAGTAGCGGGAACATAAATCCGTATCCTTAACCGTAACCTTAACAAAATCATTTACATCTTTATCATTTGCTTTTACCTCAACTACCGGTGGATAAAATGGTTTATCAAATGTAGCAGCAACCTCTCTTGCCATACCAATCATTGAAAAACAATCCACACGATTGGATGTAATTTCGTATTCGACAACTGTATCATCCAATCCCAATGCATGAACCGCATCATCACCCGGTTTTACCGGAGAACCCTCCGGAAATACATAAACACCGTCTTCCGGCGCTTCCGGATAAAAATCTCTTGAAGAACCAAGTTCTTCAATTCCACACATCATACCGTTACTTTCAACACCGCGAAGCTTACCCTTCTTAATCTTAATACCGTCCGGATATTCATTGTCATCTCCATGGGCAGCGGCAACCTTACCACCATCTAACACTAACGGAATCAAATCTCCAACCTTTACATTCTTTGCTCCGGTTACAATCTGAAGGGATTCTTCCCCAACATTTACCTGACAAACTACCAGCTTATCCGCATCCGGATGCTTCTCCATAGTCTCAATCCGTCCAACTACAATCTTATCTAAGTTTTTATCCTTTTTCTCATAGCCCTCTACATGGGAACCGGATAATGTCATTTTATCTACAAATTCCTGAACATCCACATCTAAATCCGGAACATAGGCTTTCATCCATGATATTGGTGTATTCATATTTTTCTTTCCTTTCCTATATCAAATACTATTATGCAATACAAGCAATCCTATACTGCCTGGCTTTTCTAAAATTGGTTTAAGAAACGGGTATCATTTTCATATAACAAACGCATATCATCAATTTCATATTTTAATAAGGTGACACGCTCTAAACCGATACCAAATGCAAATCCCTGATATTCATTTGGATCGATTCCACACATTTCCAATACATGCGGATGAACCATACCACAACCAAGAATCTCAATCCAGCCGCTGCCCTTACACATACGGCAGCCTTTTCCGCCACACTTAAAGCAGCTGATATCCACTTCTGCGGATGGCTCTGTAAATGGGAAATGATGCGGTCTGAATTTAACCTTTGTACTTTCTCCAAAGAACTCTTTTGCAAACTGATTCAAAGTACCCTTTAAGTCAGCCATTGTAATATTTTTATCAATAACCAGCCCTTCTACCTGATGGAAGGATGGAGAATGTGTTGCATCTACCTCATCTGCACGGAATACTCGTCCTGCTGATAAAATACGAATTGGAAGGTTTCCCTTTTCCATAATTCTTGCCTGTACCGGCGAAGTCTGGGTACGAAGTAAAATATCCTTTGTAATGTAGAAGGTATCCTGCTCATCCTTTGCCGGATGATTTGCCGGAATGTTCAACAACTCGAAGTTGTACTTGTCATACTCGATTTCCGGTCCTTCTACAACCTCATATCCCATTCCGATAAATACTCTTTCCAAATCCTCTAAAGCAATCTGATTCGGATGTCTGTGTCCGCGGATATATTTCTTGCCGGGAAGTGTTACATCTATTGTTTCCCTTTTCATCTTTTCGGTTCTCAACTGTCTTGCAATTTTGGTGCGTTCTTCTTCCAATTTTTCCTCAATTACAGTTCTGGCTTCATTTACCATCTGACCAACCTTTGGTCTTTCCTCTGCGGGAACATCCTTCATTCCCTTTAATACGGTTGTCAGTTCGCCCTTTTTACCAAGGATTCCAACCTTGATTTCATTTAAGGCATCCAAATCCGATGCGGCTTCAATTTTTGCAAGGGCATCTGCCTTAATCGCTTCTAATTTTTCTTTCATGACTTGTCTCCTTTATTTGTTCTTTTCCAATTTCTGCCATAAAAAAAGCCATCTCATCCATAGGGACGAAATGACCGTGTTACCACCCTGATTCTAAAATTACATTCTGTAATCCCAGCGCTCTTCCATGAAATAACGACATGAACCGTCAGAACCTACTAAATCTTCTTCAATTCTGAAACTCCGGTGTGAAATTCAAAAATTATCTGAACGGAAGGAAGCTTCCAGCCGATGACTTCCTCTCTCTGGCAGAAGATAATCTTTTCTTGCACCATCTTTGTTTTTCTGCATCTTTAACACATTTATTGTAACATCTTTTTGACCTCTGTCAAGTATCCTTTTGACATAATATAATTAATCACTGCACCGATAAATAACGAATACATACAAAAATACAACCACAGCATCGCAATTACAATACCGGCAAGGGAACCATACATGACAGAAAAAGATGGGAAGTATTTTATGTATATTACCAAAATTCTGGAAATAATCAACCATGCAATGGAACAAAATACAGCCCCCGATGCCTGTGACCTTATCCGCTTACGGAACTTCAACTTTTCCTCATTTCCTTTCGGCAATCCAAATCCTCCAGGCAGCACAACATACATCATCAGTATAAAAACATAAAACAGCAAAAATCCGAACGCATATCTTGCAAACATAAACAGCTTGCCATAGAAATTTTCCATGTCAAAATTTGCATGAATATATAATTTATAGTAATGAATTACAAAGGTATTCACACTCATAATTACAGCAAACAAAATAATCAATATGAAAGTATAAACAAGCGATACTGCTCTTGACTTTAACGGTGGGTATTTTGCTCTTATTTTATACATACTGTTAAAGCCGTCCATCAACGCATAAATTCCTTTTGAAGATGACCATAACATGGCAATTGCAGATAACGAAATAACCGTTCCGCCGGATGACTGATACCATTCTGTCATAATTCCATTTACCGTACCCTCAAAATTCCTGGGGATTACCCGCATAATCAATTCCATAAAATCCTGTTGTGAAAACGGAAGATAGGTAACAACAGCTAACAATAAAGATATCATAGGTACAACCGACAACATCAAAAAGAATGCCGCCTGAGCCGCACATGCAGCAGTATACCGGTTTGTTAAAATATTACTAAAGGTAACAAAATATCCGATAATTACCTTTCCTTTTTCAATCCACTTTTGCTTCTTGCTTTCTTTCATATATTATTTTCCCATCAACTCATACATGTCTTTTAACTCTACTGCTGTATAATAATGCGTCAAAATATCATTTGCACGATATCCCATTGCCGCCATATCATTTGCACCATTCTGGCTCATGCCGACACCATGTCCGAATCCTCCACCCATCAGGGTAATCGTATCTCCGTCTGTTACGACATAAAAATAAGCGCTCGGCAAAGAAGTCCATCCGGTAACGGAAGAACCGTCCTGTTTATAGATAACCGTATCCTTCGGACTTAACAAAGCTCTTACATTGCTCTGTCCGCTTACCATGATGGTTTCCTGCGTTCCGACAATCTGCATCTGTTCTATAATACCGCTCTTTCCCCGTTTTGTAATGTTAATACTTACCACATCACCAACCGACTGTAAGGATTTCTTTTCATACTCTCCATTTCCGTTTAATGCAAGTATATTATCCGGCATGGCCTGTATTCTGGCATATAAATTATCATTAACAGCCTTTGTCAGCTGCTCCTTTGTATAGGAAACATTCCATCTGTAGAAAGGCTCATTTTCCTCAAAAAATCCGGTTCCCAATTCATTATTTATAAATGATTGGAAGCTTTCTTCATTATCCAGATTGGCAATATCATTTAATTCGTTTTCAAACGTATCCAACAGATACGGTTCCTGATTACCGCCCCATACTGCGCGGTTATTACTTGTTGTTCCACAAGAAGTTGAGAAGAAAAACGCCTCAATTACTTCATCCTGATAGCAAGGTACCACACCATATGTATCATCTACCGCATAAATTCCCCGCTCATCTTCCTCTACATTATTATATACCTGACTTGCAACACTGTCGTCTAAATGTGCACCAAACTCTGCATAGGTATCACTGTTCATCTGCCGGTATGCATAAGCTCTCGCACAGATTGCCTGCGCCTTTAATGCCTCTAAATTGTAAGAAATCGGCATTTCACTCGGTACAACTCCATACAGATATTCCTCTACCGGTAATTCATTCACAACAATAACGCCCTCATCACTTTTTGATAATTCAATGGTTCCCCGATAAGAAGGATCCTTGCATTGTCTTTCCAAACCAACCAGAGTAATCTTACCGTCTTCCTCCTTTGAACGTATCGATGCTGTTCCATTTTCCAATTCCTTGCTTCCGTTTCGAAACTCTACCCGCTCATTTGCCTCATATTCATCTACCGTATCACCATATTGAATCGTAAACGGTGTATCGGACGTAACAAACACCTTATCGTGATAATAACCATTATAGCCGGCATTATTAATTAACACCCTTATGTTTTTTGAATAAATATCGGCATCCAGGACGGCTGCCTGTACCAAGTCATCCTTTATGTATAAATTAACTTTCTCATAACCAATCAACGTTCCTGCGGATGCTGACACCTTAAATCCGCCCTTTGTCCGGTACAAATAAAAAGTATCCGATAAATAAAGCGGTGTATCCGTTCCCTCCAGGGTAAGCATACCATCGGAATAAGAAATTACCTTTTTTTCCTCCAGTTTTCCTGATAAATCCTGTACCTTTGTCACACCCTGATTGGTAATATCGACATCGCAAAGGCAGGCGTCCATCTTCTCCTGCACATCCGCATCCTTTGCAATCTGCAGTGTTCTCATCACACCGCCCGCATATATATGCAGCGCCTTTCCTTCCTCTTCGTTGGTAATTTTTGTTGCATAAGCATTTGGTATGGTAACACTTTCCTGACTCTCTCCCAAACACATAATAATTTCATTATTGGAAAGATAGACTTTCACAACCTTCCCTACATAAGAATGATCCATACCGTAATCCTTCTCCATGTAGTAATTACCTTCATTCGTACTAATCAGCTCATAGACAACACCATCGATTTCTTCATCGTTTGCACTGTCGATTTCAAATATGTATAAATTCCGGCTGCTCAGACGTTCCAAATCCAACAAATCAATCAATTCGTCATATATTGTTTCAAACTGTTTTTTGGTAATCGGACAAAATCCCGGTTTTCCTTTTAATGATACACTAATCTTATCCTCCGGCACGCCGGCTGATTTTAGTAAATCTCTTGCCAGAGAAACCGTAAATGAAGAACCCAGACGTTCGGAATACTGATAATCATTAAGGCTTAAATATCGAATCAAACGATTGGCTTCCTGATTTGATATTGTACCCTGACCAACTTTCTTATAAAATACCTCTTTTACAAGAATTCCACCAATCACGCCCAAAACCACCAATACAACCAAAATAATCATGGTAATTTTTATCTTTCCAGCCTTATGTCCCTTCATATTTTTCTCCTTCTATCCCATATGCAAAAACAGTTTTTCTATCCATAAAGAAAGCAGCAATCAGACGAATCAATCCGCCAGTGAATGCTGCTTTTTCATCTTTTGTACATAAAAAGCTTTATCTTCAGTGAAACAACCAGTGATGCCGGTTCCTGCATTTTGAGTCCTAGCCAAGCTAGGTGGGTTACCTCACTGATTCATCTGTCTTCCAGTCAAAGCAGGCCCGACATACTAATCATAAATATTGGCGTCCCATAAAAACAAATGTAGGTTCAAAATCACAGGAGATATCGAACACCCCAGTAGTTTCACCTGTAAATAATAAGAAGCTTCCAAGTAATTATCTTTCGTAAAAGGATGTAAAATAATAATTACTTTACATAACTTGGAATGAACTAATTATACAACACGCAAAATAAAAACACAAGAAATATTTCTATATTTTTCTTGCATATTTTCCTTGAATTTTACATCTGTTTCACTTATCATAAAGTTAATTTTAACTTTAAAGGAGATTATTATGCCAAAGAAAAATATCATGGTTGCGCAATCCGGGGGTCCGACAACTGCAATTAATGCATCCCTTGCCGGAGTTTTGGATGCAGCCTGTAAAAGTCAGGAATATGATACCGTTTATGGTTCATTGAACGGAATTATGGGAATTTTAGATGACCGCATTTTAAATCTTACCGAAAAGGCCAATCGGATTCCTACCTTTATTGAAACCTTAAAGGTTACTCCTGCTATGTATCTTGGCTCTTGTCGATACAAACTGCAAGATTTTGAAGATGATGATGCTGCCTACACATTTATATTTAATCAGTTCAAAAAATACAATATCGGAGCATTCTTCTATATCGGTGGTAATGATTCCATGGATACCGTATCCAAATTAAGCCGGTATGGCAGACAAATCGGAAGTGATATCCGTATTATTGGTATCCCAAAAACCATTGATAATGATTTATTATGTACCGACCACACACCGGGATTTGGTTCCGCAGCCAAGTACGTTGCATCTTCTATTTTGGAAATTGCTCATGATACTTATATTTATGCTGTAAAGAGTGTAACCATTGTCGAGATTATGGGAAGAGATGCCGGATGGCTGACCGCAGCCTCCGCCTTAGCAAGAAATGCTTATAACAGTGCGCCGCACCTGATTTATTTTCCGGAAGTTCCGTTTGATAAGGAACAATTCTTAAAAGATGTACAGGAACAATTAGTATTCCGGAACAACGTAATTGTAGCAGTATCGGAAGGAATCCGGGACAAAGAAGGAAATTATTTCAGTGCATCAAAGCCGGCACAGGATCAGTTTGGTCATGCACAATTAAGCGGTACCGGCAAATGTCTCGAATATTTTATCAAGGAAAATATTAACGTAAAATGTCGTTCTATTGAATTGAATGTTTTACAACGATGTGCATCGCATATTTCTTCCTTGACGGATTTGAATGAATCCTTTGATCTTGGCAAACATGCCGTTGCCTGTGCATCAGACGGACAGACACAATGCATGCTGACACTTAACCGGATTTCCAACAATCCTTACCGAATTGAAATCGGAAGTGCAGACATCGTTGATATCGCAAACGAAGCAAAATCAATTCCAAGAAAATGGATTAATAAAGAAGGAAATGATATTGAACCGGAATTATTTGAGTATTTATCACCATTGATTCTTGGTGAGCCGACAATCACTTATGAAAAGGGAATCCCGGTTTATCTTCCGGTTTCTCATCTGAAACCACAATAATAAAAAAGGTGCCAGACCGAATGGTCTGACACTTTTTTTTGTTTTTATGTTATTCTACAGAATAGTTTGGAGCTTCCTTTGTAATCTGAATGTCATGTGGATGACTTTCTTTTAATGAAGCTGCTGAAATCTCAACAAACTGAGCTTTTTCATGCAAATCTGTGATTGTTTTTGCTCCACAATATCCCATTCCGGAACGCAATCCACCAAGCAGCTGGAATACGGTATCTTCTACACTTCCCTTATATGCTACACGACCTTCTACACCTTCCGGAACAAGCTTCTTCGCATTTGCCTGGAAATAACGATCTTTACTACCATTTTCCATTGCTGCAATGGAACCCATACCGCGGTATACTTTATATTTACGTCCCTGATATAATTCAAACTCTCCCGGAGATTCATCCGTTCCTGCAAACAGACTACCCATCATACAAACATTACCACCTGCAGCCAAAGCTTTTGTGATGTCGCCGGAATACTTAATACCACCATCTGCAATAACCGGAATGCCGTATTCTTTAGCAACATCATAAGCTTCCATAATTGCCGTAATCTGCGGAACACCAATACCTGCTACCACACGGGTTGTACAGATAGAACCAGGTCCAATACCAATCTTAACCGCATCAACACCCATTTTAATCATTGCTTCTGTACCGCCTCTGGTTGCTACATTACCTGCAATAACCTGTAAATCCGGATATTTTTCACGAATCAATCCAAATGTCTTTAATACATTTGCAGAATGTCCATGTGCAGTATCAATAACAATCGCATCAACCTTAGAACGAACCAATTCATCCACACGGTCTGTAATATCCGGTGTTACACCAACTGCGGCTGCACAAAGTAATCTTCCCTGTGAATCCTTTGCAGCATGTGGATATTTGATTGTCTTTTCTATATCCTTGATTGTAATCAATCCCTTTAAGTTGTAATCATCATCTACAATCGGAAGCTTTTCTTTCCGTGCCTTTGCAAGCATTTTCTTTGCTTCCTCTAAGTTGATTCCTTCTTTTGCGGTAATCAAGCCTTCGGAAGTCATAGACTCTTTAATCTTTTTGGAATAATCTGTCTCAAACTTCAAATCACGGTTTGTGATAATACCAACCAACTTGGTTCCTTCACAAATCGGAACTCCGGAAATCCGGAATTTAGCCATTAATTTATCTGCATCATCCAATGTATGTTCAGGTGTCAGAGAGAATGGATCAGTAATAACACCGTTCTCAGAACGCTTAACCTTATCAACCTCTTCTGCCTGTGCCTGTATTGACATATTCTTATGAATAACACCAATACCACCCTGTCTAGCCATTGCAATTGCCATTCTATGCTCCGTTACCGTATCCATTCCGGCACTCATTAACGGAATCTGCAATTGAATCTTTTTTGTAAGCTGTGTTCTTAAATCGACGTCATTCGGAATTACCTCTGAATAAGCCGGTACTAAAAGTACATCGTCAAAAGTAATACCTTTTCCAATAATTTTACTCATGTCCTCTCTTACCTTTCTTCTTTATTTTGTAAAATTAATAAGCCAACAACTTACGTTAATTGACTTATCTGTTACCTTACTGCAAGGGTTATCTATAAAATTCAAACCTTCAATAATCCTTATAAGCAAATCATACTATTCCTCATATACACAAATATATAATTCAATATAGCGTTCTCCATTCAAAGTCAATGGTACACAAATCGGATCAATATCTGACTGTACCTTTAAATTGGTACCCAACATGGAAATAGGCGGGGTAATATCAATAATCTTCCCCTGTGTAGAAAATATCGTTGCGGTATTCCCCATAATCATATTACTAAGCTCATTGAGAGCTGAACATGCCATTTCATCTAATTCAGCAACAGGCATCCCAAACATCATCTTACTCGCAATGTCTTTTGCACACTCTATATCCATTGCTAAAACTGCCTGTCCCTTCATCTGTCCAACAACACCTACTGTAATTGTATAGGTAGGATTCGCAAACGAAAATTCTGCTAACGATGGTTTTCCAACTGTAAGTTTTAACTGCGTTACAGTTTCAAACACACTAATAGTTGATTGCAAGAATGGATTAATGTTGTTCACATCTAATGCCTTTTTCATTCTTCTCCTCTTTTCCGTTCATTTTCGAATCACATTCATAAAGAGTATTATACATGAATATAGTCTACTTCGCAAATACAAAATGAAACTTTTTCCATATTTTCCGTTTGGCACGAAAACCTCTTTCTTTTTTAGTGAATTATACAATTCCGTTTGAATTTGCGAATAACCGCTACCATCCGTTTTTTATTTATGTTATAATAAATCTGATTGTCTCACAGATAATGACAATTTTATGGAAGGTGGTTTATATTTATGAAAGAGAATTCAAATTTTGAACAATTACTACCGAATTTAGTAAAAAACATATCTGATAATTATAATACATCCGATGTCTTACTTGGTCGCACAACCAAGCCGTTGCCGGCAAGAAGAGTCATTATAGATGCCGTAAATGAACTGCAATCTATTTTATTTCCCGGCTTTTTTAATTTGGAACAGGTATCTACATTGAATGCCGGTTATTATATCGGACAGAGATTGTCCCTTTTACATACGATTATCAAGGAACAGATTGCATTAGCGCTTGCCTACGAAGCCGAGCCGGATGTCTCTGCGACCGATTCTTCCATCCTTACGCAGGCAGAAGAAATCTGTTGCCGGTTTTTTGCAACCTTTCCAACGATTCAGGAGCTCTTATTACTTGATGCAAAGGCCGGTTATGACGGTGACCCTGCCGCACTTAACAAAGAACAGATTATTTTCTCCTATCCCGGATTTTACGCAACCTTTGTATACCGGATAGCGCATGAATTATACAAAGAACATGTTCCGTTTATTCCAAGAATCATGACGGAACATGCACACAGCCGAACCGGAATTGATATCAATGCCGGTGCTACAATCGGTAAATATTTCTTTATGGATCACGGTACCGGTATCGTAATCGGAGAAACTACGATTATCGGAGACTATGTAAAACTCTATCAGGGTGTTACATTAGGCGCTTTGAGTACAAGAGGCGGACAGCATTTAGCAGGTGTTAAACGACATCCAACCATCGGTGACCGGGTAACGATTTATTCCAATGCTTCTGTACTTGGTGGCGAAACCGTAATCGGCAGTGATTCCGTCATCGGAGGTGGTGCATTTATTACCTGCTCTATTCCATCCAATACCAGAGTATCGGTTACTCCACCGGAACAGTCAATCAAAAACGGAGCAGCACACAATACCGACTTATCCGCAAACGAATACATTTACGAAATATAAGAATCAGGAAAAAATTATGGTACTTTCATGTCAAAATATTTCAAAAGCATACGGTGCAGATGAAATTTTAAATCAAATTAATTTTCATATTGAAGCAAAAGAAAAACTTGCAATTGTCGGCATCAACGGTGCCGGCAAATCTACGTTATTAAAGATTATCATGGGTGAAGAGGAAGCGGATGAAGGACAGGTAATTATCGGTAAAGATATTACGGTCGGCTATTTAGCACAGCATCAGGATTCCTACTATGACAAAACCATTTACGAGGAACTGTTAAGTGTAAAACAGGATGTCATCAACCTGCAAAATCAAATCCGTGAATTAGAAAATAACATGAAAAATCTTAGTGGCAAGGAATTAGAAGAAGCACTTGACCGGTACACAAAGATGAACCACACCTTTGAGCAACAGGATGGTTATGTTTTTGAAAGCATGATAACCGGTATCCTAAAGGGATTGGGATTTTCAGAAGATGACTTTCATCGTCCGGTATCGGAATTGTCTGGAGGACAGAAAACCCGAGTTTCCCTCGGTCGTTTACTGCTCTCCCGTCCGGATATTATTTTGTTGGATGAGCCAACAAACCATCTTGATTTAAATAATATCCGATGGTTAGAAGGCTATCTTGGCAACTATGACGGTGCGGTTATTATTGTATCGCATGACCGTTATTTTCTGGATAAAATCGTAACAAAGGTAGTGGAAATCGAAAACACAAAAGCTACCATATATCACGGTAATTACAGTTATTATGCGCAAAAACGGGAAGAGGTCCGTCTTTCCAAATACCGCGCTTATATGAACCAGCAGGCAGAAATCAAGCATCAGGAAGAAGTCATTACCAAACTCAAACAATTTAACCGGGAAAAATCCATCAAACGGGCAGAAAGCCGCGAAAAGATGTTAAACCGTATAGAACGGATTGAAAAGCCGCAGGAAATAAATGACGAAATGCGACTGACACTGACACCTGCGGTAGAAAGCGGCAATGACGTATTATTCGTAGACGGTTTATCCAAATCCTTCGGAAACCATGTTATTTTTGAAAATGTTCACATGGATATCAAACGAGGCGAACGGGTTGCCTTAATCGGTAACAACGGAACCGGAAAAACTACAATCCTAAAAATTATCAACCAGCTTCTTCCAAAAGATTCCGGCACGATAACTTTAGGAGCGCAGGTTCATATCGGATACTACGATCAGGAACATCAGGTTTTACACGCAGACAAAACCATTTTTGATGAATTACAGGATGCCTATCCTGCCATGACCAACACCAAAGTCCGCAACCTGTTGGCTGCATTTTTATTTACCGGCGATGATGTTTTTAAACAAATCAAAGATTTAAGTGGTGGAGAACGCGGTCGTGTCAGCCTTGCAAAATTAATGCTTTCCAATGCAAATTTTTTAATTTTGGACGAACCGACAAACCATTTGGATATTGTTTCAAAAGAAATTTTAGAAAATGCTTTAAAGCATTATACCGGAACCCTGCTGTATGTTTCGCACGACCGGTATTTTATCAACCAGACAGCCACCAGAATTTTAGATTTAACAAAGAACGGAATCAAATCCTATATCGGAAATTATGACTACTATGTGGAACAGCAGCTGGTATCAACTGCTCAGGCGGAAGAAAAATCAACCGCAGTCAAAAACGAAACGGAAGCCAAGAAGGACTGGAAGCTTGCCAAAGAGGAACAGGCAAAGGAACGCAAGAAACAAAATGATTTAAAAAAATGCGAAAATCGAATCGAAGAATTAGAAGCCCTGATTACTTCTTTGGATGAACAGATGTCGGATGCTGCAATCGCAACCAATGTCGAGAAGTTAACCGCTCTTTCCAAAGAGCAGGAACAGGCAAGAGAAGAACTTGATTTATTATATGAGCAATGGGAATTATTATCGGAATAATCCAAACAAAACGGAGTTTCACTCCCCTATTTCTGATAAGGGAATGAAACTCCTTTTCCTGTTTGCAAATCTATTTATTCAAAATCAACGGTTGTATGATATGCACAATTATCAATCAGTAACTGTTTAAATTCCTTTATTTCCTGTGGATCGGTCAGTCCGTCCGCCGTCTTCCACCAATGACCTTTTAAGTTGTCAAGCCATAAACTCTCGTCAATCAGAAATACATCAACCTGTGATACATCACTGTCATTGATTGCAACCGTGCAGGCACTTCCACCGTCACCGTAATCCATTAACCGTCCATCTGCATCCAAAACAACCGGGAAGTAAGTTCCCATATCCTGTACATTTTCATTCAAGCTATAAACCGATATCTCAAATCGATCTTTTGTGATAGCCGAAAATCCAATTCCATTTTCTGCTCTGTCGCTCAAATCAACAACCTGCGTATCCGTATTGTTAACATCGACATTCAAAGAAAATGTCCATGCACCCTTATAAATTGCATCCTGACTGTCTTCAAAATCCGGATGTTCTTCATCCCACTTTTTCATAAAGGCAATCCACTCTTCATCCGTCATCTGCTCTAATTCTTCCGGTGTCTTTCCCAAATCAGCTACCGGAGGATTTTTTAAGGCACCACGAATTTCATCAATTGATAAGTCCAATGTAAAGGAATCCGGCAGTTTTATCTGTTTTTCTGTACCGCTGGTATCCGTTAATTTATTGTTTAAATCAAATCGAACCAAACCTGCATATGTATTCGCATCTACCAGTTCACCGTTTAATACTACACAGTCTCCCAGCGCCGTCGGATTAAAGCTATATTGTTCCGATGTAAACAACTGCGGTGCATACATATCCGGAAATGGTGTATCCGAATGAATTTCCATAGAAAGATATAAACCTACCTGATTACAATATACTTCCGATAATGTCACGGTCACTCCGTCCACAGTCTGTGTATATTTTTTTTCAATATCGGCTTCACTCGTATTTTCTGTGTTCTCACTGTTTGTTTCTTCCACCAATGATGTTCCGATTCCGCTATAATTACCGCCATATGAAAATTTATCCTGCATGCTTTCAAAAATATGCCCCACCAACGGAATATCCTTTGCATAACTTGGATTGGCAACTCCAACCATAAAAACCACAGCAAATGCAGCAGCCATTCCACAACCGCCGGCAATCCATTTTTTTTGTCTGTCCCTGTGATGTTTCTTATAAACCTCCTGTAAACTGTTTTCTACTACCTGATCTAATTTATCCGATACTTCTATTTTCCCGAAATCCATCTTCATATAAATCTACCTCCGTCAATAAATGTTTTAAATCTTCCTTTGCACGATGCAAATATGCTTTTACAGAACCTTCCGGAATATCCATTACATAAGCAATGTCACTAATCTTTAATCCATCAAAATACTTTAAGATAATCACTTTTCTGTATTTTTCCGACAACATATCAATTGCCTGATATAAATCCATTTTCTCTTCTTTATTTACAATGCTTTCCGGTTCCGGAATCTGTAAAGAATCAACATCCTCCGTATATTTCTCACTGCGATAATAATCCGCTATGATATGAAACAGGATTCGTGTAATCCATGTTTTGAAATATTCTGGTTTATCCAACTGCTTTATCTTTTGATATCCATTTAAAATACATTCGCTTACGACATCTAATGCGACCTGCTCATTTTTCACGGATAACATTGCGGTTTTGTATAGATATTCTTTCAATGATTCAATTAGCATTCCATAAGCCTTTGCATTACCTTTCTTTGCCTTCCTTGCTAATCGCGTCATTTCATCTTTTTCCAAAAAACTCACCTCATCTCTATTTGTCCCCGGAGTACCTTTTTTCTGTACATCTATTAGACGGAATAAACGGTAAAAAGGTTACAAAAAATATAGAGCTATCATTTTGATAGCTCTATCCCGTTTCATTTGTAAACTTGTATGGGTTCTATAAATTACTCATTTTAACAAATTCAAGTACGAACAGTTTTATTGTAATGGATTAAAAAACAATTGACAAGAATTTTTTACTCCTCCCCATCCGGCTTGCAAAAATAAATCTTTACCATAATTACTATAATAACAGGCATAATGATATCTGCTACTACAACATATAATAAAATATTCAAAAATCCGCCTGTTTGATCCGCTTCACGCACAGACATTGCCTTCTTACCGTTTGTATATACATCAATTGAATCACCTATTTTATATCCTGAGTGTTTCAGAGTATCAGCACCTCTTTCCGCCTCCGAACGACTATAATAAGTTCTTCCCTCTGCTATTGTAAGTTTCTTCAACTCTGTTGTATAGGTAGCATCCATATAATCATATTGAACTTCCACGGTTTGATATGCATCTACCTCATACTTCATATCCGTTGAAGTTTCATCCCCTCTTCTGTTTTTGGATGAAATATTACACAATACATCCTCTGTGGTCACTACAACCGCAGTCACCGTATCATACGTTTTGAACCTTTTCGCCCTGATTATATCTGCAACATTTATAATGTTAGAAATAACCATCATCACAGCCAAAACCACCGTTAAAATTTTCATTCCAATATTTTTCATTGTCTCATCCCACATTTCCTATCAAAATAAATCCAACATATTATCTAAATAAATATTCTCTCTGACAGATAAATGATACTCCGGTTTTGTCATATAATAAAGTAAAAATTCCAAAATTAAAGCACTTCCCAAGCCTCTGCCTTCAATCTTAAAGTTTGAAAATCCCATTGGAAGATACTTATTTTTTATATCGCCTATACCAATAAATCCCGGATTTTTCATAGCCTTTGAAAAACGATACCCTTCTTTTGCATCCGGTGATTTGCACTGAAAATCACTTTCCTTTTCTCCAAGGTTTTTACGACTGACCTCCTCATAACAACGTCTTCTGTCATGACAGCCAAACCAACAACATTCGTTACATAAAAACTCAACCTTATCTTTTTGAGCCTGTGTTAATTCCATCAACAAATCCATCTTCCGGTTCAGCCGAAAATCCGGCACCACATATAAAAAATCATCCCTGTTAATTTCCTGTACAAATTCTGAAAAATCGGTCAGTACCTTTGTCGTTGACGAAACAAAATAAAATCCCGGATAATTGGTTTTTAAATAATCCAACAGTAAATCCGAGTGTATAATCACACCATTCTTTACACGATTTCCCGACTCATATATGGAACATATTTCATTGCATTTTTTATCCGTAAGATGTTCCTTTTTCAGTAACGAATTACTAAACGTCAATCTTGCCGATATACCATACTCCCCTAAAAAGTCCAGAACTTTCCTGATGTCTGTTTCTTCGGTCTCAATCCGACCACCACCCCAGATACAATCCATCGGCGCTCCATATACAGAACCAATCTCACACCAATCATAAAAATAATCCCGATGCTCATAAAACATCGGTATAAATTTACGATAGAGTTCAAAAAATTCAAACATCCCGGGAAGATGATAAACTGCGGTTTTTGTTTTCATTTTCTCCATATTCATCCTTACACTGTTATTTCAATCTGGTTTTGTTCTATGGCAATGATACAACTTTCATAATAACCATCCCCTGTGGTTCTCGGACCGCTGATAACATCATAACCATCCTGTTTTAAAAGCTTTGTCAACGCATCCACCTTTTCTTTACTGTCTACACGAAAGGCAATATGTGCATAGCCTGTGCGATTCAGTGGTTTTTCTAAATCATCCATCTGCGGCTTATTCATGATTTCTAACCTTGCTCCATCCTCAAAAGAAAGAAAATAGGAACGAAAATCCGTATTAGGATTATGATATCCATCATTTGCCACTGCATCAAAATATTTTACAAAAAATTCTTTTGTTTTTTCTAAGTCATTTACATACATTGCTATATGTTCAATTTTCATTTACTCCTCCATATTAACATATAAATTTGCCGTCTTTCTCCGAATATCATGTATTTAAAATTCCATAAATATTATAGCAAAATGACTATGCGTTATAAAGTAAATTTCATCAATTCAAGATTCGATGGATAATTCATTGTATTTCCGTATTTTTTGAAAAAGATTCTGCGACACTATATATGCAGACAAAAAAACGAATATTGAGAAATAGCAAAAAAATCTTAGGTACGCATCTATTGGTGCGTACCTAAGATTTTTTAGTCCTCTTTTACTTCCCGGAAAATACATTTAAATATAAGACGTACCAGCGGTCCACAATAAAACATCTGATAACAGATTGCCATCGGAAAATTCATTGCCCATGTCTGAATCCATGTCCCAAAAGTCTTTGTTTCCTTAAATAAAATGGTTGCTGCCAGACTCATAATTGGACACATGATACAACATATACAAATTGAAATCGCATATGTAATAAATTGTGGACGATCATCCGACTTCATCACAGAAAACGCCAGTCTTCTTGCAATTTTCCCAACAATAAAAAATTCAAGTACAAATGCAACCGGAACCATAATCGGTAATTCATGTATTGCCATTAAAAATGTATTACCTGTCACTCCCCCGGTATTAAGAGCAACGTTATAAACCACCATTCCATAAACCATAATTGTTGCCATAATAATTGTGAATACTACATCCTGAAACTTATTTTTTGGCATAAAAAAATCCTCCTTAGATAACTTTAATTTTCGTGTTGTTCGTTATCATCCCGGAGGATTGTGCGTTTCCAATTATAACCATTTTTATTTTGCTACGATAGTATAGCAAATTTTTTTATTTTCTGTAACCCCCTATTTAATTTTTTACAAACTATTATTCCCATAATTCATCCATCAGAAGCATTTTTCCAAAATATCATCATCCAATCCGTTCTTCCCGGTTATCTTTCCAACTGCAAAGTATAATATTCCGCCTACCAGCAACCCCCATACAACTGCGTTGATACCCGCAAAATGTATAAAATAGGTTGCAAAAATATAGGTTCCGATTGCACCAATACTGCTGCATACCGCTGCCTGCTTTGTTCCCTTTTTCCAAAACAATCCACCAACCAAAGGCCAGAAAAAAGTACATTCCAAGCCGCCGAAAGCAAATAAATTCAACCAGAAAATAATATCCGGCGGATTAATGGTAAGAAGCATTACAACAATACCCAAAATAATAGTCAAAACGGTACTGACACACTTTACATTCTTTTCATATTTTTTATTTTTTTCAGGATCATCCTTTACCACATAATTTTTCCATAAGTCCTTTACAATTGCTGCTGTAGCAAGAAGTAAAAGAGAATCCGCTGTAGACATGACGGCTGCCATAGGTGCCGCAAGGAAGATTGCGGCAATTCCCGGAGGCATGATCTTTTGAACAATATACGGAATAAAATAATCAGAGGTTGGAAGATTATTGGTATCTACCAAAGCCCCTGCCCAGGTTCCTGCCAAATGCATCCCTATAATGACAAAACTGCAGGTTAATACTCCAATCCACATTGCCTTGTGCATACTCTTTGTATCCTTAAATCCCATTGCACGAACCGCAGTCTGAGGCAGTCCCAAGGTTCCAAACCCAACCAAAATCCAGTAACTTAATAATCCTCCCGGAGTATACTTAGAAAATAAATCATCATATACTCCCGGCAGATTCTTCGCAAGTCCGGCATCAATGGCGGTCAAGCCGCCGCCTGCCTTTAACACAAAAAGAATAAACAAAAAGGTACCGATACACATCACAATTCCCTGAATTGTATCCGTAATCACAACCGCACTAAATCCACCGATTGCCGTATATAAAATAACAACGGTTCCAAATATCAAAAGGGAAGTCACATGATCCATTCCGGTTATTGAGGCAATCAATGTCGCACCACCGGTAAACTGACTGATCATCTGTGCAATGAAAAATACAATCAATCCAAGACTTGTAATAACAACCAATGCATCACTTTTATATCTTGCTTTAAAATAACCAATTACCGTTACCGCACCGGTTCTTCTCGACACCAATGCCAATTTATTTCCCAATACCCCAAGCACCAAAAATGTAACCGGAATCTGAATTGCAGCAAACCAGACCTGTGCATATCCATAGGTAAGTCCGGCAGCACCGGGACCGGAAACAAATGAACTGACAGAGGTATAAGTTGCCATAATCGTCATGGCAAGAACAATACCGTTCATATTTCTTCCACCTATGAAATATTTCTTTTCAGAGGAAGTGCGTAATTTTTTCTCTGCATTTTTACTATATACAAAACTTACAATAACATTAAATAATAAGTATCCGAGAAAAACAGACAAAATTATAAGTTGTGTTTTATTCATCTTCTCCCTCCTCCTCATCATAAGAAAAATCTATAAATACAAATTTGAGCAGGAAACATACCCCGGCGATTGCAAGCAGCATCGTTCCAAATACGGACACTACAAACCATGCCGGCATATGGAGTATTTTCCATCCCGTAGAATTTAACAAAAATGCAGTACCTACATGCCACAAAAAACAAATAAATACAACTGTCAGTGTCGCTTTAATCTCTTTTAAACACTGCTTATGTTCTTCCTCTTTTGATAACTTCATCATTTTCTTTTATCTCCCCTATTTTTATACAACAACACAACTATTTTATCACGACAGTTCATCACTATCCAGTAAAATTGTAAACGGTCCGTCATTGACCAGTTCGACCTTCATATCCGCTCCGAACTCACCCTGTTCCACAACCTCTACCTCTTCTTTACATTTTGCTATCACATAATCATATAACATCTTTGCCTTATCCGGGGCACCTGCTTTTACAAAAGACGGACGATTTCCCTTTTTGCAATCGGCATACAATGTAAATTGTGAAATTAAAAGCAGACTTCCTCCCACATCCTTTAGACCGAGATTTGTCTTTCCGTTTTCATCTTCAAATATACGCAGATGCAGCATTTTGCGAATCATTTTATCCGCAATTTCAACTGTATCTTCCTCTCCCACTCCGATTAAAACCATAAATCCTTTTTCAATCCGGCCTCTTATTTTGCCCTCAATTGTCACCTTAGAACCGGTTACTCTTTGAATTACAAATCGCATTTTTCATTCTCCTATATCTTATTATGAAAAAAGATATTGCATATTCTTTCATAAATACGCAATATCTTTTCAAAATCCATATTTTATATTCCAGACTTGCAGGCAAATCCTGCTGCAAGCCACTAGTCAGCTTTGCTGCAATAAAATTATAAACTCTCTTCTAACGTCTTACGAATCTCCTTAATGAAATTCTCTGAATTTAAAACGGTTGGATTCTCAATTGTTGTTATCAATGCCAAGTCTTTGGTCATTCTTCCCGACTCAATTGTCTTAAGAGTTGCAGCTTCCAACTTATCTGCAAACGTCATAAGTTCAGGGATGTTATCCATCTCACCACGTTTACGAAGTGCTCCTGTCCATGCAAAGATAGTTGCTACAGAGTTTGTCGATGTCTCTTCACCCTTTAAATGCTTGTAATAATGTCTCTGAACCGTACCATGAGCTGCCTCATACTCATAAACCCCGGAAGGAGATACTAATACAGAAGTCATCATAGCAAGTGAACCAAATGCAGAAGATACCATATCTGACATTACATCTCCGTCATAATTCTTGCAGGCCCAGATAAATCCACCTTCAGCCTTCATAACACGGGCTACCGCATCATCAATCAATGTATAGAAATATTCAATACCTGCCGCATCAAATTTGTCCTTATATTCTGCATCAAAAATTTCCTGGAAAATATCTTTAAAACGATGATCGTATTTTTTAGAAATTGTATCCTTTGTTGCAAACCATACAGACTGCTTGGTATCCAATGCATAATTAAAACATGCTCTTGCAAAGCTTTCAATTGAATTATCAAGATTATGCATACCCTGAATCACACCCGGTCCCTTAAACTCATGAATTGTCTCACGAATTTCGGTTCCGTCCTCACCGGTAAATACAAGTTCTGCCTTACCTGCGCCCGGTACACGGATTTCTGCATTCTTATAAACATCACCGTATGCATGTCTTGCAAGTGTAATTGGTTTTACCCAGTTTTTAACACATGGTTCAATTCCCTTTACTACAATCGGTGCACGAAATACCGTTCCGTCTAAAGCCGCACGGATTGTTCCATTCGGAGACTTCCACATCTCTTTTAAATTATACTCTGTCATACGTGCTGCATTTGGTGTAATTGTTGCACACTTAACTGCTACACCGTATTTCTTTGTTGCCTCTGCAGAGGCAAATGTAACCTGATCATTCGTCTCATTACGATACTCCAATCCAAGATCGTAATATTCTGTCTTCAAATCAATGAATGGGAGTAATAACTCATCCTTAATCATCTTCCAGAGAATTCTTGTCATTTCATCTCCGTCCATCTCTACCAATGGGGTTGTCATTTTAATCTTATCCATTTTATCCTCCTTATAAAAAGGAGTCATAATTATTATCGTTATGACTCCTTTGTCTGATCAAACTCTTTCAAGCTCCTATATAGAATAGCAGAATTTTAAATTTCTGGCAACTCAACATTCAATTCTTTTGCCGCTTTTTTTACTTCTCTTTCCAACTCATCATCTGTAATAGAAGTAACACGGCCTTCATCATACTCCTTGTCCACCCATTCTTTTACCTTGACTACCAATGGAGCATTCTTATCAATCTTATCCTCCACACGTAAATGGTAATAAGAATTCATCCAGTGCGCAATTCCCGCCAATCCGGATGTATTTGATACAGCCACTCTTACCGGACGGTTCAGGAATTTTTCCGTATCAAAAATATTATAAATCTCCTCGTTTTTCAGTAATCCATCTGCATGGATTCCTGCACGGGTCAGATTAAAATTCTTACCAACAAACGGTGTCTGTTCCGGTATGACATAATTAAATTCCTTCTGGTAATAATCTGCAAGCTCCGTAATTACGGTTGTATCCGCTCCGTTCAGATTACCCTTTAACTGTGCATACTCAAAAATCATTGCCTCTAACGGTGTATTTCCCGTACGCTCTCCGATTCCAAACAATGAACAATTGACACCACAGGCGCCATAAATCCATGCCGTTGTAGAATTGGTAACCGCCTTGTAAAAATCATTATGTCCATGCCACTCCAACAATTCACTAGGAACACCTGCATGCTTAATCAATCCATAAATAATACCCTGTACCGATCTTGGAATAACCGCTCCGGAAAAATTCACGCCGTATCCCATCGTATCACAGGCACGGATTCGAATCGGAATCTTATACTCATCCATCAGCTTCATCAATTCCACACAAAACGGTACAACAAATCCATAGAAATCGGCTCTTGTAATATCCTCTAAATGACATCTTGGACTGATTCCGATTTCCAGACAGTCCCTGACAACCGATAAGTACTGATCCAATGCCTGTTTTCTTGTCTTTTTCATCTTATAAAAAATATGATAATCCGAACAGCTTACCAAAATACCGGTTTCTCTTAATCCGATGTCTTTAACCAGTTCAAAGTCCTTTTTTGTAGCACGGATCCAACTTGTCACCTCCGGGAAACGATATCCCCTCTCCAAGCATTTATAGACTGCATCTCTGTCTTTTTTACTATATAAGAAAAACTCACTCTGGCGGATTAATCCATTCGGTCCACCCAAACGATGCAGATAATCATAAATCGTTACAATCTGTTCTGTTGTATATGGTTCTCTCGACTGTTGTCCATCCCGAAATGTTGTATCCGTAATCCAAATATCCTTTGGCATATTATGCGGTACAATACGGTCATTAAATGCAATTTTAGGTACTTCATCATATGGAAATAAATTCCGAAATACATTTGGCTTATCTACATCAACCAAATGATACATATGCTCCTCTAATTCCAATAAGTTGGTGTGTTCATTACTTATTACCAATCGATTATCCATGTGTATTCTCCCATCTGTTTTTATCTATTGTCATATTAGATGAATTTTATCCATCTGTCAAAGAGTTTTTCATAAAAAAATGAAGTTTGGCATGCTCCAAACTTAATTTTTTAAATTATAAAAGTCAAATTATTAACTTTTTTAAGTTGAGCATTTATTCACATAATATAAATAAGTATAATGAAAGCTTTGCTTAATTAAATTCACAAATCTCACATATCCTATACTAAAGACTTTGAAAAATCGTATAATACTGCAGTTTCTTTTGTCCGATATTCATGTTTTTCATAATATCCGATCAACTGTTTTTGTTCATTCCGCAATGCAACCATATATACATCTTTATTTTCCTTTTCATTGTAATAGGTATAAATCATATTATGGCTGTCATCTTCCAAAAACCAGTCAATAACCTTCCAAATGATACCTTTAGAATGGTCATTATGGCAATTTAACAGGCTCTTGCCAATTAACTGCGCTCCTCCACGCTTTTGATATCGTTCAATTGCTGCCGGATTCATATAAAGAATCTCATGCTCCAAATTACAGATTACAACCGATGCACGTTCCATATCCACAATGCTTTTAAATAACTGATTATCCATTTTTTACTCCTAAATCATTCCTGTACTTTTCAAAATAAAAATAATTGCCGTCAGGGTAACAGAAGACAATAATGTTGTCATCACCACAATACCGGATGCCAAAGTTCCGTCATTATCCATATTCTTTGCCATAATATAAGAACTTACCGTAGTCGGTGCACCCGTAAGGATTAACAATGCAACCATCTCTTCATTCCGAAATCCCATTGCCACTGCAACCGGCAGAAAAATTCCCGGAATAATAATTAGTTTTATGATACTGGCAGCCAAAGTCGGTTTCCATTTTTTAAGAGCTGCCCCTGTTGAAAAACCGCCTCCGATTGCTATTAATGCAAGCGGGGTTGAAAGGCTTGCCACACTCTGAATTGTTTTCTCAAGCATCGGTGGGAACGTAACCTTTAACAGTGCAAACGGAATTCCAAGAAAAATGCCGATAATAATGGGATTCGTTATAATTCCCTTTCCCGTTTTTTTCAATACCGCCATCTTGTCGGTTTCTTCCGCATTGGCACTTCTCATTAATACAATAACCGAAAATATATTAAAAAGCGGAATGGATGCCACAATCATCATCGGCACCAGACCGGAACTTCCATATATGTTCTGTGCAAACGCAATACCAAGAATTGCCGCACTTCCACGGAAGCTTCCCTGCACGAAGCTACCAATCATATGCTTGTCCCGAATGAAAATCTCTGCAAATAACCAGGTCACACCAAAGAATATACAGGTTCCGAAAAAACAGAATAATACAAACTTCCATTCAAAATCCTTTGACAAATCCGCAGAAGCTATATCTTTGAACACCAAAACCGGCAATGCTACCTTAAATACCAGTTTATCTGCAACGGAAACAAAATCATCTGATATAAAATTTATTTTCTTTAACCACCAGCCAAGCAGCATAACCAAAAATACCGGCATAGTGGCATTCAAACTGTAAATAAAATTCTCCATCGTTTACTTCTTAAAACAAACTGTCATCCCTGTCGTTTGATTCTTCATCCTCATCCTTTGTTTTCTGATTTAAAATAAACAACCCGACTACAACCACGATTGAAACAATCATACAAATTGCAATCAACCATGGTTTTGATTGATCTCCTGTATTTGCTATGCCAACAAAATTACTCATATTATTCCCCTTTACTCCTCCGGATGATAATTTTTCACAACATCCTGATCCGGTATCATCTTTTTCGTTGCATTCTTAAAGTTCCGTACCTGCTGCATTGCTTTGTTAATCGGAATATTGGTTCCCGCACCTGCTACACAGCCGCCCGGACATGCCATACCTTCAATCAGGCATCCATTCTTTTTTCCTGCCTTTGCAAGCATCAGCATCTTACGACATTCATCCAGACCTTCTGCATGTTCAATATGCACTTCCGTTCCCGGATGATATTCCTTAATGCAGGCTTCAATCGCACTGGCAACACCACCGGCAACCGCATATCCACGTCCTGCCCCGGTTGCATCCTCCATTGGTTCACCGGCTCTGAAATCATCAAACTCAATATCCTGAGAAATGAAAATTGCATCCAATTCTTCAAATGTAATTACAAATTCCACATCACTTCGTATCGTACGGCGCATTGCCTCTAACTTCTTTGCCGCACACGGTCCTATAAATACAACGCATGCCTTTGGATGTTCTTTCTTTATCATTCTCGCGGTTGCAACCATCGGTGTCAATGCATTCGATATTTTATCAATGGTTTCCGGAAAATGCTTTTTGGAAAGCATTGCCCAGGATGGACAGCAGGAAGTTAATAAAAACGGAACCTCTCCGGTAGCCACTTCCTTTACATAATGCTCTGCTTCCTCTATACAGCCCATATCTGCACCCATTGCAACCTCATAAACACCCTTAAATCCAAGCTTTAACAAGGCGGCTTTGATTTTATCCGGTGTTGCATATTCACCAAACTGTCCGACAAATGCCGGAGCTAAAGCAACATATATTTCTTTCCCACTGCGTAATGCACGAATCAACTGGAAAATCTGAGATTTATCCGCAATTGCACCAAACGGACAGTTTACCATGCACATACCGCAGGATACACATTTCTTCTCGTCAATTGCGGCACGTCCTAACTCATCACTGCCGATTGCATTCGCCCCACAGGCATCCGCACATGGTCTGCGTTTATGTGAAATTGCATCATATGGACAATTTGCCTTACATTTTCCACACTTAATACATAAATTCTTATCGATTACGGATTTTCCGTTCTCCATACGGATTGCATGTACCGGACATACCTCCATACATGGATGCGCCACACAGCCTTTACACTGATTACTTACTTCATATACATTATGCTCACATGCATTACAGGCTGCCGGAATAACCTGCATAAGTGGCGGTTCATAATATTTTTCATCAATGTTACTCTCTTCCACCCCCTGAGTTAAATGTACCGGTTTATCTTCCGGACGCAGGGATAAGCCCATTGCCAATCGAATCCGCTCTCTGGTAATTGCACGCTCCCGATATATACTCTCACAATACTGTGGAGTATCTCCGGGCGTAATTTTATATGGAATTGCTTCAATATCATCATTAATATTTTCAGAATTATATGCAACATTTGCAACCTCTGTAAATACCTGTTTCCGAAGTCTCTTTACATTTGTCTCTAAATTACGCACACCCTTGTCCTCCAAATACGTCATAATTATAAATAGAATATCATATTTTCTGAAAACATTCTATATAAACATTTCTTTGAGACTTAACAAATCAAGAAAAAAGCTATATAATATTTTATTATTTATAGAAAAAGAGGGAAAAGGCATGAGACACTTTGAAAAATCACATAAGCTCGATAATGTTTGTTATGATGTACGGGGACCTGTCGTTGACGAAGCAAACCGTATGATTGAGAACAATATAGATATTTTAAAATTAAATATCGGTAATCCGTACCCGTTCGGTTTTAATGCTCCGAATGAAATCATTCAGGATATCCGTTACAATCTTTTGGATTCCCAGGGGTATTCGGATTCCAAAGGTATCTTTTCGGCAAGAAAAGCAATTATGCAGTACTGTCAGTTAAAAAACATTCCAAATGTCGGAATCAATGACATCTACACCGGTAACGGAGCTTCGGAATTAATTACCATGAGTATGCAGGGATTATTAGATAACGGCGATGAAATTTTAGTTCCCGCTCCGGATTATCCGTTATGGACTGCCGCTGCAAACCTTGCAGGCGGTAAACCGGTTCATTATATCTGTGACGAGCAGGCAAACTGGTATCCGGATATCAAGGACATGGAAAGTAAAATTACCGACCGCACCAAGGGAATTGTTATTATCAATCCAAACAATCCAACCGGTGTCTTGTATCCGAAAGAAATCCTAATGGAAATCGTAGAACTTGCCAGAAAACATGAGTTAATCATCTTTTCCGATGAAATCTACGACAGACTGGTTATGGATGGCAAAAAGCATATTTCCATTGCCTCTCTTTGCCCGGATTTAATGTGCGTCACCTTTAACGGACTTTCGAAATCGCACCGGATTGCCGGTTATCGAAGCGGATGGATGAGTCTAAGCGGTGATAAGTCCTACTGCAAAGGTTACATAGAAGGCCTTAATATGTTGTCCTCTATGCGTCTATGCTCCAATGTTCCGGCACAGTCGATCATCCAGACGGCTTTGGGCGGTATCCAGAGTGCAGATGAATTACTGCTTCCGGGTGGACGTATTTATGAACAAAGAGAATTTATTTACAACGCCTTAAATGACATTCCGGGTGTCAGTACGGTAAAACCGGATGCTGCGTTTTATATCTTTCCGAAATTAGATGTCAACAAATTTAATATCACCAATGACGAACAATTTGCTTTGGATTTCTTAAGAGAAAAACATGTTTTAATTGTTCAGGGAAGCGGATTTAACTGGAGCGAACCGGATCATTTCCGAATCGTATATTTACCGCAGTTGGATGATTTAAAAATTGCAGCCGACCGGTTAAAAGATTTTCTTTCTACCTATCATCAATAAAAAATACCCGATTGGATTTTTCCAATCGGGTATTTTTATGTTTGCAGCTTCTATTATTTTAATGCATATTTTGTAATTAACTCGTTATATTCTTCCTGGAACCGCTTTCTTTCTTCGGTTGTAAAATTTTCAAAATACTCATGGGTATTATATTTATTATCATATATCGTAAGCATTTCTACCGCTATATTGGAACAATGATCCGATATCCGTTCCAATCCGGTTAATACATCTTCCAATATAAATCCCATTTCAATTGTACATTTTCCTTTTTGCAACCGCTTAATATGATGCTCTTTTATCTTCTTTGACAATGTATCAATTACTTCTTCCAACGGTTCTACATGCATTGCCTGTGTCGTATCCTCGCGTGCAAAACTATCCATCGTCAGATTACATATATCAAACACCGCCTGGCTTAACACATCGATTTCCGAACGGGCATGTTTAGAAAAAGAAAGGGACTTATCCGCAATCTCCTGTGCCGATCTGGCAATTTCCAAGGCATGATCCGATATCCGTTCCAAATCACTGATACTGTGCAGCATAATGGACAAGCTCTGACTGTCCTTGATTGAAATATTTTTACCGGATAATTTGACCAGATAAGAACCCAATACATCCTCATAATGATCAACACGTTTTTCCAATTGGATAACTTCTTCTACCTTTTTCTTATCATAATTTTTCAAAACACCCAATGCTAAAACGATGGAAGTTCTTGTAATCTCCGCCATATCACGAATCTGTTGTCTGCATAATTCCATTGCAAATGCCGGTCTTTCAAGAAATCGCTCATCAATGCTGATATCCTCTTCCTCCTCAGCTTCTTTTTCAACCGTCTGCTGCTTTTCTGTAATTGTAACCTCTGCCAGACGGACAAGCTGATTGGAAAACGGAAACAATACAATGGTTGCACCAATATTGAATAAACTGTGTATAATTGCAATTCCTGCCGGATTTGCTGCATCCGTTAAAAATGCGAAATCCAAAAAAGAATTTAAGAAATAAAATACACTCATAAACAAAATTGTTCCAATCAGGTTAAAATACAAATGAATCATTGCGGCTCGTTTTGCATTCTTATTGGCACCGATGGATGAAATAATCGAGGTTACACAGGTACCGATATTTTGTCCCATAATAATCGGAAGTGCCGCAGAGTACGGAACGGAACCGGTGGAACAAAGTGCCTGCAAAATACCTACAGAGGCAGAAGAACTCTGGATAATTGCCGTTACAATCGTACCAATCAACATACCAACAATCGGATTGGAAAATGCTGTAAACAGATGTGTAAATGCCTCATTGTCCGACAATCCGGAAACAGAACCACTCATCGTTTCCATACCGAACATCAAAATCGCAAACCCCAATAGGATATTTCCGGCATCCCGCTTCTTGGTTCCTTCTTTATTTGACATGATTAATATAATGCCGATTCCGGCAAGAACCGGAGAAAATGAAGACGGCTTTAGCAATTGCACCCATAAGGTATCTCCCTCTAAACCGACTAATGACATTAACCACGAAGTAACCGTTGTACCGATATTGGCACCCATAATAATACCAACCGCCTGTCTTAACTGCATAATTCCGGAATTAACAAATCCCACGACCATAACGGTTGTTGCAGACGATGACTGGATAACCGCAGTCACTGCTGCTCCCAATAAAACCGCAAAAATCCTCTTTGAGGTTAATTTTTCAAGAATTGTTTCTAATTTTCCACCTGCCATCTTTGAAAGGCTGTCTCCCATCAGACTCATTCCGTATAAAAACAGAGAAAGCCCACCGATCAAACTCAATACACTAAAAATATCCATTTTTCGTACCTCAATCTAATATATTTTTACAACGATTTTATTTTATAGAAGTCAGGTAAAATGTATGTGTAAGTTTATGTAAAATATTTGTAAATTATTTTTGCTGACGTTTGATTCCTTCTTCCATCAAATCTGTAATCACTTTATCCATAACCGCACTGGTCTGGGACAGTTTTTCTATTTTTTTAATACTGGTTTTCGATAATTCCTCTTTTTTCTTATATCGTATCGAACTGTCTAACGATGCCCATGCATCCATTAAAATTGTACGAATCTGTATCTCAACCCGAACCGATTGGGTTCCGTCCTCAATCGGCACATTTACAATTACATGTAAACTCTGATATCCGTTCTTTTTGGGATTTTCCACATAATCTTTTATTTTTAAGATTGCATATTTCTTATCTTCTTTCATATAAGCAACAATCCGGTAAACCTGTGCCGTATTAAAACAGATTACCCTTACGCCACCCAAATCCTTAATTTTTGCAAGCATCTGCTCAACCGTAAGTTCATAGCCTTTTCGTTCCATCTTAGCACAGATACTGTCCACACTCTTTATTCTTGATTCTACATGGCGTATAAAACCAATATGATATTCCTTCTCATACCGTTCATTTAATTCCCTGATGTAACCCTCAATTTCACTGATTGCCCGGACATAACAAGTTTTATTTGCTTCTTTTCCCCAATACGTCTCAATTTCTTCTCTCATTTTTCATTCATACCTCTCAACTAACATTGATATCAATGGCAGTTCTTTCCTTTTCCCTTCTGTGTAAATTTTTCTATGTATCCCCTTGTATCTGTCCATCTTATACGACCAATGTAAAAATCAATACCCAAACCATGTAAAAAATGAGTAAAACAAAAGAGCCGGCATCGATATACCAGCTCTTTAAAAGGTCCATTCTTTTTGATTATTTATTCTGCAATTCCATATTCTTTGGAAGAACAAGATTTAAGATAACCGCGCATACAAATACAACCGCCACGCAATTTTCGGCAAACACCGTCTGTATCATCGTTGGAAATATCCCAAACAGCTCCGGTACCTGTGTAAATCCCAATCCGACACTTAAGGATAGTGCTGCAATTGTAATGTTTCTCTGCGTATATCCCGCTTTACCAATCATCTGCATACCACTTGTCACAATCGTTCCAAACATCATAATGGTACATCCGCCAAGCACCGCCTCCGGCAGGGTCGCAAGTAATGCACCGAATACAGGGAAAATACCTGCCAACAACATGATCACTGCGCCACTGGCAATTGCAAATTTATTTACAACCTTTGTCATCGCAACCAATCCTACATTCTGGCTGAAAGAAGTAATCGGCATACAGCCAAACAAAGATGAAAATGCGCTGAAAAATCCATCACAGGCAACGGAACCGGACAATTCTTTCGGTGTCACATCCCGTTCCAATCCTGTTGCAGCAATTGCAGAGGTGTCTCCAACCGTTTCCGTTGCCGATACCAAAAAGATTAATACAAAGGCAATAATCGCATCCGGATGGAACTCCATTTTAAACGGCATCAAATGTGGCAGTTCTATTATCCCAGAAGCCGCAACACCCGAAAAATCAACGGCATGCAATAAAATTGCCACAATATAACCAACGATTAAACCAAATAATACCGATAACTGTTTCCAATATCCCTTTGCGAATATATGAAATAAAATACAGCTTAACAAGGTAATACTTCCAAGAATCCAGTTCATCGTACTGCCAAAGTTTTCACTGCCGCTTCCACCTCCAAAAGAATTTGCACCCACCGACAATAAAGAAAATCCAATTGCCGTTACTACCGATGCCGAAACAATCGGGGTTACCAGCTTCATCCAATACTTTGCGAGTAAACCTAAAACACCCTCAACCAGACCACCGATTAGAACCGCTCCCATAATGGCACCATATCCATATTTCGCACCTACCACACATCCAACAGATACAAATGTAAAACTGATTCCCATAACAATCGGTAATCCGGAACCAATATGTGCAAACGGAAATAACTGTACCAATGTTCCGATTCCGGCAATCAACATGGCACACTGTATAATTTGTGCTGTCGTTCCTTTATCAAATCCGCAGGCCGCCGCTATAATCATAATTGGTGCAATATTGGCTACAAACATCGCAAGAACATGCTGTATTCCAAATGGAATTGCCTTCATAACCGGAATTTTTCCATCCAGTTGATAAAGTGCGTTCATATCATAAGTACTTTCTTTTGTTTTGCTCATTTCATTCTCCTTATCCGTGTCGGTTATTTATATCTGACGAAACTGTATATTACCGGTTGCTGCATCCATACCGTCAACAATCGCCAGAGATTCCAACTGGTATCCAAGATTTCTTATAATCTGTCCACCTACCTGAAATCCTTTTTCAATTGCAATTCCAATTCCCTCAACTGTTCCGCCTGCCTCATTTACAATCGAAATCAATCCCTGCAATGCACATCCATTTGCAAGAAAATCATCAATAATCAGTACATGATCTTCTTCCGACAAAAACTTCTTTGATACAATAACCTGGTTGGTACATTTATGTGTAAAAGATTCTACCTGCGCAATATACATTTCTCCCTCAATATTGATACTTTTTGATTTTTTTGCAAATACAACCGGAACATCAAAATATCTTGCCACGATACAGGAAATTCCAATTCCGGAAGCTTCGATGGTTAAAATCTTATTAATCGGTTTTCCTTCAAAACGTCTTTTAAACTCCGCACCCATCTGCTCAAATAACGCAATATCCATCTGATGATTTAAGAAACTGTCAACCTTTAAAATATTCCCTTCTTTTACGATTCCATCCTTTACAATTCTTTCTTCCAAAAAGTTCATTTTGTACCTCCTGTATCTCTTTGATAACTTCAAATAATCACTTATTTTAGCATAAGATATGGTTTGTATCAATTCATATGAAACACTCTGACAGAAAATGGCTGTAAATCCAAAAATTAACTGCCAGGCTTCCAATAGTCGTCCAATTTTATTTTTGTAAAAATACAAAGCCTTTCTGTTTCATTTCTGCTATAATTAATCATTATATCGCTTCACATTATAAACTACATAACAGGAGACTATAAAGTTGGGAAAAATTTATTTACGAAAAATTCAAGACAGTGAATGTCGATGGACAGGCAAATCTGCCCCAAAACATAAGCATAACTTTTCAATTGAAGCAAATGTTGCACTCCGCACACCAAATTATATTGAATATTTTCATGTTATAAAATGTGCTTCGTGCAATTCTTTTAAATGTATACCAACTAAGGGGTCTATGTATGGATTTATAAATACTCCCATTGAAGGCTTACCTACTATTAAATTATACTCATCACATAAGATTATCGGATTCAGGAATGCAGTTTTAGATGAATAACATATAGCTTATGTTCACCTGAATATCCTTAACATTTTCAATCCTGCTCATTTATATCCGATACCTCCTTATAATCTATTTCAACAATATCCTTATACAACAATGTATGCTTTTCATCTATACATTGATCCATATGATAATGTCCAAAATACCAATGCTTGTATTCCAACCGATCTTCAATCTCTTCCAGATAGTCTGTTAAAATATCATTCTCATATATACGCGCCGGGTCCTTATCAATGGCAGACTGCATACGACTTGAACAACAATGCGTAATAACATAATCTACTTTGTAATCAACTTTTTTAAGATTATATCGCCCCTCTTCCATTTCTTCCTCATTCGGCATTTCTTGTGGCCACCACGATTCATGAATAATCCGGAAAGGAAGCCCTCTACCTATAGCCTTCCTCTTCTTATAAAGAAAATCCCTATCATTCCGATTCAAAATTCCACCCTGTATATCATGTGACGAAGCACCTCCAAAAGTAAAAAACAACTTTCCATTTATTTCAAATACCTGACCTCGTTCTAAAAGAATCACCTTATCTCTTATAATATGACGTACCTTCCCACCATGCCACTGCTCGATTGGATATTTTTCAATCATATCATAGTTTTCATGATTCCCCTGAACCCACAATATTGTATAGGGTTTTTGCTCAAAATTTTTACAATCATATTGATAAGTCTTGTCATCAGCCCAACATAATCCAAAATCTCCACAAACGATTACATAATCCTCTTCTGTTAAATTTATTCCTATTTTATACAATCTTTTTTTCGAAAAACGTACAAACTCACCATGAGTATCTCCCGTAACATAAATCATACAAAATTCCTTCCATCCTTTTTAAAATTAAATTTACATTTGAATATATTCACAACCATGTTACAATTACAACATTCTATTATTTTCTATTAGACGGAAGTCCCTTCTCAGGAAAAATATCAACTTTCCCCTTACCATATCATAAACATTCTCCCCGAAAATGCAGGTAAATTCAAACGACATCTGCCATTATTAACCGGAATTTCCATATTATCTCCTGATTTCCCTCCATAAAGATAAGAATCACTGTTTATTAATTCTTTTAATCTATGATTTCCTGATAATCTGATTTCATAATCAAAATAATTGATATCACTCAAATTCAACACAACCAGTATCCGTTCATTCTTCACACATCTTTCATACGCATAAACCACATTTTCTCTATGAGCGTTTATTATATAATGAAAGCAGGCTGCATTATATTCTCCATCGTACAATGCTTCATGTGTTAGATATATAAAATTTAAATCCTTTACAAAACGTTTCAGTTTCCGGTGCAGCGGATATTGCAACAACACATCAAAGTCCTGTTGTCTGTATTCCGCCCATTCACGGAACTGGCCAATTTCACCTCCCATAAAGTTTAATTTCTTCCCGGGATGTGTCATCATATATACATATAAAGCCCGGACATTTGCAAATTTTTCTTCATAGGAACCATACATTTTATCGAGAATTGTTTTCTTTCCGTGTACATTTTCATCATGTGAAAATGCCAGCAGATATAATTCATTGTAAAAATAATGCATGGAAAACAAAAGTGTATCATAATGCTTTCTTCTGTAATTCACATCCTTCGAAAAGAATTCCAGTGTATCATGCATAAATCCCAAATCCCATTTGTAATCAAATCCTAATCCATCATACTGTACCGGTGCCGTTACCTTCAGATAATCAGAAGAATCTTCCGCAATCAGCATCACATTGGGATACAAGTTATGTAAACCTTCATTCAGACTCCGTACAAAGGAAAGCGATGTCTGATTCACACCTCTGCCGGCATTTCCGCTCCAATAAATTATATTGGAAACTGCATCCATCCGTAATCCGTCAAAGTGAAATTCCGATATCCAGTAATTTGCACAGGATTTCAAAAAGCTTGCCACTTCCCCCCTGCCATGGGCAAAATTATAGGAACCCCATTCACTGTGAGCCACATCATCAAACGGAAGTTCATACAAAGGCGAACCGTCAAAATAATTCAGACCATATGAATCCACTGCAAAATGTACCATTACAAAATCTAAAATCACACCGATTCCCGCCATATGACAATCGTTCACAAACTGCTTTAATCCATCTGCATTACCATATCTTGAAGTCGGCGCAAAGAATCCGGTACTTTGGTAGCCCCAGGATGCATCCAACGGATGTTCATTTAAAGGCATAATCTCCACATGGGTATATCCCATTTCCTTCAGGTACGGAATCAAAAGCTGTCCCAGTTCCTCATAGCGGTACCAGCCTCCATCCTTTGTTTTCCATGAACCAAAATGAATTTCATAAATATTCATCGGACGGTTATACAATTTATCACGATGTAACAGATATTCCTCATCTGTAAAACATTTATTATCCCGTTTCACAATAACCGATGCGGAACAAGGTCTTACTTCCATTCCAAATCCATATGGATCTGCCTTATCCACCACCGTTCCATCCATATGATAAATCCGATACTTATATAATTGTCCGGGATGTGCGTCTTCCACCGTTAACGTATAGATTCCACCCATCCCCTGAACCTGCATCTCTTCATCATGCCACGCATTAAAAGACCCAATTAAGGTTACTTTTTTTGCATGCGGGGCATACACACGAAATGTTACACCCTGTTGTGTCGGATGTGCACCAAAGTATTCATGGGCATTCCACTCATTTCCATTATAAAAATCATTGATATTCATTCTGTAACCGATCCTTTCATGAGTTTTCAGTATAGCATTTTCTTTTCATACTCGTCAATTTCATGCATATATTAAATAGAAAAGAGTTTGAGTGTATATATGGAACAGACAAAACGTCACCCCTTAGAATGTATAACTAACCAAAGTGGGCTATCTATGTTAGAATGTCTCATTCCATTTGTGGACTATCCCTTAAAGCTCCCACTTGCCCTCTTTATCAAATTTAATGAAATCCGTATGATTATGAATGCCTTTCATTCCTTTGACACCCTATCGGATTTCGGTCTGAATATGTCCTCAAACTCACCCACAGACATGTTATGCGCATTAACGGGAATTTCACCGGATATCCTAAACACCATCCTTGCAATGAACCAGACTTCCATGAGTGGAAATCCCTTTATGAACACGAACTTTTCAAATGATTTTTTTTCCAATCCAACACATTCTCCCCCACCGGATATGAATGGATTTGATCAGTCTATTTCTGACATTTTTGCACAATATGACATGGAACAGGCTGCCATTTACAGTGAACAAAATCATGAACTATAATTTATCGGAGGTTATTATGAATTTTCAACATTTTTCCCAGACAAAAGAATTTCAGCAGTTACACCCGGTAAAAAAACAAATTATCCAGCAACTTGCAAACAGTGGTTCCATTTCCTCACCGGAATTTATGCTTCCACAACTTATGAACATTAACCGTGAGCTAAAAAAACGAAATCTAAGCTTCACCAAAGAAGAAACCGCTCTCTTAATTAATCTGATGAAATCCGACATGACGCCGGAGGAACAAAAAAAAGTAGATGTATTACTTGGTCTGTTTCAGATATAAAAAAATGGTGTTGTCTTTGCTGACAACACCATTTTAATTTTATTTTCTATTGTAGTTAATCAGACATCCTTTTAAGATAATCTCACGTTCATCATCTGTTAAATCACCCAAATGGAAGGTCAGCTCCTTCATATCCTTATTTACTACGTATGCTTTAATATCGTCATTTTTTTCTTTTACAGCTTTCGCAATATCCGGAATAAAGATGTAATCACCAACTTCAAACTCATAATCTTCCGGCATAAGGAATGGAAGCATTCCCCAGTTAATCAGATTCGAACGATAACGCTTTGTTGCATATTCTTTTGCAACATTTGCCCATCCGCCAAGTACTTTCTGGCAGGAAGCAGCCTGCTCACGGGCAGAACCATCACCAGGTTTTACTGCAAATATGGTAGAACCTACACCGGTATTCTCTCTTCCTACATCTGGGAAGGTTTCCTTAATCTTATGCATAATGGTTCTCATTTCCGGATAAGCCTCACCCATACATTTTCCTTCTTCACGAACCTTTTCAACTGCCTGAATTTCTTTTGCACGTCCAACATATTCCGGATCCTTTCTTGACAATGTAAATTCTGCCAGACCCAATGGGTTAGAACGGTAAGAAGATGTTTCACCCGATGGAATTAACTCATCTGTTGTTGTAACCGGATCATGAATTACCGATGCCATCTTTAATACCAGATTATCAGTCAGAGCAACCATTGCAGGCCAGTCTTTGATATTTGGTCCAAACTTCACTTCTACGCTTGGATCAGCCTTTCCGACACCGTTATAAACACGTTTCTCATAAATCGATTTTTCAAAATAATACTTCGGATTGCTAAACTTCACATCAACATCCGTTGCTGCTGTCAAATATCCCTTATTTGCTGCTGTTGCTGCAATTGAACGGGCATCCATCAATGCGACAGACGAAATCTGACCATTTTGTACCTTAGAACCTTCACGATTTGGGAAGTTTCTTGTAGAATGACGAATTGAAAATGCGTTGTTTGCCGGTGTATCACCTGCACCAAAACATGGACCGCAAAATGCTGTTTTTACAATTGCACCGGTTGCAATCAAATCTGCCAACGTTCCGTTCTTTGCCAATTCCATATAAATCGGAGTAGAAGCCGGATATACACTTAATGTGAATTCATCCGCACCAATATCGTGTCCCTTTAAGATATCAGAAGCTGCGCAGATGTTTTCAAATCCACCACCGGCACAACCTGCAATAATACCCTGGTCTACATATAATTTACCATTACGAACCTTGTCCTTTAATGTAAAGTCAACCTTACCGTCTAAGCTTACCAATGCTCTCTTTTCACAATCATCCAAGATATCCATCAGATTCTCGTTTAATTCCTCGATGGTATAAGTGTTACTTGGATGGAATGGCATTGCAATCATAGGTTTTACCTTAGAAAGATCAACATATACCATACCGTCATAATATGTTACCGCTCCCGGATTTAATTCTTTATAATCATTGCTTCTTCCATGAATATCATAAAATTCCTTAACCTTATCATCTGTTTTCCAGATAGATGACAAACAGGTTGTTTCCGTTGTCATAACATCAATACCGATACGATAATCGGCTGTCAGATTTGCTACACCCGGTCCGACAAATTCCATTACTTTATTCTTTACATATCCGTTTGCAAATACAGCTCCGATAATTGCAAGTGCAACGTCCTGTGGACCAACACCCGGTTCCGGCTTTCCGTCTAAGTAAATACCAACAACACCCGGCATCTTAACATCATAAGTCTGACAAAGTAACTGCTTTACAAGCTCACCGCCACCTTCACCGATTGCCATGGTACCCAATGCACCATATCTTGTATGGGAATCCGAACCTAAAATCATTGCTCCGCATTCTGCAAGCATTTCTCTTGCATACTGATGAATAACTGCCTGATGAGGCGGTACATAAACACCACCATATTTTTTTGCACAGGAAAGTCCAAACATATGGTCATCTTCATTAATGGTTCCACCTACCGCGCAAAGAGAATTGTGACAGTTTGTAAGCACATACGGAATCGGGAATTTCTCCAATCCGGATGCTCTGGCTGTCTGAATGATACCAACAAATGTAATATCATGCGAAGTTAATTTATCAAATTTGATTTGAAGTTTTTCCATATTGTCAGAAGTATTATGTGCCTTCAAAATACTGTATGCAATTGTATTCTTCTTCGCGTCTTCCTTTGATACCACACTTCCAGTTTTGCTTTTTAAGATGTTTTCCTGGTCAGCTCCATCCTCAATGATATCCGTACCATTGACCAGATAAGCACCTCCATCGTATAACTTTATCATTCCTATATCCTCCTTTTCGTCCAAAACGGATTCCACAATCCATTCATTACAAAATTTACAATCGACAAATATTGTAGCATATCGTTCCTTACTTTTCAATTTTTTTAAAGCTCAAATTATTTTTAAACATTCCACCAATGCCATTTTCTACATTTTGATTTTATCTTCCTTCTATGTAGTACAATAGCCATATTGATTGCATTGCATCAAATCAGGTTATACAGGAGATATCTATGTTAAATCCAACAATTGGTTCCATTTTAAAAAAATACCGGAAGCTTCATAACATGTCTGTTGATGACGTCTCTTTCCTTTTGCAGCAGAAATTCCAATATACGATATCCAACAAAACAATCTATGCTTGGGAAAATAATCAGAACCTGCCATCTATCAATACTTTAATGATTTTATGTGAAATCTATGAAATTCCGAATATTACAAAAGAATATAATATCATACAAAAAGAACCGACACCTTTAATCCTTTCTATCGAAGAAAGAGAAATCATATTAAGGTATCGGTCCCGTAATTACTATAATTCCGCAATCCGCAAATTACTTGATTTGGATTAGCATTATTTTTCAAACGGTTTGTTTAAAATTTCACACCCCGGCAAAACAAATCTGCCATCCTTGATAATTGTTACCTGACTTCCATCCGGATGAATAGCGGTAATCTCTGCAATTTCATCGTAAGGAATTGTAATATCCGTATGACAGTTAAAGTACGCCTTACTTTCATCAACACTGCGCAGCAAAGAACATTCATTATCCTTTGCAACAATTTCTTTTCCGTCCGGATTATATAATCTTATATCCTCACTATGACTGTAACAGGTATCTCCTACCGCAAAATGAGGTCCCATTTTTTCCACAATTAAAATCGGCAGCTTATATACAATGTCGTATTGATTTGCCATAACGTATGCCGTTGTGTTCGTTCCGATTGCAAATTCTCCGATTGGCAGAGTATCTCTGTTATATAAAATATTTTCTTTGATGTAAGCTTTATTTTCCTGTTCCGTAGCAAAATTATCACAGGTATAATCTGTAATTTTTCCATCCTCAAAGGTCAAACGGATATTTTTGTATTTTAAATCATTTAGGTATACCTCCGATACATTCAAAATACCTTTCGTTCCGGTAAGCTTTGGTGAAGTAAATACTTCTCCCACCGGAATATTGACATCTGCTGTACAGTTTTCAAAATTTGTTTCCTTTTCCGGATTCTGTCTGTCATGCATCTGCACCCACATATCCGTCTGATTGTTTCCCTTTCCAAGAACATGAACCGTTACAGCCCGGTCTAATTCATCGATGATAACCTGCTGTACCGACTTGTATAACTCATTATCCAATGTATTTACCTTAACAATCTCATGGAAAATTTCTTTAAAGTTATCTCCGATTTCAGGAACCGGATATGCAATAATTGTAAAACTGTATTCATTTGGCGGAATATATTGATTTACAATCTTACCGCTTTCCGATGTCATCAGTACGGATTCCTTCTGCTGTTCCTTTGATAATGCGGCATTTTCCGGTTTGTTTACCGGTTCAAACGGTTTTTCACCAAATGTTTCGATAACCGCAGGACCTGCAAACTGTCTTGCAAGTTCTTTTCTTTTTTCATAGCTGCTGCGCAATACGGAAATTTTGCGGTCAATAAATGCACGATCCAAAAAGAACGCATCATCCATTCGATGATCATACTCATATTGTTTGTTTGGAGAAGTTGAAAAATATCCCGGCTTTAATGTCAGTCTTCGATTTACCCTTGCTATCGGACTACGATAAATAACCGGCGACAATCCCATTTTTTCAAATTGTAAAATTGCTGCACGAACCATCCGCTCCTGTCCAATCATATATCTGATATTGACTGTCTTCTTTTTCTTTAAATCAATCCCTGCAATCCTGAATCCCTCTTCATAACCATGTGTATAGGTATACGCCATTGCATAAATATCTTCTTCCGGCAATTCATTTAAGAATGATGCAAGTAAAATTTCGTTTTCGGTTATCCACTCACCATATTGAAACAGATAACGCAAATCCTGTAAATTACTGTTCATGATAATATCCGTCGCAAAAGATAATTCCGGATCAATCGTCTCCTTCGTCCGGTAATCAATTGTATGGTCAGCATAATCCGACTCAAAATAATATATAATTTCTTTTACTTCTTTTGCTGTGGGAATTCCATCTTCAAACAAACATAAAATCTCTACAAACAATTCCGTTAAAATAGTCATGTCAAACAGACGCTGCTCCACCGCATAGATTATCATGGCACGAAGCTCTGTATACAAAAAGCATAACAATCCACCTAATTCTTCTCCAAGCTTTTCTTTTGCATATGCCGGATTTGCATAACTTTTATCGTATTGCCCCGGTAAAATGTCCTCATACAGATGATAATTATATTTTTTCATCTGTTCAAATGAAGCATCTTTCATCAAGCGGTTCTTTACCTGACAATTCAGCTCATCCATTTGTTCCAAAAATCCCGCAGTCATATGAAAATAATCAAAAAATGGTGATCCAATTGCTGTATCACCATTTTCAAATAAACGAATCCGCTCAAAAGCCAGTTCGTATCTTTCTTTTATTCCGTTTTCTTCCTCTAATAAATCTTCCAAAGCAATCTCTCCCTTCCTGTAAATACAATGTTACAAAATCCATCCCAGACAATAAAAGACCAGTGCAATCAGCAACGGAATACAGTTTTCTATAAAAACAATCCGTTTCATTAATATTCCACCATCTGCCGACTTCCATGCAGCAACACTAAAACCAATTCCACACAGTGAAAAAATAAAGCTTGCAATTCCAAGCAGTCCCACTGCTGCCGGACCGTTTCCGTCATAACGATATGAAGTAATAATTGCAACAATCATGGCAGCCAGAGCTAAAATTCCAAGGACACACGCAACAATCGAATCTGAGCTGACATTCTTGATACTATATTCACTTTCTTTTATCACGTTTTTCCCTCCTTTGATCTATCACCTTCAACAGATAATAAATCCAAAATCCAACAAGACCTCCAAATGTATTTAACATCAAATCATCTACATCAAATACACCAACCTTGGCAATCAACTGTAACAGCTCTACACTTAAGCTTAACAAAAATGTATAACCCACTACCTGATACCAACGCACACTCCGATTGATTACCCAGCGAATCAAGGCTCCAAACGGTATAAATGCAATCACATTTCCCATCAGATTCGCAAGCACCAAAAACGGATCATCAATTGCTCTCCAATATATTATAAATCTTTTGATTTCACAAAAAGGAACCAGATTGTATCGGTAATAATCATATCCGTCCGCTCTGCCAAATCCGTCACTTAACAGTAAAAAATATATTAAAGCAAGCATATAAAAATAAAATAATACTACCGATATAATCTGTATACGTCTACGTTTCTTCATATTCCATTACAGTCCCTGATCTTATTCTTCTACATTTTCCGTTGTGATTTCTTCTGTTGTAATCTCAGGTAATACTTCCGCAGTCTGAAGATTAACCGTTATCTCATCGGTTGTAGATAATACAAGATGGTCATCTCCCGCCTGTGCGATATATAGGGTATCCCCATCCTTTACATTCTCCAGCTTAACACGTAATTTTCCTGTATTGATATACTTTGTCTTCAATGACTTACCATTCACATACACTTCCGAAAATTCATTAAAATTCTCTCCAAGAACAAATAAATAATCTCCCTGTATCTGAAATCCCGTTACACGGATATCCCGAAGTCCCATTGTCATATTGGTCTGCGGAAATGGATTATTGCCGTCAAATGCATAGTCCTCACCATATAAGGTATCGTATTCTAACATTTCAAACTTATCCATATAATCTTCATGGTCGGAACTGTTCATGTACTTGTTATGGAACTGCTGCATTAAACCACCCTTTAAGTCCAGACGGTTAAATATATAAGTACTTGCCTGGTAAGCCATCAAATCCTTATCCTGCTTTTCCAGTCCAAAATTATCCCACATTGCCCATTCTGTCTGATATAAAGTAATATCCTGCAAATCGGATGCCTCCAAATTCAGACTTGGCAAATGGTCACCGTACATAAATACAACAGTCGGTTCATCTAATTGATTTAATTTGTAAATCAAAGAACGCAGCATATTATCTGTTTCATGAATCATATTAATATAATACGTCCATGCAATACGTTTTTCTTCATCATCCGCATATTTACCACCAAATTCACAGGTTAAGTCTGTCAGTGTATGGGTGTAATTCTTTGGATATCTTCCATGTCCCTGTACCGTAATGGTTGTAATGTAATCCCTTCCTTCTGTCTGTTTCATACGTTCAATCATTACATCATCTAATACATCATCCTTTGCCCATCCACGCGGTGTGTGATTTAAATTGTACATATGCTCCTGTGCGGTAAAACTGTCAAATCCCAGATTTGAATAATCAATATAACGCTCATAAAATGTCGCATCATTATTGTGAAATCCCGCTGTTGCATATCCAAGCCTCTTCAAATCATATCCCATACTGTCACAACTGACCGATGTCATTACGGTCTTAAACGGATATTCTCCCGCTCCGAAAAACTGCGTACTCATTCCGGTCTGCACTTCAAACTCTGTATTGGCTGTACCGGCTCCAACCGCCGGAACCGTAAACAATCCGGATGAATAATTATTCTTAATCCATGTATAGGTAGGCATCGGATCTTCCGACGGATAAAAATCTTTCATATATTTTACATCGAAAACAGATTCCAACTGAATTACAATGATGTTGGGATTTTCTTTTGTTGCCTTCTCATTCTTATAAAAAGTAACATTAGCCATATCCTTATCTAACTGACCATCCGCAATCTCTTCCGTATCTTCGGTTGTTATCTTCTCTGTCGTAACCTCCGTCTGGTCAATCAAATCGATATCCTCTGTCGATGTTTCCTGTACCGTTTTCTCCGAAGAAGCCTGTGTATCTTTATTTGCTTCCTCTGTTATATTGCCTTCAAACTGTGTTGTCTGCTCTTCTTCCGTAGCAGGCTCCTGTTTTTCTTCATATTCTTCCTGTGTTTCGAAAATAACTTCACTCTTGTCATAATCTAAGTCACTTACGATTTCTTCCACTGCTTCCTTACTGTAATTCTTCGGCTTACTGATACCTACATCAATAATACTGTTTGAAAAACAATATGCAAATCCATAATCATTATAAGCATATGCAAGATTTCCAAAATTATCCGATACGGTCTGTGTCTCTACCGCTACCTTTGTTAAAGTATAAATCAAAAACAAACTCATGCATACATATGCCGAAGCACGGAACGGTCTTCTCTTGCTCTTTGATTTCGGTAAATGAATATACAAATATACCAGCAAAGCAATGACCAAAACAACACCCACGCCACTTAATACCATCTGCCATTTTGTGAGATATTTATCCAACATCGTCATTACATTACGAAGCATCAGCATATCAACGGCAGAAAACGGAGTTGTTCGAAAACATAACACAATAAAGTTTGCAAATGCAGATGCAATCCAGACTGCACATACGAAAACCGTTGCAAAAATCTTACGTTTTGCAAATAACACCAATGACAGTGTCACGAAAATAATCGAAACATTATACAAAAATACCAATGGTGAATGTCCGATAAACACAAACGCCTTCCCTATGGAATGTCTGCTTAATGTCTCCAAAAACAGATTCAGACAGCATGCCAGCAGAAAATAGCTGACAAATGGAATCTTTACAATCCGGATTACTTTTTTTCCTACTTTTGTTTGTGCAAAACGATCCAGTGGTTTTTTGGCAACCAGCAGAACTTTTTTTACTTTATCTGCAACCGGATTCAGCTTTTGTTTTATCTTCTTAAAAAATTCTTTCATAACCTACATCCTTTTGTATTCAAAATCCATTATATTTTCTGTAAAAACACATATACCACATAATATCATTCTTAAACGAAAAAGCAAGCTACTTCATGAAACTTTAACAATTTCGGCTATACCGCTAAGAAAGCTTATATTGAGAGTTATAAAGTTGTGCATAAAATCCATTTTGACTTAACAATCCCTCATGGGTTCCCTGTTCAATAATGTCTCCATCCTTCATGACCAAAATCACATCCGATTCCTTAATAGTAGACAGACGATGTGCAACCACAAAACTGGTTCTTCCTTTCATCAATTTTGCAAATGCATTCTGTACCCGGATTTCTGTACGGGTATCAATCGAAGAAGTTGCCTCATCTAAAATTAACATTGGCGGAATCTCCAACATTACTCTCGCAATACAAAGTAACTGTTTTTGTCCCTGTGAAAGACTGCCACCATCTTCTCCCATTACGGTATCATATCCCTGTGGCATACGTTTTATAAAACTGTGTGCATGACATGCCTTTGCCGCCGCAATAATGTCTTCCCTTGTTGCGTCCGGTTTCCCGTAGGCAATATTTTCCGCTATCGTACCGGACTTTAACCATGTTTCCTGTAAAACCATACCGTAATTGTTCCGTAGGCTGTCTCTGGTAATATCATAAATGCTGGTATCATTAATCTTGATACATCCCTTGTCAATATCATAAAAACGCATCAACAAATTAATCAATGTGGATTTACCGCATCCGGTCGGACCGACAATGGCAACTCTCTGTCCCTTCTTTATTGATAAATTCAAATCTTTAATCAACGGTTTTTCCGGATCATAAGAAAAGGCAACATGCTCTAATACAATATCACTCTTTTCCTTTACTTCCTCTGTTGTCAACACCTTACAATCCAATGCATCCGGTGTTTCAATCGGTTCATCCAGCAATTCAAACACTCTGGCAGCACATGCAATTGCATTCTGTAACTCCGTAACCACACCGGAAATCTCATTAAATGGTTTTGTATATTGATTCGCATAACTTAAAAAGCAGGATAACTGACCAACGGAAATACCACCTTTTACTGCTGTCAATGCACCTACAATACCCACACCTGCATACACCAGGCTGTTAATAAAACGTGTACTCGGATTGGTTAAAGATGAAAAGAAGGTTGCATTCAGACTATAACCGGTTAATTCTTCATTGATTTCATCAAATCGCTCAATTGCATCATCCTCATAACAGAAAGCCTGCACAATTTTCTGGTTTCCAACCATTTCATCAATCAAGGCAGTCATTGTTCCGCGGCTTTCGGATTGCAACCGAAACATATTATAGGTACGATTTGCAATAAAACTTGCTACAAATAATGAAACGGGAGTAATCAATACAACCACGAGTGAAATCTTCCAGTTTACACTGAACATGAAAATCAATGTACCGAATATGGTAATCACTCCGGTAAATAACTGTGTGAATCCCATTAACAGACCTTCCGAAAACTGGTCTACGTCATTGATTACACGGGAAACAACTTCACCGTACTGCTTGTTGTCAATATAACGAAGCGGGAGATGATTCAAGCGGTCAAAAACTCTTGTACGGATATCCATAACCACTTTATAAGTAATCTTATTGTTGCAAAGACTCATCAACCACTGTGACAGTGCAGTAATCAATATCACAATTGCGTATTTCAATAACAGTCCTTTTAATCCATCAAAATCGACTCTGCCCTTATCAATAATCAAATCAATGGCATTACCTGTAACAATCGGTGCATAAAGGGTGGTCACAACCGTTACCAAAGCAAACAAAAGCGAGAACCACATAAGAATCTGATATGGCTTAATAAATTGTAATACTCGTTTTACAGTTGCTTTTTGAACATCTTTTGATAAATTACTGTTATTTGCCATTGTTTTTCTCCCCCTTTGCATCTTCCTGACTGTGAACGATTTCCTGATAAATTTCACAGGTTTCCATCAACTCGTCATGGGTTCCCAAACCAACCATTTCACCATCATCCAATACCAAAATCTGATCCGCCTGTTTTATTGTGGAAGCTCTTTGCGAAACAATAAATACGGTCATACCCTTTGTTTCTTCCTTAATTGCTTTTCTTAAATTTGCATCCGTTGCAAAATCGAGAGCCGATGCCGAATCATCTAAAATCAAAATTTGAGGATTTCCGACTAAAGCTCTGGCAATTGTTAAACGCTGCCGTTGACCACCGGAAAGATTTTTTCCTCCCTGCAAAATCCACTCATCAAAACCGTCTTTCTTACTTTCTATAACATCCTTTGCCTGTGCGATTGCAATCGCACGTTCCATTTCTTCTATTGTTGCATCTTTTTTTCTCCAACGAAGATTATCTGCAATTGTTCCGTCAAATAAAACCGCTTTTTGAGGAACCACTCCAATCTGTTCCCGCAGGGTTAAAAATTTATAGTCCTTTACATCCACACCATCTACTAAAATTTTTCCTTCCGTTGCATCATAAAATCGTGGAATTAAATTTACCAGTGTTGTCTTACCGCAACCGGTACCACCGATAATACCAATTGTTTCTCCCTGTTTTGCGGAAAACGAAATATGTGAAAGTGCCGGTTCCTTTGCATCCCCGTAAACAAAGGAAACATCACGAAATTCCACTTTATTTTCTGCATTTTGGGTATTCTCCAAAGACTGCGTCATTGGTTCTGTAACACTTGGTTCCATTGCAAATACTTCACCGACACGTTTTGAACATGCCATAGCTTTTGTCAACAGGATAATCAAATTGGCAAGTTTTACAAGCTCCACTAAAATCTGGGACATATAATTTACCAATGCAATTACTTCACCCTGTTCCAATCTTCCGGTATTAACCTGTTTTCCGCTTACCCATATAATTGCAATAATCGCAAGATTTACAATCACATAGGTAACCGGATTCATGATTGCGGAAATCTTTCCTACAAAATTCTGAATCTGATACAGTGCTTCACTCTGTTCCTTATATTCCTTCTTCTCATTCTCCTGATGGTTAAATGCACGGATTACTCTTGCACCCGCAAGGTTTTCCCGCGTTGTCATCAAAACACGGTCAAGTGCCTTTTGTACCTTCTGATACAATGGTATGGAATACAGCATGATACCGAAAACGACAACCGATAACGCCGGAATTGCCACAACGAATACCAATGCGGCTTTTACATCTACAACAAATGCCATTATCATCGCACCGAATACAATAAACGGTGAACGCAAAAATAAGCGAAGGAACATATTAACACCGGATTGCATCTGATTAATATCATTTGTCATCCTTGTAATCAATGTCGAAGTTCCCGCTTTATCAAGTTCTGCGTAGGATAAGCGGTTAATATGTTCAAACAAATCTTTTCTTACATTTTTTCCAACACCTACCGCTGCCTTTGCAGCAAAATACTGTGCCGTAATCGAACATGCCAATCCCACCATTGCCAGCAATACCAGAACGCCACCCATTTTCAAAATGTAACCATTATCATGATTTTTGATACCGGTCTCAACAATTGCCGCCATTACAAGCGGTACCAGCAATTCAAAGCTTGCCTCTAACATCTTAAATAAAGGCGCAATAATACTTTCTTTTTTATAATCCTTCAAATAGTTCGTTATCTTATACATTTTCCCAGTCCCTTTTCATATATCTGATATATTTTCCTACCTCAATCCATGCATTTTTCGATTCCGGATAGTACAACAATCCCATCTGAAAGACATGGAACATACCCTCATATATGTGTAGTTTTACCATACATCCGGCATCCTTTGCCTTTTGCGCTACCTGCAGCGTATCGCTTAACAGCATTTCCCTCTCTCCCACCTGCATCAGCATCGGCGGGAAGCCGTAAAAATCCCCATATACAGGAGATATATATGGATTTTCCGGAGAATCCAGACGATAGTATTCATTTTGAAAGACCAGGCTTTCCTTCGTTCCTCCAAAAATAGGATCTATATCAAAATTATCAACATAGCTGTCACCCTTTGTTGCCAAATCGGTCCATGGTGACATCGTAATAAACCCGGCAGGCATCAACAGGTTGTGATCCCTTAAATACTGACCAAGACATAATGCCAATCCTCCACCTGCAGAGTCTCCGACTACCAGAATCCGGTTGGGATGATATCCCTGTTCCTGTAACCAGTTATATGCCTTCAGGGTGTCATTTAAGGCAGCCGGATACGGACAATCCGGAGCAACCCGGTAATCAACACTTAATACCGGCATTCCGTCACTTACTTCTATATATAATGCTGCCATATCCCGGTAAACATTATGAATCGGTCCGTAATAACCGCCTCCATGCAGTTGTAAAATGATACCTTTGTCTTTCTGTGTGTCCTGTAATGTGGAGGAAAGCAATTCCATCTTAAACTCTCCCATATCAATTTCCTCCAGATTCAGATGTTGTGGGCAAATCCACGTTTTTTCTTTTTCATAAAGTTTCTGTCTGCTCGTCCCATCATTTACACAATCCTTAATCAATGGGAAATGATGTGCAACCTCTACCAAATGTCTTGCCGTTTTTCCGCGAATACTTAATTTGTCCATATTTTTATTCCTTTACACTATTCCGTTTTCAGACACGAAACCGTCTTTTCAATTCTCTGGTAAGTTCCCTGTCTCCAAAAATAATCGTTCCCAATAAATAAATACCCGTTACACCAACACAGATAACCGGTAACACAACATTACTGATGCGACCTATAAAGTACAGTGCAATAATTGCACCGCTACAGATTGCAATTAACAACAGTAACAACGTATAGCTATACCAGAACTGGCGGTTTAACATCATCAAAAAGAATACGATTGCATCGCCAAACAAAATCACTCCGGGAATTGCCCATTGCAATGACCAGCCTGTCATACCTGTAAAATAATCAATTCCCAACAACAATCCCATCGTCAGCATCAACTGCGCTCCGATTTTAGCCGCAAGTCCAGAATCATGTTGAATCCAATACACCATGGACCCATATATATACACCATCGCAACAACACAGATTCCCGACCACAAAAAATGAGGCATAACAAAAAAATGGTTGATTGTAACCAATGCAATGGATGCAATAATAAACAAAAATAAAATCAGACGCATCACAAAATGCAGCCGTTTCTGAATTCCTCGTACATCCGGATACGGTGCTCCCTGTCCAAAACGCTCTGCAATATCCTTTTGCTCTTCCTCACTCAAATCATCCAAAACCCGATGACACAATGGGCAAGCTTCCGCATTATCATATATATATACATTACAATGACTACATTTAAACATCCCATCCTCCTTATTTCAATTCAAATGGTTTAAGAATAATAAACATCATTGGTTTCAACTACTACTTCTATTTCCTCCGCGGTAAGCATTTGGAAAAATCGTTTCTGAATGGATAAATCCAGTAAATTAGAAGTAAAACTAATCGTCAGGATTCCATTGTAAGAACAGATACCTCCCTTGATATTCTGTCCCTTTGACATGGAAATCGTTGCATAGAAATGTTCCACATATTTTTGATACACTTCTTTTAATTCAATATTCCCAATATTGGTAACGGTTGCTGTCGTTGCATAAGCCGAAGCCCCATAAACCTGTCGTATAAAAAAGTTTTTTACTACCAGCGGAACCAGTCGCAAAATCCAGTTTTTCTCATTTGAAACATTATAAGAAACTATATTATCCAGATTCTCCGGTGTAATCTGTTCCCTTAAACTGTCGGCAACTATTTTTAAAACATCTTCATAGCTATAGGCTTCCTCTGTCGGCTTAAATTCAGCCGATACCATCGCAAAGAAATTCTTCATCGTGTGGGAATCATAATAAGGCCGAAGATTCACCGGAACACAACAACTAATCGGCACCTTGGATGTTCCCTGTTTCAAATACTCTCTGTAAATTGCATATACAAAAGTTCCAACCAGATATTGGTTAATCGTAATCCCATATTTCTTTGCTGCCTTTTTTAACTGTTCCACCTGCATGTATCCCTGTACAACACCGATTTCACCTTTTGGCAGTCGTTCTCCCTGTATTGTCAACGCCCTACCGGACTTATAGCCCTTCGGACTTTTTCCACTCTTTTTACGGAAATTCTTGATATAACTATCCTCTTTGTCTAAGAAAATGCCGGAAGAAATCTTATCTTTGTCAAACTCCAATATTTCCGGATATTTCAACCGCAAATACTGGTAAATCAGTTCTTTTAGGAAAATAATTCCGCCAAATCCATCTGTCAGGGCATGGAATACCTCTAAATTAATTCTTTTTCCGTAATACGTTACCCGGAACATATAGTGATTGTTCCTGCTTTTATCAATATAAGCTCCCGGATAAGAATTTTCCTTCGTCACAAGCGGTGCCGGTCTTCCATTTTCCTCAAAATAAAACCAGAACACACCCATTCGAAGACGCATCCGAAAAATAGAGAACTGCGGAAGAATCCGGTTTAAGGCCTCCTGTAACAAAATACGATCCACCTCTTCCGTCAATGTCACCGATATACGATACACATTGGTCATGTTCTCCGTTGCAATCACAGGAAAGAGATTGGCAGTATTGTCTAACTTATCCCATGCCAGCTCCTCCTGTCGTAACTTCCGTCTTCTTGCACCCTCTGTATCTGATTGTTTCTTATCTACTTTTACATACTTCTTCGCCATACTTACTTTCCATTAATTCTTGCACGTTTCCGCAAAGTCGGATCCAAAATTTTCTTACGTATTCTGATATTTTCCGGAGTAATCTCCAACAATTCATCCGTATCGATAAATTCCAGCGCCTGTTCCAGGCTCAACACTCTCGGTGGTGTTAATTTTAATGCTTCATCCGCACCGGAAGAACGTGTATTGGTCAAATGCTTTGCCTTGCATACATTTACTTCAATATCCTCTGCCTTACCGGTCTGTCCGATTACCATACCGGCATATACCGCTTCACCAGGTCCGATAAATAAGGTTCCTCTGTCTTGTGCATTAAACAATCCATAAGTAATGGATGTACCGGTTTCAAAAGCAATCAATGAACCCTGACTACGATACATCATATCTCCCTTGTATGGACCGTATCCGTCAAAAATCGTATTAATAATACCGGTTCCCTTTGTTGATGTCATGAAATCTCCACGGAAACCAATCAATCCTCTAGCAGGAATACAAAATTCCAATCGTACTGTACCGTCATGTGCAGGTGTCATTGCCTGTAATTCACCCTTACGTTCATTGAGCATGCTGATTACGGTTCCCGAAAATTCCTCCGGTACATCCACATAAGCGATTTCCATCGGTTCCAATTTCTTTCCTTTTTCATCCTGCTTATAAATAACCTCTGCCTTGCTGACTGCAAATTCGTAGCCTTCCCGACGCATATTTTCAATCAAAACAGATAAATGTAATTCTCCTCTTCCGGAAACCTTATAAGTATCGGTTCCTTCCGTTTCTTCTACTCTTAAAGAAACATCTGTATTTAATTCCTTAAACAGACGGTCTCTTAAATGTCTGGAAGTAACAAACTTACCTTCTTTTCCCGCCAAAGGCGAATCATTCACCATGAAATTCATGGAAATGGTTGGGTCTGAAATCTTCTGGAACGGAATCGGCTGCGGATTATCTACCGAACAAAGCGTATCTCCAATGTGAATATCCGCAATACCGGAAATTGCAACTATGGAACCAATTTTTGCTTCCTTGACTTCTACCTTATCCAGTCCTTCAAATTCATATAATTTGCTGACCTTTACCTTCTTATTCTTTGTTTCGTCATTGTAATTAACCAGCAATACTTCCTGATTTAATTTTAAACTTCCGTTATCAACCTTACCGACACCAATTCTGCCGACATATTCATTATAATCAATTGTGGAAATCAATACCTGTGTATCCGCATCCGGATCTCCCATCGGAGCAGGAATATGCTCAATAATGGTTTCAAACAATGGTGACATATCGGTTGCCTCATCCTCCATATGAAGCTTGGCAACTCCATCCTTTGCCGAAGCATATACAAACGGACAATCCAACTGTTCATCGCTCGCCTCTAAATCCAGCAATAATTCCAAAACCTCTTCTTCCACTTCTTCTACTCTTGCTTCCGGTCTGTCAATCTTATTCACACAGACAATAACCGCAAGATTAAGTTCTAATGCCTTTTTTAGTACAAATTTGGTCTGCGGCATTGCACCTTCAAATGCATCTACCACCAAAATAACACCGTTTACCATCTTTAAAACACGTTCTACCTCTCCACCGAAATCGGCATGTCCCGGTGTATCGATAATATTTATTTTTGTATCCTTATAATGTACGGCTGTATTTTTCGATAAAATCGTAATGCCACGTTCCCGCTCGATATCATTTGAATCCATTACACGTTCTGCGACTTCCTGATTTTCTCTGAAAACACCGCTCTGCTTTAATAATTCATCTACTAATGTTGTTTTTCCGTGATCTACGTGTGCAATAATTGCCACGTTACGAATATCTTCTCTTGCAATTCTCATATTCATACCTCTTTTTCATTACCTGTTTCTCATGTGTTCCACAACCCTACAAGTGTAGCACACAAAAAGAGGGCTTTCAAGAAATTTATAGGAAAGAATGCAAAAACCCCGGCAATTACCGGGGTTTCAGATTATTTATCTGTTGTCTTTTTTGTAGTTTTCTTTGTTGCGGTCTTCTTAGCAGTTGTTTTCTTTGCCGTTGTTTTGGAAGATGTTGTCTTCTTCGGTACTGCCTTTACTGCATTTGGATCCTTATAATCATACTTGAATACACATACTGAAAGTGGTGGTAAATGCATGGAAATCAAATAATCTCTTCCATTCATGGATTCCTTAACAGCAGTAATCGGAGTCTCATTCACTCTGCCCTGTCCACCAAAAATAACCGCATCGGAATTCAAAATCTCCGTGTACTTACCTGGACATGGAACACCTACCACAAAACCATCCCGGTCAACCGGTGTGAAGTTACATACAAATAACAACTGATCCTTTGCAGTAGAACCACGACGGATGAAGGAAATAATGGAACTTTGCGGATCATCACAACAAATCCAGTCAAATCCCATCTGATCCTGATCGTTATAATAAAATGCATCATATTGATTATATAATTCATTTAATGTCTTCACATAGTTCTGGATTCCCTTGTGACTTCCGGCATCCTCACCGTCCATCAAATACCAGTCCAAACTTCTTTCTTCACTCCACTCGCGAAGCTGTGCAAATTCCTGTCCCATAAATAAAAGTTTTTTACCCGGATGTCCATACATAAATCCGTAAGCAACCCTTAGGTTTGCAAACTTGTCATCATGTAATCCCGGCATCTTATTAATCATAGAACACTTAAGATGTACCACCTCATCATGTGAAATTACCAGAATAAAGTTTTCCGAATATGCATACATCAGACTGAATGTCAAACGATTATGATTAAACTGTCTGAAATACGGATCCAACTTCATGTATTCCAAGAAGTCATTCATCCATCCCATATTCCACTTAAATAAGAAACCTAATCCATCCATAGCAACCGGAGCGGTTACACCTGCCCATGAAGTAGATTCTTCCGCAATAACAAATACACCCGGTTCCTGTTCCTCAATCGTCTTATTTAATTTCATTAACATCTTAATTGCATCATAGTTTTCATTACCACCGTCCTCATTCGGGAGCCAGTTGCCGTCCTGTTTTCCGTAATCAAGATATAACATGGATGCAACCGCATCCACACGCAATGCATCAATATGGTATTCTTTTGCCCAAAATAAAGCATTGGCAATTAAGAAATTGGAAACCTCGTTACGTCCGAAATCAAAAATATAGGTTCCCCAATCCGGGTGTTCTCCTCTTCTTGCGTCCGGATGCTCAAACAAAGGCATTCCGTCAAATCTTCCCAAACCATGTGCATCTCTTGGGAAATGTGCCGGTACCCAGTCTAAAATAACACTGATACCATTCTTATGCATATAATCCACGAAATACATAAAGTCTTCCGGATCTCCATATCTTCTGGTCGGTGCATAATAATTGGTTACCTGATATCCCCATGAACCATCAAACGGATATTCTGCAATACCCATCAACTCAATATGGGTATATCCCATATACTTTATATAATCCGCTACCATCGGAGCCAGTTCCCGGTAAGAGAAGAATCCGTTTTCATCATCTTCTACTTTCTTTTTCCATGAGCCAAGATGCATTTCATAAATTGACATTGGCTTACGCATTGCCTCGGTACGGGTGACCTTTTTCCGGTTTTCCATCCATGCTGCATCCTTCCAGCGATACTTTGTAATATCCTTTACCACATTGGCATTGTCCGGACGGAACTGTGCACAGTTACCAAATGGATCCGCTTTAAAGATTTCCTCTCCGAAACGGGTTAAAATATTAAATTTGTACACTGCATCTTCCGCAACATCCGGAATAAATAATTCATAAATTCCGGCAGTTCCAATCATATTCATAGGATGTAATGCTCCATCCCACATATTAAAGTCACCGACAACGGACACACGTCTTGCATGTGGTGCCCATACTGCAAAATAGGTACCGGAAACACCGTCTAATTTCATCGGATGTGCACCTAACTTTTTATATATACCCCAGTGATTTCCTTCCGAGAAAAGGTATGTATCCATCTCTCCAATCTGATTTTCAAAACTGTATGGGTCAGCCGAAATTACGGTTGAACCGTCCTGATAATTGGTAACTATTCTGTATTTGCTTCCTGTAAACTTCTTCTTTGGAAGGTACAATGCATAAAATCCTCTGTCATCAATACATTCCATTTCATATTCGGTCTTTCCGGTTGGTGCAATTACCTTACAGCTGACCGAATGAGGCTTATAAGTGGTAATCATCTGACCTTCTCCATAATCATGATTACCTAATATCTGCTTGGGTGCATTAATCTTACCGTCCATCAATTCATCGAATAAGATCCAATTCATCCACTGTTCAATCTTTACGTTCATAGAAACCTCCCTTTATACTTTACAAAATGTGTAACTATTGTACCATTTTATTTGATTTCTGTAAATAAAATCCAGCCACTTGTTACACAAAATGTGTAATTATTTATTTTTATTTACAATACGGGTTTCATAAGCTCCTGTCTCAATATCAATATAGCGAACAAACAAAGATACTTTATTTTCCTCATTCAGGCTATTCCATACCATATCTGTAAATGTATCGATATCACCCTTGATATCCACCCACTTCGGTTCCCCTTCAAAACTTGGAAGCGGTTCTTCATTTCTTGCATATGTATGAATAAATCTTCCCTGTCCTGCCTTTGGATTTGTATAAGAAAATGTATAACGATTATCCGAATCCGGATCTCCATTGTTACTCTTTAAGATTGACATTGCATAATCAAATGTACCGTTTACAATATGCATAACACCGGAAATACGAGGTGTGTAGTTTGGTCCGTCCGGTTCATACTGTCTGATACGCAATGACTCTTCAAATGTCTGCTCATTATCAAGTCCATCATATATTGTGTCTGTCTGGTCACCGTTTGTTACAATGGTCTTGTTTCCAAGGACCCGAACCGGTGCGTAAATAATCAGACTTGGATCTTCTAATTTTGCAGGGTCAAATGCCTGTGTGCGGATGCCTTCTCCATCTTCTACAAATACACGATTCCGGCTGTTCTCACTTCTTCCCATGATAAAATAAGCTGTTACCGCCTTTTTACCGTCCTCCGATACACCAATAACAATACCACGTCCCGGATATGTATTCTCCTTTAATTCCTGCTCTAATGATAACTGTTTCATAATTTGTCCTCCCGTAAAAATGATATCATATATTAAAACATATTGTTTACTATATTATCGAAAACCTTACGAATATGCAAGGTATCCTAATTAAAGTTTCTTATCTTTTATGTTTAAGTAATGTTGCTGCATATAACTGTTTAAAATTTTAATAAATAAATCCAATGTCTCTATCTGCTGTGTTGTCCACATTTTTTCTTCCGAATAATTCATAACACCGATGTAGGCAATCGTTTCCTTCTGATATTGAAATCTACCCTGTAAAAATTCATTTACATTACAAAACGGAGATTTGGAAAATTCACTCAATTTGATTGCTGATGGATTTACACTATGATAAATACCGGTAATTGTAAGTGTATCAATTTCCTCACAGATAACCGCTTTCATCTTCTCTCCCGCCACATCACTGTAAGATACCTGTTCCGCATGCCATTCCAGCATACGGCATAAGAAATTGCTGTCTTTTGCATATTCCCATAAAACAATGCGGTCAAGCCCCAAAGAGGAACCCATATACTGAACCGCCTGTGAAATTCCGTTCTTTATATCCGTCGATTCCGATAACATATAAATTACATTGCTGATTACAACCGAGTCATAATCACACATATTATTCTTACGTTCATTATGATAAACCTTACGCTCTAATGCCTCATCATACAAAACATAACCGTTTTTTCCGTTTAATTTTGCCTGATATACTGCTGCATCTGCCTGCTCTAACAGGTCACTGTACGGCATTGCCACCTCTGTTGCAGCAATTCCGATACTTAATGTTATCTTAGGCTTTCCGTTTCCACCCGGATATTTTTCTTTCAGTTCCTTTGCTACCTTCTCTGCTTTTTCACAAGCAAAAGTATTATCCAATACATTTTTCAGATATACGACAAATTCATCTCCGCCGATTCGTCCCACAATCCCATCCTGAAACGAAAAACGCATCAGGATATTGGCAATCGCAATAATCACCTCATCTCCGGTCAGATGTCCATAAGTATCATTTACATTCTTAAAATCATCGATATCCACTACCATCAATACATCCTTGGCTCCGGACTGAATATTCTTTAACTGTTCTTTAATATAAGCTTCTGTCGTTGCCTTATTCAAAAGACCTGTCATCGCGTCCGTCTGTGATTTGACTAACAAAGACTCCTGTTCCTTTTTCTGGAGATTGATATTTCTTATGATTCCCACTGCCCGGTACGGTTCCCCATTCTCATCCATAATCAAAGAAAATGTGGAATAATACCATTCATAATCTCCATTTGCATTCCTCAGCTTATATTCCTCACTATGTATGGATTCCCCATTCCTTGCAGCCTCAAAAATTCCGCAAAATACATCCTTTGTATCCTCGGACACATATCCGTGTTCAACAAAATACTGTTCCGGATGTTTGTAGATGCTCTTTCTGCCGAACATAGTCTCGTATTTTTTGGCATATGTTATCGTATCCTTTGTAATTTCGTATTCAAATGGGATTTCCTCGGAAATATCCGCAATGATTTCGTATTTCTTTTCCTCTAACTGTGCCCGCATTTCCGCATATTTTAATTCGGTAATATCTTTCATCACAAAATTGGCAATCGGAAATTCTCCCGGATTGTCACCCTCAACACTTGCCGCAACCAGATTTACCCATCTGAATTTTTTTAATTTGTGACAAATTCGGAAATTAATATCGACTTCATGATCTTCCAACAAAGATGTGATACTGTTGACAACAAGAGGCAGGTCTTCCTTATATATCATGGAAATCAAGGTATTCCCATATTTTTCCTGATATTCTTCTCTTGTATAACCAAACAGGGTATAAAAATAGTCATTTGCCCAGATTAAGCTTAAGGAGTTATCACATACATGCTTACTAAGTCCACATCTTACCGATTGCGAAAACACCTCTAAATCCGACAATGCCTGTTCTGTCGTAAGAGTTGCGGTTTCTAAAGTCGACACATCCACGCAGGAACATTTTAAGACATCTCTTCCATCCTTTAACGTAAATACCTGTCCATTCAAAATGATTTTTCGCAACTGACCAGACACATTGAGCATACATGCTTTGTCACTTGTATAGTTTGAACACTTTAACTGATAACGAAGGGATGCCACTAAATCCTCATAATCATCCTCAGCAATAATATCCCTTAACAGGTGGACTCTTTTTTGCAAATCCTTTGGGGAATACTCTAATAAATTAAGAAAGGGGGCATCACATTCCAAGATTTTATAAGGTGGTTTCAGTTCAAAAATAAATGTTCCTTTTCTGTTTTTTTCCAAAATGTAATCCCCTCTTCCCTAATTTTCTCAAATCCTGCTATAACTTTATAAGATACTTCCTCATAAATTTTTAACATTACCACAAGCAGGCAGTAAAAACACATGCGTACCTGTCATGGTAATGTTAAAACTTATAGCAAAATATAAAATTATTATATCATCTTATGCCGTTTCTTCAAACTGTGAATTGTACAAATCTGCATAAAATCCATTTTGTTTCATTAATTCTTCATGATTTCCCTGTTCAATGATATCTCCGTCCTTCATAACAAGAATACAATCGGCATCGCGGATTGTGGACAGACGGTGTGCAATAATGAAACTGGTTCTTCCCTTCATCAGATTATCCATTGCTTTCTGGATTCTCACTTCTGTACGGGTATCAACCGAAGAGGTTGCTTCATCTAAGATTAACAACTTTTTATTTGCCAAAATAGCACGGGCAATGGTCAGTAACTGCTTTTGTCCTTGAGAAACATTACTTGCTTCTTCATTCAATTCCATATCATAACCACCCGGTAATGTCTGAATAAAACGATGTGCATGTGCCGCCTTTGCAGCTTCAATTACTTCCTCATCCGTTGCATCCAGTCTGCCGTACCGGATATTTTCCATAATCGTTCCCTTAAACAGCCATGTGTCCTGTAAAACCATGCCGAAGCAATTACGCACTTCATTTTTATCAAACTCATTCACGTTGATTCCATCCAGATAGATATCACCGCTATTTAAATCATAAAAACGCATTAAGAGTTTTACAAGCGTTGTCTTTCCCGCACCGGTCGGACCGACAATTGCAATCTTTTGTCCTTCTTTTACCTTTGCGGAAAAATCCTTTAAGATAATTTTATCCTCATAATAACCAAAACAAACATGTTTAAATTCTACATTACCCCGGATATCTTCAATGTTTTTGTCTGTATGATTTTCAGCCTTTAATACCTCTTCCTCTTCACCCAAAAATGTAAAGACACGTTCTGCGGCTGCCATTGTTGACTGCAACATATTGGATACCTGTGCAACCTGCTGGATTGGCTGGGTAAACTGCTTTACATACTGGATAAAGGATTGAATATCACCGACTTCTATTGTTTTCTTGATACTTAAATATCCACCTAAAATTACAACACCGACATAGCCAAGATTTCCCACAAATACCATAACCGGCTGGGCAAGTCCAGAAATAAACTGCGATTTCCATGCAGAATGGTATAATTTCTCATTTGTATCGTTAAACTCTTCCAATACCATTTCTTCTCTGGTAAATAATTTAATAACGTTATGTCCGCCAAAATTTTCTTCAATCTGTCCATTTACATTTCCAAGAAGATTCTGCTGTTCAATAAAGTATTTCTGTGAATGTTTTACGATAAGCATAATTCCAATTGCAGAAATCGGAAGCAAAAGCAATGCAACCAAAGTCATCAATGGAGAAATACTTAACATCATAACCAGTACACCAATTAACGTTGCAACAGAAGAAATCAGCTGGGTCATCGATTGGTTCAATCCCATTGTCAACGTATCCACATCATTGGTTATTCTTGATAAAACATCTCCAAAGCTGTTTTTATCATAATAGTTCATCGGCAGCCGGTTAATTTTTTCCGAGATTTCCTTTCGCAGCTGATATGCGATTTTCTGAACCACACCACTCATCAAAAATCCCTGTACATAACCCATCAACATAGATGCCAGATAGATTAAAACCATGATGATAACGATATGTCCGATTTTGTCAAAATCAATTCCGCTTCCACCCTGAATCTTGCTGACCAATCCGTTAAAAATCTCTGTTGTCGCCTTACCAAGAACCTTCGGTCCTATAATGTTAAATACTGTTGAGCCTATGGTAAAAATCGCAACAACCACTAATAAAATATAATATTTTGAAATGTAGTTTAATAACTTTTTTAAAGTTCCCTTAAAATCTTTTGGTTTTTCTGTTGCAACCATACCTCTGCCGGGGCCATGTCCGCCCGGTCCTTTTCGCATGGTTCGGGTTGTTTTTATTTTATTGTCTGCCATATTTAACACCCCATTCCTTCCAAATCTTTTTGCGATAACTGTGACTGTGCAATCTGCTGATATACTTCATTATTTTTCATCAGCTCCTCATGTGTTCCCTGACCTACAATCTCGCCATCTTCCAAAACCAATATTTTATCCGCATGCAAAATCGTACTGATTCGTTGTGCAACAATAATAACCGTGGAATTACCCACCTTTTCTTTCAATGCCCGGCGAAGTGCAACATCGGTCTTGTAATCCAAAGCGGAAAAGCTGTCATCGAATACATAGATTTTTGGGTTTTTAGCAATTGCCCGGGCAATTGCCAGTCTCTGTTTCTGACCACCGGATACATTATTACCGCCCTGCGCAATTTCCGAATCATATTTTTTCTCTTTTGAATCAATAAATTCAGTCGCCTGTGCAATCGTAGCAGCTTCCTTTACCAATTCATCCTCTGCCTTCACATTACCAAACCGGATATTCGATGCGATTGTTCCGGAAAACAGAACACCTTTTTGAGGAACAAAACCTATCATTTTACGCAGTTCCTTCATCTTCATATCCCTTACATCCACACCATCGATTAAAACCTCGCCATCTGTGACATCAAACAAACGCGGAATCAAATGCACCAGTGTTGATTTTCCACATCCGGTACTTCCTATAATCGCTGTTGTCTCGCCGGCTTTTGCGGTAAAACTGATATGCTTTAATGCATCCTCCTTTGCATTCGGATATCCAAAAGACACATCCTTAAATTCTACATTTCCCTGTGCATTCTCCGGCAATGTTTTTGTCTCTTCCTTATCGACAATCAATGTTTTTGAATTCAATACTTCTTCAATACGGTCCGCTGCAACCGCTGCTCTTGGCATCATAATGGATACCATGGAAATCATCAAAAAGCTGATTACAATATGCATCGCATATGTGATAAACGCTATCATATCACCAACCTGTATGGCACCGGTATCAATATTGTGTGCACCGCTCCATATAATCAGAATGCTGACACCGTTCATAATGAACATCATGGTTGGCATCATTAAAGCCATTGTTCTGGTTGTAAATAACTGCGTCTTCATCAATCTGGTGCTGGCTTCATCAAAGCGTTTTTCCTCGTTCTTTTCCCTTCCGAATGCGCGGATAACAGACAATCCCGTCAAAATTTCCCTGGATACCAGATTCAATCCATCCACAAGTTTCTGCATGATTTTAAATTTCGGCATAGCCACAACCATCAAAACCATAATAAGCATCAAAATCAGAACAACTGCCAGTACAATTACCCAGACCATTTTTGTGGTCGTCTGCATCACCTTAAAAATTGCTCCGATACCCATTAACGGTGCAAATAAGACGATACGGAATACCATTGTCAGTAACATCTGAATCTGCTGAATATCATTCGTACATCTTGTAATCAGAGAAGATGTTGAAAACCGGTTCATCTCCGCATTGGAAAATCCCATTACCTTATTAAACACCTGACTTCTTACATCACGTCCCACACTTGCTGCCAGTTTAGAAGACAAGAATCCAACCAGCATACTGATTGCCATAATCAAAATAGCAAGGCCAAGCATTTTGATACCCATATGTTTTAAATAATCCATCTGATAATCATGCATATTGATGCCCAGATTTTCATATTCCATTGCAACAAACTTCACACCCATTGCATCTGCCATATAGTCCGGATAATCATCCATTTTATCCTTATAGCTATCTAACATTGCAGCCACCTGTTCTGCCGGCATCATTTTTACAAGGTCTAATACAGCCACATTATCAAGCTCGGAACTTCCACCCTGCTGAGCAGTCATTGCCTGCACGATTCCCTCTTTTATCTGAGACTGCATTTTTACCGCCTCTTCACTGTCAGATGTAAACAAATATACAAGCATCTCTGACGGAAGAAGTGCATCCTTTAATTTTTCATATTCCTGTGTTTCCAAATCTTTGACGGATACCTTAAACTCGTTTCCGTCCTTCTTATAATGTTTCTCAACCGTTTTTTGCTGTTTTTCAGATAAAAACAACTTTAAATTTTCCATCGTTTCCTCTGATATCCGTTCCGGAATCGGATATTCAATTCCCTGATTCTGAATACCGACATCCACAATATCCGACGTATAGCCGGGTAATGTCAGTTCTCCATACACCTGTACAAACAATAACAGGAATATAAAGACAACGACATACCATAATCGTTTTGCATACTTCAATACCTTAAACATTTTCTGCTCCTTCCTATCATGTATTACGATTAATATTTTCCAATATATCAACCGCCTTATTGGATAATACGATTAACTGTTTCATATCTGTTTCACCCATTTGGGCAATCAGTTCCCTTAACATATGGTTTTTCTTTTGTTTTTCCCTCTCACAGATATCCAATCCCTTCGGGGTCAGATGGATATAAACTTTTCGATGATCTTCTTTTGAAGCCTCTCTTTTCACATAGCCCTTTTTTTCAAAAATACTGATTTTCCGGGATGCTGCAGATAAAGACATTCCTCCTGCTTTCACAAATTCGCCCAATGTTACACCGGACTCACCGCTTTTCTCTTTTTGTTCAATAAAAGCCGCCAGTCCCAACAACATAAAGAATTCAATATTTGCCAGGTCACCATCCCCCTTAAACTTCGGTTTACAATGATGACACCTTTGCAATACTCTGAGAAGTTCCTTTGTCAATTCTTCATCATTCACTTCCATACGAGCCTCCTTCTATATACTTTCCATAGGAAACTATTTCATTATATCCAAACACTTTTAATTGTCAATAGAACAAAAAAACAGTTCAGATAATGTTCACAATTAACATTATCTGAACTGTTTTTTCAAATCGTTCCATTTTATTATTTATTTTTGTAGACGACTTTTACTTTATTCTTTTTCTCTTCGTATAATGCACGGTCTGCATATCCCAGAATTTCATCAATATCTGAATGTTCATCAATAATAAATTCATAAGTACCAATACTCATATTTACATAATATGGCTTATCATTGATATTCTTCTCCATCAGAATACTTTGGATTCTCTTTTTGATTTTATCTTCAAAATGGGCATAAGATGCAAGACTGAATGCCGCAAACTCATCACCACCCATTCTTGCGACCACATCCGAGCTGCGGAATGACTCCGTCAATGTATCGGCTATCGTCCTTAACGAAAAATCACCTTCATCATGTCCGAACTCATCATTTACAATCTTCAAGCAGTCCATATCCGCATATATAGCAACGGCACGTTTGCCGTAATTGGACGGATTCTTAAGAATTGCACTTGCTTCCACCTGAAATCCTCTTCGATTACAGATTCCGGTCAATGCATCGGTATGACTCATGGCATCTAACATCTTGTTATTTTCAGCCATCTTACTTAGCTCTTTTTCCAATTCTTTCTTGATGGCATTCTGTTTTTTTATAATTTCCATAACTTCAACGGAAACACCAACCTGACACACAATCTGAGAAGCATAACGGAAATAATCCAATTCAGATTCCGTTAATATCAATCCAAATTGTTCCGTTCCCGAAAAGATTGGCATCACAAGCATACTGACCGGACGGTCATCCGGCATAAGAGAAGACCGGAATAAATTTGCAATGGATAATCGTTTTTCTTTTCCTGTAAAAAATTCCTGTTTATCCTGATTACGATATCCCTTTACATAAACATAATCCACCGGATTCCATGTATCCTCACCGGTATGCGTAATTCCACTCCCATATGAAAAAATATAACTGGATTCAAAACCCATATATTGAAGCTTACTGATAACCGTTTCATATTTTGCACTTTCCGAATCGGCATTTTGTAACATATCCCTTGTAATGTTGGTTAAAGACACCTCAAACAGCTTGGTTTTTTCCGCATCAATCAATTGCTTTTTGGTCACATTGCTAATCATTTCCTGATTCATCGCGGTAATCGCTTCAACCAATACCAATCGCTCTGTTTCTGATTCAATTTTATAATTAATGTGATGGTATAACATATAAATTACAGATATAAAATCATCCAATTCAATGTACCCATTCCGATATGTCTGACTAAATTTCTCGCACTCGTCCAAAAACCGTTTCCGATCAAAACATAATTTTCCCTCATCATCCACCAGATGCAGATAATAATCAAAGAAATTTTCAACGATTCCTTTCATGTGATTCGTTTCATTGCTCTCATAATAATTATTAAAGAATTTTAAAAATGTTATATCTGCAAGATTTTTGATATACCGGGCATCATAAACGATTCCCTTTTCATTTGAAAGATCTATTGAAATGTCACTGGAACTTCCGGTCGACTGTCTGGCAACCATACGTGTAGGAACCAGATTTTTACATTGCTCCTTCCGTACCAGATCCAGACATTTCTTAACTGCCATATACCCAAGTTCCTTGGTCTCCGCTCTTACACTGGTAAGCGGAGGCATCAGCATCATGGCTGTAGCGGAATTATCAAATCCGGTCACATAAACATCCACTCCCGGTTTTTTGTTATGTTCCTTCAAAACATTATAGCAGCCGCATGCCATCTGGTCATTGGCACAGACAATTGCCTGTATATCGGGATGTGCATCCAACAACTGTTCCACTACCCCTTCCGAAAATTCAGAAAAATTCCCATATACCACATAGTCATCAGATAAATCCAGATTGTATTTGCGTACCGTATCACGAAATACTTCCAATCGTTCATTCGCATCCTGACTTGTAGGCGGTCCACTGACAAAGCCAATCCGGGTACAGGATTTTTCCTCAATCAGATAAGAAATCACTTCCTCCAAACCGGTTTTATTATCAACACAGACACTGGAATATCCCTCACGCTCTCCAGCCACCAACATAATCGGAATTCCATCAAACTGACGTAAAAATTCACTTTTTTGTTCTTCATCTAAAAAAGAAGTAACGGTTCCGTATTCTAATACAACTGCGTCAAATGATTTTGCATGAATTACAGAAGTTAACGTATTATACTGATATCGATAACAATTCGCACCGACATTATCATACTGTGCATCTATAATACCTACCGGCAGAATAAACAAATTGGCATCTATGTCCTTTGCGCCTAACATGGCACCATCTATTATTGAATTGGTAAATGCATTCTCAATCATCCCCACACAGAGTGCGATATTCATTCGTTTTCCCATAATCTTCTCCTTTGAATTTGATGACATTCCATCAAACCATACAACATATAGAGAATTATATATCACATTGTACACAAAATCCAGCTTTTTCTGATTCCATTTATACATTTTCACAAAAACAGAAGAAAACTCCTATACAGATTCCATAAATTATAGGAATCCATATAGGAGTTTTATATAAATATATCTATAAGAAAGTCTTAGTTTTGGAAGAACTGTTCCAATTCATCCCTGAATTCTTTTGGAATGTTCTGATTCTCTGTACTGTTTTGTTCTGTTGTTGCATCATCGTTAGACTGAGAATCCTCCTGTGTTGACTGCTGCGTTGATTGATTTGATGAGCTGCCTGCACTTTCCGGCATATCTTTTTTCGCTCCAAGCGTTACCTTTAACTCAACCTCTTCGTACTCACCTTTTTCATTATTACGTTCAATAACCATGGTCACTTCCTCTCCGGCTTTTTTACCGGATAAGATACTTTGCAGATTCTCCATGCTTGAAATATCTCTGCCTGCAAAGCTTGTAATAATATCACCTGCTTTTAATCCACAATCACTAGCCGGTGAATCCTCTAAAATCTTAACAACATATACACCCTTCGGCATTCCAAAGCCCTGTGCATACTCTTCTGTAATATCATTCCCCTGAATACCTAAATATCCCTGTTCATCTTCTGCAATCACTTTTTGATTCATCAAATCGTTAATAATCGGAATCGCATCTGAAATCGGAATTGCATATCCCATTCCTTCTACCGTACTGTCTACATACTTAGCGGAATTAATTCCAATGACTTCGCCTTTTTCATTCAATAATGCACCTCCACTGTTACCCGGATTGATTGCGGCATCCGTCTGTAACATCTTAATTGTAGATGCATCCTCTGCCTCTACCTCACGATCCAATGCACTGATATAACCTACCGTTACGGACTGACCATAACCTAATGCATTACCGATTGCAATAGCAGAATCACCGACTCTCAAATTATCAGAAGAACCAAGTGCTGCTACTTTGATATTGTCCAATGTATCTTTATCCATGTCCTTTGTCTTTACTGCAACCACTGCCAAATCCGATACAGAATCTACTCCCTTTACACTTGCTGCTACCGATGTATCGTCTGCAAATGTAATTGTAATTTCATTTGCATTATCAATTACGTGATTATTGGTTACAATTAAAACCTCATCATCTGTCTGTCCGATAATAATTCCGGAACCGACACCGGTAACTTCTGTCTGATAAGACTGGAACCATGACTGTACGGTTTGTACAGACTTATTGGTAACAGAAACAATTGATGGCATAACATTTTCCACAACATCTGCAACCTCAGCAGATGAAGAAGATCCTGTATCTTTTGATGTTGTTGCTACCGTTGCGATTTCTGTGGATGCAATCTGATTTTTGCCAAACACTTTATTGCCAACGGCATCCACACCAACCATAACCGAACCTGCTATCAATCCGAAAGCAGCGGCTGCTCCGATAAACTTGGAAGTTTTCTTTAATATTCCGTTCCCCTTCTTCTTTGAAGTGTGTTTCTTCTTATCTTTCTTTGAATGAATATCTTCCACTGTCTGTTGCGGATTTACAAAAGATGCTGAATTATAATATTGATATCCTGCGGATTCTTCCTTTTTCGGATTTTCAATACTCTGTACCGTCTGCATATTAACACTTTGTTCGGCTGAAGCTTCTACAATCTGCGCTGCTTCTTCTTTTGAAATCTCTGTTGCATCAGAATTTTGTTTCTCCGGCATATTCTCAATGCCCTGATCCTTTTGCGTATTATTTTCTTCCATAATAACATCACCTTTCTATCTGTTACATATTGTATTTGCAATTTATGGTTTTATACTAACAATGGTTTGTGACAGAATTGTGACGATAATGTTTTCTTTTTGTGACAGTCATCCATAATCTTCCTCTATCACATGAAACTCCAGATAATCAAAATCAATTGTCTCTATAAAGCTGTCCTGTGTAAATCTGGTTTTTGCCAGACGGATAAACTCTTTTTTGTTTGTCTCTAACCAAATCGGTCTTGCAAGATCAAAGGTACGGCACATTTCATCCAACGCCTCATATGTCTTTTTCGTCCTGCTCATATCATTGTTTGCAATCTCAACAACCGTATCCTTAACCAACCGGTTATCTTTCATTATTTTTCCCCAAACTCGAAACATATTTCCTCCTATGTATTTGGAATAGGTAGAAGAAAAGGATTAAATTCTGTCGAATTTAATCCTTCGATATTCCAGATTAGATTTTCTCTCCCCAATCATCATCATATTCTTCATTCATCAGGCTTTCCGGACTCGGTGGTGTAAATCCACCCGGTACATCCTCCGGTTCCTCCTTCGCTTCCTCTTCCTCCGGTACGTCATCTTCCGGCTCAGAAGAATCCGCCATATTCTCTTCCTCCAGCGACAATTCTTCCTCTGTTTCCTCTGAGGTTTCCTCCATTGAAGGTGTCTCCATAGCCGCTTCCGGTGTAAATACCGGAGCCGGTATGTCCGGCTGACTTGCCGACATCTGAACATTTTCCATACCTTCGATATTTTTCAAGCTTCCGATAATCTTGGCAATTTCATCCAACTCACCGATTACATTTGTTAAATCGTCTAAGTTATTGCGGCTCAATTCTGCAGAAGACTGTGCATTTGCTGCCATCTCTTCACTGCTTGCCTGCTGATTCATCAAGCTTTCAATAATTACATTATTACTGTCACTTAAATTCACACTTAGGCTGTCAAGACTTGTCATATTGCTATGTAATTCTTCCACTACACCCGCAATACTTTCAAATGCATTTGTTACCTCATCAATATACAGGGCCTGTGCGTTTGAAGCCTCTACCGAATTGTTTACAAGCTGGGCTGTCTGATTCGACAACTGAGTAATTCCCTGTAATAATTCCGTAATTTTATCAATTGATTGTTTGGTATTATCCGCCAGCTTACGAATTTCATCTGCAACAACCGAAAATCCTCTTCCCGCTTCACCGGCTCTGGCAGCCTCAATCGATGCATTCAACGCCAATAAATTAGTTTGGGATGATACCTGATAAATTAACTGTGTAATCTCTTCTGCAGATTCTATCTTCTCCTGCAATTCCAATGCAACCTCCGTTACACTCTTATTTGCAACCGCAATATCATCGGATTTTTCTTTTAACTGGGCAACAATCTTTCCACCGGTTTCCGTTGCCACAACTGCCTGATTGGCAGATGTCAGGGTATGATCTTTCACATCAATCAACTGATCAATGATTCCCTGTATCTGCGATGTCATATCTGTCTGATTTTCTATACTTAATGCAGTTTCTGTAACACCGTGTGAAATTGCATCCACACTTCTTGCAACCTCATCCGTTGCGTCATGAAAGCTATCTAAGGTTGTCTGCAACGCTTCAATATGCTGATTTCCGTTTTCCACTACCCCAACCATGTTCTGTGTAATCTCTTCCTGATACATTAAATGGTATTGAATTTCCTGCTGATCCGTTTTCTGAACCTGTACCACATTTAATGCTGTCATATACAAGCAATAGGACATAACGGCAAAGAAAACAACCAAAAACAACCACACACCACCTGTTGTTGCATCTACCTTTACAAACATTACAATGGTTTTTACTATCAATACAAGCTCACATAATCCACCGCACACAAGACTGAATCTCTCATCTAAGTACGTCAATGTGATAATCATGATTACACACAACGAAACAATATTATGGGATTCATTGTTGTTGAATATTGAAATTGCTGCCACCGCTACAAAGGAATAACAGGCAATGAACTTAACCAACGGACTGTCATCCATTAACTTATACATTACAATACATCCACCAATCAACAACACACTGAGTACAATCTGGACAATCAGCCAGCCTGTGCTAAATACATATTTCCGTGCAATAATAGACAAAACCATATAAATTGCTGTCAGCAATGCAACCAACGTTATGGCTGTCTCATTATTCTTACGCATCCGAATATTATTAATATCCATACTAACACCTCTTTCCTTTCTTATTGTTCCTCTCTTGCCACCGAGAGCATTAATTTTATTCGATTTTCCTGATTAACCTTTGTTGCACCGGGATCATAATCAATTGGTACAATATTTGCCTGCGGATAGATTTCTTTAATCTTTCGAATCATTCCTTTTCCCACAATATGATTTGGCAGGCAGCCAAACGGCTGTGCACAGATGATATTTCCATATCCGTTTTCTGACAATTCGAGCATCTCTGCTGTCAAAAGCCATCCTTCACCCATTTTATTACCAAGTCCAACCACACCGGTTACCAGTTCCTTTACATGTGCATATTTTGCGGGAGGTGTAAAATCACTATATTTTGTAACCGCATCGGTAATTGCATTTTCCAGAACACGGCAATACTTCATCAAAGCCTGGCACACTTTTTTCTTGGCAGGATTACCACCATACAGATTAATATCCTCAATCCGGTTATCAATCTTGAACATCATAAAGCCCATAACACCCGGAACCATTACTTCACAGTCCTGACTTACTAAAAACTCTTCCAAATTGTTATTTGCCATAGAAGAATATTTTACATAAATCTCTCCTACAATACCAACCCTTGTCTTTTTCTCGCCGGAAATCGGAATTGCAGCAAAATCCTCTACAATTGCCTTCATGTTTTTTTCTACGCCCTTTGGTGTATATCCTTTCCTCTGACGGAATTGTTTGGATAATATTTTACACCATTTATCGATTACCGCATCCGCATCCCCCTTATTTATTTCATACGAACGCACCTGATTTTTTAAAAGCATGAACAAATCACCATATGCCAGTCCGATAAACGCCTGATAAATCATTTCGATTGTCAGCTTAAATCCCGGATTACTCTCTAATCCGGAAAGATTTAACGAAATAACAGGAACCTGTGACAAGCCGGCCTTTATCAATGCCTTACGCAACAGATGGATATAATTTGATGCCCTGCATCCTCCTCCTGTCTGTGTAATAATCAATGCCACCTTATCCACATCATATTTTCCGCTCTGCAATGCACTGATCATCTGACCAATAACCAGCAAAGCCGGATAACAGGTATCATTATGTACATATTTTAATCCGGTATCCACAACTCTTCTTCCCGTATTTTTTAACAAAGCTACCTTATATCCGTTCTGTGTGAAAATCGTCCGTAACAATCGAAAATGTGTCGGCAGCATATCCGGTATTAAAATTGTATAATCCTTCTTCATCTCCTTTGTGAAAATAACACGTTCGGAAGATGCGGATACCGTCCTTTCCGGGTCCAAGTTGATTGCAACATCATTATTTTCTGCCATCTTATCTGCCTCCCTTTTGCTTAGTAGCTGCAAATAAACTTCTCAAACGAATCTTTACTGCTCCTAAATTTGTAATCTCATCGATTTTAATCTGTGTATAGATTTTTCCGTTTTCCTCTAGAATTCTTCGTACCTCATCCGTGGTAATCGCATCTACACCACATCCGAAAGAAACCAACTGAACCAGATTCATATTCGGATCTTTTGTTTCTCCGACATATTGTGCTGCTGCATACATTCTTGAATGGTACATCCACTGATTTAATACCTTTGTATCCACATGACCTGTCATATCCGAAACGGAATCCTCCGTAACCACAGCGGCTCCCAAATCACAGATCAGTTTATTAATTCCATGATTAATTTCCGGGTCCAAATGATATGGACGTCCGGCAAGTACAATAATTGGCTTGTTTTCTTCCTTTGCCAGACGAAGATACTTTTTGCCTTCCATACGCACCAGACGCATGTGTTTTTCATATTCTTCATATGCATAATTACATGCCATTGCGACCTCGGAAAACTTTACAGGTCCAAAATAATGTTCCATCAGTTTTGCAAACTTCTTGGTAAAGTCTTTTCTTCTGTGAATTCCCAGATAATCATAAATAAAGGTTACATCCTTCAACGCCTTTACATTTGCTTCCAATACCTCAGGATAATAAGCAACAACCGGACAATTATAATGATTATCACCCAATCCTTCATCAATATTGTAACTTAAACATGGGTAGAAAATGGCATCCACATCTTCTTTTAACAGACTTTCAATATGACCGTGCATCAACTTTGCCGGGAAGCACACCGTATCCGAAGGAATGGTATGTTGTCCGCTTAAATACAAGCTTCTGCTTGAATTCGGCGAAGTTACCACATTATATCCAAGCTTTGTAAATAAGGTGTACCAGAACGGTAGCAACTCATACATATTAAGTCCCATCGGAATTCCGATTGTTCCCTTTGCCTTATCTGCCGGGATATTGGACTTTCTGTATTCTTCTAACAATTTCAGTTTGTAATCATACAAATCATAACGATTGCCCTCAACCTTCTTTGCAGTCGGCTTATCACATCGGTTACCGCTGATAAATCTTCTTCCGTTTGCAAAGGTATTGATTGTCAGTTTGCAATGGTTATTGCAGCCATTACAGGTTGTCATTGTTATTTCATGTGTGAAATTTTGTAAATCTCTTTCATCGATGATTGTACTCTTTCCGTTACTGTTTTCCATCGCATAGAGTGCGGCACCATATGCACCCATAATTCCTGCCATTTCAGGACGTACCACATCATGTCCGATTTCCTGTTCAAATGCACGCAAAACCGCATTATTCAAGAACGTTCCACCCTGTACAACAATGTGCTCTCCAAGCTGTTTTGCGGAAGATGCGCGGATAACTTTATATAATGCATTCTTTACTACCGAAATGGATAATCCTGCCGATATATTTTCAATTGATGCTCCATCTTTTTGAGCCTGTTTTACGGATGAATTCATAAATACGGTACAACGTGAACCTAAATCTACCGGCCGATCTGCAAACAATCCCATCGTTGCAAACTCTTCAATCGGATAACCTAAGGCACCTGCAAACGTCTGTAAAAAGGAACCGCATCCGGATGAACATGCTTCATTCAGGAATATATTATCAATTGCATTGTTCCGAATCTGGAAACATTTAATATCCTGTCCGCCAATATCGATAATAAAATCTACATCCGGCTGGAATTTTTTTGCTGCGGTAAAATGTGCAACCGTTTCAACAATACCAAAATCTACACCAAATGCATTCATAATCATCTCTTCACCATATCCGGTTACTGCTGATGATTCAATATGAATATCCGGATACTGCTGATACAAATCCTCTAAAAACTGTTTAATAATCGGAACGGGATTACCACCGTTTGGCAGATATCTGGAACATAAAATATTAGAATTTTCATCAACAACCACTGCTTTTACGGTAGTGGAACCTGCATCAATTCCCAAAAATGCCGGACCGGATAACGTATCAACCTGCTTTATATGATCCGAATTTTTCTTATGACGGGCTAAAAATGCATCAAACTCCTCCTGTGAAGTAAACAAAGGCTGACAGCTGGCATATCCGCCACTTGCCGTATATCCCTCAATCTTTTCTTTTAATTTCGTCAGTTCAAATGTCTTTGTGTCTTTCTTTAAGGCTGCTCCCATTGCCACAAAGTAAAGTGAATTTTCAGGAGCAATTCCCTCTAAATGAAGCGTATTGTCAAACGCCTTTCTTAACTCTGATAAAAAGGTAAGCGGTCCGCCTAAATATACAACCTTTCCTTCAATCTCACGTCCTTGTGCAAGACCTGCAATTGTCTGGTTAACAACCGCATAAAAAATACTTGCCGCAATATCATTTTTCTGTGCGCCCTGATTTAATAAAGGCTGCACATCGGATTTTGCAAACACACCGCACCGGCTTGCAATTGTATATATTTTCTCATAATGCTTTGCCGCTTCATTCATGGCACCGGCTTCCATATTCAACAAAGTTGCCATCTGGTCTATAAACGCACCGGTTCCACCTGCGCAGGAACCGTTCATACGGACTTCCAATCCATCTGTCAGGAACAATATTTTGGCGTCCTCTCCACCTAGCTCTATTACAACGTCTGTTCCCGGTATTATTTTATTAACTGCAACTCTGGTTGCATATACTTCCTGTTCAAATGGTATCCCCAGTGAATCGGCAATACCCATACCTGCAGAACCCGATATACAAAGACTCATTTCTTTTTCATCCGGAAATTCACGCATGATATCATCTAACATGCCCACTGTTTTTGTTGTAATCTGAGAAAAATGTCTCTGATAATCAGAATAAACAATCTGATCCTTATCATCTAACACTACACATTTTAAAGTAGTTGACCCTACATCCAAACCAATTCTCATGTCAATACCTCTTTTTCTTCCGTTTTTCCTTTTTTCAAAAAGTAAACATACATATTTATATTATCATATAACAGGTCAGAATGCCAATATATTATTGTTCTTCTTCTGTTTCTGCCTGTCCTCTCTTTTTCTTCCGATTAAATGCCTCGTATATACACGGTACCACGATTAATGTCAGTAACGTACCGTAAATCAGACCGCCTATTACAACCAATGCCATTGGTTGTGCCATATCGGAACCCATACCGGAACCAACCGCCATCGGAAGCAGACCGAGAATGGTTGTCAAAGCTGTCATAATAATCGGACGCAGACGATGCCGACCCGTTGTCACAATTGCATTTCGGATATCCATTCCTTCTTCCCGTAACTGGTTAACGGAATCCACAAATACAATACCGTTATTCACGATAATACCGGCTAACATAACCATACCGATCATGGCAATAATACTTACATCATTTCCGGTCATAACCAATGCTGCAAATCCACCGGTAAATGCAAGCGGCAGGGTAAACATGATAATAAACGGACTCTTCAACGACTGGAACTGGGCAACCATAATCAGATACATGAAAGCAATTGCCAATATCATCATCAGCATAACCTGCTTCATAGATTCCATAACCGTTTCATTTTCACCGTTCATTTCAATCTGATATCCATCCGGCAAATCCATCTTGTTCACAATTTTCTTTACCTGATTTGATACATTGGTTGTCACATATCCATCCTTAATCTGACCGCTGACCGTAATATATCTTGTCTGATTCTTTCTGTTGATAACCGATAATGCATTAGCATCCTCTACCTTGGCAATTTTATTTATCTTTACATCAACCGATTCTTCGCCTTCTTTTCCTTCAATGGTAAGATTCTTTACATCGTCTATGGTATAGTTTTCTTCCGCCTCATCCTTTACATATACGGAATAATCTTTGTCGTCCGTACTTAATGTGGTAGCGGAGCTTGCCTCTGCCAATGCACCCTGAATTTTCTGATATACCTGTGCAACGGTTAAACCGTATTTTGCAGCCTTATCCTTGTCTACAACAACCCGGTACTCCGGTGTTGCATCCTCTACACCATTATCGACTTCCTCAAGTCCATCAACCTTTTCAAGCTTCCTGCCAAGCTTAACTGCCAAATCCTGTAAGGTATCCAAATCCTTACCCTCTATCTGAACCGACACACCCGAAGCCATCAACGAGCTCATATCCATACTCGAAGCCGATACCGATATATCACAGTCCAAATCCGAAGTTTTATCCAATATCATATCTGCAATTTCATTATTGGTATGTTTTTTATCATCCTTACATTCAATATAAAAACTTACGGTATCAAATGAATCATCCGAACCGAGTCCAAGCATTGACATCGAACTTCCGCCCACCAATGCACCAACTGTCTTCACATCATCAATCTCCAATACTCTGTCAATCACTTCATCCGAAACATTGGCAGTTTCCTCTAACGTCTTGGTATCCTCCGGCATCGTAAGCGTCATCGTCATCTGTGTGGAATCCATTTCCGGAATAAACGAAAATCCTTTTGCCAATGCAAGCGCCGTACTGCCCACAAACAAAACAAGTACAAGCACAAACACAATTTTCTTATGATTCAATACCTTAGGAAGAAAATCTGCATATCGGTTACTGACTGCCGTTATCCATTTATTGTCCTTTTCGGAAATCTTTTCAAAGGTTTTTGATGCTACCATTGGTACAAATGTAACTGCCACAATCAAACTTGCCAGCAATGAATAAGCAATGGTAAGTCCCATATCCGTAAATAACTGTTTGGTAATACCCGTTGTAAAGACGATTGGCAAAAAGACACATACTGTTGTCAAAGTTGAGGCTGTGATTGCTCCAACCATCTGACCGGCTCCCTTAATGGCAGCCTCTTTTACCGGATATCCATCCTTTCGCAAACGATAAATATTCTCGATTACGACAATGGAATTATCCACCAGCATACCTACGCCCAGTGCCAGACCGGACAATGAAATGACATTCAGGGTAACATTGCTGAAATACATCATAACAATTGCAAATACAACGGATACCGGAATCGATACGGCAATAATACCGGTCGGTCGGATATCCTTTAAGAAAAATAACAGGATAAGGATTGCCAGCGCTGCTCCCAATAACAGATTCTGTAATACCGAATCCGCAACAAAGTCAATATACATTCCCTGATCCATTAACGATGTGAAAGACACGTCTTTATTGGATTTGGATATCTCGTCAAATTTCTTATTGATGTTATCCGCAACTTCTTTTGTTGAATATTCATTCTGCTTTGCAATGGATAAAATTACACCCGGCTTTCCATTTACCTTTGTATAAATGGAATCTGCATTGTCTTCAATAAAGACATCTGCCACATCGGAAAGCTTAATCGGATCCACTCCATCCATACCAAGATCCAGTAATACAAAATCCGAAAGATCTTCAACATCTTCGAATTTGTTTCCCACACGCACCAGATAATCCACATCATCCTCTGTCACATAGCCTGCCGGGAAATCAAAGTTCTGGGCAGTCAGCATACCCTTAATCAAATCCGTAGAAATAATCGTATTCAAATCCGCACCTTCATATGCGGCATCCTTTGCATCTTCAAGGTTTTGCTTTTGCGATTCTAACTCGCTTTCTCCCTGCTCTAACTGGATTCTTGCCTCATCCATCTGACTCTGGGTTTCTGCCTGTTTTGTCTTTAAGGCAATTTTGCCTTCATCGATTGCACTCTTTCCACCGGAGATTTTATTCATCGTTTCATTCAAAGTTGTTTTACCGGAAGCAATCTGTGTCAGACCGCTTTCTACCTCTGTCAGCTGAGCATTCAACGAAGTAATATATGTTCCGAGTGTTGCAAATGTAATCGCATTACCATCCGCATCTTCTAAGCCCATTGCCGCCAGCTGTTGTTCCATCTGTGCAATTGTACTTTCCAACGCTGCAATCTGAACTGCATAGGCAGCCTGTTCCTGTTCACCGGCTGTCTTCATCAGATTTTCTAAATTCGTTTTACCCGCTACTGCATTATCATATCCGTCCTTTAGCTGTGTAAGTCCGGAAATTGCGGATTCCAAAGAAGCCTTTGCATTGTTTAATTCTGTTTCTTTTTCCAATAAATCCGCATAAGCCGAATTAATTTTATCCTCTGAGTCTAACAACTGAAGCTTTTGATTGTCGATTTCCACTTCCGCTTTGGCAAATTCCGCTCCCGCAGTTTTTTGTCCGGCATTTAACCGGTTCTTTCCACTGTTAATCTGGCTTTGTGCATCATCCAAAGCATTCTGTGCTTCCTCAAATTTATCATCTAACGCCTTTTTTACCTGCTTATTTACTGCTTTTACTTTATCTTCCCGGATGATAACCTGTACCGATTCCTCTACAATACCCATTGAAGTAACAGACGCAACACCGCTTACTCCTTCAATCTCCGGGCTCAATGTATCCTCCACATAATGGCTGAGTTCAATCTGGCTGGCATCCTTCATATCAACCGCTGCAACCATAACCGGCATCATATTCGGATTTAATTTCATGATAATCGGATTTCCAACACTGTCATCAAAATATCCGGTAATCTGATCCAATTTTTCCCGCATATCAATTGTTGCAGCATCCATGTTGGCATCGGAATTAAATTCTACGATAACCATAGAATAATTATCTGCCGACATAGACTGAATTTCTTTTACATTGTCAATCGTAGCAACCGACTGTTCAACCGGCTTTGTCACTCCCGTTTCAACTGTTTCCGGACTGGCTCCCGGGTAAGTGGTCAAAATAATTGCATACGGCAGTTCCATTGAGGGCAGCAAATCTACCGTCATCTTCGTATAAGCCACCACACCTAAAATCAACACCAGCACAATACCCACAATAATGGTATAAGCTTTCTTCACACTGAACTTCGCTATCATATTATCCTCCTGTCTGTATCAGTACGCGTGCTTAACCACAGCAAAAACAGCTTCATTTTTTTCCAATGTAACCTTTGCCGCCGTTATTTCAATCAATTGTTTCTCTAAGCGGTCATAATCATCATACGGAACCGCCACCGTAAGCTTTACCTCTTCCCCATAATCACTTTCTGTAACCGGTATTTTTTCTGTTCCAAGCAGATACTGAATTTTTCCCAAATCATTGTAATTTGTAACAATATTCACCGGAATCACCAATTGTTTGTTTATAATTTCCGTTGCTTCCACACATTTTTGTGCCGCCTGCGTATATGCCCGAAGAAGACCACCCGTTCCAAGTAATGTACCTCCAAAATATCTTGTAACCACTATACATACATCAACCAGTCCCAATCCGGTAATCACCTCCAAAATCGGTTTTCCCGCTGTTCCGCCCGGTTCTCCATCATCCGAAAAACGCAGTTTTTGCTGATTTTCTCCTATTACATAAGCATAGCAGTTATGTCTGGCATCATAATGTTTTTTCTTTATACTTAAAACAAATGCGTCCGCTTCCTCTTCCGATTCCACATGTGCAACATAACCTATAAATCTGGATTTTTTTTCGACAATTTCATCTGTTCCCATATCAAATATGGTACGGTATTCTTTTACCATCTGTCATCTCCTACCATAATACCTTGTGTTACATAACAAAGGCAACCACAACTTCTTGCGTTTGACCCCTTCATATCATAACAGATTCTTTCTGCAATTTCTATAAAAATATGTATAAGTTCATTTATTTACGGTCATAATTTGATGTAACCCGTAATTGAAATATTGCTTATATCTTGTTAAAATGGTTGTATCTATACTTCATTCTTGTTAAACGGAGGAAATCCATGAATTATTCAAAATATAATACAAATAAAAAACAAAAAAAACTGGTATCCAAACGTACCAAAGCAAAAGGAAAATTTCGATATCTGTTTTATAAAACCTTTCTTGTTATATTCGGCTTTGGTCTGTTAGCGGGTGCAGGTGCCGGTATCGGTATGGTTTCCGCAATTCTTGACAGCGCTCCCGATATCAGCGACATCAAAGACAGTGTAAAACTTGAGGAATTCCAGACAACCATTTACAGAGAGGACGGCAGTAAATTAACCACCCTTTCGACCGCCAATTCCAACCGTGTCTATGTTGAATATGACAACATCCCAGAGGATATGGTAAACGCATTTGTTGCCATAGAAGATGAACGCTTCTGGGAACATAACGGTATTGATCCGAGAGGAATTGTCCGTGCTTTTGCGGTGGGTATCAAAAACCGTAACTTTTCAGAGGGTGCTTCCACCATCACGCAGCAGTTAATCAAAAATCAGATTTTTAATGTCGGATTAAACGAAACCACCTTTATGGATTCGTTAGAGCGAAAAATTCAGGAACAGTATCTGGCAATTGAATTGGAAAAACAGATTGACAAAAAAGACATCATGGAACTTTATCTGAATGCAATCTATTTAGGAGAAGGGGCAAACGGTGTGCAGACCGCCGCGGAAACATACTTCGGAAAAGAATCGTTAAATGATTTAACCCTCTCCGAATGTGCTGTCATTGCCGCCATTACACAAAGTCCAACCGAATTTGATCCGGTTCTTCATCCGGACAACAACAAGAAGCGAAGAAATATTGTATTGCAGAAAATGTTAGAACAGGAACTGATTACCAAACAGGAATACGAAACCGCAATGACAGATGATGTCTATGCACGTATTTCCCTTAACAAAACACAGGATTCCAACAAAAGCTATAACTCCTACTATATAGATTCCGTTATCAATGCACTAACCGATCAGCTGGTTAATGAATTGGGATATACCGAGACACAGGCATTTAACGCCATTTATTCCGGAGGACTTAGTATTTATATCAATCAGGATGAGGAAATCCAGTCCATCTGTGACGAAGAAATCAACAATCCGGATAATTATCCAAGCAACACCAATGTGGCATTAAATTATGCATTGACACTAACGGATCCAAAAACTGGAGAATTATATAATTACTCGAGCAATCATTTAATTAATTACTTTAAAGAAAAAACAGAAAACAGTAAGTATAACTTAATTTATTCCAGCGAAGAGACCGCACGGGCGGCAGCAGACGAATACAAAGATTATATTATGGGACAAACCGGATATCAGGAGGTTGCCGAATCTTTCTCAACCACTATCCAGCCTCAATCCTCTTTTGTGATTATGGATCAGTCAACCGGACAGGTCAAAGCAATCTGCGGCGGCCGCGGTGACAAAATCGGCAATCTGACGTTAAACCGTGCAACCGATTCCAAACGGCAGCCCGGTTCTACCTTTAAGGTTTTATCCACCTATGTTCCTGCCCTTGATACAGCGGGAATGACATTGGCAACAAGCTTCATGGACGAAGCAACCAACTACAGCAACGGAACGCCAATCAAAAACTGGTACAGCGGTTATCGCGGACAACAGACAATCCGTACCGCAATCAAAGATTCCATGAATATCATCACCGTCAAATGTTTCCAGGAGGTAACACCTCAGGTCGGTTATGATTACTTATGTAATATGGGAATTACAACCTTAAAGAACGGAGATACTTCAACTAACGGTATGCCGGAAAGCGACATCAATGAATCTATGTGTTTAGGTGGTCTGACAGACGGTGTAACCAATTTAGAGTTAACCGGAGCCTATGCTTCCATTGCTAACCATGGAGCTTATATCAAACCTACCTTTTATTCCAAGGTATTGGATCACAACGGCAATGTATTAATCGATAATACACCGGAGCCAAAACAAATTATGAAAGAATCCACCGCCTGGTTAATCAATAATGCCATGCAGGATGTAGTAACTTCCGGTACCGGTACTGCGGCACGATTAAGCTGCGGAATGGTGGTAGCCGGCAAAACCGGAACAACTTCGAGCAATTATGACTATTGGTTCTGCGGTTCCACACCTTTTTATACCGCAAGTATCTGGATGGGATATGATTCAAACACGAACTTTACGAACCAGAATACACACAAAGTAATCTGGAGAAAAATAATGGACCGGATTGTATCCGCAAAGGGGCAGGATACCTCAGCTACCTTTGAAATGCCAAGTGACATCGACCATATTACGGTTTGTGCCACATCCGGAATGTTACCGGTAGAAGGACAATGTACATCCACCCGTTCCGAGTATTTCGCAAAAGGAACGGAGCCAACAAAAACCTGTGACATACATCAGACAATCAAGATTTGTAACGAAACACATTACAAGGCAACGGATTATTGTCCGGATGTAACCGTTTACCATTTCTCAACCGACGAAAACGGAAAGGTCATTATTGAAGGCGAAAACAGTGATATCTTCCCTGAGCATTTCAATGAATATACCTGTCCGACCCATACCCGGCCGGTTGAAGAAAATACAGCCAACACCGGACAGGACAGTTATTCCGTATACTCTATCACATCCAATGTGGAAGGAGAAGGTTATGTATCCGGCCCAACCTCCGCATATGCAACGGAAAGTGTTACAATTTCTTTTGTTGCAGGTGATGGATATCAGGTTTCAAATGTAACGGTTGACGGTGTTGCAAAAGGAGCTATTACTTCCTATACATTTACAAACCTAAGCAGCAACCATACGGTTACCGTTACCTTCGTTCCAATTCAATAAAGAAAAGCGTTTTGGCAGTTTTTTCAATTGCCAAAACGCTTTTTTTATTTGGTCATCTTCGGTTGAAAGATAAAGGACGCCAGATAGGAAAAAATAATTGCCGCTGACGTTCCAACCGCTGCCATTTTAAATCCTCCGCGAAACAGTCCGAGGAATCCATCCTCATCTATCCCCTCTTTCACACCCTTCCACAAATTATAACCAAAACCGGTAAGAGGAACAGAAGCTCCGCTTCCCGCAAATTCCAAAAATGGTTCATATATCTGTAATGCTCCGAGTATTGCTCCGGTACAAACTAAAATTACCATAATTCTTCCCGGCATCAGCTTCGTCTTTTCCATCAAGATTTGTGCTGCCACACAAATCAATCCACCAATCACAAATGCTTTTACAAAATCCATATTTCTATCCCCTCCTCTCAATCACTACACCATGCGCAATTCCCGGTACCGATTGTCCTTCATTGAAACTGACCGTGGATAATAATGCTCCTGTAGGCACAAACAAAATACGTTTTAATTTCCCCTCCCGAAATTCATTCATCAATTTTCCTGCCAAAGTTACTGCACTGCAACCACATCCGGAACCCCCGGAATGTGTATCCTGATTTTCATCATCATATATTTCCATTCCACAATCCCGATGTATATTAAAAATATCATATCCCTGGTCATAGAGGAGTTTACATAATATCTCGCTTCCCACTTTTCCAAGATCACCGGTAATAATGGCATCATAATCTTCCGGCTTTCTTCCAAAGTCAACCAGGTGCTGATAGATTACACTTGCCGCAGCCGGAGCCATACACGCCCCCATATTCATAGAATCCTTAACACCATAATCCACCACTGTCCCTGTCGTAATTCCTGTAATCTGTACATCCCCATACTGATTTGACAATACAAACGCCCCACAGCCGGTTACGGTCCAGGTTGATGCCATAGGTCTTTGATTTCCATATTCCAACGGAAAACGAAACTGCTTTTCCGCACTGCCGAAATGACTGGAAGCTGCCGCAATAACCGTATCCGCATATCCTGCATTGACGGTCATTGCACCCAACGACAATGCCTCTCCCATTGTAGAACAGGCTCCATACAAACCAAACAGTGGAATTTCCAAATCCTTCACGCCAAAGGTTGTTGCAATCAGCTGCCCCAACAAATCGCCCGAAAACAGATAATGAATATCTGCGGTTTTCAGTCGTGCCTTCCGCAATGCACATAAAATGGTTTTCTTGACCATTTCGCTTTCGCCCTCTTCCCACGTATCCATTCCAAATGTTGCATCTTCATATATCTCATCAAAGCTATCCTTTAAGGGACCTTCTCCCTCTTTGGGACCCACTATAGATGCCGACGACATAATGTAAACGGAATTTTCAAATTCCAGACTGTGCTTTCCTTTTTTCTGACCCATAACACATTTCACTCCTTCACAACATGATTTTCAAATCATACGTAAAACAAAAAAGTGCTACCATATCGGTAACACTTTTTATTATGTATCATATAAAAAGAATTATTCAGATTATGCCTGTCCGCTTACCATCCACGGCGAAGGCTGTGCAACCATCACACTGCGCTTATCACTTTTTGAAACAGCAATCTGAAGCACTTCCGTATTTTGAATATTGTACTTTTCAAAAATATTTTTAATACTGACTAACATATCAAGTTCTAACGTATATACAATAAACTGCATATGAGGATTCACAGATAACAATACCCGAATCTCCTCCTCTAACCGTTTGGAAGCTACAATAAATGCAAGTCTCGGAACCGGAACCTGTTCCATTGTTTCCTTGGACAGATTGGAAATGATTTCAACATTATGAACGCCAAATTTACTTACATTATCCTGCAAAGCGCGCATATCTCTTTCATCCGGTTCTACCGCTATTATCGTTCCCTCACTTGCTTCAATTGCGGCTTCAATTACGATGCTTTCTCCACTGACTATACAAATAGTATCTCCCACATCACACGAAAGCATATTCATAATAACCGCACGAATTTCATGTCCTACATAGTTTACGGAGCCCTTTGAAAAATATTCATTCCGGATACCATATCTGGATGCTTCTCTTGTATTCTCATTAATAATAAAAATTACCGTCGGCTGTGTTATTTTCCGATCCATATAGTCTTTGATTTTACGGGTTTTTACCGCATCCTCTTTACTGGTTCCCACTCCGAGCCACATGTCATAATCGCCATATCCGCCTTCCCACAATTCATAAAATAAATCCGGCTGACTTTCATCCGCAAAAATCATTACTCTTTTGTGTGTTTCAATTGTAGGCAGAACATTTTTCTTCTTCCCGCAGATATTGAGCATTTTAATCTTTTCCGGACTAACCCCCATACGGTCCGCAAAGTTTCCGACCCACGCCAGCATCTCTTTTGTCGTATATACCTTCATTCCGCTTGTTTCCATAATCGCTACCTCCCATTTTTATATCTATTTTAACTCACTTATAGCTATAAAACAACAACTCTCTCATCAAAAAATAAAAAGGTGATTGCCTTCGCAATCACCCAATAAACATCTTATTCTTACGAAGCAGATGCCATATCTTTCATTACTCTGCGGTGCTGTATAAAATCCTGCACATCAGCTTTATCAATGCTAAGACTAACCGCAAACTCACCGTATAAATTCTCTGTCGCACTCTTTAAATATCTTTCATCACAAGCGGACATCTTCTTCCCTTGTGAAAGTCTTTCTTCTTTTCTCTTCAATACCGTATTAATAACCCGGATCCATTCTCTGCAATCACATGACTTAATTGCTTCCTTATATGCCAGCTCACGATTTTTGTCATTGGTTTCCTGTATCTCTTCAATCTCTGACATCTCATCAATCAATTCACAAACTTCATTCTTGTCAATGACTTTTCTCATTACAATTCTTTCATTATCTACTGGGGTATATACTTTACTTCCTCGTGTATACAAGGGGGTCAATGTGTAAAAATTCTTATCGCTTTCCACGCCTGCCATATCCATTTTACCGATTGCTTCCACTTTACATACACCATTCATTCCATAAACAATGTGTTCCCCGATTTTAAACATGTTACTCCTCTCCTTCTAAAATATACTTTCCTTTATCAACTATTTTTATTGTAGCATTTTCAATTGCAATTTGTAAGTTTTTTCTTGTTTTTTTGCCTTTTTCTGCATTTTTCACACTTCATTTTCCCTAATTTGTGCAATTTTACAATTATCTTACATTCCTTATTTTTCCCAGTTTTTTACAGATTATACAAAAATCCATTGCCTAATCTGACAATGGATTTTTATTATTTGTTATATTTTTTTATCAGTCCGATTCCTAACGGATACGGTCCCGTATGCACTCCAATCATGGCACCGATCTGGAATATATCCATCGTATCCTTATTCGAATATGTTTTTAAAGACTTTAGCATTTCTTCCCGAAATTCCACTGCCTCATCATAATCATATCCGTATCCGATTACAATTTCATAATCATCCGGAGATTCCCCAATTTCCTCAAAGTGGCTCTTGGTTTTATCAATAACCTTCTGAAGTGATTTTTTACGACTTCTTGCTATACCAAATGGGAAGATCTCACCTTCCTTTAAAATAATCATAGGTCGTATCTTCAATGCATTAATGGCAACCTTCATTACTTTTCCAACTCTTCCGCCGTGAATCAGATAATCCATATTTCCTACCGTAAAAATAATCCGTCCGGTTTCCTTAATCCGGTTAATATTATCAATTGTATCTCCAAAACTATAACCGGCATCCCGCATCTTTACAACTTCCAAAACCAAAATACCCTGTAATACCGTATTAACCGTCGCATCAATTACCGCAATATTGGCATCCGGATAATCTTCTAATATAATATCCTTTGCCGTCATTGCCGAATTATAAGAACCACTAAACTTTGTTGTAATACAGATACAGATAATATCGGTTCCCTCTTTTGCATACGGTAAAAATGCATCTACATAATCTTCAATGGACGGAAGGGAAGTCTTCGGAAAAACATCCGGATTATCTACCATCTTCTGATAGAATTCATGTACTGCAATCTCTTCATTTTCCTTAAAGTAGTTCTCTTCATCAAATGATATGTAAAAAGGAACCACATGAATATTTTTTTCTTTTACAGTTTCTATTGGCAAATCACAGGAACTGTCGCTGATAATCTGATATGACATAAATATGCTCCTTGCTGTAAAATCTTATTTATAATATAGTTTCAAAAACTATGTCCTGATATTTAAGTACTATATCACATGTTTTGCAACATGAAAAGAGGTTTTCACAATTAATTCATTTTCTTTTTACAGAGAAAAGATTGCCATGTAACCATACATGACAATCCTCAAACGCTCATCTTATAAAAACTGCTTCATCTCCTGCATAAATTCTTCCTCTATTTTCACTAAATCTTTTGCAAGCTGAATACTTTCCTTTGATGCCGACTGATTCTTATTGATATATTCCGTAACCGACTGGATCCCCATATTACATCCATCCATCATAATTTTTGCCGCCTGTTTTCCATTGTTATGAAGTGACATCTTCATTTCCGTTGTAAACCATGACATTGCAGATGCCATAAGACTTGGACTTTCCTTTATTTCTCCGTTTTTCATTAACAGTTCACTGATTTTGTTTTCAATTTCCTGATGTTTTCTTTCATATGCATTTATGATATCCGCCTGTTTAGGGTCCTTGATATATTCCAAAATCTGTTCCATGCTGTTTCGTGCCATTTTGCAACCGGAATTACACTCTTTTAATAACTCAACTGTCTCTGATTCCATAATGTTTCCCTTCCTTTTTCTTAATATTACAATGAATACTTGTATTATTTCCATTTTGTTTTGTAATATACATAGCTTTGGTTCTTTTTCACAAAAAAAGAAATTTCTTTTTACATATTGGATATCAAAAAAGACATATTTTTTTCACAATTTATCTATATACTTACATCTTGTAAGAGCTTTTCATATGATACAACTTAGTTGTATCGAAATCCTCTCCCCCCCTCATAAAAGAAGGTCTGACCCCCAGACCTTCTTCCTTTTTATTTATTTTCTTCTATATTTATCTTATAATCCCTTTCATCATGTGTTATGTCAACCACATCAAATACCTGTAACCGATTCCCGCATACTGTAAAATGAATATCTTTCCCCGCATAGGAAACCCCATATTTACGGTTGGCATCCTCGTGATAGGACGGTCGTGGATCCTGCCTTAAAATATCCATGACACTTTCCCGCTTTTCCTTCTGAAACCGTTCCAATAAATCCTGCGGGAACTGAACTTCTAATTCATAAGGTGCAATTGTCTCGGTAAATCCCGCTCTTACATCCTCATGGCTGTCTGTATAAGGAAGATATGGCTTTATATCATATATTGGTGTTTTATTCCTTAAATCCACACCGGAAACCAAAAGCACCGGTCCATCCTTCGTTTCTTCTATTTTTTCCAACCGCACACTGGACAATCCAATCGGATTGGGACGAAAAGGAGATCTCGTTGCAAATACACCCATGGTTTCATTGCCACCAAGTCTCGGAGGTTTTACCGTAGCATGCCATTGTTCTCTTTTTTCAATCTCAAATCTCCATAACAACCAGATATAATCAAATCCGTCCAAACCCTTTACCGCATCCATACTCCGATAAGATGGTTCAAACACAATCCTTCCCTGTGTACCTTTTACCAATCCACTTTGTCTGGGAATACCGAATTTTTCCGGAAAGTCCGTATAAATGTATGCAATAATATTTAATTTCTCTTCCTGTTTCAAACCGTTCATTCCTTTCATGCTGCACATTTTTTCCTATTATAGCATATTCCCTTCTTATATTGCATTCCCAACACACAGTCTTCCAAAACCGGCCAATTCATCCGGTATCTGCTGCTGAAACGGAAGCGGTATTGCACTCTGTCTTAAAACTGCCCGCATTCGTTCTCCATATAAATAGGGGTCATTTCCGTTTACAATTCCATATTCCATCAATAATGCACAGGCGCCGGCAACAAAGGGAGACGCAAATGAAGTTCCGGTTACAACCGTGTAACCGCCTCCTACCGCACAGGTGTTGATATTAACTCCGGGGGCACACAAATCCGGTTTTTCCATCCCGGTATAAAACTGTGAACCCCTTCCGGAAAATGCCGCATAGGTTCCATTCCGGGAATCATATGCCGACACCGTAATCAATCCTGTGGCTGTAGCCGGTATGACAATCGTATTACTGAGACTAGGCTGCAAAAAATAGATATCTGCCGTAGTACTTCCAGCCATCGGCAACCAGACATTATACCTTCCATCTATTATCGTTTTGGGAACCAGTATCAGTTTCCATATCCCCTCGGAAACATAATCTGTAGAAGAAGTAACGGAAACATATATTTCCTGCCTGCGGTTATATGGTGTGGGCGAACCATAATATACAGAAATCCTGTTGGTTCCAACAATATAATTTTGTATCGCACTATAGGAAGAAAAAGGTCCTATCCTCTGTCCGGCCGGCAATTCCATATACAGATCAAATTCGTCTCCATATTCCTTCCATATCTGCATATTAAATGATACCAGATAACGTTCTACCACAAATTCCTTTATTTCCTCCTGATATACATAAGGTCTTACCTCTAATACACCGGATACATGTCTTGCGCTTAATCCCTCATTTCCGCTTCCGGCAACGATATTTAACTGATACAGACGTGTCACTGCATCAAAATACCGTTCCACAATCGAACCGCCCAAATGATCTCCATAATTATTTCCAAAGCTGATATTAACCACTATCGGTTTTTGTAATGCAATTGCTTTTTTCACAGAATAATCCACGCCCAACATCAATTGTGTTGTCCTAGGGAAACCCATCTGACTGGCATTTGATAATTTCACCACGATAATATCCGCTTCCGGTGCCATTCCCTCAATGGTCTGATTGGATGCATTTCCATTCGCCGCCATTACGCCAAGCACCGCGGTTCCATGACCGCTTGTATCATAGGAAGGGAAATTCATTCCGTCAAACAGGTATTGATTAATCTCCTCCTCCGTATATTCCGTTCCTATATGATACCCTTGTGGCGGTTTTCCCTCAATTGTCTGATCCCATAAATATAAAATTCTGGTACTTCCGTCCGCTTTTCGAAAATCCGGATGAAAAACATCCACGCCGGAATCAATACATGCCACGATCACATTGGTTCCCGTCAGATTATATTCCGGCAGGCGCAGACGCGTCACACAAGAACTTTGGATTCCTTCCATTTCCTGTAAGAAAAGACTTTTTGGTTTTTCAATATAATCAATCTGAGGATACTGTATCAGAAGCGGAATTTTATTTTCTGTGATATTGGTAATTCCATACCCTCCAAGCAGCTCTTCAATTTCAATATTTAATTCTTCTCTTATATCATCAAGATTTCCCGTATAACGAAGAATCAGTTCCCATTCCTGCAACTTTTCATCATATCCTACATTTAAATCCAGACTCTCTTCACGAATGGCAACAGGTGTTTCAATCGCCATTGAAAGTTCTACACTGACTTTATTCAAATTTTATACCGTTTATTATTCAATGTATGCATAAAACAATACTTTGGCAGTTTTCTTTTTTTCGTGGGTAACACATTTTTTCCCTTTGAATATACTATCAATGTAAAGATAATTGGAGGAATTCCTTATGGGCGATTTATCAGCAACAAGCGGCTGTGGATGCGGCTTTGGTGGAGGTAACTGTTGTACATGGATCATTCTCTTGATCATTTTATGTAGCTGCTGTGGCAACGACAATGGTTGCGGAAATGGTTTCTTTGGTGGAAATGATGGATTTGGTGGCGGCAACTGTTGCTGTATCATCATTATCTTGCTTCTCCTTTGCGGCTGCGGAAACAACAATAACTCTGGTTGCGGCTGCGGATGCTAATCGATTAGGCAAAATGCCGGTCGGCATCGCATATTCATAACCGGATAAAAAAGAGGGATCTTCTTAAAAAGACCCCTCTTTTCTCTTACTTATGTGATGTTCCACAAGATCCGGAACAGGATTTTGCGTATGGACAACCAATACACTTAACTCCCTTTTTCTTATTTTTCCAAATATAGAAACCGGCTCCGCCTACACATAACAATATGATAATTCCACAAATTATATTTGCCATAAACTCACCTCAAATCAAGATGCAGTTAGTCGAGCTGATACTCCTTCGCAAATTCGTGATTGTTTCGAATAATGATAGCTGCGATAATTACCGCAAATACGATTACAGCAATCAAACCGCCTGCAAATCCTGCACCCAGACTTCCGGTTGTAACCAATGTTCCAATCTGATATACCAAAAATCCGACTGTATATCCGGTTGCAAGCTGTAAACAAATTGCACCAAGTAACCATTTACCACTTTGTAATTCTGAGTTCAACGCACCCAATGCAGCAAAGCAAGGAGGTGTATATAAGTTAAACATCAAGTAAGCCAAAGCAGCAACCTTTGTAATTCCCATAATAGCAGCTACTGTATTACCGCTACCAACTAACTCCAATTCATCTGTATCAATAAAGTTTGTAATTGCAAAACAGGTAGCAATTGTACCTACAACATTTTCCTTAGCAATAAATCCCGTAATTGCTGCGGCTGCTAACTGCCATGATGCAATACCGATTACAGGTACTAATAATACTGCAAATGGAGTTGCTACATGTGCAAGAATAGAAGTATTTTCAGCACCCTCTTCAATTGCATGGAAGCTTGTATCAAATGACTGCATAATCTGTACGATTGTATTACATACAAGAATAATTGTACCAGCCTTGATAATATATGCTTTACCTCTCTCTAACATAGAACCAATTGCAAACTTAATACTTGGAACCTTATATTCCGGAAGCTCAATAATAAAGAATGATTTTCTATATTTCATACCGGTAATTGCCTTCACCAATAAAGCTCCCAATAAAATTAACAGAATACCTACAAAATACATCAACGGACCAACCCATGTTGCATCTGAGAAGAATGCACCTGCAAACAAAGCGATAACAGGAAGCTTTGCACCACATGGCATAAATGTTGCCAACATAGCGGATGTTCTTCTTTCACGTTCATTACGAATTGTACGACATGACATAATCGCAGGAATACCACAACCGGTACCAATAATCATAGGAATAACAGTCTTTCCTGAAAGTCCTACTCTCTTAAAGATTGGGTCTAATACAACAGTTGCACGGGACATATAACCGCAATCTTCCAATAATGCAATTAAGAAGTACATAACCATTACCAATGGAAGGAATCCAACTACGGCACCTACACCACCAATAATACCATCAACAAGCAATGCATACAATAACGGATTTGCATCTGACATCTTATCTCCAACAAATCCCTGGAAGTCTTCAATCCATCCGGTCAAAATATCAGCTAACCATGTACCAACGGTTGACTGTGATATGTAGAATACAAGGAACATAATTACCGCAAAGATAATCAGACCTGAAACAGGATGTGTCAAAATTGCATCAATCTTATCTCCTGTATTCTTATCCTTTGTTAATACCTTTCGAACTTCAACGTCCTTTACAATACCCTTTACAAAATCAAAACGCTTACGGTCAGCTTCTTCTACAACTTTCTTATCAAGCAAATCGATATCACCCTGTACAAACGGTGCTTTCTGACCTTTACCTTCTAACTGAGCTGCTGCATCTACAACTGCCTTTAATCCCTGATCCGATGTGGAAACTGTTTTGATAACCGGACAACCTAACATAGATGCCAGTTTTTCTTCATCAATCTTTGTTGCATTCTTTTCATTTATATCGCTCTTATTCAAGGCAACTACTACCGGAATTCCTAATTCAAGAAGCTGTGTTGTAAAAAACAAACTTCTACTTAAATTGGTTGCATCCACAATATTAATAATTGCATCCGGATGTTCATGTTTTACATATCCACTTGTAATACTTTCTTCTGAAGTAAACGGTGACATAGAATACGCACCCGGAAGATCGACTGCAATCAGTTCCTTTTCTCCTGAATAATATGCTTTTTTGATTGGGCTTTCTTTCTTATCTACTGTTACACCAGCCCAGTTACCGATTTTTTCATTACGGCCTGTTAACGCATTGTACATTGTGGTCTTTCCACTATTCGGATTACCCGTTAATGCAATTCTCATAATTCTTCCTCCATCTTATTTTATATTATATACAAACCATATTACATTATGGTTTGTTATATGCACTTTTCGTTAGAAAACGCTAACCTTTTGACATTGAAAAAGACATTTTTTAAATGCCTTTTAGATTGCAATTACTTTTGCTAATTCACTATCAATATTGTATCTTGCATCTTTAATCGATAATACGAGATTGTGTCTTTTTCTTGTAACCACAGTCACCGGTTCTCCACTATAGCAACCTAATGAGAACAAGAATGACTTCATTTCCTCATCATCTGTAACAATATCCTTAATAATATACTCTGTTCCCAATTCTGCTTCATCTAATGTCAAGGTGATTCCTCCTTTAAATACAGTGTCATTCTTTCCATTCGTTAGTATAGACTAACGAATATCCGTTGTCAACAACTTTTGAAAAAAAATAAGGGGTGACATTCTTTTCCATCAAACAATAAAGAATGTCACCCCTTATCTTAATTGCATCATGCATATAGGACCATAATCTGTTTAAAAATAAAAGTGGTTATTCTTTTATTTTTATGTTATAGTTAACATATATATTTTTTAACGGGAGGAAAGAAATGGGGGCACCAAATGAATCCGCAGAGGATTATTTAGAGACAATACTTATATTAAGTAAACAATTACCGGTTGTTCGTTCTGTAGACATTGCCACTGAACTCGGTTACAAAAAATCCAGCGTCAGTGTTGCCATGAAAAACCTTAGAGAGAAAAATCATATCACGGTAACACCACAAGGATATATATATTTAACAGATTCCGGAAAAACAATTGCCGAGAACGTATACGAACGTCACAAATGGTTTACCAAATGGTTAATCAGCCTCGGTGTGGAAGAATCCATTGCATCCGCTGATGCCTGTAAAATTGAACATATTTTAAGCAGGGAAAGTTTTGAGGCAATCAAAAATTCAATACCTAACCTGTAAAATACAATACCCATGGCAGATTTTTGCCATAGGTATTTTTTATTTTTTCAATTCTGAAAATTTTTCCTGCATTGTCGGATTATTTTTTGTCAATTTCTTTATCGATACATCTTCTACTTTATTATTTGCTATCCGCAACTGGTTATCCGATCCAAGCAACTCCTTTTTCACCTTTTCCAAATGTGAAATCGTACGATCAATTTCTTCTATCGCTTTCTCAAAATGCTTATGTGCAATTCCGTAATTTCTTCCAAAATCTTCTTTAAACTGTAACAAACTATCCTCAAATGTCGATATGTCAATATTCTGATTCCTTACCATTGCCAATTCCTGTTTATAGGAAAGTGCATTCATAGCAGCATTCCGAAGCAACGTGATAATCGGGATAAAGCACTGCGGTCTGACAACATACATTTTGTCATACTCATATGAAACATCTACAATACCCGCATTATAAAGTTCACTGTCAGCTTCAAGCAATGTAACAAGTACTGCATATTCACATTTCTTTTCTAACCGATCCTTATCTAACTCCTTAAAGAAATCCGCATTCTTATGTTTGGTCGCCGTTGTATCCATCTCATTTTTCATTTCAAACATAATGGAAATGATTTCCGTTCCGTTCTCATCGTACTCACGGTAGATATAATCCCCTTTGCTACCGGTTCTTACATCATTATCCTTTCCGAATTGTGCGTTTCGAAATGCTGTGGCACGCAATTGGTTAAACTGAATCTCACAATGCTGCTCCAGGGTCTCTCCTACCATCTTGGTTGACATTTTGGTTTTTAAATCTTTGTAAAAATCAATCTGTGCATCCTTTTCCTCAAGAATGGCGTTGTGTTTTTCCCTCTCCATCAGCAGATTATTTTCTATCTGACGCTTTTCATCCTCTACCTTTTTTACAGCTTCTAAAATTTCCAGCTTTGTCTTATTTTCATTTCCTTCGATTTCTACCTGTAATTTTTTATTTTCCAACAGCAAATCATTCAACTGTTGTTTTAATTTCTCCGTTTCTTTCGCCTGTGACTGCTCCGTCTTCATACGAATTTCATTTTCTTTTGCTGCAAGCTCTAAATTGTGTTTTTCCTGCATATGGTGTTCAAATTCAGTCACCCTTGCAGATACATCCTTTTCAAATTCCTTATCCCGGATTTGCTGAACCAAAAAACTTAGTTCCGTATCATCTACCGTAAATGCCTGTCCGCAATGCGGACACTTTAATTCCGTCATATAATCCCCTCCCTGTAAGACCATAAAAAGCTAAGAATGTGCATTCCTAGCTTTTCATAATCTGTTTTGTTATGTATTCTATGATAAAGCGGCTGTAATAATAGCCATGGAATATACTTCTGTTGCCGTACATCCTCTTGATAAATCATTAATCGGCGAATTCAGTCCTAACAAAATCGGACCATAGGCTTCAAAATTACCCATTCTCTGAGCAATCTTATATCCGATATTACCGGCATTTATATCCGGGAAAATAAAAGTATTGGCACAACCCGCAACCTCTGATTCTGGAGCCTTTTTCAGTGCAACCTTCGGTGAAACCGCAGCATCAAACTGTAATTCTCCATCAATCGGAATTTCCGGATTGCGTTCCTTTGTCTTTCTTGCAGCATTCCGCATACGATCTACATCCTCACCGGAACCGGAACCAAAGGTAGAATAACTTAAAAATGCAACCTTTGGATCTACACCAAAGACTCTGGCGCATCGAATGGTCTCCTCTGCAATCTCCACCAGTTCATCCTCAGTCGGTTTAATGACAATACCGCAATCGCCCATTGCCAATACCTCATTACCGCCTGTTACCGCAGGACGAACTAAAATAAAGCAGGATGAAACAATGTTATTGCCCGGTTTGGTCTTAATCAACTGCAACGCAGGACGAACCGTATCTGCTGTAGAATAAGTTGCTCCGCCAAGCAACGCATCCGCATATCCCATCTTAACCAGCATTGTACCGAAATAATTGTTCTGACTTAGATATTCCTTAGCCTGTTCCTTTGTTACACCCTTGCTCTTTCTTAATTCGCAAAACTCATCTATCATCTTATCCATATCTTCAAAATTCATCGGATCAAGAATCTGTGCTCCACGAATGTTAAAACCACTCTCTTCTGCCTCTGCATAGATTTCATCCGGATTCCCCACTAAAACCGGGTGAAGAAAATTACTGGCCAACAAACGGGAAGATGCTTCTAAAATACGCGAATCTGTTCCTTCTGTAAATACAATTGTCTTTGGATTTTTCTTTAATACATCAATCAACTGTCCAAAACCAAACATTTTTCTCTCCTCCATTTATCTTTGTATACAATCTACTCTCATTATAGAAGTTTCTGATTTTTTCACAAGTGTTTTTTCCAAAAAAGTGCCAATTCTTATGTTCTTTTTTCTATACAATCAAAAGCCGTTTTGCTTTAATTTTGCAACCAGACGAACATAAAACTCTCTCACATCAAAACCGTCTAAATTCTCTCTGTTTAAGTCAATCATATCTCCATGAGAAATTCCACGCTTACCATCCGTACTTAAAAATTCAAACTCATTTCCCCATCTGCACGATTTTTCTCCCACAAGTCCATCATTGGGTCCGTCAAAATAATCGACCAAAAGATATGACAGATTCAACGGAAAACGTCCACCATATGCATGGCTTAATTTGGAACCGACACTTTGATAATATACACCATCCGCATCCGTAATCACTTCATTCCGTGCATTACATTTTTCATAGGTCAAATCAGCAACCGCCTTTAAAAAATCCGGATTCGGATCTCCGATTTTTTTCAAAGTCTTATTGTATGCTGTTGCAATTGCACTTTTTTGTTTTTCCGGGATTTTCGATAACAGATAATCTGCAAATTCACATCCCCGGTGCGGTGTATTAATCGTCGTAAGGGAAGCAACATGGGAAGCGATTCCTTCCAGCGAAAGTGCATAGCGGCTATCCAGACCTCCCTTTGAATGAGCAATGATATTTACCTTATCACAATGACATTCCTCACAGATTGACAGGATTCGTTTCGCAAGCTCCCTACCGCAATTTTCAACTGAATCCGCAGACTGTTGATTTCCATAAAAAAGAACAGCACCGTTTTTCTCTAATTCCTTCGGTATTCTTCCCCAGTAATTTAAATAGCGGAAATCTCTGAAAAAAACACCATGTACAAGTAAGATTGGATATTTTGTTGCGCAGATTTTTTGTTCCTGCCGGCTTTCATTTAAAAGAATCTTTTCATTTTCAACTTTAACTTCTTTGCGCGTTACCGCCACAATCTTTCCCAGCATAATCAAATTAACCGGCAAAATCCATCCCAACAGAATGCCAATTACCCGATATCGGATTCCCAACTGCTCCGATGTCAGATAAATCCTGATAATACCATTCCAGAAAACTATCGCTTCCATTAAGAATGCGACCAGAATCTGGAGCAAAATCTGCCCAATCGTAATCCTTTCCTCAACGAAAAATCCGTACAATCCATACAAAGAAAAGACAAATGTGAAAAACAGTGAACCGGCAAAAATCAACAGCAATTCACCTCCGCTGGCACATATCATAAGCCTTTTGGAATGGATATCCGGCTTTCTAAAGCAGGGCATCACATTTAGCCGTACAAACAAAACGGTGAATATGACAAAAAGCAAAAAATGCATCGGTATCATATCCCGCAGTAAAACAATGTTTGATATATAAAAAACTGTAAGTATATTAACGAATCTCTGCATAAATCTTTCTCCTACGACTTCACTGCCCAACGCATTTTTGTTGAATGGGCTCTCGGATTGTCAATACATTCCTGTTTGGACGGACGGATTACATCCTTTGACACCTCACTGTATTCCCCGATTCCGGCATACCATTTAAATGCCTTTTTCACCAAACGGTCTTCTCCTGAATGAAAGGTCAAAATTGCAACCTTTCCACCCTTATTCAAGACCGATGGCAGCTTATTTAAAAAAGCATCCAGCACCTCAAATTCACTGTTTACATCAATCCGCAGTGCCTGAAATACTCTCGCACAGGATTTTTTGACCGCCTTTGCGCGCTCTGATTTATCTACCTTATAACCGACTGCCTTTTCAATAATCTTCGCCAACTGCTTCGTTGTCTCAATTGAATTTCCCCGACGGAATTCATTCATAATTGCAGCTGCAATCTCTTCTGCATATGGTTCATCGGAATTTTCCTGCAACATTCCAATGATTTCATCCTCGGACAATTTTCTTAAACGCTCGGCTGCGGATACGCCCTTTTGAGGATTTAAGCGAAGATCCAAAGGCCCGTCTTCTTTATAAGAAAATCCTCTTTCCGGATTATCAATCTGCATAGAAGATACTCCCAGGTCTGCCAGAATAAAATCAAACTTCCCAACTTCATCCGCTAATTGATCGATATCTGCAAAATTCATCAGGCGAACAGACAAAATATCTTCACCAAAACCTGCCTGTTTCAATCTGTTTTTTGTTTTTTCCGATTCAATCGGGTCAACATCCAATGCATAGATATGACCGTTTCCTTCTAAGCGTTCCAACATTTTTCTGGTATGTCCTCCATATCCAAGCGTTGCATCAAGTCCTGTCTGTCCCGGTTTTATATCAAGAAAATCCAGTATCTCCTGCACCATAATAGAAATATGCATACCTGCCGGTGTACTTCCCTTTGCCTTTACCCGGTCAACGGTCTCACCATATTTTTCAGGATTATGCTCCTTATATTTTTCATTAAAATGTTTTGGATAAGCTCCCTTATACCGGGGTCTTCTTACATGTTTTGTTTCCTTTGTTGTACCTGATTCGTTCAAATTATTATCCTTCCTGTTACATACTTTCCTGTAAAACACTAACCAATGCGGGAACAACCTGCTTTTTACGTGAAACCACACCCGGCAGCACACAGACATTCCCCTGTGCTTCTACGCCAAACGCTTCTTTTGCATGCTGCAATGCATCCGTTCCAAAGGCAAGCAGTTTTGAACTTTGCTCATGAATATTGGTTAACATAATATATGATAACTGTATTCCCATTGCAGATAAATGTACCGGAACATATTCCTGCATCATTTTTGCGACCTTATCAAGTTCCCTTTGGTTCACAGAACTAATCTGGCTGACACCGATTGAAAGATCATTTACCTGAAATGCCTTATAGTCCTGGCTAAATAACTCTTCCGGTGTTTTTCCCCGCAGACTGCTTCCTGCCTCAAACATTTCCATTGCAAAGCTTTCCAGATCAACCTCCGCAATTTGTGCCAGTTTTCTGGCAGTACTTTCATCAAGTGGCGTACAAGTCGGTGAGCGGAATAACAATGTATCCGATAAAATTGCAGCACACAATAATCCGGCAATCTTTTTTGAAATCACCTTATCATTTTCCTGATACATCTGATAAATAATCGTTGCCGTACATCCAACCGGCTGATTTCTGAAATATACCGGAGAAATTGTCTGTAATGAGCCGAGTCTGTGATGATCTATAATTTCACAAATTTCAGCATCCTCAATTCCGTCAACTGCCTGTGACTTTTCATTATGGTCTACAAGAATTACTTTTTTCTTTCTTAATGCCAGCAAATTCCGTCGAGAAACCATTCCATAATATCTTCCGACATCATCTACGATTGGAAAATCTCTATGTCTTAACCTTGACATAATTTCTTTAATCGAATCAACCGTATCATCCAGGTCAAATGTAACCAGATGATCTTTTCTCATAAAATACTGAATCGGAATACTCTGATTGACCAGTCTTGCTACCGTATAAGTATCAAGCGGCGTTGTAATCACACTGCAGCTCCGTTCCTTTGCCAACTGCAAAACCAATGAATTTACCGGTGCATCCAAACAGATAATCAGGCATTGGACTCCTAATTCAATACCGCAAATCTGAGTATCCACACGATCTCCCACAATCATAATATCATCTTTACAGATAACATTTTCTATCATATGCGGATTTGCGGCACCTATCATGACGCGTCCTCTGCTAATCTTATCCTTTATATCTCCTGCAACCAGATTTCCCTCTAACACTTCAATCAAATTTGCATAAGATGTTTTTGCCTTTGCAATAACATCACTGTCGAAATCATCCATATATGATTTTGCGATATCATTGATTGTAATAATTCCCTGCAAATGATTATGAGAAGTCACAATCGGAAGCGTTACAACATCCAATTCACGCATCATCTTCCATGCTGCTTTTATGGAAATATTTTTATTCACCCCCGGTGTTTTACGATATTCAATATCCATTACCTGCGTATTGACATCCTCCACCAATTCCGGAATATCTGCTTTAAAATAATTTAATACAAATGCCGTTTCATTATTGATTTTTCCGGCTCTTTTAGGAATATATTGATTATCATCAATCTGATTTTTCAAATCTGCATATGCAATTGCAGAACATATCGAATCGGTATCCGGATTTTTATGTCCAACTACTGTGATAGATGAATTCTTCATATACAATCTCCTACTTTCCAATTTCTTTTTCTTTTGTTATACAATAGGTTTACCTTATCCCGCAAGTCTTTTCTATATCCAAATAAAAAAGCATTCCCCTTTTACGAAACAGGAATGCTTTTTACTATCTACTGTCTTACCTTAATATGAACTTCCCGAAGCTGTTGTTCTGTTACTTCCGAAGGTGCTCCACACATCAAATCCTGCGCATTACCGTTCATCGGGAACGGAATGACTTCGCGGATATTTTCCTCATCACGTAACAACATAATCATTCGATCCACACCCGGAGCCATACCTGCATGCGGCGGTGCACCAAACTGGAACGCATTATATAATGCTCCGAATTTTTCTTTCAAATCATCTTCCGTATAACCGGCAATCTCAAATGCCTTTACCATGATATCTAAATTATGGTTACGCACTGCCCCGGAAGATAATTCAATACCGTTACAAACAATATCATACTGATATGCCAAAATCTCTGTCGGATTCTTTTCATTCAATGCTTCCAATCCGCCCTGTGGCATTGAAAATGGATTATGTGTAAATATAATCTTCTTTTCCTGTTCATCATATTCAAACATCGGAAAATCATTAATATAACAGAAACGATATGCATTCTTTTCCAATAAATCAAGACGATTTGCAAGTTCTGTACGCAACTGTCCCGCATAATTTGCCGCATAACTTTCCTTATCTGCAATAAAGAAAATAGTATCTCCCGGTGTTAAACCTGCCAAATCCTTAATTTCTGTTTTCATATCATCCGGAATAAACTTATCAATCGGGCCCTTGTAGCTTCCATCTTCTAATACCTCTAAATATCCAAGTCCACCCATGCCAATTGACTGTGCATATTTTAATAATTTCTCATGCTGACCTTTTGAAAGCTTCGCATGAACATTAATTGCACGAACCGTTGTATTCTGGAATGGCTTGAAAGTACAACGATTAAAGAAATCCGATAAATCAATAATTACCAATGGATTTCTTAAATCCGGCTTATCTGTACCGTACTTTAACATTGCTTCTTTATAACTGATAATTGGAAACGGTGCCTTGGTAATGGCTGCATCTTTCGGTGCAAACTTTTCAAAGGTTGCTTCTAAAACTTCTTCTCCTACCTTGAATACGTCTTCCTGAGTTGCAAATGCCATTTCAAAGTCGAGCTGGTAAAACTCTCCCGGACTTCTGTCTGCTCTTGCATCCTCATCTCTGAAACACGGAGCAATCTGGAAATATTTGTCAATACCTGAAACCATTAATAACTGTTTATACTGCTGTGGTGCCTGTGGCAACGCGTAAAACTTTCCTTTAAATTTACGGGAAGGAACAATATAATCTCTTGCACCCTCCGGAGAAGATGCGCAAAGAATCGGTGTCTGCATTTCCAAAAATCCCATTTCTGTCATCTTTTCTCTCAGGTAACTGATTACCTTTGAACGGAAAATCATATTTTCTTTTACTTTTGCATTTCGCATATCCAGATAACGATACTTTAACCGCACATCTTCTCTGGTTTCCTTTGAAGTCATGATTTCAAACGGCAGCTGATGCTTTACTTTGCCAAGCATATTTACAGAATGTGCCTCTAATTCGATGGTTCCGGTCGGAATCTTCGGATTATAAGTTTCCTCATCACGATGTTCAATTGTACCATCAATTGAAATACAATCTTCCTTACTGATTCCTTCCAATAAAGTTGTGTCACGCATAACTACCTGTAACACACCATACATATCTCTTAAATCAATAAAAGAAACGCCTCCATGATCCCGGATATTTTCCACCCAGCCTGCAACCTTATATGTCTTTCCGACATCTGCTTCACTAAGCTTATCCAAGGTTGTATTACGATACATATTATTTGTGTTCATCTTTTCTCTCCTTTTTGCTATTTTTTCCAATTCCGGAATATCTATTCCGGTAAGACAGGCTTCCTTCTGAATCCTTTCCAATAAAAAAAGCCCGTCCCAAACATAATTGTTCAGGACGAACCATATAAGTCCGCGGTACCACCTGATTTACTGTACTTACAGTCTCTCATAAACCTTTGTTGTTTAACGCACAACTTACGACGCACCTACTAATATAAATGTTCAGATTGTAGCTCCAAAGTGTTATTCACATTCATTCACTCTATGGGGTTTTCACTGTCTCCCACTCACTGTAAGCGATAATCAATGTTACTTCTCTTCTTCATCGCCTTTGGCATAGCCATATATGTCTATATATTAACTGATTCTATTACTCTTGTCAAGAATTCATAACACTTTAAGTCCGCATATCAGATGCTCGACATCCAACAAAGGATGCGCCGATAATACCAGCTGCAAGGATTCAAAATTGTTATACGAATGTTCTACTTCCTTTGAATATGCATGTGCAATGAAAACCTGATCCTCATAAGTAAATGTTTTTTGATTCTGTTTCCAATAAGCAATATCCAACTGCCGGATTACCAGATAGGAAATCACAGACATTTTAACCTTAGTCAAAATATCTCCGTCATAAGATGCTCCGAGAAAATAATTAAACATATAATAAACAAGTATATGTTCAAATTCATACTGACGATTACCCAGATACTGTTCAAATTCTTTACGGTCATTTTCCCGATAATCACATTCCATCCCCTGTACTAACAACTTACTCCATTCATCCTTAATAACCTCTAAGCCCTCATACATATTCAGTACCTGATATAGCCATTTTTTGGTTTCCAAAAAATCCGATACCGCACCTTTATACTCTAAATCAAATGCATTGTTTCCGACAAACTCCCTTAATCCGGTATAATCCTTTTGATTGAAAAGGTTTTGCATCTGTTCACCATACAGCAAAACAATAACTGCACGTTTCTCAACGGATAACTGTCTGTTTTGCAATACATCAAACAAAATCTTTCTTGCTTTTTCAAGAATCTCAAACAATGCCTGGTCTAATTTATTTACATTCTTTTTTCCGAAAAACAGCCGGGATTTTTTGGGATTAATTACCTTTAAACCGTAATCTTCATCACACCCGTCCTTCGTAACAAATTCCATTTTTTCATCCTTTGCAAGCATAATCCTGCTTGCTTCCGGACAGGACATGGTAAGACTGACTTCCTTTAAATCGTCAAATTCTTCTATATGTCTCGGAAAATTGGTACAGGTTTCACATAGACTTTCTTCACCCATCTCAATATAAATATCACATAAATTTTCTTCATTCAGGAAAGGACATCTGGTTCCGTTTAAAATAAACTGTTTCTCCTTTACCCGCATATTTGCTTTCAGTCTTTTTCCAAAACATCCCTTTTGATGAAGATATTTCTTTACGGAATCATCATCTAAATCAATTTCCCAGTTTTCACAACAGGAATCTTCACAGCTTCCACCAATACAATGAAATTCATCATAATAAGATACTACTGTATATTTCATGAAACACCACTTTCTTTATTTAACGAAAATCTTTTAAAGAATTTTGTTCCCACAAGCTGACCTTCCATAATTTTATATATATTTTCCGGATCCGATCCATGTGCTATATACATATCCATGCCATGTGAAGTTGCAAATTCAGCCGCTTCTAGTTTTGTAACCATGCCACCGGTTCCCCGGTTAGAATCCGAACCACTTCCCAGATTCTTAATAGAATCTGTAATTTCCGGTATTTCATGCAGCAATCTGGCATTCGGATTATCATGTGGATTACTGTCATATAAACCCTCAATATCGGATAAGATAATCAGACTGTTTGCCTCACATAAATTTGCAACAATCGCTGAAAGCATATCGTTATCACCGAATACTTTTTTCTCTGACTCAATCTCCGCATGGCTGACCGAATCATTTTCATTTACAATCGGTATCATCCCATTTTCCAACAATGCCTCAAATGTATTTTTTAAATTTCTTCTTTTTTCTTTTACTGCAATATCCTCAGCTGTCAGCAATATCTGTCCGACAATATTTCCGTATTCTCCGAAAAATTTATCATAGATATGCATAATTTCACACTGTCCGACCGAAGCAGCCGCCTGCTTCATACATACATCCTTTGGTTTCATCGGCAACCGCATTTTATTAACGCCCACCGCAATGGCACCGGACGATACCAACACAACCTGATGACCTTCATTTCTTAGGGACGATAACACCTGTGCCAATTTATCAATGGTACGGAAATTCAATGCCCCGGTTTCTCCGGTTAAAGTTGATGTTCCAACTTTAACTACTACTCTTTGTTTTTCCATTTTCTCCCGCCTTTATCTCACTGCTTTTTTTCATATTGATCATGCATTTTTTTAATTACATCCAAAAAACGTTTCCGAATCCAGAAATCCGGATTATTTCCTAACTGATCCATTTTATCCTTCGTAATCACACCGCCGGCCATCGAAAAATGACCGCCACCGCCACCAAGTCCCGACAACGCCTCCTGAGTAACGGTTCCCGCATGGTAAAGTGCGGTTTCATTCCGGACAGAGAACTTATACCCTCCATCTCTTGCCGCATAAACGACCGAAAATTCAACCACATCCAATCCAAGAATAAAATCCGATATCATAGCTACCAATCCATCCGGACAATCAAAAGATATTTTTGCAAAACCTACATTTTCATAAATCTGAATTGTCCGAATTGCCTCACCATATGCGTGCAAATCCTCTATTTCCATATTATTATTGTACATATTGGTTATTTTCTGATTATTCGCAATCTTATGAAGATATCCAAACATTTCAATATCAAAATCGGTAACGCCACGATTAAAGGATTCTGTATCCATCTTCAGACCATACAACAAGGCAGTTGCCGTATTCACATCCAAAGAAGTATTACTTTCAATGAAATAACTGGTCACTATTGATGCACAGGCTCCACAGATTCTGATATCACTGTACTGGTAAGCACAGGGAATTGCTGTCGGATGATGGTCAATACATCCCACTTCATCTCCGACAAAATCCGTAATATTGGAATTATATTTTTGTGAATCAATTGTAACAATGTAATCCTCTTTTGACATATCTTTGATGTCATCAATATAAACTGCCTCAATACCAAATTCATCAATCATTCGTTTCGTACTGTTTTTTTCAATTTTACCGGCATAACATATTGTAGTTTTCACTCCGTGAGCTTTTAAGAAAACCTGCATTCCAAATGCAGAAGCTAACGCGTCCGGATCCGGAAAGTTATGCGTCTGCAAAAAAACTTTATGCCCCTTTAACAATTCAACCAATTTCTGATATCCCATATATGTACCTCAATAGCTTTTATTCTATCTGTTTTTCCTTATTGCAAATCAATTTTATATAATATCATATCTGTTTTATTTTCTCAATATTTTGATGTCCAATCTTCCATGCATAGAATCGGAAAAATCCGACATACTACTTACATCATAAGCAGAAAGAGGGTATTGAAGTGGAATCGGTCTATATAAAATCAGCACAAAGCGTGCTTGTAACCAATCATCGTGTACTGTTAAAGGATGTATTAACGATTTACACCGAAAACAAAAAATTGCAAAACAGTATTGGCAGTCTGCATCTGTATACCTTCGAAAGCAAAGGTCAGTTATCCGTATCCATCATGAAAATCATTCAGCTGATTTTGGATAATTTCCCTGATGTAGATGTTGTCAATTTGGGCGAACCGGATTTTATTGCTATCTACGACCCGCCATCCCGAAAAGAAAAAATCAAAGAATGGATTTTTACGGTTTTTCTTTGTCTGATTGCATTTTTCGGTGGCGGTTATGCCATCATGGCATATAACACGGATGTCGGTGCAAAAGAGTTATTCACATACCTGTCAATGTTATTTTTAGGCGATGCCGAAAAAGGAACCTTTTGTCTTTCCATCACCTATGCCATTGGTCTTACAATCGGTATGATTATATTTTTCAATCACTGGGGCAGCCGAAAACTTACAAAAGATCCTTCTCCGTTAGAGGTACAAATGCGTTTATACGAAAGAGATGTTAACACAGCTATCATCAAGGATATGAGCAGACGCAACGAAAATATGGATATCAATTCGTAAGCATTCCCTCTGTTGATGGACAGCGATTTTTGAAAGGACAATGTTATGCTTTATTTAAGATTTTCCGGTTTAATATTCAGTGGTTTATGCGCCGGTTTTGCAACCGCCGCTGCCTATGTGGCATTTATCAGTATGCTTGGTATTTTCCCGAAATTTGCTGAAAAAACGAAAACTGCGGGGGAGTGTCTTTTATATGAAAACTGCCTGATGTTGGGAATACTATATTCTACCTTTATTCAATTTTTCCTGACATATAAAAGTGCGGGTTATGAGGTATCCAAACTTCCGCCGGAAACCATTTCTTATATTATCTTAATTATTATTGGAATTTTCGGTGGTATTTATACCGGATTTCTCATCGGAGGATTATCCGAAATATTAAATGTTTTTCCGGTTTTTGCCAAAAAAACACATATCGCAAGAAATATTGACTATGCCATACTTTCCCTTGCATTGGGAAAAGGATTATTCTTAATTATACAGACCATTATATAAGGAGTAGAATTTATGAAACAGACAATAACAAATCAGGAATATAATGAATATATTGAAAAAATCACACCAACCTATAACATCTGGAAGAACTGTTTGAATGCCTTCTGGATTGGCGGTTCCATCTGCCTGCTCGGAGAAATTATTTTTCATTTTGCCGGTGCAACGTTTAATCTTAACGAAACAGATGCCGCAAGCGCGGAATCCATCTGTCTGATATTAATCAGTGTAATTTTAACCGGATTCAATTTGTATAACCATATTGCACGTCTTGGCGGCGCAGGAGCCTTAGTTCCAATAACCGGCTTTGCCAACTCTGTCGCATCACCGGCCATTGAATATCAAAAAGAGGGACAGGTATTTGGTATTGGTGTAAAGTTATTTACGATTGCCGGTCCCGTTATTTTATACGGAATATTTACAAGCTGGGTGCTTGGTATTATTTACTACCTGATGAAAATATTCATCTGACACTATGCGATTTCCCTTCTCATTTTCAGCAGTATTTTCTTTTCCATCCTGCTGATTTGCACCTGGGAGATCCCAAGCATTTTTGCAATTTCACTCTGCGTTTTATTTTCGTAATACCTAAGCTTAATAATCCGTTGCTCCTCGAATGATAATGTATCCATAACATGTTCAATCATTAAATGATTTAAAGCATCCTCATTTTCGTCCCGTTCATTGGCAATTTTATCAGCCAGACAAATGGCATTTCCGTCATTTTGAAAGATTGTCTTATGAATGGATTCCACCTCTACATTCGCTTCTAAAGAAGCTACAATTTCTTCCATATCAATTGATAATAAATCGGACAATTCCTCTAATCTCGGCTCAACACCTGTCCGGTTTATAATCTCTTCTCTTGCACGATATACCTTATATGCTGTTTCTTTCAAGGTTCTGCTTACCTTTATCATTCCGTCATCACGTAAAAAACGTTTAATTTCTCCTGAAATCATAGGAACCGCATAGGTTGATAATTTTACATCATAGGACAAATCAAACTTATCAATACATTTTATCAAACCAATACATCCAATCTGAAACAAATCCTCTAAATCATATCCTCTCCCCTGATATCGTCTGGCAACTGCCCATACCAGTCCCATATTTTCCTTTACCAATGAATCTTTTGCGTCCCGGTCTCCTTCTTTTGCAAGTTTCAACAACTCAAAAGTTCTGTCCATGACGCCTCCATTAATATTCGATTTCTTTTCCGATTACCTTTCTCATTGTAATAACAGTTCCCTGCCCTTTTTGTGATTCAACATTTAATTCATCCATAAATGCTTCCATAAATGCAAATCCCATTCCTGAACGTTCCAGCTCCGGTTTTGAGGTGTACATTGGTTCCATTGCCTTTTTTACGTCTGCAATCCCAATCCCATAATCGGTCACGATTACCGTTACCTGATCCTTATCAATTTCTGTTTCAATTTTTATTTTTCCGTTTTTATTTTCATATCCATGTATGATAGAATTAGTAACTGCCTCCGATACCGCCGTTTTTATATCTGCAATTTCATCAACCGTAGGATTTAATCTGGCAACAAAAGCAGCCACCACAACTCTTGCAAAGCTCTCATTTTTTGATAAACTGTCAAATTCTACAGTCATTTGTTCCACTGTCTTACTCATGTCCATATCCTTTCCCTTTTAAATTTAATCATAGATAAATTTTACTATAGTTAATTTCCTTCAATCTCATTTAATGCATCTTCCACATTTTTTGATTGTTTTGCAACTCTGTAAATACCGGATATATTAAGAATTCTTGAAATCTTATCATTCACACCGACAATATAAATATTTCCATTTAAGAACCGAACTGCCCGGTATCTTCCCATTACCAATCCAATACCGGAGCTATCCATAAAATATGTATGTTGATAATCAAAAATCACATCCCGAATACGATTGCCGTTAAACAATTCATCTGTTTGTTCTCTTATCTTGCCCACTGCGTAATGATCCAATTCTTCCGGCAGAGAAATAATCAATGTTTCTTTCTTCACCTTAAATAATTCATTTTGTTTCATAATTTTACCTGCGCTTTCTAAATTTCTTTTTCGTTTTCTTCCTACGAAAAAAGACAACAGGTAAAACCTGTTGTCTTTATCTTTTGTAATGTTAAATTTTATCCATGGTAAAAATCTATCTACTCTGACAGATAACCGGATATTTCATCCAGATGCTCACTGTCAGGATAGTTATCTTTAATGCTCAAAAAGGCTGCTTTGGCTTTTTCTTCGTCATGATTTCCAAGATAAGCCTTTCCCAGATAATAATAGGCTGCCTCACCTTCCTGAATCTTTAATGCTGTATTACACATATCAATTGCATCTTCATAGCGTTCTTCCGAAATTGCTGTGGCTGCCTGTGAACAAAGCGTATCAAATGCTGTATTCGGCATTGTCTCTTTAATGATATTAAAGCTGTCCTGATAATCTTTTGAGGATGTATCCTGTTGTGTGGACTTCTGTAATTTATCTGCTTCATCCTGTAAATCACTGACCTGTTTTTCCAAATCACTGATTGTTACATCCTTTTGTGCAATTTCATCACTGTATGATAACTGTAAATCTCTGTTTTCCTGACGTGTTGAGTTTAGTTTGGTCGGTAAAATCAACAACCAGAAAACCAAAACCCCTAATATCAATCCTACACTGACATATAAAAGATTAAATTTGTTATGATTTACTTCCTTGTAGGATTCATTGGCAATCTCCGGATCGTCTAATTGAGCGAATCCCTTCTCTACCAAGGTTTCCAGGTCCGATTTGTATTGATCTTCATCCGAATATGCAGAATTCACATCAATTCGTGCGCTGCTTTCTTTCATTCCAATAACATCTCTTGGAGCAACACCCATTTCCTGTAAGTATTTTACAGCCAGTGTATTATTCTTATCTATACGAAGAACTCTCTTAATCGCTTTCTTTGCTTTGTCATTATTCCCATTATCCATATATAAAAGTGCCAATAATAAATAACCTTTTACAAAGTGTGGATAATTGGATAATATTCTCCGTAATTGGATAAACGCTAAATCCTTTGTTCCCTGTTTGGCATAAGTCAATGCCTGATTAAACTGTTTGGCAAGCTGATTTGCTTCTTCTAATTTAATCGGATCTGCCTGTACTTCTTTTATGTAGTATGCAGCTATATTTTTCTCTGCATCCGGCAGATAACTATTACTGATTACCCAATGAGTTAATCCTAAAACTATTTCACCCATTTCATAATAAATCAGTCCCAATAAATTTCTGGCATTAATATTTTGCTTATTATATTTTAATGCCAAATTCAATGCATCAATTGCACCCGTAAGATCTCTGACGCGAGCTCGGTCTAAACCTAAGTTATAATAATAATTTGACGTATTATAGGCTTTTGCAAGCAATTTGTAGTTCATTCCACATTCACTACAATGACCATCAGGTAATACAGGTGCTCCACAATTCAAACACTCCATATTTCTCACCGCCTATTTTGTTTTATTATTATTCTTAACCTGTGCAAGCATCTCCTCTAACACATCTGTAATATCTTTTACATCATTATGATATATAGCATCCTCTGCCTGATTCATTTCAAGGCATGGCTGAAACTTTCTAATCTCTTCATCAAAATTAATCATATCTATACTCCAATTTTAGTAAATCACCTGCCAGATATAATGAACCCACACAAAACAAATACTGGTTATCAACATGGCTTTTCCCATAGACAAAGCCGGTTCTTATATCATCAAAAGCAGTAATTTTACTACTCGAAAACAGTCTAAAAGTATCTTTTACCGTATCCACTTCTGCCGAGCGACTACCCTCATATCTTACTATGATAATCTCATCAAAGGTAATCTTGCATAATCTCTCAATCATTGCTTTGTAATTTTTGTCTTTTGATACGGCAAATAATAAAATCTTATGTTCCATCGGAAACATAATTTCTAAATTCTTGCAGAAGGCTTCAATTGCCTCCTCATTATGGGCTCCGTCCACATATATATGATGTGCAACTTCCTCCATTCTACAGGACCATACCATCTGAATAAGACCCTGTCTGATAAAATCTATATCTTTTTTGGTAATCGGGGCAGACAGTCTGTTCTCGACAACAGTCTTTGCTTCCCCATATTGTGTCATCAAAATTAGTAATTCGTAGGCTCTTACCGCAAGCATTGCATTCTCTATCTGATAAAGAGCCGTTTTTTTGATACTCAACATATCATATTTATGATAACCACTATCAAATGAAAAATCAATGGTTTTTTTTGTTATTTTTAATAAATTTCCCTGTTTTTTTTCGACACAATGCAAAAATGCACCTGTTTTTTCTGCATTCTGTTCCATAACAGGTGTTGCCTCATCTTTCCGGTCAAAAAAAACCACCGGAACACCCGGTTTCATAATACCGGCTTTTTCTTTTGCAATTTTCTCGATTGTATCACCGAGAAATTTTTCATGGTCTAGTCCTACCGAAGTAATCACACATAAAACAGGTGTAACTACATTTGTAGCATCCAGTCTTCCACCCATTCCGGTTTCCAGAATTGCATAGTCCACATTTTGATTTTTAAAATATAACACACCCATCAAAAAAACAAATTCAAAAAAAGACGGATGTGCAACTCCCTGCTTTTTTGCCAAATTGACATATTGCATTGTTTCCTCAAACAAGCAAAGGAAATCATCATCACAAATCACTCTGCGATTTACAGAAATCCGTTCATTTATTTTAACCAAATGCGGTGATGTAAATAACCCCACCTTATATCCTGCACATTCTAAAATAGACGCCAAAAAAGAGCAGGTAGACCCTTTCCCATTCGTGCCTGCTACGTGAATTATCTGATAACTGTTTTCCGGATGTCCCATGACATCTAATATTTTTAAAAGATTGTCTGTTCCAAGTTTAGGTGCAAACAAAGGAATTGACAATATATAATCCACACATTCCTGATACGTCATTGTCCTGCTCTTTTCTTAATTTTACTATCGATTATCAATTTTTTCCGGATACAAATCATGATTTGCAAGCCGGTTCCAGGCAACCTCTTTCCATTTGGTTCCCGGTTTTCCATAATTACAATACGGATCAATGGAGATACCCCCACGCGGTGTAAATTTTCCCCATACCTCAATGTATTTCGGATCCATTAATGCAATCAGATCCTTCATAATGATATTCATACAATCCTCATGAAAATCTCCGTGATTGCGAAAACTGAATAAATATAATTTTAATGATTTGGATTCCACCATCCGTTCTCCCGGTACATATGAAATATAAATCGTTGCAAAATCCGGTTGTCCGGTAATAGGGCAAAGAGATGTAAACTCCGGACAGTTAAATTTTACAAAATAATCATTTTCCGGATGCTTATTCTGAAAGGTTTCCAATACTTCCGGATTATAATCCGTTTTATAGGCTACGCCCTGATTTCCCAATAGCGTAATCCCTTTTGTTTCTTCTTTACTTCTGCCTTGCATAATATCTCCTTTATATTCTCAACAATCATTGTTATTATACATAATTTGCCTGCTCATTATAGCTCTTTTCCATAGAAATAACAACCTAAAACATATGAATTTCTTTTCCGATTGCAAACGAATAAATATAGGTTTCCTTTACCGGTTTTTCTAAGAGTTGTTCCAATGTATCCTTATACAATTGTAACTGTGTCCGATATCTTTCTTTCAGCTCTGTCTCTTTTTTTGATGTTATTTTATCTGTTTTATAATCCAGTAAAACGATTCCGTCATCTTCTTCAAAATAAGCATCAATAATTCCCTGAACAACTATTTTCTGTGTGCCCGGTTGTTCTTTACTGCCTTCTAAACGGTTAGAAGGAATACCGATTACAAACTGTTTTTCTTTATGTAGTTTTCCGTTACGATCCGCCTGTTTCATTCGTTTTCCAAGACCGGATTGTAGTAGTTGGTAAATTTTGTCTATGGTTAAATTGTCTTGTATCCTTCCATCTAATATTTCTTTTTTATCAATGGATTCCATCCAATCTTTTATATCCTCTTTGGTTTCTATTCCGGCAAAATCAAACAATTCCATCGCTTTATGAATCAAAGTACCTCTTTGTGCAGCCGTCAGTTTTCTTTCCTTATTTAAAAACTGCGGAGTCGGTGCCACATACGGAAAATCCTCTTTTTTCTCCTCAATAATTTCCTTTGAAAAATCGTAGTCCACTTCGTAAATCCTCTTGATTTCCGTAACCGAAAGTTTGGTTTTTTGTCCGGTTTCATATAGATTGGAATACTCCCACTGTAAATCTTTGCATATCTGTTTTTCATAGTTACATTCCAGATTCTGAAAAGCTTCCAATGTCTGCATCCTTTTTTCTTCTTCTCCGTATCCCTTTTGGATATGATAGACCGTCAGCTTTCGAAAATCATAAAATGAAACAGCAAGATCAAATTTTGGTTGTTTTAATTCCAAAGCAAACTCATAATCCGCACCAACGGTTTCCTTGTTCTTTGCATCCATTCTTTTCGGAATCTGCCCTACCGCTTCATAAAAAGTACGATTTCTGATAAATGCAGCAATTACCAGTTCCAGATATCCATTTGTGGAATTAATAACCGGAAATCCCAATTTCTCCTTTTTTATCCGGGATACCGGGGCATATTTATGAATCAATGCCGGTATATCCGATGTTACACCCGTCATAATCAGTTTTTCCTTTGCTCTGGTCAGGGCAACATATAAAATGCGCAGTTCCTCCGAAATACTTTCCGTGCGCATCAACGCCGAAAAACACTGTCTCATAAATGTGTCATTTCCACGTCTTTGTCTTGTATTTACATACTTTGCCCCTATATAATAATCGGAATGAACAATCAGGGGAACCTTTGTATCCTGCAAATTATATTGTTTTCCCATACCGGATACAAACACCACCGGAAATTCCAAACCTTTACTCTTATGGATACTCATAATACGGACCGCATTTTCTTCGCTTTCCAATCCCGGATCTCCACCGAGCGTTATTTCCTTTACTAAAATTTTATCTATATAAGTCAGAAAATCAAAGACAGAACAATATGCACCGCCTTCCATTCCGTGTATTTCATCCAGCAACAACTCAAGATTTCGAATTCGTCCTTCCCCTTGTGGCATAGCCTGAACATAGTGAAAATAACCGGTTTGAAAGTATATCGTTTCCACAAGTTCACTTACACCCACAAATGCCTGTTTTTCCCTCAATTCATCCATAAACATAACAAATTTTTGTGTCTTTTTACAAAGTTCCCGTTCTTTATCCACAAATGTCTGAATATCTTTATCTGAATTGGAAATACAGGTTAAAAACCGATAAAGCGGTATCGGAATATTTCGTTCTTCACTTAATTTTCTTTTTTCAATTATCAGCTTTGCCAAATCTTCTTCCCCGAATCGTCCAAAATATCCCCGCAGAGCCGCTACCAGTTCCACCTCATTGTATGGGTTATCCAAAGTTCTTAACAGGCTTAATATCTGACGGGTTTCCACCGTATCCAGATATCCCTTTTCGTTCTGCACACGAACCGGTATTCCATAACCGGATAATACCTCTTCAAAGACATTGCAAAACCCCGATGGTGCCCGGAACAAAATCACAATATCCCGATACTCGATATCTCGCATCCGGTCGTTTTTTTCATCATATACCTGATAGACATTTCCATTCGGTTTTCCAAATAATTTTTCGATTCGTTGAGCAACCATGGTTGCCTCTAATTCCTGTCTTCCGATATCCTCTAAATTTTCATCCAGATCCTCATCTTTTTGTGCAACCATTGTCCGGGTCGCATCTTCCGATTTTTCAAAATTGAAATCTTTGCTTTCACCCACCAGTAATTCTACATGATCCGCCTCATAATCCGGATAATCTCTTGACGGAACAAGCGCCTCATCTTCCGTATATTCAATTCCACCAAGATCTTTTCCCATTATCTGGAAAAAAATATAGTTGGTTCCCTGTAATACATTGGCACGGCTTCTGAAATTATTTTTCAATAAATGCTTCTGACAATCCGTTATGAGAGACTCCGGATAGGAATTGTATTTATCCATAAATAAATCCGGTCTTGCCATACGGAAACTATAGATACTCTGTTTCACATCTCCCACCATAAACAGATTATTCTTTCCTTTGGAAATAGTGGATACACAAGTAAGAATTGCCTCCTGCAAATAATTACTATCCTGATATTCATCAATCATAATCTCGTAAAATCCGTCTGCCATTTCTTCGCCGATACGGCTCGGAACCGGGTTACCTTCTTCATCATATCCTTCGCATAAAATATCAAGAGCCAAATGTTCCACATCACTAAATTCCAATATATTATGTTTCCGTTTTTCTTCCATAAATTTTTCACGGAATTTATCTGTAATGCAAAGCACCGCCTGTAACATACCTTTTTGTTCCTGTATCTGGGAAAGAACCACATCAAACGGCAGAGCAAACAGCTTCAATATCTGCTTTAATTCCTTTTTATAATTTTCCCTTGTTTCCTTTATCCGTTCTGCAATTTCCGGATCAAAAGTTCCTGCCTTTCCTCTTCCGATATTGGCAAACTTATGCTCGGTTCCATCGTGTAACATGGAATAATTTCCTGCACTGATTAATGAATCCACATATTCCACATCGGATAACAATGCCTTTTCCATAAAAGCAGGACCATCCGGCATTCTGGCAAGTTCCAGCACGGCTGTAATCTTTTCCCGTATTGTCTTTAATATGCTTCCTGTCTGGGCAAAATAATCTTTTACAAAAGCAAGCTGCATAAATTCTTCTTCCGATTGTACCTCTAACTGTTTACGTGCCTGTTTTGTCCATTCAAACGGTCTTGGAAAACTACTGCTTACATCATATATTTTGGTAATATATTTTTCGATTGTTTCATCATTTTTATCTCCGCCAAATGCGTCCGCAAACATTACAAAATTGCCATCATTCTCATATGCTTCCTCAATAACAGTCTCTAGCACATCAGCCTTTAACAATTCAATTTCACCGGTCTCTCCGACACGGATAGACGGATCAATCCCAACCACATGAAAATTCTCTTTAATTACTTGGAAGCAAAAACTATCTATAGTCAAAATGTTAGCCTGATTTAACAGATAAATCTGTTTTTGCAGATGTTTATCATCCGGGAAATCCAACAACCGTTGTTCAATTGCCTGTCGGATTTTATCTTTCATCTGTGTTGCCGCTGCCTTTGTAAAAGTAACAACCAATAACTCATCAATGTTAATCGGACTATCACTGTCACAGATCATTTGTATGATTCGCTCAACCAAAACGGCGGTTTTACCGGAGCCCGCAGCTGCACTGACAAGCAGATTACAGTTTCTTGCACGAATGATATTTGCCTGATTACTTGTCCATTTCATTTTGTTTATCCTCCTTTGCCGTTACTTTTTCTTTTGCCTCTTCCCGGTCAAGATTTGCATGGATACTGTAATGATTGCCTCCCAGTCCCGGTTCAAAACGGCAGATGTTTTTATAGTCACAAAAATTACACGGACCTGTTACCTCTCCCTTTTCCGGATTCATATCTATTTTTCCCTGAACAATTTCATTTCCTATTTCCTGCATCTTTTTCTTTACAAAAGTTGAAATCTGCTCCAGCTCATTTCCGGATACTAAGGCTTTATTCTGCGAATACAGACTACCATCTGTTTTGTACCGCAAAGGAACTACATTTCCGGTCTTATGATCCATCAGTATACGGCAGGTTTCATCCTCATTTACAAGTCCGGTCAGTCTGCTGTTTTCCATACGTTTCTTTTCTGCATCCTCTTCTTTGACAGCATCCACAATCAAATCCTGCAAATGATAATAATACATTCCGGTTGGAATCACCTGTTTGTCCGGATATTGACGTTCCAATAATTCTTTCATTACGCTCATATAAACAACAAGCTGTAACTGTTTTCCTTCGTATATCTTCAAATAATCAATATCCTTGGCTCCGGACTTATAATCGATTACTTTAAAATATACCGCATCATCCGTTTCCTTTATATCAACACGGTCAACAATACCTTTTAACTGCATCTTCATATCCTGTTCCAATGCAAAATATATATATGATAGTTTATCTTCCGGTGAAAATTCCTTTTCAAAATAAGTCGGTTTCATGTCTCCCTGCTGTAAATGCCGACATAGATTTTCCACACTTCTTTTTGCAACCCGGATAAGCATGGAAAGCTGATGTCTTTTTCGGAATCCACTGTCAAATATCGTTTCATTCTCTTCCTTGGCCATTGCAACGGTCAATTCTTCCACTATAGAATCCCTTCGTTCATCCGAAAGGGTTGTCACATCAATATTCTTCTCCTTTGCAGATAAAAAGAACTGCTCCATCACTCCATGTAAAATAGTTCCCAAATTACTGCTTTCTACCTTATACTCATCCCGTTTTTTAATCTTCAAACCATACTTCAGGAAGAACTGATAGCAGCATGCCGAAAATGTTTCCAGTTTGGATACACTATTTGTCATGGTATCACCATACAGTTCGTGAACAATACTCTTATGCAGTGTTCCGGACTGATTTTGATACAGATATCCCTCTATAATCCGGTCAAATTCCGTCTTATATTGACTACGGACAATTTTGTACAGTGAGCCATCCTCCATATCTTCTTCCATCATTTTCTGTGCCAGCATATCCACTGTCTCCCGTCCGGTTGCCGGTAACATTTTATTTAATTCTTCATCAATATTTTTTATTTTTGTTTCCGGTAAAACGGATAACATTTTATTCCAGTAAAAGGATGGTTTCTTTTCTGTCTTTTTCTTATCCTCCTTTGAATAACTGAAAAATATTTTTTCTCCTGCCTTTGTAACCTGTGAATAAAAATAATACTGTTGGATTTGCAGATTCTCCATGGAATCCGGTGCCAGCTCCATATCTGCATCCTTTAATGTCTTTCGCTCCTTATCCCGAATCAAGCCTGTTCGTTCACGGACAACCGGTATCTGTCCATCATTTAATCCAACCACAAATACCATCTTTACCTCAGGCAACCTGGTTCTTTCCATATCACCAATAACCACCTGATCCAAAGTTGACGGAATCACACCCAGTTTTAATTTTGAAATACCGGCTATCAAAAGCTTTGACAGGGTATCACGCTCAATCAATTCATCACCCATTAAATCCATTGTTTTGTCCAATACCATCAGCCATTTTTCATATACCTGACTATATAGTTTCGACTCTCTTATCTGTCCCTGTTTCTCAAACTGTAAGGACTGCTCATGTAATTTTTCAGCCATCCTATGTATTTTCATATAATCATATAACGCATGAATATATTCGCTGACGGTCGCAGTTTCTTTTATAAACAAAGGTGCAATATCCTTTAAATCCGTCATAAATTTTTCACGTATCCGATTTATATATTTTAAGCCCTTCCGGTTTCCATGAAACGGATGATTCCACCAGGAATATCCTTTTACACCGTATTTTAATACATAGTTTTCCAACTGACAGATTTCGTCTTTAGAAAGACTTGTAATTCCCGTCTTTAAAAATGCAAATACACTCTGATAAGAAAATTTCTGATGAAACATCTCAAAAGTAAGCCACACAACTTCGACAACCGGATTATGTACAAATGGTTCACTGTAATCCAGAAAAAACGGAATTTCCATCTGATTCATCGAATGTTTTATCAAATCCACATACGTTTCCACATTACCCGTGACAATCGCAAAATCCTTATAACGATATCCTTCCTGCATGACATAATTTTTAATTTTCTTTGCAACATAACGGATTTCCTTCTCTTGTGTGGAAGCATATCCAAATTCTATTTCCTCATTTGTCCCATAGCACGGAATGGCCGGAGCCTGAAATAAATTCTGTTCAAACTGCCGCAATGCACTTTTTTCCAAAACCCGATAAGAATCCTTCAACAGGATAGACGGTGCAACCAAAATTTTATGTTCTCCTGCAAGATAACGTATTTTGTCCATCATCTGCATCGACCAGAAAAACAGGTCGTTTTCATCAATCTGATTTGCACCCACTTTTGCGGCATCCATGGTAACCGAAAAATATAATTCCAAATCCATTTTAATGAGTTCTTCTATAATACTGTATTGAAGCGGAGTAAATCCATGAAATCCGTCAAAATAAACAGATGCTCCACGCAAAAGCGATGACTCAGCCGCGACTTCTTTTAACATTGCAAGAACCTGTTCCGCCACCATATATTTTTCCTGAATTGCATTTTTAAATTCTTTATAAATCAATCGCAGATCTTTTAGTTTATAATAAAGACTTTTATCCGGATTTAATTTGGCAATTGTCTGTTCTAACATGGCATCCGTTACCTGATATTGATAAAACTCGGATAATATAGCCTGGATTTCATCCATAAAACCCGGTGCATCCAACATATTTTTATAGATAACCAATTCATTTTCTATGTTTTTCAACACACGCATAATCAATATATTTTTACCGTAATCATCTAATATATCATTCGTTTTAATCCCTAATTCATCAAAAACCTGAAAAGATAAACGGGTAAAACTTAAAATGGATATATCCATCGTTCCACCATTGGGATGATTTTGCACCATATCCTGTTCTGCTGCCATATTCGCCTGTTCCGGCAATATATAAAGAATCGGTTTTCCCGGTTCTTTTTTGGATTTTTCAATCATCCGATTGACCATATATATTGTTTTTCCGGTACCGCTTCCACCTACAATAAATTGAACTGCCATACAAAGAACTCCTATTCATTCACAAATTATATATATTATAGCATACCCTATGTTCAATTTCTGTCCTTCTGTAAATATTATTTTTTTGTTCTAATCAAAATCACATCTGCATATCTATATAGTAACAATATTCAGGAGGAAGTTTATGGGCACACATACTAAGATTGTTGTAGTAAAAGCAAAAGAAATCATATATACCGGAATTTTTTTAGTTCTTGGCATCATTCTAATTCTCGTTCTTATTAATATGTTTGGTAAAAACGGTTCGAAAAAAACACAGGCAACCGGAAAATATATCCCCGGAGTATATTCTTCCACAATTACATTAGGGGAAAACACCTTAAATGTCGCGGTTACGGTAGATGAAGATACCATCAACAGCGTTGCTATTGAAAATCTAAATGAAACCGTTACAACCATGTATCCATTGCTTGAACCTGCCCTTAACGAAATCAACGAACAAATCCCGACTTTGGAAAGTCCGGATGAACTGACGTATTCTCAGGAAAATCAATATACTTATATCATATTAAATCAGGCAATTAAAAATGCATTGGAACAGGCAAAGGCATCCGAATAAAAAAGTTCCACAGAAAGAATAGCGTTATTCCTTCTGTGGAACTTTATATTTGACTATAGTTAATTTTTCTTTTCTATTATATTTTCTTTATCCTTATAAATGGAATGTGGCGGTACAACACCCCTTACCATACTCACCGGATACACATTTGAATCCTTACATACAACCACGCCCGGATTTAACACACTGTTACATCCTATCTCCACATGATCTCCAAGCATAGCTCCAAACTTCTTAAGCTGCGTATCAATATCAAAATCCGGTCCCTTTACATGAACTAAGGTTTTATCTGCCTTAACATTGGATGTGATGGAACCTGCTCCCATATGTGAAAAATATCCCAATACGGAATCACCAACATAATTATAATGCGGTACCTGTACATGATTAAATAAAATTACATTTTTTAATTCTGTAGAATTACCTACCACACAATCATTTCCTACCAATGCATTTCCACGGATAAATGCACCGGGACGAACCTGCGTATTCTCACCAATGATACATGGTCCGTCAATATAATTATTCGGATAAATCTTTGCCGACTTTGCAATCCATATATTTTCTCCCTTTTGTTCGTAAACATCTTTCGGAAGCATAGGACCTATTTTTTTTATAAAATCTCCAATATGCGGTAAAACTTCCCACGGATATGTAAACTGTTCCAACAGCTCTTTTGCCAGTGTCTCCTCCAATGAATATAATTCTTTTATTGTAATCTGTTCCTTTAACATAATTTTCTACCTTTCCTTTTTATTATAAAACTGTGACGCATAATCAAAACACTGCTTCAGCTGAAACTGATAATTATGTCCCCTGACCGCATCGGTCTTTTGTCTGACATATGTTTCTAACTTCTGCATGTATTCTCCTTCCGTTATACTACCTTCTGCAACATAAGACAATCCTCTTTCCCAACTTGCCGTCAATTCCGGATTTAACAGGGAACGAATGGAATATGCCACAATATCATGTATCATTTCTCCCATTAAGGTCGGCGTGATAATCTGCGTTTTCTTGTTGAGACTTAAATATTTGTTATTTACCAGCTTCTTAATTATCTCGGCACGGGTTGCCGAAGTTCCGATTCCGCTTCCCTTAATCTGCGCCCGTAACTCTTCATCTTCAATCAATTGTCCGGCATTCTCCATGGCAAGGATTAACGTACCGGAGCTATAACGCTTCGGCGGTGATGTTTCTCCTTCTTTTATCGCAAATTCCCGAATCATCAGCTCCATACCCTTTTTTAAATTAATAGCCTGCCCAATCATTTCCTGAGAATATTTTTTTTCATCCTCTTTTTTCTTTGCAAACGAATTTTCAGCCACAGCCAGATATCCATTCTGTACCAGCACCTTAAATCCGGCAAACAATTTTTCCCCATTGCAGTCAAGCGTCAATGATATTTTCTGGTAAATTGCCGGTGGATAAAAGATACTTAAAAATCGTCTGGCAATAATCTCATATACCTTTTTTGATACATCATGCAAAGACGCATAGTTATTCAATCCCTGTCCGGTCGGAATAATCGCATAGTGATCCGTTATCTGTTTGTCATTTACATACTTTGTCTTTGCAATAGACTGATAACTTTTCTCTTCTAAAATTTTTCCGGCAAATTCCGAAACCAAAGAAAAATTTCTTAACCCCGATATGTTTTTGTAAATTTCCTTACTTACCGCAGTTGACAATACTCTCGCATCGGTTCTTGGATAAGTTACCATTTTCTTCTCATATAATTCCTGCACAATCTGTAAGGTCTGATCTGGACTGATTTTGAAAAATCTGGAACAATCATTTTGCAGCTCTGCCAAATTATATAACAACGGTGCATTTTTATTTTCCTTTTTCCGTTCTGTTTTTTCTATTTTTGCAGGAACAAGACCATCTTTTTTCTTTTCTTCCAAAATCCGGATACATTCCTTTGCGTCCTTTTCTTCCTTCCAGCCATTTTCCTTATATAATAATGGTGATTGAAAGAACCGGCTGCCCTCTACTGCCTTCCATTCTGCCTCTAATTCATCATCGGCTAAAATGACATTTCCAACCACACGATAAAAAGGTGTCTTAACAAATTGGCGAATTTCCCGCTCCCGCTTCACAATCATGCCAAGCACACAGGTCATAACCCTGCCTACAGAAATCACACATTTCTTTAATTTCAAATATTCCCGAACCGTATAACCGTATTTTAAAGAAAGCACCCTGGAAAAATTAATTCCCATCAGATAATCTTCTTTTGCCCGCAGATACGCGGATGCGCACAAATTATCATATTCATGTAAATCCTTTGCCTCTTTAATTCCCCGAAGGATTTCTTCCTCCGTCTGGGAATCGATCCACACTCTCTTTTTAGCCTTGGTATCCGGCACCTTCGCCATCCGGTCAACCAAACGGTAAATATATTCTCCCTCTCTTCCGGAGTCCGTACACACATAAATACAGGCTACATCTTCTCTGTTTAACAGCTTTTCCACAATATGAAATTGTTTCGAAACACCTTCAATCACCTCATACCGGAAGGTCTTTGGTAAAAACGGAAGTGTATCATAGCTCCATTTTTTCAGTGCCGGATCATATTCTTCCGGATAACTCATCGTTACCAGATGTCCGACACACCATGTCACAATCGCATCCTGCGATTCGATGTAACCATCCTTACTTCCCCCATTGATTTTCAGTGCCTTTGCAAACTCTCTTGCCACACTCGGTTTTTCCGCAATATACAAATTTTTCATCATTTCCAACTTTCTATTGCTACTTTTACAGCATTTCCATATTGTAACTTGAATTAAATCTTTTGTAAATAGAAATGGTTTTTTCCTCTTATATATGCTATCATTTCCATAAAAATAATAATTATCGAACTTTATAAAATATTGTGATAGAAAGGACACCAATATGGCATACGAAGATTACATTAAGGCACAGAAAATGGGACTCAAAGCATTTAAAGAAAAAACAGCCCATGGAGAATATCCTTATTTACCTGTATTAGACGAAATCCTCTCCTTAGCAGATACGGAAGGAGAAGTAAACCTTGGCGTCATGAGTATTCCGCTCCATCATATTGTCGGAACCAGCACCGCCGGACGTACTCAGGCATTTGCTTCTAATTTCATGCCGCTTTTAGATTACGGCAGTGAATTTTCCTTCAAATGGTCAAATTTAGTGGATGCACAGATAAACGAAGGAATCCATGATGCAATTAAAGTCTATGAATATCTGAATAAATACTATGTTATCGAAGGAAATAAACGTACCAGCGTTCTTAAATTTTTTGATTCTTCCGATATTGTTGCGGAAGTCATCCGTAAAATTCCAAAGCCAAGTGATGATTTGGAAATACGAATCTATTATGAATACATGGATTTTTATAAATTAAACAAAATTAACTATATTCAATTTTCGAAACTGGGCAGCTACAAAAAATTAATAGAGGCTACCGGATACAGTTCAACAACAAGCTGGACCGAAGATGAATGTATGGATTTTGCTTCCTTTCACACCGCATTCTTTCAGGCATATAACGATATGGGCGGCGGCAAATTAAAAAACATCACCTGCGGAGATGCACTTTTATTCTTCCTTTCTCTTTATCCGTATTCTGAATCAAAGAATATGATGCGAAGTGAAATCCGCAGCAAACTGCAAAAAATCTGGTCTGAAATTGAATTATTGGCAGAGGAAGACACAGTTGAGCTTTTGATGGATCCGACAGAGGATAAAAAATTAGTTGATAATCTGCTCAACAAAATCCGTACTACAACCAAAAAAATCGCATTTATCTATGACAAAGAGCCTTCCGTTTCAAACTGGATATACGGTCATGAGTTGGGACGTCTTCATTTAGAAGAAGTATTCGGAAATGCAATTGAAACCTCTAGCTATATATTGGGAGAAATCAATTCCGATGCCGAGCTTGTATTGGAAGAAGCATGCAAAGATGGTAATGAAATTATATTTACCGTTACACCACGTCTTATCAAGGCGAGTCTCAAAGTTGCTGCAACGCATCCGAACGTCAAAATACTAAACTGCGCACCAAACTCATCCCACAATACGGTTCGTACCTATTATACCCGTATGTATGAAGCCAAATTTCTGACCGGAATGGTTGCCGGAGCACTTTGTGAGAATAACAAAATCGGTTATATTGCAGACTATCCAATCTATGGTGTAACCGCTAGTATCAATGCATTTGCTCTGGGTGCAAAAATGGTCAATCCAAAAGCAAGCGTGTATCTTTCATGGTCATCCTCAAAGCAATCCGATGCGGAAAAATTATTCTGGGAAGAACAGATTAATTATATTTCTGCTCAGGATATGATCACTCCGAATGACGACTCTAAAAAGTTTGGATTGTATTCCGTTCACAACGGAGAACGCACCAATCTTGCCATGTCAATTTATCACTGGGGTGTTTTTTATGAAAAATTGATTAACAGCATCATGAAAGGTTCCTGGAAAATCGAAGAAGAAACCATTGAAAGCAAAGCATTAAATTACTGGTGGGGATTATCCGCCGGAGTCATTGATGTAATATGTTCAAACCGCCTTCCATCCGGTACCACAAAGCTTATAAATGTCATGAAATATGCTATTAAATCAGGAATTTATCATCCGTTTTCCGGACCGCTGATTGACCAGAATCATGTGATACGTCTGAGCGAAAATGAATTGCTGCAACCGGAAGAAATTCTGACAATGGACTGGCTGGTTGAAAACATAATCGGAAACATTCCAGTCATTGATGACTTGAAAGATTACGCAAAACCGGTTGTTGAATTACGAGGTGTCGATACAACAGCTCCAGACAAAGGGGGTACCTCGCTGCTATGAATATACTAGTACTTGCAGATGAAGAATCCAAATATTTATGGGATTATTTTGAAAAAAGCAAACTGGATAATATCGACCTGATTATCTCCTGTGGAGATTTAAAACCTCAGTATTTATCCTTCCTTGCAACCTTTGCCAAGGTTCCAATCCTTTATGTACACGGAAATCATGACAGTGTCTATCAGACAACACCTCCGGAAGGATGTATCTGTATTGATGATGATATTTATGTTCATAACGGAGTAAGAATACTTGGACTTGGCGGCTCCAAAAACTATAATTACGGACCATTTCAATATACAGAAAGCGAAATGCAGCACAGGGTTCGAAAATTGCGATTTAAGATTCGCAGACACAAGGGATTCGACATTCTTGTGACGCACGCTCCCGCTTACCAGTTAAATGACGGAGAAGACCTTCCACACACCGGTTTTCAGGCATTTCGCAATCTTCTGGATAAATACAAGCCAAAATATTTTCTGCACGGGCACGTCCATTTAAATTACAGTTGGAAACAACAACGGGAATGTACGTACAATGACACAACAACCGTTATCAACGGATATGAGCGTTTTATTTTTGAATACAAAGAATAATTACAAACCTCGTCTTTTATTTACAATAATATAAGCGGTTACCACCAAAGCTCCCGTCACAAGCCATGACACTGGATATACAGTCATTAACATGCCAAAGTCATGCCATCTGTTAAACACAGTAAACATCCACAGGATACGGAAACAGACGGATCCCAATACGGTCAGAACTGCCGGGAGTGCAGAGTATCCGCTGCCTCTTAAGGAGCCACCCGTAATTTCATAAATGCCGGTCATTGCCTCTAATAATACAACATGATTCATCCGGTTTAAGGTAAATCGGATTACGCTTTCATCATGTGTATAGAGCCGGCAAAACGGATATCCCCAGATAATGAAAATCGCACTTAAAATCGCAGTAATCACCATCCCCTCTACCATACAGGCGAGATAGGTCTTTCGACAACGCTGCATTTTCCCGGCACCAAAATTCTGGCTGGTAAATGTTACGCATGCCTGGGCAAATGCACTGATTACATAATATGTAAAATATTCAAAATTCAGTCCTGTTGCGGAACCCGCAATTGCATCCGCTCCAAAGCTGTTAATTCCGGATTGAATAATAACATTGGATAATGAAAAAACCGCTGTCTGTACGGACGCCGGAGCACCCACTTTTATGACTCTCATAAGATATGGATATTCTATTTTTAGCCGGCGGGGTTCTAAGTGAATAATACTGTTTTCTTTAACCAGCAAATAAAGCAAAATAAAGCAACTGGCTACATTGGATAACACCGTCGCAATCGCAACACCGGCAACGCCCAGATGAAATCCCACTACCAAAAGCACATTTAACAAAACATTTAAAACACCCGAAAAAATCAGGCAAAACATTGGTCTTTTCGTATCACCGATACTTCTTAATATTGCCGAACTGAAATTATATAAAATAATAAATGGCATTCCCAAAAAATAAATCCGCAAATACAGCACCGCAAGATTTAATACATTTTCCGGTGTTCCAATTAAAATCAGAACCGGTTTTGCTATCACCTGTCCGATTAACAGCAAAAATATTCCCGAAAAAATTCCAAAACTGATTACAGTATGAACCACTTTTGACACCCGGTTGTTTTTCCCTTGCCCGATATAATTCGCAATAATTACATTCGGTCCAACGGACAAACCCACAAAAATATTTACGAATAATGCAATTACCGAACCGTTACTTCCGACTGCCGCCAATGCAGCACTTCCGGAAAATCTTCCAACAACCGCAACATCAGCAGAATTAAACAGCTGCTGCAAAATACTGCTTAAGGCAAGCGGCAATGCAAATATCATGACATTCTTCCATATAGAACCATTTAACATATCCAGTTCATTTTTTTGCTGCTTACATTCATTCATATTCCATCCACCTTTATATCAATGCAAAAAATCCTCATCACATCATAGTACTTTTGTATTAAATTTGCAATAAAAAATACCCTTGATATCAAACAGAATCCACTGTCTGTATCAAAGGTACTTTTCATTTGTTCTGTATTAATGAATGGTCATTCTATACATAGAATAATAAATCTTCATACTGAGGGAATGGCCAATAAGCCTTATCCACTAATTCCTCTAACTTATCTGCCGGTTCACGAACCTCACTCATTGCAGCAAATACTTCATCATGGAAACATCTTGCAGCCTTTTCCATATCTTCTTCCATAGAAAGTGCTTTGCCGTCTAACTCCTCTAACTTCACCATTGCAGATGTCATTATCTTTAATTCCTTTGCAATTGCATTAAGGATTTCTTCCTGAACAGATGTATCAACACCTACAGCCTTTAATGCATTCACACCCTGTGCTGTATCAGCCGAGTATTTCATAACAGCCGGTACAATCTGTTTCTTTGCCATATCTAACATTGTCTTTGCTTCAATATTAATCTGCTTTGCATAGTTCTCATAATAAATCTCTGCACGTGATTCACACTCTGCTGCGGATAATACTCCAAATTTCTCAAACATTGCAATGTTATCTGCATCCTTAAATGCTGCAACTGCATCCACAAGACACTTGATATTTGGAAGGCCACGACGTTCTGCTTCCTTTACCCATTCCTCTGAATATCCGTTACCGTTAAAGATAATTCTCTTATGCTTAGCAATCAACTCTTTAATCTTGTTATGTACTGCCATATCAAAGTTATCGGCTTTTTCCAATTCATCAGCAATTTCACACAAAGAATCCGCAACAATTGTATTTAAGATAATGTTTGGTGTTGCAATCGACTGAGTAGAACCTACCATACGGAACTCAAACTTGTTACCGGTAAATGCAAATGGCGATGTACGGTTACGGTCTGTTGCATCCTGTAAGAAGGATGGTAAAGTACTAACACCGGATTCATAAGTTTTACCCTGCAATGAACTGGTTGCTTCACCTGTTGTATCCAACTGCTTCAATACATCATCAAGCTGCTCACCCAAATATACGGAAATAATTGCAGGAGGTGCTTCGTTTGCTCCTAATCTATGGTCATTTCCCGCAGAAGATGCAGATAATCTTAACAAATCAGCATGCTCATCCACTGCCTTCAAAATTGCTGTTAAGAACAACAAAAACTGTACATTCTCATGAGGCGTTTTTCCAGGCTCTAACAAATTCACTCCGTCATCCGTAGCCATTGACCAGTTGTTGTGTTTTCCGGAACCATTTACACCTGCAAATGGCTTCTCATGTAACAGGCATGCAAAATTATGTCTTTCTGCTACCTTTTTCATTGTTTCCATTACTAACTGGTTATGATCGGTACCAACATTTGTTGTAGAATAAATCGGAGCAAGCTCATGCTGACAAGGAGCAACCTCATTGTGCTGTGTCTTTGCAGAAATACCAAGTTTCCATAACTCAATATTTAAATCTTTCATATAAGAAAGAACACGGTCTCTTACTGTTCCAAAATAATGGTCATCCATTTCCTGTCCCTTAGGTGGCATTGCACCAAAGAGTGTACGGCCTGTAAAAATCAAATCCTTACGTTTGTCATAATCTTTCTTATCAACTAAGAAGTATTCCTGTTCAGGTCCAACAGAGGTTGTTACCTTTGTTGCTGTTGTATTACCAAACAACTTCAAAATTCTCAATGCCTGTACATTGACAGCTTCCATCGAACGAAGTAACGGAATCTTCTTATCCAATGCCTCTCCTGTATAAGAAGAAAATGCTGTCGGAATACATAATACTGTGCTGCCATCCGGAGATTCCTTAATAAATGCAGGTGATGTACAATCCCATGCTGTATAACCTCTCGCTTCATTGGTTGCTCGAAGTCCACCGGAAGGGAAAGAAGAAGCATCCGGTTCACCCTTAATTAATTCCTTACCGGAAAACTCAAGAATCACCTTACCATCTGATGTTGGTGTAATAAATGCATCATGCTTCTCTGCTGTATTTCCTGTCATTGGCTGGAACCAATGTGTATAATGAGTAGCACCTTTTTCAATTGCCCAATCCTTCATTGCATTTGCAACCGTATCAGCAATCTGTGGATTTAATTCTTTTCCAAGCTCAATAGTCTTCTTCAGTTCCTTGTAAACTGCTTTCGGAAGACGTTCTCTCATAACTGCGTCATTAAATACGTTTGAACCAAAAATCTCTGCTACATTTTCATTCATAATAAATACTTCCTTTCATGCTTACTTATCAAGACGATTTAACGAAAAAAGGGTATTCTCCTAAATGAGAACACCCTTGTCCTTGTCATCGTATTTGCCTTCGATAGCTACACTATATACTACTTCATTAAAAAAAGCAAGGCTTTTTTTATTTTTTTTGCAAAAATCTTTCTTTGTACTTAATATAATTAAGTAAAACGCCGTATATTAGCGATATTCCAGCTTTTCTTTCAACGGAACCTGTAATTTTTGAAAGGTATCATTTAATGCTGCCAGTGTCAGCTTCATATTATCTTCATTACAGTTATAACCCATATGTCCGATACGAATCACCTCACCTGCCATCACATCGAATGAACCAGCCAACAAAATATTATGTTCTTTTCGCATGATTTTCAAAATATCTTCTGCCGTTACACTTCCGGGGATAGAAAATACCGTTACCGTATTGGAATATCCATTCCTTGCATATAGAGAAATACCGGACCGAATCAAAGCCTTTCTTGTCTTATCTGCAATCTCCTTATGACGCTTTATCATATCGGTATCCGCCTTGATGTTTTCCAGTGCCTGACGCAATCCATAAATATCACTGATTGGCATAGAATACGGAAACCACTTATTCTTATAATAATCTTTAAAGATCATTAAATTTGCATAAAATGACGGAATCGGAGTCTTTCTGTTTTCCATCATCTTCTTTGCATCTTCACTGACAGTAACAAGTGTCAGACCAATCGGACACGAAATTGCCTTTTGTGAACCGCCGCAAAGAATATCAATTTGACTATGGTCAACATCTACTTCATTACCGAACATTCCGGATACAGAATCCACCACCGTTAAAATTCCATACTTCTTTAACAACGGACAAATTTTTGCTATATCATTCAACATACCGCTTGGTGTATCACAATGAACAACCGTAGCATATTTGAAATCATGATTCTTTTCCAAATAGCCAGAAAGCTTTGCTACATCAATTTCTTCCCGATAGTCTGTTGTATATAAAACAGGATTACCACCGTAAATTTTAACGAAGTCAGCAAATCCCTTTCCAAATACTCCGTTATCCAAAACCAGAACACGGTCATTTGCTTCCGTAATGGATGCAATTGCTGCCTCAAGTCCTAAAATACCCTCGCCGCTTAAAATCAGACTTTCGTTATGGGTATGTAACAGACCGCTGTATAATTCACAGGTATCTTTGTAATAATCATAAAAATCCAAATCCAAATCCGGATTTCCGGTTGGGATACTTCTTGCCTGTCTTACATTTTCCGCAACCATAGTTGGTCCCGGTGTCATCATCTTATACATTTTATCATCCTCGCTTTTATCGTTTTGCAATGGCACGAACACCTGCTGATAATGGTTCAATAATAATTAAAACAATAATTGCCGCAACCACAATCTGAATCACATTACCCGGAACGGATTTTAAAGCCGCTGCCATTCCATTTCCCATAATAAATGCTTCAAATACATAATATCCTGCAAGTTTAATTGCCAAAGCTACAAATACTGCTGCTACCTTTGCTAAAAAACCTTTCCACTTGGTACAAATGCTTCCTACCGCAAATCCCATCAATCCACAGGTAATAACTGTACAAGGTGCCCACAAAGCCCATCCGCTTAACACATCAAATAAGCCCATGCCAAGACCACCTGCCAATGCACCGGTTCTTTTACCGAACAACATAGCTGCAATAAATAATGGAACATTTCCTAAATGAATTAATCCACCTGCTCCACCAAAGCTTGGAATCTGGATATTTACAAATGCCGTAAACACCAAAGTTAAAGCTACAAATACTGCGTCCAATGCAATCTGCTTTGTTTTGCTATCTGTATGTCCTACCGCAACATTTTTTTCTTCTACTGATCCTACCATTTTCTATCCCCTTTTCTTATCTTTACTACGCTGTATACAGAAAATATTATGAATTCATTTATCTTCATGAGTTGTACTATAACGAATATATGGCTCGGTTAAAACTGCCAGTTTTTATATTTATAACCATGCCAGTTTATACAATTCAAAATTCACTCACAGATCATATATCTCAAACAAACCGAGATATATGACTTGCATTTTTTTTCCGCCTGTACTATCTTAAGAAAGAAATTATTACTATATATATCATACCAAGGAGAACCTATGAAAACAAAACAGACATCAATTGCAATCATAAATGATGTATCCGGCTATGGAAGATGTTCCATCACCGTAGCATTACCGATTCTTTCTGCTATGAAAGTTTCCTGTGGGATTGTTCCGACCGCTATTTTATCCAATCAGACAGAATATGACCGCTATACCATGCTTGATTTTACACCGCATATGAATGAATATATTGCAGCATGGCAACAGCTGCATTTTTCTTTTGACGGCTTATATACCGGTTTTTTGGGTTCTTCTGAACAAATCACGATTATAAAACAGATGATACATGATTTTTCTTTTGAACAGATTATTGTAGACCCGGTTATGGGTGACCATGGAATTCTTTATGATTCCTATACAAAATCCATGTGTCAGGCAATGCGGGAATTGGTCCGTCATGCCACTGTAATCACTCCAAATCTTACGGAGCTTTGTATTCTGACAAATCAAACCTACCAGCCGGATTTTACCGATGATGCAATACGGAATATGTGTGAGCAGCTTACGAAAGAAGAGAAAAAAACCATAATTGTAACCGGAATTGAACGGGATGATCAAATTGGAAATGCCTTGTATGAAAACGGCAGTTATTCCATCTTCTTTGAAGATAAAATCTGCCCATTGCGACCGGGAACAGGAGACGTTTTCGCATCCATTATTTCCGGTTGTGTTCTTTCTCATATTCCAATGAAAGAGGCGATTCCTATTGCTGCAAATTTCATAAAGCAATGCCTGATTACTTCAAAAGAAATGGACATTCCAATCAATGCAGGTGTTTGTTTTGAAGAACATCTGAATCAATTGACAGCGCTTAATTAAGCTTAATTTTTTGTTTCAATTCTGTATAATAAGACGCATATTCCATCGAAATCATATGTCCCTTTACCAGATTTTCCAATGTCACTTCAAATTCCCGCATTGGAATTTCTGCATAACACATTTCCTTCAATATCGTCTCCACACTCTCCTTATATTCCGTTATACTGTAGACTTTATCCTGATACAGAATATAGGATGCATAAATACGTTTAAAGAAGCCGTTTAATTTCTCCGATTGTGTGATTTTATTATCCGGCATAAAGTTCAAACACAACAAATCCATCACGGTCGCCGCACTTTTATTTGATATCCGGATATCCGGATAGATTTCATAAAGATGTTTTACCCTCTGAAGTGATTTTCCGTTCCTTACCGGATAATAGTCCGGTATCAATCCCCCAAATACATTGGTAATCAGATTATTTTTTTGAAACAACAAATATTCTTTTGTTTTATCGCCGGACACATCCGGAACATATCCCATATGGCGAATCAAATCTCTTGATATAACAATATGTCTCGGCTCTTTTTCAATCAAAAGCAGATGTACCTTGTTATGCACCCGCCAGATAAATGCAGGGCACTCTTTTATCCGATATGTCTTGGAAGAATCAATTAATATTGCTCTGTGATCCTTTCTGACATGATATTTTTTTTGTATTTTCTTAAGCACCTGTTTGTCATAATGGTCATATGCTGTCATATCTTTTGATATGGTTTCCGGCTCATTCTCCGGCACAGTTTCCGGTATCTGTTTCAAAGAAGGCTCCCTATTTCGTTCTTTTTGGTTTTCCTTTTCACGGGATGTCATCTGTTCGCCTCTTTTTTTGGCAGAAAAAGATTGTATCTGCTGTTTTTTCCCGTGTTCATTGACCTGTGCCACATAATTATCATCAACTAACGTAAATGTCTGCGACAACATCACTGCTACCGCCAGGGCAACCATCCCCAAAACAAACCAGCCAAATTTTCCGATCAGACCGGATACGATAATGAATCCGATTCCCAATACCGCAAACAATAAAACGCTACCGATACATTTTCTTGTCTGTCCATCTCCATATCGTAATGCATTCCAAATCTTTTTCATAGTAATCCCTTCTTCGTCTCTGCCCAAAAATTATTTCTGTTATCAGTTTACTATATTTTTTTTTGCATTTCACTAACATTTTTTATAATTTAATTGCATATTTTACATTATTGGGGTATTATATTCGTATTAGTCATTTGACAAATACATAATAGGAGGAATCAACAATGGATACAAAAACAACAGGAATTGTTGCCTATATCACATGGATTGGATTACTAATCGCATTCTGTACCGGAGATAAGGAAGGAGCTAAATTCCATTTAAATCAGGCATTGGTTATTTTCTTATTCTCATTACTTAGTGTTATTCCATGTATCGGTTGGATTTGGGGTATCTTCATGGTTGTATGTTGGATTATGGGATTAATTGCAGCAATCAACGAAGAAGAAAAGCCAGTTCCATTAATCGGTGGAATTCATTTAATTAAATAAAAAAAGAGGGCTTCGTATGAAGTCCTTTTTTTATATGAAAGCAGCAATTCATTATCCGTTCTATTTTTTTCTTTTCATACATATGTTTTAAAAATACAATTCGGAATCAGGTTCATGAATGCATTTCCATCAACAACCTTTATGAGACATATTACCCTCACAATCATCATTGTCATTCTTCTTTTTACCATGCGAATAAATGCAAAAGAACATTCCCTCATTGAAACTTCCACAATAAATATCCGGCAGGAATTACCTGTTTACTGTGTCAATACCGATAAAAAAGCCGTAGCCTTAACCTTTGACAGTGCCTGGGGTACGGAAGATCTGGAAGAAATTTTATCCATTTTAAAAAAACACAATGCCCCTGCCACCTTTTTTGTAACCGGTCAATGGGCAAAAGAACATCCGGATGCTATTTTATCAATTTCCGGAGCCGGACACGAAATCGGCAATCACGGTATGAACCACAAACACATGCCACAGCTATCTGCATCCGAAATGCAGGATGAGATTCAACAATGTGAGGATGAGGTTTACCGGCTTACTTCCCAAAAAATGACATTGTTCAGAGCTCCTTACAGTGATTGGAATGATGAAGTTGTTGCCGTTGCAAAACAAATGAATTATATGAGTATCAACCAATCGGTTGATAGTTTGGACTGGAAGGATTATGGTGTGGAATCCATTATTGACACCGTTTGTAATCATAAAAATTTAGAAAACGGCAGTATTATTTTACTGCATAACGGTTCCACTTACACGCACCTGGCATTAGATGGGTTATTGACAAATTTAGAAAAACAGGGTTACTCTTTTATTCTTGTTTCTGATTTAATTTATACAAAAGATTATAAAATTGACCATACAGGCAAACAATTTTCAAATTAAAACGGTATAAGATTTTATTATTCACACATACTATTTCTGTCTATGATAGTTACAAATTTTAAGGAGGCAGAAATGAAAAAATATTTAATTACTTTATTATGTATGGTTTTGTTATGTTTTGCACTTACAGGATGTGGTCAAAACACAACAAACGGTTCCACAAGCGGTAACAACGATGCAACATTAGAAGATAATACCTCTAATGATGCAGATAATGTTCTTGATGATATCGGTACAGCTGTTGAAGATGTTGCCGATGGTGTTGGAAATGCAGTCGATGATTTAGTCGGCGGTACACATTTTGACAATTATGCCGATGCACACGATTATTTTTTAGATACCATGGGTAATTATCATTCCGATGCAAAATTTGAAGTACGAAATGAGAAGAAAGACCTTTTTGATTATCAGGAAGGCTCTAAGGGTTATCGATTTTCACTTTATGACACAAGCAAAAACACAGACGGCGAATTATTCGGAGAATTCTATGTAGATGCAAATTCCGGTGCCATCTATCGTATGGAAGACGATGGTAGTGTAAAAGAGTATCCAACAAAAAATCAGACAGATATGTCTTCAAAGCGATAAAAAAAATCCTGATATCCGTCCATAGACAGATATCAGGATTTTTTTAAAAAGTAATATCATTCTTGTGCGCTAACAATTTTCCACCATGTATAATCTGCATAATTCCTACCGCTAAACCAACGGTAATCAATACAATGCCAAATGCAATGTTAAATCCTCCGACTTTTTTCATCGTCTTATACACTTTTTCGTTCATAGACACCTCCACACAAAACACTCATTACTCAGCACCATACTGCTCATAATATGCATCAATCGCTGCTTTAATTGTATCATCAATAATTACTTTTCCTTTGTATGGTTTGTTGTATAAATGCTCAACCACTTCTGCCATAGTAACAATTGAGGTTGTTTTAAATCCGTATTTTTCTTCAATTTCTTTCAGAGCTGACTTCTTTCCCTGACCACGTTCCATACGGTCTACCGATACAACCATACCAACCATTTCTATATTTCCCTGCGCTTTGATAATCGGTAAAGTTTCTTCAATTGAAGTTCCTGCAGTCGTTACGTCTTCAATAATTACAACCCGGTCTCCGTCTTCAATCGGACTTCCAAGCAAAATACCTTTATCCCCATGATCCTTGACTTCTTTTCGATTTGAACAATACTTAATATCCTCATCATATCTTTCAGCAATTGCCATTGTTGTTGCCACAGTTAAAGGAATTCCCTTATATGCCGGTCCAAACAAAACATCAAAATCCGTTCCAAATTCACCGTTAATTGCCTCTGCATAGTATTCACCAAGTCTTTGCAACTGGGAACCGGTACGATAAAAGCCTGTATTCACAAAAAACGGAGTCTTTCTACCACTCTTTGTTACAAAATCTCCAAACTTTAATACATTACAGCCAATCATAAATTCTATAAACTCTTTTTTGTACTGTTCCATTGTATCTTAAAACCTCCTGTATTCGCAGGGATTCCAAAAAATCCCTATTCCCAAAAAGGAACCATTAATCTGTTTTACTATAGCATATATATACTCATTTTTCAACGAATTTCATTCATCTCCAGACAGTGAAACAGAAAACCATCATTCTGCCGTATCCGAGGGGTATGTCCATTGCCACTTATTGCATGAATATTATTTTACGCAGCCAATAATTTCATTTATGTTTTCAATTCCCTTTTCCTGCATAAATTGCTTCATTCCGTCAATTATTTCCATCGTTACATATGGATTATGGAAATTTGCTGTACCAACAGAAACCATTGTGGCACCTGCCATCATAAATTCGATTGCATCCTCATAATTGCAGATTCCGCCCATACCGATAATCGGCAAATTTACTGCGTTTGCCACCTGATAAACCATTCTTACCGCAATCGGCTTGATTGCAGGTCCCGATACGCCTCCGGTCTTATTGGCAACAGCAAATTGTCTACGGTTAATATCTATTTTCATTCCTGTCAATGTATTAATCAAAGATAATGCATCCGCACCACCCGCCTGTGCCGCCTTTGCCATTTCCGTAATATCTGTGACATTCGGACTTAGCTTCATGATAACCGGCTGTTTTGCTTTTTGTTTTACTGCCTTTGTAATCTTTTCCAATGCAGCCGGATTCTGACCAAAAGCAATTCCTCCTTCTTTTACATTCGGGCAGGATACATTAATCTCAAGCATATCAACCTTTTCATCCGCCAACCGCTCTACGACCTCAACATAGTCCTTTTCCGTCTTTCCACAGACATTTACAATAATCCTTGTATCGTATTCATTAAGAAACGGTATATCCCTTCCGCAAAATACATCGATTCCGGGATTTTGTAAACCAACCGCATTCATCATTCCACCATAGGTTTCTGCAATTCTCGGAGTCGGATTGCCCGGCCAGGGAACATTTGCCACGCCCTTTGTTGTCACTGCACCTAATAAATTTAAGTCAACAAAATCTTTATATTCTGCACCTGAGCCAAAAGTCCCCGACGCAACCGTAACCGGATTTTTAAATTCCACACCTGCAATATTTACCGAAAGATTCATTAAAAATCCACCTCCTCTGCATCAAACACCGGACCATCTTTACAGATTCTTTTATTCTTTACATGACTATGATCATCCACTTCATTCGTTTTACATACACATGCCAAACATGCTCCAATTCCGCATGCCATTTTTTCTTCCAGAGACAACTGTGCTTCCATATGATTTTCTTTCGCATATTCTTTAATCGCACGTAACATTGGTGTCGGTCCACATGCATAAATGATGTCTGCCTTGATATCGTACTGTAAAATGGCATCAATAACATTTCCCTTTACGCCAGTTTTACCATCTTCACTCGCAATATAAACTTCTCCTCTTGGTTCTAAATCCTCCAGCAAAAAAGTCTCATCCCGGAAACCCAAAACAATATTTTTCTCACAGTTTAATTCCTTTGCAAGTTCAACCATCGGCGGAATACCAATTCCTCCTCCAATCAAAATAGCGGTTTTGTTCTTTAAGGTAAATCCATTTCCCAAAGGTCCCATCACTTCAATTGTATTCCCCACTATCAATTGTGAGAATTCTCTGGTTCCTTTTCCAACCACACGGTAAACCAGACGGATTGTACCCTCTTCTTTATCAACTTCACACAAACTAATCGGTCTTGGCAGCAGATTTGCCCCATCCATACTATATACAGAAACAAATTGTCCTGCCTTCGCCTGAATCGCTATATTCGGTGCGTATAACACCAGACTATAAATATCACTCGCAAGCTTTTCCTGTTTTCGAACCTTTGCGGTCATCTTTACTGCACTCATATGTACGCCTCCACTTATTCATTTTATTTATGTGCCAGTGCGCCTGTAATATCCTCAATCATATCAACAACAGCCTGACGGGATGCATCAGCAAAATTAGCAGCTCCAAATTTCTCATATTTCTCCTGCTTATAAGCAGCTATAATTCCACGGGAAGAATTTACAATTGCTCCCAATCCATCCGGATTAAAATATGCTACCAAATCTTCTGCCTTACCACCCTGTGCACCGTAACCCGGTACTAAAATATATGTCTTTGGCATTAACTTACGAAGGACTTTTCCCATTTCCGGATATGTTGCACCAACCACACAACCGACATTACTGTAAACATCACCCATGCAGTCTGCTCCCCATTCAACTACCTTTTTCGCTACCAGTTCATACAATGGTGTGCCATCAACTAACTGATCCTGAAATTCTCCCGAAGACGGATTGGATGTTTTAACAAGAACAAAAATACCCTTATTCTCTTCTTTACATACATCCACAAATGGTTTTACTCCATCTGTACCAAGATATGGATTCACTGTTACAAAATCCTCTGAAAATCCGGAATAACGCTTTGAACCAACTGTTACCTTACCAATATGTCCGGTCGCATATGCTCCGGAAGTGGAACCGATATCACCACGTTTTATATCACCAATGACAACCAGACCTTTTTCTTTACAATACGCACAGGTTTTCTCAAATGCAACCAAACCCGGAATCCCAAACTGCTCATACATGGCAATCTGTGGTTTTACTGCCGGAATCAGATCATAGGTTGCATCAACAATTGCCTTATTAAACTGCCAGATTGCTTCTCCGGCACCCTCTAAGGTCTCTCCGTACTGTTCAAATGCTGCCTTTTGAATATGTTCCGGAACATAAGCAAGCATCGGATCCAATCCAACAACAACCGGTGCATTTAAAGTTGCAATCTTGTTCACTAAAGTATTTATCATAATATCCTCCTGTACTTCACACAGAAATTGCGAAATACAAAATGTATTCCGCAATCTCCATATCATTTTCTATTCTTTATTATACCTTAATTTTTCATATCCACAAGCTATTTTTTAAGCAAATCAAAGCTTTACAACATTTGCCTCACAGATATTTCCATTCTGATAATCCATCGCATTTTGAAGTGTCGTCTGACTGATTGACAATAATGCTTCTTGGGTCAGAAATCCCTGATGAGATGTAATAATCACATTTGGGAAGGATAACAATCTTGCCGTAATGGAAGACTCTAACAATTCATTTTCCCTATTTTCAAATACATTCCTGCTTTCCTCCTCATATACATCAAGACCTACACCAAAGAATTTCTTGTTCCGGATGCCCGCAATCAAATCCTCTGATTTCACAAGTCCGCCTCTTGAGGTATTTACCAAAATCACATTATCTTTCATAATAGCAATCGTATCCTTATTAATCATATGCTTTGTTTCTTCCATCAACGGACAATGCAGGGAAATCAAATCACTTTCCCGCAGCACATCCTCTAATGGCTTGTACACCACAAAATCCTTTAAATCCGGATTCTGATACATATCATAGGCAATTACATTCATTCCAAATCCACGGCAGATCCTACACATTGCGGCTCCGATTTTACCGGTTCCGATTATACCCGCTGTCTTACCGAAAAAATTAACTCCGGTCAATCCATTCAAACTGAAATTGTTTTCCCTGACACGAATATAACTTTTATGGATATGACGATTTACACTAAGTGCCAACGTCATTGCAAGTTCAGCAACCGCCTCCGGAGAATATCCCGGCACCCGCAGTATGGTAATTCCATATTCCTGTGCTTTTGACAAATCCACATTGTTAAACCCTGCACATCGAAGCAGCACCAATGAGATGCCTATCTCATGAAGTTTTTCCAGCACAATTCCCGATAAATCCGAATTTACAAAAACACAGATTGCATCATATCCTTTTGCAAGAGAAACCGTTTTTAACGATAAATCGATTTCCTGATACGTAATGGAAATATCCTTGAATTTTTTCAATTGCAGATCAAAGGATTCTTTATCATAATTCATTGCATCATAAAATAATATTTTCATATGAATAACTCCCTTCTATTCTAAAACCAGACGATACTGTGTCTTCAGTATTTCCTTAACGGATGTCATACGTTCCTTATATTGTTCATAAAAGTCACGGTCGCCCTGATAAAGTGTTACAAAAAACACATTTAATATTAACATATTAATTGCTTTCACATCCTCTTCCTTACAATTTGGAAACTGTTTTGTCACATCTTTTAGAAAATAATGCCAGTTGATAATAAAGTTTTCATTTTCCGAAAGATTTTGTGTATCAATCCATTTTTTCAGTTTTACTTTTGTTTTCTTTTCTTTCTTACATTCATCCACCTGTAAAATATAGGAAAAACTCCGATTTTCGTAAATACGTCCCAGTGGGAAAATCCGGCAGATAGACGGTCGGTACGGATGAATACTGCATCTGCCCTCCTCATTTAAATAATTACACCGGTTCGTTTGAGGATTCATTTTCAAATTTGGCAAAATCACGCCGTCCACAACATTCAAATCGCACCCCGATATTAACAACTGCTCAAAAGTCTGATTAAACGAAGTTGTCAACCGGTAAATATCATATGGATCCAATACGATAGAATTCCCCATATTCTGACAACAATGAAAACATCCCTTGCAGTCCTCACAACCAACCTTCACCATATCGTTTAGATGATATCTCTTTCCATCCGATATCTCTTTTAAATCCACGAATCTTTCCATCTCATTCTCCTTTGTATATTGACAGATTGTTTATCTCAGCCAGGCGATTGAACTCCTTCCGAGATAAATTCCAAAATTGCCTTATATACTTTTTCTTTATTTTTTTCATTTAACAATTCATGCCGCATTCCATGAAACAAAGTCGCACTGACATTCGTATATCCTCTGTCTTTCAAAAAATGCACAGCCTTCCCGTAATCCCTCGGACTTAAGGTGCAGGGATCATCCTTTCCGGATGCAAAGAAAATCGGAAGATTTGGGTTTTTCATCTCCCATCCATCCTTATCATAGGTCTGCTTTGTCAACTGAATCAGATTCACATAACCTTGTATGGTAAATGTGTAATTGCAAAACGGATCTTCATTATATTTTTCTACAACCTCCTTATCCGAACATACCCAGGAATGTAAGCCTTCTTCCTTAAACCAGCTTTCATACATATAATTTTGTACAATATAATCCAACAATTTAGAATGTTCCTTTTCTCCTTCTATTCTTCCGATTCCCTTTGTAAGAGCCAAAACCGGCTTCATCCCCGGAAGCTTAGACGGACTTCCCAAAACAATCAGCTTGTCAATCACATCATCATATTGTTTCAAAAAACATCTTACAATCATCGAACCCATGCTGTGCCCTAACAAAATATATGGCAGATTTTTTCCAATTTTATCCTTGGTCAACATTGCCAATTGATGGGTATCCTCAATCAAAGCCCGATAACCACCTTCATAAAAATAACCCAAATCATCTTCTGATTCAATACTTTTTCCATGTCCCCGGTTATCATGAATCACACAGTAATAACCGTGATCTGCCAGCAGCTCCATAAATTCGGTATAGCGTTCCTTATATTCACACATTCCATGCACAAATTGTACAATCCCTTTTATTGTTCCTTCCGGCACTACTTCCATACAGTCAATTTCCAATGCATCCTCATCTGATATAAATTGAAATTTTCTTATACTCATTGTACAACGAATCCTCCATACTTTTATTCTTTACGGATTACTTTCTTTAATATTATACTATTTTTTATAGATTCAATTCCAGATAAATCGAAAAAAAAGAGACATTGTCTTCTGACAACATCTCCTTCTTACTGAAATTATTTTGTAAAGTATTTATCCCGTCCACTTAATCTTGCCATTGCTCTGGCTAAAGATGCAGTCGAAATATGATATTCCATAATACTTTGTTTTTGCTGCAACTGCTCTCTTGCACGTTCAGCCGCAGCCTCTGCACGGAACGCATCTATTTCTTCCGGTTTTTCGGCGGAATAAACCAAAACATCCACCTGATTGTGTTTTACCTTTAAAAATCCATCCGAAACAATTGCAATGTGTTCTTCTCCGTCCGGTGTTTTGAACCGAAGTTCTCCTACTTCAATCGTGGTTGTCATCTGTTCATGGTTCGCCATAATAGCCATCTGTCCATCTACACCCGGAAATACTAAAATCTCACATTGTCCTTCATAAAATACCCGGTCACATGCAATTATTTTTAAAGAAAATGTATTCATACAATATCCTCTTCTTTCTTTTCCTAAGAGAAGTACTTATACTAATTCATAGTTGCAGCCTTAGCCTTTACATCCTCTATCGTACCTACGTTAAAGAATGCAGCCTCCGGATATTCATCCATTTCTCCGTCCAATATTGCCTTAAAGCCACGAATCGTCTCTTCAATCGGAACGAAAACACCTTTGACACCGGTAAAGTTTTCTGCAACATGGAACGGCTGAGAAAGGAATCTCTGTACCTTTCTTGCACGATATACCGTAATCTTATCTTCATCCGAAAGTTCTTCCATACCTAAAATTGCAATAATATCCTGCAATTCCTTGTATTTCTGAAGCATTTCCTGTACACGTCTGGCAACACTGTAATGCTCCTCACCTACAACATCCGCTTCCAGAATTCTTGAAGTTGACTCCAAAGGATCAACCGCCGGGTAAATACCCTGTTCTACAATCTTACGCGAAAGAACCGTTGTCGCATCCAGATGGGAGAATGTTGTTGCAGGAGCCGGATCTGTCAAGTCATCCGCCGGAACATATACTGCCTGAACCGAAGTAACGGAACCATTCTTTGTAGAAGCAATTCTTTCCTGTAATTCACCCAAATCATTTGCAAGGGTTGGCTGATAACCTACTGCCGAAGGCATACGTCCAAGTAATGCAGATACCTCAGAACCAGCCTGTACAAAACGGAAAATATTATCAATAAACAACAACACATCCTGTTTTTGTACATCACGGAAATATTCCGCCATGGTAAGTCCCGTTTCGGCTACACGCATACGTGCTCCCGGCGGCTCGTTCATCTGTCCGAACACTAAGGCCGTTTTGGAAAGTACTCCTGACTCCTTCATCTCTGTCCAAAGGTCATTTCCCTCTCTTGAACGTTCTCCAACACCTGTGAAAATGGAATAACCACCACTTTCATTTGCGATGTTATTAATCAATTCCTGAATCAATACTGTCTTACCAACACCGGCACCACCGAACAGACCAATCTTACCACCCTTTGCATAAGGTGCTAACAAATCAATAACTTTAATACCGGTTTCTAACATTTCAACAACCGGACTTTGATCCTCAAATGTTGGTGGTTCCCGATGGATAACCCAATGTTCACCGGAATCCAGTTTTTCACCATCATCCAGAGTTTCACCAAGCACATTAAATAAACGTCCCAATGTCTGTTCTCCAACAGGAACTTCAATACCTTTTCCCGTTGCAACAACTTCCATATCTCTTGCAAGACCTTCACTGGCTGCAAGCATAATACAACGCACTACATTATGTCCAATATGCTGAGAAACTTCCATCACGCATTTTTTGTCACCGTTCATAACATATAATGCGTCTTTAATGGCAGGTAATTCACCATTTATAAATTCTACATCTACGACAGGTCCGGAAACCTGTACTATCTTACCTGTATTTTCCATTATGAATTCTCACCTTTCCTGCTTTTTCTTTTTCTTCTTAAGGGCCTTTGCACCACCAATTACCTCTGTAATCTCCTGTGTGATGGCGGCCTGCCTTACACGATTGTACTCAATCGATAATTCTGCAAGCATTTTCTCTGCATTGTCGGTTGCCGACTGCATTGCCATCATTCTGGCATTTTCTTCACTTGCCGAGCCCTCAACTAAAACACCATATAAAAAACCGGTAACATAATTATAAACCAGCTTTTCCAAAACTTTACTCGGAGAAGGATAAATGAAAAACCACTCATCCGCCTCTTTTAATGCTGCATCATCATAATTACCATCACCTATTTTGGAAGCGTCTATCATTTCTTCCTTGATAAATTCATGTGTTTTCAGTGGCAGGATTCTCTCTACCTGCACCTCTTCCCTCATGGAATTAATCATACGGGTATATATAACATAAACCTCATCCAACTCTTCTTTTTTGTATAAATCAATAATCAGCTCTGTCATAACTCTTGCCCGATGAATGGATGGATTATTGGTTGAAAATTGAAAAGAAGGTTCCACATTATAATGCTGGCCGTAGAAAAACTGTCTACCCAGTTCACCAACAATAAATAAACGATAGTCTTCTTCCTGATCAATCAGATCCTGTGCTTCCTTTATTACATTATGGTTATAAGCTCCTGCCATACCTTTGTCGCCGGTAACCACAATGTATCCCTTCTTTTTAACCGTCTCCGCCTTATCGGTATGACGATTATCAAAATACAAATGCTCCATATCCGGAAAATGAAGTAAAATATCGGATATTTCCTTCTGTAATCCGTCAAAATACGGTTCTGTATTATCCAGCTTCTGTCTTGCCTTTCGAAGTTTCATGGAAGACATCATGTACATGGCTTTGGTAATTTTCATGGTATCCTGAATACTTTTTATTCGATTTTGAATCTCTTTCGCATTCGCCATAATTATTCCTACTTTCCATAATGCTGTGCAAATTCCTTTGCAATATCAATAATATTTTCCTTCACATCATCCGCTAAATCCTTAGATGATTCCAACTGACTGATGACGTCCGAATGATTCATATGGAATTCCTTTAACAAATCCAGGCGGAACTGTTTGATATCCTTTGCATCAATATCACTGAAAATATGAGCATTTGCCGATACCAATGTAATAACCTGTTCTGCCATACTAAACGGATTACCAAGCGGCTGTTTTAATAATTCCATCAAAGAACGACCATGTGCCAATTGTTTCTTGGTATTGTCATCCAAATCAGACGAAAACTGTGTAAATACTTCCATTTCACGATACTGAGCCAAGTCAATACGGATGGAACCCGCAGCTTTCTTCATTGCCTTTGTCTGCGCTGCACCACCAACACGGGATACAGACAAACCAACATTTACGGCTGGCCGCTGACCGGCATTAAACAACTCACTCTCCAGATAAATCTGACCATCTGTAATGGAAATAACATTTGTAGGAATATACGCAGATACATCACCTGCCTGTGTCTCAATAATCGGAAGTGCAGTAATGGAACCACCACCGGCTTCCTGTGTCAATCTTGAAGAACGCTCTAACAATCTTGAATGTAAATAGAATACATCACCCGGATATGCCTCACGTCCCGGACTTCTCTCTAACAATAATGAAATCGCACGATATGCAACGGCATGTTTTGATAAGTCATCATAAATAATCAAAACATCCTTACCCTGATACATGAAATACTCTGCCAACGCAGTTCCTGCATAAGGTGCAATATACTGTAACGGTGCCGGATCAGCAGCTGTTGCCGAAACAACAATTGTATAATCCATTGCTCCACCTTTTTTCAAATTATTAACCATCTTTGCAATGGTAGAAGCCTTCTGTCCAATTGCAACATATACACAGATAACGCCCTTACCCTTCTGGTTTAAGATCGTATCGGTTGCAATGGAAGTCTTACCTGTCTGACGGTCACCGATAATCAACTCACGTTGTCCACGACCAATTGGGAACATGGAATCAATTGCTAAAATACCGGTTTCCATTGGTACGGATACGGACTTACGATCTACAATACTTGGTGCCGGATTCTCAATCGGGCGATATCCGTCTGCAATAATCTCTCCCTGTCCGTCGATTGGTGCACCAAGTGCATCTACAATACGGCCCTTGAAATTATCACCAACCGGAATACCTGCCATTTTGCCGGTACGCACGACTCTTGTGCCCTCATGGATTTCCGTATCACGACCAAACAGGATAACACCGATTTCATCTCTTCTGACATCCTGAACCATTCCCTTAATACCACAGTCAAAGAGAACGATTTCGCCGTAAAATGCATGGTCAATTCCATCTACGTTGGCAATACCGTCGCCAACCCAGTTAACCATACCGATTTCTTTATTTTTTGCTTCCAGTTCAAAATCTTCAATATTGGCTTTCAATATTGAAATGATTCCCTGCTCACTGGCTGACTGACCGGCTGATTTGGTCACTGCATTTGCAATCTTGCTCTCTAACTGAGCAATACGTCCTTTCTCACTCCAGTCATATTCCTTTGTTCCGACACGCAGAATGAAACCACTCTTAATCGATGCATCCTCCTGCATATCCAAAGTCATATCTTCATTATTAAATTCTTTTGCAAGGAATTGTTTAATTCCTGCAAGCTGTTCCTCATTAGGAGGTGTTACATAAATTAACTGTGCATGCTCCGCTTCACTTGTCGGTTCTTTTTCCAAATCATCCAAGGCTTCGCAGATTTCGTTAAATAATCCAAAATCTCCGTTATCACACAACAGCTTTAAAAAGTTCCGGATATTTGTTGGAAAAATCCGATCAATTACCAGATGTTTTTTTGTAATCTCAACAGTAGGATCCTCAAACTCGACACTTACAGATGGTACTGCTTCTAAAATATCCTTTACCTGTAAAAGCAGTTCTTTCGCACCTGTTGTTTTTTGCAAATCGGATGCATATGCAATACTTTTAGAAGTCACTATCAATCACCTGCTTTACCTAAAAATTCATTGTAGAGCGAACTGTCAATATTCGCACCACTTTGTGTTCCTACTACCTTCGTTGCTGCATCAACTACCATATCGGCAATATCTTTTTCAGCACTCTTCATAATCTTTGTTTTTTCTTTCTCTGCTTCCTGTTCCGCTGTAATCTTAATCTGTTTTGCTTCTTCCTGTGCAGAACCTACAATGCGCTGATACTCCGCATCTGCATTCTTGCGAGCTTCCTGCATTGTCTGCTTTCTTTCTTCTTCGATACCAACTAAAGACTCATTATACTGAGACTTCAACGCATCCGCTTCTTCCTGCTTTGCTTTTGCATCTGCCAACTGCTTATCCGCCTCTTCCTGACGCTGACCGATAATCTTGGCAAGTGGTTTAAAGAATACAAGTTTCATTGCAACGAAAAGCACCAATAGGTTAATTACAGTAATAATTATATTTGCCGCATCAATTTTCAGCATATCTGTAACCTGCCTTTCCTATCTTATTTTCCTAAAACTACAATAATCATTAACGCAATAACGAAACAATAAATAGCGGTTGCTTCGGCAAGCGCACAACCAAGAATCAATGTTGAGTTAATTTTACTTGCAGCTTCCGGCTGTCTTGCAATAGACTCCGTAGCCTTACCTGTTGCTACACCAATACCTACACCTGCTCCAGCTGCTCCTAATACTGCAATACCTGCTCCAATTGCTAATAATGTTGTCATAATCTTATCTCCTTTTCTTCTTTTACTCAATTTCTTCACTGATATACAGTGATGTTAAAAATACAAATACATATGCCTGAAGTAATCCGTCAAATAAATCGAAATAACAACTGAATACTGCCGGCAAAATAATCGGAACTACTATTTTAATTAATTCCATAATTACGAAAGCACCTAAAACGTTACCAAACAATCGCATACAAAGCGAAAGAGGTCTTGTAAATACTTCCAAAATGTTAATTGGTGTTACGATTGCTACCGGCTCCGCGAACTTATGAAGCCACTTCCCGACACCTAAATGATAGATACCTGCTGCTTCCACTAAAATGATACTCATCAAAGAAAGCGCAATCGTTACATTCAAATCCTTTGTGGGAGATTTGAATCCAAACAAACCGATGATATTGGCACATCCTATGTACAAAAGTACAGTAATCAGATAAGGAACATATGCAATTCCTTTTTCTCCAATCATGCCAGATACAAAATCGGTTAATTTGGTGTAGATCAATTCTGCAATTGCCTGACGCTTGCTTATATGATCAATCTTTAAATTCCTTGTGAAGATAAATGCAACCAGAATCAAAACTGCCATTATAATCCAAGTTACCACCACGGATTCATAAATAGGAATTCCGCCTCCAGCCGGTATTGTAAAGACTTTCTCGCATTCAAGCTCCTTCATCAGGTCTTCTGCCAAGCTACCCAAGAAACCATCTCCTTACTGTTTAAAATTTTCGACCTTAGTTTAAACCTATTTTTTTTAGATATCAAGTGTTCAAACGATAAAATTTTTTTAATCGGAAACATTTAAAATCATTTTTGTTTCTTATGATACAATTTTTTGAAAAAAAAGACGATATACTGTATCCCAGCATATCGTCTAAAATCATATAAAAGAGAAATGTAGAAGCAGCCTTAACCTTCGATTGAAATATAATGTTGTTCTTCTGTCTCAGGCTTCTTTTCCAGTTTTGGAACTGTCAAAGATAAAATTCCATTCTCATATTTTGCTTTTATGTCGTCTTTTGTTACGACATCGCCAACATAAAATGTACGGCTGCAAGAACCTATATAACGTTCCTTGCGAATATAACGGAAGGATGTATCCTTTGCTCCGTCCTCTTTTGTTGTTGCCTTAATTGTCAGATATCCGTCTTTCAGTTCTGCACTAATCTGCTCTTTCTGAAAACCCGGAAGGTTAATCTCCAAAACAAAGCAACTTTCATTTTCTTTAATATCTGTCTGCATCAAGCTCTGATTCCTGTATGAACCACTACTCTTTGATGGGGTTCCAAAAAATTCATCTACAAAATCTTCTCCAAAAATACCAGGCATTAACATATGTCATTCCTCCTTTTATTCACTTCTTTATTTGGTACAATTATGTTATACCACTATTATTAGCACTCGTCAATAGCGAGTGCTAATAATTCTTGTGAAGATTTTGTGAACTTAATTTAACATTTTGAAGATTCTTAAATTCGGAAATACGATACCGATTCTCTTAACAGTCGGGAAGTATCCTGTGTATTCACTGCCTGCTGGTTAATTTCCTCCATATTGGCAGCAAACTCTTCCATATTAGAATTCGTTTCCTGACATCCGGCTGCATCCTCCTCGGATATTGCCGACAGAGTTGTAATCTCATCCAAAACCTTTTCTTTTGCAAGATTCAGACGTTCTGTCTTATCGGTAATCTTTATAATGGCATCTGCACTTTGTACTGCCTTATCATCCACAACATCAAAGCTGTTCCGAACCTTTGCCAATACATCTTTTTCATTATCCACAGCTGTTTTAATTTTATTTGCCAGCAATACGTTCTGTTCCGAAGCATGAATAATCTCTGCTACAACCTTTTGTATTTCCTGTGTGGATTCATCCGACTGTGTTGCAAGATTGGATATTTCTCCCGCTACAACCGAGAAACCTCTTCCATATTCACCGGCTCTTGCCGCCTCAATACTAGCATTTAATGCAAGCAACGAAGTCTGGCTGGCAATTTGGGCAATTACGTCTGCAGCCTGACGGATATTTTCAATTGCTTCTGAAGATTCATGAATTCCGGTAACAACATCTCCGGATATCTGTATGGTATCTACATTTGCCTGTATCAGCTGTGCAAGCTGGTTTTTCGCATCATTACTTTCCTGCTTTACAATATTCGATGCCTGTGCCGCATCGGTTGCCAGCTGATTAATTTCAGAAATATGATTGCCGATATCTGCCATTTGTGATGCCGTATTTTGCACACTCTCCGCCATATCAATCGTCCCCTTTGCAAGTTCATTCACCGCGGTTGCAATTGCCTCTGCCGCCTGATTACTGTTATGTACTTTATCCGTAATATTACCCATATTCTGATCAAGATTTCCCACATCCGACATTACACCGGAAATAACCCGGCTCATGCTTAACTGAAGCTTATGGGTGGCCTGTACCAACGTCTGAATCTCAGCTATCTTACTTGAACTATTTACTTCTTTATCAAGATTCCCTGCCGCAATCTCGCCCACAACACCTACGATATCAATGATTGGTTTTCTTATTTTAATTGCCAGTAAAATTACAATAACCGAAAAAATAACAACCGAAACAATTGCAATTACCACAAACCAGACACTTGCCTGTCGAATCTGCATTCTCACATTATCAACTGTTTCTCCCGCGAATGCCATACCAACAACCTTGCCGTTGGCACCCTCAATCGGTGCATAATATACATAATACTCCTTGTCTCCTATCGTGACATCCTCAGAGTAATAATCCTTTCCCTCACAAACCTGTTTGTAAATATCCGCATCCGCCTTTGTTCCCTCATTCCGTTTTCCGTCTTCGCCCTTGATGGAGGTAATATATCTTGTATCCTCCTTAAACAGAGTTAATACAATATCATCCTCTAACAGACTATCCACATAATCATGTGAATCATCCATTTTTGTTCCCTGCGCCATATCTTCCCTGTAGTAGTTTCCCAGATTATACGCTGCCACCTTCAGGCGATCCTTTGTCTCGTTTTTCGTAATACTTCCGATTCGTTGAACAGAAACTATACTCAATACAATTGCTATCACAATCATTGGAACCAATCCAATCAAAAGTAAAGTTGTAAATAAATTTAATCCTTTCCGTGTATTCATATGCATATCTTCCTCCCCGTAACAATTTCCTTAATTATAACACATTTTCTCGGCAATTTCTACAATTTTAATACTCATTTTAGTGCATTATGTCCCAGTTTTCTTCTTTTTTCTACTTTTTTATAAATCTGACCTGCATTCGTCCGGTATATTGATTGCACAAAAAAAGAACGTATCCATATACGTTCTATTCCATCTTCAAGAAAACATCTCAAATCAATTCACAACCTGATTTTTTCCATTTTTCTTTCCGTAGTACATTCTCTGATCCGCCAAATCAATCAATACTCTGCTTGACTGCTGACCATCATATTCTGCCACGCCTAATGTCATCGTAACCGATAGTTTGATATTCTCGTGTTCTATCACCAATTTTGATATGTCTTCACATATCCGCTTTGCAACCTGTGCTGAAATTTCCTTATCTGCATCAATCAGTATAAGAAATTCTTCTCCACCCCAACGGCACACACAATCTTCTTCCCTGACACAATTCTTAATCAGATTTGCTACTGTTACTAACAAAGTATCTCCGCAAGCATGTCCATAAGTATCATTTACCGACTTAAAATCATCTATATCACCCATAATCAGACAAAACTTAAAATCTCCTTCTTTTGCCTTTGCAAATGCCTGTTTTACCTTCGGCATCATACTCCGCCGATTCATCAAATGGGTTAACGGATCATAATTGGCAATCTCTCCAAGATTCCGGTTTTCCCGTTCCAGATTTTTTCTCATATAATAAACTTCAATTGAAAATAATACAGAACAGAAATATAAAATTAAAAATGTCAACGTAACATTATAGTAATAAAAGAAACTCTCCCTATCTTCTACATCATTCAGTTGATATAAAGGATTCATGTTACTCATCACAATCTGCATGGTATAGTAACATGCCATGACGACCGCAGAAGAAACCATCGGGACAATGATATTTCCTTTAAAATACATCAATGTGTACATCAGATAAAAGATTAACGGAATCAATCCAACCGTGTACATCATAAAGCCCCAATCCCAGCCTAGCATGACCGTCGACACAATCGAGTTAAACATAATTTCAAACAAGATTGCAATAAAAACCGGTACATGATGTTTCGTTTTAATTAAAATCATTCCAACTGCCATATAAAATACCGTAACCCCAATGTTGTAAAAAAACAACGGCGTAACCGGTACACGATAGAATAATATTGCAAATGATACATGAACAAACGCTAACATATAAGCAATCATCGGATATTTAATTTTATCATCTAATGGTCTGACACCACTCATAATCTGTCTTATTGTATGAAATATATTTGTCATCCTTACCTCTTATATGCGTCCCCGCCTGCACATATTCCTTAAATTGTATAATATATAATCATACTACAATCTGAGTATTTACACAAGTTTCTATCACCTCATGTTATTTTACAACCGGTTCGGTAAATTCACTTTCCCGACGAAACGCTTTCTTGCCATCCTTTTCCAGCATTTTATCATATTGCTCATACATAAACTGCACGCTGTTTTCCATTAAAAAATAATGTTTTATGTAAGGCACCAGCAATACCATAACCACCACCAGTAAAGCAAGCAAAGACACCGTGAAATGACCTAACAAATACAAAAATATCAAAACCGTCAAGATGGCAAATAAAACCGTCACAATCAGATGAATCAACCGTTCATGTGCAAAAAAAGCAATCTGCACCAGATGTTTTCTTCTTTCTTCCCCCCAGTCAATCTGTTCATCCTCTGATTCCAGTAATGCATTAATATATCGAATATATTCCTTAATTCGCGCTCCCATAAAAACGCCTCCTCTTGCAAATATCTGCCTATTATTTTAATACTTTTTTCATATTTGTGAAACTCTTTTTTCGGGAAGCACAAAGAAAATCCATCTTTGTCGATTTCAGCATTGACATTTAAAAAGCAATATGGTATCTTTTCGTTAGTTGTTTCAGTCGGAAACATAAATAACGAATTGCATATCGTATATAAAATACAATGATAAGGAATAGTAGGATTTTTGAAGCACACAGAGAGCTGGCATATGGTGGAAGTCAGTTGTGGAAGATATTTGAACTCGCCTTTGAGTAGCCTTGTTGAACATTTTAGTAGGCAGGGTCGGAACCCAACCGTTATTTCAGGGAGGATATAAGACATAATTGTCCGTATCTGCGATGAGTGCATACAACGTTGTATGAAGTGGAGTGGTACCGCGTAAAGATTTCTAGTCTTGCGTCTCTATTATGGAGATGTTAGGACTTTTTTTATTGGTATCCTGAAAGAAATTACATAAACAAATCAAGAAAGGATGGATTTTATTATGATGGACGCAACCAAGTACAAGAGAAATTATTTCATGCCTCCTGTGGAATGTCTTGATTGGACAAAAAAGGAGTACATTGACAAGGCACCTGCATGGTGTTCTGTAGATTTAAGAGACGGTAATCAGGCTCTTATCGTTCCAATGAGTTTAGACGAAAAAATTGAATTCTTTAAAATGCTGGTAGAAGTTGGTTTCAAGGAAATCGAAGTCGGATTCCCGGCTGCATCCGAAACCGAATATGAATTTTTACGTGCATTAATCGAACAGAATTTAATTCCGGATGATGTGACCATTCAGGTATTAACACAGGCAAGACCTCATATCATCAAAAAGACATTTGAAGCTGTTAAAGGTTGTAAAAAAGCTGTAATTCATGTATATAACTCAACCTCTTTAGCACAGAGAGAACAGGTATTTAAAAAATCAAAAGAAGAAATCAAACAGATTGCTATTGACGGAGCACAGATGCTTCTTGACCTGACCAAACAGGATGGCGGTAATTACCAGTTTGAGTATTCTCCGGAATCCTTTACCGGTACCGAAGTTGAATATGCATTAGAGGTATGCAATGCCGTAATCGACGTCTGGAAGCCAACGGCCGACAACAAGGTAATTATTAATTTACCTGCAACCGTCGAAATGTCCCTTCCTCATGTATATGCAAGCCAGATTGAATATTTTCATAAAAACCTTTCCATGAGAGAGAATGTTATTATTTCATTACATCCGCATAATGACCGTGGCTGCGGCGTGGCAGATGCCGAGCTTGGTATCCTTGCGGGAGCAGACCGTATTGAAGGAACCTTATTCGGAAACGGAGAAAGAACCGGTAATGTTGACATTATTACACTTGCAATGAATATGTATTCCCATGGCATTGATCCAAAGCTTGACTTTAGCGATATGCCAAAGATTACTGAATTATACGAACGTGTATCCGGCATGAAAGTGCATGAACGTTCTCCATATACCGGACAGCTTGTATTCGCTGCATTTTCCGGTTCGCATCAGGATGCAATTGCAAAGGGTATGCAGTGGCGTGTTGATAACGACTTAAAAGATTGGACGGTTCCATATCTTCCAATCGACCCACATGATGTCGGAAGAAAATACGAAAGCGATGTTATCCGTATTAATTCCCAGTCCGGAAAAGGCGGTATCGGATATATCTTACAACAAAATTATGGTTTCAATTTACCTGCTAAAATGCGTGAAAACGTCGGCTATGCAGTTAAAAATGTATCCGACCATATGCATAAGGAATTATCACCGGAAGAAATCCTTGGAATCTTCAGTGAACAATATGTCAATATTAAGACTGCAATCAAATTGGATGAATGTCACTTTGTTCAGGAAGGAAACGGTGTATTTTCAACTGCCATTACCATCAAACGGGATGGTACGCCAAAGGTATATCACGGCACCGGAAACGGTCGATTGGATGCAGTTGCAAATGCAATCAAAAAGCATTTCCATATTGACTTTAAATTAGTTACTTATGAGGAGCATGCGTTAGACCGCGGTTCAGACTCTCAGGCATGTGCTTATGTTGGAATCGAAGTTGCCGAAGATGAAACCATCTGGGGTTGCGGAATCAAGAATGATATTATCGATGCATCTGTTTGCGCATTGCTTTCTGCCGTTAACAAATATTTAGACACAAACAACATCAAATAATCCTTTAATAAAAAAGGATATCACCTTACATTAACTGAGGGGACCCTCAAACCTGTAAAGTGATATCCTTTTTATTTTGTTAATTTTTAATTTTCATTAGTCTGCGTATAATGGATACTTATCTGTAATTGATTTTACAAGTTCCATTGCTTTTGTCTCATCCTTATCAATTACTGCGACCTTAATTGCTTCTGCAATCGTAATCATATCCTCTTCATTTGCACCCCTTGTTGTAATAGCAGGTGTTCCTAAACGGATACCGCTGGTTACAAACGGAGACTTCGGATCATTTGGTACTGTGTTCTTATTAGCGGTAATATGTACACTGTCTAATAATTTTTCAACTTCTTTTCCTGTCAGATTCAGGTTCTGAAGATCCACTAACATCAAATGATTATCGGTTCCTCCGGATACAATCTTGAAACCTCTCTTTTGAAGTTCCTCTGCAAGCTTCGCCGCATTTTTAACAACCTGCGCCATATAAGTCTTATACTCATCTGACAAAGCTTCTTTGAAGCAGACAGCCTTACCTGCAATAACATGCATCAAAGGACCGCCCTGAATACCAGGGAAAATTGCCTTATTAAAGTTATATTTTTCATTTACTTCATTGCTGGATAAAATCATACCACCACGAGGTCCGCGTAAAGTTTTATGTGTCGTTGTAGTTGTAACATGTGCATAAGGAATCGGACTTTCATGAAGACCTGCTGCAACAAGACCTGCAATATGTGCCATATCAACCATTAAAACCGCACCAACCATATCTGCTATCTCACGAAAACGCTTAAAATCAATCTTTCTTGCATAAGCAGAAGCACCGGCAACAATCAGCTTTGGATGACACTCTTTTGCAATACGCTCCACTTCATCATAATCAATAAATCCTTCGTCATTCACACCATATGGAACAACATTAAAATATTTACCTGACATATTAACCGGAGAACCATGTGTCAAATGTCCGCCGTGGTCAAGATTCATTCCCATAAAAGTATCTCCCGGCTGCATAATTGCAAAAAATACAGCCATGTTTGCCTGTGCTCCGGAATGTGGCTGAACATTCACATACTCACATCCAAACAATTCTTTTGCACGCTCTCTTGCCAAATCCTCTACAACATCGACATATTCACATCCACCATAATAACGCTTTCCCGGATATCCTTCTGCGTACTTATTCGTAAGCGGACTACCCATTGCAGCCATTACCGCTTTGCTGACAATATTTTCTGATGCAATCAATTCCAGATTCTGATTCTGACGATTGATTTCATCCGTCATAGCCTTTGCAATGTCTGCATCTACTTTTGTGATTTCATCAAAACTATACATAACTAATCCTCCGTATTATATTCATATATATTGCTTCCGTTTTTATTCTACAATTAATAACCAGAATACGCAAGTTATATTCCAAAAAACTAATATAATAAATTCATTATTATAATTCATCGGTTTCCTGTGCAACGATCCGGGCAATGAGTTCTTTCGTTACATTCGTTGCAGTCATAATTTGGGTCAAGGAAAACCCATTCCGATACATATTCCTAATAATATCTTTCGTAGTTTCTTCCATTCCTTCCTGCTTCGCTTCTTCCCGAATATGCTGTTCTCTCATCCATGTATGCATGTATTGCTCACCTACTCTCTTGTTCGCCTTTACATTCTTTAACATCTGACTGAGTCTCTTTAAATCCTCGTCCTTCGCATTCTCTTCTCTGCTGTCTACAAGGTATCTTAACATATTCTGTAACTTCTGACTAGGAATATCTTTCTTTCCTGTGCTTTCCGCTATAGCATAAGAGTATGAATTCATCTGGTTTCAGTCTAACAAATTCATTTTCCAAATGCAATTTCACCACGATGAAATATTCTAGAACTTTTATGAAATGGAAGTGACAGGGATTTCATTATTTAGAAATTTCTGATATCAATGTTAGAAGTTTATGCCAAAAATAAAAAATGACAATCACTTACGAATAAAGTGATTGTCATTTTACGCTTAAGTTTAATCCTGTAACTGATATCTTTCAATCAATTCCTCAATATATTCTTCCTTTTGCACAAGGTCTTTGGCAATGGTCGGAATATCCATTCCTGCATTCAACTTTGTACAAATTAATTGTACCAACAGTTGTTCTGCTCCTTCTTCCATTCCTTCCTGCTTTGCCTCTTCCCGAATATGCTGTTCTCTCATCCATGTATGCATGTATTGCTCACCTACTCTCTTGTTCGCCTTTACATTCTTTAACATCTGACTGAGTCTCTTTAAATCCTCGTCCTTCGCATTCTCTTCTCTGCTGTCTACAAGGTATCTTAACATATTCTGTAACTTCTGACTAGGAATATCTTTCTTTCCATATACATATAAAAATATCGTTGTGTCCCCATCTTCATAAGGCATATCCGGTTCTTCCATACAACGGCGTTTTATCGTATACATCATACGATCCAAACCAAACGGATCATACTTTAATATAAATATTACAAACACCCGCTCTAACTTCTCATACTTTTCCCCACTTTCCAATATATGATGGTCAATCAGGGCATGGTAATACCGCGTCCGTTTCTCTTCGGAAGCTTCCACATAATCATTGGGTTCAATATCATAAATGGCAGGTTCTAACAAAACCTCCACCTGTGAATCATCATCCGGATACTCCCTTACATAGGCATCCATCTGGATTCCATGGTGTTCACTGTCCAATCCTTGCAGCATATGCTGGGACAATACTTCTATCTTCCCGATTTTCCGGTTGACAATCGGTTCCAATATTGTCCGACAGAAATCCTTTGCCTGTTCCCTGTCCTCCTGATTCATCAGTTCATTGAACATAAATCCATCAAACGCATTCAGTTCCTCTAACGGTTTCCGTCTTCTTGTTTCTTTCATTTTCTTTCCTGTGCTTTCCGCTATAGCATAAGAGTATGAATTCATCTGGTTTCAGTCTAACAAATTCATTTTCCAAATGCAATTTCACCACAATGAAATATTCTAGAACTTTTATGAAATGAAAGTGATATGGATTTCATTGTATAGAAATTTCTGATATCAATGTTAGAAGTTTATGCCAAGAATAAAAAAGCAAAAAAATGACAACCACCTATCTAAGTGATTGTCATTTTTCTTATTTACCGCACTTATCACAACCTTGCAACCAGCTGTTCATTTTCCACATCTATCGTTATGGTAGAACCAAGCTTGATATTGCCCTCTAGGATTAATTTTGCAACCAAGGTATCTACATGTTTTTGCAGATAACGTTTCAGCGGACGGGCACCATATACCGGATCATATCCGTGTTCTGCAATAAATGCCTTTGCTGCATCCGTTATCTCAAGTGATAACTCCTTGTCGATTAACCGCTCATTCAAATCCTTCGTCAACAATGTAATGATGTTTCCAATATTATCCTTTGTCAAAGGTTTAAATAAAATAGTCTCATCCAAACGATTCAAAAACTCCGGACGGAAATGCATCTTCAAATCATCCAATACCTGATTCTTTGCATCCTCCTTAATCTCTCCGTTTTCGTCAATTCCTTCCAACAGATAAGAAGAACCGATATTGGAAGTCATAATCAAAATGGTATTTTTAAAGTCAACGGTTTTACCCTTTGAATCGGTAATCCGTCCATCATCTAACACCTGTAACAGCACATTAAATACATCCGGATGTGCTTTCTCGATTTCATCAAACAAAACAACACAATATGGTTTTCTTCGAACAGCTTCCGTCAGCTGACCACCTTCATCATAACCGACATATCCCGGAGGCGCTCCGATCAAACGAGCCACAGAATGTTTCTCCATGTATTCACTCATATCGATTCGAACCATATTTGCCTCATTGTCAAATAACGCCTGCGCCAATGTTTTTGCAAGCTCTGTCTTACCAACACCGGTAGGTCCTAAGAATAAGAAGGAACCAATCGGTTTGGTCGGATCCTTAATTCCCGCCTTTGAACGCATAATCGCATCGGATACCAGGCTAACAGCCTCATCCTGTCCGACTACCTTTTCATGCAATACATCTGCGAGATGTAAGGTTTTGTTTCGCTCTGTTTCCGTCAGCTTTGCTACCGGAATACCGGTCCATTTTGATACAATACCGGCAATCTCTTCTTCCGTTACGCTTTCATGCACTAGGTTCTTTTCTTTGTTGCCTTCCTTTGATTCCAATTCCTCCAGTTCCTTTTGCAACTGTGGAAGTTTACCGTATTGTAATTCTGCGGCCTTGTTCAAATCATAATCTCTTTGTGCAATTTTAATTTCATTATTGGTCTGCTCAATTTCGCCTTTTAATTCACGAACCTTGTCAACACCTTGTTTCTCATTATCCCAATCCGCCTTCAGAGAAGCAAATTTTTCCTTCAACTCCAGGAGTTCTTCCTGTAATTTTTCCAAACGCTCCTTACTTAATCGGTCTTCCTCATTCTTAAGGGCAGCTTCTTCAATTTCCAGCTGCATCATTCTACGCCGGATTTCATCCAGCTCTACCGGCATGGAATCCAATTCCGTCTTAATCAACGCACAAGCTTCATCAACAAGGTCAATTGCCTTATCCGGTAAGAACCGATCCGAAATATACCGGTTAGATAACGTTGCAGCGGCAACAATGGCACCGTCTGTAATTTTCACACCGTGATAAACTTCATAACGGTTCTTCAAACCTCTTAAGATAGAAATGGTATCCTCTACTGTTGGTTCATTCACCATAACCGGCTGGAAACGACGTTCCAATGCAGCATCCGTTTCAATGTACTTACGGTATTCATCTAAGGTTGTTGCACCGATACAGTGTAACTCACCTCTTGCAAGCATAGGCTTTAACATATTACCGGCATCCAGTGAACCATCGGTTTTACCTGCACCGACAATGGTGTGTAATTCATCAATAAATAAAATAATTTCACCGTTTGAATTTTTTACCTCATCCAAAACTGCCTTTAATCGTTCCTCAAACTCACCACGATATTTTGCACCTGCAATCAATGCACCCATATCCAAGGCAAAAATCTGCTTATCCTTTAGTCCTTCCGGAACATCACCCTGCACAATCCGCTGTGCCAGACCTTCTACCGCTGCTGTTTTACCAACACCGGGTTCACCGATTAATACCGGATTGTTTTTGGTTTTTCTTGATAAAATCCTTATAATATTTCGTATCTCGGAGTCCCTTCCGATAACAGGGTCTAATTTCTGCTCTCTCGCTCTCTTTACCAGATCATATCCATATTTTTCAAGGCTGTCATAAGTTGCTTCCGGATTATCACTTTCTACCTTCTGATTACCACGAACCTCAGCCAACACCTTCAAGAAACGTTCGGTTGTAATTCCATAACCCATAAACAGACCTTTCAAAGCCTTATTCGGACGTTTTAAAAGAGCAAGGAAAATATGTTCAACCGAAATATAGGAATCTCCCATCTGATCCGCTTCTTTTTCAGCCTCCACAAAAGTCTTTTGGAAATCGGAACTTGTAAATAGATTTCCTCCGGATACCTTCGGACGATATGCAACTAATTTTTCCGCTTCTTTTGAAAAATGCTGCAAATCAATATCCATCTTCTCAATTAATTTTGCAATCAGGCTGTCATCTACCGTAATCAAACTGTATAAAATATGCTCCTGATCAATTTCCTGATTGTTATATTCATAGGCAAGCTTCTCGCAATTTTCTACTACTTGTAATGATTTCTTTGTAAATTTTTCTGCGTTCATATCAATCCCACCTTTCATTCTCTATCCGATGCCTCGTATTTTTACAGGCATTTTTTATTACAATCATAAAATAACACAAGTTGTTAGCACTGTCAATAGTTGAGTGCTAAAATTGTCAGAAAATTTAAACAATTTAGTTTTTGTATGAAAAAACCTCCGGCAGCCTAGCTACCGAAGGTTCTTTCTCATTCAGCGTTCTATTCATAAACGTGTTTCTTTTTATCTTTTACTTTCTGTTTCTTCTTTAACGGATGTTTTGGATTTTTGTCCATATCAATCGCCTCTTTTCTTTCTTAACTATGGACCTGTTATCCTTCAATGGAAATAAAGTTACTGCCTTCAACTGCTTTCGCATCCTTCTTCGGAATTGTCAGCTGAAGAATACCATTCTCAAACTTAGCGGAAATCTCATCCTGTGTCAGATTCTCTCCAACATAGAAGCTTCTGCTTAAGCTACCGGCATAACGTTCTTTCCTGATATACTTACCGGTTTTCTTATCTTTTTCATCTTTATCAAGTCCCTTTGCAGCGGAAATGGTAATATATCCATCATTCAACTGTGCCGTTACTTCATCTTTCTTAAAACCTGGCAAGTCAATATCTACTTCATAGCTGTCATCTGTCTCACGGACATCTGTCTTCATCAGGTTCTTTGCATGTTTACCATACAATGGATTCTTTGCCGGAAGCATCTCTTTTTCAATCTGTTTCTCAAAATCCTTACCAAATGGGAAATCATCCATCCAATCATCAAATAAGCTCTCTCCAAAAATACTAGGTCTTAACATAAGTCATTACTCCTTTCCTTCTTGTGACAAGTGTCGGAAATATGAAATTCAAATGAACTCATAGGCACTTAGACTTTTGTATTATTAGCACCATCAGAGAAACCTGAAGTGTCAATTGTTAGTTACAGATTCGGATTGGTCTTTTTATTTCCTTTCCTTATCTTTAACTATGTTATAGCACCGATTGTTAGCACTGTCAAGAGGTGAGTGCTAATTATTTTGTGAAGATTTTGTGAACTGTTTTTTCAATATGTTTCATCAAATGTATATCAGCAATGATACTTTTGTTTGAAATTATACAGTGCACCTAACAGATTGGAACGATTATGATACTTGCAGACATCAATTTTTACACCGGAATAAATTTCCGTCACACGCTTTATTTTATCAATGTACCTTTGTATTCCCTGCAAAAACTTCGGTTCCGCACTGATTCCGCCACCGATTAGGATAATGTCCGGATCGATTGTTACGCACATATTAAAACATAATTTTGCAATACTGAAATAGGTATCTTCCAATGCATTGATTGCAATAGCATCCCCCGCATTCGCCCACTCATAAATCAGTTCGCCGGATACCTCTTCATCTTTTAATCCCTTTTCCTTGGCTACACGATGCACCAATGGTGCCGTTCCGCAATGCACGGTATCAAAATAAGATAATGTATCAAATACATCCTCAACCGTTGATAATTCCGTTTCCGGAACCAAATGATCAACATCCTCTCTTTTCATATCACAGATATGCCATGACAGTTCTCCCGCCACCATCCGGTTTCCATGATGTACCTTACGGTCTATGATAATTCCGCCACCGATTCCGGTTCCGAATATCAGTACACACGCATTATTTACATCCTTTGCATTTCCGCGCCAGACCTCAGCCAGTGCCGCACACTTACCATCATTTTCAACGGAAACACGGACACCGTCACAGCGTTTTCCTATCACTTCCTGCAAATTCACACGGTCAAGATAACGGATTGCTCCTCCACCATATACAATGCCGTTTTCTACATCTACCTGACCGGGAACGTCCATTGCAATTCCTTCCACCGTTCCTCTTTGCTTAAATTCATCATATATTTTACCGATTGCATCAATAAAATCTTCTATTGTATTGTTATCCTTACGCATAGTCGGAATCTTACCGGAATCCTCAATATTCCCATCAATATCCATCCACGCATATTTTATAAAGGTTCCCCCAACATCAAATACCAGATACATCTTATACCTCCTGTATTCCTTCGTTTATTTCATATGAAATCTTATGGTTGTGCCAGAGCGGTCCATGCCCGTTTCCCAGATTCAAATCTGCCGCAATTGCATCCGCAACATATTGTTTGGCACGTCCCACACTTTCTTTCATATTATAACCTTTCGCTAAAAAGGTTGCAATTGCAGAAGACAAAGTACAACCGGTTCCATGCGTATTCTCATTATCATATCGTTTTCCGACATACCAGGTGATTTCTCCGTTTTCATATAACAAATCGGCTGCTTCCTCTATCAAATGTCCTCCCTTAATCAGAATGGCTCCCTGATATGTTTCCCCTATTTTCCGGGCAGCTTCTACCATATCCTCCCGGTTTAATATCTGCATCTTACTTAATACCTCAGCCTCTTGTAAATTCGGTGTGATAATATCCGCTAATGGAATGAGTTTTTCCCGCAAACAGACTACTGTTTCATTCTCCATCAGACTGCTGCCGGAAGTAGCCACCATAACCGGATCCACGACCACATTTTTAACCGGATATTCCTGTAATTTTTCACAGATTGCTTCCATAATCTGAGGTGTTGCAATCATTCCGAGTTTCATTGCATCCGGAAAAATATCTTTCATAACCGCATCTATCTGCGCCTTTACCATCGGCACGGATGCGTTTTCCACCAAATCCACTCCCATTGTATTTTGTGCGGTCAATGCCGTAATCACTGTCATTCCGTATTCCCCTAAACAGGTGATTGTCTTTAAGTCCGCCTGAATTCCCGCTCCGCCGGACGAATCCGAACCCGCAATACTCAATATTGTATGCATAACACTACCTCCCATTTTCCATCAAGCGCTTGGGTAACTGTCCCAGATTTTCTATATAAATGTCACTGATTTCTTTTATTTGCTCCTGCTTGTCGGCAGAATACTCTTCATATACACCGACTACCTTCAATCCCGCCTTCTTAGCGGTCTGAATGGAATGAAGAGAATCTTCTACCATAATCAAATCCTGACATTGCATTCCTATTTTCTCTGCTGTTTTCTGATAATACGCAACATAATTTTTACTGTAGCCAATATCGGTACAGGTAAAGATATCCTCAAATTCATCCCATACCCCAAGATTTTGCAGTGCACCTTTTACATTCTGTGTTTCGGACGCCGTTGCCAGATATAAGGTATAGTCCTGATTTTTTAACCAGCTTATTGTCTCTTTCATAAACGGCCGTTCTTCCACACTCCAATATCGTTTCCGAATCATCTCGGCAACTCCGCCTGCAATCTCCTTTGGTGTTAACGTAATTTGCGGATACAGACTTTTTATATACTCTCCCGCCTCTAACAGGCTCAATGTTTCACAATTCTTATCAACATAAGAGGGAGCATCAATTCCATGTACCTGTAACAGATACGCATTTGCCGAATTCTCCCATATTGGCATCGAATCAATTAAGACTCCGTCTACATCAAATAAAATGGTTTTTCTGCGGTTCATTGTACTCCCTCCTGATTTGTATTTAATTATTTTCCACTAATTCTTTCGAAATTGCAAGTAATTTCGAAGTAGCCTCCTTAATATTCTCTGCTCCGAAGATTCCCGATACAATGGCAACGCCATCCACATTGGTTCCTTTCAAATCCAGTATATTATCTTCTTTAATACCACCAATGGCAACAACCGGAATTGACACGGCATCACAGATTGCCCGTAAGGTCTCTAACGAAACATCATCGGCATCCAATTTGGTAGAAGTGGTAAAAATGGAACCCACTCCTAAATAATCGGCCCCATTTTTCTGTGCTTCTACAGCCTGCTCAACTGTCTGAGCAGAAACACCGATAATCTTGTCCGGACCAAGAATTTTTCTGGCATCCACAAGTGCCTTGTCACTCTGTCCGATATGGACACCGTCTGCATCAATCGCTTTTGCAATCTCAACCTCATCATTTACCACATACGGAACCCGAAATTCGTCCGTCACTTTTTTTACCTCTTTTGCCAGTGCGAGAAATTCATCATAAGGCAGATTCTTTTCTCTTATCTGCATAAATGTTGCTCCACCCTCCAGGCTTTCGCGAATCACTTCCGGAAGCGTTCTTCCGTTTAACCACATAGAATCCGAAACAGCATATAAACACATGGCTTTTTTAATTTGTTCATCCGTAAACGGTTTCATATTTATCCTCCTGACAAATGCTTTAAATCTATCGTTTGTTTTAAAACAGTTCAACCATTACATTGCCGATACCTTTGCACCTTTTTCCAAAGTATCGCCATCTAATGTACTCATCGCATCAATCAAATGCATACGAAGGCTTGACGTACCGCTGCCTTCTTTTGCAACCTTCTCGGCTGCAATTTCGCCACACAAGCCCTCTGCTGCGATTGCCGCAACAACCGCCTCTAACGGAGTTTCCGGATTTGCCGCAAGATAGCCGGCAACCACACCGTCTAACATACATCCCGTACCGGTAATCTTTGACATATCCGCCACACCGTTTCTTGTGATATACGCATTTTCCGAATCAGCAATAATATCGATTGCTCCCGTAATTGCAATAATTGCTCCTGTTGTTTTGGATAACTGCTTCGCAAAAGCAACCGTTTCCGCAAGATTCTCATCCGTAACAACATCAGCCACATCCGCATCGACTCCCTGTGTGGTGCCGCTGCCGGAATATACTGTCTTAATCTCTGAAATGTTACCGCGTATTACCGCAAATTGAATCTCCTTTAACAGTTTAAAGGTTGTTTCCGTCCGAAGCTTTGATGCACCTGCACCAACCGGATCCAATATAACCGGATGTCCCAATTCATTTGCCTTCTTTCCGGCAGCAAGCATTCCCTCAATTGTATTCTGATTCAATGTACCGATATTGATAACCGTCGCATTACAAATGGAAGTAATATCCTCAACATCCAACACCTCATCACTCATGATTGGGGAACCGCCACAGGCAAGCATCATATTTGCCACATCATTTACCGTTACATAGTTTGTGATAAAGTGTACCAAAGGTACATTTCCTCTCACTTTTTCAAGAATTTTTTTCATTTGTTTTATCCACCTTTCTTTGATTCAATATTCACCGGATATGTTCTGCCATCTCTATTCAAGGTATATAAAAAGGACTCTCTGTAAGTAGAGAGTCCTGCAAAGTTCATTCATATATAATGTATGACTGTATAATATCTCTTGAATCCCTACGTTAGCATTACCTAAATCAGGTTGCGGGTCGAAGTTGATTACTTCCTCTCAGCCAGCTCACAAGCTCCCCGTTCATATTCAGTTCAAATGATATTATAACATACTATTCCATTATGTCTACATCTTCACCGCGAAGAATCTTATTAATATTTCTTACCGCGCACATTTTTCCGCACATGGTACAGGTATCTTCTTTTTCCGGTTTCGACTCTGCCCGGTAACGTCTTGCCTTTTCCGAATCAATCGCCAGCTCAAACTGACGCTCCCAGTCAAGGTTACGGCGTGCCTCACTCATTTCATGATCCCAATCAGCTGCTCCGGGGATTCCCTTTGCAATATCAGCTGCATGCGCTGCAATTTTAGAAGCAATAATTCCCTCTTTTACATCCTCGACCGTTGGCAGGCGTAAATGTTCTGCCGGTGTTACATAACAAAGGAACGATGCTCCGTATGTTGCTGCAATCGCACCACCGATTGCGGATGTAATATGGTCATATCCCGGTGCCACATCCGTTACCAATGGGCCAAGTACATAAAAAGGTGCACCCTTACAAATAGTCTGCTCAATCTCCATATTGGAACGAATCTGGTTAAGCGGCATATGTCCCGGTCCCTCAATCATAATCTGTACATCCTTATCCCAGGCTCTTTGTGTCAGTTCACCCAATGTTACCAATTCACTAATCTGGGAAATATCACCGGCATCCTCAATTCCGCCCGGACGACATGCATCTCCTAACGAAATAGTTACATCATGCTCTCTACAGATATCCAAAATCTCATCGTAATATTCATAGAACGGATTTTCATTTCCGGTAAGTTCCATCCATGCAAAGATTAATGAACCTCCTCTTGATACAATGTTCATATGACGCTTTGTCTGTTTGAAACGCTGTGCGGTTGCCCGGTTAATACCACAATGAATGGTCATAAAGTCCACACCATCCTCCGCATGCATACGCACAACGTCAATCCACTCTCTCGATGTAATAGTTTTCAATGCCTTGTTATAATATACAATAGCGTCATAAATCGGTACGGTTCCGATAATCGCACTGCATTCCGAAGTTAATTTTTTACGAAATGTTCTGGTATCACCAAATGAACTTAAATCCATGATGGACTCCGCACCAAGCTTGATTGCTTCATTTACCTTCTGCATCTCTACATCCAGATCCAGACAATCCTTTGAAGTTCCAAGATTGACATTAATCTTGGTTTTCAGCTTGCTTCCGATTCCGTACGGTTTTAAGCATTTATGATTCTTATTGGCAGGAATCGCAACCTGTCCCTTTGCCACTAATTCCTTTAATTCTTCTACCGGCATATTCTCATATTCAGCCACAATTTTCATCTCATCCGTAATGATGTTCTTGCGTGCTGCATCCATTTGTGTTGTATAATTCATCTTATCCTCCTGTTGTCATTATCTCAAAATATGTATTCCCTTTACGGAAAAATTGTAACATAACATGATTACCCATGCAAATAAAAATGAGACTGATAACGAAAAGAAGACCCTCCCCCGCTATCAGCCTCTATCAAAAATTAAGGAGCCGGCGTTGTATTGGATATCACTACCGTATCATCCGCAGCAGATCCGGTGTTACAACTACCACCGCAGGTATGCGTATTACCTTTTTCCTGTTTCAGGTTTTCCTCGCATAACGGTTGACCCAAATCCAGTGGTTTAATTGCAAGATTTAATAAATCTCCTGCCACAAACCGCATACAATCCGAATTGTCCGGAGATAAAATGCTGCCTTTCGGCGTTTCAATCTTTCCTTCACTCTTTACTTTGTATCCGGCAAAATACAAACTCTGCAATACCAGAGTCAGTCCGACCGTTGCCGTACTGTCATCGGTACTAAAATCGAGCAGTTTTCCGTAACTATATAAATTAACACCCTGTTTTATAAAATTATTGGTTTCGTTATAGCCAATATTATTGAGTATCGGAGCAGTTGTCGCTCCAACAGCTCCATAAGACAATCCATACGGAGCAAAAATTTCAAGTTCCACGGAAGTCGGGTTGGTATCCTCATCATAAGTTGCAGCGGTTGTTTCCGGAGGCAGGTAAGTTGCTGTCGGGAAAATGGTTGCCACTAACCGGCAGGCCGCATCATATAGCCGGACCGCGAACGAAACGGTAAGATTTGACAACGTAACGAGATAACAATTGGCACGACCGGTAATCGCTTCAATTTCCACGTTACCTGCACCATATGTGTAAGTAACATTTAAAACCTGAATTGTAGCGTTTGTAACGGTAGGATATGTTGTAGCAATGTCTACGCCCAGATTAAATGTCGTACAAAGATTAATTCCAATCTCATCATAAATTAATGGTGCAAATATACTAAGTTTGTTTGGTTCACCGCAAATAGGATTTTTACAAACATCCTGACACTTTCCACAGGAATTCGAACCGTTTTGCTGATTTATCGACTGAACAACCGAACTGACAATCCGAGGTTTTGTGGCACATTTACATTTTGCCATAACTTATTTCCTTTTTATTGTTTACTACATAATATGTTCTATTTTTTCATTTGTGACCATAAAAATAATAAAAACAGGGAACTGTGAACCGATATGGGCAATTATCATGAAACCAGTCCCAATGTGGGATATTTTCTTTATACAAATGGAAATCAGATTTTTTTAAGAAGCCGGAACCAGGATATGATTGGAAGAGCAATCCTTCTTGCAACCGATTACAGGAAAAGCTTTTCTTCGGTTCTTTACAACGATTCGATTTATTTTTGTTATCTGAATGACAAGGAGCAGTTTATCTTACGCTCCACCAAAGAAATGAGTGTTTTATATCATTTAGAACAAAACCCGGACAGTGAATTTATGTATCTTGATATTCATCATTTTCAGAATAAAATCCTGATTTTCTACTGTGAAAAAACAACGGATATTTATAAGATTCACTGTATCTGTCCGTTAGGGGATGAATTTCTTTTGGAATTACCCTATCAGTCAAAACTGTTACCGCAGCTGCATGTAACCACCACCCGGAACAATCTGTATCTTACACTGACAACCGATTTTGAAGAGATAAATTACTGCATAAACAACCATTTTGAATTACAGCCGTTTACAGTGGAACAAAGCCGGAATTTAAAAGAAGATATTGAGGAATTGAAACAATCGATTTCGTATCTTCAAAATCAAAATCAGACGCAGACAATCATGATAGAAAAGCAACAACAAATGATTGAAAGCGCCAAGGTGCAATACAGTGAATTAATGCATGTTGCAACCGTCTATAAAGAAGAAGCAATCAAATGGCGCAGCAAGTTTTCCAAAGAGTCATAAAAAAAGTGCGCCTTATGGCGCACAAAAATTCATATAAATTACGGAGTACCCGTATCATCCGGAACCTGAGTTGTATCTTCGGAAGTTTCTGCCTCTTCCGTATCGGAAATGGTTTCCGTATCATCTATTACCATCGGCTCATCCACTAACTCGCTTTCATCCGTTGCGATTGAATCCGGATCGATACTGTCCGTTTCATCTGCTTCCTGCTGATTTAGATACTCTTCCTCGGTCATCGATGTAAGACTTGCACTGTTATATAATAAATCCGCTACTTTCTCATATATAATTTCGTAGCCAATCTGTCTTTCTTTATAATCCACCTTGAAGTCTGCCGCATTGTCATAACCATACTGTTCATAATTTGCCTGATAGTATGCCTCTACCTCATCATCCGTACAATCAATCTCTTCTTTTTGGGCAATTGCACCTACAATCAATGCAGTATTCACATTACTGATAATCATCTGTTCCTTCTGGTCTTCGTCAATACCGTATAAATTCAGATATGCATCCAAATCCATATTAAACTGCTGAGCATACTGTGTATTAATTGTCTCAAAATTTTCCTTACACTCATCATACAGTTCCTGCGGATATGTATCAAATACAGAATTTTCCCGCAGATATGTCATAATTTCTTCCACGGCAACATTTTTGTATTGTTCTTTCTTTGTGTATTCAAGCTTTGCACGGACAGAAGCCTCATACGCTTCCACACTATTAAATCCCAAATTCGTCTGTACAAATGCATCATTGTAATCCGGAAGATTTTCTACACTGATTTCATTTAATTTGATGGTTAAAACCAACGTCTTTCCAACCTCAGATTCATTCTTGGCGGTTGTCTTATCCAATACGATGGAAACCGTTTTTTCTTCATCCGGTTTCATTCCAATCAACGCCTCATCCGCCTCTTTATACAGGTATCCTTCCCCAAGCAGGAAATCTCTTGCCGTATCCGTGTATTCCGCAAGTTCAACACCGTCAATCACACCGGTATAATCAATATTAACAAAGTCACCTTCTTTTGCTCCCCTGTCGGTTACCGGTTCATAAGTTACATATGCATACATATCCTGATTAATCTGCTGACGGACATCGGTTTCCGAAACTTCAAATGTAACTTTCGTAGCTTTCACATTATTATAATCACATACGGTAACATAATCCGAATAATCAACATCCAACAAATATTTTGAAGTCTGTTTTCCACAACCGGACAAAAAAACTACCATTATTATTAATGCTATAATCCCTAAATTCCGTTTCATATTCTACCTCTTTTTCTATGGTAATTTATAACCTGCCGCAAGATATATTTCATACCATTCCTGTTTGGTCAGTGCCACATGATCTGCCTGACAGGATTCCTTTAAATGGTCAACATTCATCGTTCCGATAATAACCTGGAACTGTGCAGGATGATACAACAACCATGCAATCGCTACCGCAGATTTTGTAACCTGCCACTGATTGGCAATCCGTCCCAACACCTCATTTAACTTTGCAAACTTTTCATTATCGATAAAGCTGCCTCTAAACATTCCGTATTGCAACGGAGACCATGTCTGGATGGTAATATGATGTTCTCTGCAATAATCCAGCACTCCCATATCTCTTACAATGCTTCCATCGGATATGGTATTGGTTTCCAATCCCTGACTTATCATTCCCGCATGTGCAATACTTAACTGCATCTGGTTGACCAGAATCGACTGGCTGCAGGCAGACTGCAACAATGAAATCTGTGCCGCATTAAAATTACTGACACCGAATTGCTTTACTTTTCCGGACTTTTGTAACAGGTAAAATGCTTCCGCAATCTCATCCGGTTCCATCAATGCATCCGGTCTATGCAATAATAACAAATCGACATAGTCCGTCCGTAACCGCAACAAGCTCTGTTCGACCGAATCAATAATATGCTCTTTTGATAAATCATAATATCCCGGACAGATTCCGCATTTGGTCTGTAACCGTATCCGGTCACGGATACCCTTATTCTGTTCTAATATTTTACCAAATATCGTTTCACTTTGACCTCCACCGTAGATGTCCGCATGGTCAAATAATGTAATTCCCTCTTCCAGCGCAATATTAACCAGCCGGGATGCCTCATCAACCGACAACTTTTCCATCCGCATGCAGCCGAGAGCAATTTTACCGGCATCCATATCGGAATTTCCAAGATTCATTGATAAATCTCCGCCCAAATGCTTCACACCCGTATGTTCGTAACCTATCTTATCCGCCACCTTATTTGCCATACGAACCAATATATTCCGATGGCTTGTAATGACATGATAATATATATTTTCCACCTTTGTCGCAAATTCTTCTGTTGAGAATTTCAATACGCTTTCTTTTGCATTGGCACTGTAATCAATTGCTTCCTCATTCCAAAGCAATTTTCGCAGACCGGATACAAATTCTTTTTTATTCTCAAATGCATATCCATTGTAGCCATCTTCCAAAACACCCTCTAAACAAGGATCCTTTTTTGCCAGAATCGGAATTCCGGAAGCCAAAGCCTCAATATAGGTAAGTCCCTGTGTTTCACTGGTCGATGCGGAAACAAATACATCTGCCAATTGATAATAATGTGCAATCTCATCCCACGGTCTTGCTCCCGCAAAAATCATATTTTCGGACTGGGACATCGTCTTTGCCGTTTTTTCCAGTGCATTTTTATGAGGTCCATCCCCCACAATCAGAAAATGAATGTGATGATTCATTTCCATGCAGCTATTCAGATACCCCATTACTTCATCAATGTTTTTTTCCTCCGATACACGGCCTAAATACAGTACAACCTTATCTTCCGCCGGTATTCCCAACTTTTCTTTTAACTGGTTTCTCACCGCCAAACTGTCTTTTTTTGCAAAACGGTTTAAATCAATTCCCGTCGGTATTACATTGATATCCGGTTTTACCTGATATCTCGTCATCAAATCCGCAACCTTCTGTGTGGGAACAATTAACTCTTCTGCTCCACGCACGCTGAATTTACTATACATCTTTACAAACTTCTTGGCACGTTCTTCATTTGACAGATATTTTTTAATATAATGTGTATAATCCTCATAAATCGTATGATAGGTGTGTACAACCGGAACAAATAACTCATGCGCCATAATCCGGCCAAACACTCCAATGGAAAATTCCGTATGGGTATGGATGATATCCAACTTCATCTTGTGAATCTGTCTGGCAATTTTCGGATAATAAAACAGCCCCAGTCTACGCTCCGGAACAAATGATACCGCCTTTGACGGCACACGGAATACCTTTGGGTCATCATCTACCGCTCCCGGCACCTTCGTTGTGACAACATATACATTATGTCCCTTTTTTTCCAACTCTTTTTTTAACAGATACACGGAATTTGCCACTCCGTTCAATTCCGGATAATAAGTATCTGTAAATAATCCAATATTCATAGTATCTCCTCTATTCTATCTCAAATTCTTCCAATTCCTCTTTGGCGGACGTCAGGCATTCTTTCATTCTCGGTGAAAGCTCCCCGCATCTGCCTTCCATCAACAAGGTATATGCATCCTTTTGCTTAACTGCCTTGCTTTGTACCCCGGTATGTATCAAAGCATCATATAAATCTGCCAGACCAACCAACTGTGCCTCTATCGGTATCCGCTCTTTTCTTATTCTTCCCGGGTAACCGCTGCCATCATATTTTTCATGATGGTACATACACACATTTCTACAGATTTTCCGATACTCATCATCTTCAAACTCTGCCATAACCTCTACAATCTGACTTCCCTTTACAGTATGTCCCTTCAAAACTTCCATTTCCCAATGGGATAGTTTTCCGGGTCTGGTTAAAATTGTATCCGGCAATGTAATCTTTCCAATATCATGAATGGTTGCTGCTTTTACGATATACTCAATCTTTTGTTTTGTCATTCTGGCGTGTTTAAAAATTTGAGCATAATGGTTAGCCAAAATTCTTGTATACCCCTGAACATATGCAATGTGCTCCATAGACTCTACACTTCTGGAGTCAACGATATCATTTAATACCTCCACCAGCCGCAGATGATATTCTTCTAATTTGTGGTACTGATTCGATAATTCCTTTGTCTTTTCATCGACCAGCTCCTCCAAATGATACTTATACCGATACAATTCCAACGTATTTTTCACACGTTGCAAAACCGTATGGGTAACAAACGGCTTTTTGATAACATCCGTTGCACCCATATGATAACCACGCTCCATTGCATCCTCATCTTCATCACTTGTGATTAAAATGACCGGACAATCCTTTATGTAATCCATTTGGTTCATATATTCCATGACACCAAATCCATCTATGCCGGGCATTTTTATATCCAACAAAATCAAGGCAAGATTCTGTATATTGTTTTCTATCTGTTCGATACCCATCCTGCCGTCATCGGCCTCTAAAATCCGATACCTGTCTTCAAACAGATTCCGTAGGATAGCCCGGTTTAATTTTACATCATCTACAATTAATAATGCTTTCTTGTCTGTATCTTGCATTGACATCCTCTATCCATCTCTTTTCCGGATTACTTATATCTGTCTGATATACTCCATACATGCTTCATACTCTGCGGCAAACAGTGAAATAGTTTCCTTAGACGGTAATGTCTTTGTCCGTAACGTCTCCACCATATCATATAAAATTTCATATGGTTTCGTCAGAGATAAATTTCCAAGCAGGCCTTTTAGACGATGCGCCTCATCAAAAGCCGTTTCAATCTGCTTTTCCTGTATTGCCTGCATCATTTTCTCATAGGACGGATCCTCTATCATTTCTTTTAAAAATTCACGATACATCTGCTCATTATTCAGAAATCGTTTCAGCGCACTGTCAACATCAATTCCGTTTTGTTTCATTTGTTCCAAAGACTGCATAACCTATCTCCTTATACTCCAAATGTTTCCTTTGCCTGACGTTTTGCCTCTTCAATCTGAGCCTGTTTCTTTGCTTCATCCTCCGCAGCTTCCTTATTCAGTCTGTCCATAATCTCCTGTGCTCTTGCCATTACATCATCATCTATCTTCTCTTTTTGTTCTTCCTTTTCCTGAATAGCATCCTTACCTACTTGAATAAATGCTTCCACATTTACCTTGTTTGCGTTCAATATTTCGTTAATTCTTGCCTGCTCCTGTGCCTGTTCTAAGAGTTTTTTTCTTTTTTCTTCTTTTTCCGCATTCATCCGTTCAATAAAATCCATGGCACTTCTATCCTCTGTCGGTTTTGCCTGTCGTTCTTCCGGCTTGCGTTGTTGTTCCTCCGGTTTCACCTGCTTCCTCTCTGATGCGGACTGAACTTTTTCCGATATAAATTGCTGCTCCGGTTCGGATTGAACTTCTTCCGGTTTAAGCTGCTCCTTTGGTTGTACACTTTCTACCTGTCCGGATTCATTATTATCAATCCGAAGCACAGGCTTCATAACCAAATGCCACCATTTTATTACATTCCCCGTAATCCACTTAAATATATTCATACCATTCTCCTATGAACCTTACAAATGAAGATTTATTTTATATTCTGGCTTAACAAAAATCTTCGTTTATATTTTAAAAGAACATAATCTGTAATCCGCTTCAGATATATTACATCTGCCATGCCTCCTAACAGTCCGACAACCGCCTTTCCCTGTATAAACTTCCAGTACAACAACTGCACGGACAGGGAATTTGCCGTTTTTTCAACCTGTTCCTTTACTTTTTTATCATCTACCAGATTTTTTGCGATTGTTTTTTTCGTTCTCTCTTCCGCAACATATACCTCAATCATATCATCGATAAATGCGTTCTTTTCCCGTAAAGTTTTCCCACTGTCAAGTGCCGCATCAATTATATTGAGAATAAATAATTTTTCTTTATCTGTTGCATACGGATATCCGTAGCTGAGAGAAATTTCATAGATACTTTTGAGCAGAACCGATACAAAAACCGGAATATCCGGTAACCCCATTCCAAGCAGTCCAAAACCGAGTCCCTCAAAAAATGAAATCAGTAAATTCTTATAAATCGTTCCCTTGCATTGACGTTCAAACCGCCTGACCGCCCGTTTTGAGAAGGTTTCCTCTTCCATGCGCTTTTTGTTGACGCGAAAAATCCGGATTTGCTCCTTTTTGTTATAAGTCTTTTCAATTAAAAATGCGCCTTTATCAAATACTGCATAAAATGCTTTTCCAAACGCAGCATCTAACGTTTTTTGTAATGTTTTCGGCACCCATCTTCTGATAAATAATATCCACTTCGGAGTTTTATCCATCACATGCTTTACCATAAAAGACTCTTCTTTTAATTCATTCAACCGCCATTCATTCTGCCATGAAAACTGACTCAAGTCATCGCCTTCTTTCACAATCGCATAATTAGTTCTATTATAAAAATAATCCCCCTGTTTTGCAACTGTTTTTATCCCAATGCAACATCTAACGCCATCATCAGACAAAAGCCGGTCATAAAGGCTATACTTGCATAATTGGAATGTTTTCCCTCTGCCATTTCCGGCACCAATTCTTCTATTACAACATAAATCATTGCTCCTGCCGCAAAGCTTAACAGATATGGCATAAACGGAACAATCAGGGACAAGGCACAGATGGTTAAAAATCCGGCAACCGGTTCTACTGCACCGGATAATACACCATACCAGAATGCCTTCGGTTTGGAAACCCCGTTTCCATGAAGAGGCATGGAAATAATTGCACCTTCCGGAAAATTCTGGATTGCAATGCCCAATGCTAACGAAAGCGCCGCCGTCTTTGATATTGTCCGAACCCCGGATAAACATCCTGCATATAAAACGCCAACCGCCATTCCTTCCGGAATATTATGCAGAGTAACCGCTAACATCATCATTAACTGCTTACTCAACCTTGTTTTCGGTCCTTCCACCGATTGATCCAAATGCATATGCGGTGTAACGGTATCTAAGAACAGTAAAAACAACATACCCAGAACAAATCCTATTACTGCCGGTATAAACCGAAGATTTCCCATTGCCTGTGATTGTTCAAGCGAAGGTATCAACAGACTCCAGATGGATGCAGCAATCATTACTCCTGCCGCAAATCCGCTTAAAACCTTCGTTGTAGAAGCGCTTAAATTCTTTTTCATAAAAAACACACAGGCTGCGCCAAACGTCGTCCCTGCAAATGGTATTAACAGTCCCATCGCTAATTCTATATTACTTATCATTATTAAAATCTCCTTTTCTCTTTTTCTGCCATACACAATTTTACAACAGTTAGGCGAAACTAACAAGCGTTTATTCTTTCCTATTATTGGGAAATATGCTATGATGGGAAAAAAGTAAAAGAGGGTAATTATGAAATTTTATTTGGCATTTTTTGTAATAGGAATTTTATTTGCAAGCACAGGTATCCGGGTTCTTTTGAAGCCGGCACCGTATCATCATGGGAAGGATGACAGTTCACCGTTTTATGAATCAAAGGCTGCCATCAAAAACGAAACAATATGGAACAAGGCACAAAAATGGTATGGACAGTATCTGACCGCTATGAGTATTGTTTACATACTCCTTTCATTTATACTGCATCCGCTCTATCAATATGTATTAACAAATCTATGGAAACACGAATCCCATAACATTCCGTTCTTTGTTACGGTATTGCTTCCATTTATGATTTTATTAGGTCTTACCTATGTCTGCATAGAATTACGCGTCAGAAATTATATTAAAAAAAGCGAGGAATAGCTCCTCGCTTTTTGTCACATTATTCAAGTCATTATATTGATATTTTTTGTGACAAACATCTCTCCATCCATCACAATTCTAACAACGCTGTTTTCATGCTCTTTACATACTCTGCAATATAAGGTTTTGCATCCTTTTGATACTGTGCTACAATTTTCACAATTGCGCTTCCGACAATTGCACCATCGGATACTGCCGCCATCTTTTTTGCCTGCTCCGGAGTTGAAATTCCAAAACCAACTGCCACCGGAACATCTGTTACCTTTCTTACATGTTCAACCATACCGGCAATATCGGTACGAATCTCTTTTCTGACACCGGTAACTCCCAAAGAAGACACGCAATATAAAAAGCCTTCCGCTTCTTTTGCAATCATCTCAATCCGTTCCTGTGAGGTTGGTGCAATCATAGAAATCAATTCAATTCCAAATTCCTTGCAAAATTGTGACAATTCATCCTTTTCTTCAAACGGTACATCCGGTATAATCACTCCGTCAATCCCAACTTCCTTACATCTTTTCATAAAACGTTGTGTTCCATATACATACAAAGGATTCATATAACTCATAAATACAAAAGGTATATCAATTTCTTTCCGCAGTTTTTCTACCATTTCAAACAGAGCATCTGTTGTTGTTCCCGCTGACAACGCTCTTAAATCTGCCTCCTGAATTACAGGTCCCTCCGCAATCGGATCGGAAAACGGAATTCCTATTTCTATGATATCCGCTCCGTTTTCTGCCATGGTCTTAATCAATTCATAACTGGTTTCAAGATCCGGATCACCACCGGTAATAAAAGGAATAAAAGCCTTTCCGTTTTTAAATGCATCACTAATTCTACTCATAAATATCCACTCCTCTGTATCTTGCAATTGCCGCCACATCCTTATCTCCACGTCCGGATACGGTTGCAACGATAATCTGGTCCTTTTTCATACTGCCCGCAATCTTCATAACATGTGCAATGGCATGTGCGCTCTCGATTGCAGGAATGATTCCCTCTGTCTTTGAAAGATACTCAAATGCCTCTACCGCTTCTTCATCCGTTATCGGTACATAAGTTGCACGTCCCGTATCATTCAACCATGCATGCTCCGGTCCGATTCCCGGATAGTCAAGACCTGCCGAGATGGAATAAACCGGTGCAATCTGACCATATTCATTCTGACAAAATAAGGATTTCATTCCGTGGAAAATTCCCATGGAACCATTGGCAACGGTTGCTGCATTCTTCGGATTATCCACACCAAGTCCTGCTGCCTCACATCCAATCAGCTGCACATCCTTGTCTTCAATATATTCATAGAAGGAACCCATTGCATTGCTTCCTCCACCAACACAAGCTACAACCGCATCCGGTAGTTTTCCTTCCGCTTCTAATATCTGCGCCTTGCTCTCTTTACTGATTACACTCTGAAAATCCCTTACGATCATAGGAAACGGATGTGGACCCATGACAGAGCCCAATACATAAAGGGTATCATCCATTCGATTTGTCCACTCTCTCATTGCCTCATTTACGGCATCTTTCAAAGTCTGGGTTCCGGTTGTAACCGCATGTACCTTTGCACCTAAAAGTTCCATACGAAATACATTCAGTGCCTGACGCTTCGTATCCTCCAAACCCATAAATATCTCACATTCCATATCCATTAACGCTGCCGCTGTTGCAGTTGCAACTCCGTGCTGACCGGCTCCCGTTTCTGCGATAACTCTTGTCTTTCCCATCTTCTTTGCGAGTAAAACCTGACCTAATACGTTGTTAATCTTATGGGAACCGGTGTGATTTAAATCTTCTCGTTTTAAATAAATCTTGGCACCACCCAGATCCTTTGTCATTTTTTCCGCATAATATAAAAGAGACGGTCTGCCTGCATAATTGGCAAGCAGGTCATTTAATTCCCGATTGAAAGCTTCATCGTTTTTATAATGTTCATATGCAGCTTCTAGTTCATGTACTGCATTCATCAATGTTTCCGGAACATATTGTCCTCCAAACTCTCCGTATCTTCCCTTTTTCATAATAGCTCCTTTCCTTTGTATCCATGCACAAGCTTAATAATCCGCTCGATTTTTTCTTTATCCTTATAGCCATTTGTTTCGACACTGCTGCTGACATCTATGCAATAAGGAAGATTTCCTTTCAGACTGTCTAAGATATCCGTCACATTCTCTTCATTAATTCCACCGGCCAAAAAATACGGTTTTTTTAGGGATGGAATCAGGCTATGATCAAAGGCAACACCACTGCCACCATACATTTCCTTTATATAGGTATCCAAAAGCAGATAATCGACATCCCATTCCTGTATCTGTAAAATCTGCTCCGGGGACTTTACTCTTATTGCCTTGATAATTGTGATTTTTCCCTTGCCTTCTATGCTATTCCTTAATGTTTTTACATAGGTCTCATCTTCATCCCCATGCAATTGTATCACATCTATGATACCCCTTGAAACCATTTCCCGAATCCCCTGAATATCTTCATTTACAAATACTCCTACCGACGGTAAATCGGAACGCAGCTGTTCTTTCAAGGCTGCCGCCTGTTCGATTGTAAGCTTCCGTTTGTTTCCCGCAAACACAAAACCAACGTAATCCGGTTGAAATGTATTCACATAAGAAATATCACATTCTCTTTTTAATCCACAGATTTTTATCTTCATACTGATTCACTCTTTTTATAAACTTTCATTTCCCCGCAGATAATCTAACATCTGCTTCTTATCCTCTGCCCGCATCAGGGTTTCCCCTACCAATACGGCATTGACCATCTGCTTTTCAAAATTCAACACATCCTCCCGCTCCCGGATTCCGCTTTCTGCTACAAAGACGGTATTTTTCGGTGCATACTGTCGAAGTCTTGAACTGTTTCCCATATCAATCGAGAAATCTCTGAGATTGCGGTTATTGACACCGATCACCGTTGCTCCGCATCGGATTGCCATCTCTATTTCTGTACGGTCATGCACCTCAACCAATGCCGTCAAGCCAAGTTCTTTGGTAATTGTAATACATTCCTTCAAAAAACTTTCCTCAGATAAAGCACAAATCAGCAATACCGCATCCGCACCCATTTGCTTTGCCTGATAGATCTGATAAATATCCACCACAAAATCCTTCCTGAGAATCGGAATACGGACATTTTTCCGGATTTCTTCCAGATATTGGTCGGAACCTAGGAAATACTTCGGCTCCGTCAACACGGATATACAATCCGCTCCCGCAGCTTCATAGGCTTTTGCAATATCCACATACGGAAAATCTTTCGCAATCAATCCCTTTGACGGGGATGCTTTTTTCACCTCACAGATAAAAGACATCCTCTGCTTTCTTAATGCTTTTTCAAAAGAAAATTCCGGCAACACCGACTGATGTGCATATGCCTTCTTTTTCATTTCTTCCAATGAAATCTCTTTTTTTTCTTCCGCTACCTGTATTCTGCGATCTGCTGCAATCTTTTCTAATATATCTGCTGCCATTTTGTCTCCTTTATGCATTTGAACGAGCAATAAATTCGTTCAAAGTTTCCAATGCTTTACCGGAATCAATCGTTTCCTCTGCAAGACGAACACCGTCTTCAAAGGTATCTGCCTTTCCGCCAATATACAATGCTGCGCCGGCATTTAAAGCAACCGCATTCCGCTTTGCATTCTTTTCACCCTGTAAAATAGCCTTTGTAATTGCTGCATTTTCTGCCGGTTCTCCACCAACAAGCTCTTGTTTGTCACATTTTTCAAATCCAAATTGTTCCGGTTCAATTACATACGTTTTGAAATTACCGTTTTCAAATTCGCATACGGATGTTGGCGCACTCATTGAAATTTCGTCCAATCCATCCTGACCAAATACAACCATACCACGTTTTACACCAAGATTATTCAATACCTGTGCCATCGGCTCAACTAATTCCTGTGCATATACACCCATAATCTGCATGCTTGCACCGGCAGGATTTGCCAAAGGTCCCAATATATTAAATATTGTACGGATTCCCAATTCCTTTCGAACCGGACCTACATGTTTCATTGAAATATGATAATTTTGTGCAAATAAGAAACAGATATTAATATCATGCAGTAACTGTGCACTCTTTGCAGGTGGAATGGTAATATCAACACCCAATGCTTCTAATACATCAGCTGCTCCGCATTTACTGGAAGCTGCCCTGTTTCCGTGCTTTGCGACCGGAACGCCGGCTGCTGCAATAACCAGTGAAGCGGTTGTGGAAATATTAAAGGAATTGGATTTATCTCCACCGGTTCCCACAATTTCCAAAACATCCATATCATTTAAAAACTTAACACAATGATTCCGCATTTCCTTTGCGGAAGCCGTAATTTCATCAATGGTTTCTCCTTTCATGGCAAGCGCTGTCAAATATGCACTCTTTTGTACCTCACTTGCTTCGCCATTCATAATCTCGCCCATTACCTGTAATGCTTCATCATAAGTTAAATCTTCCCGGTTTACTAATTTTAAAATTGCTTCTTTAATCATAATACATCCTTCTTTCTCTCTATTTTTTTAAAAAGTTTTCAATCATGGTTCTTCCGTACTGTGTTAACACAGATTCCGGATGAAATTGAAAACCATAGATATTTTTGTTTTTATGTTTTACCGCCATAATTTCCTTATCCTGCGTCGTTGCAATCACCTGCAGGCAATCCGGAACGGTATCTTTATCTCCCGCTAAGGAATGATATCTTGCTACCTTTATTCCCTGTGGTATATCCTTAAAAATCGCATCCTCTTCAAATGTCATGGAACTTGCTTTTCCATGCATCAGATGTCCGGCGTAGGTAATTGTACCTCCAAACGCTTCAAAAATTGCCTGATGTCCCAAACACACACCTAAAATTTTCGCATTACCGTTATCCATCTTTATCAAATCCTCACAGATACCTGCATTCTCCGGTCTGCCGGGTCCGGGTGATAGGACAATCGCCTCCGGGTTTAATTTCAATACATCCTCCACTGACATTTCATCATTTCGGATGACTTTAATGCCATAATTTTCCTCTTCCTCTTCTTTTATATCACCTTTTTCAAACCTATCCTTTTGAATACTTCCAATCAACTGCACCAGGTTGTAGGAAAAACTATCGTAATTATCCACTAACAAAATCATTATCCGTTCACCTCCGCTGCACGTTTTACTGCCTCAATGACAGCACCTGCCTTATTCGCACATTCTTCGTATTCATTTTCCGGAATACTGTCTGCAACAATACCGGCTCCGGCCTGTACATAAACTTTATCCTTCTTTTTCACAGCAGTCCGGATTGCAATACATACATCCAGATTTCCGGAAAAGTCCAGATATCCGATTGCACCGCCATAAATTCCTCTTGCCACCGGCTCTAACTCATCGATAATCTCACATGCCCGAAATTTCGGTGCTCCGGATAATGTTCCTGCCGGAAGCATTGCCGATATGGTATCACATCCATCTTTTTGGCTGCTTAACTTACCAACCACTGTGGATGCAATATGCATTACCTTTGAAAACCGATGTATTTTCATATACTCCTGAACTTTCACAGTTCCAAATTCCGCAAGTCTTCCGATATCATTTCTTGCCAAATCCACCAGCATGTTATGTTCCGAACATTCCTTTTCATCTGCCAGTAATTCCGTTTCTAATGCATCATCTTCCTCTTTGGTTTCCCCTCTGTGTCTGGTTCCCGCAACCGGGAAAGTCGTCAATGTTCCGTTTAACAGTTTTACCATTGTTTCCGGTGAGGTTCCTGCAATTTCAATATCATCCATTCCAATAAAATACATATACGGAGAAGGATTTGTTGTCCGAAGTACCCGGTATGTATTTACCAGGCTGCCCTTATAATCTGCCTCAAATCTTCTTGATATGACCCCCTGAAAAATATCACCCTCCCGGATATAATGCTTGGTTTTTTCAACCATGTCACAATATTCTTTCTTCGTCAGATTACAGGTAAAGTTTACATTTTCATCCGCCACTTCTTCCTTTAATGGAGTCTGTGACTGAATCAGATGAATCATTTTGTCAATTTCAAGGATTGCTGCGTTGTAGCCTCTTTCACCGTCTTCGCCTCTATAGTTAGCAATAACGCTTATCTTCTGGCTTAAATGGTCATACGCAATTACCTTATCAAACAACATCAGATTGTAATCATCAAAATCATTTTCTTTTAAATGCAGTTTCGGTTCTGCATATCCAATCATTTCATAAGAAAAATATCCAACCAATCCTCCGGTAAAGCTAGGCATTCCCTCAATCTTAGGAGAACGATACTGTTGTAACAATTTACGAAGCGCATCCATCGGATCCTGTTTTTCCGTTGTCTGCATTGCCCCGCTTTTCATAGTGACAAATCCGTTTTTGCAACGGATTTGCAGCAAAGGACTGACACCCATGAAAGAATAACGTCCCCACTGCTTTCCTCCCTCAACACTTTCGAGTAAATAATAATTTGTATCAATTTCTTTTAATCGGCGAAGCAATGAGATCGGTGTTACGACATCTGCGTAAATTTCCTTACAGATTGGAATCATATTATACTGTTTCTCATATTGTTTTGCTTCTTTGTAGCTTGGAAACATTTTTTCTTCCTCCTTTGCTTAAAATAAATAAAAAAAGCTTCTGTCCCCAAAAGGGACAAAAGCTTAAAATCAAAACTTCTGCGGTACCACCCAAATTGATGCTTTGCATCCACTCATTCAACATACTATCATATGTTCCCCATTGATAACGGACAGGTTCCCGTTGACATCTACTCTGATTCCCATTTCAAGCCACCCTCGTAAGTCCATTCAACTATTGACCACCTGCTGATTCACACCATCACAGCTCTCTGAAAAGTTTTACAATAGCCTACTCCTCTTACTCATCGGTTTTGTAGTACACTATGACTGATATCATAACATCAGTGTTTCAATTAGGATAAAGTATATTATATATAAATTATCTTGTCAATGAAAAAGCTCTTATTTTTTTCATAACAAAAGCTCTTATTTTTTTTCATAACGGGTTTTCTGATGTCGGTCTCTGCAATCTTTTGCAAAATCAATCAAAAACTCATAAAAATCCTTTACAATCGGATTAGCCGAGAACTGTTCATTGTATGCAATAATGATATCACGCTTACATTCCGGACTTTTAATTGGCAATAATACCATGTTGGTTGAATGTTCCGCATCTTCCCATGAATATTCCGGCCAGAATCCCACACCCATACCGGCACTGATCAGACTTCGAACCGACTCAAAATTCATACTTTCGAATACAATATTCGGAGAAAATCCTGCCTCTAAACAGAACTGGTCACTGATACTTCGAATCGGTCTGGTATCCGCCATCATAATGAAACCTTCTTCCGCCACCTGCGCTAAATCAATCTCATCATAGCTTGCATATTTTGAAGTTGCAGGAACCGCCAAAAAGAAACTTTCCTCTAATACCATCTGGTTTGTAACCGGATTTTTTCTTGGCAGGGTTGCCGTAATACACAAATCATAATCAATGGAGGACTGACTTTGAACAAACTGGAAATTAATATCCGGATGTTTTGCCTTATACGCAATAATGCAGTTGGTAACCAGAATTGAAGCAGCCAATACATTCAGATGTATAGTCTGGTTCTGTTTGCGTTCCGCATCCTTTAGCTTTCTTGGTAAAGCATCTAAATTTTTCATAATTGGTTTTACCTCATCTACTAAAATCTTACCTGCGGCACTTAATTCAATTCCACCCTTTTTCCGTTCAAATAACTTGACATCTAACTCCTGTTCCAATCGTTTAATTGATTGGGACAACGCCGGCTGTGCAATATGTAATGAATTTGCAGCCTTTGTTATATGCTGATATTGGGCAGCGACCAAAAAATATTGTAACTGTTGTAATTCCATAAATTTAACCATATCCTTCTCATAATCATATATAATGAGATTATAATGTTCCTGTTATTTTCTGTCAAGAAATCCTTATTTATCCTTTACAACAATTAATGTCAGATATCCCGGTATTTCGGAAATATCCGATATTTCTCGACTGATTTTCTGATTATCCATCCCACAATTTTCTATCATGTAGACTTCCATGGTTTCTTCATCTAATAAATTCTGAATCTGTGCAATCTGTTTTCCGGCTTTCATAAATACCTTCGTTCCCGACAATTTCATGGCTTTATCTACCTCATAAGAAGACGGTATCAGATGCATCTGTTCCTTTCTCTCGCACAAACCGGTATTTAGTTGTGCTGCCGCCGCACAAAAGGACGGAATCCCATTAATCAACTCCGCATCAAATCCACGCTGCTGTATTTTTTTATGGACATACAGATAAGAGGAATAAATGGTCGGATCTCCGATGGTCACAAATGCCACATCCGCTCCCTGCAATAACACCCGGGAAATCTTTTCCGCTGCACTTTCATAATTTTGTTCTAAAATATCACGATTTTTTGTCATTTTAACCGGACAGGGAATAAACTGCTTGTCCCGGTAGTTTTCACAGATTTTTTCTATAATCTGACATGCATAGGTTGTTTCTTTCGTCTTTCCCGGAAACGCAATATAATCAATCTGTTCTAATAACCGGCAGGCTTTCAGGGTCAGTAATTCCGGGTCTCCCGGTCCGACACCAATGCCGTATAATTTTCCTTTTTTCATCATTTCTCATCTTCTTTGCTGTAGTAATTTTGTATATTTCCAATATTTTGAAGTAATGTTTTGTATTGTTGTATCAGGTTCTCATGGTTTTGTTCTACAAACTCCACCTGTCCATATTTACAGGCATCCTCCATGTTTCTGGCAAATTCTGATATTGTCAACGCACCGATGGAAAGACTGCTGCTCTTTAATGCATGCACCTGTATCTCGTACTCATGCCATTGTTTTTTCTCAAAAGCTGCATGAATTTTGGATACCATATTTCTTTCAAAGAATGTATTTAAAACATCCAGATAAAAATCCTTACTGTTCATGCAATAAGACATTCCCACCAGAATATGCAGCTGTGGACAAATCTCACAGATATCCTGTAATTCCTGAGCAGAAAACGTATCGGATAGTTGGACCTCTTTCACCGATTCGGTTTTTGATTTTTTTTCAAATTTCCGATATTCTACCATATCAGCAGGTAGATATTGCTCCAAAATATGTTCAAGTCCGGCGGAATCAATCGGCTTTGCCAGATAATCATGAAACCCTGCCTGCAAATAATTTTCTCTTGCCCCTTTAATCGCATTTGCCGTCAGTGCAATCAATACGGTATGAGCCGGAAGCAATTTCTCCTTTTTCATGAATTCCATCGTCTCAATACCATCCATTTCCGGCATCATATGATCCATAAAAATAATATCATATACATTTTTTCTTACCAGCTCTATCGCCTGTGCACCGGATTGCGCAGTGTCAATTACCGTCTGACTGTGTTTTAATAACCCCTTTACAACCTTCCGGTTCATTTCATTGTCATCCACAACCAGCAAATGCGCATTCTTTGTTACAATATAATTTTGTGGTTCCTGCTTTTTTTGTCTTCTTGCCTTATAATGATTATAATCTCCCATTGGTGCACGCTTTATAATCGCCTGCTTTAAGTAAAAGGAAAAGGTTGAGCCTTCCCCGTATGTACTGCTTACCTCTAGCTGGCTTCCCATCCTCATCAACAACTGCTGTACAATCGGAATCCCAAGTCCCGTACCCTCAATCGTACGATTACGATTCATATTCACTCTTCCAAATGATTGGAATAACTGTTCCATTTCTTCCTCTTTGATACCTACACCCGAGTCTTCTACTTCCACATAAAGAGTTGCGACCTCCTCATCCATTTGTTCCAATTGTATAGACAGCCGGACATATCCCTTTTCCGTATATTTTATGGCATTGGTCAACAGATTGGTTACAATCTGTTTTAGCTTCACATCATCACCATATAAGAACTCCGGAATTCTAAAATCCGCATTGACCTCAAATGCAAGATTTTTAGCCTGTGCCCGGTTTTCTGTCATATGAACAACATCCCAGATTACATTTGCAACCGAATACTTTGCCGGTACAATTTCCATCTTATCATCCGTCAGCTTGGAAAAATCAAGAATACTGTTAATCAAGGTCAGCAATGTATTTCCCGCCTCCTTGATATTTTGCGAACATTCCAACACATCCGGTTCGTCACATTCCCTTAAAATCATTTCATTCATTCCCAAAATGGCATTAATCGGTGTCCGGATTTCATGTGACATATTTGCAAGGAAATGTTCCTTGGCTTTGCCTTCTTCAATTGCGGTTCTTCTTTCCTGTTCTGCCTGCATACTTTCCTTTATAGTTGCCACTCCTGACATGCCAAGCAGCACCAGTAAACCGATTGCCGCAAAAATACCATTATATAAATCCTTTAAAATCAGGTATGCCATTACCTGAATAAACCCAAAAACACCGGCAATCGCAAAACCCATTGCCGACATCGCATAGACATGAATATGCCTGCTAAACACATCCATAATCATTGTTGCCCCTGCTACCAAAAGCATTGCAAACACACCAAATGCAATCAATATAAAAGTTTCGGAAAATTCCTTGATTCCCTCCATCTGTAAAATCAAACAGGTTATATTTAACAATACCGTTATCATTTCCACCACAAAAAATATTTTCTTGTGGACATGCTTTTGCACTTCATCCATATACAATAAAAACGGTAACGGAATCATCATAACAACAATATAAGACAAATCACTTACCACCGACACATTGGGTACAATCAACTGTCGAAAGTTTGAATTAAATAACATCCAGAATGCAACAAACAACCCGCCCCATGCCATGTATTCCAGATTCATAATTTTACGAAACCGGATTCGTAATGCATAACTGATTACCAATGCCATCAAGGTTACAATCGTCATAAAGACAGCAATCATAGTTCCAACCGTATTCCCTTTAACAACCTGTCGCCACAAACCAATCATAGTTCCGTAATAGATTGGTTTTACCACTCCGGCATATTTTTTCGTTGTTTCAAAGGTAATCCGTAAATGTTTCCCCTTATCCTTTTCACCAAGCTTAATAAACAGGTAATACGAAGGACTTGATTTGCCCCATAACCGCTGTTCTTTCGTAGAATAGGTCTGATACAATTCATCATTGAGATAAACCTCTATATCCGCACGCTGACCATAAAACATCAGATATGTATTCTCTTGCAGATTATCCGGCAATACGGTCTCAATCGTTGTCCGATACCCCTCTGACAAATCACAGATTCCCGGCACCTCCATCGGAACCCTTCTTCCGTCTTCAAAAACCTGTTCAAAAGTACCGCTGTACGGCTCACATATATAATCAATATTTACCACATCGGATGGTAATAAAAGTTCTCCTAAAATCAAATACAGAAACATTGCCACAACGAAAACAATAAAAACCATTTTCATGATGCGGACATAATATACGGAACTATCTTGTACTCTTTTGTACGTCTTATTCATTCGCCCTCTCCTCATTGGTTATGATGCTAATATTATAAACATACCATTGAAGAATAGCAACTAATCCATAAAAATGTCTCCATAAATGTAAGCGGTCCATCTGCCAGATAATGCTGATAAAGTGCCTCCTTTGTATAGTTACCGTTTGGTCACTTTTCAATCCGTTTTTTAAAACGCAGGCTTTACAGAGAATTTTGTTCCATCAAAACAAAACGATAGAATCTCCATTTTGAAAATCCTATCGTTTTCGTATAAAATATATCTATTTTTCCTGATTTTTACTGTAATTTCTCTTTTTTTAAAAACTGACGGTAAAATCTTACGCCGACAAAACTTGTTATAATTTCGGTGACCGGAAATGTCATCCAAAACCAGTTCAAACCAAACCTTGAAAACAAAAATCCCAACGGAACAAACAGTACCACCGTCCGTATCACGGTCAGTAACGAACTCTTCACACTTGAACCAACCGCCTGAAAGAATACCGGAAAAATCAATGAAGTTACCATCGGAATAAATGCAACTCCGATAAAACGAAATCCAACTTTTCCAATCTCTATTACAACCGGATCCGAACTGAATACCCTTAGCATCTGACCGGGAATCGTCACAAAACAAAGCGTTCCAAATGCCATTAATATCATTCCAAATAAAACCGATGTCGATAATGTCTTTTTACAGCGATCTATATTGTGTGCCGCATAATTAAAACTGATTACCGGAACAATGCATGTCTGCATGGAACCAAGTGGAATAAAAAAGAACGTCTGCCATTTATAGTATAATCCTAATGTTGTTACCGCCTGGTCGGAAAAACCTGCCAGAATCAGATTCAATCCAAATATATAAAAGGTATATGCCGACTGCATCAATATATTCGGTGTTCCCATCCGAAATATCCGTGCAATATAACCCGGATATAATACCTTTGCAGGAGACAGTCGAAATCCCTTCCTACCTACAATCAATGCCGCAACAACCTGTCCGCACACAGTCGCAATTGCCGCACCTCCAATTCCCAGTTTAGGAAATCCAAACATTCCGAAAATAAGAACGGGGTCTAAAATAATATTCGTAACCGCACCCATAATTTGTGCAATCATCGGCGTCTTCATATCTCCTTCTGCCTGCAAAATTTTTGTCCAGATGCTTTCCAGAAATAAACCAAAACTAAAAACACAGACAATTCTTCCATACAAAATCACATCTTCAATTACTGCCTGTGAATTGGTTGACAGTCTTGCATAAGCAGGCATGATAATCCAGCAGATCAACGCAAACAAAAACCACAAAACAACCGCAAGCGGTGTTCCCACACCCGCACATTCATCTGCTTGTCGCTTTCTCCCACCTCCAAGCTTAGCTGCCATAACCGTATTAATACCGACACCTGTTCCAACCGCCAATGCAATCATCAACAATTGAAGCGGATATACAATTGACAATGCCGTCAAACCGGTATCCGAATATCTTCCAATAAATAAACTGTCAATTATATTGTATAGTGCCTGTATCAGCTGTGCAAACATAACCGGTGGTGCAAGCTTTAATAAAATTCTGCCAATCTTTTCTTTTCCGTAAAATTCTGTCGTATTCATTTGTATTTCTCCTCAGGTGCAAATTTAACAAATTTTTATTGCTTACAATCCAGCAAATAGAGCAGGCTGTCTCTATCCGGATAATGGTATTCCATCAGTGGCCTACTAATCCTGTAAAAGCCGGCCTTTTCATACTCCATTTCCATCATCCATTTTGCATAACTTTATGGTAACTTTCATTTATATTATAAATGTTTTTCATATTTTCCGGCAATACGCATTCCCTCTTTTACAACAACAAAGGCATGCTCATCTATCCTCTTTAACTTCGGGCGCAGATGTTCACATTCATATTTGGAAAGAATCGTCATAACCATATATGTCTTTCCTTCTGTATAACCGCCCTTTGCTTCCCACCAGGTTGCATCCCGGTGAAACTCCCGAACAATACATTCCACAATCTGTTCCGGTGCTTCTTTTGTAAAAATCATAACTTCTACATTTATATTTTGAACATGAGCTTTGTCGGTCATCAAAGTACTGACCGCAGAATAAATGATACTGTAAATTGCAGTCGGTAGGCCAAACAAAATTCCACAAATTCCATATACCATACAGTTTACAACAAGGGAAACCTTACCGACACTAAAATCCTTGTACTTCTTGGTAAAGTACATTCCAACGATATCCATACCTCCACTCGAACCACCCGAGCGCAAAGCAATTCCAATACCGCTGCCTGCCATAATACCACCAATAATACTTGCTGTCAGGCAATCCGACACAATGGGTGTGGTCGGAATCGGAATAAAACTCAAAAATACAGTCTGACTGACTACACAAATCAAAGTTCTCGCAAAAAAGCTTTTACTGATTGAAATATATGCAAGAATAAAAAGCGGTACATTTAACAGCAGATTAATCACACCTGCAATATCCGTTGTACCGGAAAACCAATGCAGATAGCGTACCAGCAGAGTCCGAAGTATCTGGCTGATACCAAGCAATCCACCATTATACAAATCTGCCGGCACAATAAACAGATTAATTCCCATAGCAAATAATAACATGCCAACCGTTGCAAGTCCGATATGCTGCCAGAATTTTTTACTTCTTATATCTTCCATCCCGAAACCTCCAATCCGTATAAACGTTATCCGTATATATGTAAATCCTCTTCTACCAGCTTACTTCCCTCATAAACCAGTCGCAATGTGAAAAATCTCTGTTCATCCTCTTCCAATAGCAGACGCAAAAAGATAGCATCTCCTTCCCATGTAGGTAACTCCATCACATGTTCTTTGGCAACCCATACCAGATCCCCCTCTGTACAGGTTATCAGATTTCCTTCAAATTTGTCAGCCGTGAACAAACACATCTGTTCCGGTTCTTCGATTTCATTACTGATAAAAGTGACAATTCCCCGGAATTTGTATGAAGTCAAATCCAAACCGGTCTCTTCCTTCACTTCCCGAAGCAGACACATTTCAGGACTTTCATAATCATAAGCATGTCCTCCGACACCAATCCATTTATCCTTATTAATATCCTTTTTCTTTTTCGTACGATGAAGCATCAGATATTTTCCATCATTTTCTATGTAGCATAAGGTTGTCATTTTCATGATGATATCCCATCCTTCCACTAATTTGTCTTATCCATATATTTTCGTATTCAATTCCCGAATGACTCTAATTCTGTTCTCAGTTAACCGCAACGGTTCCCGATTGAATACTTTCCTTTAAATATTCCGCCGCCTGCATTGCCAATGCATTTGGTATCGCCATGGTATATACATTTCCATCCTTCATAAGACAATGGATTCTCTCGACAACAACTTTTCCCTGGTCTACTTTGTCAATTCCCATTTTCATAATATTCTTTGTGCGAATTACAATCCAACAGCCATGGGAACGCAAAAGACCATACTGCGTAGAAATAAAGAAAACATCACCACTACCCTTACGGCTAAAAGCAATTCCTTCGTTCAAATTTGCTTCAAACTGTTCCAAATAAATTCCTTGTTCCGCAACTTTATTTTTTATCTGTCTCTTGTCAAATCCAATCAACAGAAGGAAACCATTTACCACAATAAAGCCAATTCCCATAACAAAAAATATCAGATATATGCGATTAATTCCATAAAACATATCAATAAAGCTTCCCCGGCTCAGAATAAAATACAATACTGCCCACAATCCAAGTAACGCAACACCGGCTATAATTCCATTCATCCGAATCTTTTTACAGATTTGATAAATATTACCTTTTCCCATATCTTTCATCAAACGTCCCCCCTGTCTTAATCCTCTGATTTTAATCTGAGAGAAAATTCAGATTTTTTCTCCTCCGAAGGCTCCGGTTCCGTATTTTTCAAGTCTTCCCATGAATCCTTCATTACTCTCTCACCGGATTCCGAATCTTTCAATATCAGATCCGGTTCATCCATTATATTCTCTTCTATATTAGGCTCATCCATTGTTTCGAAGGCATTCATTCTCTCCGGCCTTTCTATTGTTCCCGCATCTCTATATACCTTATCATTATATAATTCCTGTTGTGTTTGAATGATATAGTCATTTCTGTCAAAAATAATTTTTCCAAGATATACCTGATTGCCCATCACTTGTTTTTCATTTTTTAATTTGACTGCAAAAACAATAAGCAAAACTAAAGCGACCAGCATAAATCCGACGCCAAGCATGGTCATGATAATACTTGCGCCACTACTTTGTTCAATGTAATACGGAACAAACACATCATTTACATTCCCTGTTCCTCCAATAGAAGCATAGGTTTCCTCCAAAGCAGCATTCATCCGGGCATCGCATTTTTTAATATAGCCCTCATATCCGGTTAATTGTTCCGGCACATCTCCATTTTCAAACAATGCTTCATAGGTCGCATCTGTCAATGTTTCAAATCTGTCAAACTCATATTTCCTGACATTCAGACCAATATATTTTCCCTCTGTTCCAAATGGAATTAAATAAATTCTTTCCGTAGAGGCCTCCTGTTTCACACCGTTATGCGTTTCATACGACTCCCAATAGTACCCAAGGGTTCCATATACATCCCCCGTCACATGCGTTCCCGGTTCACACTGAGATAATGCCATATCATTAAAATCAACCGGTGTTTTTGATGACGAAATAACATCTTGTACCGTCATACCAATACAGATACATCCTGTAATTGCCACTGCGATTGCAAATGACAAAAATTTGAATGCCTCATACTTTTGTAATTCAAACAATTTTTTCATCCTTTTCCCCCATCACCCTAATTTCTTCTTAATCATGTACGAATATAATTCAATGATATTTTATCATATCAAGTAATGAATTTCTATCTTGAAAGCCAAAATCCTCAGCCATAATGATTTTTAAAAAATTCTTTCTTAGTCAAAGATTTGCCATAGATTTTCTATAAATTCAGTAATACTTTGTCAGGAGATTATTCATGCTTTATCAGAGATTTATTCCTGATTTACAAGAGATTTTGTTAATAGTCTGCTACAGATCTATCGAAGGTTTGTCAGAAGTTTCATTGAAAGTTTCTAGCAAATTTATGAATGATTTGCCAGAGGTTTTGTTGATAGTCTGCTACAGATTTTATTGAAATTTTGTCAGATGTTTATGAAAGATATGTCAGAAATTCATGGAATATTTGTCATCGTTTTGTCACGAAAGTTCTAGAATATTTCATTGGGGTTTAATTGTATTTTATCAGGAGTTTTGCTACACTTAGCTTAGATGAATTCATACATTTTCGTTGCAACGGATAACCATAAGGAGGAAAATGTAATCAGTACAACGACAGACCATTTAACAGACAATCTAACAGATCATTTATTGGAAGATGAAGATATCTACCAGATCTTTGACAAAACATTCAAGAAAATCATAACCCTTTCCAGTGTAGCCGTTACTAACTTAATTAACGCGCTGTTTCAGACCAATTATCCACCGGACAGTACCATCACTTATAACTGGACTGAATTTGAAGATGACAAACTAAAGCGAATCCTGGCCGATACGATACTGACCATTAACGGAAAGTACAGTTATCATTTGGAAGCCCAGATGGAAAAAGACCGTACCATCGTATTCCGTGTATTTGAATATGGTTTCCATCATGCACAAAGAAACCGTATCACGAAGGACGGAGCTTATGTATTACCATTTCCAAGACCGGTTGTAATTTATCTTTACTACGAAGGAAATGTACCGGATGAATACACCCTGACCTTGCAGTTTCATTCCCAAAATCAGAAAGAAGAACACTATGAATATAAGGTTCCGGTATTAAAATTGCAGGATACCACTTCAAAAGAATTAAATGACAAAAAGATGGTCATTTTAATACCGTTTCATCTGTTAAAATTCCGGAAAGCGGTCAAGGAAGGAAACCTTTCAAACCGCCTGACCGAGTTGAAAAGGATGTATGAAACTGATATAATCGGAAGCATAGAAACGAACCGGCAGATAGGAAACATCACAACAGAGGATGCGTATAAGTTAAAGCTATATGTAGATATGTTGTGGCGTTATCTGTTAAAGCATCATAAGGAATTGGAGGCGTTTGGGGATATGACCGATGAATCATTTATGACGGAAGCAGATATTATATGCGAAAGACTTCACAAGGCGGAAGATTTGTTGAAAGAGAAGGAATCCGAGTGGCAGAGTGCATTAGAGGAAAAGGATAATGAACTTCAAGAGCGGGAAACAAAATGGCAGAGTACATTGCAGGAAAAGGATAGTGAACTACATGAAAAGGACGCCGAACTGGAACGTCTGCGTGCAGAACTGGAAAGTCTGAAAAATAAAAGGGATTAAGTTACTAAGCACCGCAAAGGCAATATCCGGATACAGATTCAAAGTGACAATAGCGAAGTTTTCGTAATGACGAGCGCGCGAACAGCGACAGCGGGCGCATGTCTGAGCCTCGAAGAGGCGAGTTTGCGCAAAAGCTGGAGCAATCGGTGCGTGCGAGGAGCAGAAAACGCAGTGTGTCACAAGAACTGTATCGGATATGCCTTGCGGTATAGAATAAGTTATATATGAAAACACAACAAAAAAAGCACGATGCAGACAAAAACCTACACCGTACTTTTGATTCATCTGATTTCATCAAATCACTACAAATTAGCAAACACCCTGAGCAAGCATAGCATCTACTACCTTCTCAAATCCGGCAATATTAGCACCTGCTACATAGTCTGTGTTACCGCCAACAGTCATATCATATCTCTTAGCAGCATCACTGATGTTAGCATAGATTGTCTCCATGATTCCTTTAAGCTTACCATCAACCTCTTCGAATGTCCATGATAATCTCTCTGAGTTCTGGCTCATCTCTAATGCAGATGTAGCAACACCACCGGCATTGGCAGCCTTACCACCTACGAATAATACACCGTTCTCCTGTAAGTACTTTGTAGCATCTAATGTTGTAGGCATGTTAGCTCCCTCTGTTACAGACTTACATCCGTTAGCAACTAACATCTTAGCATCCTCAAGATTCAACTCGTTCTGAGTTGCACAAGGAAGTGCCAAATCGCATTTAATTGACCATACACCGTGATCATTTGCATCCTTCTTTACATGATACTCAGCAGATGGACGAGCAGCTGCATAAGCATCCAGACGTGCACGCTTAACTTCCTTAACTTCCTTCAATAATTCAACATCAATTCCTTCTGGATCATAAATCCAACCTGTTGAATCAGAACATGTTACACACTTAGCACCTAATTCCTGAGCCTTTTCAATTGCATAAATTGCAACATTACCAGCACCAGAAACAGTAGCAATCTTTCCTTCTAAGCTCATGTTATGATCTTTCCATAATGCGTTTGTTAAGTATAATAATCCATAACCTGTAGCCTGTGTACGAGCTAATGAACCACCCCATGTGAGTCCCTTACCTGTAAGTACACCTTCGAACATTCCCTGAATTCTCTTATACTGACCAAACATAAATCCGATTTCTCTTGCACCTGTTCCGATATCACCAGCAGGAACATCAATATCAGCACCAATATATTTTCCAAGCTCTGTCATAAAGCTCTGGCAGAATGCCATAATCTCTCTATCTGATTTGCCCTTAGGATCAAAATCAGAACCACCTTTACCACCACCGATTGGAAGTGTTGTAAGTGAGTTTTTGAAAATCTGCTCAAAACCTAAGAATTTGATGATACCTAAGTTTACAGATGGATGAAGTCTCAAACCTCCCTTGTATGGTCCAATTGCATTATTGAACTGTACACGGAAACCTCTATTAACCTGAACCTGTCCGTTATCATCTACCCATGGTACCCGGAACATAATCTGACGATCCGGCTCAGTAATTCTTTCCAAAATTGCATTTTTCTTATAAAGCTCCTCATTTGCATCAATAACAGGTCTTAATGACTCTAAAACCTCTGTAACTGCCTGTAAGAATTCAGGCTGATCTGCATTTTTCTTCTGTACTATCTCAAGTACCTCATCAACATATGACATTCTTTCGTCCTCCTTAATAAATTAATCTTTTTAAGACATTAATGAATTAGTTTCCCATCTAATCATAGTCAACTTAATTAAATTAAGCAAAAAAAGAACATACGAAAGGTCGCATGTTCTCTTACATCTGACCTCTTCGCCTGTTCTTTATTATATTAAAAACACTTATTTTTCGCAAGTGCATGCAAATTTTAATTAATTTAATAAAGCAAAATGATATCTTCACTTTTTTAACTAAAGTGCATCACATGATTTTTGTTATCAAAATTTATCATTGACTTAATTTTATTAAGAGGTCATGTTATAATACATACCCACTCCGATAACATTCACATTATAACAAAATAACACTCTACCCGGTTCTTTCATTCATCCAATTCCTCAGTTGCATTCTGCGTCGAATCTGTTTTATTATCCCATATTGTTTCCGTTGTCTTACCTATCATTTCCTCCGTTGCTGTCTCTTCCTTCGTCATGCTTTCTGTTGTTTCTTCTATCTCTTCTTCTGTCTTCTCATCATAAATTGTCATACCTCCAACAGAAATTCGATCCATACGGATTGGCAATGCAAAAGCAGTACCAAAAACAATTACAAGATATAATATTATTATCGCGATACGTACAAATATCGGCCATTTTATTTTTCTGTTCTCTGCCTCATAACGGTCAATTACCCAATCATAATCTTCCAAATCATACTCCGTACCGCAGGATTGACAGGTAACCCCCTCCAACAGATTTAACGTGCTTCCACAATTTTTGCAGATATACAAATTTATGGCAGTAACAGACTTATCTACTACTCCTTTTTTCCCGTTCACACCTATATTAACATCCTCATATGTATAACTGATTTTCTTTCCCTGATAATTTGTATTACGAATTTGGGCAATACAATCAAGATGATAACCGTCCTTTGTTGTTTTTCCATCTATAAAAGATAATTTTATTACACTGCAATCAATAACATCCCGATACGATTGCAGGGCATCTGTCAATTTACATTTTGCAAATTCCGTTATCTCCTTTTCGTCATTTGCAAAATGAATATTGCGAATCTTATATTCTAAATTCTGAAAGAAATCATTTGCTGAAATATTACAAACCGTTCTTTCCGCAACATCCTCCCCATCTATATTTTTATCATAAGTGCTTCTTACGATATATGTAATTGTAGAAGATATCGTTCCAAACAAAGCTAAAACAATAACACCAACAAACATGGCAACAAAGGCTACGATAACCATTTTTGCTGCATACCCAATCCACGATGTATTCTGAAAATATGGTGTAATAAATATAAACAATGTACTGGCAGCCATTGTCACTAAAAACACACACCATAACATCCCATTTATACTTCTTGTCAGACTCTTTAACCGTATGTACTCATTCTGTTCAAAAGAAAATCCGGATATTTTGGGTTCAAAATCCCGCACCGTAAACCGCGATCCGCAGGCGTCACATCCATCAATAAAGCTTGCAATTGTACTTATATATCCGCAATTCGGACAAACTGCCTTATCTCCATCCACTTTATATTTCAGACAGGTTGCCACATGTTGTTCCGATTCTACCTTTTTGTATATACACTTCCCATCCTTATGAAACCTTCTTCTTACCAATACATTCTCTCTACACTGACCAGCCTCACACTGCTCCTCTCCCTCCAGCTGCATTTTGTATTTTACAGGGCGCTTACCAACCTTAAAATTTTCCTGAAACACATCTGAATTACGATTGATCTCCTTCATCATATCAATTTCCAGAGTCAGACCTTTTTCATGCAGACGCCTTTTGCTAAGCCTCATACTCTGCCAAAAGGGTTGCGTTGTATATTCCAGCAATTGTACGTCAGATTTTTTGTTTCTATAGTATTCACTATAAACATCCTTAAATTCCATTGCCACTGCTTCCATAGATTCCACAATCTGTTTTTTTCGTATCGTTTCTTCATTCGTTGTTTCATCTATATGCAGTTCAAGCATTTCTTCCTTAACGACATATGGCTCCATTCCAATCAGCCAATCGTCATCCCGAGCCTGATTTTTATTATATTCAACCTCTTTGTCTGTTTTACTCTCCATATTTTTACCCCCCCAAGATAACCTATATCCGCTATAAAATATTCTCCCGAAAGATTCGTTTACACATATCCATAAATACCTCTGACAGATACTTCTCCCGATATAATCGATTCCCGCTCACCTTCTGAATTTTCAACGACCAAGCCCCCATCGTTATCAATTCCCAACGCTTTTAAAATGCGTTCTCTATCCTTTTCAATTATTTTTACTTCCCGACCGCAATTTACCAGTTTTTCATTATATGCTTCAATCAATCCCGACATATCTTCCGTTTTTTCAAATATCTCATAATATTTTTCAAACTGATTCAAAAACTCACCAAGCACCTGTCCCCGATTCACACTATGACCAAGCTCTAACAATAAGGACGAAGCCTTATCCGCTATATCCTCCGGAAATGAAGTCTGATTGACATTAATACCGATACCGACAACCGCATAATTAATATATTCCAAGTCCGTACTGCTTTCCGTTAAAATCCCACATAATTTTTTCCCATTTGCTACAACATCATTTGGCCACTTAATCTGCGTTTTTAATTTGGTTACCATTTCAATTGCATTTGCCATTGCCAATGCTGAAACCAGTGTTATCATAGAAGCTCTTGATACCTTTACTTCCGGTCTTAATAAAAACGTAAAATATACATTTCCTGCCGGAGATTCCCAGCTTCTTCCACGTCTTCCCTTTCCTGCCGTCTGACACTGGGTCACAACCAAGGTTCCATGCTCTGCTCCCTCTTCTCCCAACTTTTTCGCCTGCGTATTGGTAGAATCCGTAACCGGTAAATAAATAATCTTCTTTCCCATCCATTTTGTATGTAGATATTCACGAATCCGCATTTCATTTAAAATATCCGGTTCTGATATCAGACGATATCCCTTATTCGTAACCGAATCAATCTCATATCCATCCTGTTTTAATGCATTCATATTCTTCCACACCGCTGTCCTGGATACCCCTAACTGATTACAGATATCCTGACCTGATACATAATCGGAAGATGCTTTCAATAATTCCAATATTTTCTCTTTCATACTTGTACTAATGCCTCATCTCTTTTTATTTTTAACATGCCGTATAAACCTTTTCCTATATCACTGTTTCCACTAAATGGTATCGTGTATTGCTCTTTTCCTATATAAATCTGTATCACACTGTAATCCAAATTGTCGTTTGGGATTACATACCCAAGATCGGTAATCTCACCATAAGAATACGTTATTTCTTTTCGATGCATTTTCATAGTAAATGTTTTATCTAAAAATACATATGTGATGTCATACGCCTGCGGACGCAATGTCTGTCGCAGCAAATAAATTCCATATACCAGACAACCCACACATAAAATCGTTGTCGCTCCCCGGAATGTTGACTCCTTGCTCACTATCACGACAACAATCCGAATTATGGCTATCATAATAAAGATTCCCGCAATTATGCGCATACCAATCCGGTTGTTCCTGTTCTTTTTTACAGTATGTTCCATAAATTATCCCTTCTATACTCTGTAATTCTATAATTATCACAATACTTATTATATCCCAATTTGCCAAGAAAAAAAAGCCTGTTGGAATTTTCTCCAACAGGCTCTTTTCTTAGTTTTCATTTTCTTAACGATAGATAATATCATTTCTTCCCGGACCATTTGAAACCATGGTAATAGGGAAACCAATCTGTTCTTCAATAAACTCAATGTACTTTCTGCAATTTTCAGGAAGTTCATCATAGTTCTTAATTCCGCGGATATCTTCCTTCCATCCAGGTAATACCTTAAGTACCGGCTTTGCCTTTTCAAGCTTTGCTGTGGTTGGGAAATCTGTTGTGATTTCTCCATCAATTTCATATCCGACACAAACAGGAATTTCATCCAGATAACCAAGTACATCCAATACTGTAAATGCAACATCTGTTGTTCCCTGAATACGGCAGCCGTATTTAGAAGCAACACAGTCAAACCATCCCATTCTTCTAGGACGTCCGGTTGTTGCACCAAACTCTCCACCATCTCCACCACGGCGACGAAGCTCATCTGCTTCTTCTCCAAATATTTCACTGACAAATGCACCGGCTCCTACTGCGGATGAATAAGCCTTTACCACCGTAACAATCTTCTTAATTTCATACGGAGGAATACCGGCTCCGATTGCACCATAAGCTGCAAGTGTGGATGAAGAAGTTACCATCGGATAAATTCCATGATCCGGATCCTTTAAAGAACCAAGCTGACCCTCCAATAAAATATTCTTGCCATCTTTAATTGCCTGCCATAAATAAGCAGATACATCACAAACATATGGCTCTACCATCTTCTTATATTCCATTAATGTGTTATAAACTTCCTCTACTGTCAATAATGGCTGATGATATAAATGCTCTAACAAAATGTTCTTTTGTGCGATTACTCTCTCGATTTTGTCCTTCAAGGCACCCTCATCCATAAATAATTCGGATACCTGGAAACCAATCTTTGCATATTTATCTGAATAAAACGGTGCAATACCTGATTTTGTGGAACCAAAAGACTTTCCTGCAAGTCTTGCTTCCTCATAGGTATCAAATAATACATGATAAGGCATAACCATCTGTGCACGATCTGATACTAAAATCTTTGGTGCAGGAACGCCCTTTTCAATTACCTCATTAATCTCCTTAAAAAGCTTTGGAATATCCAATGCCACACCATTACCGATAATGCTGGTTGTATGATCATAAAAAACACCGGACGGTAATGTATGTAAAGCAAATTTACCATAATCGTTTACAATTGTATGTCCTGCATTTGCACCACCCTGGAAACGTACAATAATATCCGCTTCCTTACTTAACATATCTGTAATCTTACCTTTTCCTTCGTCTCCCCAGTTTGCTCCAACTACTGCTTTTACCATATTTTTAACCCTTTCTCAAAAACATATTGGATAAATGACCTTTTTATCCTCATTAAGAATACCATACTTTGATACATAAGTAAAATTAATATAACTAATATTTGTTATAAGCATTACTTATATCATTTTCTTTCCGGCAGATTTATTGCACACAAAAACGCCCACACAACTGCGGACGTTTCCGTAATAACATATACCTTTTTATTTCTACTATGTATTTATCACATTTTTCAATGCGTTACATACTTGCTAATGTGCTGCCGAGTGACTTTAACTCTTCTGCCACTGTGTCATCCGGTGCACCATTGCATATGATACCCTCGCCATTTACTACACCGGCTCCATCCATAGCAATTCTTTCTTCCCAGTCTCTCATCCATTCACCGCTTCCCCAGCCGTACGAACCGAACAAAGCAACATTCTTTCCTGAAATCACACCATCCAACTCACACATTAATGGTTCCATAACCGACTCTTCTAACACCTCAACACCCATTGAAGGGCATCCGAGTGCAATTGTTGTTACGTCTGCTACATCTGCTGCTGATGCACTGTCTGCAGGAATTACAGATACCTCAGCGCCGGCGGCCTTTGCACCTTCCTCAATGTAATAAGCCATAGCTTCTGTATTGCCGGTTCCACTCCAATAAATAATACTAATCTTTGCCATTTTCTTTCCTTTCTGTTATGCAACAATCTCTAAAATATTTCTTCCATCTAACATTTCTCTTACTACGAGTTCCTTTTCTCTGTCAAATTGCCGAAACAGGCGTTTCGCAAATGACTGATTATGATATACTTTCCAGTAACCTATATACGAAAAATTTTCACCCTTATTCTCAATGAAGCCTTTTACATCTTCAATCGGGTATTCCAAAAATACACCGATTTCATGCGGAAATTCATGAACATTATCCGAAAATGCTTTACAACGAACTGCTAACCTTACAAGCATTTTTTCAAAACTATCCGTATTATATCCATAAAGGGAAAGAAAATCTTTTATACAGTCTTTTGCAAGATAATGTTCAATCTGCTCTCTCCTATATAAATATAGATTGAACATATCCATTTTGCCTCGTAAAAGATAACAGGATATACACGTATTTTTGAGCATATCTTTAATGATATAAAATTCCTGTAAGGTTACAGTCATGATATTAGCTGCCTTGCTCCCCTTTAAAAGAGGAGCGCAGTTAATAGCAAGCTTAATTCTGGTATTTTTAATGATATCTTTCTTTGTCCTTAATTCCACTAACTCATTTACCGGCATATTTTCCAATCTCCACTACTATTTTACATGAAATGCATTTTTTCCCGGATATAGTGCATTTTCACCCAGCTCTTCTTCAATTCTTAACAACTGATTGTATTTTGCCACACGCTCACTCCGGCTTGGTGCTCCCGTCTTAATCTGACAGGTATTTAATGCAACCGCCAGATCCGCAATCGTTGTATCCTCTGTTTCTCCGGAACGATGAGATGCAATCGCTGTATAGCCTGCATTGTGTGCCATCTTGATTGCCTCTAATGTCTCAGAAACCGAACCAATCTGATTTAACTTGATTAAGATGGAATTTCCGCAGCCGTTTGCAATTCCCTTGGAAAGACGCTCTGTATTCGTTACAAACAAATCATCACCGACCAACTGTACACGGTCACCCAATTCCTTCGTAAGCTTCTTCCAGCCTTCCCAATCTTCTTCATCCAACGCATCCTCAATGGATATGATCGGATATTTGTCAACCAATGACTTCCAATGGGCAATCAATTCCTCCGATGTATAAACAGTTCCCGCCTTCGGTAACTTATATTCTCCAACCGTTCCGGTCTTCCACTCACTGGAAGCGGCATCCATTGCAATCTTAAAATCTCTTCCCGGCTCATAGCCTGCACGTTTTACCGCCTCTAAGATTGTCTCAATGGCTTCCTCATCGGATTTCAATGCCGGTGCAAATCCACCTTCATCTCCAACGGAAGTTGCAAGTCCTCTTTCCTTTAAGATACCTGCCAACGCATGGAACACCTCAGCACACCATCTCAAACATTCCTTGAAACTCTTTGCTCCTACCGGCATAATCATAAATTCCTGTACATCCAATCCACTTGACAATGCATGGCAGCCACCGTTGACAATGTTCATCATCGGTACCGGTAAGCAGTTTCCCTGAATACCGCCTAAGAAACGATACAATGGCAAATCCAAAGAAGTTGCAGCTGCACGGCAGCACGCAATGGAAACCGCAAGGATTGCATTTGCTCCAAGCTTTGACTTATCCTTTGTTCCGTCTGCCTTCATCATCGCCTGATCCACTGCATAGATATCCGATGCATCCATTCCAATCAGGGTATCATTGATTGTTGTATTAATATTATCAACCGCTTTTGTTACACCTTTTCCAAGGTAACGGTCCTTGTCTCCGTCTCTTAATTCCAATGCTTCAAACTCTCCGGTTGATGCTCCGCTTGGTGCGGTTCCTCTTCCGATTGTTCCGTCCACCAAATAAACCTCAGCCTCTACTGTCGGATTTCCTCTGGAGTCTAATATCTCACGTCCGATTACTTTTTCAATCTCTAAATAATTCATTTGTCCCGTCTCCTTTAAAAATATTTTAAGTTTGAATATTTAAGAAAGCTCCTTTCGGAACATTTTCAGCAGGATAGTATCCGAAAGGAGATTCAACATGACTTACAAGAGTTAGTCTATTCTAACTTATATGTTTTGTCAAGTAAAAATTCAAATCTTTTCATACAAAAAAATTTCATTACCAGCAATTCTTCATAACAAAAGAGGGTTATGAAGTTTCCCTCATAACCCTCTGAAATTCTATGTTCCTTATAAAGTCCATTTATTGGCATCTTCATCCAAAGACTGTGCCACTGCTGAAACGTTGGTTGCATTCGCCGCAACATTTTCTACAACTGTCTTTGCCTGCGTTACAGATGCCGCTGTTTCTTCCGTTGATGCTGCATTCTGTTCACTGATTGCCGACAAGGACTGTACAACATCCAATACCAGATTCTTTGATGTATCTAACTCGATTGCAGCATTTCTGACATTATCAATTTCACCTAATGAACGTTCCAAGCCCTGTTTTGCATCATTGAACTCACCGATTGCATCTATCAACCGTTTGGTCTGTTCTTCTGTAATATCCTTTGCAGACTGGATATCTTCCACGGAACGATTCGAATTATCAATTAATTCATTAATGATACCGCGAATCTCAACCGCTGCCTGATTGGACTGTTCCGCCAACTGGGAAATCTCGGAAGCAACCACTGCAAATCCTCTTCCTGCTTCTCCGGCTCTTGCGGCCTCAATAGACGCATTCAATGATAAGAGGTTTGTCTGACTTGCAATATCCGTAATCACATCTGCCGCCTGACGGATATCGTCAGCGGATTCTGATGTTTCCAAAATACTTGTTTTAATCTGTTCCGTAACCTCGGTAACCTTTTTATTGGATTCTCTTACCTCTGCCAGCTTATCTCCGGCTGAATCCGTCACATCCTTAACGCCCAATGATACCGACTTTAAGTTATTCACTGCCTTGATTGAAGAATCAATCAGTTCTCCCATCTTAAATGCGGCATCTCTTGCTTCCTCTGTTGAATGTGCCTGATTCGTTGCACCTTCGGCAATCTCGTTGCATGCAAGATCAATATTTTCCATCGATTCCGTCACATGTTCGGAATGGCTTGCCAATTCAACCGAATAATCCGATAATTTTTCGGAATTTTCTTTTAACTGTGTTATGGTATGACGTAATACATCCTTTAAATCTCTTACTGCTCTGGCAATATCTCCGATTTCATTCTGCTTCCGGCATAGTCTTGCTCCCCGCTCCGAATCCTCGGTCAATTCAAAATTACCAAGTTGTTGTACCACTTCCGTTACTTCTTCTAAGTCTTTCATGACTTTATTATTAATAAAGACAATTACAATCAATGCAAGAATCAATACAACCACATTGATTCCGATGGTCTTACCCATAATTGCAGCCACACTGCTTGTAATGTCCTTTTTATCAGCTGAAATAACAAGAACATAATTATCATCTGCGGTTACATAGTATGCCGCCATCTTTGTCTCGCCGTTAAACTCGTACTCTACATATGCATGTTTTTCATACTGTCTGCCTTCGCTTACATCCTCGCACAGACTTAATATTACTTTATTGGCAACCGGTTGACCTATTTTCTCTTTCGTTGGGTGATATAACATGTTCGTTGTATTTAAATCCACTATATAAGCATAGCTTGACGGTAATTTTTCGATTTTCATATCCGAGAAATACTGATTCCATTTTTCTTCCGGAACCTCTCCGTCATACTCTGTATATAATGACTGAACTAATTCTCCTCCGTTTGAAGACATATCTTCCATATAATTTTGAAGAATCACATTCGTATTACCACCAAATTCCAAATATGTTATTATCATACTTGCGGCAGTAATCACCATGGAAACTACAACAATCATAATCAAAACAATACTTTTTACATTTGTAATTCTAAAGCTTTTCTTCATACACTATATTCTCCTTCTTCCTTATTATCCGGTTCCCCAAACCCTATAAAGAAGAATACCATATTTTTAGTGTTTTGTAAAATATCGGTTATTCCGCTTTTTCTTCTTTGTCCTTTAAATAAGCCTGAATATCGGCAAATACTTCATCCACATCTAACCCATGTACCGCACATGCTTCTTCTAAAGACTCTCCGACAGAAGACGGACAACCTACACAGTGCATTCCGGCTTCCATTAATATATAAGCAATTCCCATATCATACTGTAACATTTCACCCATTGTTGTTTGTTTCGTAATTTCCATTTCAAATCCTCCTTTGATTACATCTTTGGCAAAAATATAAATTTCTATTCATGCATAATCAAAATCAAACGAATCTTTTGCTTTAGGCAGAAAAAGGCGTTGATAAGCACGAACAATACATTTCGGGTTAATATTATAAATCCGTTCCTTCCTAACATCAACCCTTAATTTCCAATAGATTTCATACATTGTAATAATCTGTAAATTAATATTTACGAAATCAACTAGATTATATAATTATCGCCATCCAGACCTTCATTTAACAAATCTTCTAATGTGATATTTTCAAAGTAATCACATAATACCCTGTTAAGACCTTCCCACATCTTAATGGTCTTACACTGACCATACCGTTCACACTCGTTTTTTCCCGTTTCCATGCAGGCAACCGGTGCAAATGTACCTTCTGTCACCTCCAAAATATCCTTCATATTATATTCGCCGGGTTCTTTTACCAAACGATATCCGCCTTTTTTCCCACGCAAGGCACATAAATTACCGCTTTTAACCAGAGAAGCAACAATAGCTTCCAGATATTTTTCAGAAATTCCCTGTCGTTTTGCTATATCGGTTAACGGAATATAGTCACCGGTGTTATGTTCTGCAAGATCCAGCATAACCCGAATCGCATATCTTCCCCTTGTTGATATCTTCATAAAAAATTCCCCTTCCTTTCATTTTCTTTTCCAAAATGCCTGTATTCCTTTATTTTATGGCATTCAACTGCTTTTGTCAATTTATTCATAGTTTTTCAGTAGGATTAAGTGAAAAATGGAGCCTTCGAATCGAAAGCTCCATAACCATAAAGATAAAAATTGTCTTAATTATTAAATAATGCTGTCGATAAATAACGATCTCCTGAATCCGGCAACAATACAACAATTGTTTTGCCTTTGTTTTCAGGACGGCTTGCCAAAATAGTTGCTGCCTTTAATGCTGCACCGGATGAAATACCAACCAAAACACCTTCACTTGTTGCAAATGTTCTGCCCTCCTCAAAAGCATCTTCATTTTCAATCGCAATTACTTCATCATAAATCTTTGTATTCAATGTATCCGGAACAAAGCCGGCACCGATTCCCTGAATCTTATGTGCTCCGGCTTCACCTTTTGATAATACCGGTGAAGTAGCCGGTTCAACCGCTACAACCTTCACATCCGGATTCTGGGATTTCAAATATTCTCCGACACCCGTAACTGTTCCGCCGGTACCAACACCGGCTACAAAGATATCTACTTTACCATCTGTCTGTTTCCAGATTTCCGGACCCGTTGTTGCCTTATGAACAGCCGGGTTTGCAGGATTTACAAACTGACCGAGGATAACGGAACCTTCGATTTCTTCTTTTAACTCATCCGCCTTTGCGATTGCACCCTTCATTCCCTTTGCACCTTCTGTTAATACAAGTTCTGCACCGTATGCTTTTAACAGATTTCTACGTTCCACGCTCATGGTGTCCGGTAATGTAAGGATTGCTTTATAACCCTTTGCTGCTGCAACTGCTGCAAGTCCGATTCCGGTATTACCGGATGTCGGCTCAATAATCGTAGCTCCCGGTTTTAACAATCCTTTCTGCTCTGCATCTTCAATCATTGCAAGAGCAATACGATCTTTTACGGAGCCTGCCGGATTCAAATATTCCAGTTTTGCCAAAATAGTTGCATCCTTCACTCCCTTTTTCTCACTGTAACGGCTTACCTTTAATATTGGTGTTTCTCCAATTAATTCTAATGCGCTTTCTTTAATATCACTCATGATAAAATCCTCCTTTTCGGGTTCTGTTTTTTTCTTTTTCTCTATTCCCTATATGTTTAATAGGTTTTATGTTGTTTATTATACAACGAATTTTACCAATGTCAACCCTTTTTTTATTTTTTCAAATTTCTTCCTTGCAATCATTTCCTTGAAGATAAATGTCTGATATGGTATCATTTAATCAATATGAAATATACTAAGTATAATGAAGAAAAGGCTTAATAAAATGAACAAAAAAAAGAAAAAAATTGCTACTAATTTTGCCATGCAGGCTACGATATTAGCTGCTGCAAGCATTATTTCCAAACTGATTGGAATGCTTTACAATATTCCTTTTGCAAATATGCTTGGTTCCATCGGAAACGGATACTACGGAAGGGCACAGACCATATACGCATTTATCCTGTTAATCGCTACCTTCAGTATTCCGGCGGCAGTTTCCAAAATCATGGCAGAATACATTGAAAAAGGTGAATACAAAAACGTCAAACGAATTTTCAATGGTGCAATGATTTATGTACTGGTAGTTGGTGGGATTGCAGCACTCTTTACTTATTTTGCTGCTCCGGTTCTCGTTACAGAAAATACCGTTCCCGCACTCCGGGTACTGGCTCCTACCGTATTTCTATCCGGATTTTTAAGCGTTTATCGTGGCTATTTTCAGGCTTATGGGAATATGGTTCCAACCTCTGTTTCACAGATTGTCGAACAGATTTTTAATGCAGTCTTTAGTATCGGCGCCGCAGTCTTATTTATGCGGATAGCAACCATCCAGCATCAGAATGCAGACATTTACGGTGCGGCGGGAGGAACACTTGGTACCGGTATTGCGGCTCTTGCAGGATTAATTTATATATTCCTTTTATTTACAAAGAAAAAAAGCGACCTGAAAGAACACATTGCTCAGGATACTTCTACCAATGTATTAAGTTACCGTGAAGTAATCAAGCTTCTTTTGATGATTGCAACACCAATCATTATCAGTGCCGCAATTTATAACATTAACGTTCCGTTAGATATGACCATCCATGACAAGCTCTTAGCAGCCATGGGAGAAAACAAAGATATTATCGATGGACAATATGGCTTATATAGCCGTTACTATCTTGTTCTTGCCAATGTTCCGATTGCGATGGCAGCTGCGATTGCTTCCGCTGTTATTCCGGGTGTATCGAGCGCACATGCCGTTCATAATGAAGCAGAATGCAACCGCAAGATTACACAGTCCATGCAGCTTACTATGACATTGACAACACCATGTGCCCTTGGCTTTGCAGTGTTGGGACGACCGATTGTTTCTTTCATTTATTATTCCTTAAATGATGCAGATACGAAAAAGGTATCTTATCTGTTATTATTTGGTGGGTTTTCAATTATTATTTATGGAATTTCAAGTGTGCTGAATGCGGTTTTACAGGGAATCGGAAAAGTAAATGTTCCCGTTATCAGTTCTGTTACTGCTTTGATACTGCATATATTGATATTGGTTCCTATGCTGCTTATGGGATTTGGAACTTATTCATTGATTGCCTCAACTGCCTTTTATGCCATCGTTGTTGTATTCATGAATTACCGAGTTGTGAAAAAAGAATTAAATTATCATATAGAATGGAAACCAATTGTATTTGTTCCTATGGCATCTGCAGTCATTATGGGGATTGTTACATTTTTTGCATATCATCTGTTAAAAATGTTATTTGACTGTTTTGCTTCTAATTTTGTGAGCAATGCAATTGCAACCATGCTTTCCATCTGTATTGCCGCTTTCATTTATTTTATATCGATGATTAAAGTCGGCGGATATACAGAGGATATGCTTCGTTCATTTCCAAAAGGAGCTTTACTTGCCAGATTAGCAAGAAAATTAAAGTTAATAAAATAGTCATTCTATGAATGACTGAAAGGGGTGTTACTATGAAACTAACATTTATTGGTGCAGATCATGAAGTAACCGGCAGCTGCCACTGTTTACAGGCATGTGGCAAAAACATCCTGATCGACTGTGGTATGGAGCAGGGACCGGATGTGTACGAAAATCAGGAGCTTCCTATGAATCCTTCTGATGTAGACTACATATTATTAACACACGCCCACATTGACCACTCCGGTCTGATCCCATTGATGTATGCAAAGGGATTTCGCGGCAAAGTTATTACAACCAAAGCAACCACAGATTTATGCAATATCATGCTTCGGGACAGTGCACACATTCAGGAATTTGAAGCCGAATGGCGGAACCGTAAGGCAATGCGTGCAGGAGAACCGGAATATGTTCCGCTTTACAGCATGGATGATGCAATAGGGGTATTGGAACACTTTGTATCCTGTGAATACGATGAATGTATCGACTTAGACGAGGGCATCCGTATCCGCTTTTCCGATGTCGGTCACCTTTTAGGCTCTGCCAGTATTGAAGTATGGCTTACAGAAGGCGACATTTCCAAGAAAATCGTATTTTCGGGCGATATTGGTAATACCAACCAGCCAATCATCAAAGACCCTCAGTATTTAAAAGAAGCCGACTATGTTGTAATGGAATCAACCTACGGCGACAGAAACCATGGCGGAACACCGGATTATGTAAAAGAACTGACGCGTATTATCAAAGAAACCTTTGACCGTCAGGGAAATGTGGTAATTCCTTCTTTTGCAGTCGGACGGACACAGGAATTGCTCTATTTTATCCGCAAGATCAAATTCGATAACCTCCTACCGGAGTATTCGGATTTTGAGGTATATGTAGATAGTCCTCTCGCAATTGAAGCAACGAACATTTTCCAGAAAAATATAGACAACTGCTTTGATGAAGAAGCCATGGAATTGATACGTCAGGGAATCAATCCGATTGCCTTCCCGGGATTAAAAACATCCGTTACCAGTGAGGATTCCAAGGCAATCAACTTTGATACCAAGCCAAAAGTAATTATATCTGCTTCCGGTATGTGTGAAGCAGGTCGTATCCGGCACCATCTAAAACACAATCTATGGGAAAAGAAAAATACAATTTTATTTGTTGGCTATCAAGCACATGGTACCTTGGGACGTAGTATTTTAGAGGGTGCAACCAAAGTCAAGCTGTTTGGTGAAACAATTGACGTAAATGCACACATTGAGAAATTGGACGGCATCAGCGGTCATGCCGACCAGGCAGGATTGCTCCGCTGGTTACATGCATTTGAACCAAAGCCAAAGGTATTTGTTGTACATGGCGAAGATTTGGTCTGTGAACATTTCAAAACCATGATTCAGGAAGAAGGTTATGAAGCAATTGCCCCATATTCCGGTGGCGAATTTGACCTGGCTGCCGACCAGTTAATCTCACAGGGCGTCACAACCAAGATGGTTAAAATCAGTCAGAAGGCATTCCGTGCACAGACAATCTTTGATCGACTGGTTGCAGCCGGTAACCGTTTACTTACGGTTATTGCACATAACAAAGGTGGCGCAAACAAAGATTTGATTCGCTTTACCGACCAGATTAACAGCCTGTGTGATAAATGGGAACGTTAATACAGGAATGATTTTATTTTCCATCATATAATAAGAAAACACCACGTAGTCTTTGAGTGAAGGGGGGGGAGACACTACGTGGTGTTTTTATATATAAGAATTAATCTTATATCAATTGGATAATGAAACGTTTATGCCGCTACTTTCTTTTTTAAAATACCAAGCATGATTGTTCCAATAGCTGTACCGACTACCAATGCAACCAGATACAGTAATGCATGACCAACAACTGGGAATACGAAGATTCCACCGTGAGGTGCCATCAAAGTACAGTTAAATGTCATTGAAAGTGCACCTGCAATTCCCGAACCAATTACACAAGCCGGAATTACATGTAACGGATCTGCTGCCGCATATGGGATTGCACCTTCTGTGATAAACGCCATACCCATAATAAAGTTGGTTGGTCCATTTTTTCTTTCTTCTGTTGTAAATTTATCTTTGAATAAAATTGTAGCCAATGCAATTGCGCATGGTGGAATCATTCCGCCAATCATTACCGCTGCCATAATGTTATAATTACCTGCTGCAATAGCTGCCGTTCCAAATACATAAGCTGCCTTGTTGAATGGACCACCCATATCGATTGCCATCATACCGGCTAAAATAAATCCCAATAATACAACACTCACACCGTTTAACGATGCCAAACCATTATTCAAAGCTACATTAATCTTACCAACAACCGGTTCAATCACCAGATTCATTGCAACTCCTACACCTAAAATACCCACAACCGGATATATCAGAACCGGTTTGATTCCATCCAATGATTTCGGTAACCTTTCACATATCTTCATCAACAGACGGATGAAATATCCTGCAAGAAAACCGGCAACAATTGCTCCAAGGAAACCGGATGTTCCGGTTGCCGCAATTGAGCCACCAACAAATCCAACCGCAAGTCCCGGTCTGTCCGCAATACTCATTGCTATAAATCCTGCCAGCATAGGAAGCATAAATCCAAATGCAACACCGCCGATATTCTTAAACATTGCCGCAACCGGTGTAATCGTACCAAAATTACCACGGTCTGCTGCCGCTAAAGAATTGATATCAACCGAAAAACCATCAATCAGGAATGCAATCGCAATCAAGATACCACCACCAACGACAAACGGTAACATATGGGAAACACCATTCATTAAGTGTTTGTATATCTGATGTCCCATACTTCCCTTTGCTTCGTCATTCGCTGTCACTTCACCGGTTGCTTTGTATTCTTTTACATTGCCTGACATTGCCTTTTCGATTAACGCATCTGCCTTACTGATTCCATCCGATACCGGCACTTCTATTAACTTCTTTCCATCAAATCTGCCCATCGGAACCTGTGTATCCGCTGCAACAATAATGCAGTCCGCCTGTTCAATATCGACACTTGACAATACATTCTTTGCTCCGCCGGAACCCCTTGTTTCCACCTTGATATAACATCCGTGTGCCTTTGCACTTTTTTCCAATGCTTCTGCTGCCATAAAGGTATGTGCAATTCCGGTTGGACATCCGGTTACCGCCAGTATCCGCACCTGTCCTTTTTCCTCTTCGGATGCACCCTGTTTTTGTGCATCCTTTTCTTCCTCTGCATCATCTATTATTTTTAAAAACTCTTCCGGAGTCTTTGCTGCCTTTAAAGCAGATGTAAATTCCTCATGCATTAACATACCGGATAACTTACTTAAAATATCAATATGTGCCGAACCGCTTTGTGGATTTGCTGCAATCAGGAATAATAAATTAACCGGTTCATCATCTAATGCTTCGTAATCCACCCCATCCGGAATTACCATCGCAATCAATCCCGGCTTACTAACGCCGTTGCATCTACCATGTGGAATTGCAATTCCGTCACCGACACCTGTCGTACTTTCTTCTTCTCTTGCAAATACGGCTGCAAGATACTCCTTTTCATCGGTTACGTTTCCCTGTTTTACCATCAAAGCAACCGCCTGATTTAAAACATCTTCCTTTCCCCTTGCAGATACGTTTAAGTCTATAGCACCTACAGTCAATAAATCTGTAATCTTCATAACACATCCTCCTTTTCTTCTCCTTAATTATTTCCCCTGAAGTTTTAATAACTGTTCTACTTCTGTCTTTGTTGCCAGGTTTTCCGAAAATGCACTTGCACTGCCGGTACATAAGCCATAATAAAATGCTTTTTCGTAACTGTGCCAGGTTAAATATCCGTATAAGAAGCCTGCAACCATGGAATCTCCCGCACCTACGGAATTTACAACCTGTCCTTTCGGAGCATTGCTCTCATATGTGGTTCCATCCTCTGCAACCATTACCGCTCCGTCTCCTGCCATCGATACCAAAACGTTTCTGGCACCTTTTTCCTGTAACTTCTTTGCGTAGGTAATGACTTCTTCTTTGGATTTTAATTCCACTCCGAATATTTCTCCTAATTCAAAGTTATTCGGTTTAATTAGAAACGGATGATACTCTAATACATTTACCAGCAAATCCCTAGTTGCATCCACTACAACCATTACCTTTTTCCCCGACAATCTTTCCATGATATCCCGATACATGGTTTCCGGCATCATATCCGGAATACTGCCTGCCAAAACCAATACATCTCCATCCTGCAATGCATCTATCTGATGCATCAACAATTCAATATCTGCGGATTGAATATTCGGTCCCTTACCATTGATTTCGCTTTCCTCATTGGAACGAAGCTTTACATTAATGCGGGACATTCCTTCCTCTACCGGAATAAATTTCTCGGTCACATGAAATGTCTGCACCTGTTTTTTTATCTCCTCTCCGGTAAAACCGGCGATGAAACCGAGTGCGGAACTGGTCATTCCTAAATTATGAAGAACGATTGACACATTAATTCCTTTGCCTCCGGGAAAGATAACTTCTTTTTCCGTACGATTGACCCGACCCGGAACAAAATCCTTAACAGAAACAATGTAATCTAATGAAGGATTTAAGGTTACTGTATATATCATATTCTTCCCTCCTTTATGATTTTAATTGATTGTTTTTGAACGTTTCTGATTACTATATTGGAATATTAGCATATTATTTTTGTTAAGTCAATCATTTTTCGTCATTTTCTTTCATTTTTTTGAATATTATTGACGAATTTTGACTTTTTCTTGTAGATATGATACTTTAGTAATCAGACAGGATATCGAATAGTATTAAGAAAGAAGGTAAATTTATGCTTCCGGAAGAAAGAAAACAGATTATATGTAATTATATTAACGAAAACCAATCAGCCACAACACTGGAATTGATGGAATTATGCCATTCATCCGAGGCAACAATCCGTAGAGACTTAACCGACCTTAACAAGTCAGGTTTGATTTCAAAAGTACACGGCGGTGCAATTGCCATTCAGAATAAAATCACATCCGATTATATGGTTTCGGAACGTACCGAAAAAAATCAGAATGAAAAGCAGGTTCTTGCCCGATATGCCGCCGAACTGATTAATGACAACGATCTTGTTTTTATTGATGCGGGAACCACCACCGTCTATATTATCGACTATGTAACCGCCAAAAATGTTACCTTCGTTACCAACGCCATCACGCATGCAATGAAAATCACCCAGAAGGGATATCCGGTATATTTAACCGGCGGATTTTTAAAGGCGTCCACAGAGGCGTTGGTCGGAACCAATTGCTACGAGGATTTACTCCGGTATCATTTTTCAATCGGATTTTTCGGCACAAATGGTGTTACGCATGCGGAAGGGTTCACAACTCCCGACCCGGAAGAAGCCAAAATAAAAGAATGTGCACTCTCTCGTACACATTCTCCTTATATTCTCTGTGATCATTCCAAATTCCGCGCATCCGCACCAATCAGCTTTGCGGGATATAACCAGGCATGTATCATTACAACCGGTATCATCCCTGAAAGCTACAAAAAAGATTCTACTTTGATTTTAATTGAGTAGATAATTGTGATTTACAAAATCTCCTTTACACTACAAGGTTCGTAATCCAGACACCCTTTTTTATCAGGTAATAACCTATCACAACCTTAATAAAATCCATGGACTGCACAATGGCATAGACTGCCAGAATCGGCAAAGTACTGAACCGGCACAGTAAAAATGCAACCGGAATAGGAATTACCCATGTAAAAACACTGTCAAACAAAAATGTAACAACTGTTTTTCCTCCGGAACGTAATGTAAAATACAGGGAATTCAAAAATCCCTGTAATGGGAAAAACAGTGCCGTTATTACAATGAAATACTGACCCAGCTGTTGTACTTGTATCGAGGTATCATAAACCTTCGGAAAAACTCCGGATATTCCAACCAATATCACGGTCAGAATCATACATACCGCACCGGTAAACCAAATCAGCCGGATGGAATCCTTCTTTGCCTGTTCATATAAAGAGGCTCCCAACAGTTGTCCAATTAATATTCCGACTGCTCCACCCAATGCAATAAAAACTACATTTAACAGATTACACAAGACATTTGATATATTTAGTCCCGCAACCACCGTTAATCCTCTTGTAGAATAGCACTGTGTCAGTACGGCAATTCCACCTGCCCATAAAAACTCATTCAGGAAAATCGGCAATCCCTTCTTTACTACCATACAAACCATATCCTTTGGAATACGTATGGTGGAATAAATTTTCCTCAAAAATGTGTGTCTGTCCTTTCTTACATGAGACCAGATTACAATTACACTCATCTCAACAATACGTGCCGCTACGGTTGCAATGGCTGCACCCTTCACACCAAGTCTCGGACATCCAAATTTGCCATATATCAAAAGATAATTCAATAGTATGTCTACAAAGACGGAACAGATACCGGCAACCATCGGTTGTACACTTTGTCCGGTTTCACGCAGACTGCCTGCATAAATCTGTGTCACGACAAATGGCAGCAAACCCAATAACATCACCTGCATATATTCCAATCCGTAAGACTTTGTCAGTACGGCATCAATCCCACTGTCGCTGCCATGCAGATACAAAGAAATCAAACCGCTGCCGCATGATAAGAAAACAACCAGACCTCCGATTAAACAAATCATCCCAATCCACCATTTTAGGCGGAATATATTTCGGAAACCCTCTTCGTTTTTCTGACCAAAATATTGTGCCCCATAGATGGTCGGACCGGATAATCCGCCAAATATTGCCAGATTAAACACAAAGATTAACTGCCCTACTATGGAAACCGCAGTCATTGCCTCCGTTCCAAGACTTCCGACCATCACATTATCTACCAAACCCACTGCGTTCGTGATTCCATTCTGAATCATCATCGGAACTGCCAGTTTTAATGCTTTATTGTATATTGTATTCTGCTTCATAAATTATCTCTTTACTCTTCCCGCAGATTAAATGCTGTCGCCATATCATAAAGAGTCTGTGAACATTCACTTAATTCCTGACTGATTGCTGTATTTTCCTCGGCACTTGCCGCATTTGTCTCAACAACCTTTGCAATTTCACGAATAGAGGCATCCATTTTCTCTATTGAAATCTGTTGCTTCTTTACATATTCAACAATTTCATCAATTTTATTTTCCGAATCCAAAGAATCCTTTACACCCTTCTTCATGGTATTGGATGTAACATCCACCATATGTTTTCCCTTTTCGACCGCATTTTTTGATTCTGAAATTAATCTGCTTATATTCTCACTTGCTTCTGCACTTGAAGCCGCCAATCCTCCGATTTCACTGGCAACAACCGCAAAGCCTTTTCCTGCTTCTCCCGCTCTTGCAGCTTCAATCGATGCATTCAAAGCCAATAAATTCGTCTGCTCTGAAATATTTGCAATCTCTGCCGCAAATGCCACAATCTGATTTGAACTTTGTTCAATCAAATCCATAGCCTCAACCAATTCATACATTTCCTGTTCACTTTGTCTTAAATAGGTATTGGTCAATTCCGCACTTTCACGTACTCCCATTGCACGCTCCGTAATCTGCTGTGTCTGTTTGGTCAGACTATCCATATCCGTTGCAACAGACGTTACCGCGAAATTCTGTGTTGTTGTACTTTCCGCTACACATTCCGAAGTCTTTTCCAACTGTTTTGAGTACTCATAAACTCTTTGGGATTCCTCACGAATCTGCGAAAATGCCTCATTCAGATTACCGATAATCTCCTCTAAAGAATCTTTAATCTGGATGTAACTACCCTTAAAGGATGTATCAATCGTAACAGTTAAATCTTTATTGGAAATTGCCTTTACCGTATTGGTAATCTGTTCGATATAATTTCCAAGACTTTCTATCGTCTCTGACAATGATTCGGTCAGATTTTCAATCTCCGATGAATTCCTGTCTTCATCAAATACAACATCCAAGTCACCGTCCGCAATCCTTGTCATCTTACCACTGATTGATTCCAACGGATAAAATAACGGATTTATGTGTTTTTCCACCTTTTTGTTGGCAATCATCCGTATTACAAAAAACAGAACAACGAATATAGCAATCATGATTACCATTAACAATACCGCCGTGGCAATTGACTGAACAGAAATCACCTTCCAACCGGTCACTTCCGATGTATAAGTGGTCGTATATTTGATTCCGCCCTTATAGTCAAGCAATACCTTAATTGCCTTATCTTCCTTTAACAGACGCTTATACCGTCCATGATTTGCTTCATCTACCGTTACACAGTCTTCTCCGGTCAGATTGTATTCTTCATTCGGATGAACCAAAATCTTACCATCCTCCGTTGTCAGGAATACATAACTGTTTCCGTTGTAACTGTCCTCAATCAAAGAAACCAGATCATCCATATACATATCCATTCCGACACAACCAATCATCTCTCCATCCCGGAATGTTGCTTTTGCCAATGTAATACAGATACCACCTGTCTGCATATCCACATAGGGTTCGGAAATAAATACCTTATCCGGGTTTGCCTGTGCACCCTTATACCAGTCTCTTTCCGTTACAACAAAATCATCCGGTGGCTGCCAGCCTCCGCTCATTACGGTAACATTTTCATTATAACAACTGTATACCGCAGAAACCTGATCATCAATTGCTACCATGGAATCCACATAATCAAGGATTTCATCCGTATCCGCCAAGGTCCCGCTATCAATCGTTCCCGCAATGGTATTAATCATTGTAATTTTTTCGTTCATTGCCGCATCTACCTGCGTCCGGAACTGTCTGGCATCACTTTTTACATTGTTTGTGACATTTAACATCATAAGAACCAATGCCAGCAGCAGCGATGCAATCGCAACAATTAACAATACCCTCGTAATTGTTTTATTAAAAGCCTGTTCGATTTTTTTACTCAATGATTTCTGTTCCATTCTTCTCCCCCCAATCCTAAACGCAATTTAACATTTATATTTTAACAAATCCTGTTGTAATTGAAAACATTTTTTTACCAATCACCGCATATTCCAACTTATTTTCTATAGTTTCCATCAAATATTTATGATAAAATCAGGCTATACTATCATCAAAGATTTTGGTAAGGATGGATTTTTGATGCAAAAACAAGCAAGACCTACAAAGGAGAATGACATGAAAAAAATAAATAATGATTATATTGCAATTCCCGCACTCTTAAAAGTTGAAAAAGATGCACTCCACCATATTGGCGGTTTCTTAAGCGATAACGAATTACAAAAAGTAGTTATCTTCTTTGGAAACGGATTGATTGATATGTTTGGATACACCGTTATGGAATCTCTTAAAGATGCCGGTGTGGAAGTTTTGGAATATCAGGAACTGGACACAGTAAATTTACAGGATATCACCACTCTTGCCTTCAGCCTTCCAACAAAAACCCAGGCAATTATCGGACTTGGCGGCGGCAAGGTCATTGATGCAGCCAAATATAGCAGTTTTCTTCGCAAACTTCCTTTTATCAGTGTCCCAACCTCTGCTTCCAGTGACGGTTTTTCCAGTGCCAGCGCCTCATTATTAATTAACGGAAGACGAAATTCCGTTCCGGCAAAAATGGCATACGGAATCATTGCCGACACCTCCGTTATCAAGAGTGCCCCGACAAGATTCCTATATTCCGGCATTGGTGATATGGTTGCCAAAATCACCGCTCTTTATGATTGGGTATTTGAAGAAGAAAAAGGCTACACAGAAATCAACGACTGTGCCATGATGATTGCGAAAAAAGCTGTCAACAGTTTTGTGAGAACACCCTTTGAAACAATTCAGGATGATTTATTCTTAAAAGAACTGCTCGATTCTCTTTCTATGAGTGGCATTGCCAATGAAATAGCAGGAAGCAGCATTCCGACCAGTGGAAGTGAACATCTAATTTCGCATGCTCTTGATAAAAACAGTGACAATCCTCAGTTACACGGTATTCAGGTCGGAATTGCAACCTATCTGATGAGTTTGGTTCAGGATCACCGTTACAAAAGAGTCCGCACAATATTTACCGACACCGGATTTTTTGATTATGTGGCCACTCTTAATTTAGATGTACAGGATTACTTAGATGCAATCGACTTAGCACCTAGTATCAAACCATTCCGACACACCTATCTGCATGAAGAGCAGTATCGCAACAAGGCAAAAACCATATTGATGGAAGACCCGGTCTTGCGACAGATTTTTCATATCGGTTAATCAATCCTAAAAAACAGGCAGAAAGTTTAGGGAAACTAAAACGCAACCCAAACTTCACTGCCTGTTTTCTTTTTGCTTTTTATTTTATAAGTTGATAATTCCCAGTGCCTGCAACAACAATAATAACAACATAAACGGAACAACAAACTTAATCATGACAATATATAATTTCTTTCTTCCAAATTTGTATTTTCCCTGTGAAACCTCATCGATAATTATCTTCGGTCCAACTACCCATCCAATCAGAATACTGGTTAGCAATCCAACTAACGGCATGAAAACATTGTTACTGATATAGTCTAACACATCCAACAACTGACCTACATTTCCATTTGGGAACTTAAATTCAAAGTAAAGCAGGTTGTATCCAAGACATACCAAAACACCTGTAATTAATGTATATACAATGACAAAAAGAGAACCTTTCACTCTGGTAATATGGAAAGCATCCATCAGGCTGGAAACCATCGCCTCCATTACGGAAACAGAAGAAGTTATCGCCGCAAATGATACAATAATGAAAAAGATTGGTGCTACAAACTTTCCGACAACGCCCATTGCATCAAATACTTTTGGAAGGGAAATAAAAATCAATCCCGGTCCGCTCGACATGCCTTCTCTTCCCATGAATGTAAACACGGTCGGAATAATCATGGCCCCCGCAAACAATGCAACCGCAGTATCAAAAATTTCAATACGGTTTACCGACTCCATCAGATTGGTGTCATCCTTAGCATAAGAACCATAAGTAACCATAATTCCCATTGCAACACTGATTGAGAAAAACAGCTGTCCCATTGCATCCATAATCGTGACAATCAGACTTTTAAAAGTCAGATTTGCAAAATCCGGAATCAGATATATTTTGAGTCCCTCCAATCCGTTTCTGGTAACACCGCTCGCATCTGTATGATGCAGGGTTAACGAAAAAACGGAAATTCCGATTATCATAACAACCAATATCGGCATTAGAATTTTACTGTATTTTTCAATTCCTTTTTCCACACCGCAGATTACGATAAACGCTGTAATTCCAAAATAAATCAGCATCCAGATAATCGGTCCTTTTACACTGGTTATATACCCTGTAAAATAAGAATCGGCAACCGCATCATTTCCGTTACCGGTTATATATAATGACAGATATTTAAATACCCAGCCACCGATTGAACAGTAATACGGCAAAATAATCGTAGGAACCAGGCATGCCAATACACCGATTCCGCCAAATCCCTTATGAATCTGCTTATAAGCAGTCAATGGACTCTGCTTGGTTTTACGTCCGATTGCAATTTCCGTTGTCAGTAATGTAAATCCGAACGTAACCGCTAAAATCAGATAGCAGAGAATAAAAATTCCTCCACCGTCTTTGGCTGCCAGATATGGGAATCTCCATATATTACCCAGACCAACCGCACTTCCCGCAGCTGCCATAACAAATCCCAACTGCCCGGAAAAACTACCTCTTTTTGTTTTCTCACTCATAAATTATTCTCCCCACTTTTCTTTATTCTGCCAACATAAGGCTTAATTCATACTGGAATGAATCCAGATTACTGTTATGTATATCCAAAGCTTCCGAAATATTATAATCGATTAATACATCATTCTTAATCGCAACAATACGATTTCGTCCGCCGTTTTTCAAAATCTCTACCGCATAAGCACCCATCAACGAGCCATACATCCGATCCTTGGCAGTCGGTTGTCCACCACGCTGGATGTAGCCTAACACCGATACCCTCGATTCAATTCCGGTCTGTTGCTGGATAATCTGTGCCAATTCCGGTGCATCGATTACACCCTCCGCAACAACAACCAGATAGCAGTCTCTTCCATCCTCATGCCGGCGCTTTAATGTATCGATAATATTGTCAAAGTTACCATCCCATTTTTCCGGTAATACAATGGCATCCGCCGAAGTTGCCATACCTGCCCACAAAGCAATATAGCCTCTTTTCCGTCCCATTACCTCAACCACACTGCATCTGCCGTGGGAAATGGAAGAATCTCTTATCCGGTCAATCGCTTCCATTGCCGTATTCGCTGCCGTATCAAATCCCAATGTATATTCCGTACAGGCAACGTCCCGGTCAATCGTTCCCGGAATACAGATAATATTCACGTCCTCTTCCTGAAAAGCAATTGCACCTCTTAAAGTGCCATCTCCTCCAACCACAACAACCGCATCCACATCATGTGCACGTAAATTGTCCGCAGCCAATTTTCGATATTCTTTTTGCAGGAAGCGTTCACTTCTGCTTGTATATAGAATCGTGCCGCCGCGATTGTTAATATTACGGACATCTCCAATTGTAAGCGGTGTTGTTTCCCAGTCAATCAGTCCTTCATAACCACGATATATACCAACGACTTCTATCTGATTTCTGATTGCACTAAAAACCACTGCACGGATTGCCGAATTCATTCCGGGAGCATCTCCACCACTGGCAAGCACCGCAATTTTTTTAATTGTAGCCATTCTGTTCTCCTTCTTTTTGCATATATGGTTTGTATTGTACTATGGCAGGGCATAGAATACAACCGGCAAGTTTAATTCTTCTTACAAAACAACGCCCATATGTTATAATAAATATAACTGTATGATGGAGTGAAAAAATGCGCTATATTGTAAATGTATATTCAAAACGAAAAAAATATATCCGAAAATATCATCCAACGAAATTAAAAAAGGGAAATTCTCATTACTTTCGAATCTATTTTGAATCGGAAAAAGAAGCCAAGCCTCTGATTCGAAAACTGGAAAGAAAAGGAATCCGTTATAAATCCTATTCCGAAGAATATTCAAGAAATACAAATTACCGAAATATGTTCTTTCGTCAAACGGAAGGTCCATACCGCTGCCGCTACTGCAACAAAAAATTAACCGAAGATGAAATTACAATCGACCATATTGTTCCGGTCAAGCAGGCAAAAACCAACAAAACAGCACAAAAAATTCTAAAACAATATCACATCGATAATGTCAATCAGTTAGAAAATCTTGCGCCGTGCTGTAAAGACTGTAACGAAGCAAAGGGATCCCAGCTTGGGGACTGGGTCAAAAAAGGCTTCTTAGGTTTCTGGAAATATCATTTTTACCGAATCCTGCTATCCATCTGTAAGGTTATCATTCTGGCAGCTATCCTTTATTACCTGTTCCTTACCTTACAATAATGCTTTATCCTTCATTCATTGCATAACGGACGGTTGCCATTGCATCCTTTGCATAATAGTCTGCGCCTATGCTGTCTGCATACTCCTGTGTAAGCACCGCACCTCCGACAATTACTTTTGCCCACGGTGCCGCCTTTCGCAGCTGTATGATGGTTTCCTCCATTGCCGGTACGGTTGTTGTCATCAATGCACTTAATCCAACATACGGTGCATGCTGTTTTACCACCATATCAACCACATCCTCCGGAGGAACATCTTTTCCGAGATCATATACATCAAATCCATAATTTTCCAAGATAAGCTTTACAATATTCTTTCCGATATCGTGAATATCACCGTGTACCGTTGCAATCACAAATTTACCTCTGCTTACGGATTCGGTTGAACTTTCACTCATCTTTTTCTTTATCTGTTCAAATGCACACTGTGAAGCTTCCGCACTCATCAACAACTGCGGCAGATACATGGTTTTGGCTTCAAAGCCTTTTCCCACAATATCCAATGCCGGAATAATCTGCGTGGTTACAATATTAAGCGGTTCTTCCGTTGCAAGCATTTCAATTGTAAGATTTGCCGCCTGCTCCTTTAAGCCTTTTACAATGGCACGTTGCAGAGCACTTTCATATTCTCCCCCATCATCTGCCGGCTTTCCGTTCTTATCAGCCGGTGTACTGCCGGCCGCTACCGTTGCCACCGCATATTTCCCGATATTTTCAATATAATCGGAGCAATTATCATCCAGACCGTGTAACGCACGGAAGGAATAATAACTCTTCATCATCTCGCCCGCATTCGGATTCATGATTGCCGCTGACAATCCGTTTTCCATTGCCAGAGAAAAGAATGCCGCAGTTATAATTTCTCTGTTTGGCAAACCGAATGATACATTGGATACACCAAGAGAAGTATGGCAGCCAAGTTCATACTTAATTGTATGAAGTGCCTGCAAGGTTGCAAGTGCCGCATGACTGTCTGCACTGACCGTCATTGCCAGTGTATCAAATATCAAATCCTTCTTTTCAATTCCATACTCTGCCGCTCGCTTAATAATTTTTTGGGCAATCTCTACTCTCTTTGAAGCCTCATCCGGTATTCCATCCTCATCTAAAGTAAGACATACGACCAGACCACCATATTTTTTAACCAACGGAAAGATTTCACGCATGACTTCTTCTTTTCCGTTGACGGAATTAATCATTGCCTTTCCGTTATACTGTCTTAATGCCGCTTCCATCGCAACGACATCCGTTGTATCAATCTGTAACGGAAGATCTATAATTGCCTGAAGTTCAAAGCTGACTTTTTTAATCATCTCAACTTCATCTATTTCCGGCAGCCCGACATTGACATCCAAAATATGTGCTCCCTTTTCCTGCTGTGTCAGACCTTCCCCTAAAATATAATCGATATCCTGATTTCGAAGTGCTTCTTTGAATTTTTTCTTACCGGTCGGATTAATCCTCTCTCCAATCAAAATCGGAGATTCTTTGAATTCCACTATATGTGTATAAGAACTTACCATTGTTATGTTCTTTGACGTTACAGCTTTAGGGGTGATATCCTTAGTAGCCGATACCGTAGCCCTGATAAAGTCCGGTGTGGTTCCGCAGCAACCGCCCGCAATACGGACACCCTCCTGCATATATTGTGCCAAATCCTGTGAAAATTCCTCTGGAAATACATCATACACCGTCTTTCCGTGTTCACTTCTTGGCAGTCCGGCATTCGGCTTTAACAAAACCGGTACCGAAGCATATTCCAAATACTCTTCTACAACACCTTTTAACTGTTTTGGTCCCAAAGAACAGTTTGCTCCGATAGCATCCGCATGCATACCTTCTAACATTGCAACCATTGCCGCCGGTGTTGCACCGGTCATCAGCTTACCGTCCTCTCCGTAAGCATTTGACACAAAAACCGGTAAATCACAGTTTTCCTTTGCTGCAAGCAAAGCAGCCTTTGTATCATAACTGTCATTCATTGTCTCAATAAAAATCAGATCCACATCACAGGCAGCTCCGATTCTTACCGTCTTTGCGTAAACCTCCACAGCATCTTCAAACTCAAAGTCACCATATGGTTTTAACAGCTTACCCATGGAACCAATATCCAGTGCGACATATTTTTCCTGTGTTCCGCCACTCTGTCTTCTTGCTTCCTTTGCATTCTCAATGGCTGCTTCAATTAACTGTTTTAATTCCGCATCATCATATTTCAGGGAATTTGCACCGAATGTATTCGTACAAACAATGTTACTTCCTGCATCATAGTACGATTTCTGAATATCTATAATGATATCTTTATGTGAAACATTCCATCTTTCCGGAAGTTCTCCGGGTTTTAGTCCTCTTTCCTGTAAAAGAGTTCCCATACCACCATCAAGATATAATAAATTATCCTTCATGTAATCTAAAAGTTTCATTTTCCTCATCCTATCTTCTAAATTCGCACTCTGTATTGGAACACTCACTACATTTATGTTCCTGTCTGTTCCATCCGCATTTTCCGATTCCGAAAATTGCCGTAACCGATTTGGATGGTGTCATCAGTAAACTGTCATTTAAGGAAATACCAATCTGCCGGTTGCAGTCCATCAGCCTGAAAAATTCAACCTGTGTCTCCAATGGCAAATCCCCATATCCCGGAGAAAAACGATTACTGCAATACAACTGTTCTTCTGATAATTCCTGCTCAATTTCCCTGCAAAATCCATCGCAAAGACTTTCAATCCGCTCTGCTCCATAGGCATGTGACAATAACGCCTTTGTCGGAGAAATCCGTTCATACCTTGCGATCTTTCTGTCAATTTCCAGACCAATTGTTGCCGCAAACAAAATCACCTCATCACATCCCGCAAGGCATTTGGCAAGGTCTTTTGAATGACAGGTAAACGGTAATTGCGGCATATCATTTTCCCATTGCAAAGGCATCCGGCGATAGCATACCTTAAACTGGAATTTTCCTTCCAGTTCCTTATAAATATCAGACAGATACTTTTTTAATTCTTCATCTGGATTCTTATCAAGTCCCATATACCCGGAATATCTCCAGATTTCCCGCTCATGAACCGGAAATTTTTCCATATCCTGTGCATCATATTTTTTTACATAGATAACATTGTCTGCTCCCACATTTAAACCTCTTGAAAACAATTTCCCAGGATGCAGGATAAATTGTCTTTGATTCCCTTCGCTACATCCGGTTTATTCATGGAATATACATGTACATTGGTAATTCCGTTTGCGTATAAATCTATTATCTGATCCGTTGCATATGCAATACCTGCCTGCTTCATGGCATCCGGACTTGAGCCAAAACGGTCTACCATCGCACGGAATCTCTGTGGCATAAATGCACCGGACAACTTAATGGCACGCTCTACCTGATTTGCATTTGTAATCGGCATAATACCCGGAATAATCGGTGCTACGATTCCGGCTTCCCGCACCTTATATAAGAAATTAAAAAACAAATTGTTATCAAATACCATCTGCGTGGTCAAAAAGTCTGCACCGGCATCTACCTTTTCCTTCAGATGTAAAATATCCTCTCTCTGTGTCGGACTTTCCGGATGTACTTCCGGATAACAGGCTCCACCTATACAGAAGTCACCTTCCTCCTTTAACTGACGAATCAGTTCCACAGCATAGCGGTAATCCCATTTCTCCCGATCTGTTTTTTCCAATTCCGGAGTCAGGTCACCTCTTAATGCCATAACATTTTCAATTCCTCTTTGTTTCATTTCACAAATCCGCTTTTGAATCGTCTCTTTGTCGGAAGAAACACAGGTTAAATGCGCTAACATCGGGACATCATACTTCGTCTGGATATTTTCCGCAACCGACAGCGTATATTCACTTGTTCCGCCGCCGGCACCATAGGTTACGCTCATAAAAGACGGCTTTAACGCCGCAATCTGCTCTGTTGCAATCCGGACATTTTCAAATGAAGTTTCCTTCTTTGGCGGAAACACCTCAAACGATAATGACATTTCTTCCTTGTTAATAATATCAATTATTTTCATTTTCTCACCTATATTCTTATCAAATCTAACAAAAGGGTACACTACAAGCCTTGCAATGCACCCCTAATAGCAAAAAAATTATACACTAAAAACCTACTGATTTCAACTGTTATCCCCCAATTGTCACTGTCAAGTAATCGTTGGCACGATCTCAATGATATAATACAACGGTATCATTTTCCAAAATTTTCGTTCTGCCATCCGGAATAATCGTTTCGTCATTTCTTATAATCAACGCAATCAGTTCGTCATCTCTTAGATTCAATTCCTCAATCACACGATTACACCACTTGTGCGCTGCATCAATTGCCATTTCCTCCAGCTTCTCATCCTCTGACGGCACATAAGGCGGAACGCTTAAAATAATCGTATCCTCCGGTAAAATTTCCGTATTTCCCTTGGTGATAATCGTTTCCTCGCCACGTTTAATCATGAGTGCCAGTGAACCATACGGCATTGAGACATCCTTTACCTTCCGATGTACCCAGTTATGCCCCTTTGGAATGTACATCCGCATCAACTGTAAAGAAGTTTCTTCCTGATAATCATTAAATGTTTTTCTGACATCCTGGTCATCATCAACCATATGCAGCCAATTTGCTACATACGGAAGAAGCCCTCCCTGAATGGCAACCGAAAACAAGGTAACGGTAAACACAATATGAAACAAGTCCTGCCGCATTGTGATTCCAGAAGCAACCGCCATAATGGCAAACACTGTAGAGGAAGCACCTCTCAACCCTGCCCAGGTAATCAACATACACTGCCGCCAGTTGCAACCAAACGGCAGCATCAGCAGATATACCGCTATCGGTCTTGCAATAAATGTAAGTATAATAACAATTACAAATGCCGTTGCCAAAATGTCCGGCATCTGGTGTGGATAACTTAACAATCCAATCAGGAAAAAGACCAGAATCTGTGACAAACTGGTCACTCCGTCAAAAAAGTGAATCAAAGTCTGTTTATTACTGATTTTACTGTTACCGACAATAATACCGTAAATATACAGGCTTAGATAAACATTTCCCTTGCAAAGCGTTGACAGTCCAAAACACATAAGTATCATTGCAATCATAAAAATAGTATCTAACCCATCCGATACAATCTGTGTATATCTGGTAATCCGGATGGTAATCCATGCCATTACAATACCGACCAAAATTCCAACCGTAATCTGCAATACAATCATCCATCCGATATTCTGCGAGCCGGAGGTTTGCAGACAACTGATTGCTACAATTGTCAGCATATAGGAAATGGGATCGTTACTTCCGCTTTCCACCTCTAAGATGGAGGCAGTTCCGTCTTTTAAGTTCAGATTCTTTTTACGCAAAATCGCAAAGACGCTTGCAGCATCTGTAGCGGACAACACTGCGCCAATCAAAAAACTTTCTTCAAAAGACATCTTTAAAAGAAAATGGCACAATACCGTTGTCAGTCCGGCAGTGACCAGCACACCTACGGTTGACAGCGTAATCGCCCTTCCGGCAACCGGTTTTGCGGCACTCCATTTGGTATTAAATCCACCATAAAACATAATAAACATCAATGCCAGCGAACACGCTTGTTCCGCAAATGAAAAGTCATTAAATTCAATTTTAAAAATACCATCACTACCAAACAGCATACCGATAAACATAAATAAAATTAATGCCGGCATTCCGAATTTATCGGAAAATTTTTCCGCCGCAATACACAATATAATAATGATAGCAATTCCTAAAATATATCCTGTCATTCACTCTTCCCTTTCCGTTTTTCATTTTCTCTCTATGTAAATAAAAAAAGACTTTCTGTGTACACCTTTGTACATAAAAAGTCTTAATCTAAAAAAAGTATAACATATCGGTATTTTGGGGGCAATGAAAATTTTTATAATTTTTTCGACATTTCTTGTTGACAAACAATATTATACAGCATATAGTATTAAACATAAAATAATATTATATTTATAATCAACATTAAAAAGGAGGATTTCTATGACATATCAATTGGCAGCGCCCCTGCTTGATGCCTGTGTTCTCGCAATTTTAGAGCAGGAAGACGCATATGGGTATACGCTAACCGCCCACGTCAAGGAAATTGTGGATATTTCAGAATCTACCCTGTACCCTGTATTACGACGGTTACAAAAAGAACAATATTTAACAACCTATGACAAACCATTTCAGGGAAGGAATCGTCGATATTACCAGATTACCGATTCCGGCAAAGAGAAGCTTTGCTTTTACAAAAAAGAATGGGAAATCTACAAAAACAATATCGATGCATTATTAGGAGGAGGAATGAATCATGAATAAAACAGAATATCTGAAACAATTGAATACCTGTTTAAAACATCTTCCCAAAGAAGACCGTGAAGATGCACTTCACTATTATGAAGAATATTTTGAAGATATGGATATCGATGATACCGTAAATATATCCGAACAGATTGGTACACCGGAAGAGATTGCAAAAGAAATTATTGCAAACTGCACCGAAAAACATATTGAAACACAAAAAGAAAAAGGCGGTGTCAAAAACAGCACCTTGGTTATCTGGATGATTATCCTTGGAATCATTGCTTCACCGGTTGCAATTCCGATTGCCATTGCCGCCATTGCCTGCCTGTTTGCATTTATCCTTGTTTTGTTTTCACTCTTTCTGGCAATTGCATGCGTAGGACTTGCGCTGTTGTTTGCCGGAATCAGTTCCTTTATAGCAATTGTTCCCGCACCGGGATTTTCCTCAAAAATATTTTTTACCGGCATCGGTTTCCTTTCCGTCGGAATTGGTATTTTGTTACTGATTGCCGCAGTTTTGTTCTGTGAACTGTGCATCCGATTAATTGCAGCTTTATTTAAACGTATTTTTATCAGAAAGAAGGTGGCATAATGAAACGTTTTACAAAAATCACACTCATCGTTTCTCTTTGCCTGATTTTAGTCGGTATCGGTCTTACCGGTTGCGGAATTATGCTTGGAGGTATCCCAAACTTTATTTATAATCCATCTACACACCAGACAATCCGCGTAGAAAGTAAAAGCACACCGGTTACTAAAAACCTGGATGCATTTACGAATATCAATTGCAAATTAAATGACACAGATCTGGTCATCAAACAGGGGGATGATTATTCCATTACTTATCCTAAGAATACCTTTTCATCCTATCCGATTGAGGTTTCCGATGATACACTTACGATTAATGAATCAACTGCAAATAAAAGCGGAAAATACTTCAACTTTACCATCCATGACATGTTGACGGAAACTCCTCAAAGCATCGTTATCACTGTGCCGAAGGACTGCGATTTATCATCCATCCAATTAAGTTCTGATTCGGGCGATATCACTTTGTCCGATATCATTTCCGCTGAACTTAATATTTCCACCGATTACGGAGATGCCACTTTAACAAGTGTGCAGATACCTGATTTGGAATGTAACTTAAAAGACGGAGACCTCGCACTCCACAACTGTGATATTCAAACCGCCAACTTCAGCTTATCCTACGGAGATTGCGACATTACCAACAGTTCGGTTCAAAAAATCTGCTGTACTTCCGACGATGGAGATTTTCTGGCAGACCGGTCAGATTTTGATTCCTTTACTGTCACATTATCCTACGGCAACCTGGATATCGACGACAGCAGCATCGAGAAACTGACTGCAGATATCAGTTCCGGTGACTGCGATATCACACTAAACGGCAAAGCAAAAGACTATAGCATGGATCTTACCAGCAGCTATGGTGATATTACTGTTTCGGGACATAATAATGAATCCGGTAATTATCAGACAGCTGGACTTGGCAGCCAGACTATTCAGATAACCAATTCGTACGGAGATATTGATATTTCCTTTACCAAATAATCAAAATAAAACTCCTGACCCGGTTGGAATGTTTTTTCCAATCAATTCAGGAGTTTTTTATTTTATTTATTTTTTAAGGCTTCATCCAATGTATGCCAGCCAAGTACAGCACACTTTACTCTTGCAGGCATATGGGAAATGTCTTTCAGGGCCGAAGCTTCTTCCAGTTCATCAATTTCTTCATCGGTAGCCTCACCCTGAATCATTTTTAAGAACAGGGAACCGAGCTTTTTCGCTTCTTCTTCCGTCTTTCCGACAATCATTCCCAACATAATATCCGCTGATGCCTGTGAAATGGCACATCCATCCCCTACAAAGGCACCATCTTCTATCACTCCGTTTTCTACCTTTAATTTTAGCCAGATATCGTCTCCGCAATTGGGATTGACACCCTCTAATACGATATTGGCATCCGGCAGATCATGTTTAAATTCCGGTCTCATGTTGTGTTCCGTTAATATCTCATTATAAAAACTTCTATTCTCCATAACCCATACTCCTTCTTACGTTGGCAACACTTCGTATCAAAGCATCCACTTCTTCTTCCGTATTATAAAACATCAGACTTGCCCGGGTCGCATTATTCACACCCAGATGTGCCAGCAGCGGTTGTGCACAGTGATGACCTGCGCGTACATCAATTTTGTCCGCAGACAATATTTCACTCACATCATGCGGATGAACACCTTCAACCAAAAATGAAAGAATTCCGGTATGCTGTGCCGGATTGTCCGAACCTAAAACCCGAATATGCGGTAACCGGCTTAACCCATTAAAAGCACGGGTTGTAAGCTGTAATTCTCTTTCCTCAATTGCCTCAAAACCAATGTCCTGTATATAGTGGATTGCCGCAGCCAATCCTACTGCACCTGCCGCATTTACGGTTCCGGCTTCAAACTTATGCGGAAGCTGTGCATATACCGCACCCTCTCTGGTTACCGACTGTATCATTTCCCCACCAGTTAAAAACGGCGGCATTTCATCCAAAAGATCATACTTTCCATATAATACACCAATTCCCATCGGTCCCATCAATTTATGTCCGGAAAAAGCAAAGAAATCAACATCTAAACTCTTTACATCCACCGGCATATGTGGCGTACTCTGTGCGCCGTCAACAACCACAACCGCTCCCACTGCATGTGCCAGTTTTACAACCTTTTCAATCGGGTTCACACAGCCAAGAACATTGGAAACCTGTGCCATTGCGACCAGTTTTGTCTTTTCATTGATTCCGTTTTCCAAGGTTTCATCCGTAAATGTACCATCCGGTTCACATTCCAGATACCGTAGCGTAGCACCGGTCATCCTGGCAACCATCTGCCACGGCAAAAGATTGCTATGGTGTTCCATAATCGATACCGCAATCTCATCCCCTTGTTTTATATTGGCAAGACCATAACTATACGCAATCAGATTCAGACTTTCCGTTGTGTTTCTGATAAAAATAATTTCTTCATCCCTTGATGCGTGGATAAAGTCCTTCACTACCGTTCTTGCTGCCTCATACCGGCTTGTTGCCTCTAAGCTTAACGGATAAAATCCACGCAATGGGTTTGCGTTTGCACTTTCGTAAAAATCCTTTTCTGCCTCGATTACAGCCGATGGACGTTGTGCGGTTGCCGCATTATCAAGATAAACAGAATCATTCTTTTTTAATAATATAAAATCATCCCTGTAATTTTTTATCATACCTACATAACCTCCAACAGTTGTTTTTCAACCAGTTGTTCAACCTCATCATCCTGTATTTTACGATACAAAACTTCCATTTTTCCTCTTGCCACAATTTCCTGTGCCGCATCCTTGTCAATGCCCCTTGAAGCGAAATAAAAGAGTGTTTCCTCATCTAAATCACCGATTGTCGCACCGTGCGAACCTTCTACATCCTCTTCCGCACAAAGAATTACCGGAATGGTTTTGTTGACAATGTCATCTCCCAACAACAATACGCTTTCTGTTTCTGCTCCAACCGACTGTGATGAACCATTCTTAAAATCAATGGTTCCACGGAAGGTTTTGCTGGCTGCATCCTTTAATGTACCATCCACCTGAATTTCACTGTTTGTTTTTTTACCGAAATGATTTACCACAAGATTGACGTCAATAACCTGCTTATACTGTCCAAAATATCCAATTGATTGACCGGTATGGGCAAAATCTCCTTCTAAATCCGTACGGATTCCGTTATAAAGATTTCCCTTTCCGACAAATAACTGTACCACTTCAAAATCTGCCTGTCTGTCACATACGCATCCAACATCATTTAACAGGGTCTGATCCTGCATAAATACCTGTACCAGACGAACCTTGCTGTCTTTCCCTGCCTGCACCAGTGTACGAAAAGCCAATTGTCCGCTCTCACCCGGAAGGAAAGTTTCAATCACCGATATCTGTTCTCCTTCTTTGGCACGGATATACAAAAGTCCCGCCGAATCCTCTGCCTCTGATGATATGTTCACACACACCTTGCTTTCCTTTTGTCTGCCCGATATTACCTTTTTGGCAATATTGTCCGTGGTAAAAATTGCATCCGTTTCCTGTCCCGCTCCGGTTGCAATTTTCAAATCACAGTCATTTTCATTCAATATTTCTGTCTGCTGTGAACCTGTTTCCTGTATCCGGCAAGGAGATACATCCATATTCCAGCGAATCGTAACATCATTTAACTTAAGCCAATTCCATGTCTTAGACGGCAACGGATTAATTTTTATTTTATTTTCCTGTCCCATTTTTGTACCTCCTGTTATCCTATGCTTCCTTTCATTTCCAAACGAATCAGATTGTTCATCTCTAATGCATATTCCAAAGGCAGTTCTTTTGAAACATTATCGGCAAATCCACTTACGATACAAGCTCTCGCATCTTCCTCGTTCATGCCTCTTGACATCAGATAAAATACTGCCTCATCACTGATACTTCCAATCTGTGCTTCATGACCGATATCCGCATCCTTTGTTCTTACATCCATAGCCGGAATCGTATCCGAACGGGAAATGGAATCCAGCATCAGAGACTGACAGGAAACCGCAGACTTTGCATGCCCGGCATTCTTATTCACAACAACGGAAGACCGGAAAGTGGAAATACCTCCGTCCTTTGAAATGGAACGGGTATTCATATAGGAACTCGTATCCGGTGCCGCATGTACGACTTTTGCGCCGGTATCCAGATTCTGTCCTTTCCCGGCAAATGTAACTCCGGTAAATTCCATCTTGGCACCCTTTCCTTTTAATATACTCATCGGATACAGGTACGATACATGGGAACCAAAAGAACCCGATACCCATTCAATTGTACCGCCCTCTTCCACAACGGCACGTTTCGTATTCAGGTTATACATATTCTTTGACCAGTTTTCAATGGTGGAATAACGAAGCTTTGCATTCTTTCCCACAAATAACTCTACACAACCTGCATGCAGATTGGCTACGTTATATTTCGGTGCAGAACATCCTTCGATAAAATGTAAATCCGCACCCTCATCCACAATAATCAACGTATGTTCAAACTGTCCGGCTCCGGCTGCATTCAAACGGAAATATGACTGTAACGGAATATCTACCTTCACGCCCTTTGGTACATATACAAAGGAACCTCCTGACCACACGGCGCCATGCAGCGCTGCAAATTTATGGTCTCTTGGTGTTACCAGCTTCATAAAATGGGATTTGACCATATCCGCATATTCCCCATTTAATGCACTTTCCATATCCGTATAAATGACACCCTGTGCCGCCACTTCTTCCTTTACGTTATGATAAACCAGTTCCGAATCATACTGGGCACCAACTCCGGCTAATGATTTTTGCTCCGCCTGCGGAATTCCCAATCGTTCAAATGTATTTTTGATATCCTCCGGAACGTCCTTCCAGTCTGCTTTCATATTCGTATTCGGACGTACATAAGTTACAATGTTATCAATATTCAATCCGTCAATGGACGGTCCCCAATCCGGAATCTCCATATCGTTATAAATTTTCAAGGCTTCCAACCGGAACTCTTCCATCCACTCCGGGTCATGTTTTTCCACCGAAAGCTGTTTTACAATATCCGGTGTCAAACCAGCCTTTAACTTATATGCATCCTTTTCATCATCTTTAAAATCATATATATTTCGGTCTATATCTTCTACATATGTTTTTTCTTTCATGTTATGGCTCCTTCCCGGGTTATTCTGCCTGCGCCGCTTCGTACTTTCCAAATCCGTTCTGATTGATTTCTTCTACTAAAGATGCATCACCTGTATGAATCATCTTACCCTCTACCATGATATGTGTATAATCAACCGAAAGAGACTCCAAAATCTTTGTACTGTGCGTAACAATCAAAAGACTTCCGTTACAGGTTTTCTGATATGCCTCAATCCCCTCCGAAACGGTACGAACCGCATCGACATCCAATCCGGAATCCGTCTCATCCAAAATTGCAAGTGCCGGTTTTAACATCAATAACTGTAATATCTCTGCCTTTTTCTTCTCTCCGCCGGAAAATCCGACATTTAAATCACGGTCTGCATAAGAAGGATCCATCTGCAATAATTCCATGGTCTTTTCCAATTCCTTCTTAAAATCCCAAAGACGGATTCTTTTTCCTGTTTTTTTCTCCAATGCATTTCTGATAAAGGAACTTAAAGTAACACCCGGTACTTCCAACGGATTCTGGAACGACAAAAACATTCCTTCGTTTGCTCTTTCATTTACCGGCATATCCGTAATGTTTTTTCCCTGAAACCATATCTCACCATCCGTTATTGAATATCTCGGATTTCCCATCAATGCATACAAAAGAGTTGATTTTCCGGTTCCGTTCGGACCCATCAAAACATGTGTCTCTCCTGCATTCACACTCAAATCAACTCCGTGCAATATTTCCTTTTCCTCCACATTTACGTGTAGATTTTTTACATTCAATAATTGTCTTTCTTCCATGTTATATCCTCCTTAAACTGCTGTCTGTAATGCTTTTTCCACTACATCCTCCAATGTCATATTTTCAAAATAATCATCTATCAACTGTGCCAGTCCCTGCCAGATAGGTCTTGTATAACAGACTTCGCTGTTGCAGCACGTTGACGCATCCTCCTTCACACACGCTGCCGGAGCAAGCGTTCCTTCCATTACGGTCAGTATTTCTGCCAATGTATAATCCCGCGGATTTCTTGTCAGCCGATATCCTCCGCCATGTCCGCTGGTGGCTTCAATCAAATTGTTCTTTGACAATACCCTGGTAATACTTTCGAGATACTTTAAGGACAAGCCCTCTGCCTGCGTAATCTCTTTGAGGGGGATATATCCGTCCTGCTGTTTCACAGCCAAATACACCATAACTCGTAAAGCATATCTTCCTTTCGACGAAATAATCATAGGTGTTCCCCTTTCCTACAAAATTGCTAGGGATATATTACCACCTACTAACCTACTATGTCAATAGGTTATTGAGCCATAAAAAAGAACTCTGTTATGGTATTCACCTTATCTGCTTAAAAGGGGCATATCACTATGAGTTCTTTTTATCTTCAATTCATCCAGACAACTTTCCCTTCGGTCTGAATCGGATATCTTTTTAAATTTGTATCTTCAAGATTTTCTCTGTGCATATCAACTGCCGTAATCTGATGATTGTCATATGTTGTATAATAATAAATTCCCTTTGTTGCATTACAGCATGACGTATAAATTGTTATCTCATATTTTCCTTCCGAAACCTCACAACATCCCCGCTGTTGATCCACGGAACCTAAGATATGGAAAAACTGGCTCACACTTGAATGTTCGTTATCCTCCGACAGAGCATGTGCTTTCGTAAATGCCACCTTTGCAAACCGTGATGTCGAAGACAAATCTCCCGGCAGTCCGATTGCTCCCATTCCCCGGCTGTAGGTTTTCAAATCCAATTCCTTTGCAAACCGATTTTCCGGTTGTTTGGCAGACAGACTCATATATTGATTTAACAAAAACATCTGTGTCGGAAACGGCGGATTGTTCGTCAGTACGCCAATTTTATTTTCATAGATATGCATTCCATCCTCCATGCACTCTACCACAATACAGTCCTTTTCATCCGCAATCATCCAATGCAATTGTGCCGTCGGAAGCTGCTTTGCAAAACAGGTTCCCACTAAACGCATCGTTTCCAATAACTTTTTTGCCTCGGCTACGGATACAGCCTGTGACAATATCCATGGAATAAATTCAAACTGTGCTACATTGTCATAACCTTCCTGCACTTCCTGATAAACTGCATTTCCCACAAAATTAAGTCCTGCCATTGCCAGTCCCTTTTCATTGATGGCATCATAATAAAGAGGGTAATCTTCTACCACATATGCCATTCCCATTATCGCAAAATGTGTCGACAGGCTTTTTCCATGCCGGAACGTAAGCGGATAATTACGGGGCATGATGGTTACCTCTTCTTTGTAAGAAAATTCATAATCCAAAGTTCTACCAAAATAAAAATCTTTTGTTTTATAAGTTGCTGCTGTACACATATCCATCACCTTCCATATTTATTTTACAAATTTCTAATATTGATACTGTCTGCGCTTCGTCACCAAAAAATAAATGCTGACTATAGATGTGAGAACTTCTGCCACAACCATAGCAAGCCACAAACCATTCAGTCCCAAAAACACCGGAAGTAAATAAATCATAATTATCTGGAACAAAAAGGTTCTTGCAAATGAAATCACCGCAGAAATCAATCCATTTCCCAATGCCGTAAAAAATGCCGATGCAAACATATTAAATCCGCATATCAGATAAGCAAGCGAAAACAACCGATTTGCACGAATGGTCATTTCCAGCAATTCCTTATCGTATCCAACAAAAATTCCCGCAAACAAACCGGATAGACACTCTGCCGCCACTGTCATGACAATTGCCGCAACAAATATCATTTTCAGACTCTTTCTCAACAATCCCTTTAATTCTTCCTTGTTCTTAGCTCCATAATGATAACCGATAACCGGTGACACTCCAATGGAATAACCCATATAGACACCCGCAAATATCATACTGATATACATGACAACACCATAGGCATTTACTCCATTTATACCGGCATACGTCATCAACTGCAAATTATATAATACACTAATCAATGACATCGACAGGTTAGAAACCATCTCGGAAGAACCATTGATACAGGTCTGCTTAATCGGCCGCCACTCAAATCCGGTCGGCACCAGATGTAATCCCTTTTTGTTGCGGATAAAGAATACAACCGGTATAGCCGCACCAGCCACCTGACTAATCACAGTCGCCAGCGCTGCGCCAAACAACCCCAGTTTCCAGACATATACAAGCAAAAAGTCCAAAATCATATTGGTCACACCTGCCATTACAGAAACAACAAGACCAAACTTCGGCATTTCCGCAACAACCAGAAAACTTTGAAAACTATTCTGTAACAAAAAGAATACCAGTCCGACAAATAACACTCTTCCGTAAACAACGCAGTAATCTAATACCGCCCCCTGCGCTCCCAACAAACCGGCTATCGGTCTTGCAAAAATATAACCGACAATCGAAAGTATCACGCCAACGATTACTTCCAGATAAAGAAACATAGAAAAATACCGGTTAGCATCCTCCTTTTTTTGTTCCCCTAACTTTACCGATACATATGCACTGCCTCCGGTACCAATCATAAATCCAATTGAACCTAGAATCATTACAACCGGCCATATTAAATTTAAAGCCGAAAACGGTTCCTTTCCCACGCAGTTCGATACGAAAAATCCATCCACAATTCCATAAATCGATGTGAATATCATCATGGTAATGGTCGGCAGAGTAAAGCGCATCAGCTTTCTGTATCCAAAATGCTCCTTTAACTGAATTTTATTTTTCTTCATCATACACCTCTTTTTCACTTCTGTTAAGAATCAACCGATTTACTTCCTTTTTCAAGGATACATTTAATCGACGCATACAGGACAAAAACTGTTCCATCTCCTCCCGGCTCATACACGATAGCGACTGCGCTTCCGCCTGCATCAGAGGTTCAATCACATTCTTTGCAAATTCCTTTCCTTTATCCGTAAACCGAATTTCTTTATTCTTACGGTTTTCCTTTGTACACGCCATATAAATAAATCCCTGTTTTTCCAGATTTTTCAGTGCCGAATTTAACGTCTGGGAAATATAGGACCATTCCTTACATAACTCCTTTTGTGTATATGGTGTCTTACTCTCCCATAAAGAATATAATAACCAGAATGTCGTATCTGTCATTCCAAACGCCTTTGCATAATTATGGTATATTTCATCATTTTCCTTATAGCTTTGATTATACGCAACTAATTGCGTACTTAATCGTGATTTGCTCATATCCTTCTCCTTTTATCCGATTTCGGATTAATATACTCCGATTTCGGATTATTGTCAAGTTATGCTTGTAATAAAAAAGACTCCGTTTTCATTTCACAAAAAACGAAGTCTTTCTAACATTGAAAGAGAGGACCTTATGCAATTCGGGTATTATCTTCAATGAAATTCTTAATTAATGTTTTTTCCTTTTCGGAAGTTAATGGATCCAATACAATTCTTCCATTCTCTTTATTATAAGCACATGCATATAAATCAATCTGCTTACCTGTTATTTCTTTTGCATTATCTGCTTCTGTATAAATTAAATATCTCTGTCCGTTTTCCGGATTCTCAACGACATTCAGTCCGATATATTTGATTTCTCTTCCATCTTCATTAATCAATGTAAATACATTCTGTTCCATGTTATCCTCCTATCGACTCACAAAGTCTCTTTTATTTTCTATCGATTGCCACTTTGTGAATTTCCTTATGATTCAGGCTACATTCACTGCCGCTACCTCTAATATTTCTTTCAGCTTAGTTGCTGCTACCGACATCGTTGCCCTCTTATCAAAAATCAGACACATGTCTCTTCCCGGCAATTCATTCTGAAACTGAAGTTTAAATAAATCTCCACTTTCTAACTGCTTCACAGCAAAATCTTCCACAACACAACCTACACCTAAATTACGCATTGCAAATTGAACAATCATATCACTTGTCGCCAGTTCAAATTCCGGCTTCACTTCAATATTCATTGTATGTAAATACTCGTCCACATATGTCCTCGTACTTGTCTTTCCCTCCAAACAAATAAGCGGTAATTCCGACAAGATATCATAGGATAATTTGCAGTTCTTTAAATGTTGGAACTTTTCCCCTGCCACAAATACATCCTGAATCTTACGGACACGGAAAACGTCAAACTGTGAATCAACTTCAACGGGCATGGTCACAACCCCAAAGTCAATTCGGCCCTGATTCAGGTGGTCTATCGTTTGTGGCGTAGGGGCATTCGTAACTGTTACCTTAATCTCCGGATACAGTTGATGAAACCGTTCGAGATATGGCAAAAGATAAAACTGTAATGTCATATCACTGGCACCAATTCTAATCTCTCCATATTCCAGATTCATCATCTTCTCTAACTGTTTTTCTCCAGTCAGAATCGTTTCATAACCTTCCCGGATATAAGAAAACAATAAAGTTCCTGCGCGGGTTAAACTGACACCTTTTGCACGCCTGGTCAAAAGCTCTATTCCCAATCCCTGCTCGAGCTGTTTCATAGCTTGGGAGACGGCAGGTTGCGATATACAAAGCTTCTTTGCAGCACCAGTAATGCTTAGTTCAGTGGCTACATGATAGAAAATCTTGTAATACTCCAGATTGATATTCATATAATCTCTCCTTATGTCTAAAGATTTCCCACAATCAACATTGTACCACAAAGCATTGTATTTGTATAGAGGGTAATTTTATTTTTTCAACAAAATGTTGTAAAATAGCTTTTAAAATTACACATAAGCATATCTTATACCATAAAACAACATTTTTACTGCTCTTTCGACATTTTTTCGTGTCTGCCTTTTTCGTATCAGGCTTTTTTCGGAGCTGCCTTTTTCAAATACATCAAAAAAGATTTTCTCCGGGGTTCAAACAGACATAAAAAAACTCCCATAGACTAAATTCATCAGTCTATGGGAGTCCTTCCATCCATACTCTCTTATATATGTAATTGTTCAAATACCTCACCGATTTTTTCATTAATGACCAAATCTGCCTGAACGTTCCTTGCGGTATCATCTAAATTAATAACCACCGTATATTTACCCTTAAAGTAATCGATAAATCCCGCTGCCGGATACACGGACAGGGAGGTTCCACCGACAATCAGCAAATCTGCCTGTTGGATTGCTTCAATTGTCTGTTGAATGGTACGGTAATCTAAGGATTCTCCATACAACACAACATCCGGTTTTATTCTTCCTCCACATTCACACATCGGAATGGATTCGGATTCCACAATATATTCCACCGGATAAAATTTGCCGCATTTTTCACAGTAATTACGATGTACACTACCGTGTAATTCGTAAACCGTTTTACTTCCGGCAGCATAATGCAAACCATCAATATTCTGTGTCACAACGGCTTTCACTTTACCAAGACTTTCTAACTTCGCCAGTACTTTATGTGCAGCATTGGGTTTGGCATCTAACGCTATCATCTTATCCTTATAGAAATCAAAAAAATCATTTGGCTGATTCACATAAAAATCATGGCTGACAATCGTTTCCGGCGGATACTTGTATTTTTGATGATACAAGCCGTCCTGACTTCGAAAATCAGGAATTCCGCTTTCCGTCGAAACGCCGGCACCTCCAAAGAAAACGATATTATTGACCTCGTCAATCATTTCACGTAATCGTTTTATTTTTTCTTCTGAATCTGCATGAATCATTCACTCATCCTCTTTCATTGTACTCACTTCAAAATCCATCTTTAAACAGCTGCACAATCGCATCCAATGCCTCTTGTTCATCCGGTCCTTCACATACCAGCTCTATTTCATCCCCCTGTTGTACTCTTGCGGCTAACACCCCTAATACACTTTTAGCATTCGCTGTCTGTGTCCCTTTTTTCAATTCTATTTTCGACTGAAACTTCAGGCTTGTGTCACAAAGTTTTCCCGCAGGGCGTAGGTGCAGTCCAAAAGACTCTGTAATCACAACCTTTTGTGACACCATAATCATCCCTCCAAATCTGCGATTCTTATTCCTTTCCGATCTCTAGTTCAACCGTATATTCTCCTTCTATCGTTACACCACTGTCTTCCTTCAGACTGACCGTAAACGTATACTTACCGGTTCCGTATTCCGATACATCAATGGACGGAAGCATATTGGCAACCTTAATGTCTCTGAGCTTATCCTTAAGTCCTTTTACCTTAATCTCCAGACCGTCCTTATTCGTAAATGTATAGGTGTAACCATCCTTCTTACCAACAATATTGATATCGTCATTTTCGATATCGATTGTCTTTTCCTGTAACTGTTCAATCATGACCTTAATCATAATTTCTTCCGTTCCGTCGGCAATTGATATCTCACTTGGCAGATATTCCGCTAAAGCTACCGATGTTTCCATATCGGAAGATGCATTTGTCACATCCACATCATCAATTAAAACTTCGTCAATCTTAGCCAAATCTTCGGCATTACCGACTACCACAATGCTTGTCGGCTGATAGTCAATACTTGATATCTGATAGCCGTCCCTCACATCACCGGATGTTGCCACTTTCACTCTCAGTTCTTTGGTCTTCTTAACCTCAATACTTACCTCAACCGTCTTAACATCGTATTCAAATTTTTCCGATTCAATTGTTTTTCCGGCATAATCTACAAATACCGGTTCGCCATATGCTACGATATCCTTATTGGCATTCGATACATCCACGTCAACATAGACTTCACTTATGGTATTTACAATACTTTCCGCACCCTTTATGGTAATCAGATTCGGAGCTGCCGTCTTATTACTGATTGCATATCCGTCCGCAACATTTTCTGAGGTTTTGACTGTAATCGGAAGCTGTTTTTCTACCTTATCTTCTACCGCAACATTTATCGCATTGTTAGAATAAACAATCGTCACTTCTTTTTCAACGCTGCTTCTTACCGCAGATACTTCTACCGAAACCGCATTCGTAATCGACATTTTGGACAAATCCGCAACCGCCTTGAAATCGTCCTTTGTCAGACCCTCAACAACGCTTCTCGGTCCCTTAACCACAACATCAATCGTAGTTCCCTCCGGAACCTCATATACTTTATTCTTTTCTGTAATCGCACTTCCGTTTGTAAATTCAATCTCTATTCCTGTTATCTGCTTGGTTGTTTTGTAATTATCTACATTCGCAACTACAATCCATATCAGAATCGCAATAATCAGGGAAAGTAATTTTAAATCAAGATGGTTCAGAATCTTTTTTCTCATTTTTACCATGTCCTTTCCACCATTTTGCCTTTTTAATCTTGGAATCTCTCTTCATCAGTTCATTGATTTTCTCCACAAAATCTTCTTTGCTTAAATCCCGGTAAATCGTTCCGTTGTATGCAACAGAAACCGCCCCGGTCTCTTCCGAAACAATTACAGTGATACTGTCGGAAACCTCACTGACACCGATTGCCGCTCTGTGTCTGGTACCGAGTGCTTTATTAATATCCAAATTATCCGTAAGCGGCAGATAACAGGTCGCACTGGTAATTCGATTGTCCCGAATCAACACCGCTCCATCATGCAACGGTGTATTATGCTCAAAAATATTAATTAATAACTGACTGGAAATCTCCGCATCAATATTAATTCCGGTTCGCTCATGATCGCCAAGACGTACATTTTGTTCAATCACAATCAAAGCTCCGGTCTTAACCTCACTCATCGAATATACCGCTTTGGTAATTTCGGCAAGGGAACGTTTGTCTAATTTACTTCCGCCTTCCGCTTCTTCTGTATTAAACAATCCCGCAAGATAATTCTTACGTCCCAGCTGTTCCAAAGCACGACGAAATTCCGGCTGGAAAATAATAATCACCGCAATTACGCCAACGCTAATCGTATTCTTAAACAACCACAGTATTGTATTAAACTGTAAAATCGTTGCAATTCCGGTAAACAGCAGCAGTACTAAAATACCTTTTACAAGTGTCCATGCTCTGGTTTTCTTAAACCAATCCATCACATGATATGCCAAAACCGCAATCAATATAATTTCAAAAACATCTGAAACCGTAATCTTTGGAATATAAAACCAATCAAAATATGCAGTTATAAAATTTCTGATATTTTCCAAATTCCTTCATCTCCATCTATCTTCATCTAATTTGACTTAGAATTAATATGCTTTACATTTTCATTCTTAACCGTTATCGACAGTTTCGGAACTGCCTTAACATAATAGTAGTAATTATCATCCTCAAACTGTAATATCTCCGTTCTCTGATAATCCACCACACCTTTTATAAACTGAATTACAATTGCAAGCAAAATTCCTACAATGCTTTCCAACAAAACAGGAACCAATCCTATCTTTACCGATAACAACACACTGCCTACCAAAAAACATACGATATTCAAAATGCTGCCTGCCACAAACGCCACAACCCATGCATATTCAAAGGACATCCGATAAATCAGATATGTGACCAAAATCACGATAGCAAACACTACTATCGTCAGAAGCATTTCTTTATCTGCCAAAATTCCCTTCAGGATATAAAGGTATCCCTGCACCTTTTCGTCATCTTCGGTTACGGTTGCCAGTACTTTTACAAGGTCCGCAAGTTCTTTCTCATAATCATACAAGACCAGGCCAAATGCCGCCGGTATAATCGCTACCGGTCCTACAAGAAATCCCAACAGCACCGGAATGGCATATGTTAAATGCACTGCATAAAACAACGGCACCAGCAACACAATCAATCCGGTTTTCGGTACAAACCGCATATAAGCGAAATAGAAAATCAAAATGAGCGCAATTCCAATCAGACAGGCATCCAATGCTGCTTTAAAAGCCTGTAAAATTATAACCGTAAATCCCAAACCTACAATGAATTCAAACGGTAAAAAAGCACAGATGAAAGAAAGCAGAAACACGATAAACCAGGAATTCAAAGCCTCCATATATCCGGTGCGTGCATTAATATTCATAAATACACAAAATGCCACTATGAATTTCAATATCGGCGTCAAAATGTAATCATAACGACTACAGAAACCTTTCATATTATCCCTAAAAGTCAATAAAGTCGTCATCGATTACGACACCTCCCTTTGGTATTGCTGATTTTACTTCCTCTTTCTGTGTGATTTCCAATAATTTTTTCAAATTATGATTATAAATAATGATATTCGGTCTTGCCTTCTCGTATTTTCTGGAATAGAACAATCTGGCAATCACCCAGTAAATCAAAATCCAGATAACATAAACTGCTAAAATCCGGATACCCCAATTTTTATAATCTATCTGCATCACATGTGACAAAAGGTACTCTGCACGATAAACAGCCACCAAAGCCACTATACATAAAAAGGCAATCGTTGCCGCTACAATCGATTTTAATATATTCAGACGGACATAGTCTCCCTTGGAATATTCTGTCATCGGAATTTCTGTCTTTCCCTGATTTTTCTCATAAAGAGCCAATCGTGTCATAACTTTTACATTCTTTTCACGAACCATATTTTCCCCTAATTCCAATACAAATTTCTTTTACCGGTCTTCAACTTCATAGATGTTTTTATGGTATCATAATTTACATTTCATATCAACCGCAAGGAACGACTTTTCCTTACAATTTTCACAATTTAAAAATTCAGATTCCATATTTTTCCAAATCCACTTTTCCATCCACAACTTCAATTCCATCCGCCTGCAACAGCTTTTCCTGCCGTCCTTTTCCGCCAAATGCGAACTGCCCGGATAACTCACCTTTTGCGTTTACCACCCTGTAACATGGGATTTCCAAAGGGTTGGGATTTTTGTGCAAAGCGTTGCCCACTGCACGCGCCATCTTTTTATCGCCCGCCATCCGGGCAACCTGACCGTAAGTAGCCACCTTTCCCACAGGAATCCGCTTTACCGCCTCGTAAATTCGTTTTGTCGGACTGTCTGTTACCAGATCATAGCTTTCCGCTATCATCTGCCGGATTACTTCATCCGGAACGGAACCATCCAATATAATTGTATTCCAATGCTCTTTATTCTGATGCCAGCCGGGAATCACGGAATCATAGGCATTCCGAAAAATATCCCTCCACTCCGGATTTACTTTTACATTCAGATTGACATAACCATCTCTTTCATACGTCCATAAAAATGCCTTCCTGCTTCCCTTAACCCTGACCAACTGCCAGTTCGGGTCACGAAAAGGTGCCTGCTGATAGGTATCCGGAAATGATAATCCGTATTCCAATGCTTCCTGTCTTGTTTTCATTTTATCCTCTCCTTTTTCATATTCGATTCCATCGTTACTTGTAGTTGACAACCTTTTCGTTCAATGCGAAAATAGTGCATAGTCGCATAGAATTTATCTTTCTATAATAAGACGAGATATTTGTGGAATATATATTACTGTAAGCATCCACAAGTGATTGGAGGAATCATGTTAGAAATTTTAAAATCAATTCTTTTTGGTATTGTGGAAGGCATCACAGAATGGCTTCCGATTAGTAGTACCGGGCATATGATTTTGTTAAATCAGATTATGCCGCTTAAGGTGTCCGATGCATTTTACAGCATGTTTGAAGTTGTAATCCAGCTCGGTGCCATATTCGCCGTTGTTATTCTTTTCTGGAATCAACTGTGGCCATTCGGAAAAAAATCCAATGAACACCCGCTTTCCAAAACCGGTGCAGGTGCTTATGTCAAATGGGATATCTTCCAATTATGGTTTCATATTCTGGTATCCTGCGTACCGGCGGCTATTATAGGTATTCTTTTTGATGAGCAGTTAGAGGCATGGTTTTATAATTATACAACCGTTGCCATTATGCTGATTTTGTTCGGTATTGCATTTATCGTTGTCGAAACACTGCACCATGGGAAAAATCCAAATGTCTGCCAGATTTCGGATATTTCTTATAAACTTGCATTTTATATCGGAATATTCCAGTTAATTGCAGCCATCTTTCCCGGCACATCACGTTCCGGCGCAACCATCATCGGTGCTTTGATTCTTGGGGTTTCAAGAACGGTTGCCGCAGAATATACATTTTTCCTTGCAGTACCTGTTATGTTTGGAGCAAGTCTTTTAAAGGGTGGCAAATTCCTTATGCACAACTCCATCACCGCACAGGAAAGCATCATTCTTCTTGTCGGCATGGTTGTTGCATTTCTTGTATCCTTATTTGTTATCAAATTCCTTATGGGATACATCAAAAAACACGATTTCAAAGTTTTCGGATGGTACCGTATCATCCTCGGCATTATCGTTTTATTGTACGGTTTTCTTGCCTAAGTTTTAAAAAGAGGCTAATCAACAAAAAGGACAACCAACCGGAAAGACAATTCTTAACCGGTCAGTTGTCCTATCTTTTTTGAAATTATTCTTCTGTGGATTCAACCGCTGATACCATTGTATCTTCTACCGACACAATCTCCGGTCCATCCATAAATGCTTCCTGTCCGTCAGCAGATTCTGTTGGGTCTTCCCGCTGTCTTTCTTCCTCATCTTCCCAAAGTGAATCATGGTCTTCCCGGTCTTTTCTACGCATCCGGGCAATCATCTGCGCACTTTTTGCCATCTGATACATATCCTTGTCATATTCCATAACTTTCTTTTCATCACTTTGCGGAACATTGTCACCCTTTGTCATCCGCCTTACGACTTCCATTATTTTACGCAAATCTTCAAAGCCTTCTTTTTCGGCTTCCACGTTCTCTTTTGTTGCAACCGCATCATGTTTCATATTCCACTGCTCCATCAGTTGGTCCATGTAATTTTGATACTCTTCCTGTTTTTGGGCAACCGCATTATATGTAAGTTCCAATGTTGCAGCCTCACCCGCATAAATGGTTGCACCATTTTCTGTTGACTTGATTTTGTCAGCCAGTTCATTTTTCTGCTTCGCCAGCTTATACTTTTGAACATTATAATTTCTTAACTGCACACTATATGTTTTCCGTGCTTCTCCAACTGTCATACACTCATCCTCCTTGATTCCGGTAGTCAAATTGAATTCTGTTATCTGTTTTATAACCACTGATCAAACATACCCGAAAGTGTATTTGACCATGCGCCGTTTTGTGTGTAAGTACCGGCACTCCTTGCCGCTGCACTTGAAATGGCACTTGCTTTATCCGCAACCTGTGATGCGTAAGAATACTTACCGGATAACAGTGATTTCACATCCTTCGTGTTTGCATTCTTTAATACATCTTCATCAACCGATAAGCTGCCATCTTCCGAAACATTAACACCTATCTTCGATAATGCTTTTGACATCGTCGAAGTTAAACTCTTCATAAATCCTGTCTGCATGGAAACGTCCTTTGAATTTACGTTTGCAGACTGGCTTACTACGTCATTGTATTCTGTGGCAAATTTCTTTACCGCACTTATCAGCTTATTGGAATTCTTTGATTCCCATAAATCCTTGTTATCAAAGTCTGTTGCAGCACTCTTAAGTTCATCTGCCTGCACCTTCATCTTCGACAGACCTGCCTGTTCCGTTGTATCCGTCTTTTGAACGGTATTCTTTTTATTGGTCTTGGAATCTGAATTGTTCTTTTGTAATGCGTAATGTGCTTTTACCAGTTTGCGGTAACTTCCGTTCTTAATTGCAGCATAATCACCGAAATTAAAGGAATTCATTCCGGAGGTTCCGGATGTCTTCAAACTACTGAATAATGAAGCAACATTCCAATTTGTCATAGATAAATCTCCCCTTTTTCTATCCTCTGTTGACTTTTCTACATTCTTAGTTACTATTTTACATCATTTTATAAGAAAACGCAATTTATAAAGATTTCTTTTGCTGTTCCTGTCCTTCCATGTACTGCTGCAATCGGACAATCCGGTTTTCCATATCTACTCCATTCTCATTTTGTAAAATCGAAATCCGATTTATTTCCCTGTCATCCTCCATGGAATAAATCACATATGCATCCTGTTCGACCCCAATATATGTATCACCGTCTATCAAATATGCTCCGTAATCATCTTTTGAAATCATATCGTATTGATCCACCGCTTTCAAAAAAGGTTGATAGGAATACTCGGATATATTTTTACCGGTCTGCATAACCCTTATAACATATGGCTGTTTTTCATAATCCGCCCAATAGTATTTTCCATAGCTTCCCGGACGAAAAACCTTGTATTTCACATAATAATACCGCCAGTTATATGTCTTTAAAGCTTCACATTCCTGTATATAACCATCGACAACTGCCTGTAATGCGGCATCTGAAATTTCCGTCAGGAATGAAAGCAGCCGGTTTAATACCTTTTTGGTCTCCGGATAACCGGTATTTGCTCCGTGATGAAACAAGTCCTGCCATGCCCTTTGAATTTTTTTATTGCTGGTTCCGCATTGGTACCGCCATCCGTTCCGTTCTCTTTGAAGATAGGCTCCGGTTGCCATCAATGCCGAATCCACCAAATCCAAATCACATTCAAACAACCGCTCAAATTTTTCAAAACCAGTTTCATTTTTAAGTCCGATAATACCAATCTGTCCATACAACAGATAATGATCTTCCAAGCGGTATAACTTCAAGGCTTTCTCCGGATACTGACGCACCCAGGCAAGTTTTTTGATTTCCTCCTCCATCTGAACACTGCTGAATCCAACAACCGAAGCGTCCAACCGTTCTCTTACCAGAATATCCTCCACCTGTTTCAAAATCGCAGGCATCCGGTTACCGCTTGAACGCTGTTCACTGTCACTTACCTCATCTTCCGAATTCCGCACCAGATTGTTGATTATCCGAAATCTTCTAAGAAACTGTTCCTTTGTTATCTCCTCTTTCTTAAGCAGGTACACAACCACTGCATATAACAGCACTACCCTGTTTAACGGAAACCGTCTGTTTCTTCCATTGTTCTCACCATAATGATTCAGACAATCCGCAAATAAATCCAACTCGCCCCGAATCTGAATCTTATCCGCCTCATGTGTGTTTGAAAAAAGGGATTCAAAAAACTGTGAAATTCTCTGCGTCCTTTTCAGGTCACACCAGCAGTCAAAATACTGTTGCAAAATCTCAATATTTTGTAATGCATTTTCTGCTTCCACAGAAAAATATTCCTTTAACAAAAAGAATTCATCCTGACTTCTTCCCTGTACCGTTCCACCATTCTTATAACAAATGATATCACATATAAATTTAAAATACCGGAGAAATTCATCATCAATTATATTGTTATCTCCACGATATTCCCACAACATATCCGTCCATGCAATATCAACCTTATGCATCACTTCCCGTGCTTTCGTACCGTCAACTATCCGCAGTGTCCGTTCCAGTTCAGCTTTAAAATGTTCAAACTGTGTCAGCAGTTTACCACGCGAATTCATTTTAATATACAATTCATCGGTCAGTCCCAAATCGGCAATAGGCAGGAAATAAAAAGAAATTGCACCTGATTTCAGTTTTTCCCACAGGTTATCAACCTCCTTAAAACGGTCATCCATCGCATCTAACATAACCAACATGGAACTTATGGTCGGATCCTTTTTCCAGTCAAGCGGAAACCATGCCTGATCTATGATTTCCTCCGAAAGAAGGCTTTGTCCCTGATACCTGTAATGCATCAGTTCCTCACAAAATGTCCTTGCACTGTATCTGGTTTCATAGCTGAAATTTTTCAAAAAAGAATATTCCTGTTGTGCAACATTTTCCTTCACAGCAGCATACCAATGGAGCAAAAACAATGTCGTCAGTCTCTGTTGTCCATCTAACGGTGTCATAACTCCATTATCATCAATACTGCCATATACAAAATCAAGAATAACCGCCTCCTTTGTCACTGCATCATAAAGAGAATCGAGGAAACGGCTGCGAATCCGGTCAATCTTATCCGTCCTTCTTCCCTGCGCATAGTCTCTTTGTATAATCGGAATGATTATCTTTTGAACCTGTATCCATTTTCCATCACTTTCAATCTCTTCCTTAAAAATATCCATAAATGTATGAAGGGTTGTACTCATTGTGTTTCAACCTCCTTCTCCACACGGATACATTCTTCCAAATACGGAGCAAGTACCCGATTTATTCCATTGATATAAGCAATCCGGTCTGCCGGTCCCCAAAAATGAACCTGGTTATCTTTCGAATCCGTGTAATATTTTAAAAATACCATTTTCGTGCAAAACGGAATATACTGTCCTCTTTTATCCATTTCAATTATTTCATTTCTTTTTACATCAAATGCCGCATTGTTAAGTGCTGCATTGTCCGTTGTATTTAACAATGCCAGATTGGAAATGGAATGTGAATATTCCACACTTCCCGGTGCCGACAACACTTCGGCAATCTTCTTCCGAAGTGTTTCAAATTCTCCACCCTTCAGATTCGGCTTCTTACACGCTTCCTCAATCTGCGCAACAAAATCCTCATAACCCGGCAGGGAGCAAAGGGATTGCTTATGTTTTTCTAGCCAATCCTTCCACACCGCCTGTGTCTTCATGCCTTCCGACTGTTGTGCATGAATATGTTCCAGACTCCAGCTTGCATTTCCTTTCTGTACTTTAAATTTATCAAACGGAAAGCGTTGTGCCTCATCATCAATTATACGGACGGATTCCACATTAAATAATAACAACAAGGTACTTATCTTCCGGTAGTCATCTGCCCGCTCGTAACTTAAATCCGCATAATTATCATCACTGGCAATGCTCTTTTTGATTGCATCATCTAAAAGTTTCGCAAACTGTGACTTTGTCTTTCCCTCTGCCAATTGGTATAACTCCAGCAGCGACATTGTCTCGGAAGCAATCAGATAACCAATCTTGTGATAAAAGGTATGATTTTCATACCAGTCCTTTAATACGGAAAAGGTGTGCTGTATTTTGTTCCAGATACCGATAAAATCATCATTTTCCCGCTTGCGCATTGCATCAAATTCAAAAAAGGTAAAATTATCATCCTTTAACCGGGACGGTTTTTGAGCAATCAGATCAAGAACCAAATCAATCCGGGTCTGATACATTTCACTTGGCGTATAATTCGTAAGAAAATACCAAAAGGACTCATTGTGCAATTCCCTTTCCATATTATCCCATTGCAGAGAAATTTCCTGTTGACGTTCATATGTCATTGTTTTATTGTTCCTGCTTAAAAACATTGCTTTCACAAGCTCTGCACTCGTCAGCGGAATCTTTCCGATATTCAACCTCGTAAACAAAGCAATCGAATCCTCAGCGCTTCCGTTTCCTGTTTCATACCAGATAATTTTAACTTTCTTTTCAAAATAAGATGAAATCTCTAAAAATGCAGAGAGACTGTTCTGCTTTGTAAACCAGTTATCAATCTCTTCATAAGCCTGACAGATAAACCAGAAATCAATATTATCCTCACGCATTGAAAAATCAATCTCCCGCAAGAATGCCTCGGATTTCTCCCTGGTATCATAGGTAAGGGAAAACTTTGCATCCGGCATAAACTGTCCGCCCTTTTCACGCATATATTTGTATATCAAATAAATCGTTGTCAGCCGCTGTTGTCCGTCAATCAGCTCATATTTATCTTCCCGTTTTTTTACAACAATCGGTTGTAAGCAATAGCCGTCCTTTCCATTTGTCAATATATCATCCAGCAAACGGTTCACTTCGTCTTTCCCCCATCTGTAACCCCGTTGATAGGACGGCACAAAAAATTCACCTGTTACGGAACCCACTAATTTGAGTTCTAATTTTATTTCCTCTGTTAACTCCATATCCCTCTCCACATGTCGATTTTTCTTTAATTATAGTCAAACAAATGACCGATAGCAACGATATCTTTTCTCCAAAACTGCACAAAAATACATTTCAACCCGAACAAAAGTTATGGTCTGATAGTTTGCTCACATCCGGCATTTTTGTAAAAGATCTACAGTATTTCTTGTAAAACGAGAGATGTCTTTTACAACAACCATGTCAAATAATCCATGCTCTGCATCAGACATCATGCGAAGAAATTCTTTTTGATTTTTAATTTTAATTCCGAAAATACCTTCATCTGCATATAATCTTACTAAAGTGTCCCCTGTGCGCTTGATGCATTCTGAGAAGAATTCCTTTTGAGATTCCAGACTGTTGAGCTGATCAGCTTTGTTGGTGGAGACTAGGCAATAGGCTGCTATGTTCATAAGCTCACCTCTCTGTTATAGTTATATCGTTCTATTACATCTTTTATTATATCGTAACCTATAAAATAGTAAATAAAAAATCGAGAACTCTGTATCTTTCTCTATCCTTAATACAAGTTCTCGACTTTTTCTATAATACATCTATTTTTTCATTAATCTTAATCAATTGAGCTACTTCATCTAATTCAATAAATGTTACCTTTTTCCCTGATAATTTTGCCAAATGTCTTAAGGTCCCTTTTAATGACGCATCAATATATTGAGGAACAACAATAGCAATTATTTGACAGCGTGCATCTATCATACCCTGTTCAACAAACTGACGAATTATTTCTTGCCCTTCTGTTGATGTAGATAGCAATGGTTTTTTAATTTTTTCATCATCTTCAATAACTTTTCTAGAGCGATTTTCACTGTTCTTTTTAATAATTCCTTTTAATTCATATGACCTTTTACCAATTTTCACTTCTCCAGAAACATCCCCATATTCCATCCCTTTATGTGGTTGCGGTCGATATCCAGGTAAAATCGTATAGAAAATCTTTGGTAAACACACCATGTTATTATTATTTATACATTTTTGAACTTTATCATGCGAACAAGTTCCTTCACATTTTTCATTCATATTTACTGCATAAGCTTTTAGCCTTTTTGTAAGCGCTATTGGATCATGTTTAAAACATTCAATAGTCCCAAACGGAATATCAATTTCCTCTTGCATATCTGCAACATTGTTAACTATATATCCTCTATCTCCCACAATACAAATATTATAATCTAAAGAATCGTCCTTAAAAACTTTTTGAATATTTTTATTAATCATCCTAACCAACGAGACTTTAGGGATATACCAATTTTCAATTTCACATGTATTATGCCCTTCTGCACACTTTATTTTCAAGGGTGCTCCACATTTACATTCTTTAAAATATCCCTTACTTATTCTCAACTCATTTCCACACTCTGAACAATACGGAATCTCATATGAATCACACGTATTGCAATATATTCTTGAAAACTTAACAAACCATTTTTCCTCATTCAATACCGCTATTTTATCTTCGGGAATTTGAAATTCATATTCTTCTTTGTCTAACGCTGCTATAACCTGGGTTAAATACCAATTTAATTGTGATTTTTCAATTTCACTTGCACCAAGCCACCTAATTTCCTGACCAACTTCTTTAAAAATTTTTTCTGCCGGTTCTCCCTTTAAATTTTCGATTTCCTCTAAAATAATCTTAATAGCATTTTCAGACCAACTAAACAAAACCGACGCCGGTAAGTGTTTATAAATTCCAATACTTCCATTTCTAACATTATACTTAATGGTCGCATCTATGTCTTCTGTAATTGCCGAAATAAAACTTCCTGATGTATCAATTCTATCTGCTCGAATCCTATCAATTTCTTCCTTCTGCTCAAAGGTAATCCCACCAGCTCTTGATACAACTGTTTTTTCTCCTTCTTTGCCTTGTAATACAATTCTACTTATTGCTTTAAAATTTGTACACTTATCTATTGCCGATTTTGGAGGTTTTATTTGAAGTATTGAATTTTTCAATATATCAGCAATATATTTTGTAATGAAGGTAGTCATTTTTTCATGCTTACTAATACATGCAAGATATGTTGATGTTTTTCCAATCCATAAACATCCTCTATGCTGTTCCCATACATTTGCATTTTGACCATTTTCATCAATATATACATACTCTTTGCTATAAACATATAAAATTTCCGTACGATCATCATATTCTTTAACAGATAATATTTTTAATTTTCTAAAACCAGAAATATTTAAACAATTTTCTTCTACATTTTCCAATTCACCTATAGCAGTATAATCTGAATCCTCTAATGAATTTTGAAAAGTCCACAATGTAAATGTAACACGATCACCATAAATATAATCATTCACATAACTTTCAATTTCTTCATCAGTTAAATCCCCATACAACAGTATTTTATCTATCACTGCATTCTTTTCTTTTCCATTTATTTCTTTTTCATCAATTTTTTTCTGTAATGCAATATTATGCAAAGCATACCATGGCAATGTCTGCAATTTTTGTTTTCTCTCTACAGTATTCAATCATGTTCCTCCAAGTTTAAGCTAAAAATTCTACTCGTACTTCCTCCGGCAAATACTTCACCAGTTCTTCCACCAACTCATACACCTTCGTTCCCGGTGCAATCTCCGCCGGTGTCTTTCCTTCTCCATTTTTAATAATCCGTTTCGCATATCGAATCGCCAACTTCGGGTTTCCACCATTCATCAGTGTTTCAAATATGTTATCCATATTTTTCTCATACTTTCCAATCCCCAGTACTTGAAATTTCTCATTCAAAAATTTCTTATACTCGGACCTGTGATTATTTGCCGTGTAATATGCAAAATGCAACACGAACCAGAATTCAATACACTCGTTACTCCACGCCGCATGATACTGAATATCCGGATTCTTTTGATTTAATACTTCTGCCCGTTGGACTACTCCATTGACATCACCGGATGGAAAACTGTCTTTATCATAGACACACCATATCTGCCCTTTCGTAATCTTATTCGCACGCACATACTCTTCCGCTTTTCCGATTACCCGCATCGTCTCAGCCTGGCATCCTTCAATTTCAATCAAAACCATGTCTCGATAAATAGGATTGTCTTCGATATACCGTTTGAATCCTTGAAAATATTTAGGTTCCGTTGCTTGTCCCTCGCAGAAAATGTAGTAGCAAAATTCTTTCTTCTCCAGATATTCCTGCCGACGTTTCTTCTTCCAGTTGTCTTTCTCTTTTCGGCCTCTTTTAGCCATTCACTGTCCCCCAATCTATAATCTTTTTGAGGTATGGATCTGCACCATATTTCCCTTCCAGATACTGTTTATCGAACTTGGCATCCTTCCGTACAGATTCACCTTTCTTATTTTTAAATTCTACAAGAGAATATAATTTTGAGTTCTGACGGTTTCCTTTTGCTACAAACCAGATTTCATCTCTTCTGAATACTTCACTGTTCATAGTAGACAGATCATGTGATGTAAAAATCAACTGAGCACCTTTTTTATTCTTTTCCATATTACTGAACGTCATAATAAGATATTTAAGCAATACCGGATGTATCTTTGCATCCAGTTCATCAATTACAAGAGTTGTTCCCTTCAACAAGCTTTTTGCAATAAACGGGAGCAGACCAAATAATTTCTTTGTTCCACTGGATTCATCAAATAAATTCAATTCTGCTTCATATTCATCTACTACGTGTTTTGTAAACACTTCGATCCTGTCATTATCCTTTTCTTCTACACGAAAATCTATGATATCCAAATCCATTTCCTGGATCATCTGAAGCATCAGTCTTTTTACATCCTCTGACTTAGAAATAGCCATTCGTAATTCCTGCATAGGATTTCCATAATTCAAGAAATCAATCCCTTCATCAAACCAGTCAAGCACATCCTGTACCACTTCATTTTTGCTGTAAGTAATTCCAAGGTACGATAACAGTGGCAATGTATCGGATAATTCATCACTGGTTTTCAACCTTGCAAATGCACCTTTCAAAGTAATTTCATCTTCATCTCGTTCAAAAAGTGCTGATTTCCGCCCTGTTTCTAATTTTATACGATCCAACCTTTCGTATTTGATTACTTCTTTTTTTACAGTCAATTCATAGCGATACTCTGCCATTGCTGTTCTAAAAAACAGTTCAAATTCCGTTGGCTCATTTCTTGTTCCTTCATCAAAAGCAAATGGCTCTATCACAAGCTTTTTCATTTTTATTGCAATTTCTTCGTTATTACTTGTCGCATATAATGGTCTCAGTACTTTCGTAACCAGACTATGCAATGCTTCAAGAACATTGGATTTTCCTCCGCCATTTGGTCCGTATATAGCAGATACCGGTAAATATAATTCCTCATCTTTATCTTTTATAATTCTGTCTTCATGCTCAGAAATGGTGGCAGCCTGCATGTCAAATGTTACCTCACCTCGTATACTCTTAAAATTTTTCACTGTAAATTGGCATAACATCTTATTTACCTCCATTTGTCCAAACTTCTTGCCTATATCCTTATTATATTCCATTTTTTTATTTTTACAACATTTTTATGAGATAAAATCTCATATTTTATGTTGTAGTTTATATTTCAGCAATTTTCGACAAAATTATACACCTTATACTTGCTATTAGTGCCCGTAAAGTGCCGTAAAACTATAGATTCCGTCATCCATATTACATCTATTCCAGCCATTGATTCATTACATCCTCCGAAAAGAATATATATCGTATTCTCTCATAATCGCCGCTCTCATAATCTTCAACCGGTTCTATTCTATATCCATCTTTATCTAAAGACACAATCCTTGCATAGCCGGTAGCAGATAATTCATCTGTCTGAAACACGCCGTCCGTTGTAATTATTGGAGTTTCAAAATCCAATGGTTTGAGCAGATAACCATATACTTTTCCATCCTCATAGTGCAATATCTGAATGAACCCATCATCACTGGTAAAAACCAATTCATTTGTACCATCTCCATCCATATCAGCTATACTAAAATATATCCATTCAACAGAGCGGAATTTTTCATAGTCACTATCCTCTACCACACAAACAACCTCTTCTTCCCCTGTCAAGACCCCGGCATATAACTGCAAGGTTGACTTATATTCCTGATAATCAGAGTCATTTTCTATCGTATACTCCGCAGGAATATTCTTTACCAGAGCAATTTCCTGCTCTGACAGGCTTCCTAAAAACTGCAAGTCAACCATTTGTTCCGTAAAATCCATACGTTTTGTCTCTTCCACGCTTAGAATGGATTTCTCATAATCACAAAATTCCTCATACGTTGCCTCTCTTCCTCCAATCTCATAATAACCATCGTTCACACTTGCAAGCACTTCCTCTTTATATCTATAATCGGCTTTATTCCATTCCGTGATTTGAAGCCAATCGGAGGAAGCTGCACCATCAGAAGCATTATAAATACCATTTGTACGAATTTGTTTCATCGCCCGAACATAAGTTGGATAACTGTATACTTCCCCATCTTCATAGTGGAGAATCTGCATATAACCCATTGGAGCTGCTTCCAATATAACTTCTACCGCTCCATCTCCATCCATATCTACAACCATAAAACGAACCACCTGATAGTCCGATGTCACGTTACTCATATTCCAACGGTATTCGTTCAGATAAAATTTCTGTCCACCCACATTATTACATATAAACTGCTTTTTATTATTCAGCACCATCCAATATGCCAGCATATCTTCCGGTATGTCCAAAGCCTCGATTTCTTCTTCTGACGGACAGTATGTATCCTCATGAACTTCCGGCAAAGTTAAGGAGGGCAGCGATTCCGTCTCCTGTGATAAAAATCCGACTTCTCTGCTTATTTCCGGCGTTTTTGCGGAAATTGACGTATCGGCACATCCGGCGGTCATACAAACTGCTATTATTAATAAAATTCCAAAAATACATCTTTCTCTTCTGCGTTTCATTTTCTTTATACTCTCCATCTAATCTTCCGCGTCTATTTTAACCACTGATTTATTGCCTCATCTGAAAAGAAATAGTACCGTATTCTTTCTGCATTGTCTTCGTCAAAATTACTTACCATCTCCATTTCATAACCGGATTCTCCAAATGAAATAATTCTTCCAAAAGCTGGCATCATGGAGCCATCGTCGCGGTAGTTTGGAGGATAATAGTCTAGAAAACTATAGGTTCCGTCATTCGTAATCTCAATCATTTCATTATACCCATCAAATAGATATCCCCGTACTTCTTCCCCTGCATCATGTAAAATGAATATATCATCCCAATCACAACTCAATACAACTTCTGCCTTCCCATCTTCATCCATATCTACAATGCTAAAATACAATACCAGATATTCTTCATCCCCTGTCTTGCTTCTGATATAATTATCCTCTAGATAATAACTTTTCCTTTCATCCGTTACACAAATAAATTCTTCACCTTCTGCCAAAACATTAAAATATACCTGTAACTCCTCCGCTGTATAAGGAATAGCTTCTTCCGTCATTTCCTCTGTTGCTATATTCTCTACAACAGACCATTCCTCCTCCGTCAAATCTCCCAGCAAGTTTTTTTCTATCAGTTCTTCTTCGAAATCTATATCTTCAACTTGTTCCATATTCAGCAAAGATTCCGTATATTTATAAAAGTCTTCAGAGGTCACTTCCGTACCTTCCACTTCATAATAATCATGTTCCATATATGCCAGTGTTTCGTTCTCATACGTTCCCTTATCAAAGTGTATTCGATAAAATCCGCCTATATCAGATGCGCTTGAAGTATTATAAACACCATTGGTAAGAATTCCTTTCATGCCTCTATAGGGAAACTGATAACTGTATACCTTTCCTTCTTGGTAATCAAGTACCTGAGTCGTTTCAGGCATATAGCCGGTAAGTATCATCTCGTCTTCATTATCGCCATCCATATCCACAAGCATAAAATCACATATTGTAAATGATGCCGACAAAGACCCGTCACGCCAGTAATACTCATTCCAATAAAATTCCTGGCAACCTTCATTCGCACTGATAAAAGGTTTCTTACTGTTTAGAACCAGATAAAATTCCAGCAGGTTTTCCGATATATTTAATGCGTTTATTTCTTCTGCCGATGAATATATCGTTATTTCATCCTGTTCCGGCTGTTCTTCATTATCCAGTTCATCTGACTCAGACGGAACCGATTTTTCTTCCGCAGCTTTATTTTGATTCAGTTCCGTTTGTTCCCCGAACACCGAACATCCGCTCAGCCCCCCTATTAATATTACTAATAAAATTATTGTTCTTATTTTATATCCTGTTCTCATACCTTATTACCTACTTTAATTCCAGTTCTGAATACCATGTTTCTATTGTAGTTGCGTATTCCCATCTTTCATCCATATTGTTTACTTTAGGATTTTCAATCTCGTCCATAAAATACTCCATTGCATCATATGTTGTTGTTTTCTTTAAAAAAATATCCCAATATCCAGCACATATTCCTTTCTCCATTTCATACTGGAAATAATCCAGCTGGGTTTCCAAATCATAAACGGAACCGTCATGTGCATTCGCAAAATTTTCCAGCTCTATTTTCCTTTCTTTCAGAGTCCACTGACAGATACCATAACCCACCCCATCATCTGTCTTATATTCGTAATTATCATATAGCCCTACATAACCGTATTCCTCCTGTGCATTTGTTGCCGAAAATCTTGATTCCGCATAAATGTTAGCCATAACTGCGATAATCTGTTCCTTTGACAACCCCATCTGTTCCAGTCTGTTCCAGCAGGCAACAAAAGTCTCCTTCTGACGCTGATCCATTCCCTCCCCTAAATCTAAGTCTTTCACATCGTCAATCGTAATATCCATCTTATGTATATTATAGTATTCCATAATACCTTTCATTACCGCATTTGAATCCACCGAACTATAACAATCCGTTATATACAGATTCACCAGCATACCCGGTTTCTGTTCCGCTATCATATCTATAATTTTCTGTTGCTCTGCCCGATCAGTGATTCCCTGTGCAATCAGTCTTTTTAACAAAATCTGCTTTCCACATTCTATTTTATCTTTATTCTGATTTTTTATATACCTTTCCACTGCATATGTGATAGACACATTTTCATCTGTATAAATACCCTGTTCATCCTTATCCTCTCCGTTCGCTGCCCGCATGACATCTATCATTGCTTGAACCTGTGCAAGCTTCTTTTTGATAACCTCTTCATACTCCCGGAAAATCTGTGCATATCTCCGGTCTACTTCCGCCACATTTGCAAAAACGATATCAATCTGTCTCCTTGTGCTGTTATTTACATTCAGAATCCTGTTCTGGTAAGCATCAACCTCTGACATATACCTCTGAATGTCAAGTTTTTCCATCCAGTTCCCAAATCCATTTATTCTGCTTCCGCACCATTCTTTGAATGATTTCCAGTCCTTTAAATCAATTTCATCCAAAGCTTCATATAATTCTTCCCTTTTCTCTTCGGAAAACACCCTTATCATACCTATTTTTCCCCCACTTTATTTTTTATCTTTGTGCTTTTTTTCATCTGTTTTCCTAAAATCCGTTATCATACCGGTGAGGTACTTTACTGTTCCTTCCGATAGTGTTTCCAAAGATTCATAAAAGGAAACGTACAAATCCGCCAATGCTTCTATTTCTGAAATTCCCTGCCCCTCTCCTAAAACTAAAGGTCTTGTTTCCGCCGGGTAATCGTAAGCAAGTGACTGTAAGTTACTGATGCATTCCTGTATTTTTCCGTAATTTAACTCTAATCCCGCCATATATTCCTCCTAATACAAATACTGATCCTGTGTGTCAACTTCTTCCATATAGTTCATAACAGAATCCCTTACTTCTTCTGATGTAGAAGCTACCACCTGTTTTAATTTCTCAGCATAAGCCAAAAAATCACTTAATGCCCCGGATGTCTCACCTTTGGCAATTCCTTCATCCGTAACACGCTCCATAATAGCAATATAGGCGTTTATCATACGCTGTAACTGTTTTCCCTGCTTTTCAAAATATTCTGCCATTTCGTTTATATAGTCATCATGCATTTCTAATTTTATATTTGTCATAAAGGCATTTCCTCCCTTTCTGTATTCTTTATTTTGTCTTACTCACTTTTTAATAACTACCGGTTTAAATAACCGATATCGATATTATAACCGGCTATTTCACGGTTGCATTCCGCTACAATCCTTTCTTGTATTTGTATTTCCTGATTAATGTAGCCTTTTACTACATCCAAACATCCATATGTATCTATGTAGTCTGTACCGTCTAATTCATCCTTTAGTAAATCTCCATATATCCCGACTAACTTTGATTGTCCCATTATCTGATTAAAATGATTCATTTTTATTTTCCGTGTTGTTCTAGATGCTTCAAAATCTGTCTGATAATCATAGCAACTAACATTTAAAGCATTTAACTGACGTATATTTTTCTCTGCTTCTGCCTTCCTTCCTTTCGCATCTGCAATGTTCCTTTCTAACTTCCATATTTCTTGATTAATTTCACTTTTTGTCATTGATCTTCTCCTTACAATAAACAATTTTTTCTAAATTCTTCTTCAAACTGATCCCCATTATCTATTCCACTTTCAGATATCCCAAAGCCTGTGCAAATTCTTCCCTTTTTCTCTGGAAACCACTCTTACCCTACTTATACCTCTCTCCTATATTTTTACTGACACTCCGGAAGCTGCACTTTTACATACTCTCCATTATGGAACAATAATCCCTGTCCCATTTGAGGGTATTCCCGTTGTACTCTGACTGGGAAAATATTCAAAGTTCCCTGTGGACTCAACACCAGTCCATGAGAAGCTGCTTTTACCCACTTTGACAACGGATCAAAACCTTTGAGTTTCGCTGAATGTACTGTAATGATGATACCGACTCCACATTCAGCCGCATCCGTCATGATGCCATACAGTTCGTCCTCAAATACACTTCCCGAAGGGCTGTATCTGCTTTTCCGGACGATTCTCAAGATTCAGACCGAATTCATCAAAACCGTATTTTCTCTGATTTCCCCTTCTTCATCCATGAGCTGCATTGGACTTCCCAAGTCATCCTGCAGATAATAACTGTCTGTCTCACCTTCTTCCATAGCTGCCACGTTGCCATCCCAGTAGAAAGTCTGCTCTTTCTGTTCTGTTTTATCTTCTGACATCAGCAGATTATGGTACTGTCTTGTCAAATCAAGAGACTTAATATACTTTATCTTGGATATATAGTATCTAATACTTCCTCCTGTGTGCATAACCTTATTAATGTTATTTTATCATATTCCTTATTTTCACTACTTGAAAACAAAATGCTCACATACAAATTATTATCAATTTCGTAATATTGATATATTATTCCCGAACCAAACTGACCGTTAGGCTCACCTATTTCTTCAAGAATTTGTTCATATGTACTTGTATTATTCAATTTATAAAAATATTCGAGATTTATATCCCTATCAACATACTTATACGATGCAAGAATCCCCGCCACGCTTATTGAATTTCCTGTTTTTTCCCCTTTTGTCTCATTTGCAATAATCTCTGTCTCAGATTTTATACTATTATTTCCTTTCACAATATTTTCCTCCTTCTTTCCAACTTGATAACCCAAACTAAATATACTAATTAACATAATAATACAAAATACACTAATTAAATATTTCTGATAATTTTTCATTCAAAACAACTCCCATCTTGTCTAGTAATGTAATATTCTCCAACCACTTTATATCCTAAAATATCTGCTGCAATTGTATAGTCAGTAATCGTATCTCCATATATTGGATTACCTTTTTCGTCAAATCTTATAAGCATTTTATTAGTAGCATAACATCCTCAATTTTTTTAAAAAACTGAACGGAATCATTATATACAAAATAGACTCTCTACCTGATTCTGTAAGGCAAGACTGATAACCGCTTTCACTCGGAGAAAAAGAAATAATAGCATATAAATTATCATCGGTCTGATAACATGGCAGTACTACAGTATCTAAACCTCTCATACCATTATTATGGTTTACCAACAGTACCAACAGCCTCCCATGTTCCATCCTCTGTTCTTTCAATTAAAATTACAAACCAATCTCTCCCCTTACTTTCAGTATCATCATCATTTTTTACCACATTAACACATGTCACATAAATCTTCCCTTTCTCCATTCCGCAATAAGCAAAATATCTTGTAACATTACATGTATAAATATCCTCTCCTAATGGTCTGAATCTTGCGTACGGTGTGCCACTCTCCACAGTTACTTCCCCTGCTGCAACCTTTTTTGCCATTTTCATAACCCCATTAGTTGCAATCAAAACATATATATAATAGTATATAAAAATTATTATAAGCACAAAAATGATTACCTTTTTACCTCTTCTTTTATTCAATACAATCATCTCCTTCATAAGCTAACTCGTCCTTTATTCTCACAATAGAAACACTTCCATACTTTCCCGTTTCTGATGCATCTGCTAATGGATAATCATATCTTCTTGCTGTATCTCCAGAATATAGATTCCAATAAACTTTTATTTTCTCTACTATATCCAACTCTTTTTTCAAATTCAATAGGACCGTCGGTTTTTGCATTTTTACCGTCGAAATTTGCACTTTTTACGATGATTTTGTAGGGTTTTGCCGCCTTTTGAAGAGAAAAATTTTTTCTAAAAATAGAAATTTTAATATTTGAAATTAGATAAGGGGAGGGGGAGGGAAATGTCTATAAAAGGAGGGTGAAATTTTATTAAAAAGAAAAGGGGCTGTAAAAAAGACCTTAAAAGAAAAACAGCTATGAGCTCTCACTCATAGCTGTTTTGGGAGGATAAGTACCTTACCATTTATTTTTTAATTTATACTTTCGATTTCTATTTTTACCAACTGGCTCAACATCTTCCATTTTTGAAAGTATTACACGAGTTCTTTCTGCACTTAGTCCAATTATTTCCGCAATTTCTCTGGCACTTGCTAATTCAGTTTGAATCAAAAAATCTCGTATCTTTTCCCTATGATTCTCGGTTTTTGTCGTTTGTTTTTTATCGTTTGTTTTTATCGTTTGTTTTTTTGTAAATTCAAGCGATAAACAAGTTCTATCCGGATTGTAACTTTCCTCAACAACAGGAATTGGTCAACCTTCATTCTCCCAAACCTGATAAATATCAGGAATACCACTTCCAGCTCTTTCTCCAATACCAATCATATTAAACATCTTCATTATTGTTTTATTTCTTGGATCAGAAATACCACCGCAAAGCATCTGTTTCTTGCCAGTGCGGATGCTACTAGGATTTTCGATAACCAACTTGTCATCTTCCTTCTTAATTACTACTCCACAAGGCAAGAAATAATCTGTATTAACCAAGCAATTAACTAATGCCTCTCGAACTGCCTTATGAACCGGTGTATCATCAATCCTTGTAATACCTTCCAACTTAAAAGGCTTCTTAATATCTTTTGCAATCTTACTATTTACTCTAAAAAAGAAATCAAATACATTACCGCTCCAATCGCCAGAGCTAGACTGCAAACGATCTGTCCAACGTATTGTAGGGTCAAGCATCTCTCTATAATCTAGGAAATACTCTGGGAACTCTCTGACAATATGATATTCTTCACCAAACATAAGCAATCCTGCTGTTGTTGGATGCAACTTACCATCTTCACCAAATCCTGCAGCACCTATTCTCTCCAAATACTCATCATCTGGTAAATTATTAAATACGTGTTCTGGGCGATAGCTCTTATGATGATTTCTGAATCCCTTCAAAGACTCCGTATCAATTGCAGAAATATCAAACTGTTCTACAATCTTCATATCCTCTGTCTCGTCCGCAGCATCACGAATCATACCTTTAATTTCTGCCTTGGAGCAATGATAGTCACCTTCCCAATCTCTACGATAGCAACCACCAAACAAATCATTATTAATATAAACCGGTTTCTGTTCACGCTTAGCTCTTGGAACATAAATAACCAAAATAGTATCTCCATTGACCTCGTAAGATTCCACATTTTTGTCAGATAACAAATTAATACTTACCTTCTTACTATCATGAATTGTATTCCAAAAATTTCTCTTTAACCTATCCACATTCTTCAACCCGGTAGTATACCAAGTTCCATCCTGACGTTCACCCACACCAAGGATAATTACTCCACCATTAGAATTGGCATAACTTGACTTACATCAATATCTAATGATTAACTACATATACTTATGATTCCATCACACCATGCAATCTAAAATCGTGTTAATGCATACTCTATCGAATTTCCCAAATTAAATTTCTATATACATTTTCTAATCATTTCTCCTTAAACAAACTAGACCTCTGAATTGATTTTTCAGAGGTCTTCATCATTGCAAATCAAACCATACCAGCCTTTAATAAATACTGCAATGATTTTGATATAATACTTTTTTTTACAATATCTTCATTCTCCATAAAATAATTGTAACTTAGTTTCTTTATTGCATCATCAATACATTCCACAATTGTACATGACTGTAGTTGATTCTTTCCTGCTTCATACTCACATTTTATATATCTATTTTTACTCACACCATTAATCAATGTCAAATCAAAAAGCAAGTTTGCCTTCTGTACTTTTATTTCATCCTCTATTTCCTCGAAAGAACTCAAAGGATTTTCGTAAGATGTCGCAATAATAAGGAAATCATATGGTTCATTATTTAGTTTAAATATTACAAAATTATTCTTCATAACGAACCTCCTTTCCTATTTATTATACAAATATATTCGCATATGAAGTTTCTATTAAATTAATTACTGTATTAATTATCTCATCTGCTTCGTGCTTATCTTCTATCAACTTTGTTCCTATTAAAATTTGTTCTGTATGAAAAATAACATGTCTGTTTCCTTTGAAATACCCATACAGTCTCTCTAATTCATTCTGATAGGTAATATTGTTAATAGTAGTAGCAACATCTGGATACAAAACTGCTCCGTTAAATACATTACCAAAAGTATTTCCAATTGCAACACCTTTTAATCTAAATAAGTATTTAATATATCCTTCCAAGGCTCTAAGTGCAGGAAAAGTATAGCACGAATAATCTTCTAACTCAATATTTACTTTTCTCAATGATATAGATGGTGAAAGTAATTTAAGTATCATTTCATCTATATTACCATATGCTCTTGGCATAAGAACTTCCATATCATTTCGAACTTCACTTGTTTTTACATTTACATCATGAAAACTATTAATGCTATCTACTATATCATCCACAGATACATCCTTACAGTAAGATAAAAACGATATTGCCTCTCCATATAAATATGCAGGTTTACCCTGTAATGTTAATGTCCCCGTTTTGTAAAGATTTATTGTTAATTTATCCCCTATTTTACTGGTAAATATGTAAGAATCATGTACAGGAACCGTATCTATACTGTGTTCTTCTGTTGTTACTCCCTCTAATGCTCTCAAGTATTCCACAATTTTTTCTGCCCATTCTCGCGGCAATTTTTTAATAGAATATGTTTTTCCATGTGCATCACCAGAAAAAGTACACTTTTCTTCCAACAAGGCTTTTATAACAGATGAAATATCTGTGTTATTGCCAGTTGGCATAATCGTGGTAGTTCCATTATTATTAAAATACAAATTCAACATTGCGGTTTTGCCCTCAGCTTCTATTACACATCGATGTGCATTTCCTACGACAGTAAGATCGCTCGCTTCAAAATCTTTCCATCTCTTACTGCCCATTTCTCTTATTAAATCTATAATTGTGTCTCTGTCAATAAAAAAACCTTTGTTCTTAGCCACTTGTTTTACCTCCGTACTTTTATTCTCTATGCAATTTATCCCAAGTTCTTGTTTAGCAAGTTTGTCAGCCAATTCATTATACTTATTTCCGGAATGTCCTTTTACTTTTTCAAAACATATATGAACCTTGGTACTTACTTGTTTATAATAATTTACATATGCAATGGTTCCCGATTTTTTAGCTTTCCACTCTCCATTACACCATTTCGCTATCCCTTCATAGTCATGATATATTGTAACACTAGATATATTATTATCTATACAGTATTGCATTGCGGCTTCTGCCCCTTTTATCTCACCCGCAACATTATTCATTTCCGCCAAATCTAGGTCAATGTATTTTTTTGAAAAATGTAACTCTTTACCTTCATAGAAAAGAACCATGCCATAAGAAAAAGCATTTGTCATTGCATCATAACTTCCATCCACATATGCAATGGCTTGTGTTTTTTCTTGAGTTTTACGTTGGAGAGACTTTCCACTAATAAAATCATCAGCCTCTTTCTTCGTAGCAAACCCTTTATAGACTGCTCCTGAAACTCCTCTTATTTGATTTTGACATTCTGCCCATGTCTCATAAACACCTGGCACTTTTCCTATCTTTACTGCATAAAATTTTTTTGCCATTTATATCTCCTCATTCAGAATTTTGCATTTATCACACAATTTTCTCAATTAACAAACTCCTATTTTTGAAAACTATTGTTTCATATTGATACATACAGTCAATTGCTTGTTGAGTTTTCTTCAAAAAACACTCTTACCCTACTTATACCTCTCTCCTATATTTTTACTGACACTCCGGAAGCTGCACTTTTACATACTCTCCATTATGGAACAATAATCCCTGTCCCATTTGAGGGTATTCCCGTTGTACTCTGACTGGGAAGATATTCAAAGTTCCCTGTGGGCTCAACACCAGTCCATGAGAAGCTGCTTTTACCCACTTTGACAACGGATCAAAACCTTTAAGTTTCGCTGAATGTACCGTAATGATGATACCAACTCCACATTCAGCCGCATCCGTCATGATGCCATACAGTTCGTCCTCAAATACACTTCCCGAAGCCATAAATTTATCCATATCATCAATTACGATGTAAACCGGCTCCTCCGTCTGATAAAATTCCATCGGCATTATAATGCTGTTTTTATCCAGTTCCTGCTTACAGCGAAGTCTTCTTTCTTCACAAAGCTGCTTCATTTGGTCGACAAAATCCTCAAACTCATCTTCATCCTGCACATAAACGATACCCTTCCTGTCCTGATAGGAATACAAACTCATAGCAGAAGAATCAAAGAGATATGCCGTTCCATTTCCCGATATCTGGGATAACAATACCTTCAGCATATTGGTCTTGCCCTTTCCGGTCTCACCAATGATTACAAATGGTGACTGTATCCTTGTAAATCCTGCTTTGGTAACAGATTCAACTTCAAGACCTACCGCCAGATCAAACGGCTCTCCTCCATCCGCAAAATCAGAAAGCATCGGATAACGGAACTGTTCCGGAAGTACCGGTATTCTAGGTGCCCGTCTGTCCGGATATTTTGCAGTAATTTTTTGTATCAGTTCTTTTATCTTCTGGTTATATTCAATATCATTCTCAAATTTAACCATGGTATAAATCTGCATGATATTTACATTGGCTGTTTTTACCAACGCTCTTCCTCTGATTTCCGGTAACTTATATTCACTCTTTCCTACCAGCGTATTGGCTTCCGTATTATCAAAAAGATAGCCTGCAATCTTAATCTTAAAATTATTTAAAATAGAATACTTAACGCCATTTACCCTTGTTGCAGTAATCATTAAGAAAATACCAAGTCCTGCACCATCTCTTGAAAGCTTGGTAAAAAATTCCTCCACATCAGGTCCTAATTCACGCACTACATCAAAATTATCAACAACTATTACAACTGCTCTCAGCGGTTCTTCATTTGTCTGATTATATACGGTAAAATTCTGAACCATTTTTTCTGCAAACAGTTTTTTTCTCAAGGCAACCTCGTCTTGTATAATATTAATAAATTTCCGCAGTTTCTCCATGTCATCATACAAAATATAATCCGCTGTATGTGGCAGGGCATTTAACGGTATCAACGCACTGTTTCCAAAGTCAAGGATATAGAAATGCAGACTTTCTACCTGATTCTGTAAAGCAAGACTGATAACCGCTGTCATAAGGAAAATTGTTTTTCCATATCCCGCTGAAGACATAAATACAATATTTCCCTCTTTTGCCAGATTGACTGTATATTCTTTTTGAAGTTGTTCTTCCGGAATATCAATCATACCGAATGGAATCGTCAGATTGACAGGCGTTGTCTTATCATATGGCACAACCTGCTTCCACTGCCCTTCTTCCGTAATATTGCTTAAAGGACTTACCAGAATCTGAAGTAAAGACGGAAGCCATGGTTTTCTGACTTTTTCAATACCTTCACTTTCAAAAAGTGCCTTCAAATAATCAATCGTCACGTCAAGCTGGGTTGCCTTAATACCGCCCTCTTCTCCTGTTCCGCTCAAATCCTCATTTAAGAGTTCTCCCTGTCCAAGATCATTCAACAGATAAACTCTGTTATCCTTTGTCTTTTTTGCTCCACCTTCTCCAAATTCCGCACCGCTCCATGCAGACTGGAACAATTCATAAATTTCATTGTTTCCTACCTGAAGATAAGCCCGTCCTGCCTGCGTAATGTACGCTGCATCCGGTGTCTTAATAATCTCCCGGCTGTCACCTTCATTCTGCACCTTCAAGGCAAGCTTGAATTTTGAGTTCGTCCAAATCTGATCATTTACAACACCTGTAGGTTTTTGTGTGGCAAGAATCAGATGGATACCTAAGCTTCGTCCGATTCTCGCAGTAGAAACAAGTTCCGACATGAAATCAGGCTGTTCTTTCTTTAATTCTGCAAACTCATCACTGATTAAGAAAAGGTGCGGTATCGGTTCCTGCACTTCTCCATTCTTATACAACTTATTATAAGCATTGATATGGTTTACATTATGCTGTCCAAAAATTCTCTGACGCCTTGCCAGCTCACTTTTAATAGAAGCCATTGCCCTCTGGCTTTCGCTTCCGTCTAAGTTTGTTATCGTACCGAGCAAATGTGGCAAATTTTTAAATAAGCCTGCCATTCCGCCACCCTTGTAGTCAATTAACAGAAATCCCACTTCATAAGGATGGAAATTAACTGCGAGGGACAAAATGTATGACTGTATGATTTCGGATTTACCGGAGCCTGTGGTTCCTGCTACTAATCCATGAGGACCATGTGCCTTTTCATGCAGGTTCAGATAGACAATATCATTCTCAGCCCTTACACCCAGAGGGACTGCAAGGGATTTATGGGACTGATTTTTCATCCATCTTAATTCAGAATGAAACTCCTCCGGTTTTTTTACTCCATACATATCAAAGAAACTAATACTTTCAGGTATCTTTGATGTAACGCCCAGATCATGAACCAGAACACTTAGGTTTCTTGCCATCCACTCTAAGTTACAGTCTCCCACATGGTTCAAACGAAAACGTTTACTTACCACCTGATTTTCATTTAGTAATAAGGTAGCTTCCTTTGAATCATGTATCTCAACAACCGTCCCGATAATTTCCGGCAGATTGCCTCTTAAATAACTGGTATAAATCACGGAAAATCCAAGATCCTTGCCGGACTTATTTAAATATTCCATAATGGAATGATCCATAATCAGTTTCGGTTCATCAATAATAAACACAAAATGCGGCAGGAAACGAGACTGTTTATTACTCTCCTCCACCTTCAGCTTTCTATCCTTTAATATTTGGAACAAACTGCCAAGTACCTGATCACGCATCTGCTCAGAATTAATATCTCCGGACATATTGAGACTCTTAACCGTCAAATGAGGATACCACCGCATCCACCGGAATTCATCATTATATTTTTTATTATGAATTAAAACAATCTGTAGATCATGATAGCTCTGCTGAAAGGTCAGTTGTGCCACAATCAGCTTTAGCTGCTCTAAAATGATTTCTTTTTCGCCAACCAATCCAAGATGCGCATTTTTAAGATTGACCGTTACCACCTTATCCTCTATATAGGCGAATTTTTCCACCAAATTCTTTGCTTTCTTATCCAGTTCGTCCTCTTCCATTTTCAGTTCGTCATCCTGGTAACTGACTGAAAAGGATGCTTTTTCCCTACGTTTGCCCAATGCTATTTCAAGGAAATCATCATCCTCTGCACTCCGCTCATAAATGCGGCTGCTATAGCTTTTTATCATCTTCTCAATATCTTCAATGTCCGGATAGTTATAATGATAGGCACTCTTCTCCTCCTGATACAGTCCGTTTAATTCCTTCCTCTTTTTTAAAAGATATTTCCTGTACAAGTCGCTCCGCGTTTTATTTTTTTCCCGACAGTCCTTCTTATTATTCACATAACCCGTAATGGAAAATATCAGCGTCATCACGGTTGACGCAACAGACATGAGTACAAAAATGCCCCTGTTCATTACAATAGCAATCACAATTGTAATACATAACATAATAATTGGAGGTACAATAGTCTGAACCAGACTTCCTTTTGGCATGGATGCCTCTGCCGGCGGATGATTAATCTCTACCTTCTTATCAGGAGCATGCATAATTAGACGTGGCGACCTTGTGAAATGCGGAAAGCCTTCAAAGGGCTTTTTGTCAGAATCACACTCTGCCAATGAGGTACTGAGTTTATCCATATCCGAAAAGACTTCAATCAAATTGTCATAATAGATAATCAGCACAGTTTCAATGAGAAGTTGGTCTCCGGCAGCAAGCGTATATTTTAAATCTCCACCGGAATTTACCAATTTTTTTCGATTTAAGTACAGGCGCCTGTCAGAGATATCTCCAAAGACTTTCATTTCTCCTTCATCTATAGAAACAATATAATCTAAATCCGGAATACAGATATCCCCATCCTTTTTCACAATTGCAATTTTACCCTGATGCTCGAAGCAGTGTACAGAGTCCGGTATGTATAAAGCCTGTTCACCGTCTTCTATTTCCATCCACCGATTTGCCAAAAGCTCTTTTGTCCGGTATTCCTTTCCTTTGTAAGTAACCCTGTCCTGAACCGGCATCTGTTCATAACCGTTTTCTGCCGTTATCAATATGTATTCCATCTTTTTATTCCCCTGTCAGTGTTAAAAATTCTTCTTCCAATGGTTTCAGCTTGCTTTCAATATCCGATAACCGTTCATTCTTTTCCTGCCCCGATAAGGTAGTGTCATTTTCTATAACTGCCTTCTCTTTCAAGTACGCATAAAACAGAAGCTGGTTGCTGGACTCCTGCATGGCTATATCCACCGCCTTCTCCGTATCAAGCCGGTTGATATAAATCCAGTATTCCATTACTTTCTCATCCCCATTCAAGGATATCGTGTTGAGGATGTTACGCATGTTGTCATCACTGAAGCTTTCACATCTGACACAGGAATACGCCAGAATATATTTCTGGGATACATTCATCCGCTCCACTTCCACATTCTGCATTGCCTCCACCGTACCATCATAGTCTGATTGCAAATATGCCTCATTTGCAGCTATGACAGCCTCCGTATATGGACGTTCCCATAGAAACAGCCAAGCAAGAAAAACTATGCCTGCCACAGCAAGTACACCTGTTATTCCCAAAGCAATTTTACTTCCTCTGTTTTTTGCTTTTGAAATCTCCACAAAACGTTCCCCATGTATCTTCTTGTAGCGGAAATATTCTTCATACAGCCTATCCAGAATCTGTTCCACATCGGTGCACTCTAAAATCTCACTTAAAAACCTGTCCTCCGCAAGGAGATCCTGCCCACCTTGGTCATAATCCTCAAACTTATATTTTTTAATCAGGGTACATCCAATCAGGGATTTGTATTCCCGCAGGAATGCTTCCTGTGAATATTCCTCTCCCTTAGCGTATACATCCCTTGTTTTTACATATGTCCTGCCCTGAATGTCATAGTAAAGATTGTCCGGTGCAAGAGTAAAACGATACAGTTTTGCTCGTTGTTCCAGTTTCCCTGCGTCTATCAGGGCAGAAAATATTAATTCCTTTTTTTCACGTCTTATATGTATCCACGGAGACAGGTTCCGAAGTTCATAAGTCATGACCAGATTTTCCTTCTCCTCTTCCATGGAGCAATTTAAGAAACCTTCCTGTTGCCTGGTAAGTTTCTTATATTCAAACTCGTTAGAGGCAGCAAGCTGTGACTTTCGGATAGTTTCTTTCATTATTTCACTTTCTACCGATGCTTTCTGAATATTTTTCTTTATTTTCTTTTGAATCATAATTTTCCCCTTTTGCTTTTTTCATTAGGTTATTTTTCTTTTATAATCTGATTTTCTCCATATGGATTTCGTCCTCTGGTACACCTCTATATTCACTAATTCATCATATCTTGTATACGTGGCACGCACATATGAAGATCTCTCATCAAATTCCTCCCACATTTCATCAGTCCAATCATCACTTTAGTTTGCACATCACAGTTCATTCTTTGCTTTAAAGTATCAATAAAATGATGCCTGTGATAATATTTTTCAAATCCCTTTATATCATTGCCCTGATTATATGACCAGGCAAGAATATTAATCATTATCTGATGGTTCTACATCCCTTAATGGGCAATTTATACAATATTGATATAAATTCATCGTAATTGAGTTATGTATGTATCCTTTGATGATGTCCACGTCTGCAAATTTTCCAAGTTCCGGGCATTAACGGATATATTATTTTACCTTGATTATCGCTCACTGAGACAAAATAATTATCGTCTTGTTTTTCTACACTGTATATCATTTTATTCGGAGTTAATTTCAATATAACAAATGATAATAAGCAACAAATTGCGATTATTAAAATGATTATTTTTTTCTTTTTAGAAATTTTTTTAACATCATATACCCCTTTAAGAAATAATTAATTTTAAATAAATTAATCACTTCATCCCTTTTTGAATATATTTTTGATTATAAGCCTATTTTCCCATTTGATTTTGCTTGTCTTTCGGTAATATATATGGAGTGTTTGATACAAAAACATCTGATTCCATTTTTGTTAAAATTTCATCATCGTCAAAAAAATGAATACTTTTTACTACCGGGTCATTTAATATTTCACCATTTAATAAGCTATCATATTCTATGATAATGATACCTTCCTTCACTATATGTCCTGTTACCACTTTTGCAGAAATTGGATAGTAAACCGGAGATTTATCTAATGTTTCTACATCACTTTTCAGGGTTACATCTTCTTGAATATTTTTGAAATCGCTTTGTTCCAAAAAATCTTTTTCAATATAATATGAATCCGTTACTATATTATCAGAATCAAAAAATATAAATAACCTTTCGTTTTCTTCAGATAATAATAGTACATATTTCGTGTCCTCTATCTTTCTTATACATTCCATTTTATCTGAATCTAAAATATCGAATATGTTAATATTATTGTTGCTTTTCAACTTCTCACAAATAGCAGCAAAATCTTGTGACGAATATCTATATGTTATTATTTCTAGAAAATCTTGTTCATTATTATATTTCATTTGCATATTTCCTCCTCTTAATATGCAAATTCCAAATATCAAAGTACAAACAATTATTATAATGATTGCAGCAATTTTTCTTCTCAATTATCACACACCTCCACAGCAAAATATACACTTTCAGTAGTCCGCTATCTTAAATTCTCCTTCCATAAAATCAAGATTGGTTAATAAGTTTCTATAAATCAGATAACAGAAGAAGGGATTCTTCCTTCATCAGATGTTATCCGTAATAATGATCATGTCAAACAAAGTTATTTTTAATCTTGATGAATTATTCATCTCTGTTGGTATTGATCCCCTCTTTGTTTCTTTTATACCGTTTTTGTGGAATATACGATCCATAGTTTCTCTTTCAAAACGCCTACTACCTTTTTACATAAATAATTTTTTTTTGCTTAAAACTAACAAAAACTTTTTGTAACCAGTATATATAGGATTAATAATCATTAAATTTTTTTTATTAAATCTTAGTATTATCTTTTCGTGCTGATAATCTATTGTTGCATCTATTTCATGCCACTTTATCTCTTGCTTTTTCCTCAAAAGAGGAACAATTATTAATTTATCTTCTTCTATTTTAATCTTTCCTCTGGTAAAAATTGAACACAATAGAAAATACAAAAAACACATACAAAACAAAAATATTATTCCTATTCTGCCATCTTCACTTCCGAATCGTAATAATATTACTATTGCAAATAAAATACATACTATCGTACATATAAACATTATTTTACAATATCCAATTGGTAACAAAACATCATAATTGGCTTCTTTTTCTCTTCTCCATATCATGAAAATTTCTAACAGTAATATAATACCCATACCTAATAATATATTCATCTCTGTGCTCCTTACTCAATAACAATTCCATATCTGCTATAGGGCAGATAATGCACCCACACATATTCTCCCTTATGGAGTCCTTTACTGTAGACAATGATTGATATTTCCTCTTGTGTTTTTTCATCAATTACTCCAATTGCTCTTTCTTTAATTCTATTTTCATCGCTATAATTCCATGATTCTACAACACCACAAACTTCTAAATAATTTCCCCTTAAGACATTAGGGATATCAAAGAGTGCAGGCATTACAAATTCTTTAAAACAAGCCAAGAGTAAAAATCCACTTATTATATAAATAATAATATTAATCTTTTTTTCACCTCTTTTAATTTTATCTTGATTTTCTCTAGGTGCTTCTTCCCATTTTATAATTCGCTTTTTTTTAAACAAGGCAAATAAATAACAAATCATTGCCAAAAGCAAAATCAAAGTTTTAGCGTATAATCTAATTATAACATCTTGCATTTATGCTCCTCCTTGCAATTCACATGGTTGATCTGGTACAAATAATTCTTCAATCGAATCTCCAAGTTTTTCAATAAAATCGACCATTTTTTCTTTTATATCAGTAATAATATCTTGAGTAGCAGCACTATCTATTATTCTTGTAATCCAATTATTTATGGCAACAATTGAAGTATCTACCCCGAGTCCAGGCAATGAACTTATGGTTTCTACAGCAAAAAATTTACTACCATTAATTTTTAAAGAATCTAAAATCGTCCATACACCTCTTCTTATTTTTTCATCTGCATAATTGTATTTGAATTGCCATCCACTTAATTTAGGAATTTTCTTAATCAACTTGTCTCCCCATTTTATCGTAAATTTTCCTGTTATTTTTCCTACACCATAACCAATAGTTGCATCAATACATGTTTTAGCAGCTAATTTTTTTACATTCTCTGCATTAAATTCAGTTGTTCCATCCGCCATATCCCAGACCCCCTCTATAAGTGTTGAAGTTGCTGAACTGGCTGCACCTGCCGCGCCTAAATTTCCTGTCGCACCAACCACTGCACCTCCTACTGCACCACCCACTGTGGCACTTACACATTTTTTAAGTGATGGTTTCTCTCCTGAAATAACATCACCTATCAATTGTGCACCTAATCCAAAAACCGCACCTACGGCAGCTCCCACCACAACGTTTATCCACATACCATTAAGATCATTATAAATCATAGGATTATTCCAGCAATACACATATGAATTAAGTGAAAAAGTTGTATTAAGATTTCCCTTAATAACATCTTCTCCAGCAAACCGTCCCAAATCCGCCCTATACTCCCTTGCCTGTGCATAGTAAGTCCCCGCTATCTGGTCTGTCTGATATCCCGTATATCCAAAGGGCTGCACTATTCCCTGATTTCCATATAAATCCTGCCCAAATTCATCATAGCCGTAGGTTTCCGTCAGACGTCCCTGTTCATCCTGAAGACGGATAGGGCTTCCGAGTTCATCCTGAATGTAGTATAAGGGCATTTGTACCTTTCCAGATTCGTTCTGTCTGCTTCCGTTTTCTTCTTTCATTCCTACCACATTTCCATCCCAAAGGTATATCTGGGTACTACCCTTCTCTTCCTTCTGCAACAGATTATGGTAGTTTCTTGTCAGGTCGATCGTATATTGTATTCTTGTTTCCGGTTGTATCGTTTGCTCTTTTAACCTGCTTAATGGATCAAGGGCATCCGCTCCTTGCAGTTCCCCATAATCTTTTCCCACTGTTTCCATGGTTCCGGTTGTCTTCCCTACCCGGTGTCCCAGTCCATTATAAGTATAGAAGGCAGCATCTCCATTCCCGTTTACAGCCTGTTCCAAACGATTTGATGCTCCATAAATATACTGTTTTTTCAAATCTCCATTTTCCATAATGAAGCTTAAATTTCCTCTTTTGTCATAAGCATAAGTTTCCTCTTTCATGACATCTGTTTTACTTATAAGCTGATTCATGGCATTGTAGGTATATGTTGTCTCAGTATTTCCTTCTTTTAAAAGGCTCCGGTTACCAAAGGCATCGTACTCATAGGTTCTTAAGTTCTCTCCATTCCTTGTCACCGTGCAGAGTCTTCCCAGCGCATCATATCCGTAGGCATAGAAACCGTTTTCTCCGTCAAGTCCTCTTCTCTGTTTTTCTATGGCAGTCTTGTTACCCATCAGATCATATTGGTAGGCATAACGATCAAGAATTCCCTCCCTGTCCCTATGGGTCAGTTCCGTAAGATGTCCCTCTGCATTATAAGTATAGGAAGTCTCCATTCCGTTAGGAAATGTTTTCTGTACAAGTCTTCCGATTCCATCATAAGTATAAGCAATAGTATCATTGCCGTCTTTTAATCCAGATAACCTCAACTGGCTGTCATATGTATAGGAAACTTTTCTGCCATCCGGATAAACAATACCGGTTCTTTCCCCACTTTTTCCGTATGTATAGGAAACTTCTCTGCCATCCGGACACTGTACCCGTACTGCCCTTCCCATAGCATCATTTTCTATTTTTGTAATGCCAAGCCAGTCTTCCATTTCTTCAAGCTGTCTCAACGGATTATAGGAGAGTTTTACTTCCCTTCCATCTGCATAAGCGATATGGTTTACATCCCCCTGTGCTGTATATCCATACTTTGTCAGATATCCTTCTTTATCCAGTTTTGCTATAAGCTGCCCTTTTGCATCATAAGTATAATGTTCTTTTTGTCCAAGAGCATCTGTAATGGTTTCCACCTGTCCTAATTTATTTCTCTGATAATGGGTCACATGACAAATGCGGTTATCACGATTCTGTTTTTCTGCATGAAGAAAGTCCTCATCAAGCCCGGTTGTTGCTCCGTCTATTTTTTCCCCATACTGATTGATTTCTATAAGACGGTCACAAAGATCGTATGTGTATTCCGTCTCATTTCCCAATGCATCCGTTACCTTTATAAGTCGCCCAGTCAGGGAATATTCATACCGGGTAACATGTCCATACACGTCTGTCATGGAAGTTACATTTCCTACCGCATCATAGGTATATTCTTTTTTCTCCCCTCCGCTTCCACTGATACGAATAATACGGTCAAGGGTGTCATAATCGTATACTGACACAAAGCCGTTTCTATTAGTATGGGTTTTTATGTTTCCGTTCGCATCATAGGTATAACTTTCTTTTGTTCCATCACTATAGGTCACTTCCAAAAGCTGTCCTCCCGGCAGATAGGAATAACCGGTTGTGAGCCCCGCTTCGTCCGTAACACTTTTTACCTTTCCCAAAGGTGTATAGACATAAATTCTGCTATTTCCCATTGTGTTGCTCTCTTTAATGAGCTGTCCTGCTTCGTCATACTCCATACAAACTTTATTTCCAAGGGCATCCTGCACTTCTGTCACATGTCCCTCCCCATCGTAAACATAAGACATTTCAGCCCCTTCTTCTCCTACTGCACGAACCAACTGACCCAGAGCATCATAAGTAAACCGGATAGTATGTCCGAGCTGGTCTTTTTGGCTGATACAATTCCCCTCTCCATCATAGGTATAACTTACCATATTTCCTAATGCATCCTCAATACAGGTCAGACGGTTGTTATCGTCATAGTGGTAATGGGTTTCCGCCCCGTCCGGCATAGTAATCCGGGTAAGATTCCACATAGAATCATACAAAAACTTTGTGGTTCTTCCCATCTGGTCAGTCAATTCTTCCGGTTTATTCAGTACGTTATAGGTTCTTCTGATTGTGCTTCCGTCAAAATCCGTAATTCCCGTAACCTTATTGCTTTCATTATATTCAAAGGTACGCACATCTCCTGCCGCATTTGTCAGCGTGTGGATGTTATCTGCTCTGTCATAGGTCAGTCTCATCTGGTTACCATTCGGATCTGTTATTCGGATAACACGGTTTAAGTCATCATATTCATAACGGGTCTTTCCTCCTCCGGCATCCGTCATTCCGGTAATATTACCTCTTTCGTCATATTCCATATGGATAGTACTTCCATCCGGCTGAATGACAGTTTCGGGAAGTCCTGACCCATTATAGGCAAAGAGATTTTTTCTGGAAAGAGCATCTATGGTCTTTAAAAGATTTCCCTTTCCGTCATATATGTTTTTCTGTTTTTCCTTTCCGTTTATCTTAATAGTAATAGGCTTGTTGCAGACATCATAAGTAATAGATATTTTTATCCCCAGTGCATTGATTATCTGGGTCAAATTTCCACGGTTATCATACGCATACTTCGTTACATTTCCATTCCGATCCACATAAAGAATTCTCTGGTTTTTTCCGTTGTATTCAAAGTGTTCCTTTGTTCCGTCTTCATACAGAATATCCGTATTCCGATACTTACTGTCATGAACATACGTAATCTTACTTCCGTTACGCTCGGTAAGAATAACCTGACGTTTCTTGTCATCATAGGCATATTCCATGTGTCCGCCATCCGGAAATTCCTGACGTGTGATGCGGCGTTTTTCATCATAGGTATTTTTGACCGATACATATCCTCTTGGATTTATGCTTTCAGCAATTCTTCCGTTCTTTCCGTAGTGATATACATACCTGCTTCCCTGCGGAGTTTCCACGGTGGAAAGCTTTCCTCTCTCATAGGACAGTTTTACCGTCCTTCCGGTATGATCTGTAACCTGAACCAACTGTCCCGCTTCGTTATAATTATAAGTCAGGAAAGTATGGTTATCTGTTTCCGCTTTTTCCAGTTTTCCTGTCTCATGATAGGAAAAAGCGATACCTCTTCCGTATCCGTTTTCCCGGCGGATCATCTGCCCTGCTTCGTTATAGGTAATTCTTTCTCCTGCAAGTTTTGTCAGGATATGACTGTCCCCTTCTTTTGTCAGGGTTTCCATAGCAGAATAGAGACTTCGGTATGTACCGTCCTCCATTTTTTGAAACGTCTTTTTCTGTCCGTCCCCCATGAAGATCGTTATTTTCCCCTTTTCTACGTTTTCATCCAGATGGGATTCATAATTATGTACAAAGCATCTTCCCATGCTTCCCTTGATACGGTCCTTGGAATTGTAATAACGATGGAAAGAAAGCGGAATCTCTCCACTTATTCTCATATCCTCATGGTCATAGACAAAGTTTCCTGTAGAAAGATTAACCGGGTCGCTGCTATACTGTACCGCTGTCACCGATACACCTAACATATCATTCTCAATCTCAGCAAGCAGTTCTGCCAGATCTTCCGTAGTTTCATCCCAGCCTGTTTTCAAATCTTTTAATCTCTGGGTAAAGTCTTTATAACTTAAATTTACGTCCCCTGTGTCCAGAAGCCCTCTCATCTCGCTGATTCTGCCATTTACAGAGTTAAGCACTTCCTGTATGCTGCTCATACTCTGGGCAAGGCTGTTATCGTAAGTCGGCATATCACTTATAAGTTTTGTAATGATTTTTTCCATCCGGTCTATCGTATCCTGATAGATATCCTTTTTTAATGTTCCTGAAAGATTGGTAATATCGGAACCTAAGGCCTCAACCTTATAGTCTCCGTTAATGCCACTATAAACGCCGGAAATCGTCGAAATGGAAGTCTCCATCTTCTGGCTGATGCTAATGGCTGCATTCAGAATAGATTTTCCCTGTGTGAGCAGTTCATTTAAACTATTTACGTCGAAAGCCCGATCCCGGTCTAAAGTTACCTCATTATATCCTCCCATGTGTTTCCTCCTAAATCATTATATATCTACAAAATAAATTTCATATACATCCTATTTGCTATCACCATACAATTTGTTAAAGTCATTTGAAAAAGTCAAACCTTTGAAGAACTATATGTAGTATCCACATTTTCAAAAGCCGTTGATGCTGACCGAATATAATTCGCCATTGCTATTAACAAATCTCCCACGGAATTCATTATTGCTGTTTCCTGTGCCACTTCTTCCCTCAGGGAATCAATAAAGTCTCCACACGAATGTTCAATTGTACTTGTAATTGCACTTCCTGATGTCGAACCGGCATCTATGATTTCTGTCTGAATCTTATTAATTAGCTCGGAAACAACTTGTTCCGTATTACCGCTGCTGATACTGATATCACTCATTTTTATCCCTCCTTAACCACATACACTGTCCGTTATCATAGTTGACGTTATCATGTTCGCAACACCGGCTTCACTATCCTGAAATGCCTGTTTTAACAGAGTCATTACATCATCTGATAACATATCCAGCATATCCTCCATCTTTTTGGATGTCAGATTTGCAGAAAAGGCATCCTCACTGTTGACCAGTGTCTTCATTTCATTAATAATACTTTCTACATTCTGTAATTGATCCGCATGCATTTTCCCCAGTTCCGATACTATGGTCTGGTATTCATTTTCCCGTAAATTTATTACTTGTGCCATTATCCCGCCTCCTAAATAGAACTTAATTCACTTCTTAAAGATGTCAGTTTCGTATTAATAACCGATACATACTGATTCAATCTGGTAATCTGTGTCCCTACATTCCCATTCAGTCTGCTTACTTTGCTATAGGTTCCATCCATCTCGGTTATACTGGCTGAAAAATCATCTTTTATCTTATCTGCACACACACCTTCAAATACATTTACCCTGACAACCTCTGACAAATTTTCACTTCCGTCGTATATACTCTTTTGTGTGTCCCACTCTCCCAAATATGTACTCAGGTTAGATTGTTCTGTTGTAAGCTCCGTTATCTGAGAATTAACCTCTGATAATTTCGTATTCCAATGTTGAATTTGTGATTGTATAGATACTCTTTTTTTTGCCTTCTCTTCCGCAGCTTTTTGTTCGGCTGCGCGTTTCGCTGCTACATCGGCACCACTTTGTCCTGTCGTTTTACCTGCCATCAATTCATACCTCCTTCATAATCCTGACTCTCCAATACTAAAATATCCCCTGAATAAATATTTGCCTCACTGTATGTCAAAAGTACATTTACCTGATTATTCGTTCTTAATGCTTTTATATATTTTACAGAGTCTGCCACTTCATCTCCCAGAAGTCCCTTCTCTTCCAATATCTCCATGGTCTCTGCTATTTTCTGCTCCTCAAATACCAACAGTTCCATATCCTGCTGTCCCCTAATCTTCCATGTTAATTTCAATTGCATGTGTTTCTCTCCTCTTTCTTCTGCCGGCATTCAGCTTCATCAAAATGTATACAAATACGAAAACAAATAAAATCTCCGCCATTACAAAGCATATAAAATAGTCATCTTCATTTCTGCTATAATCCCTGACCTTGGAAAGTTGAATCTCCTCCGAAAAAATACACTCAACCATACTTTCGTCTTCACTCTTTGTCTGCATATGTCCCGAAAAAATGTAATCTGTCAGTTCCTGTTGCTCTGTATGCTTTTCTTCTTCCAGTTGCTGATATCTTCCCATACTCTTATTCGAAAATAAATCAGCCGCCCCATATCTGTCTAAAAGTGAAGTATATGTCGTATTATTCCTGTTTTTCCATGCTTCACCGTTTAAGTTCAGATTTCCGGATGATTTGGAAACTGCTTCCACATTCTGGTCCTCTTCCATTGTCGTATTTTCCATTTCCTGTATTTCCTCTTTTCATCTGCTTCTTTGTAAAACAAAACGAGCAAGGGCAGTAGATATACCCATTCCCCTGCTCGTCTTTCATTTAATTACCCTACAGATACCTTAGACTTAGAATATGCACTATCCACTGCCTGCATATCTGCAATGTAATCAGAGGTTGACTGAATTAAACTTCTGACAACTTCCAAAGTCTGAGAAAAGTTATTTGCCAATGCGGTGTAATCTTCACGGTAGGTTTCTGTTGACGCAGATACCCATCCATCACACAATGTGGTTACACTTGATGTCATGGAACTTGTAGTTGTTTCAAACTCTTCTGCATACTGGGACAACTTTGCTATTTCAGCCTGCATGTCCTCATAACTCATTTTTAAACTTTCTGATCCCATTTGATAATCTCCTTTCTTTTCTTAATATTTAATAATAGTCCAAAGACTGATTATTCCATTAGAATAAATCCTCTCTTTCTTCCATTGACCCTTTGTGTTGATTCCGAAAATGAATTAAAAATGCCATAACGCAAACAATAATTCCTATTCCCAGAATTAAAACCAGCCAATTTCTTACAGGATTTTTCTTTCTCGAAGTTGACACTTGCATATTTGTTATATTCTGACTGTTCAACTGAGATGCAACCGGATTGACAATATAGTCATAAACCTCTGCATTTCCCTGACTCTCCACTCTTGTATATTTCAATGAATCCGTAAATCCTTCTAACATACCTACATTTTGATTGTTTACTTCTTCTCTGGATGCCGTCAAATCATTAATACAATTTTCAACATTTGTTGTTGTCTGTTTGTTTGCTTCATCAAATGAACCTTCTAACAATGTTGTATGCTCCATTGTATTTGTGTACATTTCTGTAGCATAGAGCATATAGGCCGAATTATTTTCTTCCACAACATCAAGCATTTCTCCTGCATTTGTTTCTATATCATTTAAATATACATTCAGATTGGCATTCTCTATATATTTCAGTGGATCATATGTAACCAACCTATTTTCATAATTATCCATACTCTGGCTTAGTTGCAGCTCTGCATTGGATAAGCGCTTCATCTGTTTTTCATTTTCTTCCGATAACGCATCAACAAAATATGTTTGTATTATCTGATTGATTTCTTCTGAATCCGATTTCATTTTGAATAAATCAAGAATCATTTCTGTATCATCAGCAATCTGTTCATCATTAATCTTTGTCAGAATAATTTGAGGTTTTTTCTCTTCATCCTCGGATTTCTCCGTTTCGTCCCCTCCATCTGTTTTTTCTTCTACATCTGTTTCCGTCTTCTGATTCTTATCCTCTGCCTCTCTATTTTCCAATGCATTTTCATCTATTGTGGGAATATCCGTATTCAGCCTTTCCCAATCAATATGTATATTCCTCAAATTGGTTGCCAATTTCGTTTTTAATACGTTTATTTGATTCTCACATTCGGCAGTATTCTGTAATGAATTCGTATTTTTATAATTTGCGATAATACCTTGGATATCCCTTGCCGTAATTTCTCCTTCACCATTTCGTTGTTCAATATCATTATTCAAAACATCCAAACCATCATTCAAACCCTGCGTATATGCACTTACAATTAAATTCTCCAATGTTTTGTCCGTACTATCATCTGTGTTTCCTAATTGAAATTGTAGATTTTTCTCTACATCTCCCTTCATTTTTTCATATGTATCTTCCCATGCATTCTGTAAGTTATACAATTTTTTGTAATTGTCTTGATTCGTCTTTTGAAGCAGTTCCTCCAATTGCTGATCTGCTTCCGTTTGATTGCAGTTTATCTGTTCCTTTACAATTTTCTCTACAATTTGTTCCGCATCTTCTCTCTTAACATCAATATCCTGATTATAAGAACCAACTGCATATGCAAGATTGTTCCTGCCTGACACTAACAATTTATCCTGTCCCGAAATACTATCTTCAACAACTGTACGATAGGTTGAAAAGAAATTATCTTTAGCCGTTCCTACCTCTATATTCGTATCTTGTATGGATATATAATCTTCTTTCCCCTTTTGGGTTGCTTCCGTATAGCTTAACAACATAGATTCCAATAAACTTTTATTTTGTTCCGTATACGCAGTTAAATCTACCGGCTTAATATCATTTTCTACAACAGCCTCTTCTACAGGTTCAGCTGCTACAATCAACTGTGCCGCATCCACATTAGCCAATTGTTCCAATTCCGTATTATCATTTGACAGAATTGTTTCTGAATCATCCTGAACTTGATGGAATTCTGCCAATATTGCATCCATATACATATACGCAACATTGGAATTCAGCAAATTAATAAAAGCATTTATGTCATTAATTGCCTGCAATTTTGACTCTTCATCCAGCTTTTCATTGTACTGATAGCCTATTGTTACCTTTTTCGGTTCATTTTCAATGGATGTAACGGTTGCCGAAAAGGTTTCCGGTATTACAATGTAAGCAGCATAGGTGCCATTTTCTATACCCGCCTTTGCATCAGCCAATCCAGTTACCGTAAAATCATCACTTGGAAAACTTATAAGCTGACTTGCATAATTGGTTTGCGTTTCTCCCATTGCTATACCATCATCCATATTTATAACAGCAATTGTAGATATATGCTCCTTTTGCATTTCCAAAGTTTCTTGGTGGTTACGTTCAATACATATGCCCCCAATACTACTTAGCACTAATAAGATTATTACCCCTGCCACACACAATATATTTCTTACTACTTTTTTCACATTTGTACCCATACCTTCCAAATATCAAAACCCGTCAAATTTCAAATGAAGGACCTTATATCCTTTTATTTTCTCTACTATATCCAATTCTTTTTTCAAATTCAATAGGACCGTCGGTTTTTGCATTTTTACCGTCGAAATTTGCACTTTTTACGGTGATTTTGTATGGATTTGCCGCCTTTTGAAGATAAAAATCCTCCTTAATCAAGAGAAAAATATTTTCTAAAAATAGAAAGTTTAATATTTGAAATAAGATAAGGGGAGGGGGAGAAAAGGGGCAAAAAAACCTCCAAGTCTGTTGTAGACTTGGAGGTTTGATTCCAACCACTTACTATTCGTTTGGGATTACTCAATTAATCTTAAATTCTCTGTTTTAACATTTCCTATGAAATTCTTCTTTTCTCTGCTCATATGACTCTTGCTGAACATACACCTTTTGTAATACAAACTTTATAAAATACTTGCCAGCTACCTTTAAAGCCATTGGTTTAGCTTCTTTTAAGGATTTATCTATCACGTAATCCGTTGTGAACTTTTCTTTATCAAAGAAAACAATCCCTTTTTCAACTAATATATCATTAATAGCTTTTCTTTTCTCTAGTTCAAAGTAAAATGGTACTGAATATTTATATAATTTCTTAAATTCCAGTTCTTCATAAAAATCTACAAATGTCTAATTTATGGGTTTGTAGGAGCATTGGTAAATAATAATGTCCTTCGCCCGGCTCCATAATCACTTCAAATCCTAGATGTATCTTTTTTGAGGAACAATTTGACAACCGTCTCACAATGCCCGCTCATCGGGAACATATCCGTCGGACAAAACCGTTCCAATTCATATCCGCCTTCACAAAGCAGCTTGACGTCTCTTGCCAATGTAGCCGGGTCACAACTGACATACACGATTCGCTTCGGCTGCATTTGAAGCATTGTTTCAATTGCAACCGGATCACAACCCTTTCTCGGCGGGTCTACAACTATGACATCCGCGTAAATCCCATTTTTTTCATATTCCCGAGGAAGAACTTCTTCTGCCTTACCAACAAAAAATTCCACATTATCAAATCCATTGAGCTTTGCATTTATCTTTGCGTCTTCGATTGCTTCCGGTACGATTTCAACTCCATATACGCTTTTTGCCTTCTGTGCCAGAAATAACGAAATGGTTCCGATACCGCAATACAAATCCCATACGGTTTCATTACCCTGAAGGTTGGCATACTCCAATGCCTTCGCATACAGTTTCTCCGTCTGTACCGGATTTACCTGATAAAATGACAATGGATTAATCTGATATTTTACATTACCGATATAATCGGTAATGCTGTCCTTTCCCCATATTGTCCGTACCCTGCTTCCGAGAATCCGGTTTGTATTTTCTTCATTTATATTGATGGAAATGCTCGTCATTCCCGCTACCGCTTTCATTTGTTCCACCAGCTGCCGTTCAACATTCGTGTATTTTCCCTCACACTTTCCCTTTAATTCTTTTCCGTTGAGAACTAAGCAAAGCATAACCTCTCTGGTCTTTCTTCCGACACGGGTCAGAATATGCCGAACCAGACCTTTCCCGCTTGCTTCATCATATGGTTTGACCTGATAGGCATTCATAAACGCACGCATTTTTTTAATTATCTCATCATTGATTTCGTTTTGCAGATAACAGACATCCGTATCAATTACATCATGCGTCCTTCCTGCATAAAATCCAATCCGGATTTCCCCATCTTTTCCCTTTCGAACCGGAAACTGTGCCTTATTCCGGTATCTTAAATACGACGGCACATCCGATTGATTTCCATGATTGGCATCCATTCCGATAATCGGTTCCATTTTCTTTTCGGCATCCTTTACCCCGCCAATTCTTTTCAGACAATTAAGAACCTTTTCCTGTTTCCATTGTAACTGTTTCTCATAACCGACATGCATAATCTGGCATCCGCCACACCTTCTTGCATGCGGGCAGACAGGCTCTATGCGGTATGGTGATGGTTCTAACAACGTAACCAACCTTCCGTATGCCATATTTTTCTTTACTTTTGTAATCTTAATCTTTGCAACGTCCATCGGTGCCGTATCCTTTACAAATACAGCCATCCCATCCATATGACCGATTCCTTCTCCGTCATTTCCCATGTCATCAATTGTAATAATATATTCTTTGTTTTTTTCTAATTGCATCTTTATACCCATACCTATCTTATTTTACCTGTAGTCGATTTTAAAAAATTATACCATATTTTCATTTTTCTAAGAAGCATTTTTACCCCAAATAACAATAGACAATTTTCGACCAAATATGTATAATAAAAATGTGTGAATATTCCTTATTTTTCTCATATACATAGTAAGGGATTTTCATATACATATATCATTTTTTTAACAGGCATCTGCGGGAATATCAGGGGGAGTATTAACCGGTTATTTTTGCAGTCACCTGCCGAATTTTTATTGGAAAAGGAGAAAAATATGGGATTAATTAAAGCAATTGGTGGTGCCATTAATGGTGTTATGGCAGATCAGTGGAAAGAGTATTTTTATTGTGATTCTCTTCCGGAAGATGTATTGGTAGTAAAGGGACACAAACGTACACAGGGCAAGTTCGGTACAAAGAATGACGGTAATGATAATATCATTTCAAACGGTTCCGTTATTGCGGTCAACGAAGGCCAGTGTATGATTATTGTTGATCAGGGTAAGGTTGTAGAGTTTTGTGCTGAGGCCGGAGAATTCTTATTTGACACCTCGTCTGAACCAAGTTTATTAAGAGGTAATCTTGGTGATAACATTGGCAAAACCTTCTCCCAGATAGGAAAGCGTTTTACATTCGGTGGAGATACCGGCAAAGACCAGAGAGTATATTTCTTTAACACAAAAGAAATTCCGAACAACTTATTTGGTACAGCCAATCCGGTTCCGTTCCGAGTTGTTGATACAAATATTGGATTAGACGTTGATATTTCAATCCGTTGCAGCGGTCAGTATTCTTTCCAGATTTTTGACCCGATTCTGTTCTACACAAATGTATGTGCAAACGTAACCAGCGAGTACAAAAGAGACCAGATTGACGGAATGTTAAAGAGTGAGTTACAGAATGCATTACAGCCTGCATTTGCTGAAATTTCAGCTATGGGTATCCGTTACAGCGCGGTTCCTGCTCACACAAAAGAATTATCAGCTGCATTGAATAATGAATTATCGGAAACATGGGGTAACCTTCGCGGTATCCGTGTTGTTTCCTTCGCAATCAAGACCATCAAAGCATCCGAAGAAGATGAACAGATGATTAAAGATTTACAAAAAACAGCTGTTATGCGTAATCCAGGAATGGCTGCTGCCACTATGGTAACCGCTCAGGCAGAGGCAATGAAGGCTGCTGCATCCAATACGGCTACCGGACCTATGATGGCATTTGCGGGAATGAATATGGCTGCTCAGGCCGGCGGTATGAATGCAAATGATTTATTTGCAATGCAGGCTGCTCAGCAACAGCAACAACAGGCTGCTCCAACGCAGGCTCCTGTACAACCGGCTCCGGCTGCTCCAACTCCTGCACCGGCTGCGGACACATGGACCTGTTCGTGCGGTACAAGCAACACCGGTAAGTTCTGCCAGAACTGTGGTGCAAAGAAACCGGAAGCACCTGTCGGCTGGACCTGTTCGTGTGGTGCGGTAAATCAGGGTAAATTCTGCCAGAACTGCGGTGCGAAGAAACCTGCCGCTGCTCCGTTATATCGATGTGACAAGTGCGGATGGACTCCGGAAGATCCATACAATCCTCCTAAATTCTGTCCGGAATGCGGAGACGTATTTGACGATAACGATATTCAATAATAAGAAATTACGCAAAGATGTGCTTATGTACCTACATAAGCCATCTTTGTTTTTCATATGAGAGGGAAATAGCATGGATGAATTTAATATGAACATTGTCGAAACAAAAGAAGAGACCGACAAAAAATGTCCTCAATGTATGGGTGTTATGGATTTCGACCCTGCAACCGGTAACTTACACTGTCCATACTGTGGATATGAAGAAGCCATTAAGACGGAGAAAAACACCCCCAAAAAAGCACAGGAACTTGACTTCAACACCGCAGAATTTACCGCAAACAAAGACTGGGGTGTACAGACTAAAACCGTACTATGCAAATCCTGTGGAGCAGAATCGATTTATGATGCCCTTCAGACCTCAGCCGTATGTCCATTTTGCGGTTCCAATCAGGTTATGGATCAAAACGATGTGGACACCATTGCACCGGGTGGCGTAGTTCCTTTTTCGATTTCAGATAAACAGGCATCCGAATTATTTCATAAATGGATCAAGAAAAAGTTCTTCTGTCCGAAGCTTGCCAAAAACAGTGCAAAACCGGATCGTTTTAAGGGAATCTATCTTCCATATTGGACTTTCGATACACAGACTTATTCTACCTATTCCGGTGAATACGGAATCGACCATACAAAAAAAGACCGGAACGGTAATACACATGTAGAAACAGAATGGCATCAGACAAGTGGAAAATACAACGAATTTATTGATGACGAATTGGTTGCCGCTACCGGAGACCAGGACAAACATATCTTGAGGGCGTTAGAACCATTTGACACTGCCAAGAATAAAGCCTACAAACCGGAATATATTGCGGGTTTTGCTGCGGAACGATATTCTGTCGGATTAAAGGATGCATGGGCTATTGCCATGAAATCCATCCGTTCCAAGTTGAACAATCATGTAGCCGATAAAATCCGCAAAGACCATCGTGCAGACAGAACAAGAAATGTACGTCTTACAACGAGTTTTAATAATATTACATACAAATATCTGTTACTCCCTGTATGGATTTCCAACTTCAAATACAATGACAAGGTGTATCAGTTTATGGTAAATGGTCAGACCGGTAAAATCTCCGGCAAAACACCTATTTCTGTACCGAAGGTTGTTATTACCGTAATTGCCATTATTGTAATCATTGCCATTTTGTACTATCTGGGTGTATTAAGATAATAAAGGAATCAAAAATATGAAATTTACAATTATATCAATTATCGTTATATTAGTTTTAATTCTGGCAATCATAGGAATCATTTATTATGCCTACAGTCAGATTCGGAGAAAAATACGACAAACCTCACTGAGTTTGTTTGGAACATCCGATATCACACAGGCTGCAACACAAATGAAACAGGAATACGCGACAACACCGAAATCCGTTTCCGCTATGACCAGTCTTTTGTTACCGAAAATCAGTTCTGACTTTCCGGATTTTGAGTATAACGAAATGAAGGAGCGGGCAAACAATGTTCTGACCTCTTATTTAAGAGCCGTTACTGCCGCTAACACCACCATTTTACAAGATGGCAATACCGAGTTAAAACAGCAATTGGAAAATCACATTGAAATGCTCAATTCCAACGGACAGAAAGAACACTTTGACAGTGTCAAAATCCATCGGACAGAAATTAACCAATACCGGAAGACCGCGGGGCGTTGTATCATAACTTTCCAGTCAGCATTGGAATGTTTTCACTATATTACGAATGAGGACGGTCAGGTTGTCAGTGGGGATAAGGTATACAAATACCAGACCAAATACAATACGGATTTAATCTATATCCAGGATCGTGACAAAATTGAAAATGAGCTTGACAATGCACTTGGATTAAACTGTCCAAACTGCGGTGCTCCGATTTCTTCTTTGGGCGCTAAATTTTGTGAGTACTGTGGCACGGCAATCATTGAAATCAATATCCACGCATGGTCATTCAGCCATATTCAGGAAATAAACTAAACACAAAAACAGGGCAGTCATCCCACAACGGAACGGCTGCCCTGTTTGTTTTCTCTATTCTTCTATTGATAACTCTTTTATAAATTCCCGGATGCGCCCCATTGCTTCCTTTAACTCATCTAACGAATATGCGTAAGAAACTCTGAGGAATCCTTCCCCACACTCACCGAATGCATCTCCCGGTACAACTGCCAGTTTCTTGGAATGCAGCAGACGTGTTGCAAATTCTTCCGAAGTCAATCCAAATTTCCTGATACATGGGAACATATAAAATGCGCCCTGCGGTTCAAAGCATGGCAATCCCATCTCCTTAAATTCATTCAGCAAGAATTTTCTCCTCTGGTCATAAGATTCCCGCATATGCTCCACATCTTTATCACAATCCCGCATTGCCGAAATCGCTGCATACTGGCTTGTTGTAGGTGCGCACATAATTGCAAACTGATGAATCTTGGTCATCTGTTCAATGATACATGCCGGTCCTAACGCGTAACCAAGCCGCCATCCCGTCATGGCAAACGCCTTGGAAAATCCACTGATGACAATGGTTCGTTCCTTCATTCCCGGAAGGGATGCAATACTGACGTGACCGCCGTTATAGGTCAGTTCCGCATAGATTTCATCGGAAATAACAAACAGATCATGTTTTATAATAATCTTCGCAATTGCCTCCAAATCTTCCCGCTCCATGATTGCTCCGGTCGGATTATTCGGATAAGATAATATAAGAACCTTCGTTTTATCCGTAATAGCAGCTTCCAACTCTTCCCCGGTCAACCGGAATTTATTCTCATTTTTTAAATCAATCGTTACCGGTACTCCATCTGCCAAATCCACACATGGAACATAAGAAACATAACAAGGCTGCGGAATGATAACCTCATCTCCGGGATTTAGCATTGCACGAAGTGCTACATCGATTCCCTCACTGCCTCCAACAGTCAGCAGACATTCTTTTTTGAAATCATAACTGACCAAAAATCTTCGTTCCATATATTCACAGATTGCCTGCCGCAATTCTGACAAACCTGCATTTGAGGTATAAAATGTCCGTCCTCTTTCCAGAGAATAAATGCCCTCTTCCCGCACGGACCACGGTGTGTCAAAATCCGGTTCTCCAACACCCAACGAAATAGCATCCGGCATTTCACTGACAATATCAAAAAACTTACGGATTCCCGATGGTTTCATCCGGATTACTTTTTCTGACAAAGGATTTCTCATGCTGTCACCACCTGTCTCTCATCTTTCTTGCGTTGTTCGATTTTCGTTCCGTTTTCTTTGTATTTCTTCAACACAAAATGAGTAGAGGTACTAAGCACGTCTTCCATCGGAGCCAGTTTCCTTGATACAAACTGAGCAACTTCTTTCATGGTCTTTCCTTCTATGATAACCGTCATATCAAAGCCGCCTGACATCAAATACAAAGAAGTAACTTCTTCATAATTATAAATGCGCTCTGCAATCTTATCAAATCCCTGTCCTCTTTGTGGAGTGACCTTTACCTCAATCAGGGCAATAACCCGTTCATCATCTGTCTTGTCCCAGTTAATCACTGTGTTATATCCGCAGATAATCTGCTCCTGTTCCATATCATGAATTGTATTGATAATAAAAGATTCATCCAATCCCAACATGGTTGCCATATCCTTTGTTTCCAGCTTTGGATTATTTTCTATCATCTTTAATATCTTTAATCGTGTATTCTGCATCATAATCTCCTTTATATCTGCATTTTCTGGCCATAAAATACAACATTTAATGCATCTCCTTTTGGAGGAACCAAAAAACGCTCTTCTTCTCCTATCATTACCTTTCGATCCGGTCCCTTTGTTGTATTCCCGATTACATGCGCCGCAATTCCTGCATTCTGAAAGCGTTCTACCAAATCCTTGCCATCTTTTCCGATAATCAGCAGGCTTCCCTGTCCATTCATCATGTAAGGATTCAAGTCAAAATATTCACAGATTTCGATTACTTCCTGTTTCATATAAATGTCTTTTAACTGCATGGTTCCACCACAATCACAGGCGCTCAGCAGCTGCCACAATGCCCCAAACAATCCTCCGTTTGTCACATCATGCGCAGCATATATGCAATCAGGATGTTCCGCGACTGCAGCCTCCATTACAGAAATTTCCGGCATCAAAGACGTTTCTTCCATATATTGTTTGGCAGTGTCAATATAACTTCCCGGATATTTGGTCAATAACTCCTCCCGCTTCACATCCGCTAAGAGAGCTCCACCATATAAACCAACCCATTTTGTCATGACAATATCCATTCCGGCTGTGACCTTCTTATATTGATTCTCCCATAGCTTCTTTCCAAATGCGGTAATAACAACCGTTGGATACTGAACCGATGGAATCAGTTCGGTATGTCCTCCGAGTATCCCTATCTGATATTTTTCCGCATAATGAGCCAAAGAGTCCATAATTCTTCTTAAATCCGCTTCTTCACTATGCTCTGGCAACAAAACCGCAATTTCAACACCAAATGGTCTTGCTCCCTCTGCTATTAAGTTGTTCATTGCATTACAGATTGCATACTGTTCATTTCCTGTATAACAAAAGGCAGTGGAACTCATAGCTGTTACTATGTCGCCCATCACTGCCCCATCATATCCAATACCCGGTAATGACGAAATCTTATCATTCCGATATCTTATCGTTGATAATACAGAACGTTTTAGTGTATGCTCCGGTAATTTACCCGTTTTCATACGCGTTCTCCTCTTATGGTGTCGTCGGTGCTTCCGTTGTTGGCGCCTCTGTTGTCGGCGTTTCCGTTGTTGGTGTTGTCGGCGTACTTGGTGTTGTCGGTTCCGTTGGTGTTGGTGTTGCCGGCGTCTCTACTTTCTTCGTTCCAACCCGAACCTTACCATTTGTTTTTGAGTACTGGCTCTTTCCCCATGGCACCAGATAAGAATCTACCAGCTCACCATCTTTATATACCTTTTTCCACAATTCTACATAATATCCGGTATGAGGCTGTTCCTCTACAACTCTCTTACCTTCTTCTAAGGTATCATCCTTTATCTCTTCCGGATCATCCGGCTCATAGGTTTCAATCGTTTTACTTTCAAAATCAATGGTTCTGCCTTCTTCACGCTCATCATGTCCGTAGATTGCAAATGACACACTTCCGCCACCGGCATAACCGGAAATATAAATCGGATAGTTTGTATTATTGGTAAATTTGAAATCCATATAGTCACCGGCAATCGCCGCATCCCTTCCAAGCTTCACATAACTTACAGTTAAGGAATGTGGATATCTTTCATCTACCTGTAACTCTGCAATCAACACCGCATTATAAAGTGTTGTTGATACCTGACAGATACCTCCGCCAACGCCGTCTGTCAACTCATTATTTACATACTGACCGGCAGAAGAATAACCGTTCTCCTCGGTTCTCTCCCCTAAGCCTTTGTTTACGGAAAACTGCTCACCCGGCATCAAAACCGTACCATTGATACGATTCGTACCATTAATCAGGTTATTGATACGATTTGAATTACCTGCTGAATATTTGGTAGAAAAAGAACCCAGCACATCATCAATCATTGCAAAATCTTCTTCTGTATATTCCGGATCGGTTTCTTCGATTACCGCCTCCACTTCTACCGGTTTCTGCTCCCAAGGCTGTTCCATATAGTCATTGAAGTTTTTGATTGTATCATCAATTGCTACCGCAGTTCCCTTTACACCCGGCTGGATTACAAACTCACCGTTTTCCATGGAAATGGATGCATTCTCCGGAGCTTTTACCAAATCCTTTGCATCATCCTCCAATTTGTGAGTCAACACATCCTCGTCAACAGTTTTCTCCGGAACCAAAACTGCGTTATCTGTCTCTAAATTCTTGATTTCTTTGTATCTTGATAAAATATTACCCTGACGTCCGTAGTTATAAGCCTGTTCAACCGCATCTTCCGCAGATACGGAAATATCCAATTCCCCTAACGTTGTAACAAACTTATCATCACCGGAAGTAAACGTAACCGTCAGATTCTCAATACCGTCAATGTATTCCGAATACTGCGTTTCGGCTTCTTCCTTCGTCAGTCCTCCGACATATACACTGTCAAGATATACGCCATCGTATATCTTTCCGTCATCCTTCTTGTTATCTGTCTTTGCAGCAACATTCATATGTACTATACTTACTGTGATTCCTGCCACTGCCATAAACACCATTAATTTTGCTAATCTTCTTTTCATTCTATCATATCCTTATATGGTTTTATTTGTTAAATCTGTCTTTCAATCCTTTAGTCATTGTATCATAATCGGATTGCTTTTCAAGTCCTTCCCCCAATACTGTCATAATTTACTAAGAAATTGACTTTTCTCTTTTTATTTTGTATATTTTACTTAACCAGATAAGAGACAATGTATTCTTAAAATACAGCTGTGACAACAAGACTTGCAACCATAACGACTGCTAACAGGATTGCAACGATTGAAGTTAGAATACGTGTTCTTTTTTTATTGCTAAAATTAAACATTCTTACACCTCTTTTCTGAAAGGATCTATTATGAGACCATTATTATTACCTACAATTATTATATTGGGACTGGTACTTAAGCATAATGCCGGTAAGAATCGCGGCAATGACAAAAATTCCGTTGCTTCTTATATAAAAAGAGAGGAAAATGCCAACTTTACCAGAAGGCAGGATATATCAAACCTTCCATATATCACGATTCCCTTTGACCAGTTACCTCTTGATATTACCTTAAAAGATAAAAATATGCAATCAAAGATTGTGGAATATCGGAAAATTTTTCAGGAACTTTCCGACACAAAAATGTTGAATTTAATCGGTGTTTCCAATGTGGAATTAAAAGAGCGGTATGGGCCGGCAAATCTTGAACAGCTTTCTTCCGCCGATGCAAACTACAGCCGCTATATCCGTACACTTTCTCTGTATGCAGACTGCATTATGGATGAGTTTCCAAAAGAAGCTGTCGCCATATCCCAATATTGTATCCGGATTGGTACCGACATTTCTTCCACCTATGTACTTTTGGGAAACTACTATTACTCTCATGAGCGGATAGAACAATTCAATTCCCTGTATGATGCCATTCCCGATAAAGAAAGTATTGCAGGGAAAACAATCGTCCGGAAACTGGAAAACATAAGGCAAACCAATCATGCAGACAACTAAATGTCTGCATTTTTATTTTTCATGCAACACTTTTATAAATTTATTACACACATATATCAGACAGGTTCCCGACCTGATGAATTAAAAGCGAGGTGAATGTATTTGAACAAAGAAGAACTGACCGCTCATGTACTTCTTGCACGGAACGGAAATACCGATTCCTTTTGCAAACTATATGAGCTTTACTACAAAGATATGTATCGTTTTGCATATTATATGCTCGGAAACGAACAGGATGCAGAAGATATTATCAGTGAAACGGTTTTAGATGCATTTTCCGGCATTAAGAACCTTAAAAAGCCGGAGAAATTTAAAGCATGGATTTTTCAGATTTTAACAACAAAATGTAAACGCCAGATGGCGGTTTATGTCAGCAACCGGCAAATGTTATCAAACAATGCCGATACAGAAGATATTGCGGCTGCCGAAAAACCGTACGCGGAGGAATTGGATATCCGTCATGCCTTTTCCACATTGAATGAGATGGAACGAACCGTTATATCCTTAATCGTCATTGCCGGATATTCGAGCAGAGAAGTTGCCGGACTTTTAAAAAGCAAGGAAGGCACCATTCGTTCCATTAAAAGCCGGGCACTTACAAAAATGTCAGCACATATAAAGGAGGATTTTGCATGAACGAACAGGAATATATAAACAAACTGAAAAGCAAGGTGGATAATGTTGCGGTTCCTGACAGCATTTCCCCGGAAAATATGAAAAAAATGCTGGATGAATCGGTTACTTCTGCCAATAACGATACGAATACCGTTTCAAAAAAGCAGAAGAAATGGATACCGAAGCTTGTTGTTGCCTGTGCAGCCTGTTTTGTCTTATACGGTGCAGGTACCACACTGTTTCATATAAACAATACCAAAAAATCAGACGAACCCGCAATGATGGACGCTGCTGAGGAGGCCGTTGCAGAAGATACCAGTCCGGACTTAGCCTACCAGACAAATCTAAACCAGCCGGGAAACTACGAAGATTATTACAAAACCTTAAAACAGGTATATGATGATTATTATAATCAGTTTGCAACCGTTGAAACAAAAATGGCAAATGAAGCAGCAATAGCAGAAAGTGCCGATGCGCTAGACACCCTAAGTGCTGCCGATTTATCCGCAGCCGGTAAAAATTTTTCCGCAACAAACACACAGGAAACAAACATAGATGAAGGTGATATTGTAAAAACCGACGGTGAATACATTTATAAGTTAAAAACCGGTTATGAAAACGATGCCTATGTAAACACCCTTTCCATTACCAAAGCAGAAAGCGGTAAATTAACGTCGGCAAGCACCTTAAATCTGAATGATTGTTTTGACAAAGATGCATATGTGTATTTCAAGGAATTTTTCCTCTATAAAAATTCCCTGATTCTTCTGTTTCAGAATCTGACACACGAGGCAGAAACAACCATTGTTGTCTATGATATATCAGACAAAGAACATCCGGTTCAAAAGAAAACCTTTACCCAGTCCGGTCAATATACAGGCGCCCGTATATCCGATGGCTATCTGTATACCATCAGTAATTTTACGGATATGGATTTTTCTACCGAGAAGCCTTATACCAATTACGTGCCATCCGTAAACAATGATTTACTTGAATGTAAAGATATCTATTATTCGGACGAACCTTTGGCAGAATCTACCTTTGTTGTTACCAGTATCGACCTGGATAAATTCAAAACCGTTGATAAAAAGGCAGTTCCGACCAACGGCGGCGATATTTATGTCAGTGATTCTTCCATCTATCTGTATGGAACGATTTATGACGAAACCACCAAAACGGAAATCCTTAAGATTTCTTATGACAAAGGAAATTTTGTTGTTGGTAACAGTTCCGTGATTACCGGTTATCTATATGGTAACTTTGCATTAAATGAATATAAAAATCATTTACGTGTGGTTGCAACCATTCCGGCAAACAATATCAGTCTGCTGCGTACAACCGACGATGTTGCAGTACCGCAGACAGAGGATTCTACTGATACAACGGAGGAATTAAAGGAAGACATCAATGCATTATATATCTTTGATGAAAATATGAATCTTACCGGTAAGCTATCCGGAATTGCACCCGGCGAACAAATTTATTCTGCCCGGTTTTTAGGAGATATCGGTTATCTGGTAACTTATGAAAATACCGATCCATTATTCTCCATTGATTTGTCGGACCCGGCAAATCCTACCATTATCGGAAAACTTACGGTTCCGGGATTTTCAGAATACCTGCATCCTTACGCCGACGGTTTACTGTTGGGAATCGGAGAAGAAGTTACTCCGGACACACAGGAATCAAAGGGGTTAAAATTGTCCATGTTCAATATTACAGACGAAACGGATGTATCGGTTGAAAATCAACTGGTAATCGAAAATGCATATTATTCGCCGGCAGAACACAACCACAAGGCGCTTATGATCGATACCGAACAAAATATTTTTGGTTTCTTTTATCAGGAACTGCTTATGGATGAAAACTATACCACGAATAATTATTTTGTCACCTATCAATATGATGAAACAGACGGTTTCCATGAACTTGGCAAATACAAATTAAACATGAATTCCTATGATACGGATTCTGTCCGTGGGGTTTACATTGATGATTATTTATACATTGTAACCTCCGACACCATTACAAGCTATCCGTTAACCGGAACCAACAAAATTGACCAGATAAAAAATTAAGTCATACAACAAGGCAGCCCTCATGAAAATTTCATGAGGGCCTTCTTTATCTTTGCTCCTTTATGATTGCCTGATATCCTTTTACCTTTAATTCCTTCACCAATGCCTCGGCATTTTTACGATTCTTAAATGCACCAAGCTGCACCAGATACAACGTGGAATCATCTGTTTTTTGCGACGAAGGGGATGTCACCTCGCTTAATCCCAAGGTTTTCAAAATTCCCTTTCCATATGCCCTTCCAAATGCCTGCTGCTTTTGTTTGGAATCGGCAATTGCCAAATCGGTCTGATTATCCACAAATACACCTTCGACAATAACCGCAGGGCATTTCGTCTGCCGGATAAACATATAATAATCTTTCCCGTTTTTATTTTTACGAACCCTTATACCCCGGCTGTTCTGACCGATTTTCTTAACTTCCGCTTCTATATTCTGCGCCAACGTTTTTCCGATGCCTCCGTGTATTGTATGAAAAACTTCAAAGCCATCACCAGATTCAAATCCTTTTCCACCGCATATTTTACCGCGCCAAAATCCCTGCCGCCATGTCCGACACCAATAAATACCTTCTTAGCCATCTAACTGCTCTCCCTTCTTATTTGAAAATCTTTTATAGGTTTGATTGATTCCAACGGACGCAAGTCCTGAAACAATCCCCGTAGAAAGAGCATTTAATACATTTTCAGCCGGGAAATCCGGAACCAGAAAATAACCAATCAATCCAAAAACAGCACCTACCGTTCCAACAATCGGAGGAATCCAGTCATCCTTTATTTTGGGATTGGCTTTGACGGATATCCCCACCAGATAAGCAATGACAACAATCGCAAGTTCTGTATGTCCTATTTCCATATAAAACCCCTAGTTCTTTTACTCTATTATATGCAATTACATAAAATCCGTAATTTTCCGCCACACTATTCATCATAACGAAGATATTCAAGTAAGTGGATATCTCTTATTGTAATTTTAGAATATTAAACAAAGGAAGCTTGAAAATGATAGATTATTCTCCGTTTTGGAATACTCTTAAAAATTCAACTGAAAATTGGTATACGCTTACAAATAAGCATCATATGTCGCACAGTACTCTACACCGACTGAAACATAACATGGATATTTCCACTCGTACCATTAATGATTTGTGTCGGATTTTACAATGCGATGTCTGTGACATTGTAAGATATCTTCCATCGGATGACGACCAGCCTCTATAAGCGGATTACACCGTTTTTCTTTTTCTGCCGATTATAATTAATGTAATTGCAAAGAACAACAGACCGTAACACAGTATGATTCCGGTTTCCAGCCAGAAATCTTTTACAAATTCCGGTGTAACTTCTTTTAATGCACCAACCTCATTATTCAATTTTACATACCAATAAGTCGGAAACCATCTTGCCACTTTATCAACCGATTTACTGAATAATTCCATCGGCACAAATATCCCTCCCATAAAGCAGAAGCTTAATCCAATCACATTTGTTATTCCATTAATTGCATCCCGGCTTCTTGCTGCCGTTCCCGCAAAAAATCCAAGACTTAAGGAAAGAACCAACATCGCCAATATATTGATTGCAAACCACCCAAAACGGATATCCGTTAATAAAGTTCCCTTTGAAAGAATCCCTCCAATCATAAGAACCACTAGGTAAAACAACAAGCCAAAGGTAAATATAGTCATTAACACTCCAAGATTTCTCTTCCATAGCGGCAATGAACTACATTCCGTTCTTCTTTTCACTTCCTGCTCATTATAGACAGAAAGCAACAGTCCGATTCCGGATACACATACCGACAAAAACAGATATGGCACATATAAAAAGAAAGTGGTTGTCTTATCATTTTTATTCACATTGGAAAAGGAAGCCAATTCTACCTTTGTCTCATCCTTTCCCAAATCACACATAATGTTTTGTGCCTCGGTAAGTGTTTCACCGGATGCCAGCAAACCCTCTATCTTTTGTAAATACATAGTAAGGTCGGATTCAAAATAAATGGAGCCACTGTACCCCGGCACCTTCATAGCAGACAAGTCCATCGGATTTTCTGTATTCAGACTTTCTTCAAAACCCTTGGGAATAATTAAAATATAATCTTTTTTTCTCCAATACAGTTCATCCGTTGCCATCTCCTCATCATCTTCCATATCCTGCCATTCTATCTGCTCCCCAAAATAATTTTTTAATTCCTTTGCAAACGATTTTTGATCCTGGTCAATTAATCCTACCTGCAGCACTTCCTGTTCAAAATCAGAACTGTTTCCGTTCGTAACCTGACTCATAAAAAGTGCAACACCCATAAAAATACCAAAATAAAGAAGAATGGTTCCCTTATACCTCAACAATATTTTTGAACATATCTTAAAGACTTGCATATCGTGTCCTCCTTAATTTCCAAACCGAAATACTGATACAAAGAAAACCAATCAAAAACAACGTTCCGACATTCACCGCATACTGTTTTACATCTCCAAATACAGCAAGACTTTTAAATGCATTGACAATCAAAGTTGCCGGATTGATTCGATTTATAATCGGACATGTTTTCTCCAGATAGTATGTGATATCTCCCCACTGCAATCCTCCAAGGAAAGAACTAATCATAAAAAATGCAACGACAATGCCATCCTTTTTTGTACGATTTCCTTTTACAAATAATGCAATTAAAATTCCGACTGCCAATCCGGTAAAGATTCCCGCCAGACTTCCAAGCATAATATATGCAAAATTCTTTCCAAAATCCTGATGAAATCCATATATACAAAGCAACAAAACCAGTAACAAAATGCCGGCACACAAAATATAAGAAGCGATAAAATCTTTCATAACCTGCAACATCTTCGGTGTCGGTGCAACATTTCTTCTTGCCGCAATGGAAGATAAATCCGCCTGTATATCACATCCGTTATTTAATCCAACCATAGAAGCCATCAAACAGGTCATTGCAATCAATGCGTAAAAATACTGTGTATATAAATCCTTATCCACACCCTTTAACGGAATTTCTTTAATAGATATTTTTGTCGGTTCAAATAACGTAACCACCAGTTTGGAAACACCCTGTGGATTCTTTTTTGCTGTATCCACAATTAACTTTTGGTTTTGCCGGTACTGGTCTAAAAATGTCTTGATTATGGATGTATAGATATCCGAATCTTTGACAATAAGGGTCCGATCCTCCGACAAATCAATTACACCCTTTATTGTTTCATCCTTCAAGGCTTTCATTGCCTTATCCTTTTCCCGATACACCTTTACCTGAAACATTTTTGTGCCGGCATCCGACTCGACACTTTCCATGATATCGACAAAATTTTTATCCTCCTCCGCAGCCAGTATTCCAACCGGAATTTTTTCAAACCGGGTAAGCTCCGATATTCCTCCAAACATATTGTAGAACAAAATTCCCAAGATAATTGGAAACGCTAACATCCAAAACAGCATGGATTTTGACCGGAGCATACGTTTTATCTGATAATAAATATGTTGCATAATCCCTCTCCTAATCTCTTAATTCCTTACCGGTAATCTCTAAAAATACATCATTTAATGTGGGTTGCGTAGAATGTACACTGCCAAATGCAACCTCACACTCCTTTAACAAATCCAGCAGCCGCAACAAATTATGTTTTCCTTTTGAAAACTGAATCTTCAACAAATGCTCCTCATAAGTTACACGGGTCACATGCGGAAGTGCTTTTACTTTTTCTTCCAACTCATCGGTCCATTCCAGAATTTCCAGACTGATGGTTTCACCTAAATCAATCATCGCCTTTAATTCTTCCTTGGTTCCAAGTGCCAGATTCTTTCCCTTATCCATAATGGCAATCCGGGTACAAATCTGTTCAACCTCTTCCATATAATGAGATGTATAAATAATTGTCGCACCCTGACGATTTAATTCCTGTATCCCTTCCAGTATTTTATTCCGGCTTTGCGGGTCAACTGCAACGGTTGGCTCATCCAAAATAATTAATTTCGGTTTATGTACGATTCCACAGGCAATATTTAATCTCCGGAGTAAGCCACCTGACAGTTTCTTTGGATAAAAATCTTGAAAATCCTTCAGTTCTACAAATGCAATTGCTTCCTTCACATACTGCTTTCTTGTTTTCTTATCCGATATATAAAGTCCGCAGAAATAATCAATATTTTCATAAACCGTCAAATCATCAAATACAGCAACATTTTGCATTACCACACCGATATCTCTTTTGATATCATAGCTTGTCGGTTTCATTTCTTTCCCAAATATACGGATGGTTCCTTTATCGTATTCCAATAAAGACAGCATACAGTGAATGGTGGTTGACTTTCCACTGCCATTTGGTCCTAACAGTCCAAATATCTCTCCCTCTTCAATCTTTAAATTAAAGTGATCCAATGCAACCAGATCTCCATATCGTTTTACCAGATTTTCAATTTCTACAACCATAGCAGACTCCTTTTCTTTTTTTCTAATCCTATCTTACCCTACCCAAAACAGAAAATGTAGTGTAAAATGTAAGGAAATCATATGACAAATGTCATATCAACGGGAGGCGAACATGTTTCAGTATATTGATTCACTGATTTTATTTATTTTATGTCTGTTATCATATCCTTACAAAAACTTTACAGCTTCCACCTTGCTGATTATTTTACTGGCACTGGTATTGCAATGCTTTACACTTGCCTTAAAAAAAGAAAAGCAGCAATTTATTCCCGGTTTTCTTATGTTGATTCCCGGTATTTTTTATCCATCCTTTTGCTGTTTTGCACCCTATCTTTCCTATCAATATTTTTACCGTAGTCAATTTTGGTTTCCGGGTATATTATTCATAGAATTTCTATATGGTTTTATAAGCAAAGATATTACAACCGGAATACCGTTTTTCCTGTATCTCATATCCCTTTATATGGCGTTCCACAGTGCAAAAACAAATCGTCAGGCAACAGATTTATTTAAAATACAGGATGAGAATACGGAAAGAGAAATGATCCTTTCCGAGCATAATCGAATTTTGCAGGAAAGTCAGGATAATGAAGTTTACATTGCAACCTTAAAGGAACGTAACCGTATTGCAAGGGAAATTCATGATAATGTCGGACATCTGTTATCCCGCTCCATCTTACAGGTAGGTGCCCTGCTTACGATTACCGATGACAACACTACAAAACCAATTCTTGAAAACCTCAATCATTCCCTGAATACCGCTATGGACAGTATCCGAAACAGTGTGCACGATCTTCATGACGAATCCATTCATTTAGAGCCTGCACTACAGGAAGTTGTTAATAATTTTTCGTTTTGTCCGGTAAAGTTAGAATATGACGCAGGAAAGAAAATTCCGAAAAACATTAAATACTGTTTTCTTGCAATTGCAAAAGAAGGGCTTCATAATATAGAAAAACACAGCAATGCAACACATGCCCAAATCATAGTACGGGAACATCCCGGATTTTACCAACTGTTAATTGAAGATAACGGAAATATCATACCGGACAATCCACAGCTGCCAAACAAAGGAATCGGTCTTGCCAATATGCAGTCCCGTGTGGATGCACTGCACGGTATCTTCCGTATTCAGACGGATGAGGGATTCCGTATTTTTATTTCCATACCAAAGGAGGAGAATCTTGAAAGTAGTAATCATTGATGATGACCAGCTTGTAAGCATGTCTCTTAAAATTATATTAGAAAAAGAACCGGATATCGAAATTACCGCAATCGGAAATGACGGAGCGGATGCACTTCCTCTGTATCGAACCTATCACCCGGATGTATTGTTAATGGATATCCGAATGCAGGGAATGAACGGTACCGATGCCCTGCGGGAAGTATTACAGGAATTTCCCGATGCAAAGATTCTGTTTTTGACCACCTTTGTCGATGATGAATATATTGTAAAAGCTTTGGAGTACGGTGCAAAGGGATATATAATCAAACAAAATTATGCACATATTGTTCCTGCCATTCATGCGGTATATTCCGGACAAAATGTGTATGGGGATGAAATCATTTCCAAGATACCGGAGCTTATCAAAAACAATACCGGATTTGATTACACCGCTTTTGATATTACCGATAAAGAATATGAGATTATTACATTTGTTGCCGAAGGTCTTAGCAACCGGGAAATTGCAACAAAACTATATTTAAGCGAGGGAACCATCCGTAATTATTTAAGTTCCATCTTAGAAAAATTACAGCTGCGTGATCGCACGCAGCTGGCTGTCTTTTATTATCAACATCAATAACTTTAGAATATCTGATTCGGCTTTGGATCATCATAATCATCTAAGAAGCAATACTTCTCATCCCCTTTATGATATCCGATTACCGTTTTCAGATTAATATTTCTCACACTATTATAGATGTTCGTTTCTATCACATCACTGGTTCTCCGAAACTGTGCAATCAGGTCTTTCATTTCATCCCGCTTTGAGCCTCTTCCACCACCGCAGGTTGCACAATTTTCCGTAAACCGGCAGGCACATTGGATAAAATGTAATTTGTTATAATCCCTCCATGTTTTAATTGCCTCTTCCTTAATCAAGTACATCGGACGGATTAATTCCATTCCTTCAAAATTCTTACTGTGCAATTTTGGCATCATTGTCTCAATTTTGGCGCTGTATAACATACCCATTAAAATGGTCTCTATCACATCATCAAAATGATGCCCTAACGCAATCTTATTACAACCCAATTCCTTTGCATGTGCATATAAATGTCCTCTTCTCATGCGGGCACAAAGGTAGCACGGATTTTGTTCAATATCTGCCACTACATCAAAAATGTCTGATTCAAATACAGTAAGCGGAATCCCCAATACCTTTGCATTGTTTTCAATGATTTTCCAGTTATCGGCATTGTATCCCGGATTCATTACCAAAAATACCAGTTCAAAATGAAATTTTCCATGGCGTTGTAATTCCTGCAAAAGCTTCGCCATCAGCATGGAATCCTTACCACCGGATATACAGACTGCAATTTTATCATTTTCCTGAATCAAATCATACTCTTGAATTCCCTTAATAAACGGTCTCCAGATTGATTTCCGGTACCTTTTTATAATGGTTCTTTCAATTTCTTTCGTTCTTGTCTGTAAATCCTCATCCTGCACCATCAACGACAACTGCTTCCGCAAAAAGGAACGATATCCACCGCTGATATTGACCGCATCATATCCTGCATCATCCAGCATTTCCACATAATCAACGCTTCGTTCCCCTGTATGACAGAGAAGATATATTGTTTTATCCTTTGGCAGTTCAGCCATTCTCTCCTTCAACTGAGCCATCGGAATATTGATTGCGTTTTGCAGGGAACCTCTTTTGTAATCATCCTCTGTCCGGATATCCACTATAAATGGTTCCTTTTGTGTCTCTAACTCTTCTATCGTAACAGACTGCATTTGTATCCTCCAACCTTTATCTTTTTAACATAAAATTTTTCTTATTATCCTAATTTATCTTTTTTATTCTACTGCTGCACATCCGATTCCGGCATCTGCATCAGTCCATTTCATTCCCGTTCTTCTCTCACGTTTGAAATCCGTTTCCTATTATACACATAAATCCATCAATTTTATAGAATTTTTTTAACTTTCTGCAAACCCTTATTTATTTTAACATTGTTTAAAAAAAACACAAATGCTATATTATTCATTTAATTGTTACCATGCGCAAAAATAATGCAATTTTAAATCAGCCAATCCGGCTTACAGGAAAAGTTATCAAAAAAAATGTCGATACCGACGGAGCGCGTTCTATCATAGCCGAATATGTATATAACGGTCAGACCTACCAGACCGATATCAGCCAGGGCTACTCCAGAAATGATTTTTTGAATTTGTCCATTGATGCTCCTGTAAACTTAATGATTTCAGCAGAACATCCGGACTATGCAATTACAGAAAAGGGTGCCGATTTTACGAAAAAATGGACACCTGTTATCATTGCAGTAATTCTATTGTTTTTGGTTTGTGTGTTGTTTTATAATTTTATTGTGGAGTAAGATTTTCTTCTATGATATAGTGGAACAAAACTATAGATATCACAAAATCATAAGTAATTAATGGTTTGATGATTGTTTTCATGTGTGAGGGGTTTCCCTTTTAATTATTGGTCACATATTGGGAAGCAAATGTTTTCTATTTTTAATTGATTTTTCTATAGTGTCCTCTTTGGGTATCATTATGAAAAAACACTTTGCTTACTCCAACCAATACAAGAACGGAATTGACATTGCTTTTGATGAAACAGTAAGAAATCTACATACTACACCTAATTCTCAAAGGCTTATTGATACCTTTCTGATAAATCACAAAATACTTCAAAATGCAATTAATCATCATTTGTCCAATATAATATTGATACTCATATTTTCTTGCCCACATAATCAAGAAATTTATTTATCAATTCATCATTTTTATATTTTCCTAGTGTTTTAAAATATTACCCAGATATTCGTTTCATAATATCTTGTATAGTTTGGGCAGTATTATTAGTTTTTCCTTTCATTTTTTCCAAATAGCACATACAAAGATATAATACGATCCGCCTTATGATATTGTAAATTAGTAATATCCTTTACTCCGAATTCAATAATCTAGGATAATAGATAATTATATCTATCCCAATTGACTAATAAAATCCCTTGCGATACTCTCTATTCGTTCAACTTCATATTTCGGCAATATTCCTGTGTGTGCAATTACATTGCGACACATCGTTAAATCATCCATTCTTGAAACAATCCACGCTTGGTTAGGAATAATATCAGCAAATTCCTCCCAATTACTTGTAATTATCTGTGCCAAATTATCCAACATTGTGTAATGAATAGGTGAATCTCCTCTTGATGAGTGGTATTTATTCTTTTCCTCCGATGCCTTTAACTTCTGAGCCGCATTTTTTATGTTTTTTGAAACACATGATTCCCACCAATCTAAACCATATCTTTCTGAGAGACGATCAACAACAAAATTTCTTAGGGTATTTTCTATACAATATATCATTGCATAAACCGAAGACATCTCTAGTGCTTGTTGCCATATTATTGGGCTAAAATCACTCTCTATAACTCTAGTTACTGGTGTTTGTTGTATCCCTTCTTTCACTGGAATCCCTGTTTTTTGCATAGCAAATAGAGTATCTTCCAATAACATAGCATTAAATGTAAATTCCTTTAACTTTTCCATTGTTTCCATTTATCACACCACCTAAGAAAGTAAATTCTCTTTTATACTCTTGAATATTGCATTATATACTGATATATCTGTTGTCGCTGGTAAGTGTATTTGTATATTGTAATGAAAATCTGGTGTAATAATATTATTAACATTATTTGTCGATTCATCATCTATAGCTTCTGTTTTTTCTTCAAAATTGTGTGCTATTTCTTGAACTGTCTCTGTCGGTTCAGAAAAATCTGCCAATCCGCATAATGCTCTAAATGTAGATGCAATGCTCGTAACATCTTTAGCTTCCTTTCCTGTCACTCTACTAATTGCACCTTTTATATCTCCTTCACTCGCCTCATTAATTTTTGTATTAATTACAAATAATTCACTATAAAGTTCTCGTATTCTTGATGCTAACGATCTTCCCATCGTACCCGAATCTCTCAAATCATCATAATACGCTGTTGGTGTTCCATCTTCCATCAAATATCCTAGTTTTTTTAATAGTGATGGATATGCTGCATCATTTGAACTAGTAAATCCTAGTTGTTTTACAAATGCTATTGTAAATTTTGGAGGTTTTGCTGCTGTTCTTATTTTTTCGAAAATTTGTGGTAAATTCTTATTACTTCTTAAATATGGATACTCTGCCATGTTTTCCTACCTTTCTATATGTTTCAACTAATGTATTGTTGTACTAAATCAGTTTTTTCTCTACTTGAGATAAATCTCCTTTTCCTTAAATTGCTTCCTTCTGCTCTGCTATTTCCGCTATCTCTAAATATTTCCTAATTGAATTCGATATATGCCAAAACATTACAGGCGGAATTGCATTCCCTATTTGTCTATAAGCATCTGTCTCACTTCCTGCAAATATAAATTTATCTGGAAATGATTGGATTCTAGCTGCCTCTAATGGTGTAAATCTTCGATATAATTCCTTTTCAGGATTTACCAAAAGTACCGGATCTCTTGAATTTAAACTCACCTTTGCAAGATGACTTGTAACAGTCAAACAAGGCTTATCTAAATCTTGATACAATCCTCTCTTCATATTATTCTTTGCATTTTTCATTCCCTGAACTGCTCTCTCTGAAAAATAATACTTTTCCTGTTCAATTGCTAGCTTGGGAACTGCAACAGACAATGGCACCCAATTATTTTTATTTGTTTCTTTAGGAAATTCATATTCCATTATGTCATTCAAATCATTTCTAATTCCAACAATAATTACTCTTTCCCTTTTTTGCGGAACACCATAATCTGCCGCATTAAATAATTTGGTATATGTTGTATAACCTACTTCCTCAAACGCTTTTATTATTCTATTAAAGATTTGCCCCTTATGCAAGGTCATCATTCCCTTTACATTTTCTGCTATAAATACCTTAGGTTGCTTATCCTTTACCACACGTACCATTTGTTTATACAAATTTGCTCTATCATCAAACGGATCTTTTGTAGGGTTTACCGTACTAAAAGACTGACAAGGAAATCCTCCAACTATAATATCACAATCTGGAATTTCATTTGATTTAGTTTCACATATATCTTTACATACGACATTTTCACATTTGAAATTCTTCATATGCGAATTTAATGCTTTTTGATCAATATCAGTAGCATATACTAACTCAAATGGAAGTCGTTCATATTTTTTCTTATTGAAAATGAAATTGCCAATTATCCCTTGGTCTGCTCCTCCGCAACCTGAAAATAAAGAAACAACTTTAAACATCTTTCTTTACCTCCTCTATCACTATATTATCTATAGCATCTTTTCCAAAATCAATTCTATACGTTAATGGCACAACATCAATTTTATTATCCATCTGCTTTTGATGTATATTATTTATAACATACATTATTATGCGTCCTCTTACAAAATAGACCCTATAAATGCAATAAAATTCACCATGTTGCTGTGCTGCAATCCATTCATTTCTTGTAATATTAAGAGTATCCATCCAGTATGCATCACTCAAATTTGGTTCGGTCACTCTCTTAGTTGATTTCACCTCAATATATTTAGCAAAATCTGATTTATTTCCTTTTTCTGCCACCACAGACTGAATATCATACCCTAAACCTTTTGTCTTTCCCAATGATAAAACCCTATTTACGAGACGTGGATTGAATGTGTATACTCTATTCTTTTCATATTCAAATACATATGCCTCACCCTCATCTCCAATTTCAGTAGTCGTTTGACCTTTCGTTTCTTTTTTCTTTGGTAACTCTTCTGCTACCCCTAATGCTCTAGCTGTTGTCTCAAATTCATTTGCTTTGTCACTTAATCTGCCAAAATATACTATCCATTTTCTTTCGAAGTACTTACGCCCTTCTGGCGTTGATAAATCATACGCATATACATCGAATTCAGGCTTCTTATTCCAATCAGACGAAAAAATCTGAATTGTATCATGTTCATTTTCATTTAACCACACTTCACCTACACTGTTTGTATAAATTAGATTTGCCAATTCCAAATAGTTTATTTGTTCATTAATATGTTGATAGTTATATGATAAGGCTTTGCCTTCTGTCTCTATCTTTCTAACAATTCCTTGTTTTCTATCGTTTTCAATTGCCTCTATCACTTCTTCTGGTACAGCAACTCCACGAAGTACATCTAATGAATTTAAAACATAATATCCAATTTCTTTTTTAGTTAATACCATATGCTTCGATGACGCCAACTGCAATACTCTTAAAACAAAAGAATTTGGTCTAATACAAATCCGATTATCTAACAATGGCTGAAATGTTTGCGGTTTTTGCATACCATTTGGAAATTGCATTTTATAGCATAAATCTTTAAAAAATGCTGGCTGATCATTATCTTTCAAAAACTTTTTTGTTCTGTCAGACGCATACACATATCCATCATCTTCTAAATAATACATTCCAAAAAGTTTCCCCGCAATTTCCGTTCTATGATTATCCAATGTTTTCTTAATTCTTTTGTCTGCCGATAAATATGGTGAGAGCAATTCATTGAATTTATGAGCAAAGATTTCTTCCTCACATGGCGTTATATCATCTATTACTTTCGCATAAGCAGGCAATAAATCGTCTATCTCTCTTTGTGACTTTCCCCTGATAATTATGCATCTATATTGATTTAATCTATTATACATGTAATCACTCCTCTCGTATTACATTGATAACCTGTTTTGCAATAGCTTTTGCCATCAATGGTGGAACAGCATTCCCTACTTGCTTTAATTGACTTGTTTTTATACCAATAAATTCAAATTTGTCTGGAAAAGACTGAATTCTCGCCGATTCTCTTACAGTTGGAACTCTATTTTCCTTATAATGAAAATGATGATTATGTCCTGTATCAATTGTGAAACAAGGCTTCGCACTATTCATTCTTGTCCATGCTATATGAACCTTTCTCGTATTCTGCAACTCTATTGGTAAATCTTTGTAATTTCCCCCATCTGGAACCATAGCAATTATTTTTTTCGTCTGCTCTTTGTGTATAGTTATCGAGTGATTTTTTATGCTATCGCTATCTTTCCTCATTAAATTCTGATATTCTGATTGTGCTGGAATTTTATATGCTATATTTTCACCTAATGATACATCATCTGGTACAAAATCTAGATCAGAAATAGCTTCTTTACATGTAATATATGGTTTCTTTCCGTCTCCATATTCTGCCTTAGGAAATTCAAACTTTACATTTGGTGGTATTTTTTTCTCATTTACTCCTACAAAAAACACTCTCTTTCTTTGTTGCGGAACTCCATAATCATCTGATGATAATTGCTGTACTTTAACTCTATATCCTAATGAAGAAAAATCATATAAAACCTGTTCTTTCACTTTTCCTCCGAATAGCCTTATTAACCCCGGTACATTCTCCATAACAAACACTTTAGGTCTAATTTCATCCACTAATCCCACAAAAGATTTATATAATTTATTTCTCGGATCATCTATCATACGTTTTCCAGAAACAGAAAAGCCCTGACATGGTGGTCCCCCAATAATTACATCTATATCGTCTGCACTCATATTAAGTTTTGACAATATATCATCTGATGAAATACTTGTAATATCCTCATTTATTACACACGCATTTGGGAAATTATGCTTATATGTAACTGTTGCATCTTTCCACATATCAATTCCCAATGCCATATCAAATCCAGCTTGTTGAAAACCATATGAAAATCCACCACAACCACAAAATAAATCTATTGCAACTAATTTATTATTTTTCATTTTATTTATTTCCTTTTTTTCTATTGTCTATTGGTTTTTTAGCATTATCTGGAATTGCCCAATTTTCACCAAGTTTAAATACACCATCTATTCTATTTTGTGAACAAAGAATTTGAACTCTTCTTTGTGAAATATTCCATTTTTCTGCTGCTTGGCTCGCTGTCATGTATCCCATTATACTTACCTCTTTTCCCATTAATTATATTCGATGGGACGAACAATATCAACTATTCATTTTTCATTTTCTCTAACTGTTTTTATTATATCACGTAGTGTTGCCGAACACAAGTTCTGTTTTATCAAAAGGCTTACATTTGATTTTAATTTAACCAAATGTAAGCCTTTCTCTATCTTTCTCCATACACCTCCCACAATCTCTTCTGCTCCGCTCCTATCCTCAATATCTCCTGCAAATCTCTCACCATCGCCTCAACATTAGCGTCCATCTGTTCAACAGTACCAGTACGATTACCTGCTGTAATCTCCCATTGAACGCTCTCTTTAAAGTAATATTCCTTAGTCTCCACATTCATATATCCATACACCGCATACGAATAGCCATCGCTTTTCTCTAAAAACACCGGTGCCACTCCCCCTTTCAAAGTTTTCCATCTCATCAGCCTTGGAAACCAGCATTAGCCTTCTTTTATCAATTTCTTGAATGCCTCAAGCAGCTTGCCCAGCTCATTTAATATTCCGCAGAATGAGTTTCCTGCCTCTATTGTCTTATCTGCTTTGACTTGATTAGCATATTCTTCTAGCCCCTTAAACCGTCATAGTTAGCCCCAACAAAGAACATAATATGAGATTGTACGCATATTATCAGTTATATCCAAAAAACGCAAGTAAATTTGTGTGCTACGTGTGTGCTATTGTCAAAAATTCTGCACTTTTTACCAAAATTTTCAAAAACGCAAGCATAAAGAAAACCCCCAAAGCATAAGGCTTTGAGGGTTTTTTGTAAAATTCGTATTCTGCTTTGATTATCTCTTTGAGAACTGTGGAGCACGACGAGCCTTCTTTAAACCTGGCTTCTTTCTCTCCTTCATTCTTGAATCACGTGTAAGGAATCCAGCCTTCTTGAGAACTGCACGATAATCTGCATCTGCCTCTAATAAAGCTCTTGAGATACCATGACGAATAGCGCCGGCCTGACCTGTGAATCCGCCACCCTTAACATTTACAAGTACATCAAATTTATCTGCTGTATTTGTTGCAACTAATGGCTGCTTAACAATGATCTTCAATGTCTCTAAACCAAAGTAATCATCCATATCTTTCTTATTAATAACAACCTTACCTGTACCAGGTGTTAAATATACTCTTGCAACACTGCTTTTTCTTCTACCAGTTCCGTAAAATTTTGTTGTTTTAGCCACTGCTTTGTCCTCCTTAATTACTTATCAAACTTTAACTCTTTCGGCTGCTGTGCCTGCTGTTTATGTTCTGGACCAGCATATACATGAAGCTTTGTAATCATCTCGCGTCCTAAAGGTCCCTTTGGAAGCATACCCTTAACTGCTTTACGAACAACTTCTTCTGGCTTCTTAGCTAACATTTCACGTAATGTTGTTTCCTTCATTCCTCCTACATAACCTGAGTGGTTGTAGTAGATTTTCTGGTCTAACTTCTTACCTGTTACTTTAATCTTCTCTGCATTAATAATTACAACATAATCACCTGTGTCAATGTGTGGTGTATATGTTGGTTTGTTCTTTCCTCTTAAAACACTTGCAACCTGTGCTGCTAAACGTCCTAATGTCTGATCTGTAGCATCAACTACATACCATTCTCTGTTAATTGTTGATGGGCTTGCCATATATGTTTTCATGGTCTTCCTCCTTGTACTAACTATTCATCTTTTCTGAAACTATCATTGTGTCCCATTATGAAAATGATTTCATTCTTGTTCATCCACACGCCCTGTCCGTAGGTCTCACAGTGTCAAAACAAATCGTCTCAATGACGTCATATATAATTGCTGTCATGCAAAACCGAAGTGAGAATGACGGCTTCACACCTTGCAATTTTGAAATATATAGGAATCGGGGCTTTGATTCCAATACATATTTGCCTTTCGTCACAGTTAACTATTATATTATAAAGGGGTTCCCGTGTCAACGAAAAATTACCCTTTTTTTACATATTTTCAAGGGTTTTCTCTCATATACAAGATATAGAAAAAATCAATTATAAATACTCAATTTCTACCAATGTTAATCCGCATGCAGGTGCCTTGTGACCGGCTTTTGTCCGATCCTTTGCCTCTAATATGTTTTTAATTTCCTCCGGCGGAATCATACCCATTCCTACCTTCAACAAGGAACCCACGATAATCCGAACCATATTATATAAAAATCCATTTCCGTTAATTCGGATAATTACCATGGAACCCTCACGCCTTACCTGAATATCGTAAATTGTCCTTACCGTATTTTCCACCTCAGGCTTTGGAGTACAGAAACTCTTAAAATCATGTTCTCCAATCAGATACTCTGCTCCCGCCTGCATCTTTTGTTCATCCAGTGGATAATATACAAAATGTGAATACAGCCTTTCTACCGGACTTGGAAACTGTGCATTCCATATCTTATATTCATAAGTTTTTCTGGTGTCGCAGTATCTTGGATGAAAATCGGCTGCAACTTCCTCCGATTTCTGGATCCGGATATCATCCGGCAGCAAATTGTTAATTGCATAACTGATTTTATCGGGAGGCATGGTCACATTTGCCTCAAAAACCGCCACATTTCCCAAGGCATGTACCCCGGAATCCGTCCGGCTTGCACCAATAACTGTAATTTCTTCTTTAAAAAACTTGCTTAGTGTACGATTCAGCACTTCTTCAACCGTTATTCCATTTTTTTGTATCTGCCATCCACAATAATTGGTTCCGTCATACGCCACCGTTAATTTAATCTTTTTCATATCAATCTTCCTCTAAAAATGAATTGCCAGAAAAATCATAATTCCAATATACAAAATCAAAAACAGGTACGCCACTCCATCTCTTTTTTCATAATGCAACGGCTTCATTTTGGTTCTTCCTTCTCCTCCATGGTAACACCTTGCATCCATGGCAAGTGCCAGTTCCTCACTCCGTCGGATTGCGGAAATAAAAAGTGGAATTAAAATCGGCATTAATTTTTTCATTCTTACCCATAGATTTCCCTCTTCAAAATCAACACCTCTTGCGGTCTGTGCCTTCATGATTTTATCAAGCTCCTCAACCAGAATCGGAATAAAACGCATTGCAATCGACATAATCATTGCAAATTCATGTACCGGCACATGCAGTTTTTTCATCCAGCCAAGCATTTTTTCCAGTCCATCCGTCAATGCATTCGGTGTTGTGGTATAGGTCATCATACTGGAGCCAATAATCATGAACACAAGACGCAGACCAAGATAGGTTCCCGCAATCAGACCGGAATCCGTAATCTTAATAAATTTCCATTGAAACAAAACATTGGCTCCGCTCACGGTGAAAAAATTTAACAATACCGTAAACAGAATCATCATCCACAAGGCTTTTAATCCCTTTAGAATAAATTTTGCCGGAACTCTCGAAACAGCAATATAGGAAATCAATGCCAACAAAGCTGCACCATACAAAATAGGATTTCGGGGCAAAAATAAAGTCACAATATACACAATCGTAATCATAATCTTAACACGGGGATCCAAACGATGGATAACAGAATCTACATTATAAAATTGTCCGATTGTCATGTCTCTAACCACAATTTCACCTACTATTTCGTAATCTTTTGTAATTCGTTACAGATTTCTTCCATCCTGCATTTTGACAGATCCACATTAAATCCTGCCTGCTTTAACTTTCTTAAAATCCGGATTCCAACCGGAATTTCCAATCCCATTTGCTGCAACTGCTCTTCCATACTGAATACTTCAAAGACATTCCCATCATATTGTATTCTGCCCTTATCCATTACAACAATACGGTCCGCATACTGTGCAACCTCTTCCATGGAATGTGACACTACCACAATACCAATCCGGGATTTTTCCTGTAAGGTTTTCAACATCTCAAGCAATTCCTTAGCTGCCACCGGATCCAATCCGGCAGTCGGCTCATCCAGCACCATAAAATCCGGCTGCATTGCCAACACCCCCGCAATTGCAACACGTCGTTTCTGTCCTCCGGACAACTGAAATGGTGAATAGTCATAAATCGCATCCGGCAATCCCACCAGTTCAATGGATTCATATGCTCTTTTTTGCGATTCCAAACGTGTTAAGCCCATATTCAACGGACCAAAGCATACATCCTTTTCTACCGTATCCGCAAACAACTGATATTCCGGATATTGAAATACCAGTCCAACCTTCTGCCGCAATGTCTTTATTGGAAAATCCTTATCCGATATATCCATTCCATTAAAATAAATTGCACCCTGTGTCGGCTTATATAATCCATTCAAATGCTGCATCAAGGTCGATTTACCGGAACCTGTGTGTCCGATTATACACAAAAACTCACCCTTCTTCACATGTAGATTCACATTTTCCAAAGCAACACTTTCATCCACATATCCTTTGTTATAAATATATCCTACATGATTTAAGTAAATCCCTTCTCTTAACTGCTCAGATAATGCAGCTGGTTCCTCTGTATTTTCTTCCAAATATTGTAGAGTTTGATTGTCTTTATCATACATCACAATATCTGAATCATCTATATTGTTTATATATTCCAACCGGTTTGTATATTTGTTCATCAATATACTTACCAGCTCATTTTCATTCGTAATAGCAGAAGCTTCCTCTTTTGACAATATCTCCTGCTTCTGTAAGAAAGACATATACTGATAAAATGCGGGTAACATCAATCCACATTTTTCCAATCCTTCCTCATTTTCAAAAATTTCTTTTGGGGTACCTGCAAATGCAAGTTTTCCTTTGTTCATTACAAATACCCGGTCTGCATCCAAAACTTCATCCATATGATGCGTAATTAAAATGATACTGATTCCTTTTTCTTTCTGCAAAGTCCTTGCAATCTTCACAACATCCGCTCTGCCCTTTGGATCGAGCATCGCCGTTGCTTCATCAAAAATAATACACTTCGGCTCCATTGCAAGTACACCTGCAATTGCAACCCTCTGTTTTTGTCCACCGGATAAATGATTCGGTGATTTTTGCCGATATGCCTGCATACCGGTTGCATCCAAACCCAAATCAACACGATTCCAGATTTCTTCCGTTTTGACACCTATATTTTCCGGTCCAAACGCAACATCTTCTTCCACAATATTCGAAACAATCTGATTGTCCGGATTTTGGAATACCATTCCTGCAGCCTTTCGAATTGATAATCGCAATCCGGCATCTGTAATATCCATATCATCTACAATGACTGTCCCCGATTCCGGCAACAGCAACGCATTGATGTGCTTTGCCAATGTAGATTTTCCGGAACCATTCTGACCAACGATTGCCACAAATTCGCCCGGCTTTATATCGAAAGATACATCGGAAACCGCTTCTACCGCTTCCTCTACATTTCCCTCTTCATCTCTGCGAAAATATTCAAATGTCAGATTCTTAATATCAATCAATTTCATATCTGCACCATATCTTACACTTTTATCTAATCATAAATAACAAAAGGGAACTGTAAACAGTCCCCTTTTTAACAACATGTTATCTTATACTAATTCAATGATTACTTCCATTGCAGCATCACCCTTACGAGGTCCGATTTTAATGATTCTAGTATAACCACCGTTACGGTCTTTGTACTTAGGACCATACTCGTTGAATAACTTCTCGGTTAAATCAACTTTCTTTGTTCCTCTCTTCTTACCTGCTGCATCTGTTGGAACTTCAACTACCGGATAAAGAACCTTTAACATCTGTCTTCTTGCATGTAACTTAGATGGCTGATCCTTCTTTACAGTCTTCTCAACTTCATCATAAACAGTAACTTTCTTACCATCTACAACTTCTTTGATTCTCTTACCATCTTTGTCTTTCTTTGCAACCTTAGCTGTAACAGTAACTTCATCATAGTTATCCATTTCCTTAGCTGCCATTGTAATTAAACTTTCAGCAATCTTACGAATTTCCTTTGCTCTTGCCTCAGTTGTACGAATCTTACCATTGTATAATAACTGAGTAACCTGATTACGAAGTAATGCCTTTCTTGCTGCCTGCTTCTTTCCAAGCTTTCTATACTTTGCCATGAGATAATCCTCCTTCACTTTGCTTACTAAACCTTCGGCTTAAGTGGTCTTTCTTTTTTATTCTTCTCCCTGATTCAATGACAATCCTAACTCTTTTAACTTGTTAAGTACTTCCTCTAATGACTTACGTCCAAGATTACGAACCTTCATCATATCATCTGGAGTTTTGCTTGTTAATTCTTCTACTGTATTGATTCCTGCACGCTTCAGGCAGTTAAATGAACGAACTGACAACTCTAATTCATCAATGTTCATTTCCAATACTTTTTCTTTTTCATTATCTTCTTTTTCTACCATAACTTCTGCAGTCTTGGCATTTTCAGATAAATCAATAAATAAATTCAAATGCTCGCTCAATACTTTCGCTGCCAAACTAACAGCTTCGTCCGGAGCTAATGTACCATTTGTGTATACATCCAATGTAAGCTTATCATAATCTGTAATCTGACCAACACGAGTGTTTTCCACTGTCAAATTCACACGCTCAACCGGTGTATAAATTGAGTCAACCGCAATTACATCAATTGAAGCATCCTCTTTTTTATTCTTATCAGAACCTACATATCCTCTACCCTTGGTAATTGTAAGTTCCATATCCAATCTGGCTTCTGCACCACTTAATGTTGCAATTACCAAATCCGGATTTAAAATCTCGATGTCGCTATCAACATGAATATCAGCTGCAGTTACTACACCTTCGCCAACAAACTCAATATAAGCCTGTTTTGGCTCATTAGAAGGACTATTATTCTTAATAGCCAATTCCTTGATGTTCATGATAATCTCAGTAACATCTTCTTTTACGCCTGGTATAGAACTAAACTCATGTAAAACACCTTTAATCTTTACATAGCTTACAGCAGAACCTGGTAATGAAGATAACATAATTCTTCTTAAGGAATTACCAAGTGTTGTACCATAGCCTCTCTCTAAAGGTTCTACCACAAATTTACCGTATCTGTTGTCTTCTGAAATCTCAGCGATTTCAATTCTGGGTTTTTCGAAATCAAACACGCTAGGAACCTCCTCACATACTTAAACACCTCAAGAACTGCCATAAGCAGTTCTTGAAATAAATATTCTTACTTAGAATATAACTCGACGATAAGTGTCTCGTTTACAGGAACATCGATCTGCTCTCTTAACGGTAACTCTGTTACTGTACCGCTTAAGTTCTCAAGATCAGCATCTAACCAAGCTGGAACTAATCTTCCGGCTGTTACTTCTACGATATCCTTGTATCTCTGAAGAGACTTACTCTTCTCACGAATTTCAATCTTATCTCCGGCTTTTACTCTATAAGAAGGGATGTTAACACACTTGCCATTTACTAATACATGCTTATGGTCAACAACCTGTCTTGCTTCTTTACGTGTTCTAGCCAAACCTAAACGGAATACTACATTATCCAATCTGCACTCTAAAAGAATCATCAGATTAGAACCTGTCAATCCCTTCATTCTTTCTGCATTTGCATATAAATTACGGAAAGGCTTCTCTAATACACCATAGATGAACTTAGCTTTCTGCTTTTCACGAAGCTGTAAACCATACTCGCTCATCTTTCTATTTGCTCTAACTAACTGTCTATTTGATTTTTTATCAATTCCGAGATACATTGGCTCCATACCTAAAGATCTGCATCTCTTAAGAACTGGGGTTCTATCTACTGCCATCTATCTGTACCTCCTATTACACTCTTCTACGTTTTGGTGGACGACATCCATTATGTGGAACCGGTGTTACGTCACGGATACTTAATACCTCAAGTCCTGCTGCCTGAAGTGCACGAATTGCTGCTTCACGACCTGAACCTGGTCCCTTAACCATAACGTCAACCTTCTTTAATCCATGAATAAGAGCAGCCTTTGTAGCTGTCTCTGCTGCCATCTGTGCTGCATAAGGAGTAGACTTCTTAGAGCCCTTGAATCCTAATTCACCAGCACTTGCCCATGAAAGTGCATTACCTTCATTATCGGTTAATGTAACAATTGTATTATTAAAAGATGACTGAATGTGTGCTTGTCCGTGTTCAACGTTCTTCTTAACACGCTTCTTAGTCACTTTTTTTGTAACTTTAGCCATTGAACTAAACCTCCTGATAAATATAACTAAATTGTGTTCTATTTAGATTTATTATTTCTTCTTATTTGCAACGGTTCTCTTTGGACCCTTACGTGTTCTTGCATTTGTCTTTGTCTTCTGACCACGAACAGGTAATCCCTGTCTATGACGCTTACCACGATAACATCCAATCTCCTGTAAACGCTTAATATTTAAAGCAACCTCTCTACGCAAGTCACCTTCAACCATCTGAGTCTCATTAATTACTTCGCTGATTCTCTTTACTTCGTCATCAGTTAAATCACGAACACGAGTGTTAGGATCAACATTTGCATCCTTTAAAATACGCTGAGATGATGCAAGACCAATACCATAAATATAAGTAAGTCCGATCTCAACACGTTTTTCTCTTGGTAAATCTACACCTGAAATACGAGCCATTGTGACTGTTACCTCCATAAAAATGTTTTAATTAATTTCGTTGAATTTAGAAATAGTAAACGCATCCGTATGTATCACACTTAAGATAATCATGCAATATGCTTTCGCGCCATACGGGTGAAATGCATGCATCTCCACTTCTAAAGATTCTATTGTTATGTTGCATAGGCTAATGACAACCTATACCACAGCCGCTTTCCATACCATCTTCTATATCAATAATGATAATATAGAAGGAACTTCACACTGGGAATACAGTGCTACTTTACAAACAAAATCAAGTTAGCAAGATGGGCTATCATCTTATCCCTGTCTCTGTTTGTGCTTAGGGTTTTCGCAGATAATACGAATACTACCTTTTCTTTTAATGACTTTGCACTTATCGCAAATTGGTTTAACAGATGCTCTAACCTTCATTAAAATCTCTCCTTTCAAAACGGTCTGGATTTAACGAAACATTCGTTAAATCAACGCGAATACAGAAAATGCAGGCAATTAAACCCACTTTCTCCGTAAAAAGTCCGCTACGAATACCTATTCTATCATTTTCACCTGCTCATTGCAAGCAGTTTTTCAATTTTTCTGGAAAAATTTCTCTTATTTTTCTCTCCATTTAATTCTGCCCTTTGTTAAATCATAAGGTGAAAGCTCTAATGTTACCTTATCACCCGGCAAAATTTTAATATAATTCATTCTGAGCTTTCCACTGATATGTGCCAAAACTTCATGTCCGTTCTCCAACTCTACACGAAACATTGCATTTGGAAGCTTTTCAATTACTGTTCCTTCAATTTCAATTACATCTGCTTTAGACATATATAAATCCTCCTGTTATATAAATGACTTTTCATTATTTTATTTATCTATATGAATACACCTACAAGTCAATGCCCGGTGCTGTTGATAAAATTTCCGGCTCACCCTCTGTGATCAAAATTGTATTTTCGTAATGAGCAGAAGGCATTCCATCCTCTGTTACGACTGTCCAATCATCTGATTCCCAGTAGACATCATATACACCCAAATTTATCATTGGCTCCACAGCAATTGTCATTCCCGGTTTTAACTTTGCCCCTCTTCTTAAGGTCGCATAATTCGGCACCTCCGGATCCTCATGCAGATTTGCACCGACACCATGTCCAATCAAATCTCTTACAACGGAATATCCAAAGCCTTCTACATATTCCTGAATTGCTTTTCCGATATCCTTTACATGATTGCCTGCAACTGCCTGTTTTATCCCTACAAAAAAAGATTCCTTCGTAACCTGCACCAACTTGCGTACTTCCTCTGATGCACCCGGCATAATTAATGTTCTTGCCGCATCCGAATGAAAGCCTTTATAAATAACACCTGCATCCAGACTTACAATATCATCTTCCTGAATAATCTTTTCTTTACATGGGATTCCATGTACCACCTCTTCATTAATCGAAACACAAATCGATGCCGGATATCCGTTATAATTCAAGAAGGAAGGAATACAACCGTAACTTCTTATGATTTCCTCTCCAATCCGGTCAACCTCCAATGTTGACATTCCCGGTTTTACCTGCTTTGCCAATTCATTATGCGTAAGGGCGAGAATTCTTCCCGCCTCACGCATCAATTCAATTTCTGCTTTTGACTTAATTGAAATTGCCATAATTACTCACCTAAAATATTAACGATTGCTGCAAATACATCCTTCATATCTACAGTACCGTCTACCTCACGAACAATACCCTTTCCATTGTAATAATCAATCAACGGCTGAGTCTGCTCATGATAAACTTCCAAACGATTCTTTACTGTTTCCGGCTTATCATCATCACGAATAATCAAATCTGCTCCACAAGTATCACACTTACCTTCTACCTTTGTTGGGCTGTATACAATGTGATAAGTTGCTCCACAACCAACACATGCACGTCTTCCGCCCATACGGTTGATAATGTTATCATCCGGAACTTCTACATTGATTGCATAATCAATGCTCTCTCCAATTGCAGCCAATGCTTTATCCAATGCTTCTGCCTGTGGAATCGTTCTTGGGAAACCGTCCAATACATATCCGTTTGCACAATCCGGCTCTTTGAAACGATCGATTACCAAATCAACAACCAGTTCATCCGGTACCAAAAGTCCCTTATCCATATATTCTTTTGCCTTAGCACCAAGCTCTGTTCCATTCTTGATATTTGCACGAAAAATATCACCTGTCGAAATATGCGGAATGTTGTATTTTGCTGCAATCATTTTGGCCTGTGTACCTTTTCCGGCACCAGGAGCTCCTAACATAATAATTTTCATAACCCTTTTCTCCTATTATAACTACTTAAACCGTAGAGAAATAGAACCCTATATCCCTACGGTTTTTTGTATATTAATGAACAATTTCATATTACTAGTTATTCAAAAATCCCGAATAGTTTCGAACCAGCATCTGTGACTCTAACTGTTTCATTGTTTCCAAAATAACACCAACGATAATGATTAATGAAGTACCACCAAAGGATACGCTTGCACCAAACATTCCGTTAAAGAAAATTGGAATTAATGCTACAATTAATAATCCGATTACACCAATCAAAACGATGTAGTTCAAAATCTTATTCAAATATTCCTGTGTTGGTTTTCCCGGACGAATACCCGGAATAAAGCCGCCACTCTTCTTCATATTGTTTGATACTTCCATCGGATTAAATGTGATTGAAGTATAAAAATATGCAAAAATAATATTTAACACAATATAAAGAATCAAACCAACGGATGCCCAAGGATAATCTCTGTTAAACCAATAATTTGAATACAATCCCTGCATAATCTTCTGTGCGGTTGTTCCTGCCTTAATGTTAAATAAATTAACAACAAGTGTCGGAATCTGCATCAAAGAAGAAGCAAAGATAATCGGGATAACACCAGCTGTATTAACCTTTAACGGAATATAGCTTGACTGACCACCATAGGTCTTTCTTCCCTGAACCTTCTTTGAATATTGTACCGGAATTCTTCTTTCAGCATCCTGTAACAATATAACAAGTACCGTTGTTCCAATCACAATTGCAAGAATGATAACTGCTGCAACCACTCCATGGATTACATCTTTTCCCTTGACAAACTGCTCATAAAGATTTGCAAAATCAGAAGGCATACGTGATACGATATTAATTAACAGGATAATTGAAATACCGTTTCCAATACCATTATCTGATATACGCTCACCTAACCACATAACAATACAGCTTCCTGCTGTTAATGCGATGATAATTGTACAAAGGGTAATAAAATCTGCTCCCCGAAGCAATCCCTCTCTGTAAAATCCAAGCGTAAGACCTGCACTTTCAATGATAGCCAACGCAACAGATACATATCTTGTAATCTTATTCATTTTTTTCTTGCCATCTTCTCCATCACGCTGCATTTCTTCAAGCGCAGGAATGGCAATTGTTAAAAGCTGCATGATAATAGATGCCGTGATGTATGGTGTTACACTTAATGCAAATACTGACATGGATAAAAATGATCCACCGGTAAATGAATTAATGAAATTGAATGAATCACCAACAACATTTTTTAAATATTCCTGTATCGCTACGACATCAACTCCCGGAATCGGAAGCTGACATCCTAAACGTACAATTACGACTATCCAAAATGTGTATATCATTCGTTTCCTTAATTGCTCAATCTTCAACGCATTCATTAAGGTTTTGAACATAGATTACATCACCTCTGCTTTTCCACCAAGCGCCTCAATTTTTTCAACTGCAGAAGCACTGAAAGCGTTAACCTTAACAGTAAGCTTCTTAGTTAACTCACCATTTCCTAAGATCTTAACGCCATCCTTAGGGTTGCTTACAATACCTGATCCAATTAATGTATCAACAGTAACCTCAGTACCATCTTCAAAAATGTTTAATCTGTCAACGTTGATAGCAATGATTTCCTTTGAGCTTGGACATGTAAATCCACGCTTTGGAAGTCTTCTGTATAATGGCATCTGACCACCTTCGAAACCTGGTCTAGTTGCTCCTGAACGAGCTTTCTGACCCTTATGTCCCTTACCTGCAGTCTTACCATTTCCTGAACCATGGCCACGACCTCTTCTGAAGTTATCACTCTGCTTAGAACCATCTGCTGGCTTTAATGTAGATAAATTCATTTCGCGCACCTCCTTATTTCAAATTATTAAATCTCTTCTACTTTTACTAAATGTCTAACCTGCTGAACCATACCCTGAGTTGCTGCATTGTTTGGAAGTTCAACTGACTTGTTTACCTTCTTAAGACCCAATGCTTCAACTGTTCTTCTATGCTTTGGAATTGCTCCAATAGGAGACTTTACTAAAGTAACTTTTACCTTATCTGCCATTGTTAAATCCTCCTTAACCTAAGATCTCTTCTACGCTCTTACCGCGAAGCTTAGCTACCTGCTCAGGAGTCTTTAAGTTTGCAAGACCATTCAATGTAGCCAAAACTACGTTTTGCTTATTATTTGAACCTAAAGACTTAGTACGGATATTTCTGAATCCTGCAAGCTCAAGAACTGAACGAGCCGGACCACCAGCGATAATACCGGTACCTTCTGGAGATGCCTTTAAAAGTACAGATGCACTACCAAATGTACCTGTCCAATCATGTGGAATACTACCGTTATCATTAATCGGAACTTCAATCAAGCTCTTAATTGCATCTTCTTTACCTTTACGAATTGCCTCTGGAATTTCAGCTGCCTTTCCAATACCGGCGCCTACATGTCCATTCTTGTCACCTACAACTACAAGAGCAGCAAATCTCATATTACGTCCACCTTTAACAACTTTGGTTACACGCTTAATGTTTACAACTTTTTCTTCTAATTCTAACTGACTAGCATCAATAATTGTATGCTTCATATATTGTTTCCTCCTTATTAGAATTCAAGACCAGCTTCTCTTGCTGCCTCTGCCAATGCCTTAACTTTACCCTGATATATAAATCCGCCTCTATCGAAAACAACTGTCTTGATACCTGCTTCTAAAGCTCTTTCAGCAATTACCTTACCTACATAAGCTGCTGCATCGGTATCATTTGTCTTTTCGATTTCTGCTTTTACTTCCTTCTGTACTGTTGAAGCTGACACTAAAGTCTTACCAACTGTATCATCAATAATTTGAGCGTACATATGATTATTACTTCTAAATACAGCTAAACGTGGTCTTTCAGCAGTACCACTAAAGCGGTTACGGATTCTTAAGTGCTTCTTAGCACGAACCTTATTTCTTGACTCTTTATTAATCATCCTATCTCACTCCTTTAATTATTTCTTACCAGTCTTACCAACTTTACGTCTGATAACTTCATCAGCATACTTGATACCTTTGCCCTTATATGGCTCCGGTGCTCTCTTTTCTCTGATTTCAGCTGCATATTGGCCAACTTTTTCTTTATCGATACCTGAAATAGTAATTGTATTACCATCAACCTTTGATTCCAATCCTTCCGGATCTTCCATCTCAACCGGGTGAGAGTATCCCAAACTAAGTACTAACTTCTTACCCTGCTTCTGTGCTCTGTAACCAACACCATTTACTTCCAAAACTTTTGTATAACCTTCGGTTACACCAACTACCATGTTATGGATTAATGTTCTTGTAAGACCGTGTAAAGATTTCATCTTCTTTAAATCATTTGGTCTTGTAACAACAACCTGACCATCTTCAAGCTTAATGTCCATTTCTGCAGGCAATACTCTTGAAAGTGTACCCTTAGGTCCTTTTACAGTCACCTGATTATTTTCTGCAATATCAACAGTTACTCCTGCCGGTACAGCGATAGGCATTCTTCCGATACGTGACATGCCGTTACCTCCTTATATTCTATGCCCCTCAAGGGGGTTATAATTTCTTTTAATGTTCTTTGTTTATCGACTACTAACCTCGTTTCGCTTCACATGTTTTAGCCGATACAACATCCACTCCACTAGCACTCGAACTTCGCTTTGCTCGTTCTTGCTAAGGGAGATTTTAAATGGCTGCCTAGTCGACTACTAAACTCGCTTCTTTTCACATGTTTTAGCCGATACAACATCCACTCCACTAGCACTCGAACTTCGCTTCACTCGTTCTTGCTAAGTGTCGGGATGGGCTTTCACACTAATTTCAAACTTCGTTTTACTCGTTTTCAATAAGTGTTCAATGCCTACCAAACAAAAGCTAATACTTCGCCACCAACCTGAGCTTCACGAGCCTGCTTGTCAGTTAACACACCTTTGTTTGTGGAAATAATTGCAGTACCTAAACCACCTAATACCTTAGGAAGCTCATCCTTACCTGCATATACGCGAAGTCCCGGTGTAGAGATTCTCTTAATACCAGTGATAACCTTCTCGTTTTTGTCTTTACCATACTTTAATGTAATATGAATCGTTTTGAACTTACCGTCTTCTACTAACTCAACAGCCTTAACATATCCCTCTTCCAAAAGAATGTTAGCAATTGCTTCCTTCATCTTTGAAGCAGGAACATCAACTGTATCATGTTTAGCAGTATTCGCATTACGAATTCTTGTAAGCATATCTGCGATTGGATCTGTCATTGTCATTTACCTCCTTCAAAAATCTTACCAGCTTGCTTTCTTTACGCCTGGAATTTCACCTTTATATGCTAATTCACGGAAGCAGATTCTGCAAATTCCGTATTTTCTTAAAACTGAGTGTGGACGTCCACAAACTCTACAACGAGTGTATTCTCTAGTAGAGAACTTCTGCTTACGCTGCTGTTTTACTTTCATAGATTTCTTAGCCATGAATCTTCCTCCTATTATTTCTTAAATGGCATTCCGAATAAAGTTAATAACTCACGAGCTTCCTCATCAGTCTTAGCGGTTGTAACAAAAATAATGTCCATACCTCTTACTTTATCTACCTTATCATACTCGATTTCAGGGAAAATTAACTGCTCCTTGATACCTAATGCATAGTTACCTCTTCCATCAAATGCGTTTGGATTGATACCTCTAAAGTCACGAACTCGTGGCAATGCAAGGTTGATCAAACGATCAGCGAACTCATACATTCTCTCACCTCTTAAGGTAACCTTACATCCGATTGGCATACCCTCACGTAACTTGAAGTTAGCGATGGATTTCTTAGCGGTTGTAACAACAGCCTTCTGTCCTGTAATAGTCTCAAGATCAGCAATTGCTGTATCTAAAAGTTTCTTGTTTTCCTTAGCTTCACCAACACCCATATTGATAACGATTTTCTCAAGCTTAGGAATTTCCATAACATTCTTATATCCGAACTTCTTTACCATAGCGTCCTTAATTTCGCTATTGTATTGCTCTTTTAATCTACTCAACTTTTGTGGCCTCCTTCCTTAATTAGTCAATTTTCTCTAACTTACCGTCAACTTTAGCCACACGGACTTTATCTTTCTTTTCACCCTGGAAACCTACACGTACCGGCTTACCCTTGTGAACATACATAACGTTAGAAATATCAATTGGTGCTTCCTTCTCAATGATACCACCCTGCTGATTGCTCATGCTTGGCTTAGTATGCTTTGAAACCATGTTAACACCTTCAACTAAAACTTTATGATTCTTGGTGTCCACTGATAACACCTTACCAGTTGCACCTTTATCTTTTCCTGCGATAACCTGAACCAAGTCATCTTTTTTAATCTTACTGGTTGCCATCCTGACACCTCCTTATAAAACTTCTGGTGCTAATGAAACGATCTTCATGAACTTCTTATCTCTGAGCTCTCTAGCTACAGGTCCAAAGATACGTGTTCCCTTAGGATTCATATCGTCCTTAATAATAACTGCTGCATTCTCATCAAATTTGATATAAGAACCATCTTTACGACGGGCACCCTTCTTTGTACGAACAACTACAGCCTTAACAACGTCACCCTTCTTTACAACGCCACCTGGTGTTGCATCTTTAACAGAGGCAACGATGACATCACCGATATTTGCATATCTTCTGGTTGAACCGCCTAATACTCTGATGCAAAGTAATTCTTTTGCTCCGGTATTATCAGCAACTCTAAGTCTTGTTTCCTGTTGAACCATTGTCTTTGCCTCCTTAATTATTTAGCTTTCTCGATAATTTCAACAAGTCTCCATCTCTTATCCTTTGATAATGGTCTTGTTTCCATAACTTTTACTCTATCACCGATGTGACATTCATTGTTCTCATCATGAGCCTTTAACTTATAGGTTCTCTTTACAATCTTACCGTAAAGAGGATGCTTAACATTATCTACGATTGAAACAACAATTGTCTTGTCCATCTTATCACTTGTTACAAGTCCCACACGGGTCTTTCTTAGATTTCTTTCCATTGTGTATTGTCCTCCTTCTTCGATAATTAAGCATTAGCCTTTTCCGTCATAACTGACTGGATTCTGGCAATATTTCTTCTAACTTCTTTAATTCTGCTTGTATTCTCTAACTGATTTGTAGCATTCTGGAATCTCAAATTAAATAATTCCTTTTTAGCAGCTACTAACTCAGCGCTCAGCTCTTCAACAGTTTTAGCATTTAACTCTGACATATATTCCTTAGTTTTCACTGCTTATACCTCCTCTAAATCTGCTTTTGAAACAATCTTACATTTAACAGGGAGCTTGTGTGTAGCAAGTCTTAATGCTTCCTTTGCTGTTTCCTCAGGAACACCTGCGATTTCAAACATTACACGACCTGGTTTAACTACAGCTACCCATCCTTCAACGTTACCTTTACCTTTACCCATACGAACACCGATAGGCTTAGATGTATAAGGCTTATCAGGGAAAATCTTAATCCAAACTTTACCGGTACGCTTTAC
>CAKQYU010000001.1 GCA_934293575.1 uncultured Lachnospiraceae bacterium | reverse complement strand
GATTGAGAGGTGATTTGTATGGAAAATCCAAAGATTAGATTTAAAGGATACACAGAAGCTTGGGAACAGCGTAAGTTCTCTGAACTGGTGACAATTGAGCGTGGTGGTTCACCAAGACCGATAGACAAATTTATTACGAATGATGAAAATGGATTGAATTGGGTTAAGATTGGTGATGCTCCAGAACAGGGAAATTATATTACTCAAACGGCGGAAAAAATCAGACCTGAAGGGCTTTCTAAAACTAGAGAGGTTCATCCAGGAGATTTGATTTTATCAAATTCGATGAGCTTTGGAAGACCATATATAATGGCGATAGATGGCTGTATTCACGATGGTTGGCTTGCTATTCGAGATACCGAAAAGAATTTTAATTTAAAGTTTCTTTGTACTTTGCTTGGAACAGATGGCATGCTCAATCAATATAAGGCTATGGCAGCAGGAAGCACCGTTAATAATCTTAACAAAGAATTGGTAGGGGGAACTACAGTTGCATTCCCAATGATGGAAGAGCAGATAAAGATTGGAGAGTATATCAATGCCCTCGACCACCTCATCACTCTTCACCAGTATAAGCATTTAAACTCATTAACTTATTGCTTCTGCACTTTAATACAGTGTAAGTGTTTTGATTTTTGTTTTATTAACTATATATTTATATATTTTTCAGAAAAGGAGATGGAAAAAATGTCAGAATTAGAATCAGTAATTGAAAAGAAACTAATTGACCAACTGGTGTATGGGGATTCACAGTGGACTTATAGAGAGGATTTAAAGACAGAAGAAGATTTGTGGAAGAATTTTAAATATATCCTTGAGCAAAATAACAAGGACAGGTTGAATGGTGAATTGCTCTCGGATGCAGAGTTTGAACAAGTGAAGAATCAATTGCAGTTTTCTTCATTTTATAAAGCAGGGGAATGGCTTGTTGGCGAGAATGGAAAAGTCATGGTTCATGTTCAACGTAATACGGAAAAAATTCATCTTGTCGTTATGAATCATGAACACATTGCAGGAGGTAGTAGTGTTTATGAAGTGATTAATCAGTATAGTGCATTAAAATCAGAAGATGAGGATATAGTAGTATCTCGAGATAGAAGATTTGATGTTACCCTTATGATTAATGGATTGCCAATGATTCATATTGAATTAAAAAATAAGCAACATTCCTGCATGGATAGTTTTAATCAAATTAAAAAATATATCGGAGAAGGTAAATTTACAGGTATTTTTTCGGCAGTTCAGATGTTTGTAATTAGTAATGCTGTTGATACAAAATATTTTTCTGCTGCCAGTGATACAGAGTTAAATCCGAAGTTCATGAGTAGCTGGTTAGACGAAAATAATAATGTTGTATCTGATTACCTTGATTTTGCCAGATGTGTGTTAAAGATTCCGGAGGCACATGAGATGATTGCCCGTTACACGGTATTAGATGAGGATGCGAAAAGACTTATTTTACTTCGTCCTTACCAAATTCATGCAATAGAGTCAATTAGAGAAGCGTCTAAAATAGGTAAGTCAGGATTTGTATGGCATACAACCGGTTCGGGAAAAACATTGACATCATATAAGGCAACAAGAAATCTTTTGATGGATATTCCTTCCATTGATAAAACAATTTTTTTGATTGATAGAAAAGACTTGGATGCTCAAACAACTATGGCATTTCAGGCATATGCAAATAATGATTTGGTGGATGTTGATAATACAGATAATGTAAATGATTTGAAAAGAAAATTAAAATCGGATGACAGACAGGTGATTGTGACGACGATTCAAAAATTGCATATCCTAATTTCAAAAAAATTACAGGAAGGAACACCGGAATATAATAAGATTAAGAATTTAAAAATAGCATATGTTGTTGATGAATGTCATAGAGCAGTTACGCCGGGAACCAAAAGGGAGTTGGAAAGGTTTTTTGGTAATTCTTTGTGGTTTGGATTTACGGGAACCCCTAGATTTGCTGAAAATGCGTATCCACAAATGGGTGATTTGCCGCGAACAACGGAAGAATTGTATGGTGAATGTTTACATAAATATACAATACAAAATGCGATTCATGATAAAGCTGTTTTGGGATTTCAAGTAGAACATAATGGTCCAAAGAATATTGAAATTGAGACAGATAGTAGGAATTATGATAATGAAACACATATGTTAAGAGTATTAGATATTATTCTTAATAAGTCTTTTTATAAACTTGGTTTTCAAAATGGAAAAGGAAAGACATATGAGGGATTGTTAACTACCAGTTCGATTCAAATGGCACAGAAATATTATGATCTTTTGTTAAAAATAAAAAATGGACAAAGTGAGCTCAAAATAGATGAGAAAATTAAACGGATATTGCCGGATTTTCCGAAGTTTGCTATTACATATTCGATATCGGAAAATGAAGAAAGCTCACAGGTTAATCAACAGAAGATGCAAGGTTCACTTGATGATTATAATTCAATGTTTGGAACGAAGTATGATCTTACTCAGATTCAGGGGTATAATAGCAATTTAAATAAGCGATTGGCAAGAAAGGATTCGAAATTTGAACGGAGAAGCGAGCAGCTTGACTTGGTTATTGTTGTAGATCGTTTGCTTACGGGATTTGATGCACCATGTATGTCTACAATTTTTATTGACAGGCAACCTATGGGACCACACGATTTGATTCAGGCATTTTCCAGAACGAATCGAATTTTTGATGCACAAAAAAATTATGGACAGGTTGTAACTTTTCAGGCTCCTAAGTTGTTTAAGCAGTGTGTGGACGATGCTGTAAAATTATACTCTGCGGGAAGTACGGAGGAAGTTATGGGGGCTGACTGGGAGCAAATCAAAGAAGAGTTTAGAAAATCGTTAAAGGCATTACGTATAATTGCACCAAAACCTTCAGATGTTCCGAAGATGTCGGACGAAGAAAAGAAGCAATTTGTTAAATTGTTCCAAAGCTTTGACAAGTTCTTTTCTCAATTCAAATCTTTTACACAGTATGATGAGAGTATGTTGGAGGAATATGGAATTACACAGGATGAATATGATGATTATGCCGCACATTACTTGAATGTTATGGATATTCTTAGAAAACCAACTGAACCCGGAGAGTATCCGGACGGAGTAGTAATTGATCCGGATTATGAATTAATGGCATACAGTAATACGAAAATAGATTATGAATATATTATTCATTTGATTCAAAATATAGTTATGCCAAGTGACCAAGAAATTGAGATTACACCTGAAGAAAGACAGAAAAAAATTAACGAAGTAAAACAATATATAGAGGAACTTCGTAGGGAAAATCCGAAAGTTGCAGAATTGATGAAGAATGTAGTTTCGGATATTGAGTTAGATGAGAAAAAGTATAAGGGGCAATCAATCTTGAATATTGTAGAGAATATGAAACGTGATTGCATTGATAAAGTAATATCTGAATTTTGCCTTGTATGGTATGCATCTAAAGAGGATGTTATGTATGCTGCGACGCATTATCGTAATGGAGTGATTCCAAATGAAAGCGCCATTAAGGCAACGATTGATTATACAAGCTATAAAGAGGCTCAAGAAAATGCCTTACCAAAGTTTAAATTCTATAATCAGATGATTTCGGAATTGAGAAAAACCTTAGATGAAGAAATTAAACCATTAATCACACACTAAAAGGTTACAATAGTGTCGTTTGACTGGTAAATTGTTTGTATCAGCGTAAGTAGTTTCTGGAAATGGAGGTATTTTATGCTAAATGATATGAACAATTCGACTTTATTTTGTGAATACTATAAACAATGGGTAGATGTTTACAAAAAAGGAGCAATCAGAGAAGCTACAATGTCAAAATATTTGATGACGCAGAAATGGGTAGAAAAACTGGTACCTACATTGGTTATTTCAGAGATGACCAGAACGGTATATCAGCAGTTATTGAATGACTATGCAAAAGAACATGAAAGGCAAACGACACTTGATTTTCATCATCAATTAAAGGGCGCTATTCTAGATGCTGTTGATGAAGGTTTGATTGAAAGAGATCCAACAAGAAAAGCAATTATAAAAGGAAAAACGCCGCGGAATAAAAAAATAAAGTATTTAAACCAGTTTGAGTTACATACATTGATTGCAGATTTAAAACTGACAGAGGAGCCCAATTGGGATTGGTTTATTTTGTTGGTTGCAAAAACGGGTATGCGTTTTTCTGAAGCGCTTGCAATTACACCGGAAGACTTTGATTTTGCAAGGCAGACATTATCCATTAGTAAAACATGGGATTATAAGGGAGAAGGTGGATTTCTTCCGACAAAGAACAATTCTTCAGTAAGAAAAATCCAAATTGATTGGCAGATTGTTGTCAAATTTTCCGAGTTAACAAAAGGAATGCCAGGAGATAAACCGATTTTTGTTGGTGATGTAAAAATTTATAATTCCACTGTAAATGATGTCCTTACGAGACATTGTAAAAATTGTGGTATTTCTGAAATCTCAATTCATGGACTTAGACACACACATGCATCTTTATTATTATTTGCAGGTGTTTCTATTGCAAGTGTAGCAAGAAGATTAGGTCATGCAAGTATGACAACAACACAGAAAACGTATTTGCATATTATTCAGGAACTGGAAAATAAGGATGTAGATTTGGTAATGAGAACATTATCAGGTTTATAATTAGGCTGTTTTGAAACACTTACGCTGATTTTGGAACAACCATAACAAGAGAATGTTTTAATTGGAGGGATTGTAATGAAAAAAGGGGAGGCAGAAGCAAAACGTATTCTTGAAATGTTTGGAATACAATTTGATGATAGTTACCAAGATAATAATGTGGGTAATAGTATGGCAGATTTACGATACAAGGACGGGAGGTATTTAGAAGTTACCCATACAAGGCACAATAATGGGATATTTATACATGAAAATAAATTTGCTAAGAAAAGTTTCGAAGAGCAGATGGAAGTTACTCAAAAAGTAAGCAAAGCAATTAGTCGTATTAAAAATGCAGCTTACAAAAGAGTGAACGGAGTCTTAACGAGTGATGCTTTAGTTCAATATAATGCGGATAAAAAGCTATTAAAAAAACATTTTAACTATAATGTAAGTAAGGGTGATTTTTATTCAAGTGAGTTTAAATGTGATGTTCCAATAATTCGATATTCTGCTGATAATATATTAAATGAAATAAATTTAGATAAAGGAAAAAAATATCCAAACGGTGATGTGGATTTATTTATTTTTGTAACTAAAGAAGAATTTGATTTGTTTTTTTGGGAATTAAAGCAAGTAGGAAAAAATATAAAAAGTAATTCTACGTTGAAAAAAATTTTAAAATCTCCTTTTCCTGTTATTTATATTTCTATATGGAATATAAAAGAACAAAACTACTATGAAATCGATTCTCCTATTGTTATGATGATAGAAAAAGAGAGCAATGAAGCGATAAAAATAAGAATATTTAATAAATGATTTATATAATAGAGGTGATTTTTTATGAATGAATATATAATTCTTTTAACAATTTGCATAATAATCGGAATCATTTATGGACTGATTGAAGCCAAAGTTAAAGGTTTCTTAGGAGAATACACAGTGTCTTCCATCCTATCATCCTTACCAGAAGAAGAATATAGAGTGCTAAATAATATTATGCTTCCAACAGTAAAGGGAACCACGCAGATTGACCATATTGTTGTTTCTATTTACGGTATTTTTGTGATTGAAACTAAAAATTATCAAGGATGGATAACTGGTGGAGAACATTCTGAACAATGGACGAAAAATATGTATGGAAAAAAGTACAAATTTTATAATCCTCTGCGACAGAATTACGGACATATCAAAACATTACAGGCAATATTAGATGTTCCGAATAATTATTATATTTCAATTGTAGCATTTTCCTCAAAAGCAACAATTAAGGTAAATACAACAGAACATGTAGTTTATTTCTCAAAATTAAAAAAAGTGATTAAACAGTATCAGACACATATAATTGAAAAAAATCAATTAAATGATTTGATTGCAACAATACTAAATGCCAATATAGATTCAACGGATAATAGAAAAGAACATATAAAGAGTATTAAAAATAATATTAAAACTAATCAAAAATCTATTAATTCAGGAATTTGTCCAAAATGCGGTGGAAAATTAGTTAAACGAAAAGGAAAATATGGACAGTTTCTAGGTTGTAGTAATTACCCAAAATGTAGATACACGAAAAATTAATAGAAAAAGCCGGAATAACAAATTGTAATCTTTAATATTCCGGCTCATACTTTATGAAATTCCTCCTCACGTCAACTCCGCAATTTTACTAACCCCAACATAGATTTGAGAAATTTTATACCAGGTTGGATAATCCACAATGCCGGTAACAGGCAGATTAAAAATCGATTGGAATTTTTCAACCGCTGTTTTGGTATTTGCTCCATAGATTCCGTCAACTGCTATGGTTGGAATAGCAGGATAGTTCTGTGCAATTCGGTTTAATTGTTGTTGCAGCATCCTTACCTTATCACCGGATGCACCGATATCCAAATCATATCCCGGCCAGGAGGCAGGAATTCCGGAAATTTGTTCCGCCTGATTAATATACATATCATCACCATAATAATTTCGAATGATTTCAATTGCACTGTATCCCTGATCTCCAAGATATTTAGAACCCCATTGGCTCATCCAGTTTGGACAGGTTACCCGCTTTCCGTCGCAATATTGCGTCAGAATCGGCTGCACAACATTGGGTCTTGAAAGATAATTTGCAAAAATACTGTCAACAATTCTGGATATATTTTCATAGATTGTTTTTTGATAAATCCATTTGTGATCAAATGCAGTTGAGCTGGTTATGGTAAAATTATATCCTTTTCCACGATACCATTCGGTATAAACCCTGTTTAATGTAAAGGAAATAATAGCCAAAACATTGGCATATATTGTTGCTTCCGGCCAGGTGGCATAAATTTCACAGGATGCAACATTTTTAATATAATCTTTATACAATACATAGTAATCCGTTGCGGTAGAATCCGACGGTGTTCCATCATGTACAATAATATATTCCGGCACAACAACCTTACTTAATACAATTTCTCCGCTTTCATTTACCGGTTTGATTTCGGATTCCGCAATTTTAGGAGGATAGTATTCCCACAATGTATGTCCACCGATAATAACCGGATTATAATTGTTCTGATTTGTAAGAGCCGGTGTCATCGGAATGTTTTGCAATGCAAGTTCTCCCGGAAGAATCTGAATTCCGGATATAAAAAAATCCAAATATCCTTCGGCTGATATTTTTAAATTGTATTCACTGTATGGCTGGTTATCACTTGGAGACATAGAATATTCCAACGGTGGTGCATCTAAAGTTAAACGTTCCGATTTACCACTGGAATCGGTTGTGATTTCTTCGATTGGCTGATTCGGAGTTCCGGTAGATGCAATTGTTATTTTAGCATCCCGGATTGGACGGGCATTATCTTCCGATACGGCATTGATTTCAAGATACCCCTTGTCAATATCATCCTGCGTGGCATGTAATGGTTTATATCGCATTTTTCAGTCCATTGCTCACATTTTTACCAATATATTCAAAACAATAAAAAAAGTGCATAATCACAACCTTTCATTCGGTCATGATTATGCACACATAAATTCTGTCTTTATTTTTCTGTCTTTGCAACATTGATAAAATACAAAAGACAACCAATAAACAACATTCCACCGATAATGTTACCGACAGTCACAGGAATGAAATTTGAAAACAATCCCGCAATATTAAGAGATTTTAACTGTTCCGATGTAATTCCATATAATTCCTCGGCTTTAGCAACATAGTCCGGATTGGTAGAAGCTACCAGACCGGCAGGAATATAATACATATTCGCAACAATATGTTCAAATCCGCCAATAACGAAAGCAAAAATAGGGAACCAGATTGCAAAGATTTTTCCGATTGCATCCTTGCAGGCAGTTGCCATTAAAATAGCAATGCAGACTAAGATATTACATAAAATTCCGGATAATACCGCTTTTGCGGGAGAAAGTGTAACTTTTCCCAATGCAACCTTAATTGTATATGCGCCAAGCGCACCGGAAGTAAAATCAAGATTTCCGCAATAATTGATAATCAATACGATAACGAAAGAACCGATAAAGTTTGATAAAAATACAACACATAAATTCCGAAGCATTTGCGATACTTTTATCCTTTTGTTGATTACTGCCATAATCATCAGGCAGTTACCGGTAAACAATTCTCCGCCGATAAATACAATCATCATCAGACCAACCGGAAAGATTGCTCCGGCAAGCGTTCTTGCAAGACCAACATCCTTTATGGTATGAACAGCAGTATTACTGATTGCGGCTCCTAATGCAATAAACATGCCTGCCAATATTCCAAGTGCAATCATTTTGGATAATTTTAAATTTGCCTTGTTGACTGCGGCATTCATGTTCAGTTCAATAATTTCTTTTGACGTATTCATGTCTGTACTCCTTTATATTTCATTTGGTAATTTTCTTTGGAAATCATATCATTTTCTCTACTTAATTTCAAGATAATCTCATCCTCTGGAATATAATATCACTGCGTAAGAAAGCGTCCGGGTAAGAATTACACCAACAATTACCTGACAGTAACAGGATTCTTTTTGTTTGTAAATGATTGGCATTTATGGTATAGTAAATAAGTTGCATTATACATTTTTATAAATGATAAGATGGAGGCAGATTATGTCAGATGTTACAAAAATTGTACTGGATACCATGGGCGGAGATAATTCACCATATGCAATGGTAGAGGGTGCTGTAAATGCAGTAAATGAAAAAGATAATTTATTTGTTTATTTGGTTGGTCCACAAGAAAAAATTGAAGAAGAATTAAAAAAATATACATACGATACAACAAGAATAGAAGTTGTTCATGCTCCGGATGAAATCACATGCCACGATTCTCCGGTTAATGCAATCCGTCAGAAGAAGGAATCTTCCATGGTAATCGGATTGAAAATGGTAAAAGAGGGAAAAGCAGATGGTTTTGTATCTTCCGGCAATTCCGGCGCCATATTGGTTGGAGGACAGGTTTTGGTCGGTAAGATGAAGGGAATCGAAAGAGCTCCACTGGCTCCGATTGTCCCAACAATCAATGGCGTAGCGCTTTTAATTGACTGTGGTGCAAATGTAGATGCAAAGCCAAGCAATCTGGTACAGTTCGCGCAGATGGGTTCCATTTATATGGAACATGTTATCGGAATCGAAAAGCCGAGAGTCGGAATCGTGAATATCGGTGCGGAAGAAGAGAAAGGAAACGCTCTTGTAAAAGAAACCTTTCCTTTATTAAAAGCCTGCCCGAATATCAATTTTATTGGAAGTATTGAAGCAAGAGATTTCCCATATAGTGCAGCAGATGTTGTTGTTACCGAAGCTTTTGTCGGAAACGTTATGTTAAAACTGACAGAAGGACTTGCCGGTGCACTGATTAAGAAAATCAAAAGCGGACTTACCGCAACTCCAATATCAACCATCGGAGCCGCTATGGTAAAACCACAATTAAAGAATGCATTAAAAGATTTTGATGCTACCGAATACGGCGGAGCACCATTATTAGGCTTAAATGGTTTAGTAGTAAAAATACATGGTAATGCAAGTCACAAAGAAGTAAAAAATGCATTATTCCAGGTAGAAACCTTCAAACGTCAGGATATTAACGGTAAGATAAAAGAGGTTCTCCTAAAACCACAGGAAATATAGCGAGGTCATGATATGTTAAATTATGATGAAAAAGCAATTGAACAAAACATTCAGTATGAGTTTCAGAATAAAGATTTACTAAAGCAGGCAATGTCACACAGTTCCTACACAAATGAATTAAAAAAAAGAAACATCGAAAGTTATGAAAGACTTGAGTTTTTAGGTGATGCTGTTTTAGAGCTGATAACAAGCGAGTTTTTATTTGAAGAATACAAGGATTCACAGGAAGGCGATATGACCAAATTAAGAGCTTCCATTGTCTGTGAATTTACATTATCCGATATTTCAAGAAAATTACACTTTGGCGATTATGTACTGCTTGGAAAAGGAGAGGCTTTAACCGGCGGACATGACAGAAATTCCATTTTATGTGATTTGTTCGAGTCCGTTCTTGGTGCAATTTATTTAGACGGCGGAATGGAACCCGCCAAAAGATATGTTCATCAGTTTCTGTTATCGGATATCGAAAACAAAACCTTGTATTACGATTCCAAAACAACCTTACAGGAAATGGTACAAAAAGACGGAAAAGGCGATGTTACCTATGAATTATTGGAAGAATCCGGACCGGATCATTCTAAGCGATTTGTTGTTCAGGTTTTGATTTCCGGCAAGCCGGTTGCAAAAGGTGAAGGCAAATCAAAAAAAGAAGCACAGAAAATGGCGGCATATAATGCCATACTGATGATGAAAAACAACCCTAGATAAATGGATGGAGTAACAGATGTATTTAAAAAGTATAGAAGTATATGGATTTAAATCCTTTGCAAATCGAATCGTATTTGAATTTAATAAAGGAATTACCGGCATTGTCGGACCGAATGGATCCGGTAAAAGTAATGTCGGTGATGCAGTTCGATGGGTACTGGGTGAACAAAGTGCCAAACAGCTCCGTGGTGCCAAGATGGAAGATGTCATTTTTGCCGGAACGGAATTACGTAAGCCACAGGGTTCTGCCTATGTTGCAATTACCCTGGATAACAGCGACCACAGCCTTCCGATTGATTATGAAGAGGTAACGGTTGCAAGACGTGTATATCGTTCGGGAGAAAGCGAATATCTGATTAACGGTACTGTCAGCCGGTTAAAGGATGTACAATCCTTATTTTTTGATACCGGTATCGGTAAAGAAGGTTATTCTATCATCGGTCAGGGACAGGTTGAAAAAATTCTTTCCGGCAAACCGGATGAAAGAAGAGAGTTATTTGATGAAGCCGCAGGAATTGTAAAATACAAAAAGAACAAAACCGCAACCGAAAAATCGCTTGCGGCAGAACGTGAAAATTTATCCCGTGTAAATGATATTTTATCTGAGTTAGAAAAACAGGTCGGACCGTTAGAAAAGCAGTCTGAAGTTGCCAAAAAATATCTGGTTTACAAGGGTGAATTAAAACGATTTGATGTAAATGCATTTCTTTTGGAAAATGAGAAAACCGAGCAGGATTTAAGAGAAACCGAAGAAAAAATACATATTGTAAACGAAGATAATGAACGCCTTAAGAAAGAATTTGAAGACACTAAGAAAGAATATGAACGCATTGAGGTTGTTTTAGAACAGTGTAACGCAGCCCTTGAAGATAACCGCAATAAAATCCATGAATTGAAGCTTCAGAATGAACATAATGAAGGTGAAGTGAATGTTTTAAACCAACAGATTGCAAATGCCAAATCAACCGACGTTCATATGGGAGAACAGATTGACCGAATCCATCATATGTTAGAAGATTCCGAAAAAGAAAAGAAGGAATTTCAGGCAAAAAAAGATGCGTTGGACGAGAAGATGGATCAATCGGATGACGTGTTGGGACAGGCTCAGGATGCTGCTTTCTTAATTGAACAGGACATTGAAGAACTGGAAGAAAAAATCGAACAAAACAAAGCTGATATCATCGAGTATCTGAATAACGGTGCCAACCTTCAGGCAAAGGTCGGACGATATGACACAATGCTTGAAAACATTAACTATCGTAAAACACAGTTAAACCAACGATTTTTACAATTCAAATCCGACGAATTAAAGGACAAGGAAGAATACGAAAAACAAAACGCTTCCCTGACGGATATTGAAAATGAAATTGCCGATATTTTAAGCAAGTTAGAAACCATTGATACACAGTTAGACGAGAATACAAAAGCAACCAATGAAAACAAATCGCTTTTGTTTGAATCCAATCAGGAATACAGCAGTGTAAAATCCAAACTGGAAGCATTACGCAATATAACGGAACGCTATGACGGATACGGAAATTCCATAAAACGTGTAATGGAACAAAAAGACCACAATCCGGGAATCATCGGTGTTGTTGCCGATATCGTAAAAGTAAAGAAAGAATATGAAATTGCGGTAGAAACCGCACTTGGCGGAAGTATCCAGAATATCGTAACGGATAATGAAAATACCGCAAAGCGTTTGATTAATTTTTTGAAAAACAATCGTTTTGGACGTGCAACCTTTTTGCCGTTAACAACCATCCAGGGAAGAAACGGTGAATTTCATCAAAAGGATGCATTAAAAGAGCCGGGTGTCATCGGATTGGCAAAGGATTTAGTAAGGGTTAACGACCAATATATCGCTGTTACCAATCATTTACTCGGAAGAATTTTAGTATGTGATACAATCGACCATGCCATTGCTGTCAACAAAAAATTCAACCAGTCTTTACGAATCGTAACCGTAGAGGGTGAATTGTTGACACCGGGCGGTGCAATGACCGGTGGTGCCTTTAAGAATTCATCCAATCTTCTTGGTCGAAAAAGAGAATTAGATGAGTTGTCAAAAGTTTTAACGCAGTTAAATGATAAGATTACAACGGCATCCAAAGAAGAAGCCGACCTGCGAAACAAACGCGAAGAATTAAAGGCGGAAAAAGAAAATCTAAACATCCGGTTACAGGAATTTTATTTACAGAAGAATACCCTTCGTATGAGTTTGGAACAGGTTTCAAAAAATCTGGCAGATACTGCGAATGCATTTGCGTCTGTTAACCGGGAAAACAAAGAATTAGAGGCTCAGATTGAAGAAATCAACCATAACAAGAACGAGCTGTATGATAACCATAAGCAGTCACAGTCTGCAAAGCAGGCATTGGAAGATCAGATTAAGGAATTAGAAGCTCAGGTTTCCTTCAAGAAAGAAGAATTAAAGAAAGCCAATGAGAATGTATCCGGATTGATGCTTGAATTTAACACCATCAAACAGCAAAATGATTTCCTTGTGGAAAATTTGCGACGTATTCGTCTGGATGAGCAAAAATACAAAGAAGAATTAGAAGGCTATCGTTCCCAGATGAGCGATTCCGGAAAAGCAATCGAGGATTTGGTTGCCAAAATCAATCATTTCCATTTATTGATGGATACGGATAAACGTAAAATCGAAGAACTGGAAACTGTATTATCAAAAGATAAAGAAGATAAAGAGGCGCTCACACAGAAACAAAAAGAATTTTTTACAAAAAGAGAAACCTTAAATGAGGAAATTACCAAACTGGATAAGTCCGCATTTAAGTTAAATACTCAATTTGAAAAGATATCCGAACGAATGGATTCTTTAAGCAAATATATGTGGGAAGAGTATGAACTGACCTATCAAAGTGCAGCAGAATTAAAGGATGACAGTTTAAATGATTTGGATGCTTTGAAAAAAGAAGTAACGGCAATCAAAGCAAAAATCAAATCATTGGGCGATGTCAATGTAAATGCAATCGAAGATTACAAAGAAGTATCAACCCGATATGAATTCTTAAAGGGACAACATGACGATATTGTAAAAGCCGAAACCAATCTGTTAGCCATTATTGAAGAATTGGATACTGCCATGCGGACACAATTCGAACAGAAATTCCATGAAATACAGGTAATGTTTGAAAAGGTATTCAAGGAACTGTTCGGAGGCGGTAAGGCATCCCTTGAACTGGTAGACAGTGAGGATATCTTAGAAGCAGGTATCCGTATCATTGCACAGCCACCGGGAAAAAAACTCCAGAATATGATGCAGTTATCCGGTGGAGAAAAGGCATTATCGGCAATTGCATTATTATTTGCAATCCAGAGTTTGAAACCATCTCCGTTTTGTCTGTTAGACGAGATTGAGGCGGCGTTAGATGATTCAAACGTAACCCGATATGCAAAATATCTGGATAAACTAACAAAGGATACACAGTTTATCGTTATTACGCATCGAAAGGGAACCATGGAAGCAGCGGATGTCTTATACGGTATTACCATGCAGGAAAAAGGAGTATCAACCCTTGTATCCGTTAATTTAATTGAAAACGAACTAGATGATTAATCTACGAAAGGAGTATGCAGATGTTTGATTTTTTCAAGAAGAATTCAGAAGCAAATGAAGCAGAAGAACAAAAAATTAACGAAGAAACACAGATAGAATCCGAAACATCAGACACGGAAACGGAAGAAACCGAACCGAAAGAAAAGGGATTTTTCAGCCGTTTGGTATCCGGTCTGACCAAAACAAGAAACAGTATTAACGAAAGTTTTAATTCATTATTTTCCGGTTTCTCATCGATTGATGATGACTTTTACGATGAATTGGAAGAGACTTTAATCATGGCGGATTTGGGACTGGATACAACCGAGTCCATCATTGAGCGATTAAAGGAACTGGTCAAGAAAAATCATATCAAAGAGGTGGAAGCCTGTAGGGAACTGGTAATCAATATCATCAAGGAACAGATGTTAGTAGATGACAGTGCCTATAATTTTGAAAATGAAAAAACAGTAATGCTGATTATTGGTGTCAATGGTGTCGGTAAAACAACCTCCATCGGAAAATTAGCAGCACAATACAAAAAACGCGGTAAAAAAGTAATGATGTGTGCAGCGGATACCTTCCGTGCAGCAGCAATTGATCAGTTAAAAACCTGGGCAAATCGTGCCGGAGTTGAAATCATTGCCCAAAACGAGGGTTCTGATCCGACAGCCGTTACCTTTGATGCCGTAAAAGCTGCACAGGCAAGAAAAACAGATATCTTATTAGTGGATACCGCAGGACGTCTGCATAACAAAAAGAATCTGATGGATGAATTAGCGAAAATGAAACGTATCATTGAACGGGAATATGCAGATGCACATTTGGAAACTTTAATTGTATTAGACGGTTCTACCGGACAGAATGCATTAGAACAGGCAAGACAGTTTAGCACGGTTACCGATATCGACGGAATTATATTAACCAAGTTAGACGGAACCGCTAAAGGCGGAATTGCCATTGCAATCCAGTCCGAGTTGGATGTTCCTGTAAAATATATCGGTGTCGGTGAAAAAATTGATGATTTGCAAAGATTTGATCCGGAATCTTATGTGAATGCGTTATTTGCAGATATGGATACCCGTTCCGATATTGAAATTTTAATTCCGGAACAGGATGATTTAACAGACGAATGATATTACAGGAGGAAAAACAATGTTAACAATGGAAAAATTTGAAGAAGCCTATAATACCGTACAAAAGGTTGTAAATCAGACAAGTTTGATTTATAGTGACTTCTTTAGTGAAATCAGTGGAAATAAAGTATATTTCAAACCGGAAAACTTACAGGTTACCGGCGCTTACAAAATTCGTGGAGCCTACTATAAAATTTCCACTCTTTCCAATGAAGACAGAGAAAAAGGATTAATCACCGCATCTGCCGGTAACCACGCACAAGGAGTTGCATTTGCCGCAAAGGCATACGGAGTTAAGGCAACGATTGTTATGCCGACCACAACTCCGTTAATCAAGGTTAACCGTACAAAATCCTATGGAGCGGAAGTTATTTTATATGGAGATGTATATGATGAATCCTGTCAGTATGCATTGGAATTAGCAGAAGATAAAGGACTTACATTCATTCATCCCTTTGACGATTTAGATGTTGCCTGCGGACAGGGTTCCATCGCAATGGAAGTTATTAAAGAACTGCCAACCGTTGACTACATCTTAGTTCCAATCGGTGGCGGCGGACTGGCAACCGGTGTATCAACACTGGCAAAGATGTTAAATCCGAACATCAAAGTAATCGGTGTGGAACCAAGCGGAGCTGCCTGTATGAAGGAGTCCCTGAAAAACGGAAAGGTTACAACATTGCCGGTTGTAGATACCATTGCAGACGGTACTGCTGTAAAAACACCGGGAAGCAACATTTTCCCATACATCCAGAAAAATATTGACGAAATCATGACAGTAGATGACAGCGAATTGATTGTTGCCTTCCTGGATATGCTTGAAAATCATAAAATGCTTGTAGAAAATTCAGGACTGTTAACAGCAGCAGCCGTTAAGAAATTACCGTTTAAAGATAAGAAAGTAGTCAGCATCTTATCCGGAGGTAATATGGATATGATTACACTTGCTTCCGTTGTACAGCATGGTTTGATTGCAAGAAGCAGAATTTTCACGGTTTCCGTTCTTTTACCGGATAAGCCGGGTGAATTGATGCGTGTAAGTTCTATCATTGCAGAATTACAGGGTAATATTATCAAGTTAGAGCATAACCAGTTTGTAAACTTAAATCGTAATGCTGCGGTTGAACTGGTTATCACATTAGAGGCATTCGGTGCAGAACATAAAGCACAGATTATGCAGGTTTTAGCTGAAAAAGGTTATCATCCGGTGGAAAAAAATCCAAAGAGCATATATTAATGACTGAATACGGAGGAGAAAATGAGACTTTGCAGTTTATATAGCGGAAGTAGCGGAAACTGTATTTACATCGGCTCGGATCAGGCAAACATATTGATTGATGTCGGAGTCAGTACAAAAAAAGTTGTAGAGGCATTGCAAAATGTTGAGATAAAACCGGAAGAGATTGACGCAGTTTTAATTACCCATGAACACAGCGATCACATTGGCGGATTGGGTGTCTTTTTAAGAAAATACGGAATACCGGTATATGGTACAGCCAAGACATTGGAAGCGGTTTTAAATTACAAAAATATCGGAAAAGTCGATACCGGACTGTTTCACAGCATCCATCCGGAAGAATCCTTTTTAATTCGGGATGTTTATGTGAAAGCAATCAGCACCTGGCATGATGCCGTTGATCCTGTATGTTATACCGTATCGGACGGTAACAAAAAAATATCGGTTGCAACGGATTTAGGTGATTTTGACAGTCATATTATTGATTCCTTATCCGGAAGTGATGCGATGCTGATTGAAGCAAATCACGATATCCGTATGCTTGAAGTCGGTCCGTATCCGTATGTTTTAAAGCAGCGGATATTGGGAAAATATGGGCATTTATCAAACGAAAGAGGCGGACAACTTGTCCGGGAATTGTTAAATGACCATATCAAAGGCATTTATTTAGGCCATCTCAGCAAAGAAAATAATTATCCGGATCTTGCATATGAAGCGGTAAAAGGTGAACTATACGGAAACCCATACAGCAATGATTACAGAGATTTTAATTTAATGGTCGCAAACCGTCAAAGTTGTTCTGCAATTATTGAATGTTAATGAAAAATAAGGTTGTATTCTATAATTTTTTGAGATATGATGATAATGTTTCTAAAATAAGATTAAATCGAAAAAGACAAGCACATAGGAGAGAAGAATATGAAAAAAGCAGTAATTTCAGTTGTCGGAAAAGATAAGGTTGGTATTATTTACAAGGTTTGTGAATATTTAGCACAGAATAATATTAATATTTTAGATATTGCGCAGACAATTGTTCAGGATTGGTTTAACATGATGATGATTGTTAATATCAAGGACGCATCAAAAGATTTCGGAGCAATTGTATCAGAATTAAAGCAGATTGGTGATGATATCGGAGTTACCATTACAATTCAGCAGGAAGAAATTTTCGATATGATGCATCAATTATAATTTACAAAGAGGATAGAACTATGATTAATATTAATGACGTAATGGAAACAAATGCTATGATTCATGAAGAAAACCTTGATGTCCGTACCATCACAATGGGTATTTCTTTATTGGATTGTATCACAGATGATTTAAACAAAACCTGTAAAAAAATATATGATAAAATCACAACATCAGCAAAAGACTTAGTAAAAGTCGGTCAGGAATTAGAGATGGAATTCGGAATTCCGATTGTAAACAAAAGAATTTCTCTAACTCCGATTGCTATGGTAGGTAGTTCCTGTTGTAAGTCAAGCGATGATTATGTTGAGATTGCAAAAGTAATCGATCAGGCAGCCAAAACATTAGGTGTCAATTTTATTGGTGGATACTCTGCTTTGGTATCCAAAGGAATGACTCCGTATGACGAGATGTTGATTCGTTCCATTCCAAAGGCTTTAGCCAAAACAGAATTTGTATGCAGTAGTGTCAATGTCGGTTCTACCAAGACAGGAATCAACATGGATGCCGTAAAATTAATCGGTGAAATTGTAAAAGAAAGTGCTGAATTAACGGCTGACCGCGATTGTATCGGACCTGCAAAATTTGTTGTATTTTGTAACGCTCCGGATGACAATCCGTTTATGGCAGGTGCATTCCATGGTGTAACAGAAGCAGACCGAATCATTAATGTCGGTGTATCCGGTCCCGGTGTTGTAAAACGTGCATTAGAGTCTGTACGCGGACAAAACTTTGAAATTCTTTGTGAAACCATAAAGAAAACAGCATTCAAGGTAACAAGAGTCGGACAATTGATTGCAAAAGAAGCTTCCAAACGTCTGAATGTTCCGTTTGGAATTATTGATTTATCCTTAGCACCAACTCCGGCAGTCGGAGATAGTGTTGGCGAAATCTTAGAAGAAATCGGATTGGAATATGCCGGTGCTCCCGGTACAACAGCCGCATTGGCATTGTTAAACGACCAGGTTAAAAAGGGTGGTATCATGGCATCTTCTTATGTTGGTGGCTTATCCGGTGCATTTATACCGGTTTCCGAAGATCAGAGAATGATTGATGCCGCAAGCTGCGGTGCTTTAACAATTGAAAAATTAGAGGCTATGACCTGTGTTTGTTCCGTAGGACTTGATATGATTGCCATTCCGGGTGACACAAAAGCCACAACCATTTCTGGTATTATTGCAGATGAAATGGCAATTGGAATGATTAACCAGAAAACAACAGCCGTTCGTATTATTCCGGCTGTCGGCAAAAAAGCAGGAGAAACCTTAGAGTTTGGTGGTTTGTTGGGTTATGCTCCGATTATGCCGGTCAATACCTATAGTTGTGATGCATTTATAAACAGAGGTGGAAGAATCCCTGCTCCTGTTCATTCATTTAAAAACTAAGATTGAATGAATTTGTGGCTTTCCTCATATATTGTACAATAGAACGATTAATAAAATGAGGAGTTTTCATATGGATGAAATGTATCATCAGATTCGTGAAAACTTACGGAAAAATCACTATCAAAATACACAGGAAGTCTCACAAAGGGAACGAAATCCAATCTACCAATATCATTATAACGGAAACAGATATGCTCAGGAGGAATATTCCAATCATACTTCCTGGGCATTTTTTCTGAAAATAAAATTATTAATTGTATTTGGTTGTATTCTTGCAGTTTCCTGTTATATTTATGGTGGGCAGGATATCAAAAAAGGTGCCGATATGGCAATAACGGAATGTACGGAAACACTTCATTCGGTAGAAGAAAAACATCCAAAGGTGAAACAAACAATTACTTATATCAAAAATACATACAATGATGTATGTCATTTTGCAAATGAGTATATAACTGTAGAAGAATAAACAAAAAGGAGTCTGCAAATGACAAAATTAGCATTATCCGATGAGATTTTAATGGGAGTTGAAAAACCCGCACGTTATATAGGAAACGAAGTAAATATGGTGAAAAAGGATATCAAAGATGTTGATATTCGTTTTTGTATGTGTTTTCCGGATGTCTATGAGATTGGTATGAGCCACTTAGGAATTCAGATTTTATATGATATGTTCAATCGAAAGCCTGATGTTTACTGTGAAAGAGTGTATTCACCCTGGCCGGATTTAGATGCTGTTTTAAGAGAAAAAAACATTCCTTTATTTTCTTTGGAAACCCAGTCTCCAGTTAAGGACTTTGATTTTTTGGGTATTACCCTGCAATACGAAATGTGTTATACCAATATTTTACAGATATTGGATTTATCCCATATTCCGCTCTGGTCAAAGGATCGAAACGAAAAGGATCCGATTGTAATCGGTGGAGGTCCTTGCAGCTATAATCCGGAGCCGATTGCTGATTTCTTTGATTTATTCTATATCGGAGAAGGGGAAATCTCTTACGATAAACTTTTTGAAGTTTATACAGACAGCAAACAAAAGAACTTAAGCCGGTCCGAAATGCTGCACCGGATGGCAAAAGTACCGGGAATTTATGTACCGTCCATGTATGAAGTTACCTATAAGGAAGACGGTACCATTGAAAGTTTCCAACCGATTTATGAGGATGTTCCGGCTACCGTAACGAAACAGATTGTAACCGATTTTGAAAAAGTATCCTATCCGGAAAAACCATTGGTTCCGCATATGCAGGTAACACAGGATCGTGTCACCTTGGAAATTATGCGTGGCTGCATCAGAGGATGTCGTTTTTGTCAGGCTGGTATGATTTATCGTCCGACCAGACAAAAGGATGTGGAGCTGATGAAAAATTATGGCCGGGAAATGTTAAAAAACAGCGGTCATGAAGAAATCACCTTAAGCTCCCTAAGTTCTTCGGATTATGAATGTCTGAAAGATATTACGGATTTTCTGATTGATGAAGTATCCAATAACGATGTAAATATTTCCCTGCCGTCTCTTCGAATTGATGCCTTTGCCTTAGATGTCATGCAAAAGGTACAGGACGTAAAGAAAAGTTCCCTAACCTTTGCTCCCGAGGCAGGAACACAGCGAATGAGAGACATTATCAATAAGGGATTGACAGAAGAAATCATTCTAAACGGCGCCATGCAGGCATTTCGTGCCGGCTGGAACAAAGTAAAGTTTTACTTCATGTTAGGTCTGCCGTTTGAGACGGATGAAGACGGAGAAGGCATTCCACAATTATGTCAAAAGGTTGCGGAAGAATATTATACGATTCCAAAAGAAGACCGGAATGGTAAGATTTCCATTACGGCTTCCGCCTCTTTCTTTGTACCGAAACCATTTACACCATTTCAGTGGGCACCGATGCTGTCACCGGAAAAATACAGACAACGCGCTTATCATGTGAAGGATACATTTCGGGAACAGACCAATTTTAAATCCATGAAATTTGCCTATCATGATACGGATGTATCTGCATTGGAAGGGGTATTGGCAAGAGGTGACCGGAAATTATGTCAGGTAATCTATGATGTCTATGAACAGGGTGGTATATTCGATGCATGGACAGAATTTTTTAAGAAGGAACGTTGGGACAAGGCATTTGAAGATAACCATATTGATATAAATTTTTACACAACACGCCAAAGGGAAGTTGAAGAAATTCTTCCATGGGATTTTATTGATATCGGTGTAACCAAACAATTTCTGATCCGGGAATGGATGAATGCGCAAAAGGGCATTGTAACGCCAAACTGCCGTGAAAAATGTTCCGGCTGCGGAGCGGCAAAATTCGGCTGCGGTGTTTGTTTTGAAACGCACAAAAAGAAAGCAGGTGACGTAAGTGAAAGTTCGAATTAAATATACAAAATCAGGTTCCATGAAATTCATCGGTCACTTGGATGTAATGCGTTATTTTCAAAAGGCAGTAAAAAGAGCCGGACTTGATATTGCATATTCAAAGGGATTCAGTCCCCACCAGTTAATGTCTTTTGCCGCACCATTGGCATTGGGTGTTACAAGCGACGGTGAATATTTTGAGGCGGAATTTAATTCATTGATATCCTCAGAAGAATTTATCAAGCGGTTAAACGAACAGATGGTAGAGGGTATGCGTGTAAATGACGTTGTTTTATTACCGGATAATGCAAAGAAAGCGATGTCAATTGTTGCAGCATCGGATTATATAATAACCATTCACGATAAGGATTCTACCGAATTTCATCAAACAAAAACCAACCTGCTAAATGCTGCAAAAACTTTATTGGAAAAAGATACCATAGAGGTATTTCGTAAAACTAAGAAGCAGGAAAAAATAGAAGATATTAAACCCGGAATTTATCAGTTACAGATTATAGATGATAAAATTTATATGTTATTGGCAACCGGCAGTGAATATAATCTAAAGCCGGATTCCGTGATAGAAGCAATCTGCAAGGAAGCAGATGCAGAATATAACAAATTTGATTATCAGATTCACAGAATCGAAACATATATGAAAAACGAAAACGGACAACTGGTTTCATTATTGGAAGGTGGAACCCATATAGAATAAGGGATAAAATTATGAATAAAGCTGTAATTACAACCCTGAATCATCACATCTTTTTATGGATATACGAAGATGACCTGTTGGTGGAATGTCATCCGTTAAATATGAATCCCACTTTACAGGTTGGCGATATTTATATCGGCCGCATCGAAAAAGTCGTAAAAAATATTCAGGCAGCATTTGTAAAACTGGATAAAGAACAGGTTGGATATCTTCCTCTTGATAAAGGCTCCTGCCGTGTTTTAAACCGCACCCTGCCAAAAGGATTAACATCCATAGCCGAAAATGATACGGTTTTGGTTCAGATTGAGCAGGAACCTTTAAAACTAAAACAGGCAAGGGTAACTGGGAATATCAGTTTAAACGGAAAATATGTTGCGATTGACTGTGACGGATTTCATTCGGGGATTTCCAAAAAAATTAAAGATAAAAAGAAGTGTGAACATTTACTTACATTACTTCCCCAACACCCAAAGTTTGGTTATGTATTCCGGACAGCCTGCGAAAATGCAGCCGATTCCGATATTTTAGAAGAAGTTGACCGGTTGACAACCCAATTGGAAGACATTCTTTCAAAAGCTGATTATCAAAAAAATACCGGATGTCTGGTAAAAGGAAAAGAGGAGTACTTAAATATTTTATCTTCTTACGGTTTCGAACGGTTTGATGTAATCAAAACCGATATTCCGGAAATATACGATAATTTAGTTGCACAAAAAATTACACAGGCAGTGCTTTATCAGGAAGAATATCCTTTATACAAATTATTGGGTTTGGAAACAGAATGGAAGCATATAACATCCAAAAAGGTCTGGCTGAAATCCGGTGGATTTTTAGTAATTGAACCAACAGAAGCAATGGTGGTAATCGATGTCAACACCGGTAAATCAATCGGCAAAAAGGACAGGGAAAAACATACCTTTAAAATCAACCGGGAAGCTGCAATTGAAGTTGCCCGACAGATTCGCTTACGGAACTTGTCCGGTATTATTATGGTAGATTTCATTAATATGGATCAGGAAGAAAATAAGAAAGCTTTGTCGGCAGTTTTATCAAAACAGCTTGCAAAGGACAAAACAACCAGCCGGCTGATTGATGTGACGAAATTAGAACTATATGAAATCACACGCAAGAAAATCCGTAAACCGATTCATGAAATCATGCAACAATTTGAGCAAAAACAGGAAAAATAACAAAATATATACAAGATTTTGTTGACAAGCAATATAAGTTTTGTTAATATAATCTAGTGTGCCGCACAAGGAGGTTGAAGTGTATCTTTTGATACCACCGTACTTGGCGAGTAATGATAATAGGAGGTAACCGTATGTACGCAATTATTGCAACAGGTGGTAAGCAGTACAAGGTAGCTGAAGGTGATATCATTAAAGTAGAAAAGCTTAATGCAGAAGCTGGTTCTGAAGTAAAGTTTGATGTTATTGCTATTAACAACGATTCTGACATGTTAGTTGGAGATGCAGTTGCCAATTCAAGCGTTAGTGCTAATGTAATTGGTGATGGCAAGGCTAAGAAGGTTGTTGTTTACAAGTATAAGAGAAAAACCGGCTATCATAAGAAGAATGGTCACAGACAGCCATTTACAAAAGTTCAGATTACAGCTATTAACGCTTAATTAAGACTATGATTACTGTAACTGTATTTAACAAAAACAACCAGATAGTTGGTGTCCAGTTAGAAGGGCATGCCGAATTCGGCAAAAAGGGAAAGGATATCGTTTGTAGTGCAGTATCTATATTATATATTAATTTAGTTAATTCCCTTGAAAACTTTACAAATGATGAAAAGGAATTGAATGGTAGTACCAAAATTAATTTTCAGAATGTCATTTTAAAGTCGATGCCAAGCAAAGAAGCAGAGTTATTGTTTCAGTCATTTATGCTTGGAATTACTACAATAGAACAGAAGTATGGAAAGAAATACATTATGATTTTGAATCAGGAGGTGTAAAACATGTTAAAGCTTAACCTTCAGTTATTCGCTCATAAGAAAGGTATGGGTTCTACTAAGAACGGTAGAGACTCTGAATCTAAGAGACTTGGTGCGAAGAGAGCAGATGGTCAGTTCGTTAAAGCTGGTAATATTTTATACAAACAGCGCGGTACAAAGATTCATCCGGGACTTAATGTTGGTAAGGGTAAAGATGATACTTTATTTGCATTAGTTGACGGCGTTGTTCGCTTTGAGAGAAAGGGTAGAGATAAGAAGCAGGTTTCAATCTATCCGGTTTCTGTTAACGAATAAGATACATGTGACTTTAGGCTGGAGAGTTCCTTTCTCCAGCCTTTATTATTATATTTTGAGGTAAAGATTATGTTTGCAGATAGAGCTAAAATTTTCATTCGCTCCGGTAAAGGGGGCGACGGACATGTCAGTTTCCGACGCGAATTGTATGTTCCGGCAGGTGGGCCGGATGGCGGTGACGGCGGAAACGGTGGCGATGTGATTTTTGTTGTAGATGAAGGATTAAATACATTAAATGATTTCCGTAATGTCCGTAAATACTGCGCACAAGACGGAGAAGAGGGTGGAAAAAGACGTTGCCACGGTGCAAACGGAGCAGATGTGATTTGTAAGGTTCCACCCGGAACGGTTATTAAAGATTTTGAAACCGGAAAAGTAATCATGGATATGTCCAACAAAACAGAACCTGTAGTTGTCCTAAAAGGCGGACATGGCGGAAACGGCAACATGCATTATGCAACTTCCACCATGCAGGCTCCAAAATATGCACAACCGGGTCAGCCTGCACAGGAATTATATGTCACATTGGAATTAAAGGTTATTGCAGATGTTGGATTGGTTGGATTTCCGAATGTCGGAAAATCAACATTTTTATCGCGTGTTACCAATGCCAAACCAAAGATTGCAAATTACCATTTTACAACCTTAAATCCAAACTTAGGTGTTGTTGACTTAAGTGACGGTGCAGGATTTGTTATTGCGGATATTCCCGGTATTATTGAAGGAGCCAGCGAAGGTGTCGGACTTGGTCTGCAATTTTTAAGACACATTGAACGTACCAAGGTATTGTTACACGTTGTGGATGCCGCATCGGTTGAAGGACGTGATCCAATCAATGATATTTATGCCATCATGGATGAATTAAAAAAATACAATATCGAAATTTCCAATCGTCCAATGGTAATTGCAGCCAACAAAATGGATGCAATGAACGAAATGGAAAAAGAAACGGTAATTGAGCTGTTAAAGGAAGAATTTGAACCTCAGGGAATGCAGGTGTTCCCAATTTCTGCCGTTTCCGGTACCGGTGTAAAGGAATTATTGTGGCATTTATACGAACTGGTGCAAAATGCTCCGGAGGGCGTTGTAGAATTTGAACCGGAATATGTTCCGGTATTTGAAAACAATGACGAACCATATACCATTGAGATTGATCCAAAAGACCCTCATGTTTATATCGTAGAAGGACCAAAGATTGAAAAAATGCTTGGTTATACCAACTTAGAATCCGAAAAGGGCTTTGAATTCTTCCAGAAATTCATGAAGGAAAATGGCATTATTGATGAATTAAAACAACGCGGTATTGAAGAAGGCGATGTCGTTCGTATGTACTATCTGGAATTTGATTATTATGAATAAATGAGGTAAAAGACATGACAAGTAAACAAAGAGCATATTTAAAGGGTTTGGCAATGAATATTGACCCTGTTTTAAATATCGGTAAAAATAGTGTTACGCCGGAAATGATTACATCCGTTACAGAAGCAATCGATAAACGGGAATTAATCAAAATCGGTGTTTTAAAAAATTGTCTGGACGATCCGAAAGAAATTGCAAACGTAATTGCAGAACGTAGTAATTCCCAGGTAGTTCAGGTAATCGGGAAAAAAATTGTTTTATATAAAAGAAACAAGAAAAATCCTAAAATTGAATTACCGAAATAATAAATGGTTTGCAATAATATTTTTATGTAAACAATCAACAGGAAAGAGGTTATAAAATGTCAAGAATTGGAATTATAGGTGGAACATTTAATCCAATCCATAATGGACATATTCAGATTGCACAGGCTGCTTACAAACAGTATCAATTGGACGAAATCCTGTTTATGCCAAATCATATACCGGCATATAAAAACACCGGCTCCATCCTGCCGGGTTTTATCCGGTTGCAGATGGTTCAATTGGCAATAGAAGAATATCCAGGCTTTTATGCCTCCGATTACGAACTGAAACGGGAGGGAATCACCTATACCTATGAAACCCTCCGGCAATTGAAAAAAGACCATCCAAACGATTCTTTTTTCTTTATTATGGGAGCAGACTCTTTATTTCAGTTTACAACCTGGAAATATCCGGAAAAAATTCTGTTGTATACCGATATTCTGGTTGCCTGCCGTGACGGAAACGATGATTTTGCAATCGCGGCAAAAATAGAAGAGCTGAATACATTTTATCGGGCGAATGCGTTTCACATCATCCAGATTCAGAAGATAAACTGTTCATCGCATGAAATCCGTAAAGCACTTTCAAAGCAGACGGATTCAGATTTATGCGTGGAACAACAGGCGAAAGCCCTGCAGCTTCCCATAAAGGTATTACAATATATCAAAAGCAATCATCTTTACCAAAGAAATTAAAAAATATCAAAGAAAACTATGGAGTTACATTGAAATTCCGTAGTTTTTTTGTTATACTGACTTCAGTATTTTTTATTGATGAAGGTGTACTATGACACGATTGGAAATGAGAGAGAAACTAAAAGAAAAATTACCGGACAAGCGTTTTGAACATAGTCTGGGAGTAGAATATACCGCAGGTAATCTTGCTTTTATACATGGCGTAGATATTGAAAAAGCACTGATTGCCGGATTATTACATGACTGTGCCAAATATGTCGCAAATGATAAAAAAATAACCAAATTAACCAAACGGAACATTCCGATTACGGAAAGCGAATACAAAAATCCGGATTTATTGCATGCCAAATTATCTGCTGTATATGCAAAAGAAAAATATGATGTAAAAGATGAAGATATATTAAGTGCCATTGCCTGCCACACAACCGGCAAACCGGCAATGTCTGCTTTAGATAAAATTATTTATATTGCAGATTATATTGAACCAAACCGGGCTCCGTTACCCGAAATCGAAACAATCCGGAAAGAAGCATATACCGATTTGGATACCTGCTTAAAGCATATCCTGTATAATACAATTAATTATCTGGGTAAGAAGGAATCAAACATCGATCCGATTACCAAACAAACATATGCATATTATGCAGAAGCAAAGAAAGAATAGGAGTTTATTATGACAAGCAAAGAACTGGCAAAAATTGCCGTATCGGCATTAGAGGATAAAAAAGTAGAAGATTTAAGAGTAATTGATGTATCGAATGTATCAATTATGACCGATTATTTTATTATCGGAAGTGGTTCAAGCCAGACACAGGTAAAAGCACTTGCCAATAATGTAGAAGAGAAGTTAAGAGAAGTAAAAGTACATCCGAGACAAATCGAAGGCTATCAATCTGCGGGATGGATTTTAATGGACTTTAATGACATTATCGTACATGTATTTCATAATGATGAACGTCTTTTTTATAATTTAGAAAAAATATGGCTGGACGGCAAACAGATTGATCCGGCTGATTTATAAAAATTTCAGATAAACATATAGGGGGAAATATGGATCGACAGTTATTAATTAAAATTAATACGTTAGAAGTTAACAAGCTTGCTGCAAAGTGCTTACGAATTGCAACATTATTTTTGATTTCTTTATGGATATTTGTAATGACAGATTATTATAATTTTGATAAATATATCGTGTCAGTGATTTTTGTCGCCTGTTTTTTGTTATTACTGATTCCATCCGTATTGGTTAACATATTAAAACTGGAACACCAATGGATAAAATATTATGTGATTATGTGTACTTTGGGTGTTGTATTTTTATTAAGTACCTTTATTTCCTATGATTTTATTATATTGGTTACACTACCATTGTTAATTGCCACAATTTATTGTGACAGGAAGTTAATTGTGGTTACAACATTAATTGACTGTATCTGTGTTATTGGGGTTTCTTTATTGCGATATTATCTGATCTGTCCGGATTCCGGTATATCGGAATATAATACTTTGGTGGAAGCTTTGATTTACGGTGCTTTCATCCGTATTGTTTTTGTACTGGTAACTACTTTATTTTCTTATTATATCGTAGACCGTAACATGGTTATGCTCAACAAAACCATTGATGCCAATAACGATTTGAAACACAGTCAGGAAGAGTTGATTTACGCCTTTGCGGAACTGTCTGAAAGCAAATCCAAAGTAACCGGCGAACACATCCGACGTGTTGCCGAATATATGAAGATTTTAGGTGAGGCATCCGGATTTACTGCGGATTATGTGGAAAAATTATCTGTTGCCGCAATGATGCATGACATCGGTAAGTTAATGATACCGGAAGAGATTTTAGACAAACCCGACCGCCTAACCGAAGAAGAATATGCCATCATGAAAAATCATGTATTATATGGAGAAGCATTGCTTGCAAAATGTCCCGGCGATATTATGCAGATTGCAAGAACCATTGCATTACAGCATCATGAGCGATGGGATGGCAGCGGTTATTTAGGTATGAAAGGGGAAGAGATTGCATATATCAGCCGATTAATGGCGGTATGCGATGTATTTGATGCATTAACATCCCAGCGATACTATAAAGATGGCTGGTCATTGGAAAGTACACATGACGAAATTGTCCGATTAAAGGGAATTCATTTTGATCCGGATGTTGTAGATTTGTTTGAAGAAAACTTTGACCGTTTCAAAGCCGTATTAAAGGCAATGCCGGATCACGAAATTTATTAACAGGAGAACGTGTATGGTTTCCATTTTAAATCAATATGTATCAAACATTGAATTAATCTATGATGATATTACCAAAAACATCATACTTGCAGCATTAAAAGATAATTCCGATGTTGATACCGCAACTGTTTTAATCAAAAATAATAAGTTTATTGTAGATATTCATTTAAAAGAATTTACAATTGAACATGTCACTTCAACAATGAATCGTTTAATGGATTGGACACGATTTCCTTATTCAGCTTTTTTTATCCGATACAATGAAGGGAATCAGGTTCGTTATCGATACGCAACCTGTAAAGAAAACAAGCAGGGATTTTATTGTGACGTGGTATTTAACTAAACAAAAAGGCTATATTTAATGATTCTCCATTAAACATAGCCTTATTTTCATTTAAAAGGAGCGGAACAAGCCGATAACCTTACCTAAAATAGATACCTCATCAACAATAATCGGATCCATATAATCATTCTCCGGTTGTAACCGATAATGCCCATCTTCTTTGAAGAAACGCTTTACGGTTGCACTGTCATCTACCAATGCTACAACAATTTCATTATTCATTGCAGTCTGTTGTTCTTCAACCAAAATCAAATCTCCATCAAAAATACCGACATTAACCATGCTTTCACCCTTTACCCGCAGCATAAAAGACGACTTATTATGTAGATATTCGGGTGGAAGAGGAAAGTAACCGTCAATATTCTCAACCGCAAGAATCGGTTGTCCGGCTGCAACCTGACCAATAATAGGTACATTCACAAGCTCTCTTCTTGTAAGATTAAAATCATCATCTAAAATCTCAATCGTTCTGGGTTTGGTAGGATCTCTTCGTATATATCCGTTCTTTTCCAGAGTCTCTAAATGCGAATGAACGGAAGAAGTAGACTTTAACTTTACCATATCACATATTTCACGAACAGATGGTGGATATCCCTTACTTAATATGCTTTCTTTAATACAATCTAATATTTCCTGTTGTTTTGAACTTATCTTACCAGGCATATAATAACCTCCCAATTAAAAGATAAATTAATATTAACATAAAACAGGTAAAAAGGCAAACATTTATTCCGAACAAATTTTCCGAACATTTTTTCGATTTTGTATTGACACACAAACATTTGTTTGGTAATATACAAATACAAACAAACATTCGATTTAATACAGGAGATGATATTATGAAAACAAAAAGAATTCACAAGCCAGTTACCAATAATTATATTATGTTAATCATTGCAACCATTATCATTTTAACCGTATCTGTTTTTATACATTCATCCATTGCGAATGCAAGAGAATCCAAACAATACGAAAAGACCTTTACCACAATTGAAATCGAACAGGGAACAACTTTAACTTCACTTGCCGATACCTATGCAAAACCGGGACAGAATAGGAATGAATACATAGAAGAAGTGCAACTTATGAATAATATGACCAACACTTCCTTGAAAGCAGGATGTTATCTGATTATCCCTGTCTATATTGAAACCGAAAAATAATACTTTAATTGACAAAATCACCTTGACTTTCCATTTTCCTTATGGCATAATCTGTTTTATCTAATTTTCTTATATGACATCTTGGAAAGGACAAGGTGTTATGTTTTATTCGATTCAAAAGAATTTCAAAAAATTTTTATCCATTTTATTAATTTTTACATTTATATTAGGAGAATTTTATCCGGTAAATGCTGCAATTTTTTCAAACGATGAACAGGCAGCCAAAAGCCTGCCTTATATTTATGCATATGATAACAGCAGTCTTTGTGATGTATATTCATCCCAGGAAATTACCGATAATTCTCTCTTGAAAAAAAGTATCTATTATTCCTTCGGAGCATTGGGATATTGTAATCAATATTCTGTTTTTGAAGAATTTTATTTACAACATCAGGCTATAGAAGAAGATGATAAACTTCAGTTAAGCAGTCAGATTGTAACCGATATTTATAATCAAACAGAATCAAAGCTTGTTGTCGAGTATCTTACTTGCATTCAGACTTTACCGGATGTCAGTGATAATTTCCATGCTTTATATGTTTTTAATGAGACAGACAAACTAATCGGATTTACCTACGAAATGATTTTTGTTTCCGACATACCGGCGGATGAATCAATACAATCAGAAGAAGAGTCTCTATTAGGTACTTCGAATGGATTTTTTTATAACGGACATCCTGATATCGGACAGTTTACAAAGATTAATCCATCCGATTATGGATTTCCTGAACAGTCCATACCGGATTCATGGAAAAACAGTTCCAAATCCAACCCTGTTGAGATTGCAAAAGTTAAGTTTTCTTATACCCAGGTTCATAACAGTGCATCCACCGGCGCAACATTTCAAGGTGCAACTGCCTTGATTACACAGACTGTTTCCGGTTTATATGCATCCAATCAATTAATAGGAAAATCAGTTAACTTATATCATTGTTTAACCGGCTCTTCCGACTCTGCACCATATTACAAGAATGATTCCGATGCGGACAGTAGTTTATATATTGCTGCCAATTCCGATAACATCTGTTATATGCATTTTTATATCCGGTCTGTAGATACATCACAGCATAAAGTTTTTATTGAAATCCGTACAGATTATATTGATGCGGATTATAACCGGAAGAATACATCCGTACAGGCCGTTGGAGGAGGTGTCTGGTACACCTACCATGATAAATCTTATGTTTCTATAACCAAGCACGGAATCCGTTCATACATTGATAAAGACATCATTGATAAGGATTCAAACCTGTCTGCATTTTCGCTACAGGGAATTCAATATGGAATCTATCCGGTTAATAATAAAAATACTCCAATCGGAACCTTTCAATTTGATACCTCTGGAAATGTAACACCTGCAACAATACAATTACAGGCAGATACCGACTATTATTTTCATGAAATATGCGGAAATGAATTTTATGAAAAGGATGAAGGATACTATTTGTTCAATTCAGGAAAATTTCCGATTAATTCATTAGAAAATGCACTCCAAAAATCCTTCGTTGATTCTATTAAACCTTATACACTTTATTTTCACAAAACATCCGGTGATAATAAGAATCTTTTCAATCATCCATTGTACTCGATAGCTGGAGCAAACTATCGTATCAAAGATGATCAAGGTAACCCGGTTAATTTTATTGTAGGATATGAAACAGTTTCTGACACAAACAATTACAAAAAACCAATTCTTGCCTCCACACAAGATCATCCTTTTGTTACAAATACAGATGGTAATTTAACCTTTTCATTTTCCTACAATGGGGATAGCACGAATGTTACAGATTATTATTCAAATGTGCAAATAACAGGAAACACATATACTGTCACATTTACAAAGGACAGTCCTTTACAACTGTTTTACGGAAAATACTACATCTGTGAAGAAAACCCACCAAAAGGATACCGGATTGATATAGCCTGTGAAAAAAGCGGACATGAGGTTATTATACACCCGGAACAAAGCCTTTATGAATTAATCTGTACCGATGAACCATTATATGCACCGGTTCATTTAAATCTTCAAAAAAATGATGCAGAAACAAAATCAGACACACCATTAGGTGCCGGCACATTGTCTAATGCCGTTTTTTGTTTTGAATATTATGATTCGTATTTTGAAAAAGAAGCCGATATTCCATTAAATCCAACCAGAAAATGGTTCCTTTCAACTAACAAAGAGGGCAAGATTGATTTTCAAAATACAGAATGTGACAACAACTATGCCTCGGATGACTTTTATTATTATAACAAGCAAAGGGCCATTCCATTGGGAACTATCGTAATCAGGGAAATTGTTCCTCCGACAGGTTATCTTAACATTGAAGAAGGAGGATTTACTTATATCAATGGTCAGGCATTTCAAAAGAATCAGCCAATTATCATGGAATTAAAGTGGGACGCATCCGATAACCAGATTAAGATAGCGTTCAACCAACAAACTTTATCATCAAAAGATAAGATTTCAATCGATGTTTTTGATCAGGTTCAACGAGGAGATCTCGCTTTTCTAAAGTCCGATTACCAAACCGGAAAGCCAATGGCGCACATTGCATTTATTTTAACTTCAAAAACCACCGGAGAAAGTCATATAATTGTAACGGATGATAATGGATATGCCACAACAAAATCCGGCAGCATCCAGACCGTTAATCAGAACACCTATAAGCAGCTTCACACAAAGGATACCAACAAAAATGATATCTATCTTGATCAAATATCATCCGAAGATGTCTTAAAGAATCAACTGTATCCTTCCGGAATATGGTTTTACGGAACAACCGACAAACATCTGCAATCCCAAATGGATATTTTAGATGATACCGGTGCCTTACCGTATGATACCTATTCCATAACAGAAGTATTTAGTTTAGGGAACAAAACAACACAATTAATCATCGAGGATGACTTTACATTTGATATGAATCAGGATGGAAATGTTTTTGTTTATTCCATTTCCGATATGCCAACACCCAAATTCCATACATCATCAATGGATCACAAAACACAAAATCACTATTCCCTGGCTGCGCCAGATACCGTCATCATTGATTCTATTGAATACAAATATTTACGATATAACACAACCTATACCTTCAAAGGAATTCTGGTAGCACAAAAAGACTGCCAGACAAAAGACGGAATGCAGTATAAAGCCGGGCAGCCGTTACTTGATGCACAGGGAAATTTTATCCGAAGCAATGTATCATTCCAAACTGCACAGCAGGAAAGTAATTTATACAATGCAAATGCTGCCGGCACTATAGACTTGATTTATAACTTTGATTCCTCCAATCTACAGGGAATCAACGGAGTATGGCAGACCTATTTATGTCCGGGAAGCGACACTGAATTACTTGTTATAAATGATGGGCAGGAAGTGGATTTAGCGGCATCTAAAGTTTTAAATTTCAAAATATCCGAAAATGAAGTTTTCTATATAGAGGATACTTCATTGGATAATATAGATGAAAGCGTATCTTTTATGGGAATCGATACCGATGCTTTTACCTCTTCCTATCATTTGAATGTGGACAAGACATCGAAGAACACGGTAGTAACCGATACGGTTTATTTATCCAACCTAATAGAAGGAAATGAATACAAACTAATTTCAACGCTTGTAGACGGACAGACAGGAGAAATTATTTCCGATAAAAACGGAAAACCATGCAAAAAGACAACAAATAATATTATTTATAAAGAGGACAGTAGTCATCATAATATGAAAATTGATATTGTTTTACCTGAATTTGACAGTTCACAATATCTTGGAAGACATGTTGTTGTATTTGAAGAACTATATTGGAATAATTGTCTGTATGCAAGAGATACGGATATTACGAACACACGGGAATCCATTTATTTTCCTTATATAATGGAAACGATAGCAACCGATAAGGAGGGTAATAAAACCATAGCCTTAGAAGATACCGTTACCATCGTTGACAAGGTTTCTTACTCCGGATTAGCACCTGATAAGGAATACAAAATTACAGGAACCCTGCATTATTTAAATGCAAACAATCAGGAATGTACCTTATATAATAAATCAAAGCAGCCTGTAACGGCAACAACAACGTTTATACCGAAAACCTCCACCGGAACAGCATCGGTAACATTCCAAATCAATATCAAGGATATTTTATTGGATAATCCGAATGATTTTCCAAAACAGATGGTTGTATTTGAAGAATTATTTTATGATGACATATCTTTATATCTGCATGCAGATATAACAGATACAAAACAAACAGTTTCATTTCCTACTTTAACAACCTCGTTAGTAGAAGATGACAGTCAGTCACAATTTGTTGATACATTTGACCGGCAATTACATATAACAGATTATGTACATTATGAAAATCTGACCGTTGGTCAGGACTATACGATTATCGGTAAATTAATCAACAAAAAAACGCAACAACCAATTACAGATGGGAAGAAAGAAATAACCGGTTCTACCACTTTTCAGGCAAACGAATCATCCGGAGATGTATCCGTAAAATTTACACTTCCGGCTTTATCAAAAGAACCGGAAAGCATGTCAAATGATACGGATATGATGGTTGCCTACGAATACTTATATGAAGGACTTGATACAAAAGAATCAAAATTATTAAGCATTCATGCAAATCCGGAAAATTCAGAACAAACCATTACTCATGTAAAAGGTCATACATCCCTTACTAATACCTTACATGGAAAGCATTCTATCTCAAAGGAAGAAAAGATTTCATTAGAAGACCAGATTACCTACGAAAACCTGATAATCGGAAAGGAATATGAAGTTAACGGAACATTATACATACCTTCTCTTGAAAGCACTTCCGATACAACCGAATTAGATGCATCCGGAAATTCCTGTCAGCCATTATTCGACCAATCCGGTAAGAAAATTACCGGACATACGCGTTTTACAGCTGATAAAGAAAACGGAACTGTAACCGTTTCATTTTCTTTTGACGCTGCAACCATTCCAAATATTGACAACCTCAACTATATCGTTGCATTTGAAGAAATGAAAGAGTGTATGTCTGATCAAGTCGTTTTTTCGCACAAAGATATTACCGATACCAACCAAACAGTTTATTTCGTGGATATTCAAACAGAAGCACTTGATACATACACAAAATCACATACGGGAACCTGTAGGAAAAACGACCAAATAATAGATTATGTTTCTTATCATAATTTAACTGTCGGGCAGGAATATACCTTAAAAGGAACATTAATGATAAAAGAGGATGCAAAACCATTCCAAATTAATCATGAGATTATATCCGAAGAGATAACTTTTACACCAACAAAATCCGATGATACCATTCCGGTTGAATTCAATTTTGACAGCAGAAATTTATCCGGGAAAACAATCGTAGTTTATGAGGAATTATATTGTGAACAAGCATTGATATCCAAACATACTGATATCAATGATGAAAAACAAAGTGTTTCTTATCCACCGGATAAAACACCACCCGTTGCAACAGGGGACACAAATGTAATCAAGTGGATGATTGCATTACTATATCTATCAATTTTATCAGGAGGAGGCATATTGTGTTATTTAAAGAGAAAAGAAAACAGACAACAAAGCGATATATTATAATAATTACCGGTTTCATATTTATTTTTATTCTAATTGCGAATGTATGTTTGTATGTTCATTATACAAGTTTACATAATATTATTCATAATGAAACCACGAATAATGATAATAAGATGGATGCAGACAAAAGCGCAGCAGTTAATACAAAAGATTCTGCACCAAATCAGGAAAAAATCCATATAATAACTGCTCAGGACACCAAAGAAGCAATTCTATGTGATCAGAATAATAAATATAATATTGAAATCATAAATATACCCGGCTACGAACGTATTTTTGGATGTTCATCATTGATTGAATATCGAACCAACGACGGAGATACCATTGTTAATTTTCATCTAAATGAGGATATGAATCGGGAAGATATTATTCAGTATGCAAAAGCATATACACAGAACAAAGTCTACCAGAATAAGATGATACACTCCAAAGAAATATCATTATCAGAAGAACAATATTCTGGAATTTTTATCCAATTTGAAAATAATGCAGAACAGATGAACAAAATTATTCTTAATAAAGAATTAGAGAAATCCGTTATATTAACATTAGAAATTATTGAAAAAAATCCAAAAGATACTTTTGATACCAAACAATATATGAAATTATTGGATGCAATAAGAATTGTAACAAAATAAAATTTCCCGGTTTCTAAGTTATGTAACATAATTATAATCCGAAACCGGGATACCGTAAGTATTTATATGTTCATATATTTATGATTGATAATTATTTTTCTTAGTCAGGTATTGATGAAGGAAGCGAAAACATATCGTATTGAAAATAAACTTTATCAATACTTGACAAAGAAGATAAGAATAGAGTAATATAATCTTAGCAATCCAATTATTCGCAAAACCATAGTTTTACGAAAATATATACACTAAAATAATGAAGAGGAGTTCTCAATAAACATGCCAAACCGAACGTATCATGAAGAACAAGAAATCAAAAATATTAAGCTTTTAAGAAATATCTTAAGTGAAATGCCACAATATGTAACAACCTTTTTCCGTTCCATTGAATACAGCAAATCTCCACGTACCAGACTTGGATATGCCAGAGATTTAAAATCCTTTTACGAATACTTATGTGACACCAACAAATCCCTTCAGGGTAAAACTACTAAAGATATTTCCATTGATATCATCGATCAGATTACATCCGAAGATATTGAAGAATATCTGGAACATTTAAAGGTATATCAAAAGAATGGCCGGGAATTTACTAACGGTGAACGGGCAATCAAAAGAAAGCTAATGTCCTTGCGCGTTTTTATGAGTTATTTGTACAAAAACAAAAAAATATCCGGAAATCCCGCAATCATTGTTGACACTCCAAAAATTCACGATAAAGCAATCATCCGTATGGAGGCAAATGAAGTTGCCCAGTTTTTAGACAATGTAGAATACGGAAATCATTTATCAGAAAAACAACAACAATTTCATGAAAAAACAAAGGTAAGGGATTTGGCTTTATTAACCCTTATGCTCGGAACCGGTATTCGTGTATCGGAATGTGTCGGATTGGATATCAATGATGTTGATTTTGACACCGACCGAATTAAAATTGTCCGAAAAGGCGGCTATGAAGCATACGTTTATTTTGGTACCGAAGCCAAAGATGCTTTACTGGATTACCTCGATGAAAGAAAAAATATCATTCCGGTTGAAGGTCATGAACAGGCTCTTTTTCTAAGCAGCCAACGCAAACGTATTTCTGTCCGTTCCGTTGAAAATATGGTTAAAAAATATGCACAAATAACGACACCACTCAAAAAAATTACACCTCATAAGTTAAGAAGTACATATGGTACTGCTTTATATCAGCAGACATCCGATATCTATCTTGTAGCGGATGTATTAGGCCATAAGGATGTAAATACCACAAAAAAACATTATGCCGATATCGATGACTGGCAAAGAATGCGTGCAAAGGATGCGGTTACATTACGGGAACATCCCGACAAGAAATAGTCCATTAAAAATAGTCCATTCAATCAAAGCTTGATATTTGAAATTCCTTGTCCTTTTATTCTGATTTTACGTGCCTTTATCATTTATCAAGCTTATCTAAAAGTTTTTGAAAGTAATCCGGTAATTCGGAATTAAATTCAATATACTGACCGGTTCTTGGATGAATAAATCCAAGAACTTTTGCATGCAAGGTCTGTCCTTCCAAATTTTTAATGGAAGGATTTCTCGGACCATATACATCATCTCCCAATATAGGATGTCCAATGGATGCCATATGCACCCGGATTTGATGTGTGCGTCCGGTTTCTAAGGTACATTCAATATACGAATATTGATTACCAAGTGTTTGCAAAACCCGGTAATGTGTTACTGCTCTTCTTCCATTCTTTCGATTGATTGCCATTTTTTTACGATCCGTTTCATGTCTGCCAATCGGCGCATCAACCGTTCCTTCCAAATCCTTAAACGTTCCATAGCAGATTGCATGATATTTTCTGGTAATTGAATGTTCCTTCAATTGCTCCGCCAGACACTGATGTGCCTTATCATTTTTACATATAACCAGCAAACCTGTCGTGTTCCGGTCAATCCGGTGTACAATTCCCGGACGAACCACCCCATTAATCGTGGATAAACGATTTTTACAATGGTAGAGCAATGCATTAACCAACGTTCCATTTTCATGGCCTGCTGCAGGATGTACTACCATATCTTTTTGTTTATTAACAATAATAATATCTTCATCTTCATAAACAATATCAATCGGAATATTCTCCGGAAGAACCTCTAATTCCTTTTTTTCTTCCGCCTGAACATTAATGATATCTTTTGATTTACACTTATAATTTGGCTTTATATTCTTTTCATTGACCTTGACAAATCCATCCTTTATCAGGTGCTGAATGTAAGAACGGGACAAATCTTCAATATATTTATTTAAAAAATTATCAATTCGAACGCCTGCATTCTCTGCATCTACTTCAAATTCATATACCATAATCCGAGCCTCACATTAATTTTTCAAAACATCAAAGTCCTGTTCTTTGTATTTAAACAAAATCGAAATCAACAATAATGCAAATCCAACCGTCACATAGCAATCTGCAATATTAAACACAGGGAAATCAATCAATTTAAAATAGAAATAATCAATAACATAATGATAACGTATCCGGTCAATCATATTTCCAACCGCACCGGCAAGTATAATAATCGTATAAATCCGGATATCCCGAAAAACATTCTGCTTTACACATTTGTGATAAAAAATGACACCAATCACAAGTACGATTACCGTACAGATTATAAACAGATATTGTTTATCCTTTAATACGCCCCAGGCAGCTCCCGGATTTTGAATATAACGTAACTCAAAAATATCAGGTAAGATTTCAACCGAGTCATATAACGGGATGTGGGAATCTACCAGATATTTTACAAATTGATCAATAAAAACCAAAATAATAAAAGAAAAAGTTGCAGGTATATAATTACCTGCAATTTTATTTCTATGATTTGATTGCTTAAATTTCTGTTCTGTCATCGTATCAAACTAACCTTTCTTTCAAAGATGCATATTCATTCATAGCCTCCATCATATCTTCATCCGTGATTGAGGTATCAATATATGCCTGTCCAACTTTATGAAGTAAAATAAATTTAATCTTACCGGCAACCATTTTCTTATCATTTTTCGTTGTTGCTATAACATTCCAAAAATCTAAATTATAATCCAAATCCGGAAAATGAAATACCTGAAAACTCTTATAAATCTTCACCAATTCATCCATGGTAAGATACCCTTTGTTTTTCGATATGATAGCGGCTAAAATGCACCCAATTGCAACACATTCTCCATGCAGCAGTTGAAAATCCATCAATTTCTCGATTGCATGACCTAAGGTATGACCAAAATTTAATAATGCACGATCTCCTTTTTCGGTCGGATCTTCTTCTACAACTCTCCGCTTGATATCACAACTTTTTGTAATCATTGTAAGCATCGTATCCATATCTCTTTTTTGAATATCATCATAATGGTCACAAATCCATTGATAATAATCATTATCCTTAATCAGACCATGTTTTATAATTTCACCTAATCCCGAATTAAATTGCCGCTCACTTAATGTTTGCAAGGTTGATAAATTCATATAAACACATTTTGGCTGATGAAAAGCACCGACCATATTTTTGTATGCGTGAAAATCCACCCCTGTTTTTCCGCCAATACTACTATCAACCTGTGCCAACAAACTTGTCGGTATCTGTATAAAATCAATTCCACGCAAATAGGTTGCCGCAGTGTAACCGGTCAAATCACCAACCACACCTCCACCTAAAGCAATCAACAAATCCTTTCGGTCAAACTGATTTAAAATCAGGGTTTCATACAAATTCTGAACGGTATTTAAATTCTTATTTGCTTCCCCTTCCGGAAAAATAAAAGTAATACATTCTTTTGCCTTTGTTTTTATAATTGATGTGACGGCATCTCCATAATACTGAAATACATTGGTTTCCGTTACAATGCACACTCTTCTGTTTTCAATTGCAAATGGTTCTAATACATTTAATAAATCATCAAAACTATCCCGAAATACAATATCGTATATCGGCTGATTATCTTTATGTACCGTCATTTCTGCCATAAAAAACTCCTTACAAGAAATTAAATCCGTCATCCTCATCGTCATCATTTCCAATCAGATTGGATGGTTTTACACTTTTATCTTCTACATCGCCAACAAAAACATCGTCATCATCATCTTTCGTAGAACTTCCGAAATTAATATTCAAATTAAGTCCACCACCAAGGCCGGAATCGGATGTTGTATCCTCCGACTGCAAAGAACCACTGTTAATGGAAAAAGAAGAAGCGGATTCCGATTGGATGGTTGGAATATCATCTTCTGAATCATCATCTACCAAAAAGTCAAATCCATCATTATAGTTATCTTCCGAATCTAACATATTCGATTCATTAACTTTCTCCTCAACTTCACCAACATATGCCATCTCATCATCTGCTGTCTCAAAATGAATCTGATCCGAATTGTCAGTATCCTCTGAATCCGAGATAAAATCAAATCCATCCGAATAATTATCCTCTGAATCCAACATTGTTGATTCATCAATTTTTTCTTCTACTTCACCAACAAATGTATCATCCTCTGTCTCAAAGGTTAACTGATCTGCAATATTGTTATCCGGTGTATCAGAATCCGAAATAAAATCAAATCCATCCGAATAGTTATCCTCTGAATCCAACATTGTTGATTCATCGATTTTTTCTTCCACCTCACCGGATAATTGTTCCTCTGTATCCGCAAAAGAGGTTTCCTGTTGTAGGGTTTCCTGAACAGGAGCTTTTTCTTCCGCACTTGAAGATTTCATTGAAAAATGAACCGGCTGTGATACATATGGATTCTCCTGTGGTTCATTCTGTTTCTTTGCAGCCTCTCTGACAGCATTAATAGTAGCTTCTAATTCTCTGTCATAATGAGCCTGAGCCATTTCCTCATTCTTGGCATCTTCGATTGCCTTCTGTCTTGCAGCTTCCTCTGCAGCTTCTCTTTCTTTACGAGCAGCTTCTTCCGCAGCCTGTTTTGCTTTACGTTCTGCTTCTTCTCTTGCCAATGCGGCTTTTGCTTCCTGTTCTACCTTCTGTCTTGCAGCCTCTTCTCTGGCTTTTTGTGCCTCATGAATTCGGCTTGTTTTTTCTTTTGCTGCTTTTTCCTTTGTTACTGTATTTTCCTTTACAGCAGGCTTTTCTTTCGGAATTGGCTCACTCTGTTTTACGTCCGTATCCGGTTTGCCTGCTGCTGTCGGAATATTACGCTTTATCTTTACATTTGCAGATTGTTCGGATTTCATGTTTAAACTGAGTTTACCGCTATCACCATTCTTTGAAGATGATTTATGCGTTGTTTTTGAGCTGAAACGACCACCGTTCTTTGCTTCCGTAAACGGATCAAAATTCAAGGAACCTACACTTGCGGATGGTTCTCCGGCAGCTCTGTCTCTATCATCATAAGAGCCGGTGTAACCACCGCCGCCACCAAGACCGCCTTCACTTCCAAATCCGGAAAATCCACTGTCTGAATATCGTTCCATATCGAAACCTTCCCCAAGGTCGATATCAACCACTTCGCCTTCACACAACTGAAGCTGTGCATTCAATATTTTCTTAAACTGTGCAACGAACTGCTGATGCTGATTTTGCAGACGGAAAATCTCTTCCTGTGTTTTTTCCAATTCATCCTTTGCATCCGCAAGGATTGCCTCGGCTTTCAACTCTGCTTCAATATTAATCTGTCTTGCTTTATCCTGTGCAGCATTAATTGTCTCCTCTGCCGCTTTTTCGGATATGGTCAAAGACTTCTGAACAGACTCTTCAATCGTACGATAATGCTGCAAGCTTTCATTTAATGTTGCAACCTTATCTTTTAATTCTACATTTGAACGATATAAATCTGAATAATCGGATGATAACTCCTCCATAAATGCTTCTACATCCTTCTTATCAAAACCTATACCACCTTTAAAAACCTTATTTTGTACGTCTACCGGTGTTAACATACACTTCTCCTCCTACCCAATACAAATTAATTTTTAAAATACACCCAATTCCGGAGATAAGGTTGATTCATTCATCAATTCTCCTCTTAAGTCACCTGATACATCAATATTATGTGGGGCGGCAATAAAGATATTTGCTGATATTGCCTGTAAGGAACCATCTAATGCATAGCAGGCACCCCCGATAAAATCAATGATACGCTGGGCAACATGTACTTCAATACCCTCCATGTTAATTACAATTGTTTTTCCTTCTTTTAAATAATCGGTTACTCTTTGTGCTTCGCCAAAGTCCTGAGGTTTAATTACATACACTTGATTACTACTCCTATTATTACTACGACTGTTAATAGATACTAACTTACTTGGATTCGATGTTTTGGCTGGTCTCGGTTTTGCCTTTCTCGGCTCATAATCATCAAAATCTTCCTCTTCTCTATATGTATTTCTGGTTTTTGTATGAGACTTTTTCGGTTTTTCTTCATAATAATCTTCTTCGTAGCCGTCATCTTCGTCAAACAAATCATCATCAAAATCTTCTTCCGGATCCGACAACTTTAAGAAATCCATAAATTTGTTCATACCTGTTTTCACTGCCATATTGATTCTCCTTTAAATATTATAATTACGGCGACCAAAAATAGCGGTTCCTACACGAACCATTGTCGCACCTTCTTCTATAGCAACCTTAAAATCATTTGTCATACCCATTGATAAGACATTCATATCAATATTATCAATGTTTTTACAAATGATGTCAAGGGATAATTGTTTCAGAGCATGGAAATACTGACGATTTTCCTCCGGATTTTCAACAAATGGAGCTATTGTCATCAAGCCATTCACATGAATATGATCAAACTCTTTTATTTGCTCTAAAAACGGAATCACTTCTTCTACTTTCAGACCAAATTTACTTTCTTCATTTGCTACATTTACTTCAATCAAAATCTGACTGATTACATTCTTTTTCACTGCCTCTTTCTGGATTTCTTTCGCAAGTTTCAAAGAATCCACCGAATGAATCATATATGCTTTATCGACAACATATTTTACCTTGTTTGTCTGTAAATGTCCGATCTGATGAAACCGAACCGGTTTCGATACATTTTCGTATTTGTCACATAACTCCTGTACCTTATTTTCACCAAAATCCTCTACCCCAATGGTAATCAGTTCTTCTATATCAGAAAGCGGTTTGGTCTTACTGACCGCAATCAGTGTAATCTCTTTGGGATCACGGCCTGCCTGTATTGCAACACTTTCAACTTGTTTTTTAATCTCCCGGTAGTTTTCAATAACCAATGGTAACACCTGCCTTATTTTATAATTTGATTTTCAGTAACCATGGACTGATTTAATACAATTCGGTCATACCATGAAATACTGTAATTTACACCATCTTTTACTATCGTGTATTCATCATCCTGATAAATAATATCAATATATCGAAAATCCGCAGAACCCTGATTTACACAATAGACGCCCTTCAGTTTTTTGGTATCCGCCTGAGCAATCGCTAACGTTTTTGAATTATCGGAGTTCGTTATAACATCCTCTTTTGAAAAATCATTCGGATCAACATAAATATATTTTTTGTCCGTTTTGTAAATCGTTGGTTCAATCTGTTTGATTGTAACCTCACCTTTGTCATCTAAGACCTTTAAATTCAGATAATTGGCATCCTGTGTATTAGAGCCCTTACATAACATTTCAATCGGTATCTTATATACCTTTTTGGTCGTTATGGATGTATTCGGAATTTTTAATCCGTTGTTCTGATCCATTGCAATTACAATATCCACAAACCGGTCATTAATATAATTTACCATTTGCTGATTCAGTGAAATAACCGCAAAATTTTGTTTGGATACTTTTTTCAATTCAAAAGAACAGCGTATATTTTTGGAACTATTGTGTATATTAATCGATAATGTATCTTTATCCTTCAGCATCTTCGCCTGTTCGCTGGTAAGCGGTGCGATTAAATTCCAATTTTCCGAAGTTACAAGCTTATAAACCGGATCCCCTGTGTTTATTGTCTGACCGGTTTTCAATGTCTTTTTTTCATAGCCGCTCTTATTGACATCGGAAGCCTTAAAATTATCGATATTAAAATCCTCATATCCATCCTGGTAATATGTAACAATACCGGATTCTGCGGAATATACTTTTTTGTACAAACCGGAATCCCCATCCTCTAATGAAGTCAGTTGGTCGATATATGCTTCATTGGCAAATTCCATAACCGCATTTGAGATATCATAATGAAAATTATATACTTCCGAATAATTGGAATAATTAAAATAATTTTCGTAATTTAATATCCTGGTCCGGATTTCATCTAAACTTTCATCCGATAAGGAAATGGTATCCCCCTGTGATTCTTTGATTTTGTCTGCAACTTTTCCGGTTTCATCAATTGTATAAATTACTTTATTCTTGCCAACCTTTTCTCCGTCTCTTACATAGTAATTGACATCACCGGCGCTGTCTGCAGTCACTATTTTTTCTTCTCTGACAATCAACGCTGTGGTACTGATATTGGTATCAATATAACTGTTTTGTACTTCATAAATTGATAACGATTCCTTTTGAAGGGAAATCACGATCCGGATTAATAAATATACAAAAATTATAAGAAAAATTACTGTACCGACATTGAATTTAATTTCATTCGAATATTTCAGTCTTTTGTTTCCACTCAAGACATTGCACCTCCGTTATTTACATCAATACATTGTACCATTTTTGGAAAATAACTACAATATTTATGAATAATTTTTATAAAATAATAGAACAATATAAATATTCAAATGTATGAATTTCATACAGAAAGGAGTTAAAAATGAAAGTATTAGACTATACAATTTTAACATTTGTTGTCGTCGGTGCAATCAATTGGGGATTAATCGGATTTTTTGATTTTGACTTAGTAAGTACATTGTTTGGACAAATGTCAATGTTTACCCGCATTATATATGCCCTCGTAGGTATCGGCGGATTATATGCCATTTCTTACTACGGAAGAATGAATAGCGAATTGCAATAAGTAAAAAAGATCGTTACACATTCCCGTGTAACGATCCTCTTTTTTATAAAGCAATTGTAACAAATTCCTGCAAATACGCAGATAAATTATCTTTGCTCTGTGCAATACCAATCACAAAATCTACCTCGTACCGCTTTGAAATCACCTCTAATTCCTTTACCAGTTGTTCTGCTTCTTCTACTGTCTTTATACACGCAATTGTCATAAAATTATCTAAAAAAATACGATCCAAATCTGCATCCTGAGAAACAACACCATATAAAAATCCGATAAAACGCTCCGCACAGTTTATATTACATTCCGGAACATTCACCAACTTTACACGATTACTCAACTCATACATATGCTTATTATTCTGGTCCATATAAACAATGCTGCCACCTGTTACCTTGATATCATTGTTCGCCTTTGCCATAAGCATTTTTGTTTTGCCTTTTCCCTGTTCTCCTGCAATTAATTCAATCATATTTTTGCCTCCTGATGTATTAATATATTTCTTTGAGCATATCCTCTACATTCTGATAAAGAATTTCTTTATCCTTTGCATTTGATACCAGACAGATAAATTCCTCATCCGTCGTGTCACTCACAAATTCCAATATAATACAATTTCCTGCTTTTTCTGTTGTTCCTGTTTTCCATCCGGTAATATGATATCCGGTTGGCATTTCAAAATTATTTGACAAAAAACCGTTTGTAGCTAGAATATCTGCTTCTACCGGTTCACTATCCCTATAATACTTTAATGTATATTCACTGTTTCCATCAATGCTGACCAAGGTATCATTCTTTAAAAATGCCTTGAAAATCAAATACAAATCATATGGTGTTGTATAATGATTATTATCATGCAATCCGTGCGGATTCACAAAATGAGTATTCGTTGCTCCGAGTTCTATAGCCTTTTCATTCATCCGATCAACAAAATCAGACACGGAACCTGCCACATATCTTGCCAAAACAACGGCACAATCATTATAAGATGCAATCAAAAGACCATGCAGCAATTCATCCACCGTGATATAATCACCCGGTTCCAATCCCAAAACACCAACATTATCTTCATTAAATTCAATTTTTTTCTGAACAACCACTGTGTCCTGTAAAGAGATGCTTCCGCTGTTTACCGCATCCATTACAACAACCGCCGTCATAATTTTTGTCATACTTGCAGGATAAATCTGCTTGTGCGGATTAACCGCACTGACAACGGTATTCTTAGTCTGGTTAATCAACAAACCCGCTTCATACTCCATCTCCGGATTGTCATATATATATGCATCATAAGGGATTACAACATCATTAGCAGACAACCCTGCCGGTCTTACAATCGGTATGTTAACATCCGACTGAATATGTAATTGTCCTGTTTTGTCATAAGCATTGCCACAACCATTTAATAACATCATAAGCATGCAGCAACAAAGGATATAACATATGCCTCTTTTATTTAAACATTTCACGCCAATCCAAGTCTCCTCGATCTAAGGCTTTTACCAGCAATTCTGCTGTTGCCAAATTTGTAGCTAAGGGAATGTTATGTGTATCACATAACATAAAAATATTATTAATATCCGGTTCATGTGACTTTGGGGTTTGTGGGTCACGCAAAAAGATAACCATATCAATATCATTATGTTCAATTTCAGAACCTAATTGTTGTTCTCCCCCCAAATGACCTGCCAGATATTTGTGTACAGTTAAATTTGTAACTTCTTCAATTAACCGCCCCGTAGTTCCTGTCGCATATAATTCATGCTTGCACAAAATACCACGATACGCAATACAAAAATTTTGCATCAATTTCTTTTTCGCATCATGTGCAATCAGCCCAATATTCATAGAACCCCTCCATTCTAGTATTTTCTCCGTTGTAACGATATATTCAACACCAATCCAATTGCTGCACAACAACATACCAAGGAAGACAATCCATAACTGATAAACGGTAATGGAATACCGGTATTCGGTAAAATAGAGGTTGTAACACCAATATTAATAAATGTTTGAAATCCAATTAAAGTAGCTGCCCCGGTAGCAATATAAACGCCCATATCATCATTTGCTTTTCTGGCAGTCTTTATACATTGTATCACAACTATACATAAAAAAACAATAACCATTACACTTCCAATGAAGCCTAATTCTTCTCCAATAACGGAAAAAATAAAGTCCGTCTGCTGTTCGGATATCAAATTTGTATCTTTTACAGTTGCAAGTGTGGAATTACTCAATCCTTTTCCAAATAGCTGTCCGGAACCGATTGCCATAACTGAATTATCCTGCTGATACTGTGTCGTTGCCGTATAATCTTCCGGATAAAGAAAAGTCAATATTCTCTGCACCCAGTAATCTTTTAAGAATAACGGTTTGGGCTGTTTAATATTCCATATAAACAATCCGCTGGCAGGTATTAAACACAATAAGGTAATACCAATAATTTTGTAGCTTAATCCGGCAACAAAAAGCATAGCTACCAAGATTACAAACAAATCAATTGTCGTGGACAAATCCGGCTGGCTTACAATTAATCCCAGCGGAATTCCACATAATACCGCATAACCAAATAAGGTTTTAAATGTATTGATGGTTTCCTTATGGGAATTTAGATAATATGCCGCACAGATTATCATAATTATCTTGGAAAACTCCGATGGCTGAATTGTAAGAACATCCTCTTTTCCAATCCATCTGGTTGCTCCGTTTACATTGATACCAAAAATTAATACCGAGAGTAATAACAGAATATTAATAATATATAAGACAAATTGAAATTTGGCAATTAGTTTATAATCAATTAATGATAGAATAATCATTCCGGTAACGCAGACAACAAGACCAAAAATCTGTTTGTTCAGATAAGAATGATCTGCACTATTAATCATAACCGTACCAAATATACATAATATTAAAACTACAAACAATAATTTGAAATTGTAATTACGAACACGATAATTTTCAAACATATAGTCCTCAATCCTTTTGATTTTATCTTATGGTTTTTGTGTTCATATTCCGAATCGGAATATAAGCCTGAAGTACTTTTTTAGCACCTTCATTTTGTTCTGATTTTACCTGAACAATCTGAATTTGTAAATCGTTTGCATCAATTTCAAAATATCTGGATAACACATCCAGAATATCCCGTTCAATCTGATACAAAACATCTCTTGAACAATCTGTTTTATCTGAAATAAGTAAATATTTTAATCGATCCTTTGCATAACTGCCAGATGACCTTCTGCTAAAATCAAATAATCCCATATTTTACTCCATTCCCATTAACTCGTTTTACGAAATACCCTTGTAAGTCTGTTAAAAAATCCTCCTGTATTCAAATCAAGAAAATCAACCGACTCTCCCAATAAGCGCTTACATATATTCAAATATGCCTGTCCGGCTAATGTAGAATCTCCCACCAAAGGTTGTCCCTGATTGGTCGATATAACAATATTCTCATCATCCGGAATTGCACCAATCAAATCCACGGCTAAGATTTCTACAACATCATCAATCGACATCATTTCTCCGCGCTTAACCATATCCATGCGGATGCGGTTAATAATCAAATTCATATGTGAAATTCCGTTTGCTTCCAATAAACCGATAATACGGTCTGCATCACGAATGGCTGAAACCTCCGGAGTGGTGACAATCAATGCTCTGTCTGCCGCTGCGATTGCATTCTGGAATCCCTGTTCGATTCCGGCAGGACAGTCCAATAAAATATAATCAAAATCATATTTTAGTTCATCAACCAATTTTATCATCTGTTGTGGTGTAACTGCGGATTTATCCTTAATTTGTGCAGAAGGCATCAGATAAAGATTGGGATAGTTTTTATCTTTAATCAGTGCCTGCCTGCAACGACAGGTCCCCTCTACCACATCAACAAGATTGTACACAATACGATTTTCCAGCCCCATAACAACATCAAGGTTTCGTAAACCGATATCGGTATCAATCAATACCACTCTTTTTCCTAACTGTGCCAAACCCATACCTATATTTGCAGATGTGGTGGTTTTACCCACACCGCCTTTTCCTGATGTAATTACAATCACTTCACTCATTTTGTATCCTCCCATATTCCTGTGTTTTTTATGAGTTTTATTTGTAAAAACATGTTTTTATAATGCCTGCCTAGAAATGAAAATCATGAATCGCCGATTTAGAAATCGGATCAATACAGATTTGTTTGTTTATCAAAATTGCAATCAATGATTCCCGTTTGTTTCTGGCTGCTCTCTTAAGCGTATGTTCATTCGCCGGTACACCATCGATTTCAATTGCCTCCGGCTCCATATTAAGAGCCATAACAAATGCATTTTTATCGCCTCTTGTACCTGCTTTCGCCTTTCCTTTTAAACTTCCTATAATAACAATATTGCCACCGGCGGCAATGGATGCGCCTTTATTCACATCTCCGATTACAATAACCGATTCGGGGGTTTCAAAAACCTGTCCTCTTTGCAGGGTTCCTTTATAAAAAAGTCCCGAATTTTCTTCTTTTACATCATATGCCGGTAATACCGGTTCCCGGTTAAGTACACCTTCTTCCTCCTCATCTTTGAAAGCCGGTGCTGCCTTATCATCTGCCTCTGCCTGTATCACCTCATAAAAGGTAGTCTCCAAATCACTGTTGTTATCGAGTATATATGAAATTTTAAGATTTGTTTTCAAATCGATTACTGTCAGAATCCGGTCTAACTCATCATTTGATAAAGTTCTTCCCTCAAAAGAAACAGCAACCTGCTTTTCACAATCAAAAAATTCGTCTGCCGATTCTAATTTGTTCTCCAGTTCTTCCAACAGTTCATCAAATGGTATTTCATCATTTAAAATGAGTGAAATACCATAGCGATTTCCTTTCATAATTACTGCATTTTTCATATAGAAACCTCAAATTCATTTGTCTGTATTAATCGGACATGTTTACATTTCCCGTCATATACGCATCCTGTAATTTATCCTGATCAAAGTAATACGCATATATAAATCCAGCCAACTCCTCCGCATTACCGGAAGAATAACCAAAAGGAATAACGGTGGTAACAGAAATCTCCGGCGAATCAAACGGTGCATAGGATACAAACAAAGAATGACTCGGTCTTGTTGTAACCTCTTCCGCGGTTCCTGTTTTACCGGCAACCGCTACATCAATCTTGTTAATTAACATATCCTCGGATGTATGATTCGTAACTACCCGCCTCATACCATTATGCACGGTATTCCACAAATCCGATTCAATTTCTACTTTGCCGTGGACATTATGAGGATTTGAATATGTCGTTTTACCGTCAATGTTTTTAATTTCCTTAATGATACTTAAATCATAACAGGTTCCGCTGTTTGCAATCGTTGTTACATAGCGGGATAACTGTGTTGGCGTAAATGAGTTTGTTCCCTGTCCGATTGCACTTCGTACAACCGTTTCATCCGATACCTTTGGTGCGATTTCGTCCAACTCAATTCCGGATGTGGTATCTAAGCCAAACATTGATGCATATTTTGACAATTTACTCAAACCGTCTGCATCCGAAAAATTATCCTCACCACCACCTAGACGATATCCAACTTCATAGAAGAAGAAGTTACAAGACACCTCCAATGCTTCCTCAATGCCAATTGTTCCATGATTACCCGGATAAATCCAACATTTTGCAGGCGGTGTAATCTTAGTATAAATACCCTCATCTTCAATTTCCGTATCTAACTGAATGGCATTTTCTTCTACACCTGCTATCGTCGTCAACATCTTATAGGTGGAACCCGGTGCGGTTCGCTGCTGAGTGGCACGATTATACAAAGGTTTTGTTTTATCTGATATTAATTGTGAATAATATTCTGAGTCAACACTATTGGTCAACCGGTTGTTATCAAAGCTTGGATAGCTGACCATTGCCAGTACCTCACCCGTATCGGTATCCGTTACCACAACCGAACCCTCACAAGGATCCAATGCCAATTGTGCCGGTGTAATTTCGAGGTTATTGATTTTTCTGCGGATAAATGTATATGCCGATAACTCACCCGTTGAAAAATCGGTATAATCCTCATCTTTCGACTTGTCTAAAACACCCTGTTCAAACAAAATCTGAATTACCTGTTCACCACTCACACGATTGGATTTTATCATGTATTTCATAATTAATTTGTCGAAATCCGTATCCTGTTCCAACATCGAATTTACATAATCAACCAAAGCATTATAAACTTCCTGAGAGTCATAATAATCATTTGACAATTCAAAGCTTTTGATATCAATTGCGCCCTGATTTATCGCATACTGCAAATAGGTTCCTAAAGAAATATTACCGGCTAAATATTCCTTATAAGTTTCATCCGTACTTTCAATTGTCTTGGTATTATAAATTCCGTTTTCCGCCAGTTTGGAATAAATATATTCCATATATGCCGTATATTCTGCATCCAGACTGTTCATATCTGTATTTTCCACCATCATAATCTGACGGATTCTTTGTAATACATAGTCTCTTGAACTGTTCAAAGTCTGGTTTATGCTTTGTTCATACGGTCCTGCGTCCTCTGCACTTAAATGAGTTATATCCAGCGCATTGTTATCAAATAATGCATAATATACATTGGATATCGGGATTCTCTGCGATGGATTATCCTCTTCATCCACTTCCTCATCCGTTATATTACTCAGTAACACACTGCAGATTTCTTTTTCTAAAGAATCATAACAGTATTTTTGTAAATCCGAATCAATCGTTAAATAAATATCTTCACCCGCAACCGATTCCTGTGTATTGGTCCGTTCAATCACCTTACCCAGATTATCAACATAAATCTCTTCTACACCATTTTTACCACGGAGTGTCTCTTCATATATCTGTTCCAAGCCGATTTTACCAATCATATCATTATTACTATACTGATCTTCTTCTTTAAGATTCTCGTTATATGTCTTCATCTCATCCGTAGAAATAGCACCTATATATCCAATGATATGAGCAAAATATTTTGAATCATTATATACACGGATTGAATCTACAATAACATTAATTCCTAATAAATCAGAACTGTTTTCATTTAAGTCGGCAACACTTTCATCGGAAATATCACGGGAAATCGTTACCGAAATGTACTGCTGGAAACGATTGAGCCACAATGCATACCTTACAGCCATAATCTTTAAAGCATCTTCTTTACTGTATTCACTTGAAATATTAAAGAAATCTTTATCAGCCAAATATTTATATACATCGTCTGCTGTCATGTTCTTTTGTTTCTTGGACAAATCATCTACCAGTGTCTTACCGTAAATATCCGCCAGAAAATGCAAAATCTCAGATTCGGATGAAGAATTAAATGCAAATTCCCCCTTATCATCCAGTGTAAGCATAAAGCTGATATCTAAATCATCCCCATTTTTCTGTAAAATCTTATAGGTCTTATAAATAATAGCATTCTTTAATTCATTCTCGGAAACTCCATTTTCACTTGCAACCTCGGAAATAGACTGTGTATTTTCTAGAGTAACCGAATAAGCCAATTGATTATAAGCCAGTAATTTTCCGTTACAATCATAAATATCTCCTCTCGGAGCTTCCACCGTTAAAGTTTTCTGTGATTTTAATGTAAAGTTATTCAGATGTTCTTCACCTTCTAATATCTGGAGAACAAAAAGCCGTCCAATCAATATAGAAAATAAAACAAGAAAAAATACAGATAATATAAATAAACGATGTGATACATATTCAATTATATATTCTTTTAATGCAAGGAAAAAATCTTTTAACATATCTACGCCTCTTTTGCTTTTTTCAAACGCAAGTTAATTCGTACTAATATTTTGTATAAAAATAATGTAATTACAATTGTGTAAATCGTTTCCGGTAATATTACGTTTTTAAAATATGTTCCAAAGCTTAGTTTGTTACGAAGAAGGAAATAGCATACATATATAATAAAATTATATGTCAGCTCATTCATTGTAATCATAATCATTGGCAGCAATACATCCTCCAGATAATAAATCCGGTGGAAGAATCCATTCAGATAACCAATGGTCATATAGATAAATGCATACGGTCCCAATACGCTTCCAAAAAATATATCAATCAGCAAACCGGAAAAAAAACCAACCAGCAATCCTTCTTTTCTACCACGCATTAAACCGAATGTCATTGTAATAATCAACATTAAATTCGGAACAACCTGTGCCAATGCAACAAAATGAAAAAGTGTCGATTGCAGTAAAAAACTGATTAATATAATAACTCCAATTGTAATACAACGTTTCATAATCTATTATTCCTTTATTCTGTAGAATTTTCAGAAGATGCCTCCTGTGTTGTTGTATCCGTCGTTACTTCTGTCGTTGTCTCCTGTGTTGTATCATCCTTTTCTGATTTTTCGGTTGTTGCCTCTGTTGTCTTTGCCGAGGCAGCATCCTGTTCATCGGATTTTACATCTGAAATATTATCAAAAATTATCTCATTTGAAGAAGCGCTCTTGACAGATTCTTTTTTCGTCAGAATCACCATTACTTCTTTTATATTTCGGAAATCAACAACAGGAATGCATTTTGCAGACTGTGTCAGGTTGTTGGAATCCACCTTAACATCCGTAATATAACCAATCAACAATCCCGGAAGGAATTTATCACTTACCTGAGAAGTAACCAGTTTTGCTCCCTCCTCAATCTGATCCTCTTTGTTAATATATCCTACTTTGATATATCCGTCTTTCATCTGTGACAAATCACCGGATACCGTACATAACGTATCCGTTCCGGACACGCTGGCACTGATATGGCTGTTATCATCTATAATTGCTCTGACTTTTGCATAATTTCTTCCAACCTCGGTTACAATTCCTGCCAGTCCGTTCCCGGCAAGAACATTACATCCAACTTCAATTCCATCCGCAGACCCTTTATTGATGATAAAGGTATAAAACCAGTTGGTAGAATCCGTTGCAATCACTCTTGCACCTACCATTTCATAATCCGGATATTGTTCTTCCAATCCAACCAATTGCTGGATTCTCTTTAGCTCATAGCTATCCTGCTCACATTTTTGAAGTTTTGCTTCCGTCTCTTCCAGTTTTTTTGCAAGTTCCTTGTTTTCCTTCATCAATTCTTTATTTTCTTTTCGGTCAACCACATTATCATAAATCTGGGTACCCAGCTCATTAATTCCGGATTGCATTGGCGTAACCACAGAACTGACAACCTTCTTCAATACCGAAAAGCGTTCTCCGAACACAACGGAAAAAAACAATAATAAAAAACATATAAACGCCATAAATAAATATATATATTTAGATGGAATCAATTTACGATCCTGAAAATTCATACCGATACCGTCCTTTTATATAAATCTGTAGCAAATAATGCCAATAATCAGCCCAATAATGCTTGCAATATTGATTGTAATGGTCAGGCCGAATGTCAATACAATAATTCCCAGATCCAATACAACCGGAGAAGTCAAACCAAACGTATTGCCATATGCCAGCCAGCTAAGAAAACTGACATGGGATGCCAGCGTTCCAATGTATCCTCCCAGTACGATACCACACAACAATATAATAACCAAAATCCAATTATTTTTCCTTGAATTACCTACTGCACCTGCCATTTATCTACTCCTTTTTGCAAATAATTACCAATTTACATTCTATATATTGTATCATATATAGTTATAATCTACAAGTTTTCGTTTAAAAGTCCTTTTTCTTCTAAGCGGGCAAGTGATTTCAAAATACCGTATTTGGCATGGTGATACGATAATCCTCCCTGAAAATAAACCGTATACGGCTCATGCATCGGAGCATCCGCAGACAATTCAATTGATGCACCCGATATAAAAGCTCCGGCTGCCATAATAACATCACAATCATAGCCGGGCATCGGCCATGGTGTCGGTGTAACAAACGAGTCAACCGGTGCCGCATATTGAATACCTTCACAAAACGCAACCACCTTATCCGGATTATGGAAGGTAACTGCCTGAATGATATCATGCCGTTCTTCTGTTGCGTTCGGCACACAGGCATATCCTAATTTCTCATATATATTTGCGGCAAAAATCGCTCCCTTTAACGCACCGCCAACCACCTGCGGAGCCTGAAACAATCCCTGAAAAAAGCTTCGATTGACATTTAAGGTTGCTCCAACCTCACTGCCCAGTCCCGGAGCAGTCAAACGATAATACGCATTTTCAACGCATTCCTTTGTTCCGCATATATAACCGCCAATCGGCGCTAATCCACCACCCGGATTTTTGATTAAAGAGCCTACAACCATATCCGCACCTACATTTGACGGTTCCTGTAATTCTACAAATTCACCATAACAATTATCTACCATGCAAATGATGTCGGAACGGATTTCTTTGATAAAATGAATCAATTCACCAATCTGTCCGACACTGAATGTAGGGCGCGTCAGATATCCTTTTGAACGCTGGATTGTTACCATCTTTGTCTTATCGGAAATTGCCTCTTTAATCTTATCGTAATCAAATGTACCGTCTTCCAATAATTCCACCTGCTTATAGGTGATTCCGTATTCCGCAAGGGAACCTTTTGAAGGCCGGATTCCGATAATCTCTTCCATTGTATCGTAAGGCTTTCCAACCGGCGAAATCAATTCATCTCCCGGACGTAAATTCGACATAAGTGCAAGTGCAAGTGCATGTGTTCCGCATGTAATCTGTGGACGGACTAATGCAGCCTCTGTACCGAAAATTTCCGCATAGACTTTTTCCAAAGTCTCACGTCCCGCATCATTGTATCCATATCCCGTTGTTCCCGCAAAATGAATATCTGACAATTTATGTTTTTGCATTGCAGATAACACCTTTAACTGGTTACATTCAACAATGGCATCAATCTCTTCAAATCGTTCTTTCAGGGAATCCTCAATCTCATCCGCCATTTTTACGATACGGTCCGATATTCCCATATTCTCATATGCATTTCTTAATTTCTCGTTCATCCTAATTCTCCTGTTATCTGTTTATCCTTTATGCAGTTTAACATGTATTCAAGTAATTGCCGTGAATCCGCAAATTCTTGTTTATCTACCCATGTAACCTCTTTTTCCCTTCGAAACCATGTCAATTGCCGTTTTGCAAAATGTCTGGTGTCTCTTTTCAAGATACGGACTGCTTCCTCAAGGTCATATTCTCCTCGAAAATATGGGAAAAATTCTTTATAACCCAATCCCTGCATAGACACCATGGTTTCATCACACCCATAATCAATCAGTGTTTTTACTTCCTTTTCCAGTCCTTCCTCCATCATTTGATCCACTCTTTTATCAATCCGTTGATACAAAATTTCTCTGTCATCATTTAATACAAAATAGACAAAATTATAAGGAGATTGTTTTTGACCTTGTTCCACATTATGCTTAGAAATCGGCACCCCTGTATCATGATAAAATTCCAATGCCCGTATTACACGTTTTACATTATTCGGATGAATCTCCTTAAAAGACACCGGATCAATATCCTTTAATTTTTCATGGAGTGCCTGTACACCGTTTTGTTTTGCAAATTCCGATAATTCATCCCGGTAAGCACTAATCTGTGTTTCTTCAAAATCAATATCATATAACAATGCCTGAATATAAAAACCGGTTCCTCCGACAACAATCGGAATTTTCCCCTTTGCATAGATTGTTTCTATTGCTTCCTTTGCAAGTTTTTGAAACATCACAACATTAAAATCCTCTTTCGGATCAAGCATATCAATCAAATAATGTTGTATTCCCTGCATTTCTTCCGGTTTAATCTTAGCTGTTCCAATATCCATCTGTTTGTAAACCTGCATTGAATCCGCAGATATCATTTCTCCGTTTACTGCCTTTGCCAGCTCAACAGACAAGGATGTCTTTCCAACCGCAGTCGGTCCGGTTAATATAATCAATGGTTTTTTATTCATCATTTATCCTGAATCCTCTTAAACTTTCGTTCTAATTCATATTGGGAAATCGCAATCATTGTCGGTCTTCCGTGCGGACAGTTATACGGATTGTCAAGTGACAGCATTTCATCAATCAGCGTATCCGCTTCCTTATCCGAAATCGTTGTATTTCCCTTAATTGCAGCCTTACATGCCATTCCCGATAATTTTTCGACAAAGAAATCAATGCTTAATGTTCCGATATTATCTACTAATACCCCCAGTAATTCCTGAAACAAAAGTTCCGGGTCAACACCCATAATATCATCCGGCATTGCCCTTAACACAATACTGTCATCTCCAAAATCCTCAAGTTCAAATCCAGCCTGTTGGAATAAATTGAGATTCTGCATAACGGTTATATGCTCCACCCCGGATAAATGCAATACCTTCGGTGGCAATAAATGCTGGGAAAGAACTGTTTTTTCGCTCATCTTTTTCATCAGACGTTCAAACATGACCTTTTCATGAGCGGCATGCTGGTCTACAACATATAATTTATTATCATATTCAATCATCCAATAGGTTTTAAAAACCTGTCCAATCAGACGATGTTTTTTTCTTGCTTCCTTTGACATAAACTGTTCAACCGGCAATTCTAACTGTGTTCCCTTAAGTTCCGGGGTATGTTTTTCAGCCAATTTAACTTCTTGTACCGGATATATTTTTCCTTCCGGTTGTGTCAATGTTTCCGATGTTACGCTTGCTTCCGGTTCTGCCGATACTTCCGGCGCTACACTTACTTCCGGTTCTGCCGATACTTCCGGCGCTATGCTTGCTTTCGGTTCTACCGATACTTCCGGTGTTACATTTGCTTCCGGTGTTACATTTGCTTCCGGTTCTGCCGATACTTCCGGTATTACACTTGCCTTCGGTTCTGATTTTATTTCCAAAGATTCCCTCAATTGTGTTTTTTCCGTATCCGCCATCTGCTTTGTCCGTATCATCCTTGCCTGTTTTTCAAACGGTTCCGGCACATGCAGTAACTGTTTTTTCTGTTGTTCAATCAATATTTCTTTTTCTTCCTTGGCACTGCGCAAGGATACGTCTTGTATCATTTCTTCACTCAACAATGCCTGTCTTATCGTATCCTTTACAAAATGGAACAACTGCTCATTATCCGCATACTTAAATTCCATTTTCTGAGGATGCACATTTACATCCAGCTTGTTACTATCTAAAGTTAAATGCAGCGCAGTAAATGGAAATTTATGAATCATTACAAAGGATTTATACCCCTCTTCGATTGCCCGATTCATGATATTGCTCCTTATGGAACGCCCATTTATAAAGTAATGTTCAAAACTTCTGTTTCCTTTGGAAACATAAGCCTTTCCGATATATCCTTCCATTTTAAAATCGCCAACCTGCCGTTTGATTGGCAATAGATTCGATGATACATCTTTACCGTAAATCTGGTAAATCACATCCTGTAACTTTCCATTCCCGGAAGTGGCAATTTTATTGGAACCATTCATAATATACTTAAAGGAAATATCCGGATGCGATAATGCAAGACGTATGATTAAATCTGTTATGTATCCGGCTTCCGTCATCGTTGTTTTCAGGAATTTTTTTCTGGCAGGAACATTGTAGAACAGATTTCGGACAATAATTGTAGTTCCGGTCGGTGCTCCGATTTCTTCCTTTGCAACTTCCTTCGAACCATGAATCTCATAACGTATTCCGGTTAAATCCGTAGCTGTTTTGGATATACACTCTACCTGCGCAACTGCGGCTATACTTGCCAATGCCTCACCTCGAAAACCAAGTGAACGAATACACAACAAATCCTCAACCGATAAAATCTTGCTGGTCGCATGACGGACAAAGGCGGTCGGGACCTCTTCCTTTTGTATTCCTGCTCCATTATCCGTAATACGGATAAATGTAGTTCCTCCATCCTTAATTTCAACCGTAATCGCACTCGCGCCTGCATCAATCGCATTTTCTACCAATTCCTTCACTACAGACGAAGGACGTTCTACAACCTCACCGGCAGCTATTTTATTAATCGTTGCCTGATCTAAAACCTTAATCATATATTTGCTCCTTCATGTTTTGCTTTATCTCAATCGTTCCTGTAAGTCATTCAAATATAATAACGCTTTCATTGGTGTCATATTGGATAAATCCAACGCTTTGATATCCGCTACCACACTGGATTCTTCCGCATTTCCAAAGAAAGACATCTGTCCGGTTGTATCCTTTGATTTTCCTTTTTTTATTTTTCCGGTATCCTCTAATACTTTTGACATGATATCCGCTCCGGAGGTTACATTAATATCATGTTTGGAAAGTTCGGAAGCGATTTCTTTCGCTCTGGCAAGTACCACATCCGGTACTCCTGCTAATTTTGCCACCTGGATACCATAACTTTTATCTGCACCACCCCTTATTATCTTACGGAGAAATACAATATCATCTCCGGATTCCTTAACGGAAATACAGTAATTGTTTACACTGTCTAATTTACCCTCTAACTCCGTCAATTCATGATAATGCGTAGCAAATAATGTTTTTGCTCCCAATAAATCCGGCGAACTGATATACTCAACCACCGCCCATGCAATGGAAAGTCCGTCATAAGTAGACGTTCCCCTTCCGATTTCATCTAAAATCAACAGACTTTTTGAGGTCGCATTTCGTAAGATATTGGCAACCTCACTCATTTCCACCATAAATGTACTCTGTCCGGACGCTAAATCATCCGATGCGCCTACTCTGGTAAAAATCCGGTCTACAATACCAATATTGGCAGACTTTGCCGGAACATAAGAACCAATACTCGCCATCAAGACAATTAAAGCCACCTGACGCATATAAGTCGATTTACCCGCCATATTCGGACCTGTAATAATAGACACTCTGTTATCTTCATTGTCAAGATAGGTATCATTCGTAATAAAGGAATCGTTGTTTAACACCTTTTCCACAACCGGATGGCGGCCTTCTTCAATCTGAATGATGCCTTCCTCATTAATGGATGGTCTGACAAAATGATTCTTTTCCGCAACATACGCCAACGATGCCAATGCATCAATTTCCGCGATAATTTTGGCTGTTTTCTGAACCCGCTTTACCTGTCCGCCAAGCATATCCCGTAATTCCACATAAAGATCATATTCCAATCCGTATAACCGGTCTTCGGAACCTAATATCTTTCCGGCGATATCATCCAACTCCGGTGTCGAATATCGTTCTGCGTTTGTCAGGGTCTGTTTTCTTACAAAATAATCCGGAACAAGGTCTTTATAAGAATTGGTAACTTCAAAATAATATCCAAATACCTTATTGTATTTGATTCGCAGTTTTGCAATTCCTGTTTTTTCTTTCTCTCTGGTTTCCAGCTCCATCAACCAGTTTTTGCCTTCTGTTTTTGCTTTTTTAAGTGTATCCACATCTTCATGATAACCGTCTTTTATCATTCCGCCTTCCTTCATCTGAATAGGCGGCTCCTCAACAATTGCCGATTCAATTGCCTGATATAAATCCGTCAGTTCATCCAATTCTTCCCGATATTCCTTTAACAGACCGGTATCAAACTCTTTTAATATTGTTTTTACATGTGGAAGTATCCCAATTGAATTTTTAAATGCAATCAAATCTCTTGGATTCGCAGTTTTTAAGGTGATACGCGTCATCAAGCGTTCCAGATCATATACTGCATTCAGATATTCCCGCAATTCATCTCTGGTAATTAATGATTGATTCAGGCTTTCAATCACATCCAGACGGCTTTCGATTTTATCCTTACGAATACACGGCTGTTCCACCATGGAACGAAGTGTTCTTGCTCCCATTGCTGTTTTGGTTTTATCCAATACCCATAGTAAAGAACCTCTTTTGTTCTTATCCCGCATTGTTTCGCATAATTCCAGATTACGTCTTGATGCACTGTCTAAAATTACATAATCTTCTACATGATAGGTAGAAATGTGATTTATATGTTCTACTGCTCCTTTTTGCGTATCACGCAAATAATAAAGCATACATCCAATTGCCCGGACAGCATCCTGCATATCCCTTAATCCGAATCCTTCAATATTTGCTACATGAAACTGTTCACGAATCAGTCTTTCACATAACTCATATTCGTAACACCATTCCTCCATGGAAGAAATCAATATATTTTCTTTCTCATGGAGTGTCTCAAAAAAGGAATCGGTATCCTCCCAGTTTGCAGGCAATAGAATTTCTACCGGAGAAAATTTGGAAATTTCATCACGTATTTTGGAAAAAGAATCTACTTCCGTTGTATAAAAATCACCTGTTGTAATATCCGCAAATGAAATGCCAAACCTTTTATCATGATAAATACACATCAGATAATTATTTTTTGCTTCATTCAGGCTGCCGGCGCTCATATTGGTACCCGGAGTTACAATCTGCACAACCTCACGTTTTACAAGACTTTTTCCCTTAACCAGCTTCGGGTCTTCAACCTGTTCGCATATTGCAACCTTATATCCCTTTTCCACCAGACGATTCATATAATTTTCGTATGCATGAAAAGGAATTCCACACATTGGTGCGCGTTCTTCCATACCACAGTCTTTACCCGTTAAAGTGATTTCCAGTTCTTTGGATGCAATGATTGCATCATCAAAAAACATTTCATAAAAATCACCCAGGCGGTAAAAAAGAATACAGTCTTTATATTCTTCCTTTGTTTTGCAGTAGGTTTCCATCATTGGTGTCATTTATATATCCTCATTTCTATATACAATCCGTCCGTCTTATACAAGTTTTCCCAAATAATAAAATCCTTTGGATTCCGATAATTCAACCTGTTGATAAGTTCCTATCAATTCCTTTTTTCCCGGAAAATGAACTAAAATGTTATTGGATAATCTTCCGGTCAGCAGATTTTCATCCTGTTCATCTAAGCCTTCCACCAGGACTTCCATTCTTTTCCCCTGATCCTTACCACAGGTTTCTTTCGCAATTTCCTGTACCTCTTTTAACAGACGGTTAAAGCGCTCCTTTATTTCGGTTTCAGAAGCGGCAAACTCCATGGAAGCTGCCGGTGTACCGCTACGTTTTGAATAAATAAATGTAAATGCAGAGTCAAAACGAACTCTTCTCACAACATCCAACGTATCCTCAAAATCCGCCTCCGTTTCTGTCGGAAATCCGACAATAATATCCGTTGTCAACGATATATCCGGAATTTTGGCACGAATTTTGTCAACCAGATTCAGATAACTTTCCTTTGTGTAATTCCGATTCATATCCGCTAATACCTTTGAACTTCCGGACTGCATCGGTAAATGCAGATGTTTGCAGATTTTTTTGGATTTTGCCATCACATCAATTAATTCATCCGATAAATCTTTCGGATGTGAAGTCATGAAACGGATTCGCTTCAGTCCGTCAATTTCTTCCACCATCTCCAATAATTTTGCAAAACTGATTGGATGTTCTAAATTCTTACCGTAGGAATTTACATTCTGCCCCAAAAGCATTACTTCCGTAACACCATCCGCAACCAATTCTTTTATCTCTTTTATAATATCCTCCGGCTTTCTGGAACGTTCTCTTCCTCTGACATACGGTACAATACAGTAGGTGCAGAAATTATTGCAGCCAAACATGATATTGACACCGCATTTAAAATCATATTTCCGGTCGCTCGGCAGATCCTCTACGATTTCGGATGTACCTTCCCAGATATCAATCACCATGGAGTCGGAATCTAATTTTGCTTCAATCAATTCCGCCAGCTTAAATACATTATGAGTTCCGAAAATAATATCCACATGTCGATAACTTTGCTTGATTTTCTCTACCACAAGACTTTCCTGCATCATACATCCACATAAGGCAATTATCATATCCGGATTCTTCTTTTTGAATTTTTTAAGCTGACCCAGTCTTCCGTACACCCTTAAATTTGCATTTTCACGAACTGTACAGGTATTCATAATCAGAAAATCCGCATCTTCCGAATCGGTTCTTACATAACCGATTGCCTCAAGGATTCCCTCCAGTTTCTCGCTGTCCTTTGCGTTCATCTGACAGCCAAAACATACACTGTAATATGTTAAAGGTCTTCCTTTTTCCTTTGCAACCTTCTCCAACCGGACTTTTAACCGGTTCATGATTTCTTTCTGCTTATTTGCTTCCTGTTCATTTATATTTGATAACATCTATGTGTATCTCCATTTCTGTATCTTTTTATTTGGTTTTCAGTAAATAAGTAATCGCTTCTTTTAATCCATCTACCGATAATGTATACATATGGAATAATTTCGATAATGCATTCTCGGATTCCATCCAATGATTTTCCGTTAAACTCTTATGATATCTTGGATTCATCCATACAACCTTTTTATATTTTTTAATCAGCAATTCACACCACTCATATCCGGACAAACCATCATTCGGTCCTCTGTAATTGCCGTTTTTCTCAAACAGTTCTTCCGGTGCCATCTGTGCATCTCCGACAATGATTACTTTATAATCTTTATCATATTTTTTAAACAAATCTTCTAAATCAATCCAGTCTCCCATTTCACATTCCGCGGTTTTGTAAACCTTTGAATATATACAGTTGTGAAAATAAAAGGTTTTTACATCTTTGAAATGGTTTGCCTTATTGACTGCCTGAAATAATTCATTACACAATTCCATAAACGGTATCATCGTTCCGCCGCAATCAAACAACAACAGTAATTTGACGGTATTTTTTCTTGGACGTTCAAATTCCAATTGCAGATAACCCCCATTGTCACAGGTTTTTCTGACCGTTCCATCAATATCCAACTCCGTCTTTGGAACATCTAACCTCGAAGAATATTGACGCAGTCTCCGAAATGCAACCTGATACTGACGGATATTCAAAACCTTATCATTCCTGAAATCCTCAAATTTTCGGTTTCCCATAACCTGAAACGCACTCTGCATACCCGACATTCCACCAACACGGATTCCACCGACATTTCGTCCGTGGTGACCGAAAGAAGAGCCACCTGCCGTACCAATCCATTGATTACCACCGTTATGCTCGCTTTTTTGCTCAGAAAGACGTTCCCGAAACATCCGCTTTACCATTGCCGCATCTTTATCCTGCTGAAATGCGTAAAACTGATTCTGTTCATCCACCGTCATCTGATCACCTTTATCAAGCCATTGTTTTAATGCAGCCGGCAATTCTTCTTCATAATGTGCATCTTTAAAATATTCCATAAAAGCCATGTCGAATTTATCAAATTCCGATTCCGATTTTACCAATATCATTCTGCTGATATAATAAAAATCCGTAAAATTTGCCGGAATCAATCCTTTATCCAATGCTTCCATCAAGGTAAGCCATTCTGTCATGGATATATCAAACCCTTTTGCTTTTAATAAGTAAAAAAAATCTAAAAACATATCATTCCCTATATCATTTAATAAATTCCGGCCTTTTTAACAGCCTCCAGATCTTCGTCCTTTTTGATTAAAACTCCTAAAAACGGTAACTTTTCACGCAAATTATCCGTATCAACTCCACCAAGAATCAATGCTCGTATCCAGTCAATCAATTCCGAAGTGCTTGGTTTCTTACGGACATCCTTTACCGAACGAATCCAATAAAATGTATCCAGACAATTTTTTAATACATTTTCTTCCAGATTTTCAAAATGAGCATTCACAATTTCTTTCATCTGTTCCTTTTCCGGGAATGAAATGTAATGGAAAATACATCTTCTAAGAAATGCATCCGGTAATTCTTTTTCGGCATTCGATGTAATAATTACAATCGGACGTTCCTTTGCTTTTACGGTTTCTTTTGTCTCATGAATATAAAATTCCATCTTATCCAATTCCCATAAGAGGTCATTTGGAAATTCCAAATCCGCCTTATCAATCTCATCAATCAGTAAAACGACCTGCTTTTCCGAGCGAAACGCCTCGCCCAGTTTTCCAAGCTTGATATAGTGGGCAATGTCATCCACACCCTGTTCTCCAAACTGGGAATCATACAGTCTTTGAATGGTATCATATACATAAAGTCCATCCTGTGCCTTCGTTGTTGACTTGATATTCCAAATATATAAGTCTTTTCCAAGCGCCTCGCTGACCGCCTGAGCCAACATCGTTTTACCGGTTCCCGGTTCTCCCTTGATTAATAACGGTTTTTGTAAAGCAACTGCAATATCAACCGCTGCCATCAATTCTTCACTTGCTACATAATCTTTGCTGCCTGTAAATTTTGTTTCCATATTTTCTCTCATTTCTATTTTATTTTTACGGACGAATCTGTCCGTTTCCGTATATAATATATTTCGTTGTGGTCAAAGCTTCCAGTCCCATCGGTCCTCTTGCATGAAGCTTTTGTGTGCTGATTCCTATTTCCGCACCAAATCCAAATTCAAATCCATCGGTAAATCTGGTAGATGCATTGACATAAACCGCCGCAGAATCAATTTCATTCAAGAATTTCTGTGCATTTTGATAATGATTGGTAATGATTGCTTCCGAATGTCCGGTTGAATAACGGTTAATATGTGCAATTGCCTCTTCAATGGAATCCACTGTTTTTACGGATATGATTTTATCCAGATATTCGGTTGCAAAATCTTCTTCCGTCGCTTTCACAATCTGTTCATCAAATTGTTTGGCTACTTCATCTCCGCGGATTTCACATGCATTGTCCTTTAACATTGCAACTAAAGGCGGCATCAGTTTTTCTGCAATATCTTTATGTACAACCAAAGATTCACATGCATTACATACTCCCAGCCGCTGCAATTTTGCATTTTTAATGATTTTTACCGCCATATTGACATCTGCATCCGCGTCTACATAAACATGACAATTGCCGGTTCCGGTTTCAATTACCGGTACGGTTGCATTTTTCACTACACTTTGTATCAGTCCTGCACCTCCGCGAGGGATTAAAACATCAATATATTCATTTAACCGCATCATCTTTGTAGCAGTTTCCCGGCTTGTATCTTCCAATAAAAAGACGGCATCGGATGAAATCTTACATTCCTTTAAAGAATCCTTAAGCACATCCACAATTGCAATATTGGAATGTATGGAATCGGAACCACCTCGTAAAATAACCGCATTACTGGTCTTAAAACAAAGAGCAAATGCATCCACCGTTACATTCGGTCTGGATTCATAAATCATTCCAACCACACCCAAAGGCACTCTTTTTTTACCGATTAAAAGACCGTTCGGTCTTTCTTTCATGGATAGCACTTCTCCGATTGGATCTTCTAAACCTGCCACCTGTTTTACTCCAAGTGCAATCCCCTCTATCCGTTCCGGTGTCAGACGAAGACGATCCATCAAAGATTCGGACATGCCGTTTTTTTGTGCGCAAATCAGATCCATACGATTCGCTTCTAATATTTTATCCTGATAAGTTACTAAATTATCAGCAACCGTTACCAGACAGGATTTTTTCTCTATCTGGGATAATAAAGCCAGATTTCTGGAAGCAGCTTTCGCCTTTTTTCCCATTTCTTCCAGACTCATTGTTTCTCTTTTTTCAAAATCCATTCCATCCACCTGATCCCTTCTTTATTTCTGTTTAAATGATTTCCTGCTCTGAAATAATATAATCCGGCATAACATCATATGTTTCATGCGGCAAACAGTCCATAATCTGAAAACCGTAACAAAGTCCCGCCTTTATGTGTTGATTCCTCCCGGATAAATATTTGTCATAATATCCACCGCCATAACCAATCCGGTGTTTCTCCCTGTCAAATAACAGTCCCGGCATAAATATCACCGCATCATCTTCAAGCCTTCTGTTCAAACCCGTAAGAACCGGTTCCATAATCCCATATGCTCCGGATTTCCATTCAGTATCCTCAAACACTTCATAAAAATCCATGGTTTTATTCACCTGATCCGTTACCGGAACATATACATGCTTTCCATTCGTGAAAGCATGTTGCAAAATATACTTACAATCCACTTCCTTTCGAAATGCCTGATAGATACCGATATGTTTCGCATCCTGATATGGTTTCCAGGAAACAATTTTATCCGCAATCTGTTTGGATAACAAATCCACTTCCTGCTCGGATAATTGATTTCTTTTTTCACTCATTTTTTTTCGAAGTATATTTTTATCTGTTTTCATTTCTTTCCCGTACCAGCTTTAATGGTGTAATTGTACCGTCCGGATTCTCCACACTTACATTGTCAAGTGTCGCCCTCATATTTTTCTTAATTGCAGCTAAATATTCCTGACGCAGTTTAAATTGTTCCTTCTTTTCTTTTTCTGTCAGTTCCTCACGTTTTGATTTATGATATAACTCATTGATTCGGGCAATTTTCTTCTGATCCATTCTTTTTCCTCTTTCACGACAAAACTACAGTTATTATACACGAACTCTTCTTTTATAGCAATTTTTGAAATTACTATTTTTCTTTGGGTTGATATTTTTTTATAATTGCTTCCGCAACCTTCATGCCATCCATTGCAGCCGACATAATACCGCCGGCATAACCGGCGCCTTCTCCGCAAGGATACAGTCCATCCATATTGGACAAAAATTCTTCATTTCTCCATATCCGTACAGGAGAGGATGTCCGGCTCTCCACACCGGATAATACAGTATCCTTATGGTCAAATTTATCTATTTTCCGTCCAAATTCAGGCATAACCTCTTTTATGGACCGGGTGATAAATTCCGGGAGACACCGGTTTAAGTCTCCTTTCGTATATCCGCCTTTAATCTGTGGGGAAACCTCGCCAAAATCCGTTGTTGGCTGATTCTTGCAAAAATCTTCGTATCTTTGTGCAACAACTTTTCCCTTACCTTCACAAAATACCTGTTCTTCCAGTTTTTGCTGTAAAAACACTCCAGCCAGTGGATGATCCGATTCAAAATCCGACTGTTTAACAGATACCACAATCGCTGAGTTGGAATTGAAACCGTCTCTTTTACTGTAACTCATACCGTTAACCGCAACCCTTCCTTCCTCAGAAGATGCATTTACGACATAACCGCCCGGACACATACAAAAAGAATACACACCCCGTTCATCCTTTGATCTTCCTGTCAGTTTGTAAGGTGCTGCCGGTAACTGTTTTGCAGCCTCTCCGTTTCCGTAGGATGCTTCCTGAATCCATTCTGCCTTATGTTCCACACGGACACCCATTGCAAATTCCTTTGCAGACATATTTATGTTGCTTTTATACAGTGACCAAAATGTATCTCTGGCACTATGTCCTATCGCAAGCACAACCGGATTACTGTCTACCCATCTTTCTACCTCATTATGCAGAAGTTTTACGCCGGTAATCCTTTCCTTTTCTATCCGAAATTGTGTTACCTTTGTATGAAACAAAAATGTTCCGCCATAAGACTCAATCTCTTTTCGAAGATTTTTAATAACCTCTTTTAAAACATCTGTACCGATATGCGGTTTGTAATCATATAAAATTTCAGGATTCGCACCATGCTTTACAAAGGTTTCCAGTACAAAATGAATCCGTCCGTATTTGTCCTTTACCTGTGTATTTAATTTGCCGTCACTAAAAGTTCCTGCACCGCCTTCTCCAAACTGGATATTGGATTCCGTATTCAACTGACCGGTTTCAAAAAAACGTTCCACTTCCAAAGAACGTTCTTCCACATCACTTCCGCGTTCCACAATTACCGGTGCATATCCCATTTTAGCCAGAATCAATCCGCAAAACAAACCGGAAGGACCTGCTCCGATAATTAACGGATGGTGTTTCATATTTTCATTTCCGGCAGAAGGCAATCGATATATCGCTCTGTCTGTTAACATAACATTTTTATCGTTAATCTTTTTGATAATGTTCTTTTCATTTTCCAGTTTGACACCAACATTATAAATATAAAATACATCCGGTTTTTTCCTTGCATCAATGGAACGTTTTAATATTTCATATTCCGGTACCTTTTTCAATCGCAACCGCTTGCAGATTTCCTGTTGTAACCGGCTCTCATTATGAGAAACTCTTAATTTTATCCCTCTGATTTCAATCATTTATCTTCCTCTTTATTCTGTATTGCCTCTGCGGCCTTTTTTGCGGATAAGATTGCAAAAGAAATATTGTATCCTCCGCAGTCGCCATTTACATCTAACAGTTCGCCTATAATATATAAATTGGGGTACATCCGGCTTTCAAATGTATCTTGATTCACCTCTGTAAGACTCACGCCTCCGCCAGTCACCTGTGCCTTGGAATAATCCGGATGATAAACGCCATTCAAATCGAAATGTTTAAGCAGATGTAGTATTTGTCCGATTTCTTTTTCTGTCAAATCCGTTATTTTTTTATTGTCTCCAAAGCGTTTTCGTATGTATTGCGACAAAGGATCCGGCAGAAAGCAGTCAAGGAAATCCACCAGTTTTTCATCCGGATAATCCCCTGTATGCTGTTTGAAAGACGCCTGTATTTCATCCTCCCTATAATCCGGTAACAGGTCAATATATATATCATAGTGATTTTCCTGCGACCAGCCCAGATTATAAACAGAGGAAAGGTTCATTACACAGATGCCGGATATATTATTTTCGTTAAACTGTATCTGCCCTCTCTCCTTTTGCACGTCTCCGGATTTCGATGTAATGACAACCGTACCGTTCACACGCACACCTTTTGCCAGTTTTAAATCATTATCTTCTATATAAATCGGTGTCAAACATGGATAACATTTTATAAGTTTCATATGCATCCGATTTAACACATAATAGCTTTTATCACAGCCTCCTAAGGACGGATATGCCATTCCTCCGGCAGCCATAATCAGCTTATCCCCGGTTATTGTTTTTTTTCCGGTTGTATCCGTCAAGGTAATCCGATACTGTTTTTCAACAGATTCTATCTTTGTCACATAGGATTGGAACGAAAATTGCACACCAAGCCCGACGCATCTTTTATATAAAATATCTACCACCTGTTTTCCCTGATTGGACAACGGATAGTAATAACCGTTTTGCTCATAGGTTGCAATTCCAAGCTCGTCAAACAGCCGAAGAACCGCTTCATATGAAAATTCATCCAATACTTTCTCTAAGCTTGTCCTTTCCTCCGAATGGAAATGTTCCTTTGAAAAACACCGATTTGTAATATTGCATTTTCCGTTACCGGCAGCCTTTAATTTTTTGCCGGCACCATTCTCCTTTTCCAAAACCACAATGTTTTTCTGTCCTGATTTTGCCAGCAGATATGCACTCATTAAACCTGCGGTTCCGGCACCGACAATTACAATATTATATGTCATCCGTTCTCTCCTCTAGCTTGAATAATTTTCAAGAAAACTGTATAATTCTTCTTCCGTTTCCAGTTTCATTCCATCTAAAATTTCATTTCTCAAATCTTCCGGTAAAGCACCAATGTTAATCTCCGTATATTCATATACGGTTTTTCCGTCCCCGTTCAAAATCACAACCATTCCGTTAAAAGATTTTGCAATATATCCACCATTGCTGTTTTGATGGTAGGTTTTCCGAAGATGAATCTCCAAACCTTCATAGGAAATCAGTTCATAGGAGGTTAATCCGTCCAACTGTTCCTGTGTCGGGAGATGCTCCATATACTGTGATAAGTAATTCTTTGTTTCCTCTAAATTACAGCCAATCAAAGCGGGAATTGTATCAATATTTTCTGTTAACGTCCGGTGTTCATCCGGATAAAAATACTCTATCACAAATTTTGTTTTATCGGTAATCGGAAATGTTTCCTTTTGTGGCGTATTTACATTGATATATTCCCCATTTTCATCCTTGACATATTGCTTGGGATAAAAATAGGAATAACAAAAATAGGAACAGCAACAAAGGGCTGCCACCAAAAAAGCCCCTGCCAGAAAATATAGATTTCGTTTCATAATCTCTCCTTAAATAACGTGTTTCTCAATCTAAAAAGAGTATGACCGAAATCCTGTCATTTTATTCCTGATTCAGTTCAAATCCAAAGGGCAGCAATGACTTTACCGAATATTCCGTACATTCATTGTCCTTTTCCAATATAACCGTTCCGTTGGGCATAAATTCATTCATAACCTGTAAACAAATCCCACAGGGATATGCCGTGCTTCCATCCTTTGCCGCAACCGCAATTTTATCAAATTTTCGATATCCTTCCGATACAGCCTTAAAAATGGCAGTGCGTTCCGCACAATTTGTAGCTCCGTAAGAAGCATTTTCAATATTGCATCCCAAAAAGATTTGTCCATCTTCTGTCAATAACGCCGCGCCGACACAAAATCCGGAATACGGTGCATAGGAATTTGCGTAGGCCTTTTTTGCATAAGCCATCAGTTCTTCATTCTTCATACTATATCCCTTGTATATCCTATCTGTTCTAATATCTCTTCCTGCATTTGTTCCATCTGTTTTCGTTCTTCATCCTCAATATGGTCATAGCCGGATAAATGCAGCATACTGTGTGCAATCAAAAATGCATATTCCCGTTTCACACTGTGGTTGTATTCCTTCGCCTGTTCCACCACCTTTTCCAGAGAAATCATGATATCTCCCAACATAAGTTCTCCGCTATCCGGTTCAAAATAAGATAAGGTGTCCTTCTCTGCAATCGAAAAATCTCCAGGTGTTTCATAGTCAATTCCCGGAAAAGATAATACATCTGTCGGACGATCTATATTTCTCATATTCTTATTCAATTCACAAATGGAAGCATTATCCGTTAACAGAATATTGACCACACATTCATAAGGACAATCCACATAAGATAATGCCGCTTCCACAACCTTTGAAGCAATTCCTTCATAATCGATTCCAATATCCATATCGGTATCTTTATCCAATATAACCGTCATATCGTTTCTCCTTATCCCCTTCGTGTCTTATTGTCATTGGTATGTTGTTTTCTGACTTTTTGTTTGTTCTCATAATCATCATATGCTTTTACAATTTTCTGAACCAGTGGGTGTCTGACTACATCCGTATCGGACAAACGGCACACGAAAACATCTTCCACATTCTTTAATACACGAAGTGCCACATCCAATCCACTTACAGCATCCTTGGGAATATCCTTTTGTGATAAATCTCCGGTTATAATTGCTTTTGAACCAAAACCGATTCTGGTTAAAAACATCTTCATCTGCGCCGGCGTTGTATTCTGTGCCTCATCCAGAATAATAAATGCATTATCCAATGTCCTTCCCCGCATATAAGCCAAAGGAGCTACTTCAATCAATCCCTTTTCCATATTCTTAAGGAAACTGTCAGCCCCCATAATTTCATACAAAGCATCATATAAAGGTCGTAAATACGGGTCAACTTTACTTTGCAGATCTCCCGGTAAAAATCCAAGTTTTTCCCCTGCTTCAATTGCGGGACGGGTTAAAATGATCCGGTTCACTTCGTTATTTTTAAAGGCGGTAATTGCCTTAGCCATGGCAAGATATGTTTTTCCGGTACCCGCAGGTCCTACACCGAAAACAATCATATTATGATCGATTGCATTCAGATAATTTTTCTGACCTAATGTTTTTGCCTTTACCGGTTTCCCACTGACCGTATGACAGATAATATCCTGATCCAGTTTTACTAAGACATCCGTATCTTTTTCATCAGCCGACAGCGCCAGCGCATAATTGACATTCTGATCCGTAATTGTATTTCCGTTTTGCGCCAATGCGACAAGGGAATCCATTACCTCAATTGTCTTATTTACCATTGCTTCACTACCCATGATTTTCAGTTCATCATTGCGCATAATCATTGTAACGTGTAAGGTTCGTTCAATTTTTTTAACATGACTGTCAAACTGTCCAAAGACATTCGACAGACAATCCGATGGTATCATTATACTTTTTTCAAATAAACCCATAGTATTCTCTCATTCTTTATTCTTCATTCTCAGTACCGCTATCCGGAACAACAGACAAATCACGGGATATACCAATCGGTTCATTTAAGACCATCTTCCCTTTTGCTGTCATTTTTCCCTGAGTCTTTTCTATTTTAACATTATTTTCAATGATTTCTACCCCTTTTGCCTCAAATTCCTTCTTTTTTTTGTTTAGACGTTCCTGCAATATTTTTTTCATTTCCTCAGCCTTATATGTTTTTTTACATATGGAATATTTTTTTATCTCAGTTATCTTATAACCAAACGGCAGATAAAAATCGGAAAAGATTCTTGCCTTATGAATCTGTGTGTTAACATCAATATTTTTTTCGGGAATCGAAGGTTTTAACGGTGTCAGACAATAATCAAACAGGAAAAATGTAATATAGTGTTTTGATTTTTTCTCATATTGTTTTTCATAATAAACTTCATCGATACTGTCATCATATTGAAACTGTGTCTGACCAATCACATCCCCATCCGCAGCAATATAATTGGTTTCTAACACCTCTTCATTGTCATCATAAATATAAATGGTTCCGGATATTAAAATATCCCCCTTGGACACCTCATTTTTTACTTTCTCAACCGGAGTTCCTTCCCTTGTTATCATCTTTACAATTGTTGCATCCTTTGAGGCAACAATATCACACGCCTTTTGATTTTCCTCATTTTCATCCACATTGATTCCTTCTTCCAAAGAAACCGTCAATGTTGTCCCCTTTAAATTGCAGCTGATCCATGAAATTTCTTCATAATCTTTTCGAAGTTTTTCTTCTAATTCATTACAATTCACATCCTTAATCCGGGTACCTAACGGAATATATTCCTTCTCAATGTGTTTTAAAATCTCCTTTGCTATCAGCCGGTCTTCCCCAACAACCTTAACTTCCCATACAAATAAAGACATAATAAAAATATACACACCACACAAAAGAAATCCACATAAAAAAAACATTCTTTTCTTACTCTTCTTTATAATATAAGGCAGTCCATGTTTTTCCAAAATGCTGATTTTTACATTTGTTTTTTGAAGAAACGGCTTCATTTTTAATAGATTTTTTCTTCCAGTAAAAAATATATAACCTCTCTCGGTTGTTACAACATCCCAGACAACAATATCATTTGATATGATTAAGTTCATAAACCGCTCCGGTGCAAATCCATTCACTTCCACTTTCAGATATCCAATGAGAAATCGCAATATTTTTAACAGCATAAGTCTCCATTCGAAATATAATCTATTCTATTCAAACTTCCTTCCACTTTCATATCACAACCGGAAAAATATAGGATGTGCATGTTTTCTCCGTAGATACGAATTGTAAATGATTTACAGGCAATTGCAATCTCTTCCGATGTATATAACAAAATACCCTTATAATTTTCTATAATGATTTCTTTATTACCAACAATCCGAAGTAGAACATCCCCATACAATACATCCTTTGGTAATTCCATTCTCTTCACCCTATACATATTTCTATAATATATGATAAATAAAAAAAATCATTCATAAAAAAGGTCGAAAAAAGGGTTACCACCGAAGTGATAACCCTGTAAATTCTGATTATTTGAATTTTCTTTTTCTAGCTGCCTCAGACTTTTTCTTACGTCTTACGCTTGGCTTCTCGTAATGCTCTCTTTTACGAATCTCCTGCTGAATACCAGCCTTCGCGCAATTTCTTTTGAAACGACGAAGAGCGCTGTCTAAAGTCTCGTTTTCTTTAACTACTACGTTTGACATTCTCTCACCCGACCTCCCTTCAGTTGCATATTGTGTTGACCATACAACCTTGGGTTATTTTTAACACAAAGTAAATTATAACATAAATTTCCAATCCGTCAACAACTATTTGTACAAATTCCTTATATTGACAATTATAAACAAATCTTATGCCTGAATTTGGGCAGTTGCTACATCAATCGCTTTTGTTATTGCAGCTTCTATACCGGCCGGATTCTTTCCTCCTGCCTGAGCCATGTTCGGACGTCCGCCGCCGCCGCCACCAACAAGCGGTGCAACCTCTTTAATCAGATTACCGGCATGTGCTCCTGCTTTAACCGCCAAATCCGTTGCCATCGCAATTAAGTTTACCTTACCATCATTTGCAGACGCAATTACCACAATACCTTCACCGATTTTGGTCTTTAACTGATCGCCTAAATCACGTAATCCATTCATATCCACATTGTCAACTGCTGTTGCAAGAATATGAAAATCTCCGACCGTAATCATATCCGATGTTACATCTCCCAATGACTCATTTGCAAGTTTTGCTTTCAAGGATTCATTCTCTGATGCAAGCTCTTTCATCTGGGCAAGATTATGTGCAATTTTATCAAGAACCTGTTCCGGTGTTGTTTTTAATAGCTTTGCAGCCTCCAGATATTTTGTTTCAATATCCTTGTAGTATTCAAAAACAGCCGAACCTGTTAATGCTTCAATTCTTCGTACACCTGCCGCAACACCGGACTCTGATACAATCTTAAAGGTCATAATCTGGCTGGTATTTGCAACATGGGTACCACCGCAAAATTCTACCGAGTAATCAGACATATTAACAACCCGGACAATATCACCGTATTTTTCACCGAATAAAGCCATTGCTCCGGTCTTTTTTGCCTCCTCAATCGGCATTTCCTTAATGATAACCGGTAATGCTTGCGCGATTTTTTCATTTACAATCTGTTCTACGTCACGAATTTCCTCATCGGTCATCGGTGAGAAATGAGAAAAGTCAAAACGCAATCTGGTTGGAGTAACCAGCGAACCTTTCTGTTCTACATGATTGCCAAGTACCTTTTTTAATGCTTTCTGAAGCAAATGTGTCGCACTGTGATTCTTACAGGTATCTGCACGACCGGTTGTATCAATCGATAAAGTAACCGTATCTCCTGTTTTAAACATACCCTTTTTCACAACACCGACATGTCCGTATTTGCCACCCTTTAACTTAATGGTATCTTTTACTTCAAATTCTGCACTGTCGGTTGAAATCAAACCGGTGTCACCCTGCTGACCACCCATGGTTGCATAAAAAGGTGTTTCCCCAACAAAAATGGTTGCTTCATCACCTTCCGCAATTGCTTCCACAATCGCATCGGTTGTCAATACTGTAATTTTCGACTGACAGGTATCCTCGTTATATCCCACAAATTTTGTAGAAATCGATGGATCAATCTCATCATATACCGTTGCATCCGCACCCATGTAATTTGTTGTTTTTCTTGCACTACGTGCTTTTACACGCTGTTCTTCCATGCATGCCTTAAATCCATCTTCATCGATCCGGTATCCTTTTTCTTCTAAGATTTCCTTTGTTAAATCAACCGGGAATCCATACGTATCGTATAACTTAAATACATCTTCACCCTTTAATGTCTTTGATGAACCATTTGCCAGTTCCTCTTCCATTTCGGAAAGAATTGCCAGACCCTGATCAATCGTTTTATTAAACTGACTCTCTTCCTGTGTTAAAACACGGAAAATAAACTCTTTCTTTTCTTCCAGTTCCGGATATCCATCCTTTGAACCTTCAATTACTGTTTCCGACAAACGAGCCAAAAATGTTCCATCGATTCCAAGAAGGCGTCCATGTCTTGCCGCACGACGAATCAGACGACGCAAAACATATCCTCTACCCTCATTAGACGGCATAATACCGTCCGAAATCATAAATGTAGAAGAACGGATATGGTCTGTAATCAAACGGATGGAAACATCCTTTTCCTCATCTGCATGATAGGTTGTATTGGCAAATTCACATACTTTATTCCGCAATGCTTCAATGGTATCCACATCAAAAATAGAATCTACATCCTGAACAACCGAAGCCAAACGCTCCAATCCCATACCGGTATCAATATTCTTATGCTCAAGTTCTGTGTAATTGCCCTTTCCATCATTATCAAACTGTGTAAATACATTGTTCCAGATTTCCATGTATCGGTCACAATCACAGCCTACCGTACAATCCGGCTTGCCACAACCGTATTTTTCTCCACGATCGTAGTAAATTTCAGAACATGGACCACAAGGACCGGAACCATGTTCCCAGAAATTATCTTCCTTTCCGAAACGGAAAATTCTTTCCTTCGGAATTCCGATCATTTTATTCCACAAATCAAAAGCTTCATCATCATCCTCATACACAGATGGGTACAAACGATCCTTATCCATTTCCAGAACTTCCGTCAAAAACTCCCAAGACCATGTAATTGCCTCTTTTTTAAAATAATCACCGAAAGAGAAGTTTCCAAGCATTTCAAAGAATGTACCATGTCTTGCCGTCTTACCGACATTTTCGATATCACCGGTACGAATACATTTCTGACAGGTCGTAACACGACGGCATGGAGGAATTTCCTGTCCGGTAAAATATGGCTTTAACGGTGCCATACCTGCATTGATTAACAATAATGAATTATCATTATGGGGAACCAGTGAAAAGCTGTTCATTTTTAAATGTCCCTTGCTTTCAAAAAATTCCAAATACATTCTTCTTAATTCGTTCAATCCGTATTTCTTCACAATTCTATCCTCGTTTCATCCTTATTCTGCATCTTCTTTTGACGCTTTATTTTTCTTTATCTTTGCACCGCACATAACACCCGCGACTGCAATAATACCTAAAACAATAAACTTAAACAAATAAGTCAACAATTCACTCACAAATGCCATATAGTTTACCTCCTAATTCTTTGTAAGGGATGTGTAAAAGCAGGTAGGATTTCCGGTATGGCAGGCAGCTCCAACCTGATCCACTTTTGCCAGAATCGTATCTTTGTCACAATCAATAATCAGTTCCTTTACATACTGAGCATGTCCGCTTTCTTCACCCTTCATCCATAATTTTTGACGACTTCTTGAAAAATAAACCATCCGTCCGGTCTCTAACGTCTTTTCAAATGATTCTTTATTCATATATGCCATCATCAGCACCTCATTTGTCTGATAATGCTGTGCAATACAGGGAATTAATTGATTTGCATCCAACTTAAAACTATCAAAATCCATATTAGATTTTAATTTGACACTACCCTCTTTATCCATTTCATCCTCCATTACCTGTTCATTACAAAGAACCCTTTGTTGATAATACACCATCTTTCATTCTTGGGTCAATTAATGTTGCTTCATCCAATGCTTTTGCAAAAGCCTTAAAGGCAGCTTCAATCAAATGATGATTGTTACTTCCATCTAATTGTTTTATATGCAGATTCATACCGGCACCGTAAGATACCGCATAAAAGAATTCTTTTACCATTTCCGTATCAAAGTAGCCAACCTGATCCACCGTCAGATTCATATCATAAGAAAAATACGGACGACCGGACAAATCCAACGCACAAAGCATCAAAGTTTCATCCATCGGCAAAATACGTTGTCCATAACGTTTTATTCCTTTTTTATCTCCAATTGCCTTTTTAATTGCCTCTCCCAAAACAATTCCGGTATCTTCAATCGTATGATGGGAATCTACATACAAATCACCCTTTACAATTACCTTCAAATCAAAAAAACCGTGTTTTGCAAAGGAAGTAAGCATATGGTCAAAAAAACCGATTCCAGTATCTATTTTTGATTTGCCGCTGCCATCTATATGCAATTCCAACTTAATATCTGTTTCGTTTGTCTTTCGTTCTATGTAAGCAATTCTGTCAGCCATATTTCCCCACCTATCTATCTTATTTTTCAAAACGGACTTTAATTGAATTTGCATGAGCGGTCAACTGCTCACTGGTTGCAAAATCAATAATATCCTGGTGAATTGGTTCTAACGCCTCTTTTGAATAATAAATCACACTGGATTTTTTAACGAAATCATCCACACTCAATGGTGAGAAGAACTTTGCGGTTCCGTTTGTCGGTAATACATGGTTTGGTCCGGCAAAATAATCTCCCAAAGGCTCTGAACTGTACTCTCCGATGAAAATTGCTCCCGCATTTCTTATTTTCATCATTACCTCAAATGGATTTTTCGTCACAATCTCTAAATGCTCACTTGCAATATCGTTAGCGGTTTCAATTGCCTCATCCATATCATCCGCAAGTAAAATATATCCGTAATTATCCAATGATTTTTTGATTATATCGGCACGGCTTAATTCTTTTACAAATTCATCAATCTCATCCGATACCCGATGTGCAAGTTTCTCTGATGTGGTCACTAAAATAGCGGAAGCCAACTCATCATGTTCTGCCTGTGAAAGCAAATCGGCTGCTACAAATCTTGGATTTGCAGACTCATCCGCTAACACCATAATCTCTGACGGTCCGGCAATCGAATCAATGCTTACATAACCATATACCGCTCTTTTTGCCAATGCCACAAAAATATTTCCGGGACCCACAATCTTATCCACCTTCGGAATTGAATCCGTTCCATAAGCAAGTGCGGCAATTGCCTGGGCTCCGCCCGCCTTATAAATGGCATCCACTCCGGCTTCCTTTGCTGCTACCAAAGTAGTCGGATATACCTTACCCTCCGCATTACAAGGTGTTGTCATAATAATATGTTTTACACCCGCAACCTTGGCAGGTACAATATTCATCAATACAGAAGAAGGATATACGGCCTTTCCACCCGGCACATAAACACCAACCGAATTCAATGGTGTTACTTTCTGTCCAAGCATGGTTCCGTCCTCTGTTGTATCAAACCAGCTGTACTGTTTCTGTTTTTCGTGATAAGTGCGAATATTTTTTAATGCTTTCCGTATAACTTCTACCAGATGAGCATCCACCTCTTTGTAAGCCTCTTCGATTTCTGCATCGGTAACCTTGATATTTTGACTGTTAATCTCTGCCTTGTCGAATTTCTTTGTATAATCAAATAAAGCTTTGTCTCCGTTTGATTTAACATTATCAACAATTTCCTGAACGGTATCCGCATATTCCGTATAATTATTCGGACTTCTTTTTAACAAATCATCCAACAGGTTTTTTTTCGTTTCTTTTGTTAATTTTACAATTCGCATCTTTTTCATCCTTTCTGTCTGTATCCGCAGCTATTTAAGACTGATATAACAACTGTTTTAAATCTCTTACGATTTTCATGATTCTTTCCTGCTCCATTTTAAGGCTCACTTTGTTCACAACCATTCTGCAGGAAAGCGGACAAATTTCTTCCAGAACCTCTAATCCGTTTTCTTTCAAAGTTGTTCCCGTCTCTACAATATCCACAATTACATCAGACAAATCGACAATTGGTGCAAGTTCCACAGAACCGTTTAACTTAATCACCTCAATCGTCTGATTCTTTTTCGTATTAAAATAATCCTTTGCAATGGATGGATATTTGCTGGCAACACGTATAATTTCATTCTTCTGTAACACTTCTTTTGCAGATGCGGGACCACATACACACATTCTGCATTTTCCAAAGCCTAAGTCTAACACTTCGTATATATTGTCACGGCCTTCTTCCAATATGGTATCTTTTCCCACCACACCAATGTCTGCGGCTCCGTATTCTACATAAGTCGGAACATCTCCCGCCTTTGCCAGAAAGAATCGTAGTTTCAATTCTTCATTTACAAATATCAGTTTTCTGGTATCCGGATCCTTCATTTCCTCACAGGTAATTCCGACTTGTTCCAGATATTCCAATGTTTTTTTTGCAAGACGTCCCTTTGCTAATGCAAATGTTAAATATCTCATAGTTATCCTCACTTTATCCGTCATTAAATTACTGACAAAATTCTATATCTTCGATTGTTGCACAACCGGTTTCATTCGCTACAAAATCATACACATCAACCGTGGTGTCCGTTGTCAGATAAAACATTCCGGAAAAATGATTCTGTTTGCCGTATGTAACATAATCCGATATCTGTTTCTTTTTGGATTTTCTTATTAATTCTACATTACGACCTGCTTTTCTTAAATGATTTGCAAACATAATTGCCGGCTTCTGTCTGTCAATATCATATAAAATAATACTGTCCGAATTATCGATTGTAATTTCAATTTTCTGTCTCGCAATTGCCATCATCAAATCATCAATGTAAAATGCAAATCCAATCGCCGGTGCGTCTTTTCCGTATTGTTTTAACAGATTGTTGTATCGTCCGCCTTTCACAACAGCATCACCGGTTCCGTATGTATATCCTCTGAAAATAATTCCGGTATAATATTCATATCTACTAAGAAGTGAAAAATCAAAACTTACATATTGCTCATATCCGGAATAAGAAAGTGCTGTATATACCTTTTCCATACGGTTAATCGCCTCTAACGACAAGGAATTGGTTACTAAAGTCTTTGCATGTTCTAACATTTCCAACCCACCAAACAACTGGTCAAAGCTTGACAGAACCGTTTTCGCATTTTCATTTATGTTCCGGTCTTTTAATAACGTCTCCAATCCAAAGAAATTACGATTATGAATAAATGCATGGATTTCTGAGGATGTTTTCTCATCTACATCCGCTTCCAACATAATGCCCTTAAAGAAATCCACATCTCCGATTTCAATCTGAAAATCTTTGATGCCGGTTGCAAGAAAACAATCAATTACGGTTGCAATCACTTCCGCATCCGCAGCCGATGAATCATCATTAATCAATTCCGCACCAAGCTGGGTGATTTCATTCAATTTTCCCTGATGATTGTGTGTATTGGAAAATGTATTTCCCTTGTAACACAAACGAATTGGTAAGTCCTCCGTTTCGTAATACTTTGCAACACATCTGGCAATACTCGGTGTAATATCCGGACGAAGTACAATCGTATTATTATCGCGGTCAAAAAATTTATACATTTCATTCGATGAAGCCGAACCCTTATCATGATTAAAAATATCAAAAAATTCAAAAGTCGGAGTCTCAATATCATTATAACTGTATAAGGACAAAACATGGTGCATCTTATCTAACAGTTTAATTTTCTTTTTGCACTCATTTTCATAAATGTCCCTTACACCTTCCGGGGTATGTAACAGTTTTTCCATCCTACAATTCTCCTTTTCCTAACGATACTTTTCAATATGTTTTTTAATCAGTTCTTCATCATCAAAGTAATTAATCCGCATTGCCTCTTTTACTTTCTTCAAGGTATCCTCTGCTACAAGTTTTGCCTCTTCGCTTCCCTTTTTCAAAATATCATAAACATATGCAATATTTTTCTCATATTCATGACGTCTTTGTCTGATTGGTTCTAATTCTTCCTGAAGAACATTGTTTAAGAAACGTTTTACTTTTACATCACCAAGTCCGCCTCTTTGATAATGTTCCTTTAGTTCGTCCAAATTTTTGTAATCCGGTAAATATTTTTCAAAATGAGAATCTTGACAAAAGGCATCCAAATAAGTAAATACGGTATTTCCCTCAATCTTTCCCGGGTCACTTACTTTAATATGATCCGGATCCGTAAACATGCTCATTACCTTTTTCTCTACTTCTTTTGCATCCTCCGCAAGATAAATACAGTTTCCTAAGGATTTACTCATCTTTGCTTTTCCGTCAATTCCCGGTAAGCGCTTACAAGCTTCATTATCCGGCAGCAAAATCTCAGGATCTGTCAAAGCCTCTCCGTAAGTAGTATTAAACTTATGTACGATTTCCTTACACTGTTCAAGCATCGGCATCTGATCCTCTCCAACCGGAACAACATTTGCCTGGAATGCTGTGATATCCGCAGCCTGACTGATTGGATAGGTGAAAAATCCAACCGGAATACTGGTATTAAAATCACGCATTTTTATTTCATTTTTAACTGTTGGATTTCTTTGTAATCTTGATACAGTTACTAAATTACTGTAATAAAATGTAAGTTCCGTTAATTCCGGAATCATAGACTGAATAAAGATTGTTGATTTTGCCGGGTCCAATCCGCATGCCAGATAATCCAATGCCACTTCAATAATATTCTCCCGGACTTTATCCGGATTGTCCGCATTATCTGTCAATGCCTGTGCATCTGCAATCATAATATATATTTTATCGAATTCACCGGAATTTTGTAATTCCACACGTCTTTTTAATGAACCAACATAATGTCCAACATGTAGTCTTCCGGTTGGTCTGTCTCCCGTCAAAATAATCTTGCTCATTTCATTAACTCCTTACCCTATGTTCATTTCATCTGTTTATGTTAAGACATACACAAATATTATACATAAAAATGCAAAAAAATCAACTTTCCAGCTTGAATCACTGTAAGTTCTTACGTTCCACCAAATCAAGGTTTATTCCCTCAAGATAATGCACTAGTGCCGCACCGCTTCTTTTTAAGAAATATCTTGGGTCCAATTCTTCATATTTGAAGTTTTTGGCATGCCCTTCTAAGGAAATGCGGTCAACATAAGTCTTCAAAGTCCGGTACGGCAGATAATAAAATTCATTTTTTGCCGTAAAATGAATCAGTAAAAAACTGATTCCCTGCTGTTTTTCATAATTTTCCATAAATTGCAGCTGATGTTCATGGATGTTCTGCATCGGAAATGTATCGGTGTGACATTCCTTTGCATCAAAACAAATCGGTATTCCCTGTACAACGCCGATATAATCTACCGTAGAATCCTTTTCAAAATATGCAAGGGTAATATGTCTTGTTGTTTTGTCAATTTCAATCGGCGTAATCGGTGTTGGTATTTTTTGAACCAATGCCAATCCTTTTTCCATATATACATCATTTGTCATATTAATTAATTCTTCAAATCCGGAACCTCTAAGACCTCTTGAATTCCAGGTTGCCATCCTTATCCCCCTCCTTCAAGTCAAATATTTCGTCCAAAATCTTCAAAAACAAAGCCGGCGGTTTGGCAGTCACTTCCATCCCCTTTAAGTGAAAGGATATCTGTTTTATTTCTTTCGGAAAACGCAGACAATACGCATGCAGCAACTGATGTTTTAATTTAAAATCCTTTTTTATCATCTGATTTACATGCTTGTCCCCATATTTTCCGTCTCCGATAATCGGATATCCCTGTGAATGTAAATGTGCCCGGATCTGGTGGGTTTTACCGGTAATCAGTTTTACCTTTAAGAATGTAAAATCCTGTCCTTTATAGGTGCCATATTTTAACGGTTCATACAATGTTTCAATATACGAAATCCGTTCGGCACCCTGTTGCCTTGCTTTTTTCTCCGATGGATATATTGTCACCTTATTGTGTGTGGATTGTTTTGCAAGATAGCCTTTTATGGTTTTCTTTTCCAAAACTTTACCGGAAACCACAGTGATGTAATACTTATCTATGGTTCTCAGCTTTAACATATCCGAAAGTTCCCTGGTTCCTTTTAAAGACATTCCGGCAAGTATAATGCCACTCGTATTCCGATCAAGCCGGTTGCAGACAGACGGAGTAAACATGCCATCTGTTTTCTTTTTTGATTTATAATAATCAACGATCATCTCATTTAACGTATAATCATCCGGATTTGCCTTCTGGGATAATACATTCGTTGGTTTATTCACAATCAAAATATCCTCATCCTCATACAAAATATCAAGATGAACTTCTTTTTTCTCCTGCGGCAATCCTTCCTCCCCCCGGAAGTTTGCAATCGTTTCATCCGATAAATAAATTTGAATAATATCTCCTGCCTTTAACAGTTCACTTCCATCTGCTTTTTTCTGATTATATTTTATGTTTTTTTTACGCAACATTTTATAGATAAAGCTTTGGGGCGCCTTATCCAAAAACTTTCCAAGGAATTTATTTAACCTTTGTCCCTCATTTGCGTCTGAAATTATAATTTCCTGCATTCCTTTTATCCCTTATAAAAATATGAAATCGCATATACAAATTTCATCGGAAATCCATATACGGATAATGTTTTTCTCCTATTGGCATCCGTCAATGCCTTACGAACAACCACATCCGGTTTTACAGTAGTAAGCCGTTTTAACAGTTTCTGTTTTTTCCCTTTGTTACTGATTTCTAAAAACGGTGTGTCAACCGGTCCCGGACAGACCATTGTCACATAAATTTTCTTCGCTTTCAGTTCCTTCCTTAATGCCTTACCGAAACTTATGACAAAAGATTTTGTGGCTGCATAGATTGCAAATCCCTTTTGCGGAAGAAAACCCGATGCCGATGCCATTAAAATAATATGGGATTGTTCTTTCATCCAAGGCAGAACAATTTTCGTCGTCAATGCTGCTGCATTGGTATTTAGCAAAACCATATCCGAAATATCTGATAATGATATTTCTTCAAAATCCCCTGCATGTCCTACACCTGCGCAATGTACAAACAATCGTACATCCGGTTTTTCCCGGTTCAAATCATTGCTTAATTGTTTTAAGTCCCTCTTTTCACATAAATCCAGAGCCATATATTTTAAAGAAATCCGGTCTGCAACGGTAAAAAGCTGTTTTAACTTTTGGTCATCACGGGCAATCACCCATAATTCATCCAACGCATAGGACTGCAATTGTCTTACAAACTCCTTCCCCATTCCGGAGGAAGCCCCTGTAATGATCCCTATCTTTTTGTTCATTTACATCCATCTCCAACCCGGTAAATATTTGTTCTTCAATGTTCCCTTATTGGCTTTTGCAAAACCAAGCGGATACTGTTCTACGCAAATTAAACATATACCGTCTTTTATCGATTCATCTTTATCTATAAGTTCTAAGGTCTCACCCTTTAAGTACTTGATTACCCTGTCATCTTCAACCGACAAATGCAACACATTCGGGAATTCATTTTCTTTTAAGAACATTGCAAGCGACTGGCTCGGTTCAAACCGGTTCTTCTTCATGTCACCCATATACAATCCGCATCTTAGGATTCTTAAACCTTTGACATCCGGCATATGCTCCGGAATATAAAATACTCTTTCTTTTTGCACATCAAAACGCCGCTTATCAAACGGATAATTTAACTGACTGATAAATTCTTCCGCTTCTTTTGATAATTTTTCTTTGGAAAAAACATATCCTCCAACCGGTGTGTTTTGTTCCTTTAAATCCTCTTTTTGAAGCAATGCCACAAAATGACCCTCACCCTCAATCCGGTGTGGCCATAATCTTCTGCATTTTTTCAAATCTGCATTACCGGTCAGTCCAAATTCCGGATGACCTTCATCAAATCCTTCCACATGAGGCAAATCAACCAAATGCAGTTTTTCATCCAATGACAACAGATATTCAATCGACTGTTCATTTTCTTCTTTTGAAAAGGTACAGGTTGAATATATTATCATTCCGCCCGGTTTTAACATGGTAACAGCCTCCTTTAAAATAGAGCGCTGTAATCCAACAAACAAGTCAACCCCATTTTGTTCCCATGCCTTCATCATATTATTCTGTTTCCGAAACATTCCTTCACCGGAACAAGGTGCATCAATTAAAATTTTATCAAAAAATCCCGGGAAACGCCTGGATAATTCATTTGGCGGTTCACTGGTCACCAACGCATTTCCCACACCGAAAACTTCGATATTTTTTAACAATGCTTTCGCTCTGGAATTACTGATATCGTTGGTAATCAACAATCCGGTACCATTTAATTTTGCTGCAAGCTCCGTTGATTTTCCTCCGGGTGCTGCACACAAGTCCAATACCATATCTCCTTCTTCAACCGGAAGGAAGCTTGCCGTTGTCATAGCCGACGGCTCCTGAATATAGTAAAGTCCTGCAAAATAATACGGATGTTTTGCAGGTTTTTCCTTTTTTTCATAATAAAATCCATTCTTACACCACGGAACCGGTTTTAAAGAATACGGAGAAATTTTTAAAAAATCTTCTACGGATATCTTGGATGTATTCACCCGCAATCCTTGATGTGCCTCCGTTTCAAACGATTGATAATATCGCTCAAATTCTTCCTTTCCGAGCATCTGTTTCATTTTTTCTTCAAATTGAATTGGTAATTCTATCTTTTGTGACATATGTACCTTCCTATCTTTTTTTCAATCGATATCAAGATAAAAGGGTTGCATTTGCAACCCTAATTACTTTCCTGTTACATTAAACTCTGTGCTTTATATCCTTCTGAAATAATATCCAGCTGTTTTGAAAAACGTTCCAGCTGTTCTAAATTCTCTGTCTGATATACCTTGTAAAACTCATCCTGAATCTTAAGAACCTCACGTTTGCTTGCCACTTTAAACAGATTCTGAATATTAATTAAAATATCGGATACCAGCATAGCCTTAACCTGAAAAATATTCTGTGCATCCATAATCTCATCCCGGACAGTACCCATTTCTTTATCCAGTGTAATAATGGCATCGGATGCTTTATGAAGCTTATCCTTGATATGCTCCGGCATATTGCCCTTATACTTATACTGCAAAGAATGTTCAATCGTTGCCCAGAAGTTCATAGCCAATGTACGAATCTGAATCTCAGCCTGAATACGCTTTGTTCCGTCTAACGTATATACATCATAATAAATAATAATATGATAACTCTGATATCCGCTTTCCTTCATATTCGTAATATAGTCTTTTTCCTGAACCACTTCCATATCGGTACGATTATGTATAATCTCAACAACTTTTTCAATATCCTCCACAAACTGACAAATAATCCGCACACCTGCCATATCTGCAATCCTATCGTCTATCTCCTCTATGGATATATTTTTCTTCTGCATTTTATCCAAAATACTGGATATTTTTTTAACACGTCCCGTTACCTGTTCAATCGGAGAATATAAACCGGCATTTCTATATTCTTCAATTATGTGGTTAAATTTTACCACCAATTCATCCACTGCAAGGCGATATGGATCTAAAATCTCTCGCCAAAGCTGAATTTCCATTTTGTTCACTCCATTCTATATAAATTTACTCAAAATATCATCACACAATAAAGTTAATTTTAACATACCGGTGAATAAATGAAAAGAACTGTTTTCTCCCTTTCCTCTCGTACAAATCGACAAAATATACCCCCTCTACTGCATTTGTTTTAAATAAGGATATGGATTCATTCCCACATCACTTTCCTTAAAGTTATAAATTCCGAAATGAAGATGCGTCGGAAATTTTCCTACTGTGCCTTCCTTTCCTTCCCCTGAATTTCCCATAAATCCAAGTATCTGTCCGGCTAATACCTCATCTCCGATTTCAAGATTGGGAGAAAACCCCGCCAAATGGGCATAATAATAATAAATTCCATTGTCACTCGTTATGCCAATCCGATATCCGCCAAGATATAACCACCCCTTATTGGTAATCACACCATCCGTACAACTGATTACAGGAATCTGATTCGGTGTATCATTGCAATCCATAATATCACATCCCTCATGCTGTCCCTGTGTCCGTCCATCCCCATAGGTATCCGAAAAGGTAATGCGATTATAATATTGTTTGGGAATCGGAAAATATTTCATCTCCGAAACAATTGTCTGTCTGATTTTTATCCGGTTTTCCATTTTTTTCGTGTAATTTTGTGACTTTGCGGTCAGATAACCGGCAAGAAAAACATCCAGACAAACTTCAGCCAGAAAAAGGACTGCTATGATAACTATATTTTTTTTATGCATCGTCCACTTTAAAAAAATACATTACTAATATATATGACAATTTTTCCTTTGATAGAACCATATTTATTCATTTTCAATTCTTCGAATAATATAATTGGCTTCCTTGTAGACATCAAGAGGATCTACATTCATAAAATACCGGTTATTCGTATATACTACTTTACCATGTATCATTGTCATTAAAACATTATCATTACTGCCACTGTATACCAGATTGTTTACAAGATGATTCATCGGCTGCATATTGGGTTTTAATAAATCGATCACGACCAAATCGCCATAATTACCTTCCCGGATACAATCTGCCGATATTCCAAGCAGATTTGCACCGTTTACGGTTGCCATTCTCAATACATCCATTGCAGAAACAGCCGCTGCATCTTCATATTTTAATTTGGCTAATCCGCACGCTAAATACATCTCTTTAAAGAAATTCAAATTATTATTGCTGGCAGGGCCATCCGTTCCAAGTGCTACCGGTATTCCTTCTTCCACATATTCCTTTAAAGGAGCAATTCCGCTGGCTAATTTCACATTAGAGGCAGGATTGGTTACCACATAAACATTCTTTTCTTTTAGAATCTGCCGGTCTTTTTCCGTTGTGTAAACACAATGATGGCCTGCTCCGCCATATTCAAACAACTTTAATTGATTCATCAGCTGAATCGGTGTCATGCCATATCGTTTCATACAGGCATCTACTTCTTTTTTGGTTTCGCTGTTATGCATATATACGGGTTCTTTTAATTCCTGACATAACTGTCCGATTGCCTCTAATAATTCATAACAGCAACTGTATTCCGAATGAAATCCCAGCCGGTAGTCAACCCATTTATTCTTTTTATGAAATTGCTTATAATCCTGTTCCAATGTATGAACCGCACCATCCACATCATCTTTTGTATTTCCGAATACCGTACCGGAAATCACACAGGGAAATCCCATATCTTCACATGCCTTCGCAATCTGTTCCGGATAAAAATACATTTCAAAACTGGTTGTGATTCCACCCCGCACATATTCCAAAACAGCCAGCTTCATCAGTGTATAAATATCGGAGTCCTTTAATTTTGCCTCCGCCGGAAAAATTTTGGTATGTAACCACTCATCTAACGGTAAATCATCCGCAAAAGAACGCAAAAATGTCATTGGTCCATGTGCATGACAATTCTTAAATCCTGGTAATACCAAATTCCCCATACAATCAATTTCCCGATCAAATGCATTTTGATATCTGTCTTTTAATGTCTGATTTTTACCATCATACAGGGAACCCTCTATTACTTTCTCAATTTTGTCGTCACAAATAATCACTTCACCCTTAAAAACAGACTGTCCCATCACCATCGTTAAAATTCTGGCATCATATAATCGAATACGCATATCATCATCCCCTTTACCGTTATCTCAGGAAAGTTTTGCAATTACTGTTTTTACTAATTTTTGAAACTTCGGTGCTACCAGGTCGGCTGCCGCTTTCACTTCCTCATGACTTAACGGATTCTTACTGATACCCGCTGCCAAATTCGAGATAAAGGAAATCCCGCAGATATCCATTCCCAAATGATTTGCGGCAATGGCTTCCACTGCTGTACTCATTCCAACGGCTGACGCCCCCAATATTTTACACATTCTGATTTCTGCCGGTGTTTCATAGCTTGGTCCCGTCAACTGTAAATAAACGCCTTTTTTCAAAGAAATTCCAAGTTCTTTCCCTGTCTGTTCAATCAAATCCTGTAAATTTTTGTTATATACTTCACTCATATCCGGAAAACGGACGCCAAAGCTTTCTTCATTCTCACCAATTAACGGATTTCTCACAAAGCAGGAAATCTGATCCGTAATCAGCATCAAATCTCCGCATGCAAAGTCATCCCCTAAGCCTCCTGCCGCATTGGTCAGAAAAAGAGTCTGTGCTCCAAATGCATGCATCAAACGAATCGGCAATACCACATCTTCCATCGCGTATCCTTCATAATAATGCACTCTGCCCTGCATAATCACAACCGGTGTCTTTTCAATATATCCAAATACAAATCTGCCCTTATGTCCCGGTACAGTCGATTGCGGAAACTGTTTTATATCGCAATAGTCAACAACCGCCTCCATTTGAATCTGTTCCGCCAAATCCCCCAGACCGGAACCTAATACCAATGCAACTTTCGGAACAAAATCCGTTTTTTCCCGCACACATTCCAAGCATTGCTGTAATCTTGTTTCCTGAATTCCCATAAATAAATACCTCCTTACTGTTACTATAAACTTAGCATAGAACAATGGTTTCTTCAATATAAAAAATCGTTGCAGAAATCTCTTCCTGCAACGATTTTAATCGATTCATTTTATTTGTCCGGTTTTGTCGACTCCTCCTCAAAGAAAACTAAAACAGGAGTTCCGATTTCATAATTTTCATATAATTTTTGTGCGAATTTACGCGGCAGATTAATACATCCATGGGAACCGCTATAATAATAAATGTTTCCACCATAGCTGCTTCTCCATCCGTCCGCATCATGAAGTCCATATCCACCGTTAAAAGGCATCCAATACGTAACCTTTGATTCATAAGAATATTCCATGGTAGTTTCCGCTTCCTGATATGGATTTCCTGCTTCATCAACCTTTGTTACAATCTTGGTCTTTGGAACCTTCTCTCCATATAAGGTGGCAGGACTTTGTTTTCCCTGCAACTCGTATAAACCAAGGCAGGTACCGGTACCTCTTGACACATTACCGGAAACACAGTCACTTTCAGCTATCTTTTTTCCATCCTTATACGCATATACCTTTTGTTCGGTCAGATTTGCTTCAATATAAGTATCACCAATATCATTTTCACCCTGCAAGGTTTTTCCCTTTTTGGTAAATTCCGCTTCCACCGTTGCAGCCTTCTTATCCTCTAATGCTGCATACAATGCATCCGCTGTTTTTTCCTGATCCATCTGATACCCTACATATTTTCCCTCGATTTTAATCTGTTTTCCGTTGGTTGCAGTAAAATCACGTTTGGTGCCAACCGTATCGTATTCGGATGCCAGTTTTTCAACATACGCCTCAACTTTGTCTTTGGAAACACTGTAAGTAGAACCTTTCTTTTCTAACACATCCTCTAACATATCAATACTTGGTTCCAATTCCAAATCATCCAGTTGCATTGTTATTACACAATTAACAAAATCACCCAAATCATCCAGTTGTTTCTGTAATTGCTCCGAATCACTGTACACTTCCGGTTTACAATAGCAGTCACATTTCACCAAATCCATCTTTGCTTCAATTTTTTGTAAGTTTGCCGCAACCTGTTGTTTGAAAATATCTTCATCCAATCGATTTCCCATCACTTCCGGCTGGATTACAAACTGCTTACCGTCCGAACCGATATACGCATCCTCCGGATCAACAATATCCTCAGAATTTAAAATGTCCATATCCTTATAAATTGCATCTAATTTTTCCTGATCCCATTCTACATCTGCTGCAATACTGAAATCATGATGATTAAAATATTCCACAAACCATATATACGGCTTTTGTTCGTTAAAACATCTTGCAAATTCATTATGTAATGTAATCTGCATATCAATGTCTTTTCCGTTAATGGTAACATCGTCTCCATCAACCGTATGCATCGTCAAAATATAGGCTTTATAGAAATTATCCAATGTCTGTTTTGCCTGACTTTCATCCATATTGGATACATTTGTGCCATTAATTGCTACATCACGATAATAATGAGAAGAAAAATACCAAAAACCGGTAAAATATGCAGCAACCAAAAGGACAAGAACACACCCAAGCACAACAAACGGTGCTTTTTTATGCTTCTTCTTTTCTGTTGCCTGCTCCATATCGGTCAAAGCTTCTGTATTGTTTTTGTCCGATTCCTTTGCATCGGCTAAACGCTTGCTCTGCGAAATCGCCTTGTTGTTGACCTTTTCCGTATCTTCTTTCTTTTCTTCTTCGGATTCTGTTTTGCTATCTTCCTTTTTTTCTTCTTTGGATTCCGTTTTACTGTCTTCCTTCTTTTCCTCTTTGGATTCCGTTTTACCGTCTTCCTTCTTTTCCTCTTCGGATTCCTTTTTGCTGTCTTCCTTCTTTTCTTCCTTGGATTCCTTTTTGCTGTCTTCCTTCTTTTCTTCTTTGGATTCCGTTTTGCTGTCCTCTTTCTTTTCTTCTTTGGAAGAATTTTGAGCTTCATCTTTTTTATCCAAATCATCCGGAATATCTAATACAATATGTTCTGTCTTTTCAAATTCTTCTGATTTTGATGTTTTTTTCTCTCCGTCCATTCTACACCCCTAAAATTGTCTAATCTTTCCAAACTACGCAATTAAGTATACTAATATTTATTCATATGTTCAAGGATAATTTAAAAGAAAACAAATATTTTCAATACATATTTGTATATTGATAAAGAATGGATAAGAAAACATTTGGAAATTTCTCTTCTTCTACCGCATCCGTTGTTTTTATGGCAACCTTTCCAATCATTTTATCCTGATAAAAATACACCATATAGCCAACCGTTTCGTCTTTCTTCAACGGTGCCTGTTTTTTATCCAGATTTAACTTCTTTGTAATCTTAGTTGTATCCGTTCCGTCTGTCATAACATAATGAAACTTTGATTGTGCATAAACCGAAACCGGATTTTGGGCTGCATTTTTTATGGATACCTGATTCTGTTCGCCCAATACATTTGCATCCTGATACAATTCACAGTTTGCAAATCCATAATCCAGCAATTTCCGTGCATCTTCATAACGGATTTCCTTTGTTGTCGAACCCATTACCACAGCAATCAATGTCATTCCGTTTTTGGTTGCGGTCGCACTCATGGAAAATCCCGCATCGGACGTATAACCGGTTTTTAATCCATTTGCGCCCTCATATTTTTTTAAGAACTTATTGGTGTTTGCCAGACCAAATTCCGATTCACCCTTTGCAGTCTTATGAATAATCGTATCCATCCATATGGTTGTATAATCAAAAACCTCCGGATGCGTCAATATCAACTCTCTTGATAACAACGCCACATCCTTTGCACTCATCATATGATTTTTCGCCTCTAATCCGCACACATTCTCAAAATGTGTATGTTCCATTCCAAGCTCTTTTGCCCGGTCATTCATCATCTGTACAAATGCTTCCTCACTGCCTGCAACTGCTTCACTTACCGCAACCGCCGCATCATTTGCAGAAGAAACAATCATGCATTTTAAAAGGTCTTCCAGAGACTGAACCTCTCCCTCCTCTAAATATACCTGACTGCCACCCATACTTGCAGCATGTGCCGATACAACAATTTCATCATCCAGAGAAAGCTTTCCGTCCTGAATTGCATCAAAAACCAAAAGCATTGTCATAATTTTTGTAACCGATGCCGGTCTTCTTGCCTCATCCGGATTCTTTTCATAAAGAATCTGTCCACTGCTTAATTCCATCAGGACAACCGATGGGGATTCCATTTCAAGCTCCTCTTTACCAAAACAGGGCCGGTATGGTACAGCCATCATACCCACAAGGAAAATGGCAGTCAAAATAGAGCTGATTATTATTTTTTTAAACTGCTTCACATCATGATTCCATTATTCTTTTTATCATTTTATTATTCATTTTTTAAATTATTCATAAATCCTTTTATTCTGTTGTCAAATCATTCTTTGTTATCACATCATAAACAATCGGATTTCTTTCAACCGGCTGATTGGAAACAACATATGCACCAAAAAACCGTTTTGCTGCCTCCTCTAATTGTTCCACCTGATTTCCATATAAAACAGCCACCTCATCCTCTGTATTTATCCGGTCGCCTAAATGTTTTTTTAATTCCAGTCCAACCGTAAGGTCTATTTTACTGTCTTTTGTCCGGCGCCCTCCTCCTAAAACTAAAGATACCATTCCTACTTCCTGCGTATTGCAGCTTTCCAGATATCCTTCCTGCCGGTCATCTGTCAACAAATCTTTTCCATATATTATTTTTTTATATTCAGCCTTATCAAATTGGGAAACATCTTCCATATATGAGATATCTCCACCCTGATATTTTACAAATTCCTTTAATTTTGAAAATGCCTTTCCGGATGAAATACTATCATCAACCATCGCCGCTGCCTGTTCCTTTGTCTGCGCCTGATTTGCCAATAACAGCATTTGTATTGCCAAAGCTTTGGAAACCTCCATCAGCCTGTGTTCTCCCTGTCCGTTCAGGCAGGCAATTGCCTCTTTCACTTCCAAAATATTACCGACAAAATTTCCAAGCGGTTCATTCATATCCGTAATAAGCGCTACCGTTTCCTTTCCTGCCATGGTTCCGATTGAAACCATCGTCTTTGCCAATTTTCCTGCATCCTCAAGATTTTTCATAAACGCACCGGTTCCACACTTCACATCGAGTACAATTTTATCTGCCCCGGCTGCCAGTTTTTTACTCATAATACTTGCGGCAATCAATGATATATTGTCTACCGTTGCGGTCACATCCCGCAGGGCATATATCTTTTTATCCGCAGGTGCCAGATTTGCTGTCTGACCAACAATCGCCAATCCAACCTGATTGACCTGTTCCATAAAATCTTCTTCCCGAATAGCGGTTTGAAATCCGGGTATCCCTTCCAGTTTATCAATGGTTCCACCCGTATGTCCCAATCCTCTTCCGCTCATTTTGGCAACCGGAACACCAAGACTTGCCAGTATCGGTCCCACAATCAGGCTGGTTTTATCCCCAACACCTCCTGTGGAATGTTTGTCTACTTTTATTCCATGAATTTTTGACAAATCCAATCTGTCTCCGCTGTCTGTCATTGCCATAGTCAGATTCGTTGTTTCTTCGGCATCCATCCCTTTAAAATATACCGCCATCAAAAAGGCAGCCATCTGATAATCCGGAATTGTTCCGTTTGTATAATCTGTTACAACATATGCAATTTCTGCTTTGGATAATTTTCCCCCATCTCTTTTTTTCATAATAATATCATACATATTCATATGGTATCCTCCCCTTCGTATAAAGAAACATTATATAAGTTTATCCTTCTGGCTGGTTCCGATTTTTAACGGCTGCACCTTGAAATTATCCGCAATGGTTGCCCCAATATCCGCAAATGTATCCATAATTCCCAAATTCACGCCCGTTTTCATTTTCTTGTGATACATCAAAACAGGAATATATTCTCTGGTATGATCCGTTCCTTTAAAGGTCGGGTCACATCCGTGATCTGCATTGATAATTAACAAATCATCCTCTTTCATATTGGTGACAATCTTATGAAGTCCCTCGTCAAAGGTTTCCAATCCCTGTGCATAGCCTTCAACATCTCTTCTGTGTCCCCAGGTAGAATCAAACTCAACCAAATTGGTAAAAATCAATCCATCATGCTGTGTTTCCATAAAGTCCAATGTTTTCTCAATTCCATCTACATTGCTCTTGGTATGAACCGCATCTCCGATTCCCACTTTACAAAATATATCTTCTATCTTACCGACTGCACTGACCCGGTATCCCGCATCCTTCAAATACGGAAGCAGACTTTCCTCAGAAGGTTTTAATGAAAAATCACGACGGTTTGCAGTCCTTACATAAGTATTTCCTTCTTTCACAAATGGCCGGGCAATTACTCTTGCAACCGCATGTTCTCCTGTCAGTATCGTTCTTGCCACCTGGCATATCCGATACAGTTCTTTTACCGGGATTACATCTTCGCAGGCAGCAATTTGGAATACCGAATCCGCAGATGTATAAACAATCGGGAAACCTGTTTTGATATGTTCATCCCCAAGTTCATTGATAATCTGTGTACCGCTTGCCACATGATTAGCCAGATAGCCTTTACATCCTGTTTTTTCAACAAAGGCGTTCATAATTTCATCCGGGAATCCATCCGGATATGTCGGAAACGCCTTCGGCGTATAGATACCGGTCATTTCCCAATGTCCTATCGTTGTATCCTTTCCGTTTGACATTTCTCTTGCTTTTCCATAAGCACCAATTGGTGTCACATCCGATTTGGGCAGATTGGTCTGGTCAATCGAAAACAAACCTAATTTTTCCATATTCGGTACATTTAAATGACCTCTCTGCTTGATAATATTGCCGATTGTATCTGCTCCCACATCCCCAAAGCGGTCTGCATCCGGGGCCTCACCAATTCCCACACTGTCCAAAATAATCCAAATCACACGCTTAAACATACAAACACCCCCATAAAAATAAAAACCTTTAAAGTATAATTCAGTATATCATACTTTAAAGGTTTTATCATTCATCATTTCATGATTATCTTATAATAAATCTGCCATTTCCAATAAAAGTCTTTCTGACTTTTCCCATCCAAGACATGCATCCGTGATGGATTTACCGTAACAGCCGCCACCGACCGGCTGATTGCCGTCTTCAATATAGGATTCAACCATAACACCCTTGACAATGGAGGCAACATCATCACTGTGTCGCATACTGTGCAGGATTTCTTTTACGATACGTGGCTGTTCATACCATTTCTTACCGGAATTATTATGATTTGCATCTACAATAACAGCCGGATTTTTTAATGTATCAAATTTCTGATATGCATCATGTAACTGAATCAGATCCTCATAATGATAATTGGGAACCGATACCCCATGTCGATTTAGCGAACCTCTTAAAATACAATGGGTTAATGGGTTACCATCTGATTTTACTTCCCATCCGGAAGTCATAAAAGTATGACTGGACTGACCTGCCACACAGGAATTCATCATAACCGAATAATCACCGGAAGTTGGATTTTTCATTCCAACCGGAACATCAATTCCGGAAGCAGTCAGACGATGTGACTGATTTTCCACTGAACGAGCTCCAATTGCGACATAAGAAAGTACATCGGACAGATATGGCCAGTTATCAGAATATAACATTTCATCTGCTGCTGTTAAACCGGTCTGTGCAATTGCATCAATGTGCATTTTGCGGATTGCTTTCAGACCTTCTATAAAATTCGGTTTTTCTTCCGGATTTGGCTGATGCAACATACCCTTATATCCGGAACCGTTCGTTCTTGGCTTATTGGTATAAATTCTTGGTATAATAATAATCTTATCCTTAATCTTTTCCTGAACCTTTGTCAGGCGATTCATATAATCCAAAACCGCATCTTCATTATCTGCAGAACAAGGACCGATAATTGCAATAAATTTATCTGATTCTCCGGTAAATACTTTTGCGATTTCCGCATCTCTTTCCTCTTTTATCTTTTTCAATTCATCGCGCATCGGAAACAATTCTTTAATCTCCTCTGCCGACGGAACCTGCGAAATATAATGTAAACTCATTCCAATTCTCCAATCTTTTGTATTATTTGCCGCTTGTAAGTGTATCACTAAAAATTTAAAAAATCAATATTTCCTTCTTTATGCTTAACGGTACATATAAAAATTTGTATAAAATCTGTTTGAATTCATAGGTAAATGTAACCTCTCTGCAACCGTTGTCTGCCAATAACGGAATAACTTTATAAGTTTCTCCGTCAATCTTTATTTCCAAACTTCCTATTTTCTGACCTTTTTTTACGGGAGCCTCAACAAATGAAGGTAATTTTACATCATATGTAATTTCTTCCCCCTCTTTCAACAGTAATTCCACATTTTGGTTGGTTTGAGGTACAATTTTTTTGCAATCAATTCCATTTTCTACCGGAACCGGCTGAAATGCAATTTGGGATTCTACAATTCGTTTTTGGGTATAATTTTGGGTTCCGTAATCCATCAGTTTTTTTGTATCCTCCCACTTATAAGATTTATGGGGCGGCCAGCCACTTGCAAAAACCACACTGATCAACTCCATACCTTCCCTTTTTATTGCCCCTACAAAACAATAACCGGCTTTTCCGGTAAATCCTGTTTTTACACCAATCGCACCATCATACATATTTAAGAATCGATTTTTATTCGCGACATAAAAACTTCTTCCGGTTGTCTGTTCATGAAATGAATAATCCGTCGTTTTGATAATCTCACAAAATGTTTCATTTTCCAATGCATATCTTGTAATCAACGCCAAATCCCTTGCTGTTGTATAATGCTCTTTCGCGTCCAAACCATTCGGCGTTACAAAATTCGTTTCATCCGATCCAAGCTCTTTTGCCTTTTCATTCATCAACTTGGCAAAACCTTCAACACTTCCACCCACATGTTCGGCGATTGCCACAGCCGTATCATTATGGGATTCCAACATAAGGGAATACAGCAAGTCCTTCAGCCGGTACTGTTCATCCTTTTTGATTCCCAGCTGTACATCCGGTTGCGCCGCAGCATTAGAAGAAACTGTAACAATATCCTCTAAATTTGCATTTTCCAAAACAATCAATAATGTCATGATTTTAGTCGTACTTGCCATCGGGACCTTCTCGTATCCGTTTTTTTCAAATAAAATCCTTCCGTTTTCCTGATCCATCAACAATGCGGATTTGGCATACAGATTTTCAATCGGATTTTTTTCATCCCAGGTTTTTATTACCGCTTCCTCCGGTTGTTCGGAAAGAACCCGGTAAGAATTGTTATCCATGGAATAGGAATAGAAAAAATGCTGCATTTCATTCTTTTTTTCTCCATGGAACCATGACCATAACAATATTGTACCCATTATCAAAAACAATACACATAATCCCATGATACATTTTGTTTTGTTGCATTTTATTACATAAAAAAAAGACATAACATACCTTCGTAATTCATTACTACAAATATATGTGTCTGTCTTTTTAAATATCCCAAAATCAATCTTTGACTGCCGGAAATGTCAACTGTGCCTCTTCTAATGCCTGTTGCTTAAAGTCCTCAATCTTATCCGGCGTAATAATCGGTAAATCATCGGTTGACTGTACACCAAAGCTTCTTAAAAAATCATCCGTTGTTCCAAACAAAATCGGTCTTCCTGCTGCTTCTAAACGTCCAACCTCCTGAATCAGATTATATTCAACCAACTTGTTCACTGCATGTACACAAGACACTCCTCGGATTGCTTCAATCTCCTGCCTTGTAATCGGCTGTTTATAGGCTACAATGGAAAGTGTTTCCAACAATACATCGGTCAGTACATGTTTTTTCGGTGTATTGACAATTTTAATCAACGTATCATAGTAGTCGGATTTCGAACACATCTGAAATGCATCCTCGATTTCAATAATCCGGATTCCACGGTCTGAATCGTCATACTTATCCATCATATTATGTACGATTTTTGTAATTGTGTCTTTATCAATCTCCAATGCCTGACTTAATGTATCAACCGACACTTTATCACCGACTGAAAATAAAACCGCCTCTATTCTTCCCTCAATTTCCGGAATTGATAATTCATTTTTCTTATCCATCCTTATTGTTTCTCCTTTACAATCTCACCTGTAATTGGATCCTGTACTCCTTCCGAAGTTAATTCATCCAAAGAATCAATCACAATTTCTCCAAATGTATCTTCCTGTCGGATTATAATTGCCCCAACCTTCATCAACTCCAAAATAGACATAAATGTAATAATAATATTCATTTTTGTTGGTTGTGACTCCAATAATGTTCTGAAATTAATTCCCTTCAGTCCACGAACCTCTTCTCTTATTTGTATCATGCGGTCTTCAATATTAATCTCTTCTTTTTCAATCGTTCCAAACTTTGAACGAACCGGATCAATTTTATCAACCTGTTTTTTCATGATAGACTGAAAAATTTCATTCAGGGCATTCAAGGTCATACCATCCACCAATTCAACCGGATCAACCTCTTCTTTATGCATTGATACTTCTTTTGGTATGGTCGGCTTTTTATACATGGCATGGGAAGCGGAAAGTTCCATATCCTTTAATTCGATTGCCGCATACTTATACATCTTATATTCTAACAATCTTCTGACTAACTCTGCTCTTGGATCCTCTTCTTCCTCTTCCGTTTCCTCTTTCCCCGGTAACAGCATCTTAGATTTGATACGAATCAATGTTGCAGCCATCACAAGGAATTCACTCATCACATCCATATCTAAATTCTGCATCTCATTCACATATTCCAAATACTGTTCCGTAATCGTAACAATCGGAATATCATAAATATCTACTTTATTCTTTTCAATCAAATGCAGCAGAAGATCTAACGGACCTTCAAAAACCTGTAATTTATATTCAATATCCATAAATACATATCCTGTTTCATAAAAGAAAATTAACGTAAAAATAAGTCGTTCACACAATCATGTGAAAACGACTTATTTATTATATTATAAATACATTTAAAAAGTCAAATGATAATAAAGACCATGCCACCATTTCCATCATTTATAATCTTTTCCATGGTATCCTGCAAACGAATCTGTGAATCATCATTTATCTTATTGGATTTTGATAATAAACCTTCTTCCACCATCTGCCCAACCGTTTTTCCAAAAATATTGGTTTCCCAGATGGATTCCGGAGATTGTTTCCGATCCGCTTTCATATTTGCCAGGAAATCCTCTGCCTGCTCCTTGCTTCCCACAATCGGAGCAATCTCAGTTGAAACATTCGCCTTGATAAAATGAAGAGATGGTGCGGTTGCCTTAATTTTAATGCCGTATTTTGTTCCGTGTTTGATTAATTCCGGTTCATCAATCTGGATATTTTCTTTCTCCGGCATAACCAGACCATATCCCTTTAACTGAACACATTCCATTGCATCCGCCACATGATAATATTCTCTCCGTTTTTTTGCCACATCCTTGATAATCGTTAAGAAATCATATTCATTTTCCACCTTGGAACCTAGTAATTCCGACAACATTTCATAGTAAAATGTTTCCGGTATCTGAATCGATATGTTGACACTTCCATCCTTTAAATTGAGGTTTGATATGGTTACCTCACTGATATATTCATTTTCCGGTTTTTCAATCTGATACACATGATTCATGCAGACCAGATTATCCATTACCTGCTTCACATAACATAATAATGCATCCTTTATCGGATGATTTAATTCAAGTGTCTCCGCCCATTTCGGAATATAAAAATTCACCTGATTAATCGGAAATTCCAATAAAATTTCCTTTAATATATCCAATATATCCTTTTTCCGTAACTGATCACAATTAACCGGAATTGCTCTTACCTGATATTCATTTGACATTTCATTTGCCAGTTCAAGTGTCTCCTTTGCTGCCGGCTTTGTCGTGTTTAATATGATTACAAACGGCTTTCCCAATGTTTTCATCTCATTGATAATCTCCGCTTCCGCTTCCACATAATTTTCCCTCGGCAATTCTCCGAAACTTCCGTCTGTTGTAACAACCACTCCAATCGTTGCATGATCCGTCATTACCTTTTTTGTACCAATCTGAGCCGCCTTAGAAAACGGAATGTCATATTCAAACCAGGGAGTTTTTACCAGACGTTCATGTTCTTCCTCAATATGTCCGGTTGCTCCTTTTACCATATAACCAACACAGTCTACCAGTCGGACGTCAATTTCCGTTTCATCGTTTACAACAATTGTTGTTGCTTCTTTCGGAATGAATTTCGGCTCTGTTGTAGTAATGGTCTTTCCGGTTCCACTCTGTGGCAATTCATCAATTGTCCGTTCCTTTTCCGGTCCGTCCTCCATAGAAGGAAGAACCAGATTTTCCATGAAGCGCTTAATAAATGTTGATTTACCTGTTCGAACCGGTCCAACTACTCCTATGTACATATCGCCATTGGTTCGTTCCTTTATATCCTGGTAAACATCATATTGCTCTTTCATATAATCCTCCTTAAGAAAGTCTAATTCGAACATCCTAAAAAGAATATATGCAAAAAAAGAGGAATTATGACTACATAATCCCTCTATAAAAATTTAGTTCTCCCATGAAAGTGTATCCGCTTCCATTGCCTTATCTCTTCCGAACAATAAAGAAACTGCATCCTTCGCTGTTACACCATCAAACAAAACTGCATTTACCGATTCTACAATCGGCATAGATATATTGTGTTTTTTGGATAATTCCAATGCTGCCTTGGCAGAATAAACACCCTCTACAACCATCTTGACTTCGTCCATTGCTTCCTGATAAGTCTTTCCCTGACCAATCAAAAATCCGGCATTCCGATTGCGGGAATGTTTGGAAGTACAGGTAACAATCAAGTCTCCGATACCGGATAATCCCGCAACTGTTTCCAAATGTCCTCCCATGGCGATTACGAGCCTGCCCAACTCCGCAACACCTCTTGTCATTAATGCCGCCTTGGTATTATCACCATATCCAAGACCATCTATCACACCGGCAGCCAGAGCGATTACATTTTTAACGGAACCGCCCAGTTCAATTCCTATCACATCCGGGCTTGTATATACACGGAAAAAGTCATTCATAAATGTATCCTGAATGATTTCAGCAACTTCTTTTGAATCGGAACCGGATACAATTGTTGTCGGGATTCCTCTTCCCACTTCCTCTGCATGACTTGGACCGGATAAAATACCCACCCTTGCATTCGGACATTCTTCCTTAATAATCGTCGTCATTGTTTTATATGTATGCTCCTCAATTCCCTTCGCAACATCCACAATGATGGTGCCATCTGCAATATACAAAGATGCATTTTTCATTGTAGAGCGGACAAACGGAGACGGCACCGCACAGACAACAATTTCCTTATCTTTTAATGCACCTTCCAAATCCGTTGTAAAATCAACCGTACTCGGTACGATTACACCCGGTAATTTATCTCTTTGTTCCCGATAATCCCGAAGCATCAAAACTTCTTCCGGATCAATTGACCATACAGTAACCTGATGTCCATTCTTACTAAGAAGAATCGCTAAGGCAGTTCCCCAACTGCCTGCACCTAAAATACATATATCTCTCATACACATTCCTCCATCTAAAACAACTTATTTTCCTCACCATGTGCCAGACGGACAATATTGGCTTTATGTCGATAAAATGCCAATGTCCCAAACAAAAATACAATTACATAACTTTCATATAACTGGGCATTGGTATACGCCACACCGGAAACAGGATTTATTAATTTCCCGGTCATACCCAGATATAAAAACAGGCAAAAGAACAAGGTCACTACAATCAAAGAACCAAGTGACACATATCTTGTAATCAGTACACAAAGTATAAATGCTGCCAGACAAATTACAATAATCCGCCAATCCAAAAGTCCCAATATTACACCTGCTGTTGCAGCAATGCCTTTTCCACCTTTAAAATACATATAAAACGGGAAATTATGTCCTAAAACAACACCGAAACCCGTTAATAAAATCAATGTGTACATCATATCCGGGAAAAAATACATTCCAACCAATCTTGCAAGCACACATGCAACAACAGCCTTACCCAAATCACCTAAGAAAACAATCAATCCCGCCTTTTTTCCAAGTACCCGTAATGCATTTGTTGTTCCGGAATTTCCACTTCCATGTTCACGTATATCAATTCCATGTAATTTACCATAGATATATGCTGTTTGGAACAATCCAAATGCATATCCCACAATAATACTTAAAATCTGTATCAAAATCCTCATGTCAATCAACCTTTCTCCTTACGTTCCCGTACAATAATGTGAATCGGCGTACCTTTAAAGCCGAATGCATCACGAATACGATTTTCAATATATCGTATATAAGAAAAATGACTTAATTTCTTATCATTAACAAATATAACAAAGGTTGGTGGTTTTACAGAAACCTGTGTCATGTAATATAAGCGTAATTTTTTTCCTTTATCAGAAGGCGGCTCCTGCAATGCAACCGCTTCTGTCAGGATTTCATTCAATACACCGGTTGCAACACGAAGGGAATGATTCTGGATTACAATATCAATCAAATCAAACAGCTTCGGCAATCTCTGTCCTGTTTTGGCAGAAATAAATATGATTTCCGCATATGGCATAAATGATAAAATCTGACGAACCTTTTCACTGAACCGGTAAACCGACTTATCATCCTTTTCATATGCATCCCATTTATTGACTGCAATAATCATACCTTTACCACGTTCATGCGCAATGCCGGCAATTTTGGCATCCTGTTCTGTCACGCCTTCTAATGCATCAATTACCAACACGCACACATCAGCACGTTCAACAGCAGTAACCGTACGGATGATGGAAAACCGCTCAATTTCTTCTTTTATTTTATTCTTCCTGCGTAGTCCGGCCGTATCAATAAATACATATTCCTGATCATTTCTGGTAATTACCGTGTCAATCGCATCTCTGGTGGTACCTGCAATATTCGATACAATTACACGTTCCTCACCCAAAAGCTTATTAATGATTGAACTTTTTCCGACATTCGGCTTTCCGATAATTGCAATCTTTGGACGTTCATCCTCTTCCTCGTCCCTTGCATCCTCGCTAAAATGCGATACAACTTCATCCAGCATATCGCCCAAGCCAAGCTGGGATGCAGCAGAAATCGGATACGGATCGCCAAGTCCTAAATTATAAAATTCATATACATCTGCCATGTATTTATCAAAATTATCAACTTTATTTACAACCAATACCACCGGTTTTTGCGATCTTCTAAGCATATCCGCTACTTTATGGTCAGCATCTACCAGTCCCTGTTTTACGTCTACCAAAAACATAATAACATCCGCTGTATCCATTGCAATCTGAGCCTGCGCCCGCATACTTTTTAAAATAATATCTTCACTTTCCGGTTCGATACCTCCGGTATCGATCATCGTAAAATTATAATCCAACCAGTCCACATCCGCATAGATACGATCCCTTGTTACTCCCGGAGTATCTTTTACAATTGAAATTCTTGAACCGGCTAACACATTAAATAATGTTGACTTTCCAACATTCGGTCTGCCTACGATGGCAACAATTGGTTTACTCATTGTCATCCTCCTTTTTCAAAATAGCCTCATCTAGTTTACAATAGCCTTTTTTATTTGTAAAGGTTTATTCATTTTCTGACTTAAGCATCATTACAGCTGCCAGATTTCCTCTCATTCCGTGACTTGCACGATGTGAAAAGAAGAAATCCGGATTACAACAGGTACACAAATCTGTAATATCGATATGTTCCTTTGAAATACCTGCATCTAATAATGTCAGTTCACATGCCCTGTGCAAATTTAATTGATATTTTCCATTTTCTTTTCTGTAAAGCAAATCCTTACCGTCACCAAATTTATCGATGAACTGACCGGCAACGTCTTCACTTACTTCATAACAATTATAACAAATAGACGGCGCAATTGCACAACGAATATCAACAGGCTGACATCCGTATTGATTTTCCATCAATGCAACCATTTTTGCACTGATTTTTTCTACCGTTCCTCTCCATCCGGAATGTACAAGTGCAATCACTTCTTTTTGCGGATCAAACAAAAAAATCGGTACACAATCCGCAAAAAATGTAATAATGGGAATATCCTTTTCGTCGGTAACCAAACCATCAATTTCTAAAATATCACTTTCTTTGATGATACCCTTTCCCTTATCCTCCTTGGTTACAATATGAAAATTCGTTTTGTGTACCTGATTTGAAAATACCAGATCTTTTTCATTGTAACCCAACGCTTTTGCAAACCGTCTATGATTTTCCAACACATTTTCTCTTTCATCTCCACGACTGAAGCTTAGATTCATAGAAGATAAATGTGCTTTTGAAACACCACCTAACCGGGTTGAAAATCCATGTACCAACATGTTTTTATATTCATTTAATCCGGGGAATGTAATAAAAGTAACACCTGCCTTGTCTTGAATCTGACAGGTTTTTGATTCGTTTATATATTTTAATTCCATCCTGTTTTCTCCTGATTCCTATATATCATCCTGTAATCACCATATTAGTATATAAAATAAAAAGCATCCTTTATATGTTCTATTTTCCCTTCACCGTCAATCGCAATCACATCAAACCGGCAGGATACCTCTCCATATCCATGGGAAACATAATACTGTAGAAAAGTCCGGCTAATTTTTTTCTGTTTGTAAACGGTAACCGCTTCCGACGGTGTTCCAAATGTTTGGTTTGTCCGAAACTTTACCTCAACTGCCACTAAAACATCGTCTTCTTTTGCAATAATATCAATCTCGCCTAATGCATTATGATAGTTTCTTTCCAATATTGTATAACCGTTTGACATCAGATATCTGACAGCCTCTTCCTCATAAAAAGTTCCAACTTTTCTATTGTTCACCAAACACTCCTCAGTTCTTCGTTAACTTACTCTTTATTTTATCCATTTTATCCACATATACCAGAATTTCCGCAACCACACCATAAAGTTCCGGCGGAATCATTTCACCAATTTCAAGTTTTAATAATGTATCCGCCAATCCCTCATCCTGATAGGTCGCAACATCATTTTCCTCTGCTTTTTGTATGATTCGCTTTGCCACTTCCCCTTTTCCGGAAGCGACTACAGAAGGTGCCATATTGTCCGGGTCATACATTAACGCAACCGCTTTTTTCTTTTTTCCGTCTTCCATAAGCTACTCCCATTCCAAATACTACCTACATTCTGGCATCAAATGTATAGCGTTTTATGCTCTTTTCTGCATTTTCATCAATCACTTCATCTATCACCTTGTTAATGGATTCCTGCGGCTGACGCTTTACGACCTCATCCGTTAACGAAAATCCACGTTCCTTTAACCGGGTGGCAAGTTCCTCCATATGTCCCGATACAAGATTGACACTTTCTTCATCGTTAAAATAAAATCTGGCATTCACATGGGAACCCTTTAAATCAATTTTTACATCGGTCTGTCCCAAATGATCCATATCCAGATGAAGCATTACGCTTACACCGTCTTTTTTTTGCATTAGTTTTCGTTTGTCCGCATAAACATACAATTCAGAATTTGCATTCTGGTTTGACAAGCGAAGCGGCATCTGTGCATATATCATTTGATGATTTAACTGTTCCATAAAAGACATGTTTTGTTTCATGTTTTGAAAACTTTGCTGAAATCCCTTTGTATCTCCACCCTTTGCCGAAATTGCCTCTTCAAAATGTTTGCTTTGTTTTTGTATCCGTTCATACAAATCATCAATTTCCTTTGGAGACTTCATTTGCTTTGGATCCATGCCCCAGTTTTTATTAACTAAATCCGCAAACAGTTTTTTGAAAGATTCGGAACCAAGCCATGTATGAACGGATTCTGAATCCGGCATAACCTGTTCCATCGTCTTTAATACATTTTGTAAAAATGTTTCCGGAGATGAACTGTTTTTTATCACGGAAGCTACCATATCCTTCGATATACCCATCTGTTCCATATCCTTCATAAAGGCTGTTGCTTCCTTTTCATTCAAAACCGTTTCTTTTGTCAAGTATTGTACCGGCTCACCATCTGTTTTCTGTTCCAAAGGTATTGTATCCTGCAAATCCGAAGGAACAGCCTCAGGCACCGAATCTGTCTGATTTGTGGCAATTTCAGGAGATGTTACGGTCTCCGGTACCACTTTTCCTTCAGCCAAAGGCATGGAAGTATCCAGACTGTCCGTGAAATAATCCACCATCTCCTTCGCAAATGAAATAAGAACATCACTCTGTTCCTTTGATGAAAATGCATTTACAAAGTCCGTCATCGACGTTATCGCATTTCCGATATCCGCCGCAAATTGATGCTGCCCGTTTTCGTACTTCACAAATTGCAAAATATTTTCTTGTGTAACGGGAATATTTAATTTGTTGAGGGAAACCAGCGTAGATATTGAGGTATCCGGAAATTTCATACTTTGAGACAGCAGATTGGTCATGCTTGCCCTGTCTAACGGCAAACCCGCCTCCATAAGTTCTTTTGCAACGGCAAAATTTTTCTCCGTCGGTGATAATCCTGCCATATCCAATGCCTTTTCAAGCACCTGCGTCTGTGCACTATATAAAGAATCAAACATCGGTTTTATAAAGACCTGATTTCCATTATTTTCCTTTACCGAAAACAAAAGCTGATCTCCAATTCCCAGTTCCATATCACTTTGTAACCGTGCCATAAAATTCAACTGATTTTCCAGGTGGAGAAGCACCTTGTTATCGACAATATCCAAAACCTCTCCCTTAAAAACCATGCCTTCTTTCCAGCCGGAAACATCCATCGGATTTTTTTGCTGCCTTGCAGCATCAATATTTACATTACCATCCGCTCTTTTATTCTCTATGATATGTGAATCATAGTTACCAAACTGATTATTAATCTGCATAAGTATCCCCAATAATTAATTATCAATCTACAAAATTCTTAATAAACGTTTTTCTGTGAATCGGACAAGGTCCTATCTGCTTAATTGCTTCAATATGAGCTGCACTTCCATACCCTTTGTTGCTTGCAAAACCATAACCCGGATATTGTTTGTCCATCTCCTCCATATAATGATCCCTTGTTACCTTTGCAACAATGCTTGCCGCTGCAATGGAAACACTTTTTGCATCACCCTTGATGATTTTTTCCTGTAAAATATCCACCTCTGGTATGATAACCGCATCATTTAGCAAGACATCCGGAACCACACAAAGCTTTGATAAGGCAATCCGCATTGCAACATAATCCGCCTGTAAGATGTTAATCTCATCAATACATTTTTCATCCGCAAAACCAATCCCGACAGAAACAGCCTTATCCATAATCTCATGATACAGTTCTTCCCGTTTTTTCTCGGATAATTGCTTGGAATCATTCAGATAATAGATATCAACATCCTTCGGTAAAATAACTGCGGCTGCAACAACCGGTCCTGCTAACGGTCCACGTCCGACTTCATCAATTCCACATATATATCGGCAATTTTCGTATTTTCGTTCATATTCCTGCATCTGAAAGGTTCTTACTTTTTCTTTTTCAAATGCGTCTAATTTTTTCTGAGCTGCAATACATGCCCTTTTTACACCGGTACGCATATCCGTCCCATAAGTATCAATCAAATCCGGCAACCGGTCAATCGATGCATGTTTAAACTGATCCTGAATTTCTTTTATATTCATATAATTTCAATCCTTTATTTTATTCTTCCTATCTTAGAAAGCGGCCAGATTCGAAATACTGCCTTTCCATCTATTTCACTTCTTTTGATATTACCCACTTCCTCAAATCTGGAGTCCTTACTGTTATTACGGTTATCACCCATTACAAAGTATTCATCTTTTCCAAGCTTAACCTCTTCAATGGCTCTTCCGATGTGTCTGGAATCGATGGTTTCCAATCCATAATTTTCTTCCAGAATTTCTCCATTAATATAGATATTTCCTTCTTCATCAATCCTTACTGTTTCTCCCGGCAGACCGATTACTCTTTTTATGTAGAAAACATCGCTGTCCCTGTACGGAAACACAACAATATCAAAACGCTCCGGATCATGCAAATGATAGGAAATCTTGCTTACCCATAAATTATCCTTATCATGCAGGGTATCATTCATGGAATCTCCGTTAACAACTGTTCTCTGACCGACAAACGTTATGCATAACCATACTACAAGACAAACAAATGCCATGTATAGTACCATTTCAACCAGTTCTTTTACAATATTGATTTCATCCGATGATGTCGTATTCTTTTTCATATTCTGTCCTCACAAAAAGCTTATTTACAATCCTGTTTCAAGGTTTTTCAATTGAAATCCTTCCAAGCTTACCGTTTCGAAATTCATCCAATAAAATCGTTGCAGCTTTCTCATAATCCAAATCATTGCCTTTTAACAGACAACCTCTCTTCACTGCGATTTCTTCTAATACTTTTGATGATTTTTCCGCTTCATCTACCTGATAACGTTCCTGTAATACTCCGGAATAATTTTCTTTCATAAAATCAATCAACTGACATGCAAGCTCTGTTTTCTGTAAAATTTCATCATTGATGGAACCGATAAATGCCAGATGCAAACCAACTTTTTCATCCTCAAACTTTGGCCATAAAATTCCCGGTGTGTCCAACAGTTCCACACCTTTATTAATCTTAATCCATTGTTTACCCTTTGTAACACCCGGTTTGTTTCCAACCTTCGCACATGCTTTTTTTGCATAGGAATTGATAAATGTAGATTTTCCGACATTCGGTATTCCGACAATCATAGCACGGATTGGGCGATTCAATATACCTCGTTTCCGATCCCGTTCTATCTTTTCTTTACATGCCTCCTGAATCTGACTGGTAATCGCTTTCATTCCCTGTCCGCTTCTGGCATTAATTGTTACCACCATAATTCCTTTTTCCTTAAAATATGCTTCCCATTCCTGATTCGTTCTGTTATCCGCCAAATCACTTTTGTTTAACAGCACCAGACGATACTTATTCTTTGCAAGCGTATCAATATCCGGATTCCGGCTGCTGATTGGCACTCTGGCATCCAATAATTCAATTACAATATCAATCAGTTTTATATCTTCCTGCATCATACGCTTTGCCTTGGTCATATGTCCAGGATACCATTGTATATTCATATAAAAACCTCACCTTAACTTTTTATAAATCCAATTGCATCTCTTGGTGCAATCCGAAATATTACCTTGCCGGAGATTTCCTTCTTGGAAATGTTTCCGATATTCACATATCTGGAATCCTCACTGTTATTACAGTTATCTCCTATCACAAAGTATTCATTCTCACCTAATGTCACACCGTCCAATGCAACACCCTCTGTCATGATTAAATCCTCAAACGGCAGATCCGTCAAAACATTCCCGTCAACAAATATTTTTCCGTTTTTAATTTGTATCGTTTCTCCGGGTAAACCTACAATACGTTTGATATTAAAATATGCATCGGTATCTTCTTTTAACTTGAATGCAACAATATCATATCGTTTCGGTTCCTGAAATGTATATGCACGTTTATTTAATAAAACCACATCCTGATTGGTCAAAACAGGTTCCATGCTCTGACCAACCATTGTTACCGACTGTATTCCAAATGTTACAATGCTGTAGCCAACAATCACAACAACAAAAATTGAAATTGCCCATTGTCCTACACTCGTAAAAAAATCTCCAAAATCAAATTCATCCCGTTCATAACTACTACGATATCTTCTTCTACGACGTCCCATATATACTCTCCAAATTGTCTATTTATTCCTCAGATAATTTTACATCACAAAAGAACAAAAGGCTAGAGTAAAAATACTCCAGCCCCTTTTTTTAAAAGATTATTTTACAATTTCTTTTAATCTAGCTGCCTTACCTACACGGTTACGTAAGTAATATAACTTAGCACGTCTAGCTTTACCATGTCTTACAACTTCAATCTTCTCTACGATTGGTGAGTGTAATGGCCATGTCTTCTCAACACCAACACCGTTTGAGTTCTTACGAACTGTAAATGTCTCTCTGTTGCTTCCACCCTGACGTTTGATAACAGTTCCTTCAAATACCTGAATTCTTTCTCTGTTACCTTCCTTAACCTTAGCAGATACTTTAACAGTATCACCAACGTTAAACTCAGGCACTTCAGCCTTTAACTGTGCAGCTTCAATGTTCTTAATAATATCGTTCATCACGAACCTCCTTAAAATTTCAGACGTTCTTACAAGCTTCGTCTTTCGACTTTTACTGACCTTGTCAAACTCGCAGAGGACCATCCATAATATGTGTACTATGTATCTACATAGAAATCACAACTCATATAATTTATCACAGAATAATATAAAATGCAAGTTTTTTATGCATCCAATGCATCTTTTTTCTGTCTGATTACCTGCAGTTCCTTTTGATTCTCGTGAAGGGATTTTATTACCTCTTCTCTTTTTTTGTATATCGGAACAATATTATTACAAAATGCATATTCTTTTGTCAAATCACTTTCATGTTCAATCAGATACAAAAGAATCGGCTGTGTACAGGAACGGTCAATATAAACCAATACAAATACAGATAACAAAATACAGATTAATGCAGAGATTCCCTCCGTTGTTCCAATAAAAATGGATTGTATGATAATCATGAGAACAAATAAACCAACACAAAATATAATCTTTTGTTTTGCAACGGAAAAATCATCTTCAATACCCATAATGTCTTTATTATAGCAATCAATCTGCACCTGTAATCTGTCATTAAACTGAAGCAGTAATTTTTCTTCACTCGAATACAGTTCGAACAATTCCAACAAATCATCCGTACCTTCTGTTTCTTCTTTCAGACTGAAAGTTAATCCGTTTTTGTTTCGTACTGCCTCATCTACCACGGCATCTTTAAGAATAATTCCTTTTTCTTCTAAAACATTTTGGATATAATTTTTCTCGGCTAACAGTGCATCCTGTCTTTGACACAGCTCTTCCAACTGAAAATTCAAATCGGAAATTTTTTCCTTTAACAGTGCAATCTTGCTTCTTACCCGTTCCAGCTCCATCTGACATTGTAACGGTGAACCGATTTTTTCTTTGGTTGCTAAAAAAATCAACCAAATACAGCCAATCATCATGGCAGAGGCAATCCCAAGTACAATTCCAAGCAGAGGCTGCATATTGTTCATGCAATACATGATAACAGCAATACAAGCAACAATAATACTGCCTAAGATAGCAACAAAACCAACCTGTGCACCCCACTGTCTTCCGGCAACCGCACTTTTTCTAGGCATATATCGTTCATGAAATTTTTCATAATCCAATTCTCTGTTTAAATCCTGAATTTTTTCTTTTATGTTGTAAATTTGTTCCGTTACCGATAGCAAATCCGTTTTCTTATATCCCATATCCGCCCCTTATATTAATTTTGGCCTTTCTCCCACAAAGCATATAAATCCGGTCTGTTCTTCTTCGTTCGTTCCACAGACTGCTCCAATCTCCATTTTTCAATGTTTTTATGATGTCCGCTTAACAATACCTCCGGTACCTTTTCTCCCATAAATTCCTCCGGTCTTGTATATTGCGGATATTCGAGCAGATTATCATGAAATGTTTCAAATTCCGCACTGGCATTATTATTAAGCACCCCCGGAACCAGTCTTGATATGGTATCAATCATAACCATAGCCGGCAGTTCTCCGCCTGTTAATACATAATCTCCAATGGATAACTGATCCGTTACAATTTTATTTAATACACGCTCATCAATTCCTTCATAATGTCCACATAAAAAAATGAGATTTTCTTCCTGTGCCAGTTCCTGTGCAATTTTCTGATTAAAAACCTTTCCCTGCGGGGTCATATAAATAACTCTCGGTTTTTTTTCTCCCTCCGGGATATTTAATTGATTCAATACATGCAGATAAGCCTCATAAACCGGTTGTGCCTGCATAACCATACCGGCTCCACCACCATAAGGATAATCATCCACCTGTCCGTGTTTTTCTTTTGTATAATCCCTTATATTCGTTGCTTCAATCGAAAGTATTCCCTTTTTCATTGCACGTCCGATAATTGAAGTATTCAATCCCTGCATAACCATTTCGGGAAATAATGTCAATATATGAAAATTCACTTTATTCCTCCATTCCCTTTAGCAATTTTACCGTCATTTTTTTATTTTCCAGATCAATTGCCAAAATACAGTCTTTGATTGCTGGTATTAAACGCTCTTTTTTATCGGTATCCACAACAACGTATACATCATTCGCACCGGTCGGGATTACTTCCGTCAAAACCCCAAGACAATTGTCTTCCTGTGTATATACCGATAACCCAATCAAATCCGCAATAAAGTATTCATCTTTTTCCAATGCTACCGCATGCTGCCGGTCAACATATAATTTACACTGTCTGTACTTCTCAACATCATTTATATTATCAATACCCTCAAATCCTAAAATTACCATATTCTTAAAGAATTTGGCACTCTTGCAAACTACCGGTATCCATTCATTTCGATATTCAATAAAACATTCCTTTAATTTTTTAAATCGTTTATTATCATCTGTCATCGGAAACACTTTTACTTCTCCCCGAATTCCATGAGTCGATGTAATGGTTCCTATCTGCAGCAAATTATCAATATCTATTGTTTGATTTTCCATGAAAACTCCTTTTGACCATATGAAATATGCCGACGACATTTGTCGCCGGCATTACCTAGACATCATTATTTGATGACTACGACTACCTTCTTATCACCCTTTGAGGCAGCTGCTTTCACAACTGTTCGGATAGACTTTGCGATTCTACCCTGCTTACCAATTACTTTACCCATGTCTTCCTGGGCAACTTTAAGCTCAACATAAATAGCGTCATCTTTTGAAGTTTCAACAACTTCAACTTCATCCGGGTGATCAACTAGGGATTTTGCTATTACTTCTACTAATTCTTTCATCTACGAATAACCTCCCAAGTCTTACTTCTCGATTCCTGCCTGCTTTAACAACTTAGCAACAGTATCTGTTGGCTGAGCACCATTTGCTAACCACTTCTTTGCAGCCTCAGCGTCAATCTTAACTACGCTTGGCTCCTGGTTTGGATCATAGGTACCGATTTCCTCGATGAATCTACCATCTCTTGGAGAACGAGCATCTGCAACTACTACTCTATAGAAAGGATGTCTCTTATATCCCATTCTCTTTAATCTCATCTTTACTGCCATTGTTTTCACCTCCTTTATAATCTGTACATAAGTACTGCTAAACATAGCATATATGTAAAAACCATATCTCTAATTTTATTACAAATAGGTTTTTTCATCAAAATCCAAATGGCATCCGGAATCGTTTGCCACGTTTACCGCCAAACATACCGGACAACTGCTTCATCTGTTTCTTTGTCTGTTCGTACTGCTTAAGTAACCGGTTTACTTCACTTACATCTACACCGGCACCGGCTGCAATCCTTCTTTTTCTACTTGGGTTAATTATGGATGGATTGGCGCGTTCTTCCTTCGTCATTGACAAAATAATCGCCTTTGGCCGATTCATCTGTTTTTCGTCAATTTCAACATTTTTTAACTGTGAACCCATTCCCGGTAACATGGAAAGCATATCCTGCATTCCACCCATTTTTTCCATCTGTTCAAAACTATCTAAGAAATCATTGAAGTCAAAACCTTGTTTACTACGAAGCTTTTGCTCCATCTCTTTTGCTTTTTCTTCATCGATTGCATTCTGTGCTTTTTCGATTAAGGACTCCACATCACCCATTCCAAGGATACGGCTTGCCATTCGATCCGGATAAAACTGCTCCAAATCAGAAAGCTTTTCACCCATACCAACATAATAAATAGGCTTTCCTGTTACAGCACGAATTGATAATGCCGCACCACCTCTGGTGTCACCATCTAATTTTGTAAGAATTACACCATCAATTCCAATCTTTTCATCAAAACTCTTTGCTACATTTACAGCATCCTGTCCTGTCATTGCATCAACCGTTAAAATTGTACAGGTAACATTCACATTCTGCTTAATCAACTGTAATTCTTCCATCATTGCTTCATCTACATGAAGACGACCTGCTGTATCTAAAAATACAATCTGTATTCCATTTTTTGCTGCATGCTCTACTGCCGCTTTTGCAATATCAACCGGTGAATTCTGGTCTCCCATGGTAAATACCGGAACACCCTGCTTTTCACCGTTAATCTCCAACTGTTTAATCGCAGCCGGACGATAAACGTCACAGGCGGTTAACAGACATTTTTTACCGCGTTCTTTGTATTTACCTGCAAGCTTGGCAACTGTTGTTGTTTTACCTGCACCCTGCAAACCACACATCATAATAACAGTCACTTCATTTGATGGTAACAGTTTTATTTCCGTTGTGGAAGAGCCCATCAATTTATCCATCTCTTCTTTTACAATTTTGATTACCATCTGTCCGGGATTTAATCCCTTTAAGACATCCTCACCAACTGCCCGGTCACTGACAGCCTGAATAAACTGTTTTACAACCTTAAAGTTAACATCCGCTTCTAACAGTGCACGTTTTACTTCTTTCATTGCATCTTTCACATCTGCTTCCGTAAGCGCACCTTTGCTTCTTAACTTTTTGAATGCATTTTGTAATTTATCGGATAAACTTTCAAATGCCATATATTAAATATCTCCTACCTGTCAAACATTAATAACTTTCGTATATTTGTTTTGATATCGATTCAATCCGGTCAATTTTCTGAATCAGATTATTCTCTGTTGTAATGGATTTTAACTGCGTTGCCAATTCGTGTATCTGGCTGACTCGCTCTTTTGTTTCCAGAAATTTTTCAACCAGTTTCAGTTTGTTTTCATATTCTTCCAAAACCTTATCACAACGTCTTACCAAATCATAAACACTCTGACGACTGACACCTTCATCTCTTGCCACTTCCGAATAGGAAAAATCATTCATTACGATATCCGAATAAATATTTTTCTGATGATCCGTCAACAGTTCACCGTAAAAATCAAACAGTAATGCTTTTTTTTCAATTTCTTCCATGTCATGAAGCATTTCTTTCACCTTACACCTGATTCGCATGATTTGTAAAGCAAAAATACTTTACAAGGTATCAACCTTGCTTAGTATATACAACAATATTTCTTTTGTCAAGTATTTTTTCTTGACACAGCAACATCTTTTTCGATTTGTCTTTTCAGTGCATTCAGATTATCAAATTTTCTCTCGTTTCTTATAAAATATAACAACTCTGTCTTTATAAATTTATTGTATAAATCACCGGAATAATCCAGAATATGGGTTTCCAAACCAAGCTGATTTTCTCCTTTAATGGTTGGCTTTACCCCTAAATTACTGATTGCCTGATAACTTTTTCCGTCAATTAAAACCCGGCTTGCGTAAACTCCGTTTTGAGGAACAATTTTTTGGGAAGAAATCTCCTGATTAATTGTTGGGAAACCAATTGTATTTCCCAAATGTTTACCATGTATCACTTCATTATATATAAAATACGGATTGCCAAGCATTCGATTGGCAACCGAAAAATTTGTTCCAATTAAATCACGAATCAGACTGGAACTTACAATTTTCCCACGGAATTTTCTTTGTGGAATCGCACATACATGAAAACCATATTTTTCTCCCAGCTCCTTTAATAAGGGAACATTTCCCTGACGATTCTTTCCAAAACAAAAATCCTCTCCGACATATATCTGCTTAACATTGAGTTTATCTACAAGACAATCTTTCACAAAATCCTCCGGCTTTGAATTGGCAAACTTTTTGGTAAACGGATATTCCATCAAAACATCTACTCCCAATTCACTTAAATACAATGCCTTTTCCTGTGAAGTGTAAATGGTCTTTTTTTCTCCGCCATGCAGTATAAAACGCGGACTGATTGCAAAAGAAAATACAATTGCACGATATCCTTTTTCTTTGTCTTTTATCAATCTTTTTATCAAATCCTGATGCCCAATATGAATACCATCAAATTTTCCCAATGCAATCGAAGAATTTTCACTTGTAAATTCCGCAGCACTTTTATTCCGTAAATAAATCATCGTTTTTCCCTTATCAAAACATCTTATCCACTTTCAGGCAATGCTTCTTTTCATCATACCGATAAATTGCCCGAAATGTATTTTCTGTGGTATAAATCAAAAATTTCATGCCATCCCCAAAATCCGTTTTGATTTGTTCCTCTTTTATTGTTTTAAAATCCTCCCACAACAAAAAGTTACCATTTTGCAGCTTTTTATCCCCTTCCGGCGTTACATACAGCTTATGTAATGTCGGAAATAATTCATCAATACCAAGAATATGCGATTCAAACTCACCTGTACGAACCATTTGTTCAATTTGTGCCAGAGAAAATGCATCTTTTCGATCAAAAGATTTACCGGTCTCTTCCGAAATCACACAGTCTCTGACCAAATGTTCCATCAACCCTCCGCAGCCAAGCTTTTCGCCAATATCCCTGCACAAACTTCGTATATAAGTACCCTTGCCGCAGGACACACGAAATGTTACATACGGTAATTCCATCTTTATTACTTCAATCGAATGTATCGTAACCGTTCTCGGAGTTCTCTCTACAACCGTTCCCATTCTGGCAAGCTCATATAATTTTTTTCCATTGATTTTAATGGCAGAATACATTGGAGGAATCTGTTCATAACTGCCGACAAAAGACATAATTGCATGAAGCACTTCCTCTTTTGTTGCCGTCACTTCTTTTTGTGTAAGAATCGTTCCGGAAGCATCCTCTGTATCAGAGGTCTGTCCAAGCCGCAGGGTTGCCACATAGCTTTTATCTTTATTGGTTAACAGTTCACACAGTTTGGTTGCCTTTCCCAAGCAGACAACCAACACCCCCTCCGCATCGGGATCTAAGGTTCCGGTATGTCCGATTTTTTTCTGTTTTAAGATTCCACGAAGTTTGGCAACCACATCAAAAGAAGTAAAGCCCGGTTCTTTATATACATTTATTACACCGTTATACATACTACCTTCAACTCTTTCTTTTCTTTAATCCAACAATCCGGCATCGATTAACTGATTTTTAATCAAATCCGTAACCTTTAAAATGATGGTGTCCTTGTCTCCTTCCACCTCACAACCGGCAGCCCTTATATGCCCTCCGCCGTTTAATACACCGGCAATCAGATTTACATTCACTAAAGAATTGGAACGCAGCGAGCATTTAAAGACACCTTTTTTCGGATATTCGTACATCCAAAGCGCACATTCCACACCTTCGGTTATTCTTAGTGCATCCACCACTCCATCGGTATCTAAATTGGTTGCATCCATCTGTTCAAATACATCATGTGGCAGACAAGATACAATTACCAGACCGTCAAACATTAAAAAGGATTCCTCTAAAGCCTTTGCGAGCATTTTATTTTGTTTGAATGTCTTCTGATAAAATGTTCCATCAATCACCAGGGTATTGCGGGCACCTTTTTCTATCAATGCACCGGCAATTTCCATCGTCTGTCTGGTCGTATTGGAAAATTTGAACACGCCTGTATCATGCACTATACCAAGGTAGAGGCACTCCGCACACATTTGATTGATTTTGTCCGTATCCAACAAGGTATAAATTGCCTCTGCTGCGGCACTGCATTCCGTTTTCAGAAAACAGACATCACCAAAGCCTACATTGCTTACATGATGATCCACACACATTGTTCTTTTTGCTTCATGAAAATACGACACAAAATCACCGTGTCTGTCCAAATCCCCACTGTCAACCGAAATACATAAATCATAATTCATATCTTTCTTTTCATGTAAAATCCGGTCTGCTCCATTCAAAAAGAAAAATTCTTTTTTAAAATCATCTAAATAAATGTCAAGCTGTTTTTCAGGATAATTTGCTATCACATAATTATAAATACCCAGACAGGAACCAACACAATCGCCATCCGGTCTTTTGTGTCCTAAGACAACAATGGTGTCAGCCGCTTCAATTTCCCTAATAAAATCGTTCAAAATACCCTCCTAATCTTCATCTGAACCGGTTTCATTTTTTAGGACATCATCAATTTTTTTCGACATATTGATTGCATACTCAATTGAATCATCCATAATAAATGTAATCTCCGGTGTATTACGAAGGTTAATCGACTTTGCTAATTCTCTGCGAATATAACCGCTCGCACTTTGTAAACCGGCAAGTGTTTCTTCTCTTGCCGATTCATCTCCAAGTACAGAAATATAAGCCTTACATTCCTTTAAATCCGATGTCACCATAACATGAGTTACCGATGTCATAGAATGAATTCTTGGATCTTTTATTTCATAATTAATGATTCTTGAAAGTTCTTTTTGAACCTCACCATTAATACGTGTATTTTTAATACTTGTATGTTTCCTCATAATTTACCTCATATTTTAAATATTATTACAAATTATCTAGGAACCTCTACCATTTCAAACGCTTCAATCTGGTCATCTTCTTTTAAGTCATTGAAGTTTTCCAAAACAATACCACACTCAAATCCGGTTTTTACTTCCTTTGCATCATCTTTAAAACGCTTCAGGGAAGCTAAAGGTCCTTCATAAATCTGCTCACCGTCTCTGGTTACTCTTACTGTAGAAGAACGTTTGATCAGACCATCCAATACGAAGCTACCTGCAATTGTACCAACACCGGAAGCTTTAAATGTCTGACGGACAACCAGATGTCCTGTAACTTTTTCTTCATAGATAGGATCTAACATACCCTTCATGGCAGCTTCAATATCCTCTATTGCATTATAAATAACCTTATACAGACGTAAATCTACTTTTTCACGCTCTGCCACATCCTTTGCCTGTACATCCGGACGAACATTAAATCCGATAATAATCGCATTTGATGCAGATGCCAGAATGACATCAGATTCATTAATTGCACCAACACCGGCATGGATGACTTTAATTACAACTTCCTCATTTGATAACTTCAAAAGACTCTGTTTTACCGCTTCTACGGAACCCTGTACATCAGCCTTTACAACCAGATTCAGTTCTTTCACATTACCTGCCTGAATCTGTGAGAACAAATCATCTAAGGACATCTTTGCCTTTGTCTCCGCAATCAATTTTTCTTTGTCTCTCTTAATATAGGTCTCTGCCATAGAACGGGCTTCCTTCTCATTTTTGGTTGCCACAAAAATATCACCGGCTGCCGGAACAGCATTTAAACCTAAAATCTCAACCGGCTGGGAAGGTCCGGCTTCCAATACTTCCTGACCTTTATCGTTTAACATCAGACGGATACGTCCAAAAGCACTACCAACCGATATATATTCACCCTTTTTCAAAGTTCCCTTTTGTACAAGCATTGTTGCAACGGAACCACGTCCCTTGTCAAGCTTGGCTTCAATTACGATACCACGGGCTTTACGGTTTTTGTTTGCCTTTAATTCAAGCATTTCCGCCGTCAACAGAATCATCTCTAATAAATTATCAATACCCTCTTTTGTATGTGCAGAAACCGGACAGAATACGGTAGAACCGCCCCAGTCTTCAGCAACTAATTCATATTCCATCAATTCCTGTTTTACCCGGTCAACATTTGCACTTTCCTTATCAATCTTATTTACGGCAACAATAATTTCAATACCGGCTGCTTTTGCATGGTTGATGGCTTCAATTGTCTGTGGCATAACACCGTCATCCGCAGCAACAACTAAGATTGCAATATCCGTAGACTGTGCACCACGCATACGCATTGCTGTAAAAGCCTCATGTCCCGGTGTATCCAAAAATGTAATCTGCTGTCCGTTTACATCTACTGTATATGCACCAATGTGCTGTGTAATACCACCTGCTTCACCGGCAGTTACCTTTGTTGCACGAATTGCATCCAATAAAGAAGTTTTACCGTGGTCTACGTGTCCCATTACACAGACAACAGGCGGACGCTCGGTCATCAATGATTCATCTTCTTCCTCTTCTTTGAGCATTTCTTCGATGATATCAACCTTAACTTCTTCCTCTGCGATACAATTGTATTCCAATGCAATCTCTTCTGCCTTGCTGTAATCCAAATCAGAATTTACGGTTACCATTTCACCCGCCAAGAAGAGCTTCTTTACCAATTGTGTTGCAGGAATCTTTAATTTATCTGCCAGTTCCTGAACCGTCAATCCTTCTGCCGGCAACTCAATTGTACGGATTACCGGTTCTTCCGGCTCCTTCTTTACCGGTTTCTGAGCCGGTTTCTTTACCGGTTTTGTTCCTTTTACCGTAAAATGTTCATCCTTTTTACGGCCTTTCTTTCTGCTGTCACCATCTTCAAACATAGAACTCTTATCCCGTTCTCTCTTATCGTTATGACGGTCTCTGTCACGATTCATGGAAGCGCGATCCATTGGAGCAGGAATTGATATTTTCTCTTCTCTGCGGTCATCTCTTCTTCCTCTGTTCCGATCGTTTTGTGAACGGTCAAAATCTTTCCTTTCTCCCTGTGGACGCTGACCGTTAAAGTTTCTGCGTTCTCCCTGTGGGCGTTGTCCGTTAAAATCTCTGCGCTCTCCCTGTGGACGCTGACCGTTAAAGTTTCTGCGTTCTCCCTGTGGGCGTTGTCCGTTATAGTCTCTACGCTCTCCCTGTGGACGTTGTCCGTTATAGTCTCTACGCTCTCCCTGTGGACGCTGGCCGTTATAGTTTCTGCGCTCTCCCTGTGGACGTTGTCCGTTATAGTCTCTACGCTCTCCCTGCGGACGTTGTCCATTGTATTCTCTACGGTCTCCCTGCGGACGCTGGCCGTTAAAATCTTTCCGCTCTCCCTGTGGGCGTTGTCCGTTATAGTCTCTGCGCTCTCCCTGCGGACGCTGGCCGTTGAACTCTTTCCGTTCTCTTTTTTCTGTTGTCACATTTTTGCTGGTTGCAGAAACATCACTGTTTTTCTTTTCTTCTACCGGTTTTTTAACAAAACGTTGTTTTACCTTTTCTGCATCCTCCATAGAAACGGAACTCATATGACTTTTAACATCAACACCGTTTTTCTTTAATATCTCAATAACCTCTTTACTGTCTTTATTTACACTTTTCGCTAATTCATATACTCTAATATTTGCCAATTATTGCACCTCCAACTTATCACAACTATCCATTTGCTTTATAACTGCCTTACTTAATCCATCATCCGTTATCGCTAAAGAAGCTCTGAAATCCTTACCACAGGCAGTTCCAAGGGAATACTTGTCTGCAAACTCCTTTATAGTTACATGATAATAATCACACATATTGCGAAACTTTTTCTTTGTATTATCCGATGCATCTCCTGCTACAATTACCAAGCATGCCTTACCGGTTTTGATTGCCTTTTCCGTAGAAAATTCTCCGGTCACAACCTTTCCGGCCTTTGTTGCAATTCCTAACATCGATAACGCCTTATTTTGAATCATAATGAATCATCTCCTCACTTATACGATCATACACTTCCTGTGGAATCGACATCCGAAAGGAGCGTTCAAGACCTTTGGACCTGACAGCCTGTTCAAAACATTGCCTCTGATTATGAAGATATGCGCCTCTGCCATTTGCTTTTCCGGTCGAATCAAATAAAATCTCTCCATCCTTCGTCTTAATAATTCGCAGCATATCCTTTTTTTCAATCATCTCACCACAGCCCACACATTTCCGTAGTGGTGTTTTCTTTGCCAAAACTATCACATCCTTTTAAATCAAACTTACGCAACACATCAAGAAACTATACCAATTTATTCTTCAGAATACTCTTCCTGATCATAATCCTCGGAATATTCATCTTCATAATATTCTCCATCATAATCTTCATAGTATTCGCCATCATAACCCCACAATTCTCTTGCCTGGGATTCACTCTTTATATCAATCTTGTATCCGGTCAGACGTGCAGCCAATCTTGCATTCTGTCCTTCTTTACCGATTGCAAGTGAAAGCTGGTAATCCGGTACAATTACACGGGCACTCTTTTCTTCTTCATCTACACTTACGGAGATTACCTTAGAAGGACTTAATGCATTTTCAATGAAAATTGCAGGATCCTCACTCCATGTAATGATATCAATTTTCTCACCCTTCAAATCATCTACGATTGTATTTACACGGGTACCGTTCATACCTACACAGGCCCCAACCGGATCTACATTTGGATCTTTTGACCAAACCGCAATCTTTGAACGGGAACCGGCTTCTCTTGAAATTGACTTAATCTCAACTGTTCCGTCTGCAACCTCGGATACCTCTTTCTCAAACAGACGCATAACAAGTTTTGGATGTGTGCGGGAAACCACAACTCTTGGTCCCTTATTGGTTTCCTTCACCTCTACAATATATAATTTAATTCTATCTGTCGGTTTATAATGCTCACCCTTGATCTGCTCATTTTCCATTAACAAAGCGTCCATCTTATCATCCAAGCTGACAGAAATATTCTTTCCTACATAACGCTGTACAACACCTGTAACAACATCTTCTTCTTTGCAGTAAAAATGATCGTATAATGCCTTTTTTTCTTCTTCCTTGATTTTCTGGACAATTACACTTCTTGCCTGCTGTGCAGCAATTCTACCAAAGTTTTTCGGTGTAATTTCAACATTAACGGTATCACCTAATTCATATTTCTTACTCATCATAAGTGCTTTTTCCAGTGAAATCTCAGTTGCTTCGTCTTCTACCGTTTCTACCACCGTTTTTGCGGCATAAACCTCAATATTTCCGGTTTCTCTATCCATATTTACTGTAACATTTTCACTTTTTCCAAAATCCTTCTTGCAAGCATCAAAGATTGATTTCTCAATTGCCTCAATGATTACTTCTCTTGAAATTCCTTTCTCCTTTTCGATTTGCTCTAATGCAAGCATTAACTCTGACATTTTTATTTCCTCCTATTTCATTATTGTAACGTTTGTCAACTGTATTTAAAATTCAATTGCCGGTCGAACCAGACTTAAATTATTCCGGTCAAGAACAACCTTACTGTCATCCTCCATCAAAACTGTAATGGTTTTTGTATCAAACTCAACCAGTTCCGCCTCAAGCTCTTTTATTTTACTTCCTTCAAGAGGCTTAAACAATTTCATTTCTATCATTTTCCCTAAATTTCTCTGAAAGTCTTTATCCTTTTTTAACGGACGAAGCAATCCGGGCGAACTAACTTCCAAAATATAATTTTCCTTAAATTCCTTTTCATAAGGATCTAACAGTGGATTTAGTTCCCTGCTTACATCTACGCAATCATTAATTGTAATACCGCCTTCCTTATCGGCATATACCCGCAAATAATAATTGGATCCTTCTTTCACATATTCAACATCTACAAGTTCGAAGCTTCTTTTTTCCAGAATCGGCATTACCAGCTCCTCACACAAAGCTTCAATCTCTTTTTTTGTCATAAATGACCACCTTTCTATATACAAGCTTGTAGAAACCATCCTCTACACATAAAGAGAGTGGACTGTCTGCCCACTCTCTTACTGTACAATATGTTACCTTCGTTAATATACCACCTTTTTCCATAAAATGCAAGTATAAGTTGTAATAAAAAAAGACCTTATAAAAGGTCTTTTTAAATGAAACGAAAATTAAGCTTCGATGATTTCTTTTTTGTTATAGCTTCCACACTTCTTACATACTCTGTGAGGAACCATTAACTCTCCACACTTAGAACACTTAACTAAAGTTGGAGCTGTCATCTTCCAATTCGCTCTTCTCTTATCTCTTCTACCTTTTGAAGATTTGTTCTTTGGACAAATAGACATTATTTACACCTCCTTAAATTGATTGAAGATATCACTAAAAACTGCCATTCTTGGATCCGGAACCGTCTGGTCACAATCACATGTGCTCTTATTCAGATTGGTTCCACATACTTTACAAATTCCTTTGCAGTCCTCTTTACAAAGAACTCCCATCGGTAGTATCGTATATAACTCATCCAAAATGAGCATGTCTACATCCAGATTACAGTCTTCAATATAACTTATTTCATCCGTATCAGCAATTGACTCATCATATTCCGAATCGATTGCTTTTTTCTGTGAAATGTCGACTTCTCTGAAAATATGCAACTCATAATCTTCTTTCACTGCCTCTAAGCATCTGCTACAGGCACGTTCCACTGTAACCTTCGTATCCACATTCACAGAAACCATATCTTTGTGTGTATGTGTTATATCAATTCTGACAGGCTCTTTTCCTTCAACCAATATCCGCTCTCCCTGCAAATATCCGGTAATCAAATCAAGAGTTGTTTCTGTCTTGATACTCTTTCCGACTACAGCCATAATATCATATAAGTTTATCTTCATAGAATCATCTCCCAAACTCACACGCTGAACATTATACATAGTTTGTAATTTTTTGTCAATAATTATTTTAATAAAATCACATTCCTGTTACGAAACAATTGCAACTGTTTCTCTTGCAATCGCAAGTTCTTCATTCGTCGGTATCACATATACTATAACCTTAGAATCATCCGTCGAAATACAAATCTCTTCCCCACGGATTTTGTTCTTCTCTTCATCCAAGGTAATTCCAAGATATCCCAAATATTCAACAATCATCTTACGCATCTTGAAATTATTCTCTCCAATTCCGGCTGTAAATGCAATTGCATCCACTCCGTTCAATGCTGCAACATAAGAACCTATATACAAAGCAGTACGATATGCAAACATTTCCAAAGCAACCGTTGCCCGTTCATTTCCATCCATGCTTGCCTGATCCAAATCTCTGAAATCACTTGAAACGCCGGAAATTCCTGCCACACCTGATTTTTTATTTAAAATGGTAATCACATCATCCAGACTGCATCCCAATTTACCTGCCAAAAACTGAAGTACGGCAGGGTCTAAGCTTCCGCTTCTTGTTCCCATAATCAGACCATCCAACGGCGTAAATCCCATACTTGTGTCCACAGACTTCCCATCTTTAACCGCTGTTACGGAAGAACCATTACCCAAATGGCAGATAATTACCTTTGACGGTTCCTTTGTTTTATTGATTAATTCCAATAAACGCTTTGATACAAAGCTATGTGAAGTTCCGTGAAATCCGTATTTACGAATCTTATAATCTTCATAATACTCATAAGGCAATCCATACAGGTATGATTTTTTCGGCATTGTCTGGTGAAATGCCGTATCGAAAACAGCAACCATCGGCACCTGTGGCATCAAATCCTGACAAGCCCGGATTCCAATAAGATTTGCAGGATTATGTAGCGGAGCCAAATCATTACACTCCTCAATCGCCTCTAATACCTCATCTGTTATCCGTACAGAAGAAGCAAATTTTTCTCCTCCATGAACAATACGATGACCTACCGCATCAATTTCCGATAAATCTTTAATTACACCGGACACTTCATCCGTCAACGCTTCCAGGACATAAGAAACTGCCTGTTTATGATCCGGCATAGCTACATCTTTTACTACACTATCCTTACCTGTTGGCTTATGTGTCAATCTTCCGTCAATACCGATTCGTTCACATAAACCTTTGGCAATAACCTCTTCCGTATCAGAATTAATCAACTGGTACTTTAAGGATGAACTGCCACAATTCACTACAAATACATTCATTTTTTTATCCTCCTGCCTGTTAATCTCTTTGAATATTTCCATCATCTATCTTAATTTGATGTCTTCCGTGTTCTTTTGCATAATACATACACCAGTCTGCACGTTTTAATAACTCTTCCGTGTTATCGCAAACCTCCGGATAAGAAGTCAATCCTACACTGACACTCATAGGAATATGATATTCATTAAAATGCACAACCTGTTCACACAAACTTTCAAACAGACTTTCTATTATCGGTTTTGCTGTCTTGATATCCTTATCCGGCAAAACAACAACAAACTCTTCTCCACCGTATCTGCATATAAATCCGTCATACCGGTCAATACATGTCTCCGTTACGGAAGCGATTCGTTTAATCACTTCATCACCAGCCAGATGCCCGTAAGTATCGTTGACATTTTTAAATTTGTCAATATCAAACAGTGCCACACTGACACAACTGTTATCTCTCACAACCCTTGCGGCTTCCTTTTTAAACAATTCATTGAAATGAATACGGTTATTAATACCGGTAAGTCCGTCTTTTTGCGCCATATACTGCATATCACTGTAAATTTTAGCATTACTGATTGCAATATCATACTGTGCGATGATAGCCTCATAAAACGACATCTTATCATCAAATATATTCGGTCTCTTATCACCAATCATAAACAATCCGTAAGTATCATTTTCAAGTCCGAGAACCTTTATGTATGCGGTACGGATATTCATCATCTTAAATTCTTTAAAGTATTCCTTGACCTCTTCATGCAGAACAACTTCATTCTTATTATTATGAATCATTTCATTGTAAATATCTGAAATATGCTCATATAATGCCTTTTTAAGACTCTCATCTTCTGCATTTATAATGTAATTTTCCTGCTTGTTACGATATACATTTTTTAGTATATATACCGCACAGAAATCCAGTCCTTTTACCTCCATAATTGCATCTAGTATCTGTTTTGATATTTTTTCTACATCAAATGACATTGCAATATAATGCAAAACATCTGTCTGTGCAGCCATTTCCGCATTCGCTTCCCGAATCTGTTTGTTGGCATTTTTCAAATCGTTCTTCTGTGTATTCAACGCATAATTGGTATCCTGTAATTTGTTCTGAATGCCAACAATTTCTGCGTTCTTTTTCTGCATATCACTGATTTCATTCTGCTGATTAAATAACTTCTTTTCAATAACATCGATATATTCAATCAAAGATGTCGCTTCACTGTAAATTACCAGTAAAACCAATCCAACATTCAAAACCAGAATTACCCAATGATTCATATCAAGATATAAAATTTTAACCATCAGTACAACCACCAACGGAATCAAAAGATAAAACATATAAGAAACAACACCTGCAACATCCACAATATTCATTGTAATAAACAAATCAATGATAAACAGCATCAGCAATGCAAATACAGATATATTGGAAAGACTGCTTGATTGCGTAAAGCACAGCATTGAAATTGCCAACAGGCATTGTATATACCGGAACCCCCGAATCAATATCACATTATTAAAATAATCAAAAAAATAAAAAACTTCTTCCAAAATCAGACAAAGCGACGCAAAAAGAACAATCAGCAAATTATCCGTTGAACTGATTTCATCTTTTTGCATTGCCATAAACAATCGAATGAGAACAAAAAACAAATAAACCATCCGATGCAATACAATTCCTGATTTCTGTTGTTTGATTTTTAATGAAATATCCATAAACTATTCCTTCCAATACAACTCCACAACAGCCCCTTCAAACAAAGGACTAAAATGTTCTGCATCCATACCATTAATTTTTTGTACCAAAGTACTTCCTTTTACCGTATGCAGATCAAATGCATACGCTTCAAATATATCCACAAACACATAATTCTTTTTTCCATGTAATGTAATCGGCTCCCCATTAACCGTTACATGGATATCGATTGCATCCCCTTTGGTTTCATTTTGTTTAATCCACTGATTAACAAGGTCACTCTTTGCGGGACCTTCTTCCAAATCAGAAGATGTTGTTTTATTATCTGTCTGCTTTTCTTCTGTAATATCGTCCGTAACCTCCGCAACCGCTTCTTCGGTCACAAATTTGTCCGGAAGATAAATTTCTTCCCGGTCAATCCATGCCACACTAAAGTTATCATATATTTTTGTATCGGCAACTGCTCTTGCTCCGTTTACAAAAACTTCATGCGGAGTTTCTATATCCATAAACCGCATCAGCTGACTTAACGTATAATAATTTAACAGTTCCACACGGTCTCCATCCTGAATTTCATAAAATTCCGATTGAAGCGAACCGTTTACCGTAACAAACTGAGGGCATAAAACCGTCACATCATTCACAAGGATTGATATTTTATCATCTGAATGTATGACATCCTGCAACAGGATATGTGCATCCTCTCCCTTTGTTGATGCAACCACCTTTATCTGATCCCCCGCTTTGATTTTCTGATTCAAACCGGTTTCTTCTCCATTTAATTTGATAACCGCGGCTTCTCCCGACTGTCCACGAACAAACTTTGGCTTTCCGTTTACCGTATAATGAATATCCTTACCACGCTTTGGGAAAATATCTTCATTTGATAAACCATACGCCAACGCAGCATCAAAAACAGTCAGCTTATCATTGTCATATAACTTTACTCTGTCTTCGTTTACCATCAGATAAACAAAACGATTTTTTTGTTCGTAGAAATTTAAACAGATACCAATTGGCGTTACCAGTAACGGATCTTTTTTCACTCCCTCTACGGAAATATCCACAAATCCCAATACTTCTTCACCACGCAAGGCAACCCGTTCCTCTGCAATGCCTAAATGCTTAGCCAAATACGATGCAAAAAACGGAATTTTACCCCCACCGCCTACAATAAATGCAGCCGATACCGGTTTTCCTCCGTTTAATTCAATAATTCGTTCTGCAATCTGTGCGGTAATCTCATCCACAATTGAATCTAATTTATTATATACTTCCTCCGGTGTGATTTTATGACTGATTCCCATAATATCCTTATAGGTAAGGCTCTTGGCATTTTTCCGGATTGTTTTGATTTTCTCTGCTGTATCAAAATCAACCAGATATTCACGAATCAGACATTCCGTCAGCTCATCCCCGGCTTTTGGTAACATTCCATATCCAATAATAGAACCATCTTTTGTTATACTGATATCGGAAGTTCCGGCTCCAACATCTACCAACGCAATATTTAACAATCTGTAATTTTCAGGAATTGCAACCTGAATCGCAGCAATCGGCTCCAATGTCATATTGGCAATTTCCAATCCCGCCATCTGAACGGATGCATACAAACCGTCCACAACCTCTTCCGGTAAAAAGGTCGCTAAAACATCTGCACTGATTTTATGCGCCTTGTGTCCTTCCAAATTACTAATCTCATATTCATTCAGATAATATTTTATAACGGTATAGCCGACACAGTAAAACTTCACATCGGAATCACTTTCCTGAAAAATCTGTTCATGTGCTTTTTCGACACCAAGCATCTCTAACGAATGTATGTATTCCTGATTCACAACTGTCGTTTCATTAAATTCATAATCTGCCCTTGCAACCGCTGTTTTTAAAACACGTCCGGCTGCAGCAATACATACTTCCGTCAATTTGCGTCCGGACAATTGTGCCTCCAGATTTTCCTTTACATATAAAATCTCTTCCCCAACTTTATTAATGTCGTGAATCTGACCATCCAGCATTGCTCTGGTATCATGGAATTTAACGCATTGTGCTACAATATTAAATTTACTTCCTTCCCGGTATCCAACCGTGCCTACAATACTTCTTGTACCTATATCAAGTCCAAAAACCAGTGGTTCCGGATATTTTGTTACTTCAGACATTTGTTTACCTCATACAAATATACTCATACGGATTCATAATACCACACTATATTGATGAAAACAACAGTTCCTTCACAACATTTGCGGTTTTAACAAAATCGTCATTATTGTTTACAATATGTTCACAATTTTGAATATAAAAATCATCATCTGCCTGATTTTCCATGACAGAAATCCATTTCTGCCTTGTTCCTCCCCTGCCGGACAACAGTCTTGAAATCCTTATTTCTTTGTCCGCATATATATACCAAAGCTCATCACAGATATCTTTGTATCCATCCTCAATCAGCAATGCAGCTTCAATAATATAGTATTTTACATCTTCTTTTTTTCTGTGATATGCAATATCTTCTTTTATATATTGTTTTACTGCCGGATGAACAATCGCATTTAATTGTTGTAATTTTTTCTCATTGCCAAACACAATTTTCCCTAAAATTGTTCGATCCAGTTCGCCATCCGTTCCAACTATATCCGTTCCAAACGTTTCACAAATCCGATTATATGCCGGCTGCTCCTTTTGCATTAACTTATGTGCCAGGCTGTCCGCCTCGACAATATATGCCTGATATTGTGTTTGAAGTAAATGCAGCACCCGGCTCTTTCCGGAACCAATGCCGCCTGTAATTCCGATTATCTTCATTTATTTTGCCTCATACCATGTATTTCCCACACATGCATCTACTACAAGCGGTACACTTAAATCCGCCGCATGCATCATTTCTTCCTGCAATAATGTTTTAACCTGTTCCACTTCATCCTTATATGTCTCTATCAACAACTCATCATGAATCTGCAAAATCAAACGGGATTTTAATCCCAATTCTTTTATTTTATTATATACACGAATCATCGCAATCTTCATAATATCCGCCGCTGTACCCTGAATCGGGGAATTCATTGCGATACGTTCCCCAAAACTTCTTTGCATAAAATTAGAAGATGCCAGTTCTGGAATCGGGCGGATTCTTCCATACAACGTTTTCGTTATTCCGCTTTCCTTCGCATGTTTTATGGACGCTTCCTGAAACGTCTTAACCGCAGGATATGTTTCAAAATAACGTTCCATATAAGCTGCTGCTTCTTTTTTGGAAATGTTCAGATCCTCTGACAATCCATATGCACTAATGCCATATACAATACCAAAATTAACTGCCTTTGCATTTCTTCGCATCAAAGAATCCACTTGTTCAATCGGTACATTGTAAACCTGCGATGCCGTCAAAGCATGGATATCATCATTTTCATTATAAGATGCAATCAGTTTTTCATCGCCCGATATATGTGCCAAAATACGCAATTCAATCTGTGAATAATCCGCATCCACAAACACACAATCCTCTTTCGGGATAAAAACCTTACGAATACTTCTTCCAAGCTCTGTTCTCATCGGAATATTTTGCAGATTCGGTTCCGTGGAACTGATTCTTCCGGTTGCTGTTATCGTCTGATTGAAAGTTCCGTGAATCCTGCCATCTGCCGATACATAATTGGTAAGTCCATCCGCATAGGTTGATTTTAATTTGGATACCTGACGGTATTCCAAGACATTTGCAACAATTTCATAATCATCCTTTAATTTATTCAACACATCCACATTGGTTGAATATCCTGTTTTTGTTTTCTTCGCTCCCGGCAGTTGCAGTTTATCAAACAATATCTCGCCTAACTGTTTCGGAGAATTGATATTAAATGTACAGCCTGCTTCTTCATATATTGCCTGTTCAAACTGTTTCATCTGTTCTCCCAAAAAGACACTGTAATCCTTCAATGCATTCACATCGACCAAAACACCTTCCTTTTCCATGCTGTCTAACACATAGATTGTCGGCATTTCGATTTCATGAAACAATGTATCCATTCCCTTATCCGTTAACTGCTTATTTAGAACCGGTTCAGACAAAAACGGAACAATTGTTTCATAGGCAATCCATTCCTTTACTTTATCCTCCTGTAACACAAAAGAGGATAATTCCAGCTTTTGAATCAATTCTTTTCTGGACGGTAAGACATGATTTAAATAATCTCTTGATAAATCATCATACAGATAAGATTCCTTTATCGGATTTAACAAATACGCAGCGATTGATGTATCAAAAATATTATCCTCCATCGTAAAATCAATCGATTTTAACAATGTTTTTAAATCATTTGTCACAAACTTTCTGTTCTTCTTTTGCTTTAATGCTGTCAGCCTCTGATTTAGAATATCTTCGTTCACAAACATGGAACATGCAATAAAATCAACATGTTTTCCATCTACCGTAATACCGATACCGATCAATTCATGTTGTTCATATATCGAAAACAGACCGATTTTCTCTGCTTTATCAAGTAAGGTAAAACAACACTCTGCCTGTGCAAGATCATCTATTATCGTCACATCGTAAGCAAGCGAAGTTTCCTGTACCGGATTTGAAAAATATTTTAACAGGCTTTTTAATTCCAATTCCTTCACCAGTTCATAAGCCTTATCCGTAAACAGATTATCCGGCTTCATTTGTTTCCAATCAATATCAAGCAAAATGTCTACTTTTATTGTTGCAAGAACCTTACTCATGATTGCCTGCTCATAGAATTCACTTAAATTCTCTCTTGCTTTCTTCGGCATAATCTCATCAATATGCGCATAAGCTTCCTCTATACTGTGATAAGTGGAAATGATTTTGGAAGCTGTCTTTTCTCCGATTCCCGGAACACCCGGAATGTTATCGGAAGTGTCACCCATAAGCCCCTTCATATCAATAAATTCAACCGGAGTGACACCGTAAAGCTGATTTACATCCTCTTCATAATAATCTTCTACGGTCGTCTTTCCTGCCTTTGTTTTTGGAATTTTAATTTTGGTCTTTGTGGTAGCCAATTGCAGTAAGTCCCGATCTCCCGACAGTAAAACAACCTGATATCCCTTTTCTTCTCCGATTCGTGACATCGTTCCAAGAATATCGTCCGCCTCATATCCCGGGGCTTTTATTACCGTTACTCCCATTGCCGCCAGTAAATCCTGAATCAGTGGAACCTGTTCCCGTAATTCATCCGGCATACCTTTTCTGGTTCCCTTGTATGCATCAAACATTTTATGGCGGAATGTCTTTTCATGAACATCAAATGCCACCGCCAAAAAATCCGGTTTTTCTTCTTCCATTACCTTCATTAAAATATTAATAAACCCCAATACGGCATTGGTATGCAATCCTTTTGAGTTACTAAGCTCCGGCAATCCGTAAAATGCCCGGTTTAATATACTGTGTCCATCCACAACTAATAACTTTTCCATTCTTCTCTCCTATTTATGCAAATAATTATATTTACGGATTTTTTCATAAAATGTCTTATCTTTATTTTCTTCCGTAACATCAAATGTTATCATATCGTCATACGGTTCAAATAATACATCATCAAACGTTTCACTGTAATAATACTGCCCCTGTGCCTCTTTCAACTGCTGTTGTTCCTGATCCTCTAAAAAATGAAGGAAATTGGCATATCCAACAATGGCAAATGAAAATACAGCAATCAAAATAACCGCAAAAGAACAACGAATGGCGTCTTTTTTTGTCCTACTGATATTTAACTCCTGTGCCATTCTTTTTTCCAAATCCGCCTCAAAATCTTTCGATAACGGCTCATTTTCATCCAATTGGCGCATTCCCTCAATCATCGTATAATATATATTCAGTTCCTCTTTACAATCCTTGCATTGCTTAACATGTTTTAAAAATTCCTGCTTTTCATTTCGGTCTAACTTATGTTCAATATAAGCAATGATTTTTGACTGTGCTTCTAAACAGGTCATCGTTTACTCCTTCTGTTCCCAAAAATACTTAAATGCCGTCGGAAGGGCATATTCCTTTTCAAAATCCGTCTGTTCTATCCAGATGAAATCCTTTTTTTTATTTTTACATTCAATATAATATGCCTGCATATGCCATTCTACATGTGAAAAAATATGCCGGTACGGAATCATTTTTTCTAACTCAATCGGTTCATACCCCTGTCCGGCAATATAGCACATTGCATCTTTGGTTTCCATTTTTTGATTTATATTGGGAAATTCCCACATATTTGCCAGCAATCCTTTTGCCTGTCTTTTCCGGATGGCATATTCATTCCCACACCGCAAAATAAAAACGGTCATTTCCTGGATTTTTCTGGATTTCTTTTCTTTCCTTTGCGGCAATTCCATATAGTTTTTTAAAGCATATGCCCTACAATACATCTGCAATGGACAATCGGCACATTTCGGTTCTCCGTTTGGAATACAGACCACGGCACCAAGCTCCATCAACGACTGGGTAAGCAGTCCGCAATCCCCCTGTTCATACAAATCAAGCAGCATCTGTCTTGCAAGTTTCTTTGTTTTTTGCTCATCAATTACCGCATGCCAGTCAGACAACCTTGTCATTACCCGTAATACATTTCCGTCTACTGCCGGTGTCGCTTCATCATAACAGATGGAACAAATTGCGCCGGCCGTATATTCACCAATTCCCGGAAGTCCGATTACGTCCTCATATTCATTCGGAAATTTTCCCCGATATTGATCCATTACTACATTTGCAGCCTTTTTTAAATTATTCGCACGGTTATAATAACCAAGACCTTCCCATAGTTTTAATAAACGTTCATCCGACAATTGTGCCAGACTTTGAATATCCGGACATTCCATCAAAAAGCGCATATAATAGTCTTTTACAGCTTCAACTCTTGTCTGTTGCAACATAATTTCCGATATCCATATATGATACGGAATCCTGTCTTTTCTCCACGGCAAATCCCTGAAATTCTTTTTATACCATGCAATCAATGGCTTTTTTATCTGTCTGAAATCATATTCCATTTTGTCACCTAAATAACCTTTATTGGTTTATCATATCATTTTTCCATGTGAAAAACAAATTATTCAAAAAGATTTACAAAATACGGAAAAATAATTAAAATATGCTTAATATGATTTGCAGGAGGCTTTTATGGATTTAAATTATTTCCGTTCCCATATAAAAGAAGAATTAAAGAAAGAAGGGTTAACCTTAAGTTCGTTATCTCAAAAAGCGGATTTATCGGAAGATACGCTGCGTTCTTTAATTTACGGAAAATCGCAGGATGTCAAGTTATCCACAATAACGAAAATCGCAGAAGTGTTAGATTGTTCCATCGACTATTTGATTGGAAGATATGACTGGTTCTATGACGAACCTCTTATCAAAAAAATCCAGACATTATCTCCAAGATCAATCCAGACAATTCAAAAACTCATTACACTGGAGTTAAATTCCACACAGTTACCTTCTCAAAAACACAACAACATTATCCCGATTTTAATTCCGACAGGAAAAGTAAAGGACGGAAATTACTATGACAATACCACCTTTCAGGAACATGATATTTCCGATTATCCCAATCATTTACAACAGATTATCAATTTGGGGATTATGATTAATTCTGATTATTACGAACCCACCTACTATAAAAACGATATTCTTCTCTTATCAACCGAAAAGAAACCGGAATTCGGAGACATTGCTGTATACCAAAGTGTAGACGGACGTATTTATATCAGACAATTTACACCGTCCGGATTAGAACCAATTGACCAGTTTGGACAATCTATCCCAATCCGTCGTCAAAATCTCTATACCGCAATCGGTGTTGTTGTTAAAGTTACCAAAGAATTTGATATTGAACAATATCGATAAATAAAAAAATCGAAAATCCTTATTGTTAAGAATCTTCGATTTATTAATGCCGATGGCCGGACTCGAACCGGCACGAGGTCGCCCCCGTCAGATTTTGAGTCTGATGCGTCTGCCAATTCCGCCACATCGGCATTCTCAAAACCAACGAAGATGATTATATAATGTATTGCTTCATTTGTCAACCTATTCTTTTATTTTCTTTGCAACAACCGCAAATCTGCCATCTTTTACATGATACGCACAGGTTGATAATGTAATGAGTTCATCTCCGTACTCTACTTCCACTCCGGTATCTACCAGTGACATCGCCTTTATGTTATCTACATATTTTTCAAATTCTTCTTTAGAGCCAGCATTTACAAATTCATAATATTTAAAAGCAGTTGAATCATCCGGTAGTATCTGCCCGCGAATCACACTGACAATCTCATATGTACCGTCCCCATAAATGGTATCAAACGAAAAGGTTTTATGCTTTTGATAAAAATCGTTGTCCTCATACTGCAACAAATCATGAAACATCGTTCCCGCATTCATGTTATGTCCATAAATAATTATATTATCCGTTGCCGGATTCACACTGCAATTTGCATCAATAAACGGCAATCCTGCAGAAGAATACTTTCCGTCATAATCACGATGAATATAATATTCTCCCCCCTCCTGATCGGAAGGCGAATACATAACAGGATAATCAATATGTGTATCGTCAATGGTTATCCAGCCGATAAAATCTTTATTTTTTTTATATAACTGTTCAAATTTCTTTTGTATGAAAACGCCGTCCACATCAACAAATTCTTCCTCAGAATCTGTCTGATCCGTCCTTTTTGTTGTCTTTTTATCCGATACCAGATTTCTTAAATCATCAAATTCATTTTCTGTCTGATAACTGGTATAGTAATAATATCCTAAATATCCTCCGCAACCGACTGCAACCAAAATACAGACAATCATCAAAACATTTAAAATTGTTTTTTTCATTTCATAGCCTTTCACATATCATACTTCTAATATTATGTTTAAAAAAGACCGAAAATTTCGGTCTCTTTTAAACATAATATTCTAGAAATATTTTTTGGAACCCCATAAATTACTTTGCTTCAAATCCTGATACTCACTGTACGCCTGTTCCAAAATCTGTTTTTCATTCGGAAACTTTAGCAAATGATATGCTTCATGAAACTTATAGTATCCGGAATCCATAAAATATTCCTCTCTTTGAGGTTTGCTGTAATAACTGTCAGCCATCATCAGATACCAATGTACATCCTTATTTACCACATCACAAGCAGTATTAAAGGTATAATTGCTCTTATTCACATATTTAATAATCTGTGCCGTCACACCGGTTTCTTCCTTAACTTCCCGAAGAGCTGTTTCCTTGTACTCCTCGCCTTCTTCCACTGTTCCCTTTGGAAGAACCCAGCCTTCATACTTGTTCTTGTAATTCTTATAAAGTAATAACACTTTTCCTCTGAAGATTACCACACCTCCACAGCTTACTGCTTCTATCATAGCTGTTCCTCCTATACCGTGAGCAAACGCTCACTTTGGTGCGTTACTAAATTACAAATAGTATAACAATTTATTGTCCTCTTGGCAAGGAATAATATTTATCCATCAATTGTCTTGCAACCGCTGTTGCCTTTATTCCATTGACATCCGATTCCTCTACAACAACACTGACAACAATGTCAGGATCATCTACATTTGCATAGCCCACAAACCACGAAAAATCATGTTCTCCGTTTGAGTACTCAGCCGTTCCTGTTTTTCCCGCAGCCTCATAAGGTGCTCCGTCAAAATAAGACGCAGCCGTTCCCGATGTCACAACACCTCTCAGATAAGTAGATAATACCTCTACCTCTTCCGGTTCCATCAGCGTTTCATAACTTGAAGGTGAAAACTTTTTGATTCGCGTTCCCTTATATGTTTCAATACTGTCAATCATATAAGGTTTCATCATCAATCCACCATTTGCGATAGTGGACATAATCATTGCATTATGCAAAGGTGTAATCAATGTATCTCCCTGACCAAATGCAGTCTGCGGAACAAATCCCTTGTCAGATGTACCATCCAGATAAAAACGGCTCGTTGCACTGGCATCTACATACGGCAGATTCTTATTAAACGAAAAGGTTTCCAACATATCTCTCCATTCATCTACATCCAGCTGCGTACCAATATCCGCATAAGCCTGATTACAGGAATTTGCCAGAGCATCTGCGAGGTTTTCCGTTCCATGTGTTTTTCTTCCAAAACAATGAACGGTTACTCCATTAAAAACATTTTCCTCATTCACACAATTATAAGAATAATTTTCATAATCATTCGGATACTGCCGCATATACGCCAAAGTGGTCAGCACCTTAAATGTCGAACCGGGCGGATACAACCCCTGACTGGCACGATTTAACAATACAGAACTGGTTGAACCCTCTGAATTGGCTTCTTTCCAAACTTCATCTATATTATTCGGGTCAAAATCCGGTTTGGATACCATTGCAAGAATCTTTCCGGTATCCGGCTCCATCACTACCACTGCACCATCTGCATTTCCCAATGCGTTATATGCCGTCTGCTGCATTTCATAATTCAAAGTGGAAACAACCGTATCTCCTTCATTTTTTTCGTCCCTTAAGGTTCTTAAAAAGCGTTCTGCAATATTGGAATGACTGTCAATCAAATAGTTATTGCCGACCAGCTCAATTCCGGCTTTTGTATAACTTGCATAACCCACAGCATGGCAAAATAAATCTCCATACGGATAGGAACGCTCATCACTGTCGCCGGTTGCAATCACCTTTCCGTCACTTGTTACAATATCACCCCGATTGACATTTTCTGCATAACTGTCAAGCCTTGGATTGGCAGCATTTGCCAGAATCTGATCCTTTTCCACAGACATAAAATACACGATATATCCGATCATTGCCAAAAACAGGAAGCCAAACAAGTATGTGATTCCTATAATGGGTTTATTCAGTTTTGTATTAATTTTGTCAATTTTTTCTTCTCTTTCCAAAAAAGCTTTCTGTTCCGGAGTAAGCAATGCCGGATTCAATTCTTTTTTCCGGCTATTCTTACGCCTGCCCTGCTTCTTCAATTTGTCTTCTTTCTTCTTCAATTTTCTTTGCCTCTTTATTTTCTATTGTACTGATTCCCTGCATAATGGAAAACATTACCAGCGAACTTAACACCGAACTACCACCATAACTGACCAAAGGAATCGTTACACCTGTTGAAGGAATAAATTTTGTCACACCACCGATTGACAAAAATGTCTGGAAAATATAACAAACCGAAAAACCGAATGCCATTGTTTTGTAAAAACGATTCCGCACCTTCATCGCAATGCCAATAAAGGATAAAAAGCAGCAAAAACAGACCACAACCATGGCAATTGCAAAAATCACACCAAATTCCTCTGAGATTGCCGAGAAAATAAAATCACTTTCACTAACCGGAATATAGGTCGGAGATCCTTTTGTCAAACCGGTACCAAAGTATCCTCCGCTTCCGATTGCAAACAAAGATTGCGTAATCTGATAACCGGTTCCGCTGATATCTGCCCATGGATTCTTCCATACATTGACACGAATCATTACATGGTCAAACAAGCGGTCTTTAAACAGCATAAATGCAAGTCCCACACAGGCAGCTCCACCGCCCAGATAAAGAATCAGATAACGAATTTTTCCCGTTCCTACATAAATCATAGTAATAAATATTACAAAAAAGATTAGGGCGGCTCCCAAGTCCTTTTCCAGAGCCAGAATAATCATATGGATTCCGGCAAGAACGGTTGTAATAACAACCTGTTTGAAATCTCTGCTTTTTGACAACATACTCGCAATAAAGAATATAAAAAGGATTTTGACCAGTTCGGAAGGCTGGATGGAAATACCCGCAAACTGAATCCAGTTTCTTGAACCACCCTTTTCTACACCGATTACAAATACGGAACACAATGCAACAATTCCTATAATTCCATAATAAATACCATAATTTCTAAGATTCTTATACCTGTCCATAATTGCCGGGATAAAGGAAACCAGCAATAATGTGGCGGTCGCAATTATAAATTGACGTTTTGCCAGACCAAAGCTTAATCTAGTTAACATAATATATCCAATCAACATCAGAAAGCACATATTATTGGCGATCATTCTAGATGAATACGGATAGATATAATGATAAATATACATATATATGGTTGCTATAAATATCTGCAATCCATAGAAAATCATAATTTCTTTAATCTGATCCGGATTACTGATTGCCAGTGTCAGATAACACAGAAAATGAAACAGAAAAACATAAATAATCTGTTTGTTTAATCTTTGGTTCTTTTCCCGTTCCTCACCGTCTTTAAAAGATTTCAGGCAGGAAGTTGTGTAAAGAATCATCAATATGATATTTGCAAATTTTGATATATTAATTATAATATTTCCCATTATTCTACTCCACGACTAAAATGTCCTCTGGTATATTCCCCTTCGTATTTTCTGTGATTAAAATAGCAGTCCAAAACCGCTTGTGTCTGTTGTTTATCCTCAATCGTAAAAATAAGCCGATGTCTTAAATTCTTCTTTTGTAATAACGGCGTTCTGACATCAAACAACACCGTCGGTGTATTATTATAAATTAAATTATAACAATACTTACAAACCATCCGTACCGGAAATCGTTTTTTGTAACGATCCGTTATATGTTCCCATCGATTATCTTTTTTACAACCGTAAGTATTCTTACAGATACACTGTTTTGATATCATTAACTGCTGATAACCGTAAACAATCCATTCGCTTGAATTTCTGTCATCAACACGCCTTAACAGTTCCTTTTCATTTAATTCCACCGGAAGGGTGTCCCGGTTCCACGAATAATTTTCCAACGCATACCGGTTCATGGTATACAAGCTGTAATCCGCAATAATTTCCCCATCATACGCTATTGATTTAAGATAAGAAAATTCATCCAGATTCCGTACAACAATTCCTTTTATATTGTTGGAAAACCGCTTTAACAAATCCATAAATTCTTCCTGCATAACAATACGAAAAACCGGCGGTAACACAATATAATAACGATAACCGGAATACACATTCCACAAATGAATTATATCCTCAATTTGAAAATACTGCAAATCAATATAGATATCCTTCACTTTTTTGTAAGAAATCAGTCCCTCCATCTGTTCAACCGATGAAATCTGTACAATCGGCGTTTCCGATTTTATAAAGTCATTTGCTGATAATTGCGTAACCGGACTCTTTGTTTCTTTTACAGGCACCCGGTTTCTACAAAACGATTTTAAAATCTCCCGTTCTAAATCTGCAATACCTTCCCTGCGGAGCTCCTTTAATTCTTTCATAGAAAAGAAAGCATCGTCATCTAAATCAATCGTCAATTGTTTCCATTGATACTTTGTATTGCCAAGCTGCATCATTTTTTCACGGACAACCTTTTCTGTTATCGGTTGTTTGGAAGCTTTATCAACTGCATTTCCTTCCCTGCAAACCTGATATTGTCCGTAATTTAGTTGTAATTTTGCCGGCTGACCAACCTGTAACTGCAAACTTCCCGTAAGGAAAATCTTTTTATCGGACATCATCAGTTGTTTTAATTCAGATTCCAAAAAAGCATCCTGCATACGGTATACCGGTGTATTTACTGTTATCTTCTTCCCATTTGGTGTATTCAAAAAAATCCGGCGTTTACTTTTTGCATCCACGTTACACGTCAGATGAATCTCCTCATCCTGTGTATTGACCAAAAACAAATCCCCCTTATGAACATCCTCACAAAGTTCAACCTCAATTTGATTTTTGTTTTTGGAACAAATCTTTCCAATCCGGACACCTGCATTTCCCGGATCATGCATTGACATCATATCCCTGCCATTATTTTTTTTGAAATAACCATCTGTAAATCCACCGCGATTGAATACCGATGCCATATCCTTCCGGCACTGTTTGAGCAAGTCATCTGTTAACGTATGATTCATACAGGCATCCACAACCCTTCGATATGCCAAAACACAGGCTGCCACATAAGAAGGTTTCTTCATTCTTCCCTCTATCTTAAAAGAATCAATGCCCGCTTCCATCAATTCCTTTACATGGGAAAGACCACATAAATCCTTAGGACTTAACAGATACGGTTCCGATGCATTTATGCATTTTCCGCTTGCATCCGACATCTGATAGGTCAAACGGCACGGTTGTGCACAACGTCCCCTGTTACCACTTCGTCCACCAAGAAAGGAACTCATCAGACAATGACCGGAATAACAATAACAAATTGCTCCCTGCACAAAAACCTCTAATTCCGGTGCATTATTTACCTGCTTTAACTTCCTAAGTTCTTCAAGTGAAAGCTCTCTGGCAGGAACGATTCGTGTTACTCCGTATTTTTGCAGCCATTCATATGCATATGCGGTTGTGACGGACATCTGTGTCGATGCATGGATTGCCAGTCCCGGAAAATGTTCCGACACAAAAGCCACCACACCCAAATCCTGTACAATTACCGCATCCAGTCCCGCACAATAAAATGGGATCAGATAATCGTATAACTGCTGTAATTCATCATCACGAAATAAGGTGTTAACAGTCAGATAAACCTTAACACCATATAAATGACAATATTCAATTCCCTCTATAAGCTGCTGCTCATCAAAATTATCCGCATAGGCTCTGGCACCAAATTTACTGCCACCTAAATAGACCGCATCCGCGCCGGCTGCCACAGCTGCCTTCAAGGCATCCATTGAGCCGGCAGGAGCTAGAATCTCCGGTTTTGTCATAATGTTCACCAATTAATCCTGTCTTGTTTTTTCTGCCTCTAACTGAATAATCTTTCTTTGCAAGGCATTTACCTGTTCCTTGTATTCCTCCACCAGACGCATGGATGATTCATACTTAATCTGCTGTTCAATCACTTCATGACGCAAATCATAAATCTGTTTTTCTTTCTCATCATCCTGTGCAGATAACTTTCCGGTTTCATTTTTTACTTTAAAGTAATCATCTGCAATATTAATCGCAAGTAATATATTCTGATATTCCGGATTTAATCTGCGAAATCCCTCTGCTGTTTTACACTCAGAAATTTTACTGTTCATGTAGTTTGCAACTTCCTGCAAATAGTCCGTATCTTCATATCCGCTCAAATTATAAATTCTACCATTAATAACTACTGGAATATCATTTTTATCTGCCATCCTTACTCTCCTTTATCTAATAAATGTTCTAATCCAAAATGCCGGTATCCGTTTTCCGTTACCACTCTTCCTCTCGGAGTCCGGTTAATCAATCCATTCTGAATCAGATATGGTTCATATACATCTTCTATGGTTCCGGGATCCTCACCGATTGATGCTGCAAGTGTATCCAGTCCAACCGGTTTCCCACCAAATTTTTCTATCATTGTAAGAATTATGTTGCGGTCAATCTGATCCAGTCCAAAGGAATCCACCTCCAACTGATCCAATGCTGTTTTTGCAACTTCGTTTGTTATCATCCCATCAAATGAAACCTGTGCAAAATCTCTTACCCGCTTTAATAAACGATTTGCCAGTCTCGGAGTTCCTCTTGAACGTCTGGCAATTTCAACCGCTCCTGCTTCATCTATATCTACTTCCAAAACATTCGCCGAACGATTTACAATCATGGCAAGCTCGTCAACTGTATAAAACTCCAAACGATTCACCACACCAAAGCGGTCTCTTAACGGTGCTGTCAGCATACCGGCTCTCGTCGTTGCTCCCACCAGTGTAAAGTGCGGCAAATCCAACCGGATACTTCTGGCAGCCTGTCCTTTTCCAATTAATATATCAATTGCAAAATCTTCCATAGCCGGATAAAGTACTTCTTCTACCTGACGATTTAATCGATGAATCTCATCAATAAACAATACGTCATGCTCATTCAGATTGTTTAAGATTGCCGCAAGCTCTCCCGGTTTTTCAATTGCCGGTCCCGAAGTTATTTTTAAATTCGTTCCCATTTCATTGGCAATAATTGCAGCCATCGTTGTTTTTCCAAGTCCCGGCGGACCATATAACAAAACATGATCCAGTGCCTCCTGTCTGTTCTTGGCAGCCTCAATAAACACCTTTAAATTTTTCTTTGCTTTTTCCTGCCCAATATAATCTGCCAGCATCGTAGGTCTTAAATTATTTTCTATCTTTATATCTTCCGGCATAATCTGGGTACTTATCATTCTGTCAATCATAAATTTATATTCTCCAACGCTTCAACTCCACAAATTATATGTTCCGTAATGCATGTTTTAACAATTCCTCCGTTGTCATTGTTTCATAACCGGCAACCTTTCCGATTGCATTACGTGACTCCGATTCACTATATCCCAAACTGGTCAATGCCAGCACTGCATTCATAACCGCTCCGTCTGACACAGAAATATTGGCAGTATCATTTTGTAACGTATCTCCAACCGTATCCAAAGAAACTTTATCTTTTAATTCCATAATAATTCTGCCGGCACCTTTCGCACCAATTCCATTTGCTTTTTTTATGGAAGACGTATCTCCCGAAACAATTGCGCAAATCAAATCCGGCACAGACAAAACCGATAAAATAGATAATGCAGCCTTCGGGCCGACACCATTTACCGTTAATAACATCCGAAACATTTCCAATTCTTCCTTTGACAAAAATCCAAATAATGAAATCTCATCTTCCCTTACATGCATATGGGTGTAAATTGTTACCGTTTCCTGATTCATGCTTAAATTTGCAATCACAAGCTGTGATGTATATATAAAAAAACCAATTCCGTCTTTTTCCAAAACAATCGCATTATCTGTTATATCCGTCACTTTTCCCTTTATATAGCCAATCATAAAAACCTCACGTTATAATTTATCTCAAACTAAAATTCATTATACCACATCATAATGAATTATGCTATGATAGAATTACTATATATAGATAGCACAAATGAGGTAGACAAGTGAAAGAAATACATTATACGATTCCAATCAGTGAAGAATATCAATTGCCGGTTTTTATCACCAACAAGTGTCCATATGACAAAACATTGTTTTTTGATATTGAAACAACCGGTTTTTCCGCCAAAAATACAACCCTGTATCTAATTGGCGTTCTGTACTATCAGGACAGGAATATTGAAATCCTCCAGTGGTTTAACGAGGACGAAAATGATGAAGGAAATTTAATACAAGCTTTCCTGCAATTTTCTAAATCTTTTACTCATTTAGTACATTTTAACGGAAACGGCTTTGATCTTCCTTATTTAAGCCAGAAAGCCGAAGCCTTGCAAATTCCATTTGATGTAAAAGAACGTCTGACTCAGATTGATATTTTCAAGGCAATAAAACCTTATAAAAACTGTTTGGGATTATCCAATATGAAACAGATTTCGATTGAGAAATTTTTACGGATTGAACGCACGGATACCTATTCCGGCGGAGAACTGATTCCCATTTATCAGCGCTACGTTGCAAAACCGACATCCGAGTATGAACAGCTTTTATTATTACATAACAAGGATGATTTACTTGGTATGCCACAGATTAGTCAGATTCTGAATTATGTATCTTTTTTTCAGGAGCTAACAATCCGTAAATTATATTTTGAAGTGGATCATAACACACAAAAATTAAATATATCCTTTGAATTTCCGGATATTTTACAACTGCCAAAAAGAATTTTGTATCAATATCAGGATTTCTATTTGAATGCATACCAAAACCATGGGGTCCTATCCATTCCAATCTGTCAGGATACATTGTTTTATTTTATTACCGATTATAAAAATTATTATTATCTGCCACAGGAAGATATGGCAATCCATAAAAGTGTGGCAGGATATGTAGAACCCTGTAATCGGATTAAGGCAACCAAAAACAACTGTTATATTAAGAAAGAGGATTGTTTCATCCCATATTTTACCGATGACACAACCACAAAAGCCTTCCGTAAAACCGCCACCGGTAAAACAAGTTTCCAGACATTGGACAGCTTTTTAAATAACACGGAAGACAACCGGAAAAAATATCTGCTCAACGTCTTACACACACTAAAATAACCGGATATTCTTATCCGGTTATTTCACTGCATTTCTGATAAAAGAAAGAATCCTTTGCCTGAAATCCTATCTCTTTTGCATGTATAATCTGTTCTGTACTTCCGATAAATAATACGCCATCCTTACATAAGGATTTATAAAAATTCCGATATACATATTCCTTTGCTTCATCCGTAAAATAAATCACTACATTCCGGCAAACAATCATGTGCATGCCCGTCGGATATCGATTCTCCAGCAAATTATGCTTTCGAAATTCTACACACTGTTTTATATCATCCTTTATCTGATATCCCTTTGAAACCGGAATAAAATGAGCTGCCAGCAAATCCTTTGGCAAGTGTTCCAAACTTCTTTGTGAATACAATCCCTGCTTTGCAAACGCCAACACATCCTCATCAATATCCGTTGCATACACATGCACCTGACTTAAAGGCATATGCCTTGCCAAAAGCATTGCAATGGTATAAGGTTCATCACCTGTTGAACATGCTGCACTCCATATATGTATCTTTTCTCCGAAATTTTTTATCAGATACGGAATCATTTGTTTTTCAAAAAATTCCCATTGCTTCGGATTCCGGTAAAATTCCGAAACATTAATCGTTAAATAACTTACAAAAGACCGCAACAAAGCTTCATCTTTTTCCATGGCATGATAATATGATTGAAAATCCCGATATCCCTTTCTTGTCATTAAGGATTCAATACGACGTTTCATCTGACGTTCCTTATACATGGATAAATTAATATTAGTCAAGCCATAAACATCCGTTTTAAAACTTTCATAATCATACAACATAAATAACCCCTCATAAAAAAACCCCGCCTTTAAACGTAAGGCGAGGTTCTATCTTCACTGCATTTTATTCTTCTGTTGCATCACTTTCTTCTACAACATCTTCAACCGACTCTTCAGGAAGTAACGCCTTCATGCTTAAGCTAATCTTATGGTCGTCCAAACGGAAATCAACTACCTGAGCTTCAATTTCCTGTCCAACAGATAATACGCTTGATGGTTTTTCAATACGTTCTCTTGAAATCTGTGAAACATGAAGTAATGCATCTACACCCGGCTCTAATTCAACAAAAGCACCAAAATCAGTCATACGGGCAACTTTACCCTTAACCACATTACCAACTGCATATTTTTCAGCTGCATTCACCCAAGGATTTGTCTCTTCAAACTTAAGACTTAATGCAATCTTCTCACCCTGAATATCTTTGATAATAGCTTCTACTTCGTCGCCTACTGAGAATACATTCTTTGGATTATCGACTCTTCCCCATGACATTTCTGAAATATGAAGTAATCCGTCTGCTCCGCCCAAATCAATAAATGCACCAAAATCAGTTACGTTCTTAACAGTACCTTTTACTCTGTCTCCGACCTGAATCTTTGCAAATAAAGCTTCTTTTAATTCCTGCTTCTTAGCAGCAACCAAAACTTTGCGGTCACCGATAATTCTTCTCTTACGTGGGTTACATTCGGTAATCTTGAATTCAATTTCCTGATTCATGTATTTTGATAAATCTCTTTCAAATGTATCCGATACAAGGCTTGCAGGAATAAATACCTTTGCCTCATCTACTGCAACGCTTAATCCACCGTTTACAACCTGTGTAACAACACCCTTTAATGTCTCTCCATTGTTGTAAGCTTCTTCTAATTTTTCATTTGCTTTTTCTGCTGCAACACGTTTTACAGATAATAAAACCTGACCTTCGCCATCGTTTGTTTTAATAACTTTGGCTTCAATTTCATCACCTTCGTGTACTTTCTCTGTTAATGAAATGCTTGGATCATTTGAGAACTCATTCTTTGTGATGATACCATCAGCCTTATAATTAATGTTAAGGATAATCTCATCTTCCTTTACACTAATAACCGTTCCCTTTACAATCTTACCAGTGCTGATTTTATTTTCCTCAGCAAACTGTTCTTCCAATAATTTTCCAAAATCTTCTGCCATGCTACCATGAACCTCCTTAATAATATGATTAGGGGTAGATGCCCCTGCTGTAATACCTACCCTACCAACGGATTCAAAAGTAGCTAAATCCAAGTCAACGAGTGTCTGTATATAGTAAGTATTCGCACATTCTTTTTTGCTAATCTCATATAGCTTTTGTGTGTTTGAACTGTTCTTTCCACCAATTACAATCATTGCATCAACCTGCTTTGCTATGAAAGCGGCTTCTTTCTGTCTTTCCTCCGTTGCATTGCATATGGTGTTATAAACGATAGTATTATAACCTTTTTTCTCAAAAATTTCAACTATTGAATTGAATTTCTTGTGATTAAATGTCGTTTGGGATACCACACTGATACTTTCATCGGCACCAAAGGACAATTTTTCCGCAGATTCTACAGAATCCACCACCACCGGCTCTCCATTACACCATCCCATAATTCCCTGCACTTCCGGATGTGTAATATCTCCAATAATTATAATTTTTCTTCCGTCTTTGCTGTCCTGATTAACAATATTATGGATTTTTTTTACAAACGGACAGGTTGCATCCACCAATTCCATATTTTTTTCTTTTACTTTATCGTAGATACTTTTTTCAACTCCGTGAGAACGGATAACAACAATTCCGTCTCCCTGTATCTGATCAAAATCATCAATGGAATGGATAATCCTTACACCCTTTGATTCTAAATCTTTAATTACCTCTTCGTTATGAATAATCGGTCCATAGGTATATACATTTCCTTTTTCAACCTGATCATAGACCATATCAATCGCACGTTTCACTCCAAAACAAAATCCTGCTGTTTTTGCCAATAATACTTCCATATTTCACCTGATTATAATTTATTCTTTGCTGATGTTAAAATAGTATCCACCACCTGTGCAACGGACATATCCGAACTGTCAACCAAAACCGCATCTTCCGCCTGCTTTAAAGGAGCAATTGCACGATTCATATCCCGATTGTCCCGTTCAATAATATCCGCCTCAATCTTATCAAAATCTGCGGTTTCACCTTTTTCCACAAGTTCTTTATATCTTCTTTTTGCCCGTTCTTTTGAAGATGCCGTCAGATATATTTTTACCTCTGCATCCGGTAATACATTCGTTCCAATGTCTCTTCCGTCCATTACAACATCATATTCCTTTGCCATATTCCGTTGCAAATCCAATAATGCTGCCCTTACCTGTGGTTTTGCAGAAGACTTTGATGCCATATTTCCCGTCTCTTCGGTACGCAGATATGACGTAACATTTTCTTCATTCAGATAAACCTGTTGTGCATCCTGCTCGTATGCAATCCGGATGGTAATCCGGTCACATGCCTTTGTCAGGCTTTCTTCATTATCTATATCAATCTGATTTGTTAACAGATAATAAGCAATTGCCCTGTACAATGCCCCTGTATCCACGTAAATATACCCTAACTCTTTTGCTACTTTCTTTGCAATGGTACTTTTTCCCGCACCAGCAGGACCGTCAATTGCGATTGCTGCCATATTTCATCCCTCTTTCCTGTCATTTCTACTGCATCATCATATCATATTTAATATGAATAAACAAATGTAAAAACAGGTAAACGAAAGTCATATGACATACAATACATATAGCCACGCAAACCAAGTTATGTTAAAATATTGAAATCATGGATTATAAAAGAGGTATGCAATGAAACAAAAAGTATTCAATATTATTCAAATCGGAGACAAAAGCAACCATATCAGTAAGTTTTTTGACATCTTTATTACGATAACGATATCAGCCAATATTATAGTAACTTTTTTAATGACATTTGATGAATTATCATCCTTTTCGGTTCTGTTCCATAGTGTTGAAATCATTACACTTGTCATTTTTTGTATCGAATATATGCTGAGAATCTGGACAGCAGATTACCTATATGTCGGTATGAAAAAAACAAAAGCAAGGCTTCGGTTTATCCTTTCATTTGATGGTATCATTGATTTTCTGACGATTGTTCCTGCATTTTTTCTTTCCGGTTTTGTTATTTTCCGAATGTTACGGGTTGCCAGAATTTTCCACCTGTTCCAGTTAAATTCCAAATATGATTCCTTCAATGTCATAACAACTGTTTTATATGAAAAAAGAAACCAGATATTGTCCTCTGTTTTTATCGTTTTTGTTCTGATGCTTGCAAGCAGCTTATGTATGTACAGCGTGGAACACGATGCACAACCGGATGTTTTCCAGAATGCCTTCAGCGGCATCTGGTGGAGTATGTCCACACTCCTGACGGTAGGATACGGTGATATTTATCCAATCACCATATTAGGAAAGGTCATGGCAATCTGCATTGCCTACCTCGGAGTCGGCGTGGTTGCCATCCCAACCGGTATTATCAGTGCCGGATTCGTTGAACAGTATCAGAGAAAAAGTAGTCTGGTAAACTTCAGAGAAAACGATATTAAAGAAATTGCTGAGATTTTGGTAGACAGAAATTACGCCGGGAAAACAATTGAAGAAGTAGAAGAAATGGATCCATCCACCATTTACCTTGTATTACGTGATGGTTTATCCATTCTTCCACAAAAAGATACCGTATTAAAAATGAACGATATTATTATTGTCCGGGGAACCAATGAATCCTGAATAAAATCTCATTGGTCAGAACAAAAGACACACTTAGCAGGAAATTCCTGCCAAATATCCCGTTGACCACGCAATTTGTAAATTAAAGCCACCGGTCAACGCATCCAAATCCAGAACTTCACCTGCAAAATACAATCCGCCGGTAAGCTTGGACTCCATAGTTCCGGGATCAATTTCCTTTACCGAAACTCCACCCTTTGTGATGATTGCTTCGTCCCATCCTCTAAGACCGGTAATCATAAAAGGAAGATTCTTAATCGTTTCGCCCAATTTTTTACGCTCTTCCTTCGTCAGTTCATTTACTTTTTTATCTCCATCCAGCCCACTCTTATCAATCACAACCGGAATCAAAGCACGTAACAACAATTTATCCAATGCATTTTTCAACTGCTTATTCTGAAACAACTGAAAATCCTTTAATATCCGCTCATCCAACTGTTTTTCATCAAGAGCCGGTTTCAAATCTATTTTAAGGGACAATTCTTTTTGCAGATATTTTTGAATATATGCGCTCGCCTTTATTATAATCGGCCCACTGACTCCAAAATGGGTAAATAACATCTCCCCAAAATCAGAATAAACCTTTTTCCCATCTGCATAAATCGTTGCAGATACATTTTTCAAAGAAATCCCCATCAGATCTTTACAACAGCTATCAGACAATTCCATTGGCACAAGGGACGGACTCGGTGTTACAATCGTATGCCCTGCCTGCTTTGCAAATTCATATCCATCTTTGCAGGCTCCCGTTCTTGGATAGGAAATTCCGCCTGTTGTTACAATTACACTGTCCGCATATATTTTTTTATTCTTCAAAAGTTCTACACCTTTGCATATCTGATTTTCAATCAGCAACGACTTCACTCTGGTATGAAGCAAAATACAGACACCTAGTCGTTTCATTTCCTTTTCCAAGGCTTTTATTACATCCGACGAATGATCCGATACCGGAAATGCCCGGTTTCCACGTTCTATCTTATAAGGCATTCCCAGTTTTTCAAAAAAATCCATAACCATATCGTTTGAAAAAGTATAGAACGCACTATATAAAAATTTGGGATTCGTTACAACATTTTGGAACAAATCCTCTATATCACAGGCATTTGTAAAATTGCATCTTCCCTTTCCCGTAATAAATAATTTTTTTCCTAATTTCTCATTTTTTTCAATCAATGTTACCCGATTACCGTTTTTAGCAGCAAATATAGCCGCCATCATTCCGGCTGCTCCACCACCGATTACAATTATCTCTGACATATCTAATACCTTCTTTAATCTCTTCCAATTGAAAATATACCAATATCTGATTCTATCATAACCATTATGGAAAGACAATAAAAAAGGCGCATACGAACAAGTCGCATACGCCCTAAACAATCATATATTATACCGGATATACTCCATTATCTGTATCGGCAACCGATGCATCAACCTTTGTCTGCTGAGCTTCTCTATACTTAAAGAACTCTGTAGCAACCTGTGGGAACAATGCATAAGAAAGCACATCCTCATCCTGCTGCTTGTACTGAGCCATTTCTTTCTCTAAAGACTCTAACTGTGGCTTAATATCATCTGCCGGACGATAAGTAATTGGCTTATCCATACCAAGTGCATCCAATGCCATTTTCTGAATTTCAGGATTAACCGGTAATGTTGTCTGACCATACTTACCAACTAACATATCCTTTGATTCCTTAGTAAGAGATTTATATCTCTCTCCTAATACGACATTTAATACTGCCTGTGTACCTACAATCTGAGAAGAAGGTGTTACAAGTGGAATTTCACCAAAGTCTTTACGAACTCTTGGAATCTCCTCTAATACTTCATCATACTTATCTTCTGCATGCATTTCCTTAAGCTGGGAAACCATGTTAGAAAGCATACCACCCGGTACCTGATATAATAAAGTCTTAATATTAACACCCATTACCTTTGGACTTAACAATCCTGATTCTAACCATTCCTCACGAAGTGGACGGAAGTAATCAGCAATCTCAGCCAATAAGTTCTGATCGAATCCTGGATCATATTCTGTTCCTTCAAAAGCCTTAGCCATAACTTCTGTAGCAGGCTGTGAAGTACCCATAGAAAGTGGAGACATTGCAGTATCAATAATATCACATCCTGCCTCAACAGCTTTCATATAAGTCATAGAAGCTACACCGGAAGTATAATGTGTATGTAATTGAATCGGTAAGCTACTACCATCCTTTAATGCCTGAACTAATTCTGTAGCTGCAGTCGGAACCAAAAGACCTGCCATATCTTTAATACAGATTGAATCTGCACCCATATCCTCAATTCTCTTAGCCATATCTTTCCAATATTCCATTGTATAGGCATCACCTAATGTGTAAGAAAGAGCAACCTGTGCATGTCCTTTTTCTTTGTTTGCCGCCTTTACAGCGGTTTCCAAATTACGAATATCATTTAAACAGTCAAAGATACGGATAATATCAATACCATTTGCAATTGACTTCTGAACAAAATATTCAACAACATCATCTGCGTATGGTGCATATCCTAAAATATTCTGTCCTCTGAATAACATCTGTAATTTTGTATTCTTAAATCCATCTCTTAACTTTCTTAATCTCTCCCACGGATCTTCTTTCAAGAAACGAAGTGATGCGTCAAATGTTGCGCCACCCCAGCACTCAACGGAATGATAACCAACCTTGTCCATCTTATCAATGATTGGGAGCATCTGTTCTGTTGTCATACGTGTAGCAATCAATGACTGATGTGCATCACGTAAAACTGTTTCGGTAATTTTAACCGGTTTTGCTGCCTGATTTGCCATTTGTTTATTCCTCCAATAATATTTTTAAATTCAAATATGTTTGCCTGTTTAAAACACTCCGAATATAGCCATAAACGTACCAGCTGCTACTGCAGTACCAATAACACCTGCAACGTTTGGTCCCATTGCATGCATCAACAGGAAGTTTGTTGGGTCAGCCTCTGAACCAACCTTCTGTGATACACGGGCTGCCATAGGAACTGCCGATACACCGGCGGAACCAATCAAAGGATTTACCTTACCCTTTGTTACAAGACACATTAACTTACCAAACAATACACCTGCTGCTGTACCGATTACAAATGCAACCAATCCTAAAATAACAATTTTAATTGTTGACCAATTCAGGAATGACTGTGCTGTTGTAGTTGCACCAACAGAAGTACCCAACAAAATAACAACGATGTACATCAAAGCATTAGAAGCGGTTTCTGTTAACTGTTTTACAACACCACATTCTCTGAACAGGTTACCAAGCATCAACATACCTACCAACGGTGCTGTTGTCGGAAGAATTAATACAACGACAATTGTTACAATAACCGGGAAGAGAATTCTTTCTAACTTAGAAACCGGACGCAACTGCTCCATTTTAATTTCACGTTCCTTTTTCGTTGTTAACAATTTCATAACCGGTGGCTGAATAACCGGTACCAATGCCATATAAGAATAAGCTGCTACCGCAATCGGTCCCATTAATGTTCCACCCATTCCAAGCTTACCTGCAAGGAAAATCGAAGTAGGTCCATCGGCACCACCAATGATAGAAATTGCTGCTGCTGCCTTATCTGAGAATCCCATCATAATCGCAAAGAAATATGCGGAATAAATACCGAACTGTGCCGCAGCTCCCAACAAAAAGCTCTTTGGGTTTGCAATCAGCGGTCCGAAGTCTGTCATTGCACCAACACCCAGGAAAATCAAAGATGGTAAAATACTCCACTCATCCAACATATAAAAATAATGCAAGAGTCCGCCATCTGCTATGATACCGGGAAACATATTTGCCAATAACATACCAAAGGAAATCGGAACCAACAAAAGTGGTTCAAAACCATATTTTATTGCAAGAACCAGAAACACACAAGCTACAGCAATCATTACAAAGTTTCCCCAATAAAGATTTGCAAATGCTGTTTGTCCGCCTAAGTTCTGCAATGTTGACCATATATAATCCATTACACTGCCTCCTTATCTTAATAAACAGTTTAAACTATTAATTTAATGAAGCAAGTGTATCGCCAGATTCTACGCTATCACCAACTGCTACATTGATACCGGCTACAGTTCCATCAGCAGGAGCAACAATCTCATTCTCCATCTTCATAGCTTCCAATACCATAACTACATCACCTTTTTTCAAAGCCTGACCAACATTTGCCTTGATTGCTAAAATCTTACCAGGCATTGGAGCGGAAACCTTAACGGCACCTTCTGCGCCACTTGCTGCCGGTGCTGCTGCCACAGGTGCTGCGGCTACAGGAGCTGCCGGTGCTGCTGCCACAGGTGCTGCGGCTACAGGAGCTGCACCTGCACCCAATTCTTCTACTGCTACATCATAAGCTGTACCATTTACTGTAATTCTATAATTCTTCATAATATAATCCTCCTATAATTATCTTTTTGCTTTTTTAATTGAACGTACGACTAAACGATCCGTTCCGCCGTTTGCAGTATTGGCTGCAACCACTGCAGCTGTGATTACCGCAACTAACGCTCCATCATCCATTGGATTTGATGTATTTGCTGTCTGAGCAGATGAAACCGTTGCAGCTGCTGCAACCTGTGTACTTTCTTCCTCTGTCTTTTGTTTCTTTCCGAAAGAAATATTTATTATCTTTGTAATTAACTTATTCAAACGTTCAAACTGGCTGATAATTAATGAGATAAAAATCAAAACAGCAAATACCGTTCCCATACCCATTAATGTATTAGCAGCTGCTTTTCCCATTTTTTCAGCAAATGTGTAATCCGGTGTTACTACGATTTCTTTCACCCGATATGGACTTACCTGTTGCTGATATAACTCATATGCATAATCATATTCCGGATTACGTTCATACGTAAAAGAATATGTTGCATCACGATTCGTATATGCCGCAACCAAATCAACGGTTACCACATCTCCGTCTTCGGTTATTGTTGCATCAACATTGGCAATCAAATTTGCATACCATGTATTAATAGTATCCTGATCCATCTGTTTGAGTTCTTCTTCATCAATCGTTAAAATATCATCGCCTGTTTTTGAATGATAACCAAGAAAATCTCCACATTCAGATGCTGCATTTTCGAAATTCTGTACTCCGGTAACATATGCATCGGCTAATTCACTATCTGAATCTTCCCAGTATGCAATCTGTGCATCTGAAACATCTTGCATCTGATCAGCAGCATCAATTGTACTTGCAATAATATTTGCATCCGTGTACTTAAATCCCAATTTCTCTTTTCCATCGCTGCATGCAGTCAAGACACAGAACATGGCAATCATAGAAAATACGAAAGCAATCTTTTTCATTTTCATACGATTATCTCCTTCCTATACTGCACCATGTTTCTTTAAAGGTCTTTCTTCTCTTTTTGTATATAACATCTCAAAAGCTGCAATCAAACGTTTTCTTGTTGCAGAACCTTCAATAATATCATCAACATAGCCACGCTTTGCTGCCGCCATTGCACTTGACATCTTTTCTGTATACTCTGCCTTCTTTGAAGCTACAACATCTTTATCGTAAGAAGCATCCGAAAGTTCTTTTGCATACATAATCTTAACTGCACTATCCGGATCCATTGTTCCAATCTTTGCAGTATTCCATGCATACTCAATATCAGCACCGATTGACTTTGAATTCATTGCAACATATGCACTTCCCATTGCATCACCCATTACAAGGTTTACTTTTGGAACGGTTGCATTTGCAAATGCATAAGTAAGTTTTGCAACTGCCTTTGCCATTGTTTTTTCTTCTTCAACCGTTGCCTTAAATCCCTTCACATTCGTCAATGTAAGTACCGGAATATTAAATGCATCCAAGAAGTTTACAAAATCAGCAGCAATCGTTGCACCATCTGTTGATAATACAGTATCACCATCTGTAACCTGATTTGCTACACAACCTACAGTTGTTCCGTTTAATTTAATGAATCCGATAACAACCTCTTTTGCATACTCTTTTTTCAATTCCACAAATACATTACCGTCTGAAATATGAGCTAATACACTTCTTGCATCATCCTTTAATCCTTCCAGATTCGGAATTTCACGATTCAAATCATCTACACAATCGATAAAGTTTGAATCATCCTCATTATTGGATGGAAGCATTGCAACAACCTGACGAATTCTGCCAAGTACAGCTGCATCATCCTCTAACACTTCATCTACTACTGCATTATTTTCACTTTGATAAGTTGCTGCAGCAGTATCTAACTTCTCAACATAATTTGCATCTAATGCATTCGGACTATTCACAAACAACTTAGCATCGTCCTTAACCATATATGTAATATCGGATAATGCAGGAATAATTGCACTACCACCACCACATACACCAAAAATACCAGTAATCTGTGGAATCACTCCGGAAGCCATTGCCTGTTTCAAAAAGATACTTCCAAATGCATCCAATGAATCGGTTGCTTCCTGTAATCTTAAACCTGCACAATCTACCAGACCGATAACCGGTGCACCCATTTTCAGTGCCATGTCATAGACCTTTGCGATTTTCTTGGCATGCATCTCACCAACAGATCCGCCTAATACAGTCGCATCCTGGCTATATACATACACTAATCTTCCGTCAATTGTACCGTAACCTGTTACGACACCATCAGCGGGTGTTTCAATGTCACTTGTGTTGAAGTCGGTATTTCTAGCTGTTACATAAGCACCTACCTCAACGAAACTTGAGTCATCAAGTAATGTTGCAATACGATCACTTGCTGACAACGTAAGTTTATTGCTCATTTTTAGCCCTCCATATAAATTTATTATAAGGCTTACTAATCTGTAAACCAAATTTTAGCCAATATATATTTTAGCCTTTTTATCCCTTTATTTCAAGGATATTTTTTTCATAAATTCAACAAAAAATCTATATTTTTTTATGTTATTTCACATCTGACAAAACATCTTTATTATGAATCAAATAATCTAACAGGGAAACCACCGTTAAAATCAATGAAATATAAATCAATACATTCTCAATCACATGAATTCCACCTGCATAATTTTGAAGTGCTGAAATTCTTCCCAAATCAGCAATCAGGATACAAAGCATAACCATCGTTACTGCAGTTTTAACCTTACCCCAGATACCTGCGGCAATAACCGTTCCCTTATCTGCTGCAACAAGACGAAATCCACTGATGATAAATTCTCTTGCAATGATGATAATGACAATCCAGCACGGAATACGTCCCAATTCAACAAATGCTATCAATGCAGACGAAACCAACAATTTGTCCGCAAGCGGATCCATGAATTTTCCAAAATTGGTAACAAGATTGTATTTTCTAGCTATCTTTCCATCCAACATATCGGTGATAGATGCTGTCGCAAAAATAAATAACGCAATCCAGTTTCCATATGGAACAAATCCGCCGTTTATCTTATCACATAATAACGCAATCAGAAAAAAAGGAATCAATATTGTTCTTAAAATTGTTAATTTGTTTGGTAAATTCATATTCTCTCTCCTATCAAATCATACTCATTAAAATCTGTTATCCGCACGTTTATGTAATCTCCCGACAGTAACTCCTCATCCGAATGAACAAAGACCAGTCCATCAATGTCCGGAGCATCCATATACGAACGACAGGTGTACATATCATCTTTGTAGATATATCCATCTACAATAACACAAAGTTCCTGTCCTACTTTTTTGGCATTCAGATCATAAGAAATCTCCTGCTGCAATGCCATAATTTCGTTTTTCCATTCTTCCTTTTGTTCTTCTGCTATCTGATGTTCAAAAGATGCCGCCGGCGTATCTTCCTCCGGTGAATATGTAAAGACACCCAAACGATTAAACTCAACTTCATCAATAAAATCCAGTAATGCCTCATGGTCTTCTTTTGTTTCACCCGGAAATCCTGCTATCAGGGAAGTTCTCAGAACAATATCCGGAATCTCCTTACGGATAAATGCAATCCGTTCTTTTATTTCTTCCTTTGTTGTCGCTCTTCCCATACGTTTTAGTATTGTATTTTCACAATGCTGAATCGGCATATCAATATAATGACAAACCTTGTCATTGGTTTTTATTTCTTCAATCAGTTCATCCGTAATTTCTTCCGGATAACAATAAAGAATACGAATCCATTTTAATTCCGGAATTTCGCTTAGTTTTCTCAAAAGCTGCGGCAGGCATTTTTTTCCGTATAAATCAAGTCCGTACACGGTTGTTTCCTGTGCCACCAGACACAACTCCGTTATTCCGTTTTGAACAAGATATTCTGCCTGTTTCATCACATCTTCCATCGGAACACTCCGGTAGTTTCCCCGAACCGACGGAATAATACAATAGGTACATCTTTTGTTGCAGCCTTCCGCAATTTTTAAATATCCCATATAGGTTCCCGATGTAATCACACGCTTGTCATAACTTTGTGGCAGATAACCTAAATCCTCAAAATGCGTATAACCTTTTTTCTTCAGGGACTGCTCTACCGCTTCAACAATCGACTCAATGCTCATTGTCCCAATCACCGCATCCACTTCCGGCAATTCCTTCATAATCTCATCCTGATAACGTTGTGCGAGACAACCGGTTACAATTAATGATTTTAATTTTCCGGTTTCTTTTAATTTACCGAGTTCAATTATATTTTCTATGCTCTCTTCCTTTGCATCACCGATAAAACAGCAGGAATTCACAACTATTACATCCGCATTTTCTTCTTCATTTGTAATCGCATATCCCTTTGCCTGTAATAAGCCTAACATCACTTCACTGTCAACTAAATTCTTATCACAGCCCAAAGACACAAATAAAATATTAACCATAGCTAAATTCCTATTCAAACATTGTTGCGGCTTCAACGCAGTTATTCATCAGCATTGCAATTGTCATCGGTCCGACTCCGCCGGGAACCGGTGTAATGGCTGAAGCTACTTTTTCTACACTGTCAAAGTCAACATCACCGCATAATTTATTGTTCTCATTCCGATGGATTCCTACATCAATTACAACCGCTCCCTCTTTCACATAAGAAGCATCAATCATCTTTGGTCTTCCGATTGCAACGACTAAAATATCTGCCCGCTTACATACTTCTTTTAAATTCTTTGTTCTTGAATGTGTAATGGTAACGGTACCGTTTTCTCTTAATAACAACAATGCCATCGGCTTTCCTACAATATTACTTCTGCCGATTACCACACACTCTTTTCCTTCTATCTCTACGCCACTTCTTTTTAACAATTGAATGATACCGGCCGGAGTACAGGAAACAAATCCCGGTTGTCCGATTGTAAGTGCTCCGACGCTTTGCGGATGAAATCCATCCACATCCTTCTTTGGAGAAATTGCTTTAATGATGGTATCCTCATCAATATGTTTCGGAACAGGAAGCTGAACTAAAATTCCGTGAATTTTATCATCTGCATTTAATTTTTCAATCAATGCAAGCAATTCATCCTGTGTGGTTTCCTCCGGTAATTCATAACTTTCCGAACGAATTCCAATATATGCACATGCTTTTTTCTTATTGCCGACATAAACACTTGAAGCCGGATCATTTCCTACCTGAATGACAGCCATTCCTATTTCTTTTCCATGAGCCTTTAAGTCTGCAACCTTTTCCTTCAGTTCATCCTTAATCTGCTGGCTAATTACTTTTCCATCAATCAATTGTGCCATACCTGTTCCTCCATTGCTTAATTTCTTATACTAGAATAATCCTACAATTTTATCATCTACAACATCAATGCCCTCTGCCGCAGGAACCTTTGGCAATCCCGGCATTGTCATAATATTACCTGTAATTGCAACCACAAATCCCGCACCTGCATTTACATATACATCACGCACATGAATATCAAAATCCGTCGGACGGCCTAATTTTGTCTGATCATCCGACAACGAATACTGCGTCTTTGCCATGCATACCGGCAAATTTGAAAATCCAAGTTCTTCAATCTTCTTAAGCTGTTTCTTTGCCGCCGGTGTATAAGTGACACCGTTTGCACCGTAAATCTTTGTTGCAATGGTGGCAATCTTGTCTTCTAATGCCATATCATCTTCATAAAGCATCTTAAAGTGTGCTTCTTTGTTTTCTAAAATATCAACAACCTTTTGTGCTAACTCAAGTCCGCCTTCGCCACCGTTTTCCCATACTTTGGCAAGAGCGAAATCGCAACCCTTATTCTCTACAAAGTCTTTTACAAACTGCAATTCTTCTTCTGTATCGGTAATAAACTGATTCAGTGTTACAACAACAGGAACTCCGTATTGCTGTAAGTTTTCAATATGCTTTTCAAGGTTAACAATTCCTTTTTTCAATGCTTCAACATTTTCATTACTTAAATCTGCCTTTGCAACACCGCCATTATATTTTAATGCTCTCACGGTAGCCACCAGTACAATCGCATCCGGTGAAATACCTGCTTTTCGGCATTTTATGTCAAGGAATTTTTCCGCACCTAAATCTGCGCCAAATCCTGCCTCTGTTACCACGATATCGGATAATTTCAATGCAAGTTTAGTTGCTCTGACAGAGTTACATCCATGTGCTATATTGGCAAATGGTCCTCCATGAACAAAGGCAGGCGTATGCTCTAATGTCTGAATCAGATTCGGTTTTAATGCATCTTTTAATAAGGCTGCCATTGCACCCACTGCCTTTAAGTCTGCTGCCGTAACCGGCTTACCATCCACCGAATATGCAACAATAATCTTTGATAATTTGTCCTTCAAATCTTCCATATCATTTGCAAGACATAAAATTGCCATAATTTCGGAAGCAACCGAAATCACAAAATGATCTTCTCTGACATATCCGTCCATCTTACTTCCCAGACCGACAACAATATTACGAAGAACTCTGTCATTCATATCCAGACATCTTTTCCATACAATTTGTCTGGTATCAATATTCAATGCATTTCCCTGCTGGATATGATTATCCAACATTGCAGCCAATAGGTTATTTGCGGAAGTAATCGCATGAAAATCACCTGTAAAATGTAAATTCAAATCTTCCATCGGAACTACCTGTGAATAACCGCCGCCGGCAGCTCCTCCTTTAATACCAAAACATGGTCCAAGAGAAGGCTCACGAAGTGCAATAGATGCTTTTTTGCCCATCTGACCCAATGCCTGTCCCAAACCAACGGTAACCGTAGTTTTTCCTTCTCCTGCCGGTGTCGGATTAATTGCTGTAACAAGCACGAGTTTACCTTCTTTATTTCCTTCAATTCGTTTGATCAAGTCATCCGAAAGTTTTGCCTTATACTTTCCGTATAAATCCAATTCTTCCTCTGTAATATCAAGTTTTTTGGCAACTTCTCTGATATGTAGCATCTCTGCTTCCTGTGCAATCTGAATATCTGTTTTCATGTTTTTCTCCTCTTCTTTATCTTTCTCATCATTTTAGTAATTGCTTATATATTCGTCAATAGCATTTTCCCTTTTATCAAAAAACTGCCTGATCCGAATCTTCCTGCGCACCTATATAGGTTTCAAACTCCTCCATTGTCATCAGAATCTGTCTCGGTTTGGTACCTTCTTCCGGTCCAACCACTCCCGCAGTATGTAATTGATCCATAATACGGGCGGCTCTGTTAAATCCAATCTTAAACATACGCTGCAGCATACCAATGGATGCCTTATCCTTTTCAATGATATATTTTCCCGCCTGAACAAAATACTCATCATTTCCGTCTTCTACCACTCCGTTTCCGGTATTGGTACCTCCTGCCAGAGGCTCAGCGGTAATAAAGTGTGCGGAAATATCTTCTTCTGACTCTTCTTTTCCATTATTTTTTATCAGGTAATCGACAACATTTACCACTTCATCATCTGAAATATATGCACCCTGAACACGCAACGGTTTCGGATAATTTGTCGGATAAAATAACATATCACCGTTTCCCAGTAATTTCTCCGCACCGACACTGTCAATAATGGTTCTTGAATCCACACCGGAAGAAACCGAAAGTGCAATTCTCGATGGAACGTTTGCCTTAATCAGACCGGTAACCACATCTACAGAAGGTCTCTGCGTCGCAATAACCAAATGGATTCCTGCTGCTCTGGCAAGCTGTGCCAGTCTTACGATTGCATCCTCTACTTCAGCTTTCGCTACCATCATAAGATCCGCAAGCTCATCCACAATAATCACAATCTGCGGCATCGGTTTCAGATGTACCTCCGAAACCTGTTTCGATGATTCCAATTCCTTTACCTTAGCATTGTATCCTTGAATGTTCCGGACATTACATTCTGAAAACAACTGATATCGTTTCGTCATTTCCCCAACTGCCCAATTCAATGCTCCGGCAGCTTTTTTCGGATCCGTCACAACCGGAGTCAGTAAATGCGGAATTCCGTTATATACCTTTAATTCTACCTGTTTCGGATCGATCAAAATTAATTTTACCTCATCCGGTCTTGCCTTATAAAGAATACTCATAATCAAGGTATTCGTACAAACCGATTTGCCGGAACCGGTTGCACCGGCAATCAACAGATGCGGCATCTTTGCAATGTCCTCTACAATTACATTTCCTTCTATATCTTTTCCGACCGCAAAAGACAACTTTGACGGATGTCGGATAAACGCCTCTGAATCAATCAACTCACGAAATCCAACACTGCTTCGTTTCTCGTTCGGAATTTCAATTCCCACTGCACGTTTTCCGGGAATCGGAGCTTCAATACGAATACTTTGTGCCGCTAAATTCATCATTAAGTCATCCGCCAAACCGGTAATCTTACTTACCTTCACGCCCTGATCCGGTATCATTTCGTATCTGGTAACAGATGGACCGCAGCTATAATTTTGCATGGTCACACCAACACCGAAGCTTTCCAAAACTTCCTTTAACTGTTGGGCATTCTGCTGCATCTGCACATCATTATTAATCGATTGTGTTTTGGTTGCCTTTAACAGCTCTCTTGGAGGAAAATGATAATCCGATTCCGACTCCGTCGGTTTAATATCCACCAGAATATCTTCCTGTTTTTTTTCTTTTTCATTTGCGGATACTGATTTGTTTTCTATCTTTTCGGTTACATTCTGCTCCGTTGTCTCAACCGGTTCCACCGTCGGAACTACTGATTTTCTGCTACGTGTTCTTTTGGGTTTCGTTTTTTCGTTTTTTGTTTCCTGCATTGCTTCACCCGGTAACGGAACCGGATAAGTCATTGTAATTTCATGCACATCTTCTTTTGTGTTTACCGGTTTTTCACTTGCACGAATAATTCCCTTATCCGTTTCAGGCGGCAATACCGTCAATTGTTCCATCATAGAACCTTTTTTCTTTTTAACCGGTACTTCATCCGGATAGTCTTCTCTGACAATTTCTTTACTTACTGTCTTTTTCTTCTTTTCCTTTTGTCTGTCATCCCCGGAATCTGAAAACTGAAACAGGGATTTGATTACCTCAATGACAGAAATTTCCGTCAAAAATACAATTCCAATCAGAATTGCAAGAATTACTACGATATATGTACCTGCGGTTCCCAATAACCGGTTTAATAAAAATGCAATACCTCCGCATACAATACCTCCACCACGTTTATCCTGAAAACCATGCAGAAAAATATCTTTTATTCCGGTCACATGTGTTCCCATCTGTGCAACCATACCAACGCAGAGTAATAAGAATACAGATAATATTACTTTTTGAACCGCTCTTTTTTTATATTCATTCACATGAAGAAAAAAGGCAGATACAATCACAAATATCGGTAAAATGTATTCTGTAATACCAAACAGACCAAATAGAAACTGACTGACATAATTTACAAAACCACATAATCCAAAATTGGCCAATTCCAAAATCAGCATACAGGCTGTAATAATCCAGATTACAATTTCTCCAATATATGACTCTTCTTTTTTCTTTTTCTTACCAGCCAAATAAATTCCTCCCTTATACGATAAATTGTGTTTTTGTGCGAAAAGCACCACAATATCTACATAATACTATTCTTTCTCTGATTTATCAAGCTATATAATTTAGAAAAAGCATCCCGGATTCCGCCAACTTCATTTACAAGACCTGCCTTTACCGCCTCTTTTCCAACCAAAACCGTTCCGATATCCTTTGCCAGTTCTTTTGTGTTAAACATGATTTTTTTCAAATCCACTTCCGAAATGTCTGAATGTGCACAGGTAAATGCCAAAATCCGATCCTGCATTTTATCAATATATTCATAATTTTGTTTTACTCCCAATACCGGTCCGTTCATCCGGATTGGATGAATAACCATCGTTGCTGTCGGAACAATAAAAGAATAATCTCCCGATACACAAAGCGGCACCCCAATGGAATGTCCTCCGCCCAATAACAGAGTAACAACCGGAACGGACAAAGAGGCAATCATTTCCGCAATTGCAAGACCTGCCTCCACATCGCCTCCAATTGTATTTAACAAGACAAGTAACCCGTCAATGCCGGCATCCTCTTCTACTTTTGCAAGTTCCGGCAGCAGATATTCATATTTTGTTGTCTTTGAAGATACCGCAAGACTTTGATGTCCCTCAATCTCCCCAATAATATTTATTAAATGAATTTTATAACCATAAGGATTATTTTTCATATCCATTTGTTCCATCTGGTTTTTTTCAATTTCTTCCATGTTTAACCTCACAATAAAAAAAGAGGAAGACCTTCCATCTTCCTCTTTAGTATTACTATCCATATAAATTTTATACCTTACAAATACCGACAAACCATATAACCGACAAATAATCCCAAACACACACCGGCAATTACCTGAAGCGGTGTATGTCCGACATATTCCTTTAAAATCAGCTTTGGTCTATCCTTGATATCCACATCTTTCAGACTTTTATTAAATTCCTCATTTTTCAGGAAATAATTCAGAATAAAAGCCTGTTTTCCTGTCTCCATCCGGACATTCATGGCATCATACATAACAATAAACGCAAATGTTAATGCCATCGGAAATTCAAATCCATCAAATCCCTTACAATATGCTGCTGCATACACAAGTCCCATAACCGTTGCGGAATGTGAACTTGGCATTCCTCCGCCACCAATCAGACGTTCCGGATTAAACTCCTTTGTTAATACACAATTGATGATTGTTTTCAATAATTGTGCCACTGCCCAGCTTAAAATCGGGGCAATTATCATTTTGTTATGAATTATAATTTCTAATATATCCATTTTTTTCTCCCACATAGAATATATTACATTTCCACTATGATGTCATTGTTATCTTTTAACAGATTTGCCGGAATATAATTGCTCTCCATAACAGTTCCATTCAAAGTAAGCTTTGTTACTCCGGATTCTTTTCCGTTTGGATTCTTTACGGCGATATGCAAATGACTTCCACGGAAATCTTTTTCCATTGTAAATTCTTTCCAATCCGAAGAAACAGCCGGATTGATCTTTAATCCATCCAAATCCGGACGTAATCCAAGAATACCCTCTACGCATCCCACCATAACAGTAGAAGCCGTTCCGGTCAGCCAATGTACATGTGCACGTCCCGCATAAGGTGATTCCATACTTTCCGTAAACTGTCCATGACAATATGGTTCTAATTTCCGAATCTCCGCTCTGTCATTTGCAGATGCAGGTGAAGATTCATCAAAATACTCAAATGCACGATTACCGTGTCCCATCAATGCTTCTGCAAGAATAATCCAACCCTGAGGCTGTGAGAAAATTCCTCCGTTTTCCTTTGTAGACGGATTAAATAATAACATTAACGCACCATCAAATGCATGATTCACATAGGAAGGTCCCATTAAGCTGACACCATATGGTGTATTTAATTCTCTGTGAACAGATTCCAAAGCGAGTTCAGCCTGTTCCTTGCTTGCAAGACCGGAAATAACCGACCATGATTGAGGATTTAACCACATACTTGCTTCCGGATGTTTCTTTGAACCAATCACTTCGCCCTTTTCGGTATATCCACGAACAAAACGATCATCTTCCCAACAGGTATCCTGAATGATATTACCTAATTTTTCCTGAATCTCATCCAAATATGCAATATATTCTTCATCCTGTTTTCTCTTCGCAAAAATACGTAAAATCGACATTGCATAATATAACTGCATTGCCACAAAACTTGATTCACCCTGTTTACCAAGACGCAGGCAGTCATTCCAATCCGCATGCAGTCCGGCAGGCATTCCGTGTGTACCCAAACGGTTCATTGAAAAGTCAATTGCTCTCTTTAAATGTTCATATACACTACCTTCTCCACCATTTGCAAATACAATTACTTCATCCATAAAATCAACATTTCCGGACTCTGCAATATATTTGTAAATCGTTGGGAACAACCACAATGCATCATCTGCACGATATGCCGGATGTCCGGTTGCCTTTACATAAGATGGATCATCCGGAGTATCTTCATGACCTGCATTATGATTGAATTTAACAAGTGGCAAACCACCACCATTATCTACCTGGGCAGATAACATAAACCGGATTTTTTCCAATGCCATATCCGGATTCAAATGAATGATACCCTGAATATCCTGAACCGTATCACGATATCCGTATCCATTACGAAGCCCACAATATGTAAAGGATGCTGCTCTTGACCAGATAAATGTCATAAAGCACTGATATGCGTTCCAGGTATTAATCATATTATTAAAGCTGTCAGATGGCGTATTAACCTGTAAGTGACTCAACTGGCCATGCCAATAAGCCTTTAACTCCTCTAATTCTTTATCACTTGCTTCTTTGACATTCTGATAAGATGCAAGGATTGCATCCGCATCTGCATCCGATTTCACACCTAATACAAATGTAATGTATTTTGTTTCACCCGGTGCCAATTCAAGTTTTGTATGTAACGCACCACAACCGTTCAGGTTATAGTTTAATTCATTGCTGCACTGTCCGTTTTCAACCGCAACCGGATTATTATAACCATGATAACGGCCAAGGAAACATTCCTTATCTCCGTTATAAGAAGTAACATCCGCTCCGGCTAATCCGAAAAATCTTGCAGTTGTTGTATTTCCATCCACATCATTTTTGATATTTTCATTGATGGTCTGATAGATTTTATTATTTTTAAAATATGTCTTTGTTATAAATAATGTATATTGAAGATTTACCTGATCCTGCTCATAATTTGAATCATTTGTAAATTCACAATATCCAAACGTTGAAATTTTTCTAGGTCTGTCCGATTCATTCGTTACCTTTAATCTCCAGACTTCATATGTCTTATTCAAAGGAACGTAATAAAGCACTTCTGACTGAATTTTCTCGTATAATGCCTTCATATTGGTATAACCGGTTCCATGATGACACTCACTCTTGTAAACATCCAGCGGTTTGCCAACCGGCTGCCATGATGCCGACCAGTAATCCTTTGTCTCATCATCTCTTAAATAAATATAACGTCCCGGCTGATCGAACTGGTTGAAAATATAACGGATAATTCTTCCATGCGCCCCACTTTTTTCAAAACTGTAACCTCCTGCATTATTGGAAATAATTGCTCCGTATTCCGGAGAACCAAGGTAGTTTGCCCACGGTGCCGGTGTATCCGGACGTGTAATAACATATTCTTTTGCCTTTTCATCAAAATATCCAAATTGCATCTTCTTACTCCTTCCCTGTGTTAAAAAGGGACCTCATACGAAGTCCCTATATGTCTAATCATTTTCGAGTTAAATTATTCTTCCTCTTCTACAGCATCCTTAAGACTTAAGCTGATTTTACCCATACGATCAATCTCAAGAACCTTAACATTGACTACATCGCCAATATTAACAACATCTTCTACCTTAGCGACACGTTCTTTTGAAAGCTTAGAAATATGAATTAATCCGTCTTTGTTTGGCGATAACTCAACAAATGCACCAAAGTTCATAATACGAACCACTTTACCCTCATAAATCTTACCTACTTCAATCGGATCTACAATAGAATGGATAATCTTAAGTGCCTTATCGATACCTGCCTGATCAATTCCGCAAATAGCTACTGTACCTTCATCATCAATATCAATCTTAACTCCGGTCTCTTCAATGATAGCGTTAATCGTCTTACCACGCTGACCGATAATCTCACCGATCTTTTCCGGATCAATCTTTAAGGTACAAATCTTAGGAGCCAATGCTCCAACATGATCACGAGGCTTATCAATTGCCTTAGACATAACCTCATCCATGATATACATTCTGGCTTCTCTTGTTCTGCGAATTGCCTCTTCAACAATCGGTCTTGTCAAACCATGAATCTTAATATCCATCTGAATTGCCGTAATACCATCCTTTGTACCGGTAACCTTAAAGTCCATATCACCAAAGAAGTCCTCAAGTCCCTGAATATCCGTAAGAACAATATAATCATCATCTGTATCACCTGTAACCAATCCACAGGAAATACCGGCTACCATCTTCTTAATCGGAACACCCGCTGCCATTAATGACATACAAGATGCACAAGTTGATGCCATTGAAGTAGAACCGTTTGATTCAAATGTCTCTGAAACGGAACGGATTGCATATGGAAATTCTTCAACAGAAGGAAGTACAGGAATCAACGCACGCTCTGCTAATGCACCATGACCAATCTCACGACGTCCAGGTCCGCGGGAAGGCTTTGTCTCACCAACTGAATAAGATGGGAAATTATAATGATGCATATATCTCTTATTTGTCTCAAGGAGATTCAAGCCATCAATCTTCTGAGCTTCTGACAAAGGTGCCAATGTTGTCACGTTACAAATCTGAGTTTGTCCACGTGTAAACATAGCAGAACCATGTACTCTAGGAATAATGTCTACCTCTGAAGCCAAAGGACGAATCTGTGTAATTGCACGACCGTCCGGACGCTTATGATCCTTTAAGATCATCTTACGAACTGTCTTCTTCTGATACTGATAAATTGCTTCTCCTAAAACAGCAAGCCATTCTTCCTTATCCGCAAATGCCTCTTCCAACTTCTCTGTAATCTGACGGATATTCTCTTCTCTTACCTGTTTCTCATCCGTAAATACTGCTTTCTCCATCTCTTCCGGTGGAACAAGCTCTTTGATTGCTGCAAGCAATTCTTCCGGAACTGCACAACTTGTATAAGAATGTTTTGGTTTACCACACTCTGCAACAATCTTATTAATAAATTCAATTACCTGCTGATTGATTTCATGAGCTGCATAAATGGCCTCAATCATCTTGTCCTCAGGAACTTCGTTTGCTCCCGCCTCAATCATAATTACCTTCTGTGCTGTAGAAGCAACAGTAAGCTTTAAATCCGATACTGCATTCTGTGCTTCATTCGGATTAAATACAAATTCTCCGTCAATCAATCCAACCTGTGTTGTTGCGCATGGACCGTCAAACGGAATATCAGAAATTGCAGTTGCAATTGCAGAACCAAGCATAGCCGTAAGCTCCGGTGAACATTCCGGATCAACTGACATTACTAAATTGTTCAATGTAACATCATTTCTGTAATCTTTTGGAAACAACGGACGCATCGGGCGGTCAATTACACGGGAAGTAAGGATTGCATTCTCACTTGCTTTACCCTCTCTTTTATTAAATCCACCCGGAATTTTACCAACTGAATATAATTTCTCCTCATACTCAACAGAAAGTGGGAAGAAATCAATCCCATCTCTTGGCTTATCAGACGCTGTTGCTGTTGATAATACAACTGTGTCACCATAATGCATAAATGCTGCACCGTTTGCCTGTGCTGCAACCCGGCCAACATCAACTCTTAATGTTCTGCCGGCAAGTTCCATTTCATAACTCTTGTACATAACTTATCTCCTTTTCTTATTCCGGGCAGACAAGACAATTATCTGTCTTTATCCCCTCTCCGGTTCTTGATAAGATACCGAAACAACTGATCTAAAGACAGCTTCTGTCTTCACATCAGAAGTCTCGGTTTGTTCTTATCACAATCTTTATCAGTATAGCACAAACGATATCTTTTGAAAAGAAAAAAATCCCCTTTCACAAATTCTAATCCGAATCTGTAAAAGGAGATTTTCAAATCTTATATGGTTTTCTTCTTTCGTCTTCTAATCCGTAAGCTCATTGCTCCGATAAGGGACATTGCAAACACAATACCAATTGGAAGAACCGGCGCAGTATCACCTGTTTTTTTACTGGTTGTTGTGGTTGAACTTGTAATTGCATCATAAACTGTGATTTCATTTCCTTCCGCCTTCACAAATTCATTTTTGTCACGATCCAATACATATAATCCACCATTTGATGTAAAGTAAAATACAACGTCTTTTGCCAATTCATAACCACTTGGAGCCTTTAATTCCCGAAGAATAAAGTAATCATCCGATTCCTCCTTAAAGACACTAAGCAACTCTGTCGGAACGGTTGTAACACCATTTTCACTTTCAAATGTAAATAACTGTTCTCCTGTTTTTGCACTGAACACACCAAATGTAGCACCCTTTAGATATGTATCCGTTCCCTCGATTTTCTTGGAAAGCTTCAATTGTAAAGCCTCATCAATCATTGTTATCGTCTTATCCGGAACGAAAGCACCATCCACATATACATTTCCATCTGCATCTACCTGAAATGCTATTGATTTTGTATAAGCATAACCCTTTGGTGCGGATGTTTCTGTTAAAATATAAGTAACATCCGATTGGAACAAAGTACTGTCCATATTCTTTGGCGTCTTCGTACTAACCCATGTAATCGGTTCAAAATCGGTATCCTCATCCGATGTAATTGTCAAAGTTGCTCCCGGAAGTTCTGCTCCGTTTGCATCCGTTTTCCGAATCGTAATACCTAAAAACTCATCATACATGGTGATTTTATTATTCTTAACAGCCGTACCGTCATTTAAATATACCTGTCCGTTTTTATCGACATAAAATGTAATCGGTTGTGCCTTTGCGTAAAATTCCGGTGCGGATATCTCCTCTAATGTATAAAGATGTTCTCCTTTCACCTTTGATGCAACTATTTTGGATGTATCAACCGCATGCCCGGTTCCGTCCGTTACCCATGCATCCACAATCTGATTATTTTCATCTACAATCTGCAAAGACGCTCCTTCTAAATAAGAAGTTGTCTGCGAAACCATTTTATCAACCGAAAGGGCAAACTTATTATCCTTTACAACAATTGCATTGTCTGTAATAACAGAATCATCCGATGCATTATGCAGCCGTTCATCCTTACTGCTGATATAAAATGTAACATCTGCCGCATAATCGTATCCACCAATCGTTTTGGTTTCTGACAGTTTATAAACCTTATCAAATTGGAAACCGGCTTTGCAAAATCCAAATAATTTTGCCTCCGCTCCTGATACCCAGCTGATTGGAACAAAAGCGGCATCATCTGTAGAAGTAATGGTAAAGGTCACACCTTCTAACGGATAACCGGTATCCCCATCAATTTTCTGGATTGAAAATACCTTTTCTGTATTCGCAATGGATATCTGATTTCCCACCTGAACAACTCCGTTACGGATTATCTGTCCATCACTGTCAATCGAAAATAAAATCGGCGTATCTAATTTTTGGTATCCGGCAGGTGCCTTTGTTTCAACAAGCTTATATTCTGTTGCTGCTTTTAAATAGTTTCCGGACAAAGTAATAACCGGCTGTGCCTTTGTTGTCGTAATATTGGTTTTTACAGGAGTTGTCTTTCCTACCTCATACAAATCAAAGGTTGCACCATAAATCAATGCTGAATTTTCATCCACTTTTTTCAAGCGAAGAAGGATTGGTTCATCCTTCATGGCAATCGTCATACCATCCGCATACAAAGAAGATGTATCTCCGTTAGTCACCTGCATCTTTGCTTTTCCATCACTACCGGTAACCACCTGAAAATCAATTGGTTTTGCAACTTTATATCCATCCGGTGCCTTTACTTCCTGCAGTCTGTAATTATGATCTCTAATCAGACAAAATCCACTATTATAATCTGCTCCGACGGATATCTTTTTTGCGGTACTCGTTGTTGTCCATTCCACAAACTGCGACGAATCCGCCAAATCTGTAATCTTCATATCTGCACCGGCAATTCTTATTGAATCATCCGATGCATCCACTTTTGAAAAATACAAATCGCTCTTTTGCTTATCCTCCATTGAAACAACGGAAATTGTATTGGCATCAACTGTTTCCGTTGTGCCTGTTTTTGTTACCTTATGCCATTTTCCGGATGAATCGATTGCCAGTTTAATATCCTCTGCCAACTCATATCCGGCAGGTGCACTTGTTTCCCGAAGAATATAATATGTATATCCACTAACCGGAACCTCAACCTTGCTGCAATCAATGGATTGTACGGATCCATTTGACACGAATTGTGCAAGCTGTGTTCCGGTACCGGTCATAAATGAAATCAATGCACCGGACAATCCAACAGCCGGTGTCACACTTCCATCCATCTTTTGGAATTGCAAGGAAACACTGCTATCTTCCATAAATACAGTTGTACCGGATAACTTACCTGACGGCGAAGTTTTTGTTATGGTTCCATCCCGGTTTATTTCAAATGTTATCGCATTACTGTATGCATATCCCTTTGGAGCATTTTCTTCCTTTATTGTATAGGTTTTACCAGTCTCATATAACTTACCATTTAAAGCATAAGCGGCATTACCTGAAGTAAATCTTTCGATTAATGTATTCCCGTCATAGATACCGATGGTCGCTCCCTCTAAATAATCGGAAGTTCCTTCTATCAGTTTTCCGACCGAAACAGAAATTGCTTTGTTCATAAAGGATATCGTCTGATTTGTATCCTTATCATTCGTCAAATCTGTATCTGCCAATGTAACATTTGCAGTTGCCTCTAACGGAACAAAATATCCCTTTGGAACCATGGTTTCCTTTACTACATATGTTCCCAGCAACAGATTTTTAACTATAATCATACCGTTTTTGTCTGTTTTTAAATTACTTAATACGTTTCCCTTTACATCCTTCGCAACGGTTGTTCCGTCTGCCTCATATATTGTAAATCCCGCATTTTGAATCATACCACCGGTTGTCGAAGATTTACGGATGGTAATAGAGCCCAATACCATATCATTTTCTACCTGATATAATTCTTTTACCTTAAATACAGAATTTCCAAAATCAGCAATATAATTCGCATGACCATAGTCATTCGTTGCAATATCTGCCTTTTTGTAAATTTTCACAGCAGAACCATCCGTTGGAATCTTATAACCCGCCGGAGCAGAAATCTCCTCGATTTTGTACTGCGTATCATCCGGATCGTTTTCAACAACGTAGTTATGAATTTCAACCTTACCGTCTGTATCCGAAGTAACGGTAACCGCATCCTTCCATGTAGCTCCATTGTCTGTACTTTTTGAGAATGTAAAAACAGCTCCCGGCAATGTTTTTTCCTGCTGATTTATGTCTTTGTAAGTTTTTGTAACATAAAAACTTAAATAATTAACCTTATCATCCGGAATTTTCTGATTGTAAATCTTTCCTGCCGTTGTTTCATTAACGGTAGTTCCTGCATTCCAGGTTCCGGTTATCGTCGTATTTTTCTGATTATTTCCTGCAATGGTATAAAATCCATCCGTACCATCTTTTTCAACCGTAACCTGATATAAATTACCATCCGAATTGTAACCTTCCGGTACGGTTGTTTCACGAATGGTATAGGTACCATATGCCAGATTATCAAAAGTAACAAGACCGGTTGTATCCGACGTACCTGTTGCTACCACAAAACCATTCCTGTCATATAAGGTAAATACAGCACCTTGCAATAGATTTTTTGTTCCGGCAGTATCCACTCCATATTTATAGAAAGCAATCTTTCCGTTCTCTTTTTTATTTGTAATGGTAGTAGCCGGATTATCTCCAATTGTAATGGTAGGCGTTGCATATCCATTTGCTGCATATGCAGTTTTAATATCAGTTTCTGTAATGTTATATTTTTTATTGTTTGTTTTATATCCGCTAAGACCGGCTACTTCTTTTACATAGTAAGCACCATATTCAATATCGGAAAAAGTAAGGTTTCCATTTTCATCTGTACTTCCGGTTCTTTTTAATGCTCCAATCGAATCGTATAAACCAAACACAACACCGTTTAACGGAATATTATTTTCGTCTACCTTTTTCAATTTAACATTAAAATGTATTATTTTATTCACAACGGATACTTCTTTTGCAGAAATTGTATCAACGGTTACCAAAATTCCGTCTATAGATTCCGTATGATAATCATATTTTTCACCGGGACCATCCTTCTCAATCACCTTATATTTTCCAAACGGCAATCCGGTAAACTGGGCAATTCCGACTTCATTGGTTGTTGCAGTAACGGGATTACCGTCGGAATCCAGATAATCACTATAATTTCCGGTTCCGTCATCCTTTTGCAATTGAAATGTAACACCTTTCAAAGCTGTTCTAGAAGCACTGTCATCTGTCTTGGTTATTTTAATGATGCCAACCTGTTTTTCATTCGTTACCGTTTGGATTACAAGCTGATCGGTTGTTGCCGTTGATAAACCAACCACAACGGAATAAACAGTAGAATCCAAAATATAATTATCCGGTGCCTGCAATTCACGATAATAATAGGTTCTTCCCAATTCCAATCCGGAAAGACTACCGTTTCCCGAAGTATCTGTTGTAATTTCACCTACCAGGTTCGTACATGCCGAGTCCAAATATACGCCAAACTTTGCTCCCGAAAGAACGGTTGTGTCATTTTTATCCACCTTCTTAAGTGTTAACGTTCCCTTTGCTTTTTCATCCGTTACTTTCATTGCCATCTTTGCATCTGTTGTCTGCACTGTATCTGCACCGGTTCCATCCGACTTCTGATACGAAACGGTGGTATTCTCATTTACAATTACTTTATATATATCTGAACTTATTTTAAATCCGGCAGGAGACGTTTTTTCCTTAATATAATAAGTGTCACTTCCTGTACTCGGGCAATCCACACTGTAATGTGCTTCACCATTCTCATCCGTTGTCATGGTGCCAATTTCATTCGTACACTGTGACTCCGAATAAATTCCATAAACTGCACCGGAAACGATTTTTGTTGCATCCTCTGCATTGAATTTCTTCATATAAAATGTGGCAGACTTTACAATCTTATCATTCGGAAACTCTATCTCAATATACTGTAAATCTGGATTGTCCGGATCTGTTTTCCACTGCGTATTGTCATCTAATGTAATCGTAATTGGATCTGTTGTTTTTTTATAACCTTCCGGTGCCTGATCCTCATAAATATCAACCGTCAATGTTGTATTGGAATCATAGGTAACCGGGAATTCAACCCATCCATCCGCATCGGACACCTTCGTATCTAATATCTGTTCACCAAGTTTTAACGTCATTGTTGCATTCTGCAGCCCTGCCTTCGTCTGAGAATCAATTTTTCGGACTTTAATGGATGCATTTGTCTCCGACCAACCGGAAGCATAACTGAAACTGATATTATCTACCTTATCCGATGTCACAGAAACATCTTCTCCTAATCCGAGAAAACTTACACTGTTCGTTACATTCGATGGCAACTGTGAATCATAACAATTAAACCTGGTTGTAAACTTAAATGTATATCCTGCTGTTCCCCCATTAGTCGGAAGATTTACCATTAACACGCGATTGATAAATGATATTTTATAATCCGACTCCGGAACCTTTGAACCGTCTGTTTTATATAAAGCTCCCGTTCCCTTTACATAGTCAAAGTAAGATGGCAATGTATCCACAATTCTCGGATTACTGATTTTTGACAAATCATATCCTGCCTCATTAACCGATACTATCCAGTCTACGGTTTGTTTTCCGGATTGATAGGTATACTCTTTTCCAAGCAAACCGTTTATCTTTCCTGTAACCGTTGCTGTTTCTGTTTCCGTCACTTCAACATTACCCGGAAACTTTGCCGTAATCTGTGCGGAATTTGTATATGATATATCTTTATTTGAGTTATTGAGCGAATCATCATTTTCTGTATCTAATTTTGTTGAATAAGAAATGGTATAAGAACGGTATTGTCCCGTAATACCCAAAATCCCCTCAAAACGTGAATCCGACTTTGATAAACTAATTGTTAATTTTCTGGTTGCCTTATCAAATGTATAATCACTTGCATTTAAAGTCACATCGGAATAACCCCAGTCTGCTTTCAAAATAACAGAGCCGTCAACCAAAACCATACCGGCAGGCAAAGTATCCTCAATTGTCAGCTTATCCTGTGATAAACCATCCTGTCCCTTTATCTTAATCTGCCAGTCGATTTTTCCGTTCTTGCTGTCAAGTTTTCCGCTCTTTTCTGCAATGTCCGGGTTTTTATACTCATAGTTTATCTCCGCGTCCGCAGAAGTCGTTTTATTATCCCAAGTCAAATCAACTTCATTTTTTTGATTGTACCATCCCTGATTTATCGTTGTTCCGTCCGGAATTTTTGTTATTACCGTCAGTTCTACTGTTTTCCCATCAATATTTCCAAGATTATAACGTCCATCTGTATCCGGTGTCAGTGTATTCCCCTCGGAATCCGTTATACTTACCAATTTCGGTGTGTAAGTAGAACTGCCGGCAGTTGTTGAAATCATACGTTCCGTAATATAAACATTATCGCCCAACGTTAATTTTGCCCGGTTCACAATTACCTTCCAGGTAAACAACTGTCCAATCGGTGTATATCCGACTCCGTTTTTTGTGATCAGATCAACTCCATCTGCCTTTCCGGTTGTTGATATATCAAATGAACTTCCTGTTAATTTACCCTCATTTGTAAACTGCGAAACCGTGTAATCTTTAATTGGCGTTTGGTAAGTAAGTACCAGCTTGTCCTGATATCCAGCCGGAAATGTAAACTTAAATCCGTTTTCATCCACCGTACAGGTCACACCAGTCGGTAACTGACTTGCGATTTGTGTCTTCAGTGCATCCATTTCAGCTTGGGTAAGACCTGAAATGCCTGTTCCCAAAATATCATTATAAGTTGTCCCACCAATATTGAGTCGTTCCGCATTAATTGTAACGGTCCAATTCACACATCCGGTTGTAGCGTCAGTACTTCCGGTTTTGGTTAACACATTCGGTTTTAATGTTACGCTTCCCTTTGCACCGGTATCCGTTTCCCCATCCGGCGTCACGATAACCGTATTATCAATTACCTTAGAACTACTGCTGTTAATCTGACTTCCATAAACCGTTCCATCATATGAAGTATAGAAAACAAGCTTGGTATAACCGGAATTCGGTTTTGAATTATCAATATCAAAGCAAATCTCCTGTCCATTCTGACTTACAACTAATCCCGGTGTATTTCCGTATTGTTCATCCGTAATCTGTGCCGAACCATCTATATATGTAAGACCATCCGGTAATACATCCTTCACGGTTGCATTAAACGGACTACGACCATTTGGATTTACACTTACTTCCCACCGGATTGCAGAAACTTTCGTTCCAGCTGGAGTTGTATAATCCGTAACCTGTGTGCCGTATTTGTAAACGGAAATTTCTCCCGGCTCCTTATCCTCCGATGAATCTCCATCCTTTTCAATATTCAAATTGTAATCCCATTTACCGGATGCTGTCGGAAATGATATTGTTTCAGAAGAAACCGTTTCCGATGAACTTGAACTTAATCCACCACCAAATTTCAAACCAAAATTTGTATTTGGCTTCATCTGTGCCGTATCAAAAACAAACGTAATCAAGCCGGTTTCACTGTCAATATAAGCCGTACCCAGATTCGAACCGTTTGCCTGATTGGTTAACGGTACCGAAAATGACTTTTTGATATTAATACCGGTCGGCAGCTGATATGTATAGGACACCCCATCTTCAATATTAAAAGAGCTGCCAATTGAAAATGTCAGACTGTAATCCAATGTATCGGATGTTTTAATGGTATCTCCATCCTTTACGGTAACCATTCCGTCTTTATCAACTTTACTCAAAATGATAGATGCGATATCAATACCCGTTCCATCCAATATACTTTTTACACTTTCTCCCAATAAATTCGTATCTGCCTCAAACGAATTTGCGGTTGTATTAAGATTTTGCTCCAAAATCCCAACTTCCTCTGTCTGCTCAGCAAAAGTTGCTATTTCTGTAGTTTGTTCTACAACAGCCTGATTCTCCTCTGTTGTAGTCTCTGTTACAGCCTCTTCCGTATTCACTCCAACAGCCGCATCTGCCCAAGAAAAATCAGACGGCAATAATGTAAAGAGCATAATTGCAACCATAACAACTGCAACCCACTTTTTCTTCCCAAAATAGTTAAACATCATTGTCTACCTCCATCTTACTTATTGCATCTTCTTATAAAAGTATATTTTTAAACATATTAATTCAATATTATATCGTATGTAGATTTATAAATCAAACCTGTTTTCATAAAAAACATGAAAAAAGGACATACAGAATAACTGTATGTCCCACTTGAAAGTACTGTAATTATTTTCTTAAGCCTAATGACTCAATTAATGCTCTGTAACGCTCAATATCAACCTTCTTTAAGTAAGCTAACATATTACGTCTCTGACCAACCATCTTAAGAAGACCTCTTCTTGAATGATGATCCTTTGGATGAGCCTTGAAATGCTCCTGTAAATCATTAATTCTGGCTGTTAATAATGCAACCTGAACCTCTGGAGAACCGGTATCATTTGTTCCACGTCCGTACTTTTCAATAATTTCTTTCTTCTGCTCTGTTGTAATCATAAAAGCAACCTCCTAATAAATAATAAATCGCCCATTGCTAAGAAAAAGGTTGGAGTATCCTGATTCTGAGCACAGGGTTAATACAAAACGTACTTCTGTATATTAACATAAGCATTTTTAAAAGTAAACCTCAAATTTCAAAATTGCCAATACAAAAAGAATCTGCTATGATGTGTGTAGAAAACAACAATGAAGGAGGCACATATGTCAGGCTCAATACTTGGTAATATTTTTAAAATCTCAACCTGGGGAGAATCCCACGGAAAAGCAATCGGCGTTGTAGTGGATGGCTGTCCTGCCGGCTTGGAACTTTCCGAAAGTGACATTCAACCCTTTTTAAATAGAAGAAAACCCGGGCAGTCACCTTTTTCCACACCGAGAAATGAAGCGGATCAGGTGGAAATTTTATCCGGTATCTTTGAAGGAAAAACAACCGGTACTCCAATCTCCATGATTGTATATAACAAAACACAAAAATCCAAAGATTACAGCGAAATCGCAAACTGCTATCGTCCGGGACATGCAGACTATACCTTTGATGCAAAATATGGGTTCCGAGATTACCGCGGAGGCGGCCGTTCTTCCGGAAGAGAAACGATTGCAAGAGTTGCAGCCGGTGCCATTGCCATAAAAATATTAAATCAGTTAGGTATCCGTTTTCTGACCTACACCAAATCCATCGGACCGGTTCAAATTAATCCGGAGCATTTTGATGCCGATGAAATTTTCCGCAATCTTTTGTATATGCCGGATTGTGAAGCTGCCAAACAGGCAAGCGACTATGTTTTAAAAATGCGTGGTGAAAACAACTCGGTCGGCGGTTGTGTAGAAGCAAAAATTACCGGTGTTCCGGCAGGTCTCGGTGATACTGTATTTGAAAAATTAGATGCGAATCTCGCCAAAGCCGTTATGTCAATCGGAGCGGTTAAAGCGGTAGAAATCGGTGACGGAACAACGGTTTCCACCATGCTCGGTTCGGAAGATAATGATGGATTTACCCTTGATGAGCAGCAGGAAATCATTACAACTTCCAATCACGCGGGAGGTATCCTAGGCGGAATGAGCGACGGTGCCGATATTATCCTTCGCGCCACCTTCAAACCAACGCCATCCATTTTCAGTCCGCAACAGACTGTAACCACACAAAAAGAAAAAACGACCATTGCAATCAAAGGCCGTCATGATCCTATCGTTGTTCCCCGTGCCGTTGTTGTCGTTGAGGCAATGGCTGCCATCACAATCTTAGATGCATTACTTGTCAATATGACCTCAACAATGAAAGGAATTACTGATTTTTATAACAAATAAAAGGTGCATTACGCACCTTTTATCTTTTTATCAATATAATATCATAATAATTGATATCTTCCTGTGTGGATACTCCCATTCCTATATCGGTAACTTTATCATCATTTAACATTTCTTCAAATTTTCCGTCCTTTTCTAAATTTGATAACAATGTATCCATATTATATCCGGCAATTCCACCATATGCAAATTCATATCCACCGCTACAGGACACCCCCCGGTTACTTAACATTGTCTCTATTGACATATCCTGTGCATCTGCCGTATAACCGTTCACCAAGGAAGATGCCCTTTTAATGGCACAGGACTGAACCTTAGTATTAATTGTAAATTCCGTATGTCCTAACGACTTCCGTTTTTCATTCACAAATACAAGCAACGGATACAGGGAAGTTGCATTTTCATCCACACTTCCATCCTTATTAAAGATATACGTTACTCCGTCAATTTCCATCATTGTATCATAGACGCGGACTCCGTCATCATTCAAATAATACCGGTAACCGTCAACTTCGACAAAGCCGGTTAACATTCTTCCGTTTTCATCTGCATAATACCAGTTATCATCATTTTTATACCATCCCGTCACAAGCTCTGCTTTGGAATTAAAATAATATCTTTGATTCTCATAATCCACAAATCCGGTTTGAATTTTGCCGGTATCATCCGTTACATAAAAATGACTTCCGTCATCAATTACACCGGTTTGAATTTTACCGGTATCATCTGCGTAATAATATGCATCCTGTTCCTGAACGTAAATCTTTCCCTTCAGAAGATTTCCGTTTGAATCAAAAAAATACAATTCATCTTCTATCGTCTGAAATCCGGTTACATATTCACCATCCTCATCCTTATAGTGGATTCCATCCTCATCCTCTACCCATGATGCATAGGAATATCGGTATACGGATACTGTTAGGATTCCAATCAAAAACACGGATAACAATATACGAATTATAATTTTGTTATTTGATTTGTTATCACGACTCATCTTTTTTATTTCCCTTTTCTTTCAACTTCCATATCACATTCTTCATACGCAATACCAATATCACAATTCCGATAATAAGAATCACAGCCGGTACTACAACCATAGCAATTATTTTGGCTTTTGCAATCATTTTTGACTTATAATGTGCACTCTGACTGTTGACATCTTTTCCCGGAATCCATACCACATCCTGATCTCCGGTTACGGATTTTATCATTTCCACAAAGAAACGTGAATTTGCATTACCGGTTTCTTCATTTGCCTTTTCATTAAAGAACACATCGGATGTCATAAGGAAAATCTTTCCTTCCTCCGGGTTACTTGCTATCGACGCAACACTGAACGGTCCATTGATGTCATTCTCTCCCTTGGTTGTCATATTATTAAAATTATCAACCTTGGAAAAAGAGGCCTCACTTGTCAACAGCAAATCGGTTACGGAATAACCGTTTCCTTCCCCATACAAAGCAATTCCCTTACTCGTATAGGTCGCAATTCCCAGATTTTTCTTTTTAACTTCCCCGGTATAATCGGTATCCTCTAATGTCGGAGATAAATAATACTGGGTATCTAATATATAATATCCCTCCTGCGGATCAACCAAAACACCGGATTGTATATCCAATCCATATTTTTTTAAGAAGGCATATAAGTTATCCAAATCCTCATTTAACGGATCGATGGAAACCAATAAGGTTCCGCCCGCCTTCAAAAAATATTGCAACATTTCAATATCATCCTGACTGTAATCCTCATCCGGTGCACAGATGAAGATTGCCGAATAATCTTTATAAAAAGTACTCGATATATCTTTGCTTTCTTCCGACAAATCCACAATATCAAATTCATAACCCGAACGCTTCAATGTATTCAGATAACCGGAACCCAATACAGTTTCTCCATGTCCTACAATTCTTGCAATTTTTTTGATATTCTCCGCATTGGTATATAAAATTGCTGAGGTCAGCTGATCTTCTATCTCTAACAACCGCTCATAGGAATACTTGCCGGTCTGCGAAACCGTAATATAATCATCCGAATCCAATATAATATATCGATTGTCCGTAGCAACAACCATACTCGCCTCATTCACCTGCGGCATATCCGAAAAATATGCATCCCGGAATGTTGCATCCGATAACGGGATATACTCCACCTTTAAATTGTCATTTAGCTTTTGATATGCGGATAACAATTCCACATAGGTTGCATTTGCCTGACTTTTACTGCCCACATAGTAAATATAGGTTTCATCCTCAATGGATTTTATACTGTCCTTTGTCTGTTCGGATAAGGTCAGTAACTTTTCAGGTGTAAAATCATATACTTTGGTTGTTTCAAATCCAATCAGACTTCCCAAAAAAGCAATTATAACCGCAACAGAGGCAGTCACAACTGTCTGTTTCCAATTTACTCTGTGATTTAGCAAAGAAATCCAGGTTAATACAAAAAATAAAAGAATCAAAACCAAAAAGTAACAGATATCTCCGCTTCTTACAATTCCGGAAATCATATCATAGAATTTATTGTACACGGACAATTCATGCAGCACTTCATATGCTATTCCGTTTGCATCCACAATCTTTTCCAATACTCTGCCAAGCATGATAACAATGTAAACTACATAGGTAAGCATCGCAGCTAAAATATAGTTTGTCGTCAGTGTAGACAAAAACATACCGATTCCGAGTGCTACAAAAATCAACAATATACTTCCCAGATATGCACTAAACAAAAAATCACCATTTACCTGTCCGTACCCGCTGATAAAGAGCGGATAAAACAAAGACAAGATTACCGGCAGTAACACGTATATCGCAGTTGCAATATATTTACCTGCCAAAATTGAAATTGTTGATACCGGTGCCGTAAATAACATCTGGTCCGTCTTTAATTTTCTTTCCTGTGAAAAAGAACGCATTGTACAAAGCGGCACCATAAAAATAACCACATAAACACAATACCGCAACACGGAATATCCAAATTCCGTACTGTAATATTCCAGACATTTATTGGAGAAAATAACCCCTGCCACTAAAAAGAAAATCATATAATAAATGTATGAAAACAATGAACTGTAATACATTTTCAGTTCTTTTCTTAATATTGCCAACATTATTTGTCCTCCTTATTCATAGTCAGAAACATATCTTCCAAAGATTGTTCAAATCGTTCCACACCATATACGGAAAACTTTTTGCCAACCAGCAGTCCAAGTAAACTATCGCGAATATCCTTGCTTTGTTTTGCCTCCACAAGAAATTCATATACCGATTCTTCCTGTTCCTTCATAAATTCCACTTTCTGAAGCAAATCGGAATTTGTCAACAACAGCATAATCTTGTCCTTTTCTCCCTTAATCACCAACTTGTAAGTGTTCTTATTTCCGTGTCTTGCCTTTTCCATGGAATCATGGAATGCAATTGTTCCGTTCTTTAAAATCAAGATTCCGGTACAAAGTTCCTCAATCTCTTTTAAGATATGGGAACTGATCATAATGGTATGATCTTTGGATAATTCTTTAATCAATTCCCGGACTTTTTTTGATTCCGAAGGATCCAATCCAACCAACGGTTCATCTAAAATCAAAAATGGAGGGTTTCCGATCAGACTGCCGGCAAATCCTACCCGTTGCTGCCATCCTTTCGATAAATGTTTGATTACCTGCAAACGATTCTCATACAAATCAAACAAATCCATTACACGTTTCACTTCCTGCGAAACATCTTTTCTCTTTTTCAGCCTTGCAGCATATTCTAAATACTCAACCACCTTCATATCCTTATAAAGCGGTGGAACCTCCGGCAGATATCCAATCTTTTTTTTCGCCTCAATCGGATGCTTCATCATATCCACTTCCTCAATGAGCACTTCTCCACCATTCGGTTTCAGATATCCGGTCAAAATATTCATCGTGGTTGACTTACCTGCACCATTTTCTCCCAATAATCCAATTACTTCTCCATCCCCAATTTGGAAACTAATATCTTTTAATACCTCTTTTTTCCCATAGGACATGGATATATTTTTCACTTCAATCATATTGCCTCCCAAATAACCAAAACAAAAGGACTATGTATGAACATAGTCCTCTACATACTATATGAAATTATACTATAGAATCCGCAAATATACAAACACTTCACACTTTTTTCATTTATGAAACATGTGCCCTCGGATGCGCTTTTTCATACACTTCCTTTAGTCTGGTATTGGCAGTTGCCCTTAAATAAATCTGTGTTGTGGAAATATCCGAATGTCCCAACATTTCCTGTACAGACTTTAAATCCGCACCATTACCGACCAAATGCATTGCAAATGAATGTCTTATCGTATGCGGTGTAATATCCTTTTTAATTCCTGCCTTCGTAGAATAATATTTGATCAGTTTCCAAAATCCTTGTCTTGTCATAGGATCTCCCTGACAATTTGTAAACAGATATCCCTGATCTTCTTTGCATAATGCCTCTCTTGAAGTTTCCAGATATTTTTCCAATGCCTCTTTTGTTTCATTCGTAAACGGAATGACGCGATCCTTTCCGTTCTCATGACACTGTATGTAATTCATTGAAAGATTCACATCACTTAACTTTAACCCAATCAACTCCGAAACCCGGATACCGGTTGCATACAACAATTCAAGCATTGCTTTGTCCCGAATCTCCTTTGGTGTATCCCCATTCGGTTGAGACAATAATAAATTAACCTCTTCAATTGTTAAAATAACCGGAGCCTTTTTTTCGATTTTGGGTGGTTTTAATGTATCACTTGGATCTTCTTTTATAATACCCTGTTTTAAAAGATATAAATAAAAAGACTTTATGGAAGCAATATTTCTGGATACCGTTGCCGATGACATTCCGTTCTTTTCTATCATCAGTATGTAAGAATTTAAATTCGTACCGGTAACATCTTCCCAACCATTATATCCAAATGCTTCCAAATAATGATACAATTTCACCAAATCCCGTTTGTAAGATGCAATTGTATTCTTACTTGATTTTTTAACATTTGTTAAGTATTCTACGAACTCATCAATCTTTTGTAACATTCTCTAACCCCTGCTTTTTCGTAATCACTTAACTCATTATAATGTTTAATTTACATAAAATCAAACATTATTTTTTCATCAAACCACTACAAAGCCTAGTGTTTACGCCATTTTCTACCAAATGAAGTATTAACATAATAACTTTACACTACATATTGGTAAAAAATTTTTCAAAAAAAATCGGACATTTCAGCTCCAGATACACGCCCAAAAGAAGCAACAAAATTATTACAAAAATTTTAAGAAAATATTTTATTCGGACAGAATGAAAATGATTTGTTGTATAACCACAAGATGTATCTTTCCGCTTCATCATCCCACCTACAATTAGTATGATCAGAAAATAAAACAGGAAATGAGGATAAAAATAAGAAATTGCATGCAGAATTCCCATTAAATTTTCATGCAGAATGAAAGAACACATAACGATTCCATAATACATTCCAAATATTGTTCCCGATATCAGCACAGCATATTTTATGTTGAATAAAAAAGCCAGGCAAAAAAACAAAATAAACATGTAACATCTTTTTCTCAAAAGATAAAAATACAGATTTTTTAACGATACCTGTTTTATAATATCTGCCATTCCAACCGAATCGGAAAAATGAATTTCATAATTTTTACATAGGAGCACAAAAAAATAGATACATCCTCCAATCACAATTCCGGTCAGAATACTCTTTCGCATCCATGCAAAAAGAGGAGAAACGGTTGATATATTTTTCTTTTTCTTAACATTATACTTACCTGACATACCATATTTTATGTCCGGAATTTAAAAATAGACCTTTTACTCCAAAATCCTTTTTTTATATGTTTTCAACCATAAAAAAACCGATATTTCTCTTTCCTTTGCAATCATTAGCAAAAAACATACCATACTAAATACGGATATCCCTGCTCCGATATAAAATCCCGGAGCAATATAATATATGGAAATCACATGCCTTCCCTCCGACAGAGGAACCCCGACAAATGCCGTGTTTACTTTTTCCACATCCACATAAGAACTGTCCACTTTTACATGGTATCCTTTCTTATACGGATACGAAGTAACAAAATATCCGTCTTCTTTCATCTCAATGGAACCTGAAAATACCGTTTTTCCATCATTTGTATCCGGATATTGCAAAGGCATTATCACACTGTCATTTACAATAGCATCCTTCTTAATCAAATCCACCGACACATTTTCTACACTGTAATTTCCCTTTTTTGCCTTTACATTTAAGTTTTTCGCACCTTCCTTTAACGGTATTACATATACAAAATGTTCATTTCCGTTTGGATACGGAGCATTTTTTGCGGATAACTTATTTGTGATTCCATTAATCTCAATCTGTACAGCATCTCCGTTTTTTCGTTTGACATCAAAAGAAAGTACCATGAAATAATCAAAGACAGCATTTCTCAATTCCAAATCGGTTTTTCCAACTTTACCGATATTTTCCAAATCATTACAGCTTTCCGGCTTAAAAAAAGCATCTGCCGACATCCTGCTCACTGATTTTTCCGCCTTCTGATAAGCTGTTGCTTCCTGTCTTTGAGAATCTCCCTCAACGGAAGCTACAACCGTATTCTGACACAGACTTACCATATTTTGAGGAAATTCCAACTGCTGATAGGTTGCCTGATTCATCAAATTCGTTGTACCGTAACAGACCGGCAGGACATGATCATTTTTCGATAACGCATAATCCTCCGTCTTGGATACAACGTGATAGCCTTCCGGCACCTGGTCTTTTCTGGTAACAATATATTTCATCCCCATCAAATATGCAAAACATGGATTGCTGCTTGGCGTTAATGCCACCCGATTATTTACACCAATGGAATTTTTCATAGTATTATAATAAAAATCAGCGTAATCGGCATTGGTTACAGAGGAATACATGGAAGTTCTTCCACAACGACTGCTTAACATCAGATTACTGTTAATAAAATTGTTACTGAGAACATCTAAACGGTATCTGGAATCCGTAACTGCCATTTCAATCTGTTCATCCGAAATATGATTTTGGCGGTTATCCGATGTTTCCAGATAAACCGCATAGCTACGAATTCCTAATTTTCTGCAAATATCCTTCAAGTAAGAACCACTCATTCCAATTCCTATTGTCAAAGTAAACGGTACAATTAAAAACCATCCAAACACCTTGGAATATAGTCTTGGAAAACGTTTTAAATATAAACTGAATATCCACGCAATTAAAATCACACCGTCAATATAGGCAAAAATTGTATATTTACTAAGAAAAGCAACCATCATACACAAAATCATCGGTATAACAATATGTTTTCTGCTGCCCTTATACAAATCCTGCAAATTGTCCGCTAACAGCAAGACAATCAGTACTGAAAACGGAATCAATATTTTCGTTCTTGCATACAAAAAACAATTCAACACATAAGATATGACAGGGCAGCTAAACACAAGCAACAGCACAGCCGACAGTATTCTTCTCCCCTTTAAAAATAAACCTCTGAATAAGGAAAATAATGCAATCAAAGTAAATCCACAGCCATACGGTGAATATAATAATCCGTTCATGCAAAAATTAACTGCTTCAATCGTTGTCTGAAAACTTCCTCCGTCCTTCTTCGTTGACAGAATATCCATTGCCATAGGCAGCAGCAATACCATTGCCAATCCAATTGAAAGCATCACCGCAGCAATTGCTTTTTTCATATACTTCCATGCATAGAAAAACAGATATTTTAATTTTTTCTCTCTCCAAAAATATGTAATCTCTTTTTGCTTTCCCAATTGATACAAAAAATAAATGCCGACAACTGCCAAGCCGGAAATTGCATAATAAAAACTATGTATATAAATAAAAAACAAAGAAAGAACCAAAACTGCACTACGTTTTGATTGCAGTAAGCGGTCAACACCCATACATGCCAATATCAGAAACGGCATGTAATTTACAAACATAATCTGATGATGCGCATGAAAAAAACAGGTTGCCATTCCAAGTGTCAACGCACCCATAATTGATATCTTTTCTTCTATTTTTTGTGTCATCAGCCAGAAATAACACAAATCAACACTGGCAAGCACTCCACAGATTGCATAAACTGCAATAAAATAACGCATCTCGATTTTCGGAAACAGGCAGGATATCAAAATATCCGGACGCAGCAATCCATAATAGGCGAAATCATAAATACTGCTTCCACCTCCCAATGAAATAAACTGCGGAATCAGGCTTTTGTTTTTAAGGATTGCCTGACGCAGACTGTCCGCAATTGTAATATGCTGACTATACCAGTCTCCGTTTGTTCCAAAGAACTGTCCCTGCTTTAACGGCAGTAATAATATAACCAAAATAAATATATTCATAACAAGGCAAATAACAACCTGTCGTATTTTTTCTTTTCTCATATGATAACAACTGTCCTTTCATATCATCGGTTTATACTATAGTCCTTATTACTTAAAATTTCCACCTATTTTTTCTTACATTTCTCTTACGTTTATAATCTGTTCCGTTCTTTATACAAAAAAACAGACAGAATTTTCATCCTGTCTGTAAATTAATCTCTATTGCTCTGTTTTATCGGTAGGACTTTTGTCCTTTTTCAAACCACCATGTTCATTTACAAAACCGGCAATTCCAAATGCAACCGCAATAACTCCCATAATGATGACCAAGATATCCATATTCATACCTCCGTATCAATCATATAAAGATGCATGAAAACGAATCTTTCGATATATTTTATAAAAAATCATTGCAAATAACGAAACTGCCATGTAAAGACATGTAATCAGACTAAATCCTCCACCAATAATAATAACAAGCCATCCTAAAATATTATTCATAATCTAACTCCTTTTTCTAATTCAAAATATTAAAAAAAGCCACAAAAGATGCCTGTCTTATTCAATTGTATGTAACAGCCATCCTTTATCGGCTGTTATTATCCCGTTTTCTTCCATCCTTATCGTGTATAAAAGAAAGCAACCGCAAACCATTTGAAAAGATATACTTCTCTCTTCGAATATAAAATAAATGATAATACCCAAATAATTGAACGAAGGAAACAATCAGTATCATCAATAACAAATTCTGAAAGTTAATCTGCTTCGCGTTATCACTTTTTATTTCATTTATCAAAGATAAATTTCGCACCTGACTGCCGGGTGCAAACAGATGTAATTCATCCCGACAAGAAAATCGTTGTTCCGAGATAAAATTATGGAAAGAATTATCACAACCTAAATAATCCGGACTCTTTTTTTCAAGTCCAAATCCACCGGCAGTTATCAGTAAACATATAATGATAAAATAAATTATTGGTCGTTGAAACCTGATATGTCTCATCTTGCCATCATCCTTTCCAAATCTCACTGTTATACTATATCATGACAACCGGCCTGTCAATCAATAAAAAAAGGAGTTGTCACTATCAGTGTGACAACTCCTTTTGACATTGTATCCTTCGAATTACATTCAACTACTTATTTTGCATAATCCGTGACACGGGACTCTCGAATCAAATTCACTTTGATTGTACCAGGATACTGTAGCTCAGCCTCAATCTGTTTTGATATCTCTCTGGCCATCAGTACCATCTCCGCATCATTAACCTGCTCTGGAACTACCATAACTCGAATCTCTCTACCTGCCTGAATAGCAAAAGTTTTTTCAACACCCTTAAATCCATTTGCAATATCTTCTAATTGCTTCAATCGTGTAGTATAGGTCTCTAAGGTCTCTCTTCTTGCACCCGGACGTGAAGCTGAAATTGCATCCGCAGCCTGAACAATACAGGCAATTAACGATTCCGGCTCTACATCTCCGTGATGTGCCTCTACCGCATTAATAATCAATGGTGATTCCTTGTATTTTCTACACAAATCAACACCGATTTGGATATGAGAACCTTCCATACCCTGATCATGATCCACAGATTTACCAATATCATGTAATAGACCTGCACGCTTTGCTAAGCGAATATCTTCACCCATCTCTGCTGCAATCAAACCACATAAATGTGCAACTTCAATGGAATGTTTCAATGCATTCTGTCCATAACTGGTACGATATTTCATTTTACCCAATAAACGAACCAATTCCGGATGAAGTCCCTGTACTCCAACTTCAAGTGTAGCATTCTCTCCATCCTCACGCATCATCTGCTCAACTTCTTTTTGCGCTTTTTCAACCATCTCTTCAATTCTTGCCGGATGAATTCTTCCATCAACAATAAGTTTTTCAAGGGCAATTCGTGCCACTTCACGTCTTACTGGATCAAAGCTTGAAAGGATAACTGCTTCCGGTGTATCATCAATAATCAAATCAACACCAGTCATCGTCTCCAAAGTACGAATATTCCGTCCCTCACGACCGATAATTCTTCCCTTCATCTCATCATTCGGTAACTGTACCAAAGAAATTGTAGTCTCGGCAACATGGTCAACAGCACACTTCTGGATAGCTGTAATAACACACTCTTTTGCCTTCTTACCTGCTTCTTCTTTTGCTCTAGTCTCTAACTCTTTCACTAGAACTGCGGTTTCATGTCTTACTTCTTGTTCAACTGTCTTTAATAAGTATTCTTTTGCTTGTTCAGAGGTTAATCCAGAAATTCTTTCTAGTTCCTGTAGTCTTTGTGCCTCAAGTTCTTCTACTCTTGCCTTCTGTTTTTCTAATGCCTGTTCTCTAGATGCAAGGTTCGCCTCTTTCTTTTCCATCGACTCTGATTTGCGATCCAGATTCTCCTCACGCGATAAAATACGCTTCTCCAATCTCTGAACCTCATTCCGACGATCTCTGATTTCTTTCTCAAGATCATTCTTAGTCTTAATCGACTCTTCCTTTGCCTCTAGGAGAATCTCCTTTTTCTTAGCTTCAGCATTCTTCACAGCTTCATCTATAATCTCTCTCGAACGATCTTCTGCATCCGTATTTTTCTTCTCTACAACATTCTTACGATATGTAAGAGATAATACCCATGATACAATAATCGCTACGATTAAAACAATAGCAAAAACAATGTATTCAACCACAGGAGCACCTCCTTATTAAATTTTAATGCACTTGACATAAGTGCAACAGTTAGATTTTATCTTTTTTTATGCAATATGTCAAGTAAAACAGTTCACATAATCTGTTAAATATAACAAAAGCACAAAAATAAATTAACACTATTTACCTAAATATCATATGTGTTTCCTTCATATTTTTGAATTTCAGATTGAATCAGTGAAGATGCATATCCCTTACTGTAAAAATACCGGAATACCTTCTGTCGATCCTTTGGTTGTTCTAAATTTTTATTCCGGATATATCTTTGAAACAATTGTTGAAAACTGTCTTCGTCCGAATACGGATATTGCAAAAAATACTGCTCGATATCCTGTTTTTGAATTCCTTTTTTCTGTAGGTCATATTGTATCTGCTTCCGGCTCTTTTTGTGGGAATAGGAATTCACAAACATCCGGATATACTCCATATCATCCAAATAATGATATCGAAATAAAAAAGCAACAACCCGGTCAATAATATCATCCGGATATTCATTTGACTTCAGTTTCTCCCGAAGCATAAACTCTGTCAAAGGCCGGCGTTCAATCAAAAAAAGAGCTCTTTCTTTTCCCCGCTTATAAATAATCTCGTCCATTATGGACGAGATTATACAATCCGGTATTTCTTTATTCTCTGCAAGATGGTATCTCTTTATCTCTTTCCCATACAGGGAAAAAAGATAACCTTCTTCACTGTATATACGATATTTTTTATTCTTTCCATCTTCAATTCTTGTAATGAACATATCCTACTCCTCAGATGGGGTTGGGTTTTCTGTATCTGTTAATTCCGGCAAATTATAACTGGTTCTGACTTTATTCTCTATCTCTAATGCAATTGCAGAATTTTCCTGTAAGTAATTCTTTGCATTCTCTCTTCCCTGACCAATCTTCTCACCATTATAAGAAAACCATGCACCGGCTTTATCAACAATTCCTTTTGATACCGCTAAATCCAGAATATCTCCAATCTTTGATATTCCCTTTCCAAACATGATATCAAATTCAGCCTCTTTAAACGGAGGTGCAACCTTGTTCTTAACAATCTTCACACGGGTGCGGTTACCGATCACTTCGCCGTTTTGCTTCAAAGTTTCAATTTTTCTGACATCCAATCGAACAGATGCATAAAACTTTAATGCACGACCACCGGTTGTTGTCTCCGGATTACCAAACATAACACCGATTTTCTCCCTTAACTGATTGATAAAAATCACAACACAATCCGACTTACTGATAACGGCCGTAAGCTTTCTCAATGCCTGCGACATCAATCTTGCCTGCAAACCAACATGAGAATCTCCCATCTCTCCATCAATCTCTGCCTTCGGCACCAATGCAGCAACAGAGTCAACGATAATAACATCAACCGCTCCGGAACGTACCATTGTTTCGGTAATCTCTAATGCCTGTTCACCGTTATCCGGCTGTGAAATATAAAGATTATTGATATCAACACCTATATTGGATGCATATACAGGATCTAACGCATGTTCCGCATCAATAAATCCGGCTATACCACCACGCTTCTGTACTTCAGATACAACATGCAATGCAACCGTTGTTTTACCACTGGATTCCGGACCATATATCTCAATAATTCTTCCCTTCGGTACACCACCGATTCCAAGTGCAACATCCAAGCTTAACGAGCCGGTTGGAATTGCTTCAATATTCATATTGGCTGAGGAATCACCCAGTTTCATAACGGTTCCCTTACCAAATTGTTTCTCAATGTTTGCTAAAGCAGCATCTAATGCTTTCATCTTATCTTCGTTTGCCATAAATTTGCCCTCCATAATACGAACACAATATGAACATCTGTTCGCTTATTAAATAATAATATACTTATATTTGTTTGTCAACAAAAATCGAATATATTTTCGATTTCCGTATTCAACATATTTATCTTATCATATATCCATGACAGATTCTGTCCGTTAAATGAAAATAATTTAATTTTATTATAAATTAAAAAACAGGATTATCTTATAGATTTAGTTCTTATCCATTAGAAATTCGTAACTGATATAATTCGAAGAAAATTTTGACAATCTCAATATATCATAATTTTTTTCAGCTGTAAATAATGATTGCAAAAAATATTTTGTCAAGATATAATAATTATATGCAAAGCAGGAAGTAAGGAGACATTATGGGACACATTGGAATCATAGCCGAATACAATCCGTTACACAACGGACATGCCTACCAGATTGATTGCGTAAAAAAGGCATTTCCGGATAAAGAAGTTGTCATCATCTTAAGCGGAAATTATGTACAACGTGGCGAGCCAGCCATTTTCAATAAATATATCCGTACCGAAATGGCATTATCAAGCGGTGCAGACATGGTTATCGAACTTCCGGGGATATATGCATGCAGCAGCGCCGAATTTTTTGCCAGGGCTTCCGTTTTATCTTTATGGAATACCGGCATTGTTGATACAATATGTTTCGGTGCTGAATGGGATAATTTAACCGACCTTTCTTCCATTGCCCAAATCTTAGAAAACGAACCACCGGCTTATAAACAGATGCTGAAATCACTCCTTGCACAAGGACAATCTTTTCCAAAGGCAAGGAGTAATGCACTGTCCCGGTATATGAACAATAATACCATGAATGATATTTTATGCAGGCCGAACAACATCTTGGCAATTGAATATCTAAAGGCAATTGAACATTTTCATCTTAACATGAAACCGTATTTGATTACCAGAACGTCGGATAACTATCACGATACGGTACTTCCGATATCTACTGACCGGTCAAAAGACTCAGCCTTTATCAGTTCTGCAACCGCAATACGATCTGCCATAAAAGCATCAAATACCGCAGAATCCTTTAAACCATACATGCCTTCTGCCGCATATGAAATCTTACAACAATCCGATAATAATCTGCCTGTTTTTTACGAAGATTTTTATCCGTTGATTCAAAGCCACATTCAAATCAAGAAATCATCCATCGACCGGTATATGGATGTTACGTCTGATTTTGCAAACCGCTTACAAAATTACGATATTCTTCCGTTTGATATGAATCGTTTAATCGATGCTCTCTGCAGCAAGAATATTACCAAAACCAGAGTGTTCCGTATTCTTTTTCATATTCTTTTAGATTACAAAAAAGAAAATTACAGACCACTTTTAAGCGAAAACGATATCCCTTATCTGCGTATATTGGGGTTCCGTAAAGAATCCGTTCTTCCAAAGCAACTAAAACAAAACGGCAAAATTCCCGTTCTAACAAAAGTTGCGGATTACAAAAAAGTACTCTTACCGGAAAATTATTCATTTTTTGAAACACAGATAAAAGCCGATAACTACTATCGTCAGGTTTATTACAACAAATATCACCGGATGCCGGCATCGGAATTTGAACATTCTGTTATAATTTACAAATAATTTCATACAATTAGTAAAAAAGCCAAAATGAAAAAGACCTTTTCTGTTTTATCTGTTTTATTGTTATTGTTATTTTTTCACGATGCATCTCTTATCGGTGTACAAAATGGACTTTTACTGTGGTATCAGGTTCTGATTCCGTCCCTTCTTCCATTTATCATCGTAACCAATGCCTTATCGGAAATTCATGCTTATGAGGACTTATTTTGCCTGCTTTTTCCGATTTTCAAAAACCGCACTTACGAAATCATTGTATTATTTTTAGGTAATCTATGCGGCTACCCAATCGGTGGTACGATCATGAATCATTTAATGCAAAATCAATTAATTTCAAAAAATCGTGCAGATTTGTTACTACCCCTCTCCTCACAGGCAAGTCCGATGTTCATCATCGGATATATATACACTCATATCCTTAACAAATCCATCCCTTTCGGTATATTTGCTCTTTGTATTTACGGTCCGGTTGTAATCGGATATATTTTTTTATCTCTTAAGACAACCGATAACGATTATAGAAAGCTTACAAAACAACCGATATCGAAGCATGTGCTTCCAATTACCGATACCTTTTTTCACGCAGTCAAAACAATGACATTAATCGGCATATATGTCATTCTGTTTTCCATTCTGTATAGCATTTTCCTTTCGGTCTGTCATTGGACATTATTAAAACTTCCATTATCGCTTCTTGAAATCACAACAGGTCTGCAACTATTAAAAACAACGTTTGCAAACCACACATTTTTTCTTCCGATTATTGGATTCCTTACAGTCTTTGGTGGATTATGCAGCGTATTTCAGATTCAATGTGTCTGTCCGGTTGCAACAAAAAAATACCTGTCGATAAAACTACTGTTATCAACAGGTACCTTCTTACTGTTATCTTTTTATAAATTTTTTTATTAATATTTCTTTTCCATGGATAAATCATCAATTGCGCCGACAGAAACCGTTGGCTCAGTTGTTGCGGCCATTTCCGCTCCATCACCACGACCGACTCTAGGTCCGCGTTTTACATTACCTTCCATAGGTGGCACTTCTCTTGCCTGCTCTCCGTTTGCCTTATATACCGTTCTTTCTGTCTTGTTTGCCGCTGCAGCCTCAACCGTCTTTGCAACTGCCTCCTGTGCAGTCTGCGGTGTATGAATAACCGGATTTCTCTTCCTGATAATCTTTTTCTTTACCTTCTTCTCACCGCCATTTTCCGCATCGATATTTGCAGATGGAGCAACCTTAACCGTTCCTACAACTCCGGACTCCTCATCTAAGTTACTCATAATCGGATCCATTGCAGCCGCTGCCTCCGCCACCGGTGAATTTTCAACAACCTGTGCCACTGATTTCTCTGTTTCTTTTCTCAATTGATTCGGAATCTGTACCGCATTATCTGTCTTTGTATCGTTTTTTGCACTGACCTCTAACGGTGTCTCATTTGGAACAACCGTTTCTCCGCTGGAAAGAAAATCAGGTAAATCAACGGATGGTTTATTCGGAGCAGATTTCTCTTCCTTCATACCGACTGCCTGTCTTACTTTCATTGCAACACTGGTTTTGTGCTTTGGCTCCTCTTTTACTGTATTATCCAAAGATGTACGCATAGCAGGTGCTTTTGAAACTCTGTTTGGGTCACCTGTAAACTCAACAATCTGGGTCTGTACTTCTTCTAAATTGGCACTTGCAATCACGTAATCATTATTCAAAGTCTGAAGCAGATTCTCATAATTTGCACGTTCTGCATTCATTGTGGCTTCCATATAATTACGCAGATTCATCATAATATCATTTGTGTACTGCATTGCACCTAACTGAATTTCATTTGCCTGAGCCACCGCATTTGCAACGATTTCATTTGCTTGAGATTTTGCAAATTCAACGGTATCATATGCCTGCTGATTTGCCTGCTGTACAATTGTTGTTTCGGAAATCAATTGCTGGGCAGTAACATTTGCCTCTGCAAGAATCGTATCGGCTTCCTTTCTGGCATTCATCAAAATGGCTTCTTTATTCCGCATTATTTTCTTACAACGATCTATTTCAGCCGGAATTTTAACCTTTAGCTCTCCAAACAATTCATCAAATTCCTCTTTCGGAACTGCAATTTTATTTGATGAAAATCCGGCAGACTTACATCCCGCCAAAAATTCCTCGATATCAATCATTACATCTTCAATACTTCTTCTTGCCATTTTTCATTCCTCCATATTTTTGTACTAAAATAACATTATCTTTATTTATCTGCGAAACGCTCGATTAGCTTTCGGTTTACGCATGCCGGTACAAAGTGCGAAACATCTGTCTTATAACTGGCATATTCCCGAACTATACTGGAACTTAAATACGCATATTCTACACTGGTTGCTAAAAATACGGTATCAATACAATCATTACTTACTTTTCGATTGCTTTGTGCAATCTGTAATTCATAATCAAAATCTGTAATTGCCCGCAATCCGCGAACAATAATAGAAATATCATTTTTCTTCATATAATCAACCAAAAGTCCATCAAAACAAATCACCTTCACATTTTGAAATTCCTTTGTGGCTTCTTTTAACATTTCCATTCGCTCTTCCACCGTGAACAACGGTTTCTTTGCACTGTTATTCAAAATACCGACAATCACTTCGTCAAACATCGTTGTAGAACGCTTTATTATGTCCAAATGACCAAATGTAACCGGATCAAAACTACCCGGATAGATTGCTCTGCTCAATTTAATATCCTCATTTCTTCTTCATTCGTTTTTTCCAAAAAGATATGTTTATTGGTTTTGTATATTTTTTCTTTCAGTAAATGTAAACCCGGCATATCTTCAGCCGTCAAAACAGTATCCAAATCTGCCTCAACAATTACCAATGCTTTATCTTCTAATATGGATAAAAATGAAGGATTTCTTAAAACCTCTTTTTCCAATCCCTTCCCATAGGGTGGATCCATAAAAACGATATGAAATGTTTCCTGTCCGCTCAATGTTGAAATTGCATTATGCACAGAGGACATCATTACACTTGCGTCCGGCTCCATATGCGTTGTTTTCAGATTCTCCTGAATAATTTCACAGGCATCCCTGTTTTGTTCTACAAAATAAGCATAACCGGCTCCACGACTCAGCGCCTCGATTCCTATACCACCGCTTCCACTAAATAAATCCAAAAAACGAACCCCGTATATTTCATCCTGAAGCATATTAAATAAGGTTTCCTTAATCCGATCCGTTGTCGGGCGGGTATCCATTCCCTTCGGTGTTTTTAATTGTAATCGTCTCGCTTTCCCTGCAATTACTCTCATCCCGTCTTCCTGCTTATTCGTTAATTTTTATTCCGATTCTAAGAATAATGAAAAAACCTTGATTTGTCAATAGTTTCAACACTTTCACAGAATTTTCATTAGTTTACATAAAACACCAGCCATTACTCACTGCACAATTCCATAAACCATTTTCCGGTTTCCGAAAAATCGTCATCTGTAAATCCTGAGGTTTTTGTTACAGAAGATTTAATCAAGGAAGACTGCTCATCCTTATTACTTAAATTCCATGCAAAGAAACTTAAGTTATCTTCTTCTATCAAATCTGCCCATTCCTGTGCCTCATCATAATTAATGGTTCCATTTCCCGATGCCTCACAGATACTGCACTCACTGACAATCACTGCGATTCCGTTTTCTCTGGCAGTTTCAACTTTGTTACGGATTTCCTGCTTATGTGTTGAAGCATAAAAATGAACAGCGTACATAATATTGTCTGCATCTGTAATTGGATTTTGCGAAGCGATATCCACATCCTGCGACCAGGTTGGTGTTCCCACTATAATAATCGCATCTTTATGATTTTTCCGTATAATCGGAATGATTGTCTCTGCATAGGACTTTACCGTATCCCATGTGGTGCCACCGTTTGGTTCATTGCAGATTTCATAAATCACATTATCATGATCCGCGTATTTTTTTGTAATTTCTTCAAAAAATTTTTGTGCCTCATCCATATGTGTGGTCGGATCATTATCACTTAAAATATGCCAGTCGATAATGACATACATGCCCAATTCATCACACGCCTTTACACCATCATCAATTAATGATTTTAACTGCTCTTTATCTCCTCCGTTACAATATCCGCCATATTCATCCGTATACATGGCAAGACGGATTGCATTCACTCCATATCCCTGCAAATCGGAAAATGCATCCTTGTTCACATATTCCGGAAACCATGCCAATCCATGTGTAGATACACCTTTTAATTGATATTTTTTTCCGTTTTTATCAACCAGATCCGTTCCGTCCACAGAAAGTTTTCCATGGTTTGCAAACGGTGTACCTGTCGTATCTTTTTTTGCGGTTTCTTTTTCCTTCTTTTTATCATCGGATTTCTTTTTTGTACTTGCAACTGTCTTTGCCGTATCATCATTAACTGCATAATCCACTCCGGAAATAGTAATTTTACCTTCCGGCGAATATTTTTCCTTTGTATCCAAAATAAATCCAAACGGCACATCTCCCTTTGCAGGAATCTCCTGGTTATAGTCTACCGGCGTAATTGTCAAAGTTGTTCCGGACAACTCATAATTTCCGTTCCACGAGTTTTCTAATTTGGCATCCTCCGGAACCGTTAAGACAACCTTCCATTCTTTTCCTGCTGCATCTGTCTGATTTTTAATATTTCCATCAAACTGTTCACATATCATTCCGTTATTTTCCCAGCTGTTTCCACCGTTCAAAGTAAAACTGTAATCCGCAGTCTCCTTTGTTTCTTCTTTTTGTGTTGTAGGTTCCGTTGTCTCCTTTTGGGTCTCCTGTGTCGATGTTATTTCTTCCTTTTCTTTATTACATCCGCATAATGAAACCATCAGAATCATCAAGAAAATAATAAAATATCTTTTTTTACTGTTTTTCATAATATCCTCCTTATTACACCCTCATCTTATAAAATCATGGTATCCTGATTCATAAATTCCGTATGGAAATCAAAATCTTCTTTTTCAAGTAAATCAATTGCTTCGTTCGCCTGTTTTAACAAGTCTGCATCATTATAGATATCCCCAAGACGAAATAATAAATCACCGCTTTGCCGTATTCCAAAGAAATCACCCGGACCTCTTAATTTTAAGTCTTCGTTGGCAATATAAAAACCATCATTGGATTTGTTTAAGATTTCCAAACGTTCCTTCGCAGCCTTACTCTCCGTTCCGCATAAGAAAATACAGTAGGATTGTGCATCCCCTCTTCCGACTCTTCCCCGTAGCTGATGCAACTGTGCAAGTCCGAATCGTTCTGCATTTTCTATCATCATCACCGTTGCATTGGGGTTATTAATTCCAACCTCAATTACTGTCGTGGAAACTAAAATCTGTATCTCATTGCGTTGAAATGCCTCCATAATCTGATTTTTCTCTTCCGGCGGCATCTTCCCATGCAAACAGGATATCTTTACATTTTTCGAAAAATATTCTCTGATTGATGCCTGATATCCGATTACATTTTCCACATCCAAATTTTCACTTTCCCCAACCATTGGGCAAATAATATATACCTGATGCCCCTGCTTGATCTGTTCTGCCATAAAATGATATGCTGTTGTCCGATAACTTTGTCCAACCACGCAATTTTTTATTGGCTTTCGCATTGCCGGCATATCCTTCATGACAGAAATATCCAAGTCTCCGTACATAATAATTCCTAGCGTCCTTGGTATCGGGGTTGCACTCATAACCAGCACATGCGGTTCCTCTCCCTTTTGGGACAGGCTTTCTCTTTGCCGCACTCCAAATCGATGTTGTTCATCCGTTATTACCAAGGCAAGATTATGATAGGTTACCTTGTCCTGAATTAATGCCTGCGTTCCAATCACGACATCAATCTCACCATTTTCAAGTTCTTCATATATCTTTCTTTTTTCGGATAATTTTGTTGATCCGACCAAAAGTCTTATCCGTACACCGAATTTTTGCAAATCGTTGGAAATACCCTCATAATGTTGCATAGCAAGCACTTCTGTAGGTGCCATCAATGCCGCCTGATAACCGTTCGTAACCGTTGCAAGTATTGCCATTTCCGCAACTATCGTTTTACCGGAACCGACATCCCCCTGAATTAACCGGTTCATAACAACCGTTCCCATCATATCCTGTTTAATTTCCTGAAATGTAGTTAACTGCCCCTTTGTAAGTGAAAACGGCAGCTTTTTTATAAATGCATCCACCGCATCAAAATTCTTTATTATAAAATGATTTTGTATCTTTACCGTATTTTCCTTCAAATTATGCATATGCAGTAAAAAGAAAAAGAACTCATCAAAAATCAGTCGTCTCCGGCAAACCAGCAAGTGTTCCATATTCTTTGGAAAATGCGTTCCGGCTATTGCTTCATTTAACGCAAGCAATCCATACTTTTTACAGATGCACTCCGGAACCGAATCTTCAATCATGGAAACATATGGTAATGCCTTTGTAACAATCTTTGTGACAACCTTATTACTCAGTCCTTCTGTAAGGGGATACACCGGTTGTAAGGTTGCTATCATTTTCTCATACCGGTCTACCTTGTAATATTCCGGGTGTTCCATCACCAATTGATTATTCTTATAAGAAAGTGTTCCCACAAATATGTAAGTCTGTCCAATATAAAAGGTCTTTTTTAAAAAAGGACAGTTAAACCAGGTAAGTTTTATTCTGCCTGTTCCATCCTGCACTATGCAGCTGACGATTGTCAGACGACCTACTCTTTTTATATCCACATAGGAATCAATCACTGCTTTAACGACAACACGTTCTCCAATCTGAGCAGACTGTATTTCACAGGGTCTCTTATAGTCAAGATAATTCCTTGGATATAACTTTAATAAGTCTTCTATTGAATATACCCTTAATTTATGAAACAAACCGGATATTTTCGGTCCAACACCATTTAATTTTTCTATGGAATCCGTAATCTTTATAACCTCTGGCATTGTAAATATCTCCCGTAGTTTAAGAAAAGGCACCGTAAAACGATGCCTTTTTATAATGATAAAATTCTACTCTACCGACATGACATAATAATAGATTGGCTGTCCGCCGTAATTAAATTCCACATCACAATCCTCATATGTCTCTTCTACATAATCCGCAAAAGCTTTTGCATCTTCTTCGTTTACGTCAGCTCCGTAATATATGCTGATCAACTCGGAATCCTCATCTACCATATGTGCCAATAATTCTTTTGTCGTCTGATCTAAGTCGGTCGATACAACCTGAATTCCGTCGTCATCCAAGCCCATAATATCTCCGGCATTAATTTCCTTACCATCAATACTGGTATCTCTTACGGCATAAGTAACCTGACCTGTCTTTACACAGCTCATTGCATCTGTCATATCTTCTAAATTATCTTCTATCTTCTTTGTTGGATCAAATGCAATCAAAGCTGCCACACCCTGAGGTGCCGTCTTTGACGGAACAACAACAATCTCTTTGTCCTCTGTCAGATCTCTTGTCTGATTTGCAGCCAGAATAATATTTTTGTTATTCGGGAAGATATAAATTGTCTTTGCATCCACATGTTCAATGGCATTTAACATATCTTCTGTACTTGGATTCATCGTCTGGCCACCCTCAATCAGATAATCAACGCCCAAATCCTTAAAGATATCATTCATACCCTCTCCAACCGATACAGAAATAAATCCATATTCTTTTGTCTGTGCCGGAGCATCTTCCTGTACAGACTCCTGCGCTTCTTTTTCCTGTGCCTGCAATGCCGCCATCTTTTCTGCTTCCATGATGACTTTTTCTCTATGTTCTTCCCGCATGTTATCTACCTTCATGCTCGTTAAAGAACCATATGTCAATCCTCTTTCAAAAGCAAGACCCGGATGATTGGTATGCACATGAACTTTGATAATTTCATCATCGGAAACAACAACTAAGGAATCACCAATCGACTCAAGATAAGCCTTAAACTGCTTTTCGATTTCTTTGTTGTATTCCTGTTCAATCATTACGATAAACTCAGTACAATATCCATATTTGATATGAGAAGTATCAATCTCTTTTCTGTCAATTCCCAATGAATTTGTCTTATTAAGACCCGATGAATCCGGAGCCGGTTTAGAAGATACCGCAGTATCACCAAATCCCTTTGAAAAATCATAGACAGTTTGTCCGGAAAGAACCGCATATGCACCTTCTAAAATTGTCATAAGACCTTCTCCGCCGGAATCAACAACTCCTGCTTCTTTTAATACCGGTAACATATCCGGAGTTTTATCTAAAACTTCTCTACCATACTCAATAATAAGTCTGGAAAATTCCATAAAATCCGTCTCGGTTTTACTTAATTCCATTGCCTTATCTGCCATTCCCTTGGCTACCGTTAAAATCGTACCCTCCTTTGGCTTCATAACTGCCTTATATGCAGTTGCCACCGCACGATTAAAACCATCTGCCATATCACTGATACTGACTTCTTCTTTTCCTTCCAGTTCCTTACAAAATCCACGTATCAACTGGGATAATATAACACCGGAATTACCTCTTGCTCCTCTTAAAGAACCGGTAGCCATTGCCTTGGTAACGGTCTTAAACGTTGGATTTTCAATAGCTGCAACCTCTTTTGCTGCTGCCGTAATTGTAAGTGTCATATTCGTTCCGGTATCTCCGTCTGGAACCGGAAATACATTCAGTTCATTAATATATTCTTTCTTTTCTTCAATATGTTTTGCACCGGCAAGAAACCCGTACTGAAGATTCTGTGCGTTAAATTCCATACTCTGACTCATAACTCCTCCTAATCAATTACACGTACACCTTCTACAAACACATTAATGTTTGCAACCTGCATACCTGTAAATTCTTCTACCTTATATCGAACCGTAGACATTAGATTTTCTGCCACAGTAGAAATACTGACACCATACGCTACAATAATATGAAAATCAATTACAATATCATTATTCTCCGATACGGTTACATTCACACCTTTTGATACACTGTCGCCACGCAACAGTTTAACGATACCATCTTTCATATTAACGGTAGCCATACCAACAATACCAAAACATTCAATTGCCGAAAGACCTGCATATTGGGCAATTACTTCGCTTTCAATTATCACACCACCACGTTCAGTTGATACTTCTATCTTCATATCCATACCCTCCATATATTATTGAAATAAGTTCCTGTCCTTCTTATATTGTACCAAAGATACAACACAAAATGATTATACACGATATTCGATAAAAAAGAAACAATTTTTTTAAAATAGTGCTTGCATTTATACATCAATTCTGTTAGAATTGACGTGTTGCAAACCGGTAGGTTAATAAATTCAAGGAGGTGCAAGTCATGGCAAAGTGTTCAGTATGCGGTAAAGGTGCTCATTTCGGTATTAAAGTGAGTCATTCTCATAGAAGATCAAACAAGATGTGGAAATCAAACATTAAGAAGGTTAAAGCAATCGTAGATGGTACTCCACAAAGAGTTTATGTTTGTACTTCATGTTTAAGATCTGATAAGATCGAAAGAGCTTAATCGAATATCTTATTAAAGAAAGAACCGTTTGGTTCTTTTTTTATTGTCAGCATTTACAAAACAGAATATAAGCTACAATAAAAGAACCAATCACCACACAAAAATTCAAAAATCCGCTCAGGAAATAATCCACTATCATTCCGATTCCAAACCAAAAAAAAGCAAAACCGCATACTCTTCTCATATATAACCAAACTCCATGTCCTGCTATATATAGTATATGCATCTTTTGCTCTCTTTTGACGATTTTATTTATTTCATATTAATCTTTCTTAATTTCGGTAATCTCAGCGATTGTCTGTTCAACCTCTTCGGAATCATTTTCATCCTTTTTGCTCTGTAAACGGTCTAACAAATCCGGAACCATATCCAATACCTTTGTTACAGTATCCTGATTCTTAACATTTACCAAACGAATCTGATTATCCTTGATTACAAGTACTGCACTTGCGGTCATTTTTCCGCCTAATCCACCGGCACCGTTATTTTTCTGCTCGCCTGAAAATGCACCGGCTGCCACACCAAAGCTTACATCAACCAATGGTAAAATAATGGTATCTCCAATGGTTGTAGGATCCCCTACTACCGTCTTGGTACTGAGGAACTTGTCCATTCCCTGAAATAACGAACCTACTGTTGTACTAAAATCATTTGCCATCTTAACTCCTCCTATCGCTCAATAATAGTTTGTACTCTCTTTATTACTTTTATTAAATTTTTATTTAAAACAACTTTTATAAAAATTACACAGATGGGAAATAATGCAAACTTTCCTTTTGCGTAAATATTCCCATAAAGACATTTGGATTCAAATTCCGGAAACCATTCAAAATATCCATCATAGCACGGCAGAAACAACGCTAATACTCCGCATGCCCTCCCTGTTAATGCCGGATCGTCAAATCCAAAATGCAGTTTTCCATGTAGCTGTTTGGGTTTTAATACCCGTAACAGCTGCCTGATATAAATTATAACATCCTTTTTTGCCTTTTCAAAGCGTTTTGAACGATATACCTTCAACAGGGCATCCTTTTTTTCCCGTATGTTCTTTAAGTTCTTAGTAAAGGTATTCCATTTATTCTTAATTTTATCCGTCCAGGTTGTTTTTTTCTTTTTTGTTACCTTTGAAAAATCAACCTGTTCCTGTTTTTTTTCTTCCGGGTTGGGATTATTTTCAGTCTCTTTCTGTTCTTTTGACTGTTCTTTTAACTGTTCTTTCGGCTCTTCATGAATCATCAACGATTGTCTGTCCGTTTCTTCTTCAGCTTTTTGGTCTTCTTCGGCAAACAGTTTTCTCCCAAGTATGGATATTTTTGCATCCGTATTTGTTAAAACAACTCCACCAAACAATTTTACAACATAAATAAAATCTTTATCGTGTAATACCATATTAACTTTCAACCAAAACGGAAGCCATTTTATTATCACCTTGCCATCCGCAATATCTGTATAACTTCCCTGAATTTCATAGCGAACCGGCATCAACAGTACATTCAGTATGATTACAAGAACCAATGCTAAAATGACCAACAGCACAATTCCTATTATCTTCAAAATTGTCAGTATCATATACGCTCCCTAAAATATTCCGTGATTGGAATTTCACCGGTCTGCCAGCCAACATCTGTTACAATTTCTTCAATCTGTTCATAGGCTTCTTCCCTGCTATGTGCAATACCTACTACAATCAGCTTTGCCTGTAAATCCTTATATGCCTTTTGTAACAATTCCGGATACCAGTATATTTCTAAAATTCCATTATCAAACAACGGCAAAGTAATAAAATATAAATTCAATTTAGCGCGTTTTTGTTTTACTTTCTTCTGAATACGTTTCCACTCGCGTTGGGATATCCCATCTCTATATATTTTTTCATGAAATATGATATCCATAACGAACCCACCTTACTCTTCTGCCATCAAATCCTCTAAAATCTTAGCACATGCCATCAATTCGCTTTCATTATTGCAATTACTTAAACTGTTTTCAATATAATTCTTTACCTCTTCCTGCGAATTAAACAAAACAGGCATACCCGAAAATAACGCAGACATAACCGCCCGATTCATTTCTCTTTGATTTTCCTTGAAAAAGGCACTCAGTAATTCAACCAATTCATCCCGTTTTCCGGTAATATAATCAGTATCGGCAATTTGTCCCGTAACCTCCTCTTCCTCTAAATCAATAAACAGACTGTTTGATAACAGCTTAGAAGATAACTGCAATGCATGAAACATTTTATCAAGCATCAGACTTTCAATTAAATCGGCATTATCCTTTTGAATATCCTGCAATGCGGCTTCAAACTGAACAATGTCCTCGCCAAGTTCTTCCTGAATACCCTCAATCTCCATAAAGCCATCATTGACAGAATCGGGAATCTTTCCTCCGCTTATATAAGAGTCATGCAGACCGCGTAACATTTCAATACAGGTATCTACACTTTTCTTTTCTGTCTTTTCATATGGCATAACCAACAAAACTGTATAAAATGCATTTACCAATTCCATTACCAGTAAATAATTGCTTACTAATTCGGTCAAATGATTTGTGGTAATTGCAAACTGCTCCATTATCATCTGATACGTTTCTAAATTGAGTTCTTTATAGTCTACGGTTTCCAGCGTATGAATCAACCGGACAATCTCAGGATAATCGTTACCGTAACCGTCCGGTTTCTTCAATAATGCAGTTGACAGCAGCCGCTCTATAAAATCATCGAGTGCCTTTCTGTCCGAACCATTATATATATTCAGCGTATCGGTTAAATATTCATAAAACTTAGACTTGGTCATACGAATCGGAAGCTGACTGGTTACTAACTGAATCTTACTGTTAATTAACATCTTGTCATTGTCAGCAAACAAATACTTAAATACCTTTGCGGCAAGTGATACCGGTTCGACCTCATAAGTTGCTCCGGTAAGCTTATATTCAACACGGTTTAATATATACTCATATAACTGCAATGCATCCGTATAAGCTGTTAACACTTTCATTTTCTGTGTAATTGTATTTCGCATCGTATGCAATGCCGTAACAGCTTCTTCATAAGAAAAATCCACCCCATCTGCCAGAAAAGCACGATATAACAATGTATGAATCTCGTTCATAATCCGATCCAATGTTTCATCGATACTGATTCCGCCGGTATCATTCTCTACTTCTTTTATGGTATAATAACTCAACATAAAATGAATCAGGCTGTATTCGTAAACCTCATTCATATATGAATTTGTATAAATAGAAAGATTCCTTTCCAAATCCTTATGGTGCATTATATTCTTAATTACCTTCTTATCCTCTGTCTGCATGTTTTCTTCCTCTTTTATTTTTTGTGTTCGTGTGTGTACAAATGCCGGTTACAATATTCATAATTACCCTTACATCTTGAACAATAACGAAATTCTAATGTACTGTCATCTTCTTCCGTCTGTCCGCAGATAGCACATTTATGTCTGGTTAAAATCTGTGTCTGTCTGACCGACTTCTGATAAGTTCTTTTTCTCTTCTTATGACCGGATGAAATCTTAAAACTTCCTCTATATAAATAATAAAAGATTATAAAATTCAACACAGACATAATAATCGCAATCACACCCTGATAGTTATGATATAACGCATATACACAAACGTAATAGATTAAATAAGCCACATCCAGATATCCGAGCCATTTTACCTTTACCGGAACCGGAATAACAAATAAAAATAATATAGTCACCTGTTGTTCTGCATGTAAAACCGCAAATGCCAAAAACATACTCAAACACAGGAAATAACTTGAAACACCGACACCGGCTAATCCCTGATTTACAAACATCAATGCTAATTCTTCCTGTCCGACCAATCGTAAAATCAGATACGGAACAAGCACTCCAAGATCTGTAAAGATTATTCCGGAAAAAATATACAGATTATACCGGAATTCTCCCCATTCTCTTTCTAAGGTTCTTCCAACGAACCAATAAAACATCAAGGTTAAAATGATTAAAATGCTGATTCCGGAAGGCGGCATCAAAACCCAGCTTATCAACCTCCACACCTGTCCCTGTAATATCTTTTGCGGATCCAAATTGACCATATAAATTACAGACGGATCTACAATTTCCATAACCAGACCAACCACAAAACCAAGAATCAACATGGTGGTCAGATTTGGAATTGAATATTTACCAAATTTACGTTCCAGCTTTGTCAAGAATTTCATTGCCTGTCCTCCTGTTTTTTGTACATTTAACGTACCTTTATCACTCCATATTATATCTTATCAGTCATTTTGTTTGATTGCCGGAATGACAATTTCATCTCCTATCTGTAAATTATAAACATTTACATAGGGATTTAAACTCATAAGTTCAAATAAATTCACATCATGTTCCTGTGCAATCTTATATAAAGTATCGCCCTGCTTTACTACATGAATGACCTCTTTTGTGTCTGCTTTGTTTTCCGTTTCCTTTTCCATATCAAAAACCTTTGTTTTTTGATATGTTATTCAAATCCGGTATAAAAAGTTACTCTGCCTCCGTTACCGCTGTATTTTCCGCGGTACTGCCTGTTGACTCTTCTGTCGTAATCGGTATTGATTTTTTAGGTGAAAATCGGATTTTAAAACTGTCACCCTCAAAATCATCCGAATAAAACTCCGTATAATCAAGATAATAATGCTCCTTTTCCGGAACAATATATAAAATTGATTTTGTAATACTCTCACCCTTTTGTAAGGTATAAGTATCTTCCATCATGTCCTGCTGATCAATATTGGTTTTTCCATATCCGTATATAATGTTTTTCTTATCATTTTCATCATAATTTAAGGTAAAATCCGTAATTCCCATCGACAGTTTTTGTGCATATGTGTTTTTCACGGTAATCGTAACCAATACATATACCATACCATCCTCTGCCTGATACAGTCCGTCTGCAAACTGATAGGTGTCATATTTTTTGGCACTATCAACCGTCAGATCAAAAAATGCCGTATGTGCCGTATCTTCCTGTTCTAACTCAATCAGTCCTCCATAACTTCTGCCATCATCCGACTGTTTGGAACCATTCCGATTGCGTTTTCCACAACCGGTACAAAAACTAAAACATAAAATCATACAGAAAGCAATATAGAGGCTTTTTTTTATTTTCTTTCCCATATTCAAACTCCAATTATCTAAGATATTGTATCATTCCCGGTCCTAATGCATCCGTTGGTCTGGCTATAAAACCATGTTTTTCATAAAATCCTTCTCTGCCCTTTGCGCACATCAGACAAAGCATCATTTCACTTCCATCCATCCTAAGCTGCTCCACAAATGTAATCAGCTGATTTAATACCATGGAACCAATCCCTTTTTGTTGACACTCCGGCACAACAATCAAATCCTGTACATAAGAAATCACTGCACCATCACCTACAATTCTGCCCATACCAACCAGTTGTTCCCCATCATAGGCGCCAACCACATACAAACTGTTCTGTAATGCCTTTTTTGCCTGTTCGGGCAATAATTTTTTCCAATTCACCTTCTGACGGATTGCCAAATAATCCTCATAAGTAATGGAATTTATTTTTAATGTAATCATGAAATCATCTCACTCTATAAACGTACTGCAACGTCTCTTTCTCTTAAGTATTGTTTTAAATCCGATATTTCCAGTTCCTTGTAATGGAACAGTGACGCTGCCAATGCGGCATCTGCCTTACCCTCCGTTAAGGCATCATAAAAATGCTCCTTCGTTCCCGCACCGCCGGAAGCTATAACCGGGATAGAAACCGCTTCACTGATTTGTCTGGTCAGGTCAAGGTCATATCCCGCCTTCGTACCATCACAGTCCATACTTGTCAAAAGGATTTCTCCTGCACCCAGGCTTTCCGCCCTTTTTGCCCATTCTATGGCATCCCATCCAACATCCACACGTCCACCGTTTTTGTAAACATTAAATCCCGAACCGTCTGCCCTTCTTTTTGCATCAATTGCAACAACGACACACTGACTTCCAAATTTGTCTGCGGCATCCCGAATCAGTTCCGGCGTATTAATGGCTGAAGAATTAATGGAAATCTTATCCGCACCTTCCCGCAGCAACATCCGGAAATCATCCACCGTACGGATTCCTCCGCCTACCGTAAACGGAATAAATACGGTTTGTGCTACCCGTTTAACCATATCCACAACTATATTTCTTGCGTCGGATGATGCTGTGATATCTAAAAATACCAGTTCATCCGCTCCGGCTTTATCATACATTTTTGCAACTTCAACAGGGTCCCCTGCATCACGAAGATTTACAAAATTAACGCCTTTTACAACTCTTCCGCCTGTCACATCCAGACACGGTATAATTCTTTTTGTATGCATTTATTTTGCCTCCTTTAATGGGGATGGTAAATCAATAAAATTCTTTAATATCGTCAAACCAACCTGACTGCTTTTTTCAGGATGGAACTGACAGGCAAATATATTATCCTTTTCCACACTTGCATGAATTGTTGTTGCATATTGCGTTGTTGCTGCAACCTCTTCCTCATGTAGTGCATGTAAATAATAAGAATGAACAAAATATACATAAGGATTTGCATCAAGACCTTTAAACAGTTTTGCTCCTTCTTTTATCTCTAATGAATTCCAACCCATATGCGGTATTTTAAGTCCCGGTACATCCGGAATTTTCTTAATACTTCCTTTCAGTAAGCCAAGACCGCTCACGCCCGGAGATTCTTCACTTGATTCATAAAGCAGCTGCAAGCCAAGACAGATACCAAGAAATGGAATTTTGTTATCAATCACATCATAGATAACCGGTTCTAATTTGTATTCCTTTATCTTTGACATTGCATCACCAAAGCTTCCAACACCCGGTAAAATTACCCTTTCACTGGCTAATATTTCATCTTTGTCTCTGGTAATATGAGCCTCCTGCCCTAAATAAGCCAATGCCTTTTCCACGCTTTTGATATTTCCTGCATCATAATCAAGTATTGCAATCATTGTGTCACTTCCTCTTCTTTTCGTATATTTGCATCCTCTTTTGATTTACTGTCGCTCAGTTTGTCCTGATTTGCTTCTACATAGGCACGAATCTGTAAAACATACTGGTCATCATCGAGTTTGTTGATTTCAACCGCCTGCTCCACCGATATGCCAAAATTATCCCGTAAAGCTTCCTGAATATGTTCAAAGGAATAATTAATATCATCCTCGATTCCCAATTCCACTGCCTCATCATAATGCTCATAATATTTGTCAACACCGCGCAGTAATGAGTCAAATGCTTTGTCATAAAAGCCAAGTTCCAGATTGTTTTCATATGACTCATACAGGCGTTCCACATACATAACCGTATAAATTCTGTCCTTTAAATCCTGATCTTTTTCTTTGACATCGACACCCTTAATCTCATCATATGCCTTATGGTATTTCTGACTTTCAAAATAATTTGTTGCCTTCTGAATTGCCAGAGTGTAATTAAAATTATTCGATGCCAGGTATAAAACAAATACACCACCTAAGAAAAACGTAAATATAAAAATGACTGCCGCTTTATTTAATTTCTTTTCTTTTTTTGCTTCCTCTAAATCAATTGCTCTTTGTTTTGCTTTTTTCTCGGCACGAACCCGCTGCTTTTCGGCATCTTCCTTTTTCTTTTGTAAATCCTTGCTGTCCTTTTCCGCTTTTTTGGCTTCTGCTTTTTCCTGCTTTGCCTCTTTTGCGGCCTGTTTCTTTGCTTTTTTTTCTGCCTTTTTTGCTTCTTTTTCCGCTTCTGCTTTTGCAATTTCTTCCGGTGATATCTCCTCATCGTCTTCACCGAACAAAAGCTCCATAAAACCTTTCTTTTTGGCTTTCTTTGGGGTTTCACCAGTATCCTGAATATCATCCAGCTCTTCGATTATTTTTAAATTATCCGCTAATTCTTCCTCTTGTACCGGTGAAGCTTCATCCTGCTCCGTTTCATCCAAATCCAACAGTGAAAACAAATCATCCAAATCGGCTTCATCACTTTGCGATATTCCTTCTGATGTTTCCGGTTTTTCCGTCTCCTCCGGTTGTCCGGACTCTTGCTGATGTTCTTCAATCTGCCCAAAATCCGAAAAATCATCCAGCGTATCCATTGCATTATACTGCGGTTTTTCTGATTCTTTTTTGGTTTCCTTTTCCGGTAACGCATCCTCGATTGGCTTATCATCCGATTCTTCTAACAGACTGTCCAAAAAATTATCCGCATCAAAGGAATCCTCATTCAGTTCCTCCTGCTGCAAAACAACCGTTCCTTCCTTCTCATCGGGAACATCTGTATTCTCATCATGTTTCGGTTCCTTTAAAGGCTGTGATTCGTCCTCGGATTCTTTCAAATCGTAAGATGTATCAACATCCAGATTTCCCTCAAATTCCTTTAACAAATCATCCAAATCTCCGGTCTCCACCGAATCCAGATTGGTCATATCCAAATCATTCAAATCGACATCTGAAAAATCCAGATTTGACAAATCCAAATCTGCTAAATCATCCAGATTATCGAGTTCATCCATCTGTTCTTCCGAAAAATCAAAATCGGTATCTAAATTCATATCCGCAGCATCCAAATCCAGATCAAGATTAAACAACTCATCCTGCGACTGTTTTGTTTCTTTCTGATGCTGAAGTTTCTCCTGCTCTATCTGATCATCTAACTCATCTTCAATTTTATTATCAATTTCCTTATCTAATGAAAATTCATTCAATAGATTGTCAAGGTAATTCTCATCCATCCTGACACCTCATCCTATCCATATACACCTTATTACACAGATATTTGTATTCTATCATACAATTCGTGTTTTAACAAGAAACAATGCGTTTAGAAAAGCTTGCTTTTTACCTGAAAATATTATATATTTATGATGTTTACAGATATACTGGAAGGAGGTAGTGATTATGAAAGCATCAGTATATGTGGAGTATCAGGAAACTCAGGTACAAGAGAAAAATTTGATTACAAAAGCAAAAGAAATATGGAAAAATAAAGGCAAAAAAGCCGCAGAATTAAAGGACTTACAATTATACATAAAACCGGAAGAAAATATGGCTTATTGCGTATTTAACGAAGAAGAAACTGCTGAGTTTTCACTTGACTGATTAAAATAAAGGGACAGATGTTTGATTGCATCTGTCCCTTTATTTGTTTTATTCTTCATTGCTTCTGTTTTCATACAAATCATACGGAGTTGCCTGATAAACATAATAATTTAACCAGTTAAAGTATAAGGTATTTGCATGACATCTCCATGATTTGATCGGTTTCCTGGAAGGATCGTCATCCGGGTAATAATTACACGGAAGTTCCGGATTGAGTCCTCTTTCAATATCTCTTTTATATTCCTTATCCAATGTTAATGTGTCATATTCCGGATGTCCGGTTACGAATATATTTTTCCCTTCTTCCGCAATAATCAGATACGGACCGGTTATATCACTTTCCGATACAATTTCCAATTTCTCATTTGCAACAATATCTTCCTTGCTGACGCCGGTATAACGGGATTGCGGAACTAAGAAAGAATCATCAAATCCACGAACCAGCGGCGTTCTCTTATGAAATGTATAATGCTTATAGATTCCGGAAAATTTCTTTGGCAGATCATATTTATGTACTCCATACCGATAATATAAGCCTGCCTGTGCACCCCAACAGATATGCAGTGTCGAAGTAACATTTTTTTCCGACCAATCCATGATTTTTTTCAATTCATCCCAATATTCCACTTCTTCAAAATCCATGGTTTCCACCGGTGCGCCGGTAATAATCATTCCATCAAAACGTCGATGTTTGATTTGTTCAAACGTCGTATAAAACCGCTCCAAATGCTTTCTGGCAACATTCTTAGGTTCATAGGTTCCGGTGCGGATTAAGGTAATATTAATCTGTAACGGTGTATTGGAAAGACTGCGGAATAACTGCAATTCCGTATCTTCCTTTAAAGGCATCAGATTTAAAATCACAACCTCTAACGGACGGATTTCCTGACTCACAGCTCGGTCTTCATCCATAACAAATATATTTTCCTCTTCCAATATTTTCTTAACCGGTAAATCATTATCTATTTTGATTGGCATACTAAAACCTCTTTTCTGTATTTATTCCATATCTGCAAGATTTAAAAAATCATCTTCTGATAAAATCGGAATTCCCAATTCTCTTGCCTTTTTATTTTTTGAAGATTCCGATGTTACATCGTTATTAATCAGATAATCTGTTTTCTTTGAAACGGAGCCTGTTGTTTTTCCACCGTGCTTTTCGATGAAATCCTTTAAATCATCCCGGTTTTTAAACTTTTGTACCGCTCCGGTAATAACAAATGTCTTACCTGTGATAGGGGATTCTTTCGCCTGTTGTTCATAAACAAACGTAATCTCTTTTAATAATTTATCCACCATGATTTTGTTCTTTTCTTCATGAAAATAATCAAAAAAGGCATTTGCCAAAACATCGCCGATTCCGTCTATTTTACTCAGTTCATCCACCGATGCCGTTCGTATTTTATCAAAATCCTGCTTGAAATGCGCTACAATCACTTTTGCATTTGCAAGTCCGATTCCAGCAATTCCAAGACTGTATATAAATTTTGCCATCAATACATTTTTTGATGTTTCAATGGATGTCATCAGATTGTCATAGGATTTTTCACCAAACCCCTCCAGATTTGTAATACGTTCTTTAAAACGTTCCAATTGATAAATATCCGGCAGTTCCCGTAAAAACCCTTCCGCAATAAATTTTTCCAGTGTTGCATCCGATAATCCGTCAATATTCATTGCATTCCGTGATACAAAATGGGAAAATCCTTTTATTTTCTTCGCACTGCATCCGGGATTTTGACAATAAAGGGACTGAACACCATTTAAATCCTGTAATGTGGTTTTTCCACCGCAGGCAGGACAAATTTCAGGAATTGACAGATTTCCGCTTCTTGTCAGATTCTCTGCCACCTGCGGGATAATCATATTAGCTTTATATACCGTAATCCGATCCCCTATTCCAAGTCCAAGAGCCCTTAATATACTGACATTGTGAAGACTTGCTCTGGTAACCGTTGTTCCTTCTAATTCTACCGGTTCAAATATCGCAACCGGATTAATCAATCCGGTTCTTGACGGTGACCATTCCACTTCCAGCAAAGTAGTTTCCGCCTGTTCGTCCGCCCACTTAAACGCAATCGAATCTCTCGGAAACTTTGCGGTTCTTCCAAGACTTTTTCCATAAGCGATATCATTATAAGAAAGAACCAGTCCATCGGAAGGAATATCATTATCCGGTATCCGGTTTGCAAAATCCATTACCTGTGCCTCCAAATTATCTTTTGTCACAGGAAAATGTTCCACAACATCAAATCCCTGACGTGTCAGCCATGCGAATCTGCCAATCATTGTATTGTCAAATCCGCGTTCTTTTATCTGAGGAGCTTCCAATACATCCTCTACCATGGAAAATGCATAAAAATGAACACAACGCTTTGCGGTAATTTCGTTATTCAATTGCCGAACCGAGCCGGAACAAAGATTTCTTGGATTTTTGTAACGTTCTTCTATATTGGATATCTCTTCATTCATGCGATTAAAATCGGAATATCGAATGACCGCTTCTCCCCGGATTACCAATTCTCCTTTATATGGAATCTGTTTGGGAATATTTACAAATGTATTTGCATTATTGGTAATAACTTCTCCGATTTCTCCATTTCCTCTTGTAACGGCATTTGCCAAAACGCCATCACGATACGTCAGCACAACCGTAAGTCCGTCCAGCTTCCATGACAGTACACCCTCATGTGTTCCAAGCCAGCTCACCAAAGCATTCACATCTTTTGTTTTATCTAATGACAACATCGGTGACGGATGCCGTTGTTTTTCCAATTCACTCAGCACCTCATATCCCACATGAATGGTCGGACTGTTGGCAAGAACAATTCCGGTCTGTTGTTCTAAAAGAACCAATTCATCATATAACGTATCATATTCTAAATTTGACATGATTTCCGTGTCTTTTTGATAATATGCTTCCGATGCCCTGTTTAATTGTTCCACTAACTCTTTTAAACGTTTCCTTTTATCCATATTATCCCCTTTTTTCACACAACCGACGGATTGTTTTTATTTCTTCTTCCGATGCATACCGGATATCTCCCGGTTTCATTGCCGCCATTTGAATATTCATAACTCTTGTCCTTAATAACTTAACCACCCGATAATCAAAATATTCACACATTCGGCGAATCTGCCGGTTATATCCCTGTGTTAAAATAATGGAAAATTTTCGATGATTTATTTTATTTATGGTACATGGCCTTGTTACCACATACCGGTTTTTGTTTGCATCCAAAATCCTGACACCGGTCTGCATTCTCTCTATAAAATCATCCGTAATATCCCGGTTTACCGTCACGATATATTCTTTTTCATGTACATTTGCGGCTTTTGCTATCGCATTGCATAAATTTCCGTCATTGGTCAAAAGCAAAATGCCTTCCGAATCTTTATCAAGTCTTCCGATATAACGCAAATCGGAATCAAACGAAAAATGATGGAAAATACTGCTGGAATCTCCTTTATGAAAGGTTACGGAATATCCCTTAGGTTTATAAAACACTACCAGTTTAAATGCATCCTGCCTGCCTAACACTTTCCCGTCAATCATAATCTCATCGGCAGTTGTAACCTTCATCCCCATATCTGCCGTCACGCCATTTACTTTTACTTTTTTCGCAGCAATCAGTTCATCCGCTTTTCTTCTTGAACAATATCCGGTTGCACTGATTAATTTATTTAATCTGACTTCCTGTTCCATCTTAATCCTCGAATTCAAATCCCACCAGTTCGTATTTTGATACTGCACCGGTCATTAATGCATATTCTCTGCGTTCTTCATACAGCTCTGCATTTGTTGCAGCCTGATATCCGACTAACGGATACACTAATAACACTCCCGGTATTGCCAGAATACCGCAGGAAATTATTGCAAGGAAGATTTCTTCCAATACAAATACCATAACCCATCCGATAAATGATAATTGCAACACAAAAATCTGCCATTTATATCCATTTGTCATCTGCTTACTTATCTCTTTGGCACGTTTTGCATCAATATTGGGATTTTCCGCCATAATATAACCCACAAAATAATACTGGTAGAATTTTACCATTCCCGGAAAATAAAATAACAGCCTCCATAAATAGACTTCAATATTGGTTTGAAACATTGTCTTTACAATCTTCATATATCTGTTTTTGCCAAATGCAGCAAATAAATCTGTAAATTTGCCTTTTCCATGTCTGTTTCTCATAAAAAATCTTTGATAACCCACGCCGATGGGAGCTCCCAAAAAGGAACCGATTAAAAAGGCAATGGTCATACTGATTGCATACACAATCAACATAACAATACAGACAATTGCAATTACCCAAAGTACGAATTGCACCTTTCCCGTTTCATCCATACCGGTAATATTTTGCAATGCATCCTTTCCGTTTTCCAATGCATTATCTATATCATGGTTCAGTTCGTCTTTATCAATGGTTTTTCCATTAATATCTGCCCAAAAATTAAAGTTATCGGTTTGGGAATTATTTGTAATTTTGGAAATCACACTGGAGATTTCACCTGAGATTCTGCTATATACATTGCTTCCTGCTGTTAACCCCGAAAACTGTGCTCCCAAAAAATTAGCACATATACATACCAGCATTATCATCCAGAAATTTCTTTTTAACGCCTTCTTTGCATTTGTTTTTAATAATTCACGATTAATCAGCTCCATGTTCATACCTCCATCCTATACAGTAAAATACAATTGTCTTTTATCATAACACATCTTCTTCATTCTGACAATTTTCTTTCCTTTCGGAATCATATTGGTATAAACGGCAAAAAAATTATGAAAAACTGTAACTTAGACTTGAATATATTAAGTCATCGGTATATAATAAGTTGTGGATACATAGAGGTGTTCTTACTTTTATTAAGAGCACCTCATTTTTTTAACGCAATTTATATCAGCCAAGAAAAGGAAGTGACTATATGGATAATATTGATAAGAAAATCCTACATTTATTACAGGAAAATGCACGTTACCCATTAAAGTATTTAGCAAGTAAGGTGTTTTTATCGTCTCCTGCCGTATCAGCACGAATTGACCGCCTGGAAAAAGCCGAAATCATAACCGGCTATCATGCAACGGTCGATCCGGTTATGTTAGATTATCATGTGACAGCTTTCATTAATATGTCACTTGACCCCAAACAAAAACCAATTTTTTACCCATATATAGAGGCATGTCCGAATGTATTGGAATGTAACTGTGTGACCGGAGCTTATTCCATGCTGATTAAGGTTGCATTCCCAAGTACAATGGAATTGGATTCCTTTATCGGACAACTGCAAAAATACGGCAAGACAGAAACACAAATTGTATTCTCAACGCCGGTAAAACCCCGTGGAATCGATGTATATGCATCTGACAACCCGGAAGATATTGACAGTGAACAATAATCATAAAAAACTTCCAATTCCGTGTTCCGGAATTGGAAGTTTTTTATTCGCTCTTATCTTTATTAATGACATCATAAAACTGTTCTTTAATCGTCACATCCGATTTTTCTAATTTTTCATTTTCTTTTTTTACCGATTGGTATACCTTTTGGATATCCTTATCCGCTGTAACCGTATTTATAAAATCCGTTACCTCTTCCGATAATTCTCCGTTATTAATCATGTAACCGCGTTCACCGTTTACCACATAAAATTTCTGTATATCGTATAACGCGGAATTCACACCTGCAATGGAAACATTCGATACAACATAAACAACAAAGTTACCATCTTCTATACTTTTCTTGGTATAAACCGTCAGATTTGTGTATTCTTTAATAAACTCTGCTTTTTTCTTCAGATCATCATTTGTATCATAGATATCCGGATTGGTTACCATTGTCTGCAATGTTTCATTGTCACAATCCGTAATTGCCTTATAATACTTTTCCATAAATTCATTCAAATCCGCATAAGCATCCTTTTCAAACGGCACCGTTGTTTTATGTTCATCCTGATTGACAATCTGCTCTGTCGATACATTATCCTTAGAATCCTTCGTTGTGCTGTCATTCTTCTTACCGGGTTTCAAGACAAAGACAAATGCAAGCACTACACACAAGATAAAAACACTCCATCCAAATAATAATTTTATCTGAGGTTTTATAATAATATTCTTTTTCCCGTTTTTTAACTGCGTTTCCTCCAAATGAATCCGATCATAGGAACTGCTCATCCGCTCAAATATATTCTTATCCATAAATATCTCCTTTTTTAACATAGACATTGTAGCAAAGCAGCAAACAAAATGCAACCTGGATTCTTCTTAAAATCAGCAATTGCATATTTTATTATTTTGTAGTATTATATATCTTGTTATGCACCAGTAGCTCAGTGGATAGAGCAATGGCCTCCGGAGCCATGTGCGCAGGTTCGATTCCTGTCTGGTGCATTTTTTTTTTATCATATCAAGCTAGGAGCCTGTTTCATGCATTATTTTATTTATTGTAAAGAAAAAAATATTTATGAACAACAGCGTGCTGCCATTGAAGAATACCAAAAGCGATTAAGCACCTACTGTAAGACGGATTTTATTCTTCATCCCGCAAATTTGGTTCCTGCCGCCTTCCATGAAGCAAACCATCAGATTGCTTATATTACAAGAGGCATATCCACTTACACTTCCATTGATTTTTCAAAACAGATTCAAAAATACGAACAATCCGGCAAATCAAACCTACATATATATATAGGATATTCCGCAGAAGAAATTTATCAGGCTTTTGAAAAATATCCGAACATTTTGCCCGATTTTTTTTGTGTATCCAACAGTAATTTATCCGTACAGACCCTTTGTGTTTTATTATTTGAACAGATATACCGCAGCTATACAATCATAAACGGCAAAACCTACCACAAATAAACTAAAGTTCATTTAATACCTGTGCTATTTCTTCACACAATACAACCCGCATCAGCTGATGCGGAAATGTCATCTTGGAAAAACTGATTTTTAAATTGGCTCGTTTTTTTAACTGTTCCGGCAATCCCAAAGAACCGCCGATCAAATATGTAACGGATTGATATTCATTGCATACTGCCTGTCTGATATTAGAAATATGTTGTTTGGTTGATAATTCTTTTCCTTCAATACATAATGCAACAACATAATCTTTTCCTGTAATCTTCTGCATTGGCTTTTGCCATTCTTTTTCCAGAAATTCCTCAATTCCGTTTTCCTTCATACGAACCGGGATTTTCATGTCCGGATATTCAAATATACTTATCTGATGTTGTCCTTTATTTATCTTATCACAACAAAGTTTTATCTGTTCCCGGTTAAATTTATCTTTTACTTTTCCAATACATAAAATCTGGACATTCATAATAATTTTTATTTTCCTTTTTATTTGTTAACAATAATTTACATTTGAAGTAACAATTTGTTCATATTTATAGTTTATATTACTTTATAGAAAATTTTATTTTCATTAATTCTCCCTTATACTTATAGAAAGAAAGAGACCAATTACCTTGGTCTCTTTTTTTATCGATCTGATTTTCTTAAAATTCACCATTCTTCATATCATCAAATTCTTTCAGAATTTCATCGGACGGAGCTTTTGTAGCAAGCGAAAAGATTACAATCAATACCAAACTGATTACAAATCCGATTGCCAGTGAATATAACCCGGTATAGTTTGCAAGTGTAACCATACCTTCCGCTGTTTTCATACAAGGAATATAATCCCAGATGATTACCGTTGCCGCACCCGAAACAATTCCGGAAATAGCACCTGCCAAATTTGTCCGTTTCCAGTAAAGGGAAAGTATTACAATCGGACCAAAAGCAGCACCGAATCCTGCCCACGCATCTGACACAAGTCCCATGACGGAGCTGTTTGGATTTAATGCAATAATATACGCCAAAACAGCAACTACTATAACCGTAATACGGCTGACCAAAAGAACTTTCTTGTCGGATACTTTTTTATTGATAATTCCCTTATATAAATCCTCTGCAACAGAAGAAGCGGTTACTAAAAGCTGGGAATCCGCAGTTGACATGATTGCCGCTAAAATACCGCAAAGGAACAATCCTCCGATAAATGCCATGTGAATATCTTCCATAAATACCTTTTTAATCATTTCAATGAATACATTCTCAACTGTAATGTTGGTTGTATCTCCAAGGATTTCCGGATACAGATAAGCACGTCCCACAATACCGATTAAAATAGCAAAAATCAATGACAATGCAACCCAGATAATTGCTATTACTTTTGATTTTTTCAGTTCCTTTTCACTTGATACCGCCATAAAACGAACCAAAATATGAGGCATACCAAAATATCCCAACGCCCATGCCAGCTGTGAAATCACATAAACAACCGATACCTGACTACCGGAATCATGCATAATATTCAAATAAGAGCTTGCTCCGCCTTCTACTCCGGACTGATTTAACAACTGGATAAAATTCTCAGGTCCGGCTAAGAAATAAGCAACAATCGGTACCGCAAGTAATGCAATCAGCATTAAAGTACCCTGAATAAAATCTGTTATGCAAACAGCTAAAAATCCACCTAAAAACGTATAAATCAAAATAACCGCAGCTCCAATGGTCAATGCGATTCTGTAATCAATTCCGAATACGGAAGAAAACAATTTACCGCCTGCTGTAAGAGCCGATGCCGTATAAACCAAAAAGAATATAACAATTACAACCGACGATGCAACCAAAAGGATTCGTTTTTTGTCATGAAAACGATTTTCCAGATAAGAAGGCAATGTTAATGAATTATTTGCCCGTATCGTATAACGACGTAATCTGGATGAAACAAACAGCCAGTTTAAAACCGTACCGATAAATAAACCGACTGCAATCCATGCCTGACCGGTACCGAACGCATAGACACTGCCCGGCAGACCCATCAACAGCCAGCCACTCATATCCGATGCCTGTGCAGATAATGCTGCAACCCATCCGTTTAAGTTTCTTCCACCTAAAAAATAGTCTTCCGAATTTTTCGTAGACTTTGCATAAATTGCACCAATTGCAATCATTACAATCATATATGCAACAAACGCAATCAATACCCAAATAAATGAACTACTCATATTTTTTCTCCTTATTTTTAATCACGTAGAGCAATATTACCATAATTTGTTATAAAAATCCAGTGGAACCGATAATTTGTAGTGACAAACGAAATAAAACAAATTATAATAGTAAACTGGATGAAAAAAAGCATATATGAAATACTATTGCTAAGTCTAACAATTCGGAGGATAAGAGAATATGGATGTTTTATCGTTTTTACAGTTACTTGGAGGAATCGGTTTATTCCTGTACGGAATGAGCCTTATGGGATCGTCCCTTGAAAAACTTGCCGGAGGTGGTTTGGAACGGATATTAGAAAAACTTACCACCAGTAAGAGAAAGGGTGTCGGTCAGATAAAGGGCTGGGGACTTGGTGCAGGTGTAACCGCTATCATTCAAAGTTCTGCTGCTACTTCCATCATGTTAATCGGTTTTGTAAATGCCGGAATCATGAAGTTATCGCAGGCAATTCCGGTTGTTATGGGTGCAAATGTCGGTAGTACCGTAACTGCCCAGATTCTTCGTTTGGGTGATATCGGTTCTGATAATATTGTATTGCAATTATTAAAACCATCTTCTTTCGCTCCCATCTTAGTTGGTATCGGTGCATTTATTCTTCTTTTTACAAATAACAAAAAGGCCAAGCAGATAGCAGGTATTATGGTTGGCATGGGTGTATTATTTTACGGTATGACAACCATGGAAAGTGTGTTTGCTCCGTTAAAGGAATCCGTTGCTTTCCAGAATGCATTTACCTCTTTCAGTAATCCGTTCTTCGGTATTTTGATAGGCTTGGTAATTACTGCCATTATCCAAAGTTCCTCTGCATCTGTCGGTATCTTACAGGCATTATCCGCAACCGGTTCTGTTACCTATGCAACCGCAGTTCCGATTATCATCGGACAAAATCTCGGTAAATGTATGACTATTATTTTGGGCGGTATCGGTGCAAATAAAAAAGCCAAACGTGTTTCGTTAAGTTATTTATTCTTTAATATATTTGGTGCTGTTGTATTTACAACAATTATCTATGTTATTTATTATACCATCGGTATCAGCTTCTGGCAGGATACCGTAAATCGTGGTGATATTGCCAATGTTCATTTTTTGTTTAACTTTTTAACCAGTATTATATTATTACCGTTAAGTGATAAGGTCGCATCTCTTACCGGAAAGATATTAAAAGATGATGAGGTATCCAAAACAGACAAAGAACTTGCAACCTTGGATGATATGTTATTAAACACACCTACCATTGCATTGGAACAGTGTAAACATGTAATTGAATCCATGGTAGATTCCATTTATGAAAATTATAAAATTGCAACCGGATTGATTTATAACTATGACGAGAGCAAGTTAAATGCATTACATGAAAATGAATCCTTCATTGACAAATGTGAAAGTGCATTATCCGCATACTTGGTTAAAATCAATTCCAAACGTCTGTCATCCGATGATCGTCTGGCAGTTTCCGAAATTTTAAATTCCGTCAGTGATTTTGAACGAATGGGCGACCACTGTATTAATATTTATTATGTCGCACAGGATAAAAATGCACAAAATATTCATTTTTCTCCTGCCGGACACAAAGAAGTGGATACGATTATTGATGCCGTTGATAACATTATGAATACAACCTTTCAGGCATTTAAAACAAACAATGCCACCGCTGCCATCCGTGTAGAGCCGTTAGCAGAAACCATCGATCAGTTAAAAGAAACCATCAAATCCCATCATGTAGACCGTTTACAAAGCGGTGATTGCGGTATTGAAGGCGGCATTGCTCTGGTCGACCTCGTAACAAGTTTTGAACGAATTGCATCCCATTGTTCGAATGTATCACTTCATATCATTAAACGTGTTGCAAATGACCGTAACTTTGATGATATGCACGGACATGCAAATGACAGTTTCAGCGAAGAATACAAAGCTTTGTATTACTATTACGAATCACAGTATATTGTTCCGATTTCCTATGATGCAAAAGAAGCAATTAATGCGGTAACAGAAAAGGTTCAGGAAGAAGAAAAAGAAGAAGCACAAAAAACAGATTTAAAGAAACCGGAAGCAAAGAACAAAAAGAATACCGGAAAGAAATTAGGTTCTAAAAAATCGGAAAGCAAAAAAAATGAACGTAAAAAAACGGATTTTAAAAAGAAATCATAAAAATCTAAAAAGAAAAGGTGTAATCCCTATTATCAGGATTACACCTTTTTATTTAGTCTTCTTCATTTACAATGGATTTTAATGTACGGACGTTCTCTGCAGCATTTCCTCTGAATACTGCGGAACCGGCAACCAATACATTTGCTCCGGCATCCTTGACAGCCTTTATATTCGCTGCTCCGATTCCACCGTCTACTTCAATCCACAAATCCTTTTTCCCATGCTCATCTGCCATTTTACGGACTGCGCGAACCTTTTCCAAACTGTTCTCAATAAAACTTTGTCCGCCGAATCCCGGATGAACACTCATTACCAAAACCATATCTACAATATCGAAATACGGTTCTAACACATCAACCGGCGTATCCGGACTAATTGCCAAACCTACTTTAAGACCAAAATATTCGATTTTTTCTAATGTGGCTCTAACATCCTTACATGCCTCGTAATGAACTGTAATAATATCCGCTCCTGCCTTTCTAAAGTCCTCCAGATAGCGGATTGGATCTTCAATCATTAAATGAACGTCAAATAATGCATTTACGATTTTACGAACCGATGTAATAACAGGTGCCCCAAAAGAGATATTTGGAACAAACTGACCATCCATAACATCTAAATGAATCACCTCTGCGCCCGCTGCAACAACGGTGGCAATATCATTTCCCAACGTGGAAAAATCAGCCGATAAAACGGAAGGTGCAATATAATTCATACTTCATATCCTCAACTTTCCCAATATAATTGATTAATATTTTTTTTGACTTTTGATTTCTTCAAAAAACAATTTGTAATTTTCATATCTTGATTCCGGTAATTCCTTTTTTTCAACCGCCTGCTTCACACCACACTCGGTTTCCCCGATATGATTGCATCCCCGAAAACGGCAATACGGCTCATATGGTTCAAAATCATGATAATACGTCTTTAATTCCTCTTCCTCCATATCAAAAAAATAAATGGAACTAAATCCGGGTGTATCGACAAGATAAGTGTCCTTACCGATTGGAAGAATCTCCGAATGTCTTGTCGTATGTTTCCCGCGCTGGATTTTCTGACTGATTTCCCCGGTCTCCATTGAGGCGTTCGGATTCAATAAGTTCATAATGGAAGATTTTCCGACACCGGAAGGTCCCGCCAAAGCTGTTGTTTTTCCCTTTAGCATTTCTTTTAATAAAGAAATCCCTTCCTCTTCATAAGTGCTGATCATTACCATTTCATATCCGCTTTTTTCATAAATAAAACGATATTCCTCTAATTGGGTGTCCGACACAAGATCTGTTTTGTTAATACAAATAATTACCGGTATTTCCTGTTTTTCCATCATCAAAAGAAATCGATCTAACAGATTAAAATTGGGAGCAGGTGCCATTGCCGCAAATACAACCACCGCCTGGTCAACATTTGCCACTGCCGGACGAATCAGTTTCGAATGTCTTGGCAATATTTTTTCTATATTGCCAAGATGTTTTTCATCATCCAAAACCGTTAGTTCAACATCATCTCCGACCAATGGCTTTATTTTCCGGTTGCGGAATGCTCCCTTTGCCTTACATTCATATACAATTCCATTACTGTGAATATAATAAAAGCCTGCAATTCCTTTTATTATTTTACCCTGTAAACAATCCTGCATCCCTACTGTACCACTTCTCTTAATTTTGCCTGAACGGACGAACTGAAGTTTCCTGTAATATCCGCTCCGGTTTCATCCTTTACACTATAGGTCAATGTGGCATCCTTACTTGTCAGACCATCAATTGTACCAAGTCCTGCCGTCGAAAGAGGGAAAGAATTTTCCGTATAATAATTCTTAACGATATCATAGCTTGCTCCACCACTGCGCAGGGTAATTGTTACATAAACAACTTCTCCTTCTTCAAATGCATAGGATACATTGTTTAATGTACCGGAGAAGGATGCTGAATAAGTCGTTGTCTTTGGTTCCGCGCCCTTACTGATTGTAATATCAATCTTAGTATCTTCCTTGACTTCGGTACCGCTTGCTATTGCCTGATGGATAACCTGTCCTTCCGCCACGGTATCACTATATTCCTGTGTCACATTTCCAAGCTTTAATTTTACCTGTGATAATGCACTTTCTGCCTCTGTTACCGTTTTGTTTTTCAAATCCGGCACAGTAGCTACTTTTACTTCCTCACCTTTACTTACAACAATGGTAATGGTTGAACCCTTTGCAGCCTTTTTACTACCCTCCGGCGTCTGACTGATAACTTCGTTTTCTGCTACTTCTTCATCATATTCCTCACGGGTTTCCACTTCAAAACCGGCAGCTTTCAATATTGAGGTCGCATTATCTACGGTTTTACCAACTACATTCGGAACATCTGCTTCCTCCATACCCTTGCTGATAACAATAGTAACCTTTTCATCTTCTTTTAATTTTTCACCCTTTTCAATACTCTGTGACATTACCATTCCTTCTTCGTATTTGTCTGAATAGTCACGTTCTACCTGATAAGGGATATCTGCTTCATCCAAAGCTGCAATCGCTTTATCCTCCGGCCAGCCTAATACATCAATCATCGTCGCATCCGCCTCTGTTGATGCCTCCTGAGTTGTCTTATTTGACTTAAAAACACCGGTTACGGAAACAATTGCAACAATGATAACGATTGCAATAATAACCGTTGCCGTAATTGCGGCAATCGTCAACATCTTTTCCGTTTTGGGATCGATTGTCGAAGATTCTGTATCATCTGTCAGGTTATCATCAAAGATTGATTCATCCTCTTCGCCCTCATTTTTTTCATAATAATCCGGATCCTCATCATTATAAAGACTTTCCAATGCCTTATTTGCCTCATCCAATTCCGAGTGATTAACCGGAAATACCGATAAGCCTTCTCCTGTGGATGCCCCTTTGTTAATTGCTGCCAGTTCTTCTTCTGTAATCTGAATGGTCGGAGAACTTAACGTCTGTCCATTACTGATGTTTGCGACATCTGCATATGGATCCATCACTAATTTTTTCAAATCCGATAACAATGCATTTACGGTCAAATATCTGCGTTCCGGTTTTTTCTGCATCATTTTCAATACAACTTTTTCAAGACCGATCGGAATATCCGGATAATACTCTCTTGGAGGGATTACTTCACTTTGAATATGCATAAGTGCAACCGTAACATTATTCTCCCCTTCAAAAGGTACTCTGCCGGTCAGCATTTCATATAAAGTAACACCAAGCGAATAGATATCCGAACGCTCGTCCGCATAACCGCCTCTTGCCTGTTCCGGTGAAATATAATGCACACTTCCCATTGCACTGGATGCTATGGTATTAGAGGTTGCGGCCTTTGCAATACCAAAATCCGTTACTTTTAATGTACCGTTTTTCGATACAATAATATTTTGTGGCTTAATGTCTCTATGAATTGTATGATGTTCATGAGCAACTTCAATACCGGAGCAAATCTGAATAATAAAATCGAGTGCTGTCTGATATGGAAGCCGTCCATTTTGCTGAATGTATTCCTTTAATGTGATTCCTTCCACCAATTCCATTACAATATAATAAAATCCGTTTTCTTCCCCTACATCAAATACATTTACAATATTCGGATGTGACAAACCGGCTGCCGACTGTGCTTCAATCCGGAATTTATTCACAAAACTTTTGTCATCAGAAAATTCCGGTTTTAATACCTTAATTGCAACATATCGATTTAATACATGACACTTCGCCTTATAGACAATGCTCATTCCACCTGAGCCAACTTCTTCGATTATTTCATATCTGTTCTGAATTATCATTCCCTGTTCAAACATTTCATCACACCTCATTCAAAGCCTGTTCCACTACAACAACACCTATATTATCTTTACCGCCATAATAATTTGCACGTTCAATTAGCTGATCACAGATTTTATCCAAAAATAACTTCTGCATTACAATGTCCCGAATCTCATCATCTTCTATCATATTGGTCAAACCATCCGTACATAATAATACCTTTTCATCCTCTTGCAACTGGATTTCAAAGAAATCCGGAACCGCTTCATTTCCCGTTCCCAATGCTCTTGTAATAATATTTTTTTCCGGATGAAACCGTACCCTTCTACGGTCAAGCTGTCCGGTACGAATCAACTCTTCCACCAATGAATGATCTAACGTAATCTGTCTTGCCTCTTCTCCCATGACATACAATCGGCTGTCACCGATATTCGCCACATACATAGTATGGTCAACCACAACCGCAACTACAAAGGTTGTCCCCATTCCTTTTAAATGAGAATGTGTATTGGACTGTTCCAACAGCATATCATTTACTTTCGCAATTCCTGTTTTAATGATTGTAATCGGATTTATGTATTCACATTCTTTTATATAATCAACAAACCACGAAACCGCATGAGAAGATGCATAATCTCCGGCCTGATGACCACCCATACCATCTGCAACAATATATAGATTTGGAAGGTTTCCTATCTTTTTGTCTGAAAAGAAGATGCTATCCTGATTCATGCTTCTAACCATTCCAATATCTGTTTTACCAAAGGATATCATCAAAACCCTCCTTATCCGTCATTCTCCATATAAGCCTTTCTCAACTGCCCACAGGCAGCATCAATATCTTTGCCCATACCTCTTCTAATTGTAACATTAAATTTTTTTTGTTCAAGTAGAACTTTGAATTTATAAACCGCCTGTTCATCTGCTTTTTTATAATTTCTTTCCTTAATCGGATTTACCGGAATCAGATTAATATGGCAGGGGAAATTTTTTAATAAGTCCGCTAATTGTCTTGCATCCTCTTTGGAATCATTCTCGCCTGCAACAAGTGAATACTCAAAGGTTATCCGCCTTCCGGTCTGCTTAAAATAGTCCTTACATGCCCCAATAACTTCCGCAATCGAATATCGATTGGCAATCGGCATCAATGCCTTTCTTTTTTCATTATTCGGTGCATGCAACGATAATGCAAATGTGATTCCGTATTCCTTTTTCGCAAGTTCATAAATCTGCGGAACCAGACCACAACTGCTGACTGTAATATTTCTCTGGCTGATATTTAATCCATGTTCATCGGAAATCATTTCGATGAACCGGCAAAGATTATCAAAATTATCCAAAGGCTCCCCTGTTCCCATTACAACAACATTGGAAACCCGTTCTCCTGTAATTTTGGAAATTGCATAAATCTGATCTAACATTTCCGATGCGGTCAGATTCCTGCTTAATCCCATCAACGTGGAAGCACAGAAACGACATCCCATACGACAACCCGCCTGCGAAGAAATGCAGACTGAGTTCCCATGATGGTACGGCATAAATACACTTTCTATTACCTGTCCGTCCTGCAGGCGGAAAACAAACTTATTCGTTCCGTCCGTTTTGGATACATAGCGTTTCACAACCTCCAAAGCAATCCAGTCCTCTCTTATTATCTGTTTTAAATCCTTCGGAATGTTGAGCATATCATCCACCTGCCGAACCAGTTTCACATGACACCAGTCATAAATCTGTTTTGCACGAAATTTGGGATATCCCTTCTCCTGTATATAATTTGTCAATTCTTCCAATGTTAATGATTTAATATCCATATCTATATCCTTTGAAATGCAGCTATAAAAAATCCGTCACATTCTTCTCTTCCCTGTATCAGCTGCATCATATTCTCATCTGTTAAACAGTGTTTTAATGCCTGCGGAACCTGTTGTCTGATTGACAATGGCTGAAACATTCCCTGCTTTGATATCCATTTTGCATTTTCTTCATTTTCCTCCGGATTCAAGGTACAGGTTGAAAACAATAAAATTCCATTCGGTTTTACATACTGCATTGCCTGTTTTAATATGGTACGTTGCAGGGTAACCAACTCTAGAAGCTGTTTTTCCTCTAAATGATATTTAATATCGTTCTTCTTTCCCAAAATTCCAAGTCCAGAACAAGGTACATCCGCAATCACCACATCCGCACAGTTTATCCAATCCGCATCTGGCTGTGTCGCATCTTTTACTCCAACCGAAACATTGGAAAGATGCAGCCGTTCAATATTTTCCCGGATTTTATCCGCTTTCTTTTCCGTCAGATCCCGTGCTTCTATATTTGCCCGGTCACCTAACATTTGTGCGAAATGTGTTGTTTTGCCACCTGGAGCAGCACAGATATCCAATATATCCAGTTTGTTCTCCTGCCTGTTTTGCAACATATCCGCCAGATAATTTTCAATCACATGATAAAGCAGCATTGAACTTTCATCCTGAACAAAAAACAATCCCTGCCGGTATCCCGGTACCCGCAATACATAATTAATGTGTTTCAGATGAAGTGCTTCCTCTATATAATATCCTTCGGATACTTGAATATCTTTTTCCTCTAACTGCCTGATAAAATCCTGTTTTGATGTCTCCTTTAAATTAACCCTTACCGACAAATCCGATGCCTCTAAAGATTTTTGCAGAATTTTTTTGGTAAGTTCCGCTCCGTACCATTCCACCAATTTCTTAACAATCCACTGCGGCATGGAATAACGGATGCTAAACGCCAATATCCTATCCTGTTTTTGATCCGGATACGAAATATGATCTAAATTCCGAACAATATTCCGAAGTACACCATTTACAAAACCGGACAGATTCACAAATCCTTTTTTCTTTGCTAATTTTACACTTTCATTACAGACTGCTTCTTTCGGTACGCGATCCATAAATAAAATCTGGTAAACGCCCATTCTTAGAATCATACGAATCACAGGTTTGCATTTATTGACAGGCGTTTTACTAAACTGATTGATCACATAGTCCAATAAAATGCGGTATTCCGTTGTTCCTTCTACCAATCGGGACAAAAAACTGCGTTCTGTTTTACTTAAAAACTGATTTTGAAATAATGTTTTATTTAATGCATCTTTCGTATAAATTTTATTTTTGTCACTATCCAATAAGGTCTCCAATGCAAGCAAACGCACATTTATCTCATTTTTCATATCAAAATCTCCAACATTTCATCGGTTTACGATAACTGCATACCGGCTTCTAATTTATTTCCAAGTAAAAATGCTGCCGTATCCATTCTCTTTTTTCCTTCCAATTGTAAATTAAGAATCCGAAGACCACCTGATTTACAACGAACCACAAAACTTTTTTTATCAACTAAGACAATCGTTCCCGGCTGCGCATTTAAAGAATTCATTGCATCCATTTTATCCTCTGTAATTACCTCAGCCTTATATATCTTTAATAATTTCTCCTGAAAATGCGTATATGCCGACGGCCATGGATTCAAACCACGAATCAGGCGTTCCAATTCAACCGCATCCCTTGAAAAGTCCAGATTTCCCATATCCTTCGTCAACATTTTGGCATAGCTTGATTTTGTATCATCCTGCTTTGTCCGGCTTGCGGTTCCGTCCTCTAACTGCTGTAATGTTGTAATCAACAGGTTTGCACCTTCCACTGCCAAACGGTCAAATAACGAACCGCCGGTTTCATCCTTATCCAATACAATTTCACTTTGACAGATAATATCACCGGTGTCTAATCCTTTTTCCATATACATTGTTGTAACACCGGTCTTTTCTAATCCGTCTATAACTGCCCATTGAATCGGAGCCGCTCCCCGATATGCAGGTAACAGGGATGCATGTACATTAATACATCCATACTTTGGAATATTCAAAATCCGTTCCGGCAGGATTTGTCCAAATGCAACAACTACAATTACATCAGGAGCAATTTCCTGTAACTGCTCAATGAATCTTTCTTCTTTTACTTTTTCCGGCTGTGCAATCGGTAAATGATATTCCAAGGCCTTCTCCTTTACCGGAGTAAACATTAATTTCTTTCCTCTTCCCTTTGCCTTATCCGGCTGGGTTACAACAAGCGACACCTCATGACCGGCTTTTACGATTGCATCAAGTGTTTCAACCGCAAAGTCCGGAGTTCCCATATATACAACCTTCAATTATTTTCTCTCTTTCTATTATTCTTCCTCAGGCAATTCCACATCCCTGAGTGGTTCGTCCGCTACATCCTTATATAAGATTCCATCCAAATGATCCACTTCATGACAAATTGCTCTTGCAAGCAGACCTTCTCCTTCAATCTCAATCTCTTCCATATTTTCATTGAGACATCTGCAAATCACATGATTCGGTCTTGTCACAACCGCAACCTTACCCGGAAGACTTAAACATCCCTCATCACCGGTCTGTTCCCCGTCTTTTTCAATAATAACCGGATTGATCATGACATATTGATTTTCATCTTCTACATCAATCACAACAATTCTTTTTAAAATACCAACCTGCGGTGCAGCCAGTCCAACTCCACCTGCTTCGTACATTGTATCAAACATATCCTCAATTAAAGTCAAAGTTCTGTCATTCATCACTTTCACTTCTTTACACTTTTTTCGTAGGATTTCATCCCCGTCATAACGTACCTGTCTAATTGCCATCTTTATACTCCTTTTAACTTCTTATTATCATCTGTCACAAAACAGCTTAATTTTACCATATAACCGATATAATGTCTAATATCCGTGCATTGGGTCAAAATCAAATGTCAGATAACATTTTTTCCAATCCGGTCTTGCTTCGTAATATTTTTCAATTGCATTTTTTATTCTTACCAATGAATGATAATCCTTATTCTTTATATACAAAATCCTTCTGTACCGGTCATTTACCTTGGCAATTGTCGCATCACACGGACCAATCACTCTTGTTTGTGCAAGGATTTCATCCGGTTCCCGCTTATCCTTATATTTTTGAAGTAGATCACTTATCTTTGATTGCAGAATCAATGAAATATCACACGCAAGCTTTTGATTTTCCGACTCCAAACAAACAGCCAGCACATGCGTAAACGGAGGATATTCCAAAATACTTCTATATGCCTTTTCTTCCCGATAAAATGCCTCATAATCCTGCATGGCGGCAGCTTCAATACAATAGTGATCCGGTTTATAGGTCTGAATTACCACCTCTCCTTTCAGCAAGCCCCTGCCTGCCCTTCCGGCCGCCTGCGTCAACAGATCAAAAGTCCTTTCCGCTGCTTTATAATCATTATCAAACAGGGTAAGATCTGCAATCATAACACCTACCAATGTCACATTTGCAAAATCATGTCCTTTGACTATCATTTGTGTTCCGACCAAAATATCCGCTTCCCCATTTGAAAACCGGCTTAATATTTTCTCATGTGCATCCTTTTCTTTTGTGGTATCGGCATCCATACGAAGTACACGAGCCTGCGGAAACAATTCCTTTACCTGTTCTTCTATCTTCTGGGTTCCGATACCAAAACCCGCAACAAACTTGGAATGACATACCGGACACTCTTTTTTGTTTGACTCCTCATATCCGCAATAATGACATACCAGCTTTTCTTTTGCCGTCTTGGCAAAATGCTGTGTCAGCGAAACATCACAATGTGGGCATTTAAATACATAGCCGCAGCTTCGACAGGATAGAAATCCGGTATGTCCACGGCGATTCAAAAACAACATAATCTGTTGTTTTTTATCTAACCGGTCACGAATCAGATTTCTTAATTTCTGACTAAATATTGTTTTGTTTCCCTGTTTTAATTCCTCACGCAAATCCACAACCGATACATTCGCCATATCCGCATTTTCATTTGCACGCTTTGACAGTGTCAGTAAATGATACCTGCCCATCAGACTGTTATAAAATGATTCAACCGACGGAGTTGCCGAGCCAAGCACAACGGATGCACCTGCCTGTTTTGCCCTGAAAATTGCCACCTCTCTTGCATGATACTTCGGTGGATTTTCACTTTTGTAGCTGCTTTCATGTTCCTCATCAATAATGATCAGCCCGATATTTTGAAACGGAGTAAATAATGCGGAACGCGGACCAATCATAACGGAAACCTCTCCGTTTTTTGCCTTTTCAAACTGATCATAACGTTCACCCTTACTCAATCTGGAATTCATAATCGTAACCTGATTTCCAAACCGTTTCTGAAACCGTTTTACCGTCTGATATGTCAGGGCAATTTCCGGAATCAGAACGATTGCCTGTTTTCCCATTTTTAATACCTGTTCTATCATCTCGATATAGACTAAGGTCTTGCCGCTGCCGGTTACTCCTTTTAACAGATATATTTCATTTTTCCCGTTTGACATATTACGCACTACCGTATCAATTGCATTTTGCTGTTCTGCATTGGGAATCTCCGATAAAATATCTGCTTGTCCGCTACATTCCACAGGATGCAGAACCTGTCTGTACCGGTCTTCTTCCTCAACGGAAATAACACCTTCTCTTTCCATTGCCTTCAAGGTGGATGCTGCGATATGCAGCTTTCCGGTTATTAGTGCATAGGATATCCGTTGTTCCTTTTTTAATTCCGTTAACAAACGAAGTTTTCCCGTCATATGTTTTTTTTCATAGTAAGCAAGCATTTCTTCTGTTTTATCTTTATCCAAAAGCAGGCATACATCCCGTTTTTTTATTCCTCTTACCTTTTCTTTTATTGGCATAACGGTTTTTAATGCCTGAATCATTGTCGAACCATATCGTTCCCTAATAAATGCTGCCACCTCAATCAGAGAACCTTCAATTGTCACTGCTTCCTCATTAATTGCCGCAATCGGTTTTATCTTGTCAGTTTCATATGCCGGAATCTCCGATATTCCTACCACATATCCTTTTCTTAAATGATTGCCACGACCAAAAGGGATAGACACCAATGTGCCTATCCTTATATTTTCCTGCAAATCTTCCGGAATTTTATATTGAAATGTTTTATCAATTGCCTCATGGGATATATCAATTATGATATCCGCATATTTTTGTGACATCCTCTTCCTCCAATATCTCCTTAATCAGATCCCGTTCATCCATATGATATTTCTTTCCCTTTATCTCCTGATAATCTTCATGGCCTTTTCCGGCTAATACAATGACATCTCCTTCTTTGGCATTCATGATTGCATAACGGATTGCCTCTTTTCTGGATATAATCTCGATATATTTTCCGTCTGTTTTCTCCATTCCGATTTTTATATCATCTATAATCGCCTGTGGTTCTTCATTTCTCGGGTTATCCGATGTAATGATTGTGAAGTCCGCCATTTTTCCCGCAACTTCACCCATCTCATACCGCCTTACCTTTGAGCGGTTACCGCCACAGCCAAACAAAGCAATCAAACGATTTGGATGATATGCGGATAAAGTAGATAAAATGCTTTCCAAACTCATGGCATTATGCGCATAATCAATCAACAATGTAAATGCATTGGAAATCGGAACCAATTCCACTCTTCCCTTTACCGAAATATGCGTCAATATATCCAGTATGGTATCCATCGGTACATTCATCTGACTAGCCACCGCTATTGCCGCTAATGAATTATGTACGGAAAATTCTCCCGGCATTCCAACCGTAACCTCTTCCTGATATTTTCCATCTAAATGATACCGGATTCCAAGATATCCGTCCTTTTTAAACAAAGAAAGGTTTTCCGCTTTGTAATCACATTCCGGTTTCAAACCATATGAGATAACGCTACAGGTATGTCCTTTTAAAATTGCCTCACAATTTTCATCATCAAAATTAAAAATACCAACCTTACATAAAGTAAAAAGCTTGGCTTTCCAGCTTAGATATTCATTAAAATCTTTATGTTCATTCGGACCGATATGATCTTCGGACAGGTTCGTAAAAATACCGTAATCAAATGACACACCTGCTACCCGGTCAAGCATCAATCCCTGCGATGATACTTCCATTACCACACAATCTAGTCCCGCATCCACCATATCTGCCAGTGACTTTTGTAAAACAAGCGACTCCGGTGTTGTATTATTTGCCGGAATTTTCTGTTCTCCGATAATTGTCTCTATCGTTCCAATCAAACCGCACTTATGACCTGCATGATCCAACATGGATTTAATCATATATGTAGTAGTTGTTTTGCCTTTTGTTCCCGTAATACCGATTACCGTCAATTTATCCGATGGATGTCCATAAAAGGCTGCACTGATCACACCCATCGCATGACGGGTACTGAAAACCTTTATAACTGTAACATCTGTTTGTTTCGGAAGTTCCACATCCTTTTCAACAACCAAAACAGCAGCGCCCTTTTGTGCAACTTCCGCTGCATATTTATGTCCGTCAAATACCGCTCCGGTTATACAAAAAAATAACGAGCCTTCCTTCACTTTCCGGGAATCATTTTGTATATCTGTAACTTCAACATCCAAAGTTCCATTTTTCAATTCATAGTCTAATCCGCTTACTAACTGTTCTAACTTCATAACAGACATCCCCTTCCACCAATATCATGAATTACATACTATTAAAAACCCCCAAGATATTATCTTGAGGGGTATGCTGCATTATTCTTCATCTTCGCCAACAATCTTAACTTTACCCTGATAAAGTTCCTGAACTGCTATTGATAAAGGTTTTTCACCGTCACATTCAACCAATGGCTCTTCTCCGGCAATAATCTGTCTTGCACGCTTTGCAGTTGCCAAAACAATTGAATAACGACTTTGTACTACCGGCTGTTCTCCCGGTTCAACCTCACTGTTTACTACTTCCATTAAATCTGTATAAGATGGATGGATCATGATACTATCTCCTTTCGAATATCAAATAATTCACTCTTTGTTTTTGTAATATATTCTTCGTTGTTTGATGTTTTAAATCCTTCTGCTAATATTACTGCATTTACGTCTTCAACGCAAGTATCCAAATCATCATTTACAACTAAGTAATCATAAAAAATCATATCCTCGGTTTCTTCATATGCCCGTTTTAATCTTTTTGCAATTACTTTCTGGTCTTCTGTGCCTCTTCCCTCTAAACGTCTTTTGAGGCTTTGTGCGTCCGGAGCTGTGATAAATACCAATACCGCATCCGGATACTGTTCTTTAATTTTCATTGCTCCCTGAACCTCAATCTCCAAAATTACATTATGTCCCGCCGCAATCTCATCTTCTACGAATTTTCTCGGTGTTCCATAATAATTTTCCACATATTGAGCCCATTCAATAAATCCATTGTAATCAATCAGATTTTGAAATTCCGGTACCGACTTAAAGAAATAATCCTTTCCGTCTACCTCCCCGGGTCTAGGCTGCCTTGTAGTAGCAGACACAGATAAACTGTAGTTATATTTTTCCACCAGTTTTTTTACAACCGTACCCTTGCCAACTCCGGAAAAACCGGATACAACAATCAAACTACCCTTTTTCTTCATATGTCTCACCCTCTACTCAATATTCTGAATTTGTTCTCTTACTTTTTCAATCTCGGTTTTTAAGTCAATCGCCTTATTCGACACATCCAATGAATTTGCTTTTGATAAAATCGTATTGGCTTCCCTGTTCATCTCCTGTGCAATAAAATCAAGCTTTCTTCCTACATTGCCACCCTCTAACAGAATTGACTTTGTATTTTCAATATGACTTCTTAAGCGGACGGTTTCTTCATCCACACAGATTTTATCGGCATAAATTGTTACTTCTGCCGCAATCCAGTTCTCATCAATTGCGGAATTTTCCAACAACTCTCCTACCTTAGTCTCTAATCTTTCCCGATAAGATTCAATCAGGGATGGGGAAACATTCTCGATATAATCCACCATCTCAATCATTCCGTCTAATTTTTCAATCAAATCTGACTTTAATGCCTCACCCTCTTTTGTCCGGGACTCAACAAATTTCGTGGCTGCTTCATCTAAAATCACTTCAATTTCTTTCCAAAGCTCATCCTCATTTTCAGATTGTTCCTCTAGCGTCAGCACCTCCGGATATCTGGAAAGCGCTCCTGCGGATAAATCACTCTTTAAGGAAAAATCTTCTGCCATCTGCTGAATATACTTCACATATTCCGCAGCAATTTCCTGATTATATTTTACGCATAAGTTGTTCTCTGTATAATCCTCATATGAAATAAAAATATCGATTTTACCGCGTCCGATATATTTTTTTAAATGGTTTCGGATTGCCGATTCAAAAAAATTCAGTTTTTTGGGCATCTTGATATTCATATCACAATATCTGTGATTTACAGATTTCATCTCAATTACAATTTTACGTTCTGTTGTCACACTTTCCGCGCGACCGAACCCTGTCATACTTTTTATCATTTTTCCTACCTGCTTTTCTGTTTTCTAAATTACTAGAATCCATCTTTTTCTGATAGTTTATTTAACTAATAAATTATAACCGAAGCTGTCAAAAAAAGCAAGAACTCACTCCCTTACTTCCTCAATATCATGAATATCCGGAATTGCCACCATCGAATAATTCGTATGATAGATTACATATCCCGGTGCTGACTTTGGTGGTTTCTTTAAATTTCCTTTTCTTGTATAATCCACCTCAACCTTCGGATTCGTTTTCCCTGAGGAATAATAAGCTGCCAGGCGAGCCGCCTGTTCATACGTTTCATCCGGTACGTCTTCTGCGCCCTCTAATTTTACAATGACATGGGAACCCGGCATTTCTTTTGCATGGAACCATAAATCCTTTCCGTTTGCCAGTTGAAATGTCAGTTTTTCATTTTGAATATTGTTTTTTCCCACATACATATGGAAACCATCCGCAGAAATATAATGTAACGGTTTGCTTTTTTCTTTCTTTCCATTGCCCTTTGCCGCCGACTTTGCTTTTATAAAACCGGAAAGAACCATTTCTTCCTTTATCTCTGCCAAATCCGCCTGCGTGGTTGCAATCTCGATACTCTGCTGTAAGGATAACAACTGATTTAAAATTGCCTTTGTCTCCTCTACAAGTACCACGGAAGCTTCGTATGTCCGTTTTAATTTATTATATCTTGCAAAATATTTATTTGCATTTTCCACCGGGGTCAATTCATCGTCAAGCGGAATTGTAACCTCTTCGTTGGTGTAATAATTTAAAACTGTGATATTCTTGTCGCCCGGCTTTACTTCGTGTCCGTATGACTGTAACAACTCTCCGTAAATCCGGTACTTGTCCCTTTTTTCCGTATCCTTAATCTGTCTGCATAACAAATCATATTTTTTGGAGGTTCTTTCCACCGCAACCGAGAGAACCTTCCGCAAATCCGCCGATTTCTGATGCATTCTTGAGTAATTATCCTTTTGCGAATAAAAAACCGATAACAGATTGGAAATATCTTCAAATGTCTGCGATTTCATGTCCGCATACATCGTCAACGGCAGTGACCAGAAGGCAACCGGTTCCTCTCCCTTATAGACGATAACCGGTTCATATTCTCCGTTTTTAATCGCATGGCACATATCGGTAAAACAATTCCACAACCGGTCCTTATTGATTTGTGCCAAACTGTCCGTACTGAAATTGCCGTCCACCTTTGCCAGATAACAAAGCTGCTGTGCACTTAACTTTGAAAAACCGGTAAGAGAACTATAGATTGCTTTTTCGATACTCATCGGTTTTTCAAGAATTACCTGTGTAAATCTTTCCTTTGTCACCAACAACGGATTTTCTTTTTCATTTGGAGGCATCTCATAATCCCGCCCCGGCAATACTTCCCTTACCGAGCTGACCTGCGCTCCGATTCGTTTGATTGCGTCTATAATTTTCCCATTATCATCCGTAAAGATGATATTGCTGTATTTTCCCATCAGCTCGATAATCAGTTTCTTCCTGCACAAATCTCCCATTTCGTCTAAATGTTCAATTTCTATCATAATAATCCGTTCAAAATCCGGTTGGACAACATCAAGGATACGGCCATTTCCGATATGCTTTCTTAATAGCATACAAAAATTAGGTGCCGAAACCGGATTTTGCTTATTTTCAGATAAAAAATATACTAATGGCAGTGTCGCACTGGCATTTAGCATAATCCGATATGTAGTTCCCTGATTTTTAATTACTAAATTGATTTCATCATTTTCCGGCTGATATATTTTATAAATCCGTCCGCCAACCAGTCTTTCTTTCATGTCCCTTACTATATTGGATACTACAATTCCATCAAATGCCATATTCTTTCCCTCTGTGATTCACATAATGAAGACGCGTCAGCACTGATTGCCGCCGCGTCCGTCTTTTAAACATATTATCGATATAAATCCTCATATCTCTTTGCCGAAGTATTCCATGAATAATCCTGTTCCATTGCTCTGACCTGCATAGCTTCCCATTCTTTTTTATGATTATAAAATACTTCCTTTGCATAATTAATTGTATTCAACAATTCCTGTGCATCGTAATTTGCAAACGAAAATCCGGTTCCGCTCTGATTATATTCATCGTATGGAATAACGGTATCCTTTAATCCACCGGTTTCTCTTACAATTGGTAACGAACCATATCTTAAAGCCATCAATTGTGTCAGACCACATGGTTCAAATCTGGACGGTACTAAGATTGCATCGCATCCACCGTACATTTTATGGGACAATGCATCCGAAAAATAAATGTTTGCACTCACCTTTGCCGGATGAATTCCCTGATAATAACGGAACATATCCTCATATCTTTGATCACCGGTTCCCAATACAACAAACTGTACTCCATCCTGACAGATTTCATTCATAACCGCATCAACCAAATCCAATCCCTTCTGATCGGTCAATCTGGATATGATTCCAAGAACAAACTGGCTCTTATCAACCGGAAGTCCTAATTCTTTTTGCAATGCAAGCTTATTTGCTACTTTGTTCTTTCTAAAATTCTTAATGTTGTATGCTTTTTCCAGATGCTTGTCTTTTTCCGGATTGTACACATCATAATCAATACCATTCACAATTCCGACCAAGGATTGATGTCTTGCCTGCAGCAGTCCATCCAAGCCTTCTCCGTAATACGGTGTCTGGATTTCGTATGCATAGGTATTACTTACGGTTGTAATCGTATCGGCATAAACCAATCCGCCCTTTAACATGGAGCCTGCACTGTTGATTTCAAGCTTGTCCGCCGTAAACAGATAATCCGGTAATCCGGAACAATATTTGATATGATCAATACTCCATTTTCCTTGGAACTTTAAATTATGAATTGTCATAATAGAACGGATTCCGCTAAAAAATGGGTTACCTGCAAACAAAGTTTTCAAATAAACCGGAACCATTCCTGCCTGCCAGTCATGACAATGCACGATATCCGGGCGAAAACCAACAACCGGCAGTATTGCCAAAGCTGCCTTTGAAAAATAACAAAACTTTTCAATATCCCATTTGTCCTCGCTATACGGTGACAACCCATTAAAGTAATATTCGTTATCGATAAAATAAATTGGAACACCCTCATATTCCATATACATAATTCCAACGTACTGGGAACGATCCCCAATATCCATCTGAAAATTAGTAATAAACTTTAATTTTTCTTTATACTTTGAAGGTATGCACATATAATTGGGTATAATAATCCTGACATCATATTCTGATTTATCAAAAATCTTCGGTAATGTTCCAACCACATCTGCTAACCCACCAGTTTTAATAAACGGAACACATTCTGATGCGATATAAGCAATCCTTTTCATTATATAACTTCTCCTTTGTACTTAAAACACTTCTGTTATTTTATCATAAGTGTGTTTAAAACAAAAGCCATAATCTTCTAATTTGTTTGAAATTTATGCAGTAAATTGTTCCATTTCATATCCCTTCATCCGATATTCCAAACGGAACTTATCTGCCAATAAAGCGATAAACTCTGAATTCGTCGGTTTTCCTTTACCGGAATTCACATTGTAACCAAACAATGCCTCCATCGAATCCAACTTTCCTCTGTTCCATGCCACCTCAATCGCATGACGGATTGCACGTTCTACGGAACTTGTAGTGGTTCTGTATTTCTTTGCAATGGTCGGATACAAAAATTTTGTTATATAATTTAACATTTCCGGATCCTTTACGGACATGATAATACCCTCTCTTATGTACTGATACCCCTTAATATGTGCCGGGATTCCGATTTCACGAATCAGCTTGGTAATATCATTTTCCAATGCAGAATCAAATAAGAACTGTTTTTGTTCATCCGACATTCCTTCTCTTTGCTTTCTTTGCAGATTTTCATTGTAGTGCTGTTCTAATATCCGCTCTAAAATTCTGGCAATAAATTTGGGTTCCTGATTATACATAAAATAATAATCCGCTCCAACCGTATATGCCAAATCAATAATCAACTGTGCCGTAATATCCGTTAAAAATACGAACTTCATATCCTTCCCGGTTTCCTTTTTACATTCCTGTAATAAAGAGATTCCGTCTCCCTCATGCAAACCGATATCTGAAATGACCAAATCCGGATTCAGATTATGAATCTGTTTCACAATATCGGTATATTTTTCTTCTGTTATTTCAATTTTATATTCAAATCGTTTCATAAAGTGAAAAATCTCATTTGTAATTTCATTCTTTTGTCTGACCGCAACCAAAATTTTCATATTTTCTATCATAGCTATTGTTCTCCCCTTTTTAACCCATTTTGACCATATTATTGTTTTAAAGTTTTCGGCTGGCTCAACCGTATCCGGTCTGCCATCAATGCAATAAATTCCGAATTTGTCGGTTTTCCCTTGTCTGCCTGAATAGTGTATCCAAACAAATCATGAATCATGTCGATGTTTCCTCTCTCCCAGGCAACCTCTATTGCATGACGAATGGCTCTTTCAACTCTTGTATCGGTCGTATCGTACTCCCTTGCGATATCCGGATACAGTTGTTTTGTGACCGCATTTAAAACATCCATATCTTCTACCGACATAAGAATTGCCGTTCTCAAATATAAATAGCCCTTTATATGGGCGGGCACGCCTATTTCATGCAGCATCTTCGTTACCAGCAAATTCAAATCCTTTTCTCTGTTTGTCTGCTTTACAATTAAATCTTCCACCGGAAGAGCCTTGTTTTTTACAGCATTTTGATTCGGTGCTTCCAAAATACATTTTTCTAAAGATGTCTCGTCATTTTCCCATGGCAAAAAGCAGACATTCTTTCGATTAGATAACACTTTTAATACTTTTGTCTGTTTTTCTCCCGCAATCAGTACAAAACGTATTCTATCAAGGTTTCCATCCTTTCGTATATTTTCAATGACGCCAATCCCATCTAAGTGTGGCAGTACCGGATTTAAAATAACCAGATCCGGTTCATCCTCCTTAATATGAAACAATAACTCGTCACCAACATCATATGTACCCATTAGATGACACTGTGTCTGTTTTTTTACAATGTCTTCTGTTTTCTTTCGCATGGTTTCATCATGATTACCAATCATTACACTAATCATACGATACCTCCTGATTCGTTTATTTGATGTTTTACCATCCTTTCCGTTTACATGGACAATCTTAACAAATGCAAGGAGACGATTTAAGTTGACTGAAAACAATTCTTGCTTTTTCCTCTTTCTATTTATTGTGATACATCACAATAAATATTTTTACGCAAAATAAAAACACAAGATAAATCCTATGTTTTTATTTTGTCATTCAAGAATATATTTTTTTCAACATTTTATATTATATTCATCAATAATGTGATTGAGTTTCTCCTCAATTTCCCAATTTTCAATTATTTTCAATTTGAAAGAATCCCGTTTACCTAATTTTCCTCCATCATCTCTTCTATAAAGATGCCATATCCTCTTGTGGGATCGTTGACAAACACATGGGTAACCGCTCCCACCAGCTTACCATCCTGAATAATCGGACTTCCGCTCATTCCCTGCACAATTCCACCGGTCAATGATAACAAATCCGAATCCGTAACCTGAATTTCCATCTCATTGTCACCGTTTTCATTTACATGAATATCGACAATTTCAATCTCGTATTGTTTTCTTTTTCCACTGACATATGACTGGATATATGCCTTTCCTTTTTTCACCTTTGAGGCCTCACAGATTTCTACAGGTTTACATAATTCTATTTCTTTCTTATAATCATCCGTTATATCTCCGTAAATTCCGTAAATCTGATTATCCAGAATGTGCCCAACAATATTTTCCGTCTGATAAGCAATCATCCCTTCGATTTCACCGGGTTCTCCTTCCTTTCCTCTTTCAATCCCGAAAATATCAGCCTGATATATCTCTCCTCCCGATACATCCAGCCGTTTTCCGGTATCCATATCCGTAATGCTGTGTCCCAATGCGGCAAAATGATTCTTCTCTACATAAGTAACCGTTCCAAGCCCTTGCAGATCATCCCTTACCCAGATACCAACTTTGTAAACATTTACATCCGTCTCCACCGGTTCTATCTTAATATCCACATCCTTGTCATTTCGCTTTACAGAAAAAACAAGGTCATTTCCTTCACAATTTGTAATTTTATCAATTAACTGTTTTTTGGTTTTGACAACTTCACCGTTTAACGCATAGATATAATCACCGGATTGCAGCTTATTTTTAGCAGGATATTGCTTTCTTCCTTCGCTGTCTGTCACCTCACTGGTATCAATTACCAATATCCCCTTCGTATTAATATAGATTCCGACCGTCTGTCCAACCGGTATCACCTTCTTTCCTACATTACCGGAAACATAGGTTGTTTCATCTTTTTCCATCCGAAAGCCAAGAACGGCAACCACGAGTATTAACATCATATTTATCAGTAATAACCCTTTTAAAAATGAACGATATTTCTCCATTGTCTTCACCAATCCTTTACAAAAAGAAAACTCATACGCTTTGTAAAACTTACAAATAGTATGAGTATTAATCTTTTTTTCAATCAGTTAACCTTTGCCTTACTTGCCAATTCTTTCATTTCTCTTGCACTTTCCAAAACCGTATCCGTTATCTTAACGCCACCGATTAATCGTGCCAGTTCGCTGATTTCCTGCTCTTTATTTAATTTTTCAATATTGGTAATTGTTTTGTTACCGCAAACCTTTTTTTCAATTTTGTAATGGTGGTTTGCCATCGCAGCAATCTGCGGCAAATGTGTAATACAAATCACCTGATGATTCTGACCGATTGCATGTATCTTCTCAGCAACCATCTGTGCGGTTCTTCCACTGATTCCAACATCAATCTCATCAAAAATCAATGTTTCAATTCCATCCGAATCTGCAAGCTGTGATTTCATTGCCAGCATAATTCTTGAAAGTTCACCACCGGACGCCACCTGCCATAGCGGTTTCATTTCCTCACCGATATTGGTGGAAATTATGAAATAGGCATAATCAAATCCACTATCCAAGTAGTGATCCAACTGTTCAAAAACCATATCAAACCGGACATCCAAAAAATTCAAATCAATCAATGCATTCTTTATTGCCTGTGTCAGACCTTTTGCTACCTGTTTTCTGTATTCACTTAGCTTCCGGCATACCGATTTTAATTGTTTTTCTTTTTCTTTGACACGTTTTTCCAGATTGTTTAAGTATTGTTCCTGGTGCATCAGTTTTTCATATTTTTCACTTAAATCCTGTTCGTAATCCAAAACACTTTGCAATGTTTTTCCATATTTTGTTTTCAAATGATTCAGTGTATTCAACCGTTCTTCCATCTGCCGGAATTCTTCTTCCGAAAATGTGTGATCATCCAGATAATTTCTTGCACTCCGGTTAAAATCCGTAATCAGTTCCGAAACCGTCATTAATGTTTCCGACATTTTTCCAAGTTCATCATCATAATCTGCAATTGTCGTGATTTCACGGATTGCACGGTCAATAGTCTGTGAGGCATCATTTTCCAGATAACCGTATGCAGTCATCAAACCATCAGTAATATTTTTTCCGTTTGCAGCAATTTTATACTGTTCTTCCAGTTCATCATCTTCACCAATCTTAAGATTTGCAGCCTGAATTTCTTTCATTTCAAATTCCATCAAATCCAACTGACGAACCTTTTCTTCTTCATCCATGGAATTTTCCCGGTATTCATTTAACAGTTCTTTGTATTCATGATTTAACACAGATACTTCATGTTTTAAATCTGCAATATCTTTTCCGCCATAACGGTCTAAAATTTTCAAATGATTTTGCGGCACCAACAATGACTGATGTTCATGCTGTGCATGTAAATCCAGCAAAAGAGATGAAATCTCTCTTACCTTTGTAAGCGTAACAGTCTCTCCGTTCACTTTACTGATGCTTCGGTTACCAATGATTTTTCTGCTTAAAATCAACTGCCCCTGCTCAACATCCATTACTTCCAATTCCTGTAATTTCTGTATTGTTTCCTTATCTTCCACTAAAAAAATCAGTTCCACCAATCCATAATCCGCATCCGCTCTTACAAAATCCTTCGGTGTCTTTCCGCCAAGCGCTAACATAATCGAATCAATCACAATGGATTTACCGGCTCCGGTTTCACCGGTTAAAATATTTAAATGATTGGAAAAATCAATTTCGATTTCATCAATCAATGCCATATTCTTTATATGTAAATTTACAAGCATATTCTACCTCCAACTAATCGTCAGATGCTACTTTTTTTATCTGTGCAATTACATTTTTACAATACTGACTTCCTCTTACGGCACAAAAAATGGTATCATCTCCGGCAATACATCCCATAACTCCCGGCAAATTCATATTATCAAGAGCTGCAGCAACCGCCATCGCCATTCCTGACACCGTACGAATCACTATCATATTTTCAGCATAATCTATATTCAAAATGCCGGCATTTAATACTTGATGGTATTTTACTAACACATCCGTATCTGCATTCTGAAGTACGGTATATTTCTGCTTTCCGTTTCCATCGGACACTTTCGTCAATTTCATTTCCCGGATATCTCTCGATATCGTCGCCTGTGTTGTCTGAAATCCTGCCTGAATCAGACAGGACAACAACTCATCCTGTGTCTCAATATCCTTTGTTTCAATAATTTCTCTGATTTTATTCTGTCTTTTTTCCTTCATTTCATACTCCGTTTATGTTCGATTTAACATTTTTTCCCGTAAAACCTCAACAAAATTGACATCATATAATTTAATCATTTTTGTAACAGAATCTGCCTTTTGAATTATAATTTTATCTCCCGCCGACAACTGGGTTCCCTGCTGTCCGTCAAAGCTGACGATTGCTTCTTCCTTCTGTGCCTTCCGCATCTTTAACACTTCAATCATGATTTCGTCCTCACTGGAAAAAATCATGCTCTTTGCCGTTAAAGAATGTGGTGAAATCGGCGTAACAATAATGATATTGGTCTTTGGCGAAACCACCGGACCTCCCGCAGACATATTATAGCCGGTTGAACCGGTCGGTGTGCTGATGATAACACCATCTGCCTCATAAATATCAATTACCTTCTTATTGACATACACCTTTAGTCCGATGATTCTGGAAAATCCGGAACGGGAAACAACGATATCATTCAATGCTATATCATTTAGCAGCATCTGTTTTTTCCCTTCTTTGAAGATGCTCCCCTCCAAATTCATCCTCGCTTCCAATTCATAATCATCCGCAAACAAACGATCCATGACCGGTAATATCTGATCCGGTTCAATTTCTGCCAAAAATCCAAGCGTTCCGAGATTCACACCAATAATCGGTACTTTCAACTGCCGTAAATCACGGCTTACCTTCAATATCGTTCCATCTCCACCCAATGCAATCACACAGTCAAATGCAGCTTTCTCGTCAACATTATAACAAATCTTATCATTGGCATCCCCTATGATTCTTTGTACGGTTCCTCCATGCATGGAAATGTAATCCGAGATTTTGGATGTGATTATTAAGTTTTCATCTTTTACAGAATTTGTAGCAATCAGAAAATTTTTCATATTTCATCTCTCTTTATTTATCCAGATTTCCATGGGATGCTTCTACAACCGCATCAACATCCAGGTTTCCCGGCTGTCTTGTCATATCCTTACTTAAATGCAACAGATATTCGATATTACCCTCCGGTCCTTTGATTGGAGAATAGTCCAGATTACATAAAACAAACCCGTTTTCCTTTGCAAAGTCCATAACCATCTCTATGACTTCCTTATGAACATTCCTATCCCGAACAACGCCTTTTTTTCCTACCTTTTCTCTTCCCGCTTCAAATTGGGGTTTGATCAGACAGACAATCTCACCATCGTCCGTCATCAGATTTTTAATGGGATTCAACACTTTGGTCAGTGAAATAAAGGAAACATCAATGGAAACAAATGCCGGTGGAACTTCAATCTGATCCGGAGTCACATAACGGATGTTTGTCTTTTCCATACAGACAACTCTTTCATCATTGCGCAGTTTCCAATCCAACTGACCATGTCCCACATCCACTGCATATACCTTCACTGCACCGTTTTGTAACATGCAGTCTGTAAATCCTCCAGTGGAAGAACCGACATCCATACAAACCTTTCCGTTTAATGTGACATCAAAATGTTTCATGGCTTTCTCTAATTTTAAACCACCCCGGCTTACATACTTTAATGTATTGCCTTTTACTTCAATGGTAACCTTTTCATCAAATGTAGAACCTGCCTTATCTTCCCGCTGTCCATCCACAAAAACAATACCCGACATAATAATTGCCTTTGCTTTCTCTCTGGAAGCCACCAGTCCCCGATTTACCAACATAACATCTAATCGTTCCTTCATTTGTTTTTCCTTTATTCTGTCATAAAATATTTTTTAATCTCTTTTTTGATGCTATCCGCATCCAGTCCCAGTTGTGTGCGTAACACATCCACCGAACCATGTTCAACAAAGCAATCCTGGATTGCCAGACTGTGTACTTTACACGGCAATTCCTCTTCCATACAGTATGCCGCAACCATCTGTCCGTATCCACCCTGATAGATGTGTTCCTCCACCGTTATAATCACATCATGTGTTTCGGCTAATTTTTTAATCTGTTCCACATCCAGCGGTTTGATAAATCTTGCATTTACAAATGTAAATGTGATTCCTTCTTTATCCAAATCAACTTGAGCTTTTACCACTTCTTCTACCATATTACCGACTGCAACGACTGCAACTTTAACGCCGTTTGTGATAATTTCACTCTTACCGTAAGAAATGGGGTCCAATACATCCTGCAAACCGTAATATGCATCCCCGCGACTGTATAAAATACTGATTGGACCATCAAAATCTATCGCATATTCTAACGCCTTTGTCAGTTCATATCGGTTTTTCGGTGCAATGATTGTCATGTTTGGTATCTGTGCCAGATAGGATATATCAAATATTCCCTGATGGGTTTCCCCATCCTGTCCGACCAATCCGGAACGGTCAATTGCAAATATTACATGTAATTTCTGCAAACAGACATCATGTAAAATCTGATCATATGCCCGTTGCAAAAAGGATGAATACACTGCAACTACCGGAATCATTCCAAGGGATGACAAGCCGGCCGCAAAAACCACAGCATGCTGTTCCGCAATACCAACATCAAAGAAACGCTTCGGATATGCATTTGCAAACTTATCCAATCCTGTTCCGGATGCCATAGCAGCTGTAATTGCCACAACCTTTGGATTTTCCCTTCCAATCTCCAGCATCTTTCTTCCGAATACATCCGTATTCGTCATCTTATCTTTTTTCTTAAGTGCTTTTCCCGTCTGTACATCAAATGGTGTTACACCATGAAAATGCTTCGGATATTTTTCCGCATAACGGTATCCTTTTCCTTTTTTCGTCTTTACATGAACGACTACCGGTTTTTTTAATCGGATTGCAGATTCAAAGGTATCTAACATTTCTCCGATATTATGTCCATCAATCGGTCCGATATAAGTAATACCAAGGTCTTCAAAAAACATTCCCGGCACAAGTAATTCCTTTATACTGTCTTTTCCTCTTTTTACTGCTTTGGCTAATCCCTCACCAATACCCGGAATGTTCATCAATCCTTTTTCCACACCGGATTTTACATCATTATATGCCTGTCCGACTCGAATTTTATTCAGATAACCGGACATTCCACCGACATTCTTATCTATTGACATTTCATTATCATTTAATACAATCAGGCAGCTGCTTTTTAAACGTGCCAGATTGTTAAGCGCCTCATAGGCAAGTCCCCCCGTAAAAGAGCCATCCCCTATTACCGCAACAATTGTTCCGTCTTTTCCGTTTAACTCATTTGCCTTTGCCATACCGATTGCCGCTGAAATGGAAGTGGAACTGTGTCCGGTTTCAAATACATCCGTCTCACTTTCCTTTCGTTTAGGAAATCCACTCATTCCACCATATTGACGCAAGTGTTCAAACTCCTTCTGTCTTCCGGTAAGTATCTTATGTGTATAACTTTGATGTCCAACATCCCATATGATTTTGTCTTTTGGAAAATCAAGTACAAGATGCAATGCCATTGTAAGTTCCACGCAGCCAAGATTCGATGCTAGATGTCCTCCTGTTACCGAAACATTTTCCAGCAAAAATTCCCGGATTTCATCCGCCAAAAGTGCCCACTCCTGTGTATCAAACTGCTTAATATCATTTGGTTTTTGTATTCTGTTTATCAGTTCCATGCTTTATCCCCATATTGAGTTTATTTATTCCGATGAATCAAAAACTCTGTTAACTCTTCCAAAAATGCACTGTTACCTTCTATTGATTGCAATATCTCAATTGCTTCCTTTGATAAATGTTCCACTTCTTTTTGTGAATCCTCTAATCCATGAATGGTAACATAGGTTATTTTTTTATTTTTTTCATCACTGTGAACCGGTTTTCCCAATTCTTCAAATGTAGCAACCTCATCCAAAATATCATCCTGAATCTGAAATGCCATCCCTATATTATACGCCACGTCCTTCATCAATGCAATTTTTTCATCATCTGCCCCTGCAAGTATTGCACCAATCAAAATGGCCGCTTCAATCAAAGCTCCCGTTTTGTTCTCATATATATAATGTAACTGTTCCCCATTCAATACCGTTCCTGTCAGTTCAACATCCGCAACCTGTCCGCCTATCATTCCACAGATACCCGGATTTTTTGCTAACACGGTCATTGCTCTTTCAAGCCGGATTCTTTCCTGTAACTCCGTTTCTAATTTTTCCGGGGAAACATCCTTTGTATGTGTTATGAAATCAAAGCCTTTCATTGCCGTCTCATATGCGTAGTTTAACAGACTGTCTCCGGCAAGAATCGCCATTGCTTCTCCATACACAACATGTGCCGTTTTTCTTCCTCTCCGGTAATCATCATTATCCAAAGCCGGCAAATCGTCATGAATCAGGGAATATGTATGAATCATTTCAATTGCCGCCATAAACGGTTCAATATATTCTTTGGTTCCGCCAAATAATTCATATACTTTTTTCATCAGCAACGGACGGATTCGTTTTCCTCCTGCCGACATCGTGTAATTCATTGCATCAATAACCGTTTTCTGATAGGAACCTGTATCCGGCATATATTTTTTTATAATTGTCTCAATAACAGAAACTTCCTGTTGTAAATCCTGTTCAAACATCACTATTCTCCTATCCCCGTTTCTTTTCCGATTGTAATCATCTCTTTTTCGATACCGGTCAGTTCTTTTTTACACTCTGCAATTAATTTTGCGCCCTTATCGTACAAGGTTAATGACTCTTTCAAAGCGATATCATCCGATTCTAACTTGTTGATAATATCCTCTATCTCTGCAAGTGCCTGTTCCAATTGAAATGTTGTCTGCTTCTCTTCCATACCGTTACCTCTTCTTGTTCTCTGTTACCTGATTTACCGTCGCTTCCAATGTACCATCGGATACGGTAACCCTGATATTACATCCCTTATCCGCTGTCCGGATACTCGATAAGGGTTTCCCATCCTCTGTCTCAATATATCCGTATCCGTTTATCAATTTCGCTGTCGGACTTACTCCATCCAATCTTGCCAGCAATACATCATACTGGTTTTTGTATAATGTATAGCGGCTCTTCATAGCCTGCAGCAATTGATTTGACAAATTGTCCAGATAAATTGTTTTATTTTCCAAAGACTTTTTCGGTGATGCATTATTCAGTCTTGTCTGTAACATATGAAACCGCTGCTGATATCTGTTCAAACGATTTTCCATACACTGATTCATATATTTCTCCGATTGGCAAATTCCATCCAATAAGGACATAACATCCGGAATTGCCAGTTCACATGCTGCACTCGGTGTCGGTGCTCTCAAATCAGCAACATAATCCGCTATTGTATTATCAATTTCGTGACCGGTTCCCGAGATAATCGGGGTCTTGGCATGATAGATTGCTCTTGCAACCGTTTCTTCGTTAAAAGCCCACAAGTCCTCTATCGAGCCGCCGCCACGACCGATTATAATCGTATCCATTCCCATTTTATCAAGGGTTTTAATTCCTTCTACAATCGTCTTTGCAGCACCGTCCCCCTGCACCTTTGCCGGGTATAAATATAACTGAACAAATGGGTTCCTTCTTTTTGCGATATTTTTAATATCCTGAATTGCCGCCCCGGTATCCGCCGTTACCACGCCTACCTTTTTGGGATAAGACGGTATCGGTTTCTTCACTTCAAAATCAAACAATCCCTCTTCATAAAGCTTTTGTTTTAATTTCTCATATGCCTCATACAAATCTCCAAGACCTTCCAACGAAATCTGTCTGGCATACATCTGGTATCTGCCATCCCGCTCATAAACGGAAATATCTCCTCTTATGATTACAGTTTGTCCGTTTTCCAATGTAAAATCCAGACCCTTCATCTGATCATTTTTGAACATAACTGCGGATATGGAACTTTTATCATCCTTCAAGGAAAAATAAATATGTCCGGAGCTATGATATTTCACATTGGATAATTCCCCCTTCACCTGTAAATTGGAGAGGAAAAAATCTCCGTCAAACATTCTTTTAATGTATGTATTTACTTGTAAAACCGTATATACAAAAGCATTATTTGCCATATTATTTACTCCGCACTCTTAGCAACCTTACCTAAAACTGCATTAATAAATCCCCTTGCTTCTTCATCACAATAAATTTTACTCAGCTCTACCGCCTCATTAATCGAAATCTGTGCCGGAAGATCCGCTTCATATAACATTTCATAAACAGCAATCCGCATAATCGCAATCTCTGCCTTTCCAATCCGGTTTAAATTCCATCCGTCACAATTGCTTGCTATTTTTTCATCTATCTCCGGCTGTTTTTCGATAATTGCAGTTATCTTATTCCGGATATACTCCTGATTTTCCTGACTCTTATTTTCTAAATCCTGCATGGAAAAATCAATCTGCCAGTCCATTTCCTCTTTGTTATTAAACGGTATTCTAAATATAATCTTAAATATTTCTTCTCTAATCTGTTTTCGTAACATCCTGCTCTCCTATATTCTCAATCAATATCTATAATCGTACAAAAGGCTGTCGCATACTGATATTCCATGCGACAGCCTAAATTCCGTTATTAAGCCTTCGGTTTTTCTTCCTTTTCAATCGCAACACCTGCAATTCGCACTCTGACTTCCGAAACCTCCAAACCGGTCATTGTTTCAATTGCCTGTTTTACTTTTTCCTGAACAACCTTTGAAACTTCCATAACACTGTATCCGTATTTTAGTTCCAAAGACAAATCCACCTGTACATCCTCCGGATTCACAATTACCTTAACACCCTTTGACAGGTTTTTCATACCTAACTTACTGACTAATTCATTCGTAATATTGCCATACATCTTAGCAACACCCTCTACTTCCGTGGCTGCCAAACCTGCAATAATAGCAATTACGTCATCTGCAATCTGAATATCTCCAAGAACTCCTTCTTCCTTTAAGTTATAAGTTCCGTTTGTCTGCGCTTCTATTGTCATATTCATTCCTCCTTCGTCACCCATGTGACAGAAATTCTAATCATACTGTTTATATTATACCAAATCTGTCCTATCTTTTGCAATCTTTTTACCAAATGTTTCAAAAATGTTTTATTTTGCAGTTGTGGTGATTACAACCTTGCTCAGATCACATCCGGTTTTCCGGGTTATAATATCCTCTATCTGCGTCCGCTGCACATCGGTAAGACTTGGTGTATTTATCGTTACATCCACACTGTTATCCGAAATTGTCACAATCGCATCCGGAAATCCCTTTGCACTTAACTGTGTTTCTGCTGAAGTTTCCTGTTCCATTCTTTTTGTCATGTTGACCATTTCACTGATTGCGTCCTGCTTAGAAGCTTCATCAATAGTCTCATTATTTATAATTTCCAACAATATTTCTTTGGACTTTGAACGTGTCTGTTCCCTGTTTAATTTTGCCTGTGACAATGAAATCGTTGCATTGGTCAGTACGGTTTCTCCTACTTTATCCCCATCAATCGGCTCTCCGTTTTCATCAAGACTTGCATCTGCCACATCCTCTTCTTCATTTGCCACCGCATCAATGGTTGCGACATCCTCATCGGAAAGCTTCGCATCCGATGTTTCATTATCATCTTCGACTGCGGCACTGATCATATCATCATCCTGATTTCCGCCAGCACCTTCACTTTCCAGATTTTCGGTTCCGGTTTCCAAAACCGGCTTATCACTTGTAAAATTCAAATAGCCTGCCACAGCAATCATAATTGCCAATGCGGTAATAATCACCTGATTTTTTTTAAACAATTTTTTCATATAATCATTCTCTCCTTTCTATTCTATCAGATATCCATCTGTTTACGAAATTGTTTTATCCTTTCCATATTTACATACAACAATCTTATGAACATCTATCGGAAATAATGCCATAACCGCCTCTTTGATATGTAGCACTACCTCCTCATTATCTCCGCCTTCACACACGACAAATACTCCCTCAATTTCGGGATATGTTTCACTGATAACAATCGGTGAGGTATCTCCGCCGGACTCTACCAAAACCGTTTCCGGGTTATTTTTGATTACATTTTTTTCTTCCTTCTTACCTTCATTGGTTGAAGTATTGACTTCACTTTCATAATTGAGATTTTTCTCTAATATCTTTTCTCCGTTGTTTTTCAGTGTAATCATTACCTTTACCTCACCAGCACCCTCCATCCCGCTAATCGTCTTTTCTAACTTATTCTCAAGCTCTGTAATATATGCATTCGAATTCGTACTTTCTGTATTTTTATGTTCAACCGTATCTGCTTTTTTCTTTGTTGTATCGGAAACGGAAGCAGCAGGCGTGGCAATCAGCAAAAAAAATACACCAATCAAAAATCCAATCAGTGCTTTTTCTCTCTTTTCCTTTGAAATTTTTATTCCGTTTAACAATTCAGTTATTTTCATAAGAAATAATAACCTCCTCACCAAAAATATTACGAAGATAACCTTCTATTTCATCAATATTACGAATCGTACCCTCCACACACAAAGCTACCTCCCGTACCTTTCCTGATTCATCGGTCAAAATCACAACACGATTTATGCTCCCATCACTTTCCTTTAATATCGTTTCCAATTGTAAAGAAAGTGCTTCCTCATATAATTTTCTGTCCCCATCCGAAATTTTATCCGTCGGATTTTCCATCATCAGATAGTTTTCAACCGAATGAAGAAAGGTTGTCTGATCCAAAGAAAAAATTTCCATTATCGGATGTAACATGACCAGTAAAAACAATAGTCCAACCACAAAACTGATATGTTTTTCATATGTTTTATTCGGACACAACATCAAAATGACGGAGCCCAAAATTCCAAATAACAATCCGCTTTTTACCCAATCCAAAATTGCCTGCAAAGAGTTTCCCCCTTATCACCTTTCTATCTTACATTGGTTGTCAATATCACTATTGCAATCGACAAAATTGACAACACCAAAGACGTAGAGGTCGCCCGGATTAAAATTCCGGTACTGTCACTGATTCCCTGAATACCTGTTAAAATCCTGTTATCACTGATTGGCTGTACCAATGCGGTAATTACCTTATAAACAATATAAAAAGCAAACATTTTTAACAACGGAACACCGGAACATACAATCAAAATTAAGACAACCGTAATTCCTACACTGTTTTTAATCAACATGCCTGCTCCAACCAATATCGAACTTAATCCTGTCAAAGTAGACCCGCCCGGAATAACCGATAATCCTTTTTGCAACACATTATATTTTGCATTTTCATACACCGGTATCAACATACTTTTTACAACATTTAAACCGATAATCCCGGTTGTTATCGTCTTTAATACAAAATAAATCCCCTGCTTTAACAATCCTGCAAGTTTTGAAAACCTGTCCTCCTTATTAAGCTGATTCAATAACGTAATCAAAAAATAAATCCGGATTGCCGGCAATATGATTTTTAACAAAATCTCCTCTACAAAAACCAACATAGACAAAAACATTGTATTTACCATATGGGATGTTGTAAGACCGGAGCAAAACATTAAAGACAGGTAAAAAGCCGGCAGCATGCATTTCATTAAATCATTAATATAGTAAATGGTTTCTTCCGCAATTCCGTAAACCAGGGAAAACGATTGTATCAACAACACCGCAATAAACAAATATGTAACATAAAAGCCCTGTTCACCGACATAGCTCATTTTTAATATGGAGGAATAATTCCGGAAAATCGCAGCAATTACAACAATAATCAACAGCCTTATAATCAGTTCTTTATTTATAAGAATTTCCGAAAACAACGCTTCATAAAACTGTTGTATTGATAAAGTAACCGCCTTATCTACATTTCCTTCCATCAACAAGGATAAGATCTCACGAAAAGAGATTTTTTGTGTGGTCTGATATTTCCCGCATATTTCATCAATATCCTGATCCATCGCTTCAATCTCAGACTGATCGTAAAAAGTGTCATATAATTGTGCAGCATAACATGTATGTGGTGTCATGAAACCCAGTGTTAAAAAAAACATCCAAACAAATAATCTTTGCCGCAATGTTTTCTCCTTTCATAATACGGATGTAATGGTTTGTACAATTGCCATTAATATAGGTAAACTCATTAACATCATCGTTAATTTTCCACCAATTTCAATTTGTCCCGCAACCGCAAGGAATCCGGATTCTTTACAAATATTGGATGCAAATTCACATAAATAGGAAATCCCGATAATCTTTATCAGAATCTGAAAATATCCTTCCTCAAGTCCGATATCATCCATTATTTCATCTAAAAATGTAAACACCATCCCCAATCGTTTTACAATATAAAACAACAAAAACAGGCTTAGGGAAATCGATAAGTAAATCCATATCGGACTGTTTATATGCTTTAATTTTATCGCAAGCAAGACTCCTACAATCATTCCACATATTATCTTAAAAAATTCCATTTAAGCTCCTATAATTGAAATAATGTCTGCATGGATGCAAATAACTGTGTAAAATACGGCAAAAGCCAGGTCAGCACAACTACAATGCCTGCCATAGTTACAAAAAAAGCCTGATCATCCCTGCCCGCATGTTTTAATATCTGATTCAGTAATGCAATTACTATTCCCAATACTGCAATTTTTATAATGATTTCAATTGACAAAACTTAAGCTCCTAGCATTCCATAATTACAATAATATGATTAAGGTAACAAAACCAACAAACAAAGTTATCGTTGTTACAACCTTTTTCTTATCCTTTATCTCCTGTTGAAGGCATGTCCGATTCCGTTCTAATTGTAACAGTACATAATCAATTGCTTTCATCTGTGACTTCCCATCTGTGGTTCCCAATTTGTCCGCCAGTTCCTCCAGCAACAAAATATCTTCCGGTTTTAAGTCTGATATTTTTCCCAGATTCTGCAAATTATTCCGCCAGACAATTGAAAAACTGGTATCTTCCTGATGTTCCAAATCCGTTGATAGCTGTTGCAGCCATTGCTTTAATGGTTCCTTTGCATTTTTCCCAAGCTGAAAAAAACAGTCCGGCAATGTTTCGTTCATATAAGACATTTCGCTTTTTAACTGTAACAGCATACTATATAAATGCCGCAATTGAATCAGACGATTATCGTAAGTCTCATTAATATTTTTTCCGTAATACACAGCCGCACACAAAACAAATACAGAGCCTGCCAGTTTTAAAACAAATACCATCCTCATGCCTCCCGCCGGTTCCATCAATCATGCACAATTTCGGTCATATAAAACACTTCCCCTTTCATCAAAAATCATTTCAATCGTTCCCGGAGTTTCTCCGTTCGATAACACAATAAACCGCTTAAATAACTTTTCTTCCACCAGTTTGCGAAGTACCGGTTTGTTCTTGATATCATCAATTGAAGTGCCATGAACCGTTGCCAGAATATGACATCCGCAATTCATAACATAGGACAGTGCCTCAATATCTTCTCTCTTACCTATTTCATCCACGGCAATCACCGCAGGTGACATGCTTCTTATCATCATCAACATACCTTCTGCCTTCGGGCAGCAATCCATAACATCCGTACGCATTCCTATATCATTTTGGGGAATTCCATGATAACAGGCTCCAATTTCCGAGCGTTCATCAACAATACCGACACTGATTCCCGGATGATTTTCATTACCGTCGGATATCATCCGGACAACATCACGTAATAAAGTCGTCTTTCCTCCTCCCGGCGGAGAAATGATTAGTGTATGACAAACCTGCTGTCCGTCATATATGTAAGGCAATACCTCTTTTCCACAACCCTTTTTTTCGTGTGACATACGAATATTAATAAAGGAAATGTGCTTGACCGATTTTACCTGTCCCTGTTCCATAATAACCTTTCCGGCAAGTCCGATTCGATGTCCGCCCTGAACCGTTATGAATCCCTGACGGATTTCATCTTCATATGCATATAATGAAAAATTACTGATATATTCCAGGGTTTCCTTAATATCTGCTGCTGTAACAAAATACGAATCGTTTGGATCCGATACAGTTCTTCCCTGTTCGGACAATAAAATTTCCGAACCGTCATAAATTAAAATAAGCGGTTCGTTCATCCGCAATCGTAATTCCTGTAAGCGTTCAAAATTAAGATTGGTATTTTCCAGAATTTTTCTTATTTTTGAAGATACGATTTTCATTATTTCCTGTTTTTTTGCTTTTTCTTCGACTCTCAATTTCACCATCTCTTCCATATATTCATTTCAGATAAAACTCATCTACAGATAATATATGAACGAAACGGAAAAATATTACATAAAAAAAAGACCGGATATTCCTATCCGATCCTTTGAAAAATAAATATTATGCACGCTTTGAATAATCACCGGTTTCTGTATCAACAACGATAAAGTCACCCTGATTTACAAATAAAGGTACGTTAACCTTAGCACCTGTACTAACGATACATGGCTTTGTTGCATTCGTAGCAGTATTGCCGGCTACGCCAGGTTCACATTCAACAACCTCTAATGTTACGGTCTTTTCCGGAGTAACATCAAAGATATTACCCTGATATAATGAAACAGATACATAGGTTCCATCCATAACAAACTTCATGCTGTCTTCCAATTCACTCATAGGTGCTGCAGGCTGATCACCTGTCTCTTCATCCATGAAATAATATAAATCACCGTCATTGTAAAGATACATCATCTTCTTACGTTCAATATATGCTTTCTCAAACTTATCATCCGGCTTATATGCATCTTCCACAACGCCGCCTGTCATAATATTCTTTAATGTTGTACGAACAAATGGGCTACCCTTACCAGGTTTTACATGCTGAAAATCCATTACACGATAAACACCATTATTAACTACTACTGTATCACCCTTCTTGATGTCACCAACTCTAACTACATCTGCCATCTTTGCTCCTCCTTAGATCTATTAATATAATAGGCACTCATATACCCAAAATTATACAATATGCGATATTAATTTTCAAGTTCTTTTTCCTGATTACTCATACTTATAGATTACCGACCAAAAAATCCTTTATGACTGCAAGAAACTCCCTTACATAATTGGTTGGAATCAGATACCAGACCTGTTTACTTGCAAGTCCCTCTACCTTTTGATAACCAAGCTTTTTTGCAATGGAAACCGCCCGGAACACATGAAAATCCGTCGTTACGATTATAACATCCGCCTGTTCAACAGCCATACCGTCCTCTTCCATCTTTTCAATGCAGTTCAAAAGATTTTCTTTCGTGCTGGTTGATTGATTTTCCGTAATAATCTGTTTTTCGGGCATTCCGAGTGAGATCAGTTCTTTTTTCATGCATTCTGCTTCTGAGATTCCCTCATCTAATCCCTTGCCACCACTTACAATCACCTTACATCCCGGATGTTCTTCCCAATATTGATATGCCTTTTCGATTCGTTTTCTCAAAATATGGGATGGTTTGGTTCCGTTTACCTTTGCACCCAATACAATCAGATAATCGGCTTCATTTTGCGGCTGCTTATGTGCCTGTATGACAATCATGCCTTCCAGCAAAACAAAGAGCAACAGTCCAATCAGAACAATCAACTGTATTCCGATAATACAACCTTTCGGTAAACTGTAAAAACCTTTTTGGGCATACGCAATCATAAGTGCCATACCGATCAACGCAAGTCCCATCAAAAGCCAGACATAATTAAACCGAAATCCCGGTCCGATTGTCAGCATCAGCATAATAAAATATCCGATGCAAAATAAAGCAAGCAGCCACAAAAGACAACAGATTATTTTCATCTTTTTTGTCATCATATTCTCCTATGTTATTCTACAACAAATTCCTCTAATCTTTTTAATGTCTCTTCTTTATCTTTCTTTTCATCATAAGGTGAGGCAACCACAATCAAAGTCACTCCAAGCTCCAATGCTGCCTCCATCTTTTCCAAAAATCCACCGGAAATTCCGGCATCCTTTGTTACCAGATAACGGATATCAAATTCCTGTAACATGGCTTTGTTCATATTTTTAGAAAACGGTCCCACCATGCCAATCAGATGTCTTCCTTCGATTCCGATTTTCTCACCTGCCTGTATAATTCCACTGTGGGATAAAACACGGCAATAAATCCGGTTCTTATAATCTTTAATTTTGGTATATTCATATAATTCCATCGAACCGGTTGTTGTTAAAATATTACCCTCTGTATCCTTAAGGTAATCCACCGCATCTTTAATGCTTTCAACAATAATAATCCGGTCACTGTCACTATTTTCCGTAATTTCACCCTTTACACTCAGCTCGCCTCGTGTTGCTAACTCATTAATTGCCGCCAGTTCCCCTTTTACAGCCAGTTCTCCTTTTACAGACAACTCGCCCTTTATCGTAAATCCGGTTCTTGGAATCGCCAATTCCTTTTTATCCTCATTTTCTGCCATACTATCCATCTCCTTCTGTCTTCATCACCGAATCCGGCTATCATTTATATTATAACACTTTAAGGAAAAAAAATCGAGCAAACAAAAAAAGGAGCACCCGCAAGTGTTCCTTTTTTATTCATGGATTTTATTTCTTTGTAATATATCCTTTTGCTTTTAATAATTCAGCACAAAGCACTGCACCACCTGCAGCACCACGAACTGTATTATGAGAAAGTCCTACAAACTTCCAGTCAAAAATACTGTCCTCACGGATACGGCCGACTGAAATACCCATTCCGTTTTCAAAATCAACATCCAAAGCAACCTGCGGACGATTATCTTCTGTCATATACTGGATAAACTGCTTTGGAGCACTTGGAAGCTCTAATTCCTGTGGAACACCCTTATATGACTCAAGTTTCTCTATCAACTGTTCCTTAGTCGGATTTTTCTTAAAGTTCACAAATACAGTAGCTGTATGACCGTTCAATACCGGCACACGGATACACTGTGAAGTAATCTTAACATCATCAGCAGGAACGATTACACCCTTTTCTTTATCCACATGGCCCCAGATACGAAGAGGTTCTTTCTCAGACTTTTCTTCCTCGCCACTGATAAACGGAATAACGTTACCAACCATTTCCGGCCAATCCTTAAAGGTCTTGCCGGCACCTGAAATTGCCTGGTAAGTTGAAACAACAACCTCTGTTGGTTCAAATTCTTTCCATGCATTCAAAACAGGGGCATAACTTTGAATCGAACAGTTTGGCTTTACTGCAACGAATCCCTTCGTTGTGCCGAGACGTTTTTTCTGGAATTCAATTACCTCTGCATGATCCGGATTGATTTCAGGAACCATCATCGGAACATCCGGTGTCCATCTGTGAGCAGAATTATTTGAAACAACAGGAGTCTCTGTCTTTGCATAAGCCTCCTCAATTGCCTTAATTTCATCCTTTGACATATCTACTGCACTGAACACAAAATCTACTGTAGAAGCAACTTCTTCTACTTCGTTTACATTATGAACAATGATATTCTTAACTGCTTCCGGCATAGGTGTATCCATTTTCCAACGATCTCCTACGGCCTCTTCATATGTTTTACCGGCACTTCTTGGAGAAGCTGCAATCGTTACAACCTCAAACCAAGGATGATTTTCCAGAAGAGAAATAAATCTCTGGCCTACCATACCAGTACCACCAAGAATACCAACTTTTAACTTTTCACTCATGTATTATTCTCCTTTAACTTTTGTTATCTTTCATACTTAGATAGCATACAACAATTTAGAATGTGGTGCAACAAAAAAATCACGGAATCTGCTTTAAGATTTCTTCACAGATAGCCTGTGTCGTCTTTCCATCCACATCAATTGTGATATCGGCTGCTTCCTCGTATAAAGCTCTGCGTTTTTCCATCAGGCTGCCAATATATTCCACATTCATATGACCGTTTAAAATCGGACGATCCGTGCTGTCCTTTACTCTTTCATATATTGTCAACGGTGTCGCACATAAATAAATCACCAGACCACTGTTTTTCATATACATCCGATTCTGCGACCGAACCACAACACCGCCGCCGCAGGAAACAATCGTATTACCTTCTTTGCCGATATCCAATATCAGATTACTTTCAATATCACGAAAATAATCCTCTCCGTATTTGGCAAAAATATCGTTAATGCTCATACCCTGCTCGTCCACAATCCGCTGATCCATTTCTACCAGCTTCTTTCCGGTCATCGTCTTTAAGCCTGCCGCAACCGTACTTTTTCCGGCACCCATAAATCCAATCAAAAATATATTATCTTTCATTCTGTCCTCTTATCTTTATCAGGAAAAAAACTTTTCCTTTACTTCCTCTACCGGCATATCCATTCCCGTAAATAATTTAAATGCGGATACACCCTGCCACAACAACATGCCCTTGCCGCCTACCGTTACGCAACCGGCATTTTTTGCATCCTGTAAGAGCCTGGTTTCTTCCGGATTATAAACCGCATCCGCAACCACCAGACCTTCATGAAATGCCGTAACATCCTTGACAACACTTTGGTCATCCATTGGCTTCATTCCAACAATTGTTGCATTGGCAAAAATATCACTGTCCTTAATTTCTGCCGTCATTTTTTCAACATCGTCAATATCATAAACATTCACAACAATATCCGGTACCGCATTTTTTATCTTTTCGGCGGTATGTAACGTTCTTTCAAAAAAAGCATCTTTTTTATTAAAAATCGTAATTTCCCTTGCCCCGTCTAATGCACATTGTACCTGAATGGCTGTTGCTGCACCACCGCCACCTGCTACCGTAATCTTTTTTCCTTTTATATCGATACCATGGTCACGAAGATTATTCACAAACCCCTCTCCGTCCGTAATATGTCCTGTCAATATACCATCTTCATTTACAATTGTATTAATCGCACCGATAATCTGAGCTGCCGGAGATAATCGATCCATGTATTTTGCAGCTTCAACCTTATCCGGCATGGTTACATTTCCGCCTTTCATATGAAATAATTTCATAGCCGAAATTGCATCCTTTACCTCATTTTCTTTAATATCCAATGCTACATATACATAATCCAGTCCCAATTTAGCAAAACTGTAATTGTACATAGCCGGCGAACCGGAATGACCAACCGGGGAACCAATTAATGCCAGCAATCCTGTATGTCCTGTAATTCTTGCTTCCATAATTTCTCCTTATGATTTGTAATGATAAAAAGCCCCTATAATCAGGCCCTAAAGCCCAATTACAGAGGCCTGTTTACTTTCATTAAATGACACGAACCTTAACAACACCTTCTACAGCCTCTAATGCTGTCTTGCTTGCATCCTCCACATTCGAATCAACATCCAAAATTGTATAAGCCCAGTCACCACGCGACTTACTTACCATATTGGCAATATTGATATTTTCCTTTGAGAATACACTCGTAAATCTTGTTAACATATCCGGAATATTCTTATGACAGATACATACTCTTGCTGCCGTATCACATACACCGGCATCACATGCAGGATAATTAACAGAATTCTTAATATTACCATTCTCAATAAAATCAATGGTCTGTTTTACTGCCATAACCGCACAGTTATCCTCAGATTCAGCAGTTGATGCACCCAAATGAGGCAATGTAATTACATTATCAACACCGGCAATTGCAGGATTTGGGAAGTCTGTTACATATTTTGATACCTTACCGGATGCAAGAGCCTCCTTCATATCCTCATCATTTACTAAAATGTCTCTTGCAAAGTTAAGGATTTTCACTCCGTCCTTCATCATTGCAAATGCATCTTTGTTTAACATTCCCTTTGTGGAATCCAATGCAGGAACATGTACGGTAATATAATCACATTCTTTATAAATATCTTCTACATTATTAATGTGTTTGATGTGGCGGGACAATGACCATGCAGCATCAACGGAAACATACGGATCATATCCGTAAACTTCCATTCCAAGACGAAATGCAATATTGGCTACCTTTGCTCCAATTGCTCCAAGACCGATAACACCAAGCTTCTTACCAGAAATCTCATTACCGGCATAGTTCTTTTTCTGTTTTTCTACTGCCTTTGCAATATCTGCATTGGATGCATTTTCCTTTACCCAGTTGTAACCACCCATCAAATCACGGGATGCAAGCATCAAACCGGCAATTACCAATTCCTTTACACCATTGGCATTTGCGCCCGGTGTATTAAATACTACAATACCCTTCTTTGCACATTCATCTAACGGAATATTGTTAACTCCGGCACCGGCTCTTGCAACTGCAACAACACTATCCGGAATATCCATATCGTGCATAGATGCAGAACGAACTAACACTGCCTGTGCTCCATCTATATTGTCTACTACTTCATAATTATCTGAGAATAAATCCAAACCACAAGCTGCAATTGGATTCAAGCAATTAATCTTTGTCATTTTCCTGTCCTTTCTATATCCGCAAATTATTTTGCATTATTTGCCTCAAATTCCTTCATAAACTCAACTAACTTCTCTACACCTTCAATTGGCATTGCATTGTAAATCGATGCACGCATACCACCAACGGTACGATGTCCTTTCAGATTTACAAATCCTGCGGCAGTTGCTTCCTTAACAAACTTCGCATCTAATTCTTCATCACCTGTAACGAAAGGCACATTCATTAATGAACGATCCTCTTTCACAACAGTTCCCTTAAATAATTTTGATGAATCCAAGAAATCGTAAAGAATCTTAGCCTTTTTCTCATTATGAGCTTTCATAGCCTCTAAGCCGCCCATTTCTTTTACCCATTTGAAGACCTTGCCGCAAATGTAAATTCCATAACAAGGTGGTGTATTATATAAAGAGTCGGCATCTGCCTGTGTCTTGTATTTTAACATAGTTGGAGTACCTTCCAATACATCATCCGTAATTAAATCCTCACGGATAATTGCTACAACGACGCCTGCAGGTCCTACATTCTTCTGAACACCGAAGTAAATCATTCCGTAATCACTTACATTGACCGGCTGAGATAAAATGTCAGAAGACATATCAGCAACCAAAAGTTTACCCTTTGTATTTGGAAGTGTATGGTATGCTGTACCATAAATCGTATTGTTATGACAAATATAAACATAATCTGCATCTTCATCAATCGGAAGATCGGAACAATCCGGAATATAAGAAAAAGTTTTATCAGCAGAAGATGCAACTGCATTTACTTTACCGTATTTCTTTGCCTCTTCAAATGCTTTCTTTGCCCACTGACCGGTAATGATATAATCAGCAACCTTATTCTTCATTAAATTCATAGGAATTGCTGCAAACTGCTGAGAAGCACCACCCTGTAAAAACAATACCTTGTAATTATCAGGAATGTTCATTAAGTCTCTTAAATCTTTTTCTGCTTCTTTGATGATATCATCAAAAGCTTTGGAACGATGACTCATTTCCATGACACTCATTCCTGTGCCTTTGTAATTTAACATCTCTTCTGCTGCTTCCTTTAATACAGTTTCCGGTAACATAGATGGTCCTGCTGAAAAATTATACACTCTATCCATTTTCATGTCCTCCTCAATTTATCTTTTTCAGTATATAAAAACTATATGTAACTACATATTAATTCATGAATTATTTTGCATCAATATCTTCTTGTGAAAAACAGGTTGAAATCGGCTGACCTGCGGCTACCATCGGCCATACCTTATCATCCTCGCCGATAATTGCATCAATTACACATGGTCTGTTTGATTCAACTGCCTTTTTAAATGCATCCTCAAATTCTTCAACGGTTGTTGCACGGAATGCCAAAGCTCCCATACCTTCTGCAATTTTCACAAAATCAACTCCGTCATCCAAAATAGTATTGGAATAACGCTTATCATAAAACAGCGTCTGCCACTGACGAACCATTCCAAGAACATGGTTATTAATTACAACCTGAATGATTGGTATATTGTAACGTGTTGCTGTCATGATTTCATTCATATTCATACGGAAACAACCGTCTCCTGCAATATTTACAACAACTTTATCCCGTTTTCCTACCTTTGCACCCAAAGCTGCACCAACACCGTAACCCATTGTACCAAGTCCGCCGGAAGTCAGCAACTGTCTTGGTTCTTTATATTTGTAAATCTGTGCTGCCCACATCTGATGCTGTCCTACATCTGTGGTAATAATCGCATCACCGTTTGTAACTTCATATATTTTCTCTATTGCAGTAGGTCCGGTTAATGTATTTTCCGGATAAGTATTCGCATCTTTCTTTCTCAACTCATCAATCTGAGCCAGCCATTTTGCATTATCTTTCTGTTCTACCACTGCATTCAGACGTTTTAATACTTCCTTTGCATCACCAACAATGCTTGCATCCACAACAATATTTTTATTAATCTCTGCTGCGTCTACATCAATCTGAACAATCTGTGCATCGTTTGCAAATTTCTTTGCATTACCAATTACACGATCCGAGAAACGGCCGCCAACAACAATTAACAAATCCGATTCGGTTACACCAAAATTGGAGGTCTTTGTACCATGCATACCGACCATACCGGTGTAATGCGGGTCATTTCCGTCAAATGCACCCTTTCCCATTAAGGTATCACAGACCGGTGCATCAACCAATTTTACAAACTTACGGAATTCTTCCGAAGCGTTCGATGCAACTACACCGCCGCCAACCATAATATATGGTCTTTTTGCTTTAGCAATCATTTTTACAACCTTTTCGATATCCTCATCTTTGATTGTATTTGTTACCGGCAAAATTTTTTCCGGTTTCTTGTACTCGTAGTCTGCAAGATTTGCAGTTACATCCTTTGTGATATCCACTAAAACAGGACCCGGTCTTCCGCTTTGGGCAATTTTAAATGCACGTCTTATCGTGTCTGCCAATTCATGCACATTCTTAACAATAAAGCTATGCTTTGTAATCGGCATTACCACTCCCGCAATATCAACCTCCTGGAATGAATCCTTACCAAGCAAAGAAACTCCAACATTTGCTGTAATTGCAACCAAAGGAATGGAATCCATATATGCGGTTGCAATTCCCGTTACCAGATTGGTAGCGCCGGGACCGGATGTTGCCATACATACACCTACCTTTCCGGTAGCTCTGGCATATCCATCCGCAGCATGCGCAGCACCCTGCTCATGGGAAGTCAACACATGTGTGATTTCATTCTGATGTTTATATAATTCATCATATACATTTAAAATTGTACCCCCTGGGTAACCGAACACTGTATCAACGCCCTGTTCCTTCAGGCATTCAATAACAATTTCCGAACCTGTCAACTGTTTCATATCTTTTCTCCTTAAAATTTATTCTCTGTAAATTTTCTATGTGACTTTTAAACGTACCCTACAAGTTTATCGGTTTTATCATAATTTGTAAAGGTTTTCCAATGATTTTATTTCTGTAGGGCTTGAAATTATTTAAGCTCCAATACCGCACCACGGTTGCCGGATGTTACCATTTGGGCATATCTTGCAAGATATCCGGTTGTAACCTTTGGCTCTCTTGGTGTCCAGTTTGCTTTTCTCTTAGCCAGTTCTTCATCGGAAACACATAATTCAATCGAACATGCATCAATATCAATCTTTATGATATCGCCCTCTTCCACAAATGCAATCGGGCCTCCAACGGCTGCTTCCGGAGATACATGACCGATCGAAGCTCCACGGCTTGCTCCCGAAAAACGTCCATCTGTAATCAAAGCAACGGAAGAACCAAGTCCCATACCTGCAATAGCAGAGGTTGGATTTAACATTTCTCTCATACCAGGACCACCCTTTGGACCCTCATAACGGATAACCACAACGTCTCCTTTTACGATTTTACCGCCCTTGATTGCAGCGATTGCATCCTCTTCGCAATCAAATACACGGGCAGGACCTTCATGCTGAAGCATTTCCGGAACAACCGCAGAACGTTTTACAACCGAACCATCCGGTGCAAGATTACCCTTAAGAACAGCCAGACCACCTGTTGTACTATATGGGTTATCCAATGGACGGATTACTTCCGGATTCCGATTCATGTGACCTTCCACTGCTTCACCGATTGTCTTACCGGTTACAGTCAGACAATCTTCATTGATTAAGCCTGCCTGCTTTAACTGATTGATAACCGCATAAACACCACCGGCTTCATTCAGATCTTCCATATAAGTAGGACCTGCCGGTGCCAAATGACAAAGGTTTGGTGTCTTTGCACTTACTTCATTTGCCAAAGAAATATCAAAATCAAATCCAATCTCATGTGCAATGGCAGGAATATGTAACATAGAGTTTGTGGAACATCCAAGTGCCATATCTACGGTTAATGCATTCATGATTGCATCTTTGGTAATAATGTCTCTTGGACGGATATTCTTCTTATACATCTCCATAACTGCCATACCTGCATGTTTTGCTAACTTAATACGTTCTGAATAAACAGCAGGAATGGTTCCGTTACCCGGAAGTCCCATACCGAGCGCCTCTGTTAAACAGTTCATGGAATTGGCGGTATACATACCGGAACACGAACCGCAAGTCGGACATGCTTTACATTCAAATTCATTCACATCTTCTTCACTCATGGTACCTGCTGCGTAAGAACCAACTGCCTCAAACATAGAAGAAAGAGAAGTCTTATGTCCTTTTACATGTCCGGCAAGCATTGGTCCACCGGATACAAATACGGTTGGAACATTCACTCTGGCTGCTGCCATCAAAAGTCCCGGAACATTCTTATCACAGTTTGGAATCATAACAAGAGCATCAAATTGGTGTGCAAGTGCCATACATTCCGTAGAATCCGCAATCAAATCTCTTGTTACAAGAGAATACTTCATTCCGATATGTCCCATTGCAATACCGTCACAAACAGCAATTGCAGGGAACATAACCGGCATACCACCTGCTTCTGCAACACCAAGCTTTACTGCCTGTGCAATTTTATCCAAATTCATATGTCCCGGTACAATTTCATTGTAGGAACATACAATACCAACCATTGGTTTTTTCATTTCTTCCTCTGTCATTCCCAATGCATTAAACAGGGACCGGTGTGGTGCCTGCTGCATTCCGACTTTTACATTATCACTCTTCATATTATCGCTCCTTTACATTATATTCGCTCTGCAATCAGGTCACCCATCTGTGTGGTAGAGACAAGTGTCGTTCCCTCTGATACGATATCACAGGTACGATATCCTTCCTCTAATACCTTCTTAACGGCTGCCTCAATGGCATCTGCTTCCTTATCAAGATCCAATGAGAAACGAAGCAACATTGCTGCGGAAAGAATTGTCGCGATTGGATTTGCTTTATTCTGTCCCGCAATATCCGGAGCAGAACCGCCACTTGGTTCATACATACCAAATTTCGTTTCATTGAGTGACGCAGATGCTAACATTCCGATTGAACCGGTTACCATAGATGCCTCATCCGATAAAATATCACCAAACATATTCTCTGTTAAAATAACATCAAACTGTGCCGGATCTTTTACGAGCTGCATTGCTGCATTATCTACCAACATATGCTCATAAGATACTTCCGGATAATCCTTTGCAACCTCTTCCACAATTTTTCTCCAAAGTCTGGAAGAATCCAATACATTTGCTTTATCAACCGAAGTTACCTTTTTCCGTCTCTTCATTGCAATATCAAAACCTTTAATCGCAATTCTGCGGATTTCATTCTCGTTATATGTCAATGTGTCAACAGCTGTCATCACACCATCTACTTCTTTTGTCTCACGCTGTCCAAAATAAAGTCCACCGGTAAGCTCACGCATAATCATCATATCAAATCCCTTTTCGGAAATTTCTTCCTTCAAAGGACATGCGCCCCGAAGTTCCGGATATAATAACGCAGGTCGTAAATTTGCAAATAAGTTCAATTCCTTACGGATTTTTAACAAACCTGCCTCCGGTCTCTTCTCCGGCGGAAGCTTGTACCACGGAGAAGTACTTGTATTACCACCAATAGAACCAAGTAATACTGCATCTGATTTCTTAGCTGCCGCAACCGCCTCATCGGTAAGCGGTACCCCTGTTGCATCAATTGAACAACCACCCATTAGTAACTGCTCATAGTTGAATGTATGTCCATATTTCTGACCAATACAATCCAACACTTTCATTGCTTCGGTAACAACCTCAGGTCCGATACCGTCACCTTTAATTACTGCTAAATTATAATTTCCCATTGTCATCCTCTTTCCTAATTCTTTGAATTAATACGATTAATCAATCCGCCACTTGTGATAATCTCCTGCATAAATGGTGGAAATGCCTGACCCTTGTATTCTGTTTTCTTTGTCAGATCATAAATCATACCGGTATCAAAATCGATTTCTACCTCATCCCCGGCTTCAATCTCCTTTGCAGCGGCAGGACATTCTATAATCGGCAATCCAATATTAATTGCATTCCGGTAAAAAATTCTGGCAAATGTTTCTGCAATTACACAGCTGATTCCACTTGCTTTGATTGCAATCGGAGCATGTTCTCTGGAAGAACCACAACCAAAATTCTTATTGGCTACCATAATATCACCTGGTTTTACCCGATTGACAAAATCCGGATCAATATCCTCCATACAATTTTTTGCAAGCTCTGCCGGATCGGATGAATTCAAATATCTTGCCGGAATAATTACATCTGTATCTACGTTATCTCCATATTTATGTACTGTACCATGTGCTTTCATAATCTATATCCTCCTGTTTTTATTTTATAAACCAATTTCCTGTGGTGCAGAAATCTTACCGGTAATGGCAGAAGCTGCTGCAACAGCCGGTGAAGCAAGATAGATCTCTGAATCCACATGGCCCATACGACCTACAAAGTTACGATTTGTGGTTGCAACAGCCTTTTCACCGGCTGCAAGGATACCCATATGTCCACCAAGACATGGTCCGCAGGTTGGTGTTGACACAACCGCTCCGGCTTCAATGAAGATTTTTAAAAGTCCCTCTTCCATTGCCTGTAAATAAATTGCCTGTGTTGCAGGAATTACAATCACACGAAGTCCTTTTGCACATTTCTTTCCTTCTAATATTCTGGCAGCAACCCGTAAATCTTCAATCCGTCCATTGGTACAAGAACCGATAACAACCTGATCAATCTTAATTTCCGGTACTTCACTGATTGGTTTGGTATTTTCCGGTAAATGAGGGAATGCAACCGTTGGTTCAAGTGTACTTAAATCAATGGTATAGGTTTCATCATATACCGCATCCTCATCTGCCTCATATACTGTGTATTCCTTAACTGAATGTTCCTTCATATATGCAATGGTCTGATCATCTACAGGGAAGATACCATTCTTTGCTCCTGCTTCGATTGCCATATTTGCCATTGAAAATCGATCATCCATCGAAAGATTTGCAATTCCGTCTCCTACAAATTCCATGGATTTGTACAATGCACCATCTACACCAATCAAACCGATAATGTGAAGAATCACATCCTTACCGCTTACCCACTTAGAAGGCTTTCCGGTTAATACAAATTTAATTGCGGAAGGTACTTTAAACCATGCCTTTCCTGTTGCCATACCGGCTGCCATATCCGTGGAACCAACACCGGTTGAGAATGCACCAAGTGCACCGTAAGTACAGGTATGGGAATCCGCACCGATACAGGTTTCTCCTGCAACGATCAAACCTTTTTCCGGTAATAATGCATGTTCGATACCCATCTCTCCAACATCAAAGAAATTTGTAATATTATGTGCACAGGCATATTCTCTGACACATTTGCAGTGTTCTGCACTTTTAATATCTTTATTCGGAGTAAAATGGTCCATTACCATTGCGATTTTATCTTTGTCAAATACTTCGTCTTTATTAAATTTTACCATCTCATGAATTGCAACCGGAGTGGTTACATCATTTCCTAAAACCAAATCCAAATCTGCTTCAATTAACTGACCGGCTTCTACTACATCCAATCCGGCATGTGCAGCTAAGATTTTTTGTGTCATTGTCATTCCCATAACAAATTCTCCTTTTCTTATGCTAAATTAATTCATTTCATTATATTAACACATTTTGATTTATAATTATAATATATATATCGAATACTTATCATAACTACAAGTTATTGATATTTTTATATCGGTATGATAGTATATCATGTAAGAAAAATCGTTTATTGTACAATCAGGAGATTACATATGGAACAAAATTTAAATTATTATCATATTTTTTATGAAGTTGCGAAAGCCGGTAACATCAGCAAAGCGGCAAAAAATTTGTATATCAGCCAGCCGGCTGTATCCAAATCCATTACAAAATTAGAACAGTCTTTATCTCATACCCTCTTTCTTCGCAGTAAACGTGGTGTAAAACTAACAGAAGAAGGAAAAACATTATATGAACACCTTGACCGCGCATTTTCTTCCATTGAAACAGCCGAAAAATTACTGAACAAAATTGGTGAATTCGGACTTGGACAAATTCGGATTGGCGTTTCCACTTCTTTATGTAAACACGTTTTATTACCGTATTTGCAGGATTATATTCATGACAATCCTCACATTAAAATATCAATTGCCTGTAATCCAACCTATGAAACCCTGCATCTGTTAAAAGAGGATAAGATTGATATTGGATTAATCTGTAATACTCCCCTTGACAGGGAATACCAATTTACCCCTCTCTTATCCATTCAGGATACTTTTGTTACAACACAAACCTATATAGATAACCTGAATTTGCGGGAAAATGATTACATCGAATCTACAGAGAAAAAAACAGCATCGGATGATGACAATGTGGTAACCAACATTCCAATGGTCGCCGGTTTGTTTTATTTTAATGAGATTCCCAATCCCGAAAGTTCCAAGGACACGTTATCCGGAAGGGAAATTCTTGAGAAATCAAATCTTATGCTTTTAGACAAGGGAAATATTTCCAGACAATATATAGATGAATACATGAAAGAAGAACTGATTGAACCCGGACAGATTTTGGAAATAAACAACATGGATTTATTAATTGATTTTGCTTCGATTGGTATGGGTGTTGCCTGTGTCGTAAAAGAGTTCATCTCGCCTTATATAGAAAATGGTCAAGTAATAGAAATACCACTTGACCATGAAATACCAAAACGGGAAGTCGGCTTTGTATATAATACAAGAACATTAAATACAGCCGCCCGACGCTTTTTAGAATTTTGTAAGGAATAACATCCCTGTAAACTATCCGATTTTATCAAAAGCACCCTTTTGAATATGCTTTTTTCTACGATAGTTCCATTTAATAAATTTCTCAGGTATCCGTTTTAAAATAATCTGAATTTCTTCTTTGGGATTAATGGGGTCTAAGAGAATACTGTGCATACCAATTCTTTTGGCTCCCCATATATCAGTAAATATCTGATCTCCCACAAATAAGGTGTTCGTCAAATCGGTTTTTAACACATCCATCCCCCGTAAATATCCATCCTTACCGGGTTTCCATGCCTTATAGACATAGTTGACTTCTAACGGATCTGCAAATAATCGAACCCTTTCTTCATCATTATTGGATATGAGACATATTTTAAATCCAATTGCTTTTAATTTTTTTATAAAGATTCTTGCAGCTTCATCCACCGGTTCATCGTGTGGAACCAATGTATTATCAATATCAAAAAGAATTCCACGATATCCTTTATCGTAATAATATTGTGCCGGAATATCTTCCTTTTTATCTAAATAAACATCCGGATATAAATTTTTCATCTTAACTCCTATGCGATACAGTCACTGTATCAAATTCTTGTATGATTGTGTGTACATATAATAACCTATCAAATCATCTTTTACAAGATGAATGTGACATAAAAATGGTGCAGGAACACTCCTGCACCATTTTACAACTTTTGCAATGTTTAAATATTAAATTTGTATCGATCTGTCATATCCAACTTGTTATCTGCCACGACATTAACTGTTGAATTTGTAGTAGTCGCATCTGTCAAATCAAACAGATGTGGTACAATATTAATCTTAACTCTTGCAGTTGTTACCTTGTTGTTCATATCCTTGGTATAAATAACAATATAAGTATATTTATTATTGTATGCCTCTAAATATGTTCGATCAATCTTCAAGGTTGTTGGCTTCACTTCTTTATTTAGCTTATCACGAACACCGGAACGTAATGGAGCAACCGGTCTTTCATAACTTGCAATCAGTTTATGATTGGTTGGGTCGCTTGAATATACATCCGTCATATTCGTTGCATAATCCAAATCATAGAATACTTTAATTTCTCTCAATTCTGCAGAACCTGCAATTACCTTGTAATCAAAGTTTGGATAAAGCTCATCTGTACTATCCTCAATATTATACTGATACATTGTACCATTATAGAATAATGTGTTCATTTCCTTTGCTAATTTTTCATTAGCTACTTTATCCTTTGGATCTACATAGTTGTGATCACAATCGGTATCACTGCAACCCTCTACATCACATTGATTATACAACTTCAATTTCGGTGCTGCTTTACCGTTTGATACACTGTTAACAATAACATTGATAAACAATCTACGTTCATCATTATTATCCTTATCATCACCGGTAATTATCTGATGACCGGCTCCTGTATAGAAAACATTTTCTTTACTGTACAAGAAGTAATTATTCATACCATCCTTTGGTGAAGCTGCATAAATAGCTGTTGTATATCTTGAAAAGTATGCCGTAACACCCAACTTATCAGATACAAAGTTACCTGCTAACGTATACCATGCAACAACATCTTCATCATCTACATCCAAAGCAAAATGCTGAGCATGCGTAGGTGATACAAACAAAGTATCACTAATTGCAAATGGATACGTCGTTACACCACCCTTGTTCACTTTCTCAATTCTTCTCGTACCATATTTTGCCTCAAATCCATATGGATTAACATTACTATTATGATCAAATGACTCCGGATGCGTTGATGCATAAGCAAAGTTCGAACAATCGTTATCAATTGAATTGTAAGCTGCATACATATCTGTTACACCTAAAGGTGCATTGTAATATACCGCATCACTGACACCGGCATTATTAATAACCGTCTCATAATCATCCGGCGTTGCTTTAAATCTTTCAGTAAAGAAATACTTTGCAGAATCCTCTGTCGCATAATTACGATTTCGGAAACTTCCGGAATCAATATTCGTAACGTTTTCTGTAATCATCGCAAATTCTGTCTGAGTAACTGTAAATGTTACCTCACCCGATGCATCCGTAACTCCACTATAAGTGTTATTACCAAGCTTTAACTGAATTGGATGGTTCGGTATTACATTCGTATTTGAACTGCCATTATACAATGTAAATGTATAAGTCAAATCTGTAGTAGCATCATTAACAGTTGTTGTTGATAAGGTATAACCTAATTTACCATTGCTGTCATATCTTAACTTATAGTTATAACTTTCATTATTCTTAAATGCTCTGGATACTGACTGTGCAGGTATTGCACCTTCAATATCCTGCGGAATCTCAACGGTTACCTTACCATTCGAATCTGTTGTGTATGTCTTATATAATGAATTGCCCTGATATAATTCAATCTTTGCACCCTTTGCCGGTAAATTATCATAGTTTTGCACTTCAATATTTAACAAACACGGATTGTAATCATTTAAATGAGATGAATTCGGCACTTCCGTAATACTTACATTATCAAAATCCCACCATTGCTTCTGTCTCAATTTAATATTCTGATCCGATACATAACTACTAATAGTTGCCGCATTTATTTCATACGCACTACCATTTACCGTAGAATGAACTACAAGCCTGTAATTTTTACCCATTGAATGTGGTTCTGTTCCTGTATAATACTCACCTGTTGTAATAACACCCGTGTGCTCATCCTTTGATACATTACCGACACCTGTAACATGGAATCGATCCATACCCAATGCACTACGTAATGTCTTTGTCAAATTAACAGCACTGGCATCTGCAGTTAATGTATCATGAGAATTTAAAATAAATCCACCACTGTTTACATAAGTTAACAACTGATTACATGAGTCTGTTGATAAATCTTTGTTACCAAAACGATCTGCTAGACCAAGAACAATGATATCATAATTCTTTGTCAACCATGTATCTTTATCACCACTCTGTCTTGCATAATCTTTATATTCTTCTTTTTTCTCGACAACCTGATCCTTATATACAATATAATTATTATAAGCTGCCTTTAAATCATCCGGAACCTGAACCGTATCATTATTTACTGTGTAAGTAAATAATTTATAATATTTCTTATCCTTCATCCATAAACCAGGATTATCTACTGTACCGATTCCTTCTTTAATAACTTTTGCAAAACGTTTGCCATTTGATGCATCTAAATTTGCAGCAAATGTATACATCTTTGTTTCCAATACGGATTCCGCTGCCTTTAAATCCGCATTGCCCTGTAAACTCTCATATTCCTGTAACTTTTGTTCAACAACTAACGCTGCAGCCTCTGCCTGAGTTTCTGTTCTTGTCGAAGCAGCACTTGCTAATGCATCAAACTGACTGGTGGTTACAATATCAAGGTCAAATTCAAACTCGCCATCCTCTAAGGTATAATCATCTCCACCGTGTGTCAGATCATCTGCTATATTGTTCTCCCAATTATCACGATTATTTTGTGTATCATACATTACAATACCAAAATTATGTTCATGTTTACCTAGTGTTACACCATTTAATGATGCAGCATCCGTCGAAGAATTAGCACCTTCTTTACCATTACTGATACCTTTATTGCCATCCCATACGTTAGCTGTATTATTTAATGTAACATTATTCTTTATAATCTTTGATGACTGCTGACATTCTGTACAGAAATACAATGAATGTCCATCCTGCCAATACTGAGCATTTGCATCCGGTTCATCTACCGGCATAATCTGAAGAACACGCACGGTTTTCTTCATTTCATCATCCGGCTTAAAGAAAGCACTACCGGTACGAACATCGCATAGCTTACCATTTGAATTATCTGTAATCTTAACTTTCCAATTTACCAAACCGAAAAATTCATCCTGTAACTTTCCAGACAATACAACCTCTCCACCTGGAACAATTATCTGTGAAGCCTGCAATTCCTCACCATCCGGTGATTCATCATACAGATTATTTCCATTCTTATCAATCAACAAGGTTGCAGTGTATGTTGACGAACTTGAAGTTGTTGCAGATAATCCAACCGTAACTGAAACCGTATCTGTTTTGTTAACCGTTGTATCGTCATTCTCATCATATTCAATCGGTCTTGACTTTACAATCAATCCCGGACGCTTACTTGAAGAAGTAATCAAAGTGCCAATATCCGTATTTAAAGGATTCTTATAAACGGTAACAGTTCCCTTTGCTGTTCGATTATATAAACCGGAATCATCAAAAGCATAAATGGAATCTGTTACTTCATTCGAGCCATCCTGAAAGATATAATTATGCATCACATGAATGCCTGAATTCGCAGTATTTTCCTTTTCATCTACATATGCCAATAATTTGTACATATTCGAATCCGGATCAATATTCTTATTGGCTAACTGTACCAATCTACCTTCATCTTTAATATCATTGTATGCAGAATATAAATAACTATCAATAATAAGCGGAAGACCTGAATCTACATAATCCTTTAATTCCACTAATTTATTATATGTTATATCATAACCATTATACGGAACCGAATTCGTGCCACTACCTACTTTATCAAAAGTACCATGATAAATCGCATAAGCCCCTGTATGTGAATACATTTCAAAATAGGTAAATACCTGAGCCCATCTGTCTCTATCCTGAAAATTAAAATCATGTGCCGCAAAATTATATGCACTCTTCGGTGTAAATGCAGAATGATCACAACCAATGTAAACCAAATCATAATTTTCCAAAATAACATCTTTGGTTGATATCAATTGATTTACTGACATCTGATCCACTTCAATTGATGATTCAGGAAGACCGGTTGCATGTGCAATCTTTGCCGCACTTATCTTAAATGCATAATATTCTTCACCATCACTTAAATCATCTTTCGTCGTATTATACCTGACATCACTCGGATTTGTATAATAGCTTCCTACAATATTTCCATCATGTACCTTTGGATTAGCCTTAGGATTTGATGTAGCAATATCCAAGTCAATTGGATAACATGGTTCAATTTCTAATACTCTGAACTTCTGTCCCGATTCTCCATCTAATGTTCCGTCCTTATATAAACCGGAATTAATAATTGCAGCAATTGCCTTTGTCGAATCCGACTCACCCGGTGACATCTGTAAAGAATCAAAAAATCCATACTTTACTGACATAATATTATTCTGCTTTGAAATACCGGTTGTAGACATAACCAATGCCATTAACTTCAAATAATTATCTGTTGATGCAAATTCCGAACCACTACTAGAAGATGATGTGGATTTTAGGCTATTATCATAGATAATGAACTGACCACTTTCTGATAATGCTTTCAATTTAGTATATACATCCTGTGATGAAAAACTTTGATTTTTTGCATCACTTTCAATAATTATAAAGTCATATCCATCTAAAGCCGATACTGTAACAGCATTTGGAAGAACTGTATCAATGCTCAGGCTTCCCGGCTGATTGTTACCATAGTATAACGATGGTGAACCATTTGGAACATAATCATTTAAATACCCCTTAATATTTCCATTACCTATTACTAAAATTTTACCGGTCGGAGATTTTGTATTTGTATTAAAAGGAAGGAAATATGAGCCATTTTTACGATTAACAAAATCAGCAAGTGATGAATTATTACCAAAACTATAAGTACTGTAACGAATATAGTTTCCAGATATATTATTAATCAAATCTGTATAGTTTTTATTCGTACTATTGCCATTATCTCCCTTTGTCACATAATCCATAATCAATGGCTTATTCTTACCCATTGCATAATTATGTAACCAATTATAAATATCTTCATTCATAATACCATCATAAGCACTATATGACGGATTACTTAAATAAATCAAATCCGCATTACCTAATATATCCTTGATGCTATCCAAAGTAGTACTTTGTGTAATCTGAATCAAATTATAAGTTAATGCTTTCTGATTCATGCTTTGAGAAGTTTTGCTTTTGTTCGCATCCAATACATACGACTTAAAATTGCCACCTTCTACATAATCCTTTAATGAAGATCCTGCTGTTGCTCCCGGCACAATCTCAACAATATTAAAATCCTGATGATTGTCCCCTGCAGCATTTGAATATTCAATAATCATATCAATTGTAGTCTTATAATCAGATACGCTGGTATTCGCAGCTAATAAATTACTATCTTCTGTATTTTCATTGCCACTACCCCAGGTTGCTATTGAATAAGAAACGGCAGAAACTGACAAAATAAGAACCAGCAATAATGAAATTATTGAAATTACTTTTTTCTTTGACATACTATTCTTCTCCCTTTCTTAATTCTAGTTTCCGGAATCCGGTGTTTCACTGCTATCAGATTCTGATGAATTATCATCCTCTGTTCCTTCACCACCTGATTCATCATCCGGTGCAACATAATCTTCTGATTTTTCATTTGACTTAAATGAATTCTGAGGTCGTTCAGTAAGCACCTGTGAATTTCTTAAATTAATAATTGATTTTCCATTATACATGTATCCATTTACATCCATCAGGAAATCAACCATAAACGCTCCCGCCTCAGCATCACAAGATAAATAAAAGTCTGATAATGTATCGGTCAGTAGTCCAACCTGTTTTTTATTTGCCTTATCATCTGCCACAATCGTGTTAATCGCAGTCTTCGCCGAAGTGTATCGGTTCATCTGATTCCGATTCGTCAAATCTCCACGTTTCAAATATACACTGCAGACTTCATTACCATCCGAATCCGTCACATAATCAAATTGATAAATTGCATATTGTAACTGTTCTCCTGTAGAGGTTCGATTATAATACTCAATATATATATACGAAGGCTTCATATATAAGAAACACTCTGAATTATCCGATAATATTTTTTTCATACAACGGAAAGAACGGACATTCTTGTCTTTTTCAATCGTGTCACTGTCTAATGGATAATAAGTACCCTTCTTTTCTCCCGGCAATCGGAAGTTATTCATATCAACAATTACTTTTCTTTGATCCTTATAATTTTGTTCATCCGATAAGTCAGCTACATTTGGAAATGTCCTGACATAATTGCCATAAGAATCTGGAACCAAATCAAATGTAAAAGTTGTTGCATCGGATGTCAGTGCCGGTACCGAAAGTGAACTTTCAGCCACTGTCTTCATAGCTTCCAATCGTGTACCGTCTGTACTGCCATCTTTTACATAAACCTGACTCTGTTTGGTTCCACCTGTTTCATCCGGAACAACCCTAACATAATTTGCCATTGACAAAGTTGTGTTTAAGTTATTAATTAACTCGTTTGAAGCTGTTTGCGCTTTCATATTATATTGTGTTCTCTTGTTCGCTGCTGATGAAGTACTCATAAATTGAACTACCATAAGCATGATAATCGATAATATCGCCATTGCTATCAATAGTTCTACCAGAGAGAAACCTTCATTATGTTTTTTTAATCTCATAATTATATTCCCTCCCCTTACTTCACATAATGATTACCGGTTGCCTGATCAAGATTTACCGTTGCAACCACTCTGTCATTACATACAATCTTATATTTACCAGCTCCGTATCGAACAGAACCATTTGATTTATCAAATTCAATATACATATTCTTACATACAGACCGATCATTTTCATCTGTAACAAAATCCTGATCAGCAAATCCACCCTTTTGTGCGTCCGTTTCCGGCTCATAGGTAATCGTAATCATATTGGTCAAAGATGTTTCAACCACATCGGATTCCTTTGGAACAAATCCAGAATCAGTATGATATCCTAATATCAAAGAATATGTTCCAGCTCTCAACAAGGTATTATCCTTTAATGTTACATCCGAATCATTATATTGTAATTTCATACACAACGGATAATCCCTATTCTCTGTCTTAGAAGCTTTTTGTACACCTTCCGAAAGAGCCTTTGTTTTAATATTCAATGCTCCCATCTGATTGCTCAGCGTTGTTGCTGCAGCATTGTATCTTGCCTGTTTGATAATTCCTATTGTCACAAATGACATTGCAGACAATATTACCATAATACTAATAACGATGATTAATTCAATTAATGTATATCCTTTATTCTTCTTCATATACACATCACCGCCTATTCTACATTCTGTGTCCAGTTCTTGAATGATATAATATCCTCAAACTGAATCGCAGAAATACTCTTCATAGAAGTAACATCTGTAGCTTCCGTTTCCTCAACAGGCTTATAGGTAGATTCAAATAATCTGAATAATTTACAAACATATCCAAAATTCTTATCTTCCGTATTTCCCTGTGACGCATCACATTCACGTAACACCGACTTTACAATCTCAGGGTTAGAGTTTAATACCATTGTTTTCTTCGATGCTGAGAAATTATTAATCTTAATCTTACCACCTGTAACAATTAATCCTTCAAATTCATCTACATCCAAGTCAAACGTAACATCACCCTTTGCAAAAATAATACCACGCACTTTGTTATTCTTAAATGACCGTTCATATTTGTTCTCTTTACCGCCATTTATTGAGCAAGACTGTGCACCAACCTTTACATCACCATTTGAAATCCATACACCATAGCCACTCTCCAACGCACAATACTTAGAAGTATCATCGGTAATCAAACTAAAGTCAAAGTAATGGTTGATTGGTGTCAATAAATCCTCTGACAAATAATGAGCTTCATTTACAAAATCATTGTTCTTACTCTTATCTGTCAACAACCATTTTACTTCTTTGTACTGACTCTGTAATGCAGTAGTAATACTTGAAGCATAATCCAAAGAAGTCTGACTTCCCTGTGTCTCACCTACAATTGTACCTCGCTTTGAATTAATGTTGCTTGCAGCAGTTGTCAATGCCTTTATGCTGTTTTCACTGGCTTTGATTGTAAATTTATCTCCAACCTTCGTTGTAATGGCAGAATTGGTATAAATTCCATTATCATCACCATCTTTTACCTTTAATTCTTTTACCTGGAAGAATTCATATTCAACAATATTTGTCAAATTACGCTTATCACCCGGTGTTTTTTCATTTACATCCTTATCTGCTGGATTAAATAAGCTGGCATATAATTCCATATACTCATTCATACCCTTCTTTGCATTTGTAAAATCAAAGAAGTAATATGTTTTTCCTTCTACAACCGATTTGATAACCGGAACCTTATCCAAGTCATCAAAGAAGTCTTTGTAAATTTCCAAGTCCTTATTATATGTAGGAATTGAAACATATAATCCATTTTCATCATCATGTACCAGATATGGTGGAATATATGCTAACTGGTTACTCTTAATTGAAATCGCTTCACCTGTTCTATAATCCTGCAATACCGACTGCTTACTTGTATCAGCAGAAGATGTTGTGTAGTTATCCTTTGCTGAAGTACCTGTTAAATCACTTGCAGGATTACCATCTGCATCCAAAATTGTATTACCATTCGCATCCTTTGCACTTAAGTACTCATCTGTCTCTGTTTTTACTTTATCTGTCATAGAAACCGGTTCAACTAAATTCGTAACCTTACCGTTTTCGTCATACGATGTTGTTACCTCATAATTAACCGTTGTATCCTCTTTTGACTCAGTTGTCTTTTTCGATACTTCAACATATGCCTGACCAGCTACATACAACGCATCTGTATTTGATAAATCCAATGACGCATCATCACCATTAATGATAATTGCACTACTGTTATAGTGTGCCTGACCGTCAACTGACTTACCATTCTTTAAAGCTGCATCGGTTGTACTACTGTACACCTTAGATTTTGTTCCTAATGCAGTCGTTGAATAGGTACGATTATCAGTTGAAGCATAGTTATATCCATAATATTCACCATTCAGTGATACTCTTGATGATTTTGCATTTAACTCCAAATCATCCGAAGCATATACCTTTGCTTTCATATAAAGACTTGCACCGGCTGTTGTCTTTCCATCCACATCCTGTTTTAATGCATAGCCATCCAATACCATACTGTCAACCCACATTTCAGAATAAGAATCCGATGTATTCGCTAATGAAGTAACTGTAATATCAGCCTTATTCAAAGCTGCCAATGTACCGGGAACAATCAAACGATCAGAGCCAATTGTAACTTCCGCTCCATCTACATATATTCCGGAATACATACTCTTTGCATTCACTCCATCACAATCTGCTAATCTTGGGTTCTTAGAATTCTTATCAATAATATCGTAATTATTTACTTTCTGAATCTGTTCTTTTTCGATGGTATCTGTTGTAGCAGTTGAACTTGCCCATTTTAATTCTTCTGGATTTTCATTATATGTCTTATTATAAAAATCCGATGCCGCATATATATTACCGGCAATATTTACCTTATCACCAATTGCAGAATTACCATTTGCATCTGTAATTTCAATACCCATATCCGCTATCATTGAATACTCATATAACTCATTCAATTCGGTTGAATTGGAATTAAAATTAACTTCAAATGCCGGTTCTCCGATTACTAAATCGGTTGTAATACTTTGTACAAATGTATCACCTGCCGCAACATCTTTACCATATTCATCCGAATTCTTCTTTGAACGAGCATTCACCGTTGAATAGGTTGCTCTTCTTGATAATGTCAATCCGTAAACCGTAACCTGATGATCCTGAGGAATGATTTTGTTAATCTCTAACTGTATTCCTTCCTTACCTTCATCCGTACTGTCATCATACGGATAACTCAAGAAACCAATTAAGTGTTGTTTCAAATTATCAAGATTCGAGTAATTCGTGTCTGTCGACAACAAATGCATGTATGTTTTTTTCATAATCGCATTTGCTTCTGTATTCGACTTTGTCTTATAAGTACCTTCGTCAGCATCATAATATACCAATACTTCAATGGTATCATCATACGCCTGATTCAGATACTTCATGGAATCACCACCGACGCCGGCATAAATTTCATCCATTGCCTGTTCCAGATAATAGAAATTATCCCTTGTATTTAAATCATACGCCTTCAACCGATAAATCAACGCTACTGCTACCAAAAGCGCTGCAGTTAAGATTGCCAAAAAAGAAACGGTGGCAACTACAACAATAAAACTGTTACCCTGATTATTATTTAATCTGGTTTTTATACGTGAAACAAGCTGTTTCATGATTCGTTGCCTCCTTTCGTTCCCTCTAATATTGGCACATCATTTGTTGGATCAATATCATTTTGGTTATCATTTTTGGACTCTTTCATCCAAATTTTAACTGTATACAATCCTCGACTTTCAGACTCCGCACTTTCCAATGAACCTACAGAAGCCTGTTTATCATTACCATACAATTCCATCGTATACTTCTTATCAGAGGCCCCTAAACTACTATTGATATACTTCATAAATCCATTTAAAGTTGGATCTTTTGTTCCTTTATCTTTTGCAAACAAAAAATTATCCGAACCGGTTTTCTTGTTTGGTCCACTCGTATCCGTATCTAAAATATTCGTATAAACATGAATATTTTCAAGGAAATCCGATGCATTTGAGGAAGACTCCGTTCCCTTATTGATACCTACCAAATGAATCTTTGCATCATCACGCCGATATCCACCGGTTGCCATGTTATTGTTATATAAAGCGCTACTATCCGCTAACTGATTAGCACCATTTGCATCAATAATATTCTGTGAATACTTTTCTGCAATTTCTACTAAAAATACGTTAACATCTGTATCATCTTTCAAACCACTTGTATCAATCGCAAGGTAATCATCCGTTGCATACATACCATTGTAGAAACATGGATTATACATTACATAAATATCCGGTAATTTATTCTTAAACTCCTTACCATATGGGCTATATTCTATATATTGCTCTCCATTCTCTGCCAAACTGGCTTCGGAATCTGTATAATGTACTACACAACGAACCGAATAGCCATCCTCCTTGCTTCCTGATACCTCAATTGTCATCAAACGGAAACCTTTATCATTATAAAATACAGACACACCATTCTTGCCTTCCACTTCCTGCTTATAAGCCTCATAATCTTTGTCTTTCAGATTCTGCAATTTTTTTGCCCACAATGCAGTCTGTGCCATAGAATCATAATTTAATACCTGATCATCAATCAAAGCAACTTTCCGGTAATCCACATCTTCTACAATACCAAGTGCTAAATTATTCGGATCTAATACATCATCTTCATCCTTTAAAGGATCTTTTGCAGCTTCGTATTTTCGTTCTGCATAATCTTTTGAACTAATCTCTACCCTGTAATCATATAAAGTTTTGTTCGTTCCCAAAGGAACCTCACCGGTAATCGTATATGTCTTGTATCCATATAGTTCATCCAAAACAGCCACACCATCATTGTTTTTATCATACCAAAATGCGCCATCATCTGGATTTGAAGGATCGTATCCTTCATACAACTTCGATGTTGTATTATAAGATCCGGCAACCGTTCCCATGTTTGTATAATATGTTTCATCCAATAACTGGTCGATATTTACTGCCTTGACATGCTCCATGACTCCCTCTGCAAACTCATTTCGATACTGAGTTTCTTTCGAATTTGAAGATGTTCGAAGTGCCAAAACAATCCCTCTCACGATTGGAATCATCAAAATCATAAATATTGCCAACGCAATTAGGACTTCAACGATACTGAATCCAGCATTTTTACTTTTTCTCATGGAACACTCACTCCAATCTTATTTGTAAACCTTAACAGAACCCGATGTACCAGCAATTGTTACACGAGGTGATACACTGTCATCTCCACTTACTTTAACATATACAGGAAGGCTTGTTGTGTTATTAATTGTTACACGTACACCAACCTTATCATCTGAATCTTTCTTTGCAGATGATTTTAATAATACCTTAACATCTTCAGCAGATGTTACCTCTGCCTCGTATGACTTCTTATTATCCAATGTGTATTTGCAATAAACCTTACCTGCATTCTCATAGAAATCATATGTAAGAACAGATACACCTTCACTACTGTCTGAGATAACAGTTGCATCCTTACCGGATCCATTCTGTCCAACCACCTTGGCAGATACATCACTTGTAGCAGGATTTAACATTGCATAGAAGTCATAATTGGTTTCAATTGCGCTTCCTTCATTCTCATCATATGCATTCAAACCTTCTGTATCAGCAGCACCTTCTACATATCCGGTATTAAAGAGGTTATCCACACCGGTCTGAATTTCATTTAATTCAACACTTCTTTCCGGTCTGTCCTCTCCCTTAACTGCATAACAATATAATTCCATATTTCCTGTATAGACGTCATTCGTCTCATCATATGCAATATCAATGGAATTAATTGTCATTCTGTCCGAATTCGTATCTACATAATTCACAACATTCTTTAATGATTCATAAGAACCTGCATATGCAATTGGGAAAATCGCACGATAACACTGTAATCCTGTTGATGTTGTTGCAGTTCCGTCTGTTGCTGCAGCATCTGTTGTTTGCTCTTCGGAAGAAGCTTCTTCTGTTGACGCCTCTGTCGACGTATCGGCTGTATCATCTGTTGCAATACTTGCATCTGCTCCACCGGAACCTAACGCATAAAACTGTTCTTCTCTACCCATGCTGACAGATTGCCAGTTCATCTCATTACTATCATGAATTCCTTCCAAAAACATAATGATGATTTCCTGATTTAAATCAGCAGGGAAAGAATTCAAAATTGTATCATATTCCTCTTCATACTCAGCTGTCTCAGCAAGAGTTTCTTCTCTATGTGACTGTTTTTCGTTTAACTCATCCAGTCTTGCCTGCAATGTAACATTCTCAGCGGCAATTGACTGTGCGCTTTCATAATTTGGCTTTGCAATATAAATAATACCAAGTAACATAATTGCAACACCAATAATTACCATAATTAAAGCTTTTTCTGTATTACCTAATTTCATAAGTACCCCTCCTATTCTGCACTTTCTTCAAGCACTGCATCGCCAGTCTCTTCTGTGTCTGCCTGCTGGTTCATATTAACAAACACTGCGGTGATATTAAATTCATAAGAAACCGTCTGCTGTTCACTTGAGGTCCCGCCTGTTGTTACTGTTGTTTCACCATCTGTCGCCTCTTCTGTTGTCTGGGTACTATCTGCTGAACGTACACTGATAATATCATTATTTTCCGCAATATCAGTCACAAACGCATCATCAATACATTCAATCTGCTTTAAGTTCTTGATGAATTTGGCGATTGCATCATAATTTGTTGATACACAAGTCAAACTAATCTCATCCTCGTTTGAACTATATGCTGTTACCACAACATTCTTTGGTAATTTGTCCTCTAATTCATTAAAGAACATAGTAAAGTTTTCATTCAATGAGCGGGTCTGATCATACATTACATTAATGTCGTCTAACTTTACCTTTGCCGCATCATGCTCACTTACAATCTGATCAATATCAGCAATTGCTGCAATCTGACTGTTTAAGCTGTCTCTCTTTGCACTGGCATTATTCTTTAACACTAATGTAATTGCACTTGCACCTACAGCAACCACAACACCTGCTATCAACACCCCAACACCTGCTTTTGTATAATCAGCATTGGAAGTTTTCTTTGATTTTACCTCTACCGGCTGGAATCCCATCGGAGCATAAGAGGCACCAATCGGAGCAACCAAATAAACTGGGTTGTAAATCTTTAAATCAATTTTTGGATCAAATTTAACCTTATATAAGCTATCCAAAATCCTTGTCTGAATATTCAACTGAATCTTAAACAATCCGTCAATACCACGAATCAATGCTCCATCACCTGTTAAGAACACATCATCAATCGGATTATCCGGATTCTTAGTTACATAATAATCTATTACACGTCCGATATTGTTGATCAGATAACGGAATGCACCTGTTGCTGCATTGTCATCAAAATCAACTGTTATCAATCTCTCATTCTGAAGAAGTGTCATCGCTGTTGTAGCATCCACTTCCTTCTCATCCATAACCTCTGTTACCACCGCATTGGTTCCGTACGGAACGGTTCTTTGTAATAACAAAGTGTCACCTTTCACGATGTTAAGAATTGTAGATTCTGAACCAAGCTGGATTACCATTGTGGTCATATTAGTTCCGGTCTGCGTCTTGATCATCTGTAACATTGCGTTACCAACATAATCAATCGCCTGAACCGTCAATCCCAACGTACTACCAAGTTCATAGTAACCTTTTACCATTGCAATCGGAGCCGCAACTACCATCAACTTAATCTGCTTGTTCTTATTCTCATCTACAAGATGTTCCAATACAGAATGAGATACAACGTAATCTTCTACATTAACTGGGAAATACTCTGATGCATTTGCTGCAACAATTCCCTTGATTTTGTTATCTTTTACTTCCGGAATTAAAACTTCACGATTTACAGCTTTCGTTGAAGAAAGAATAAAAATCGCATTCTTATTTGTAATTCCGTTTGCATCTAACTGCTCTCTGATTACCGCACTTAAACGGTCAATATCCCGAAGCATACCGTCATCATACGCATCCTCCGGAGTTTCAAATATTAACGCATTATGTACTTGCGTTTCTTTCTTTATTGAAGGTGTTACTTCAATAATTGTAATACTTTCATTTGTAATCTCGACTGTTAAGACTTTATTACTTTTTGCCATGTCGTAGCCTCCCTCGCTATCAGAAGTTATTTTTTTAATAGGGACGAGCCCTATCATGTTCAGGTACCAGCTCACAAGCTGCTTTCCCGCATATCATTTCTTATTGCCCAAATCAACACGGGCAAAGAGCCTATTAGCTCCTTTAATTTATCCTTTTAATGTCTGCTGACCAAACAGACTTAAAATTCACATTAAACCCAGCCTATCGTAAGCCAGTTACTGCCATATTAACGTCACCGTCTCCTATATTTTTTATTGACATATGACCAGTATATCAGTAAAAACCTATAAAAAAACCGCCAACCGCAAAAGACTAATTCTATCCAATTAGAATGCATACTATGCATTAGTCAAATGTTCTGCAAACATAGCAGAAAACATTAAAATACAAATCCCTGACCAGGGGATTGTATAATAATGTTAATATAAATACTTATAAATATTTATATTCCAGCGTCTCATCAAGAGACACTGAAATATATGTAATTAATTTGTTTTTTCTGTTAAACTCTTTTCAACAGATGGTGAACACATATGACTAGCATCACCTACATAAACTTCAACCAAGTTAGTTGTTGGTTTTACTGTTACCAAGAATGCTGATGAACCAAATGAGCTACCATTCATATCCTTTTTAGCCTTAACCTGGCACTTTGAAGGATCAATAGTTGAAGCTACTTCTGTAGCCATACTTCCTGTAAATGGATTAGAATAACTTGGACCACCAAATTCTTCTGTTGTAAGATCCGTACATGCATCATATGCAGACTCATTAGACAATGCAGTCTGAATTGCTGATGCAATTGAAGTACCTGTTGATACGTCAGTTGATAATCTTGACTTGTTGATGTACTTAATCAATGCTGGAGCTAATGCAGCAGCTAAGATTGCCATAATAGCAATTACGATAATAAGCTCTACCATAGAGAAACCTTTGTTATTCATTTTTTTCATAATTCTCTTCTCCTTTACTTATAAAAATAAAATTTATTAAAACCACCTTGGTCAGAGGTAGTTATAATCCGGTTCGATGCAGGACATTCGTCCTATGTCACGAAAAATGTCTGTGTTTATACTTGTGCAGGCACAGTATAAACACACCCATTTTCCGTGACGCATGTCTCATTGTTATTACATATTGTCGATACCTTCGTACATACCAAGGATTGGTCCGTATACAGCAGCAACAATCATACCTACAATACCAGCCATAATAACCATGGTTAACGGCTCCATAGCTGCAGTTAAAGAATCCGTTGCCAAATCCACTTCTCGATCATATAAGTCGGCAACCTTATCCATCATATCTTCAATGTTACCTGTCTCTTCACCAATCTTTACCATCTGTACCAACATGGTCGGAAATACATCCATATCTTTCAATGGCTTTGATAAAGGAACACCTTTTGCAACCTGTGTCTTTGTCTCTAATAAACCATCACGGAATATTTTGTTGTTCATCATCTTTGCAACCATCTCAATCGCATCCAACATCGGGATACCGGCGCCCATCAAAGTACTTAATGTGCGGGAAAACTGAGAAGCGTTCTGCTTGATAACCAAGTCCTTAAAAATCGGAGCACTGATTGCAATCTTTGCAAAGAACAACTGTCCGCTCGGGGTCGCTTTAAATGTTTTAATTCCAAATGCAATAGCTGCTACGATAATAATCAATAACCACCATTTTTGTAAGATGAAGTCACTACCTGCCATCATAATTCTTGTCGGCAACGGCAATGCTGTTCCCATCTCCGCAAACATACCAACAAAGGTAGGAATAACCGCAACCATAACCACGATAATTACAAGAACCGCTACAATCAATACGATAATTGGATATGTAAGTGCTCCCTTAACTTTAGCTGCAACCGCATCTGCCTTTTCAAAATGTGTTGCCAAACGATCAAAGGATGTTTCCAATCCACCGGTTGCTTCACCGGCAGCTACCATGTTAATCATCATCGGTGGAAAAATATTCGGATTCAACCGCATCGCATCCGCTAATGTTCCACCCTTTTCTACGTATGCTCTTGCTTCAACCAAGGCATCTTTCAATGTCTTATTATCCATCTGTTCCGAAAGCATCTCCAATGCCGTAATTACTGTTACACCGGCATTCAAAATACTTACCATCTGTTTACAAAGAATTGATAAATCTCTGTTCTTTACCTTCTTTTTCAAAAACCCAAGTTGAAATCCGCCTTCTCCTGCATCCTTCAAATCTGTAACAGAAAGACCTTCTGCCTTCAACTTGTCCATCGCCTTATCACGATCTGCCGCATCTACTGTACCTTTTTTGGCCTTACCATCCGCAGCAATCGCCTTATAGTTAAACTGTGCCATATTACTCCTCCACCATCTTGTCCGTTCATATCCTGCCCCGCGCAAAATGTGAACAATTTATTAACAATTTATATCGTAATTATGAGTTTACTCTATTTTCGTCATATTTGCAACAAAAAATTGATATTCACATACAAAATTATAAAAATTATACAATTTTTATAATTTTTTCTTTAATGCCTGCTGATCCTGAGCATAAATTAGTGCATTTTCACGACTTATTGCTCCCTCTTTGTACAATTCATACAAATGATCATCCAAGGTTATCATTCCCATCTGTCTACTTGTCTGAATCGTTGACTGTATCTGATGTACTTTCTGGTCACGGATCAGACTTCGAATTGCCGGACTGCCAAACATAACCTCAAACGCTGCCACACGTCCTCTTCCGTCCTCTGCCGGAACCAGTGCCTGTGAAATTACACCTTCCAAAATCATAGCAAGCTGAACTCTTGTCTGTTGCTGCTGATGAGTTGGGAATACGTCGATAATACGGTCAATTGTACTTGCCGCACCAATTGTATGTAATGTTGAAAATACCAAGTGACCTGTCTCAGCAGCGGTAATTGCTGTGGAAATTGTCTCAAGGTCACGCATCTCTCCCAAAAGAATAATATCCGGATCCTCACGAAGAACTGCTCTCATCGCATTTGCATAACTCATGGTATCCACACCAACCTCACGCTGGTTTACAACGGATTTCTTATGATGATGTACATACTCAATCGGGTCTTCCAATGTAATAATATGATCGGTCAGATTCTCGTTCGCTTTATTAATAATGGATGCCAGTGTAGTAGATTTTCCGGAACCGGTCGGTCCAGTAACCAGAACCAAACCTCTCTTCTTCTTATATAAATCAACAACCTCTTTCGGAATTCCCAATTGATCCGGTCTTGGTATTACCGTCTCAACACGTCTGTATGCCGCTGCCATATTACCGCGATCCAAAAATACATTTACACGGAATCGTCCGGTTTCCTCTGAATCGAATGAGAAATCGACTTCTCCTCTTTCTTTCAGGATTTCCTGATGACGCTTGGTCATCGTTGCTCCAATCATCTCTGCCGCATCCATCGGAGTAAGTTCCGGGCAATCCACCGCTGTCAATTTACCGTTAATACGAAGTTTCGGTGGGATTCCGACTGCAATATGCACATCGGACGCCTTCTGTTCTACTGAAAATGCTAATAACTCTTTAATGTCAATCATGTTTATCCCCTTCCTGTCTACATTATATTATTTAATATTCATCACCAGCTTCGTAAACAATCTTACGCATTTCACTCAAAGAAGTTACACCGTTTAATACATGTCTCGAGCAACTCATCTTCAATGTATGCATACCTTCTTCCAAAGCCTGTTTTTCAATTTCATTCGCTGGTGCATTCGTTGCAATAACCTGCTGCAAACTTCTTGTAACCGTCATCATCTCATATACACCAATTCGTCCGGAAAATCCTGTGTCATTACAAAGCGGACATCCGTTTGGTTCATATATAACAATATCTTCACTTAAATCCTGAACGCCCAGTAACCGTTTTTCATGTTCTTCTGCGTATCTTGGCTGCTTACAGGTACACAACCTTCTAACAAGACGCTGTGCAATAACACCAACTAAAGCATCACCGGCTGTATAAGGCTCAATACCCATATCGATCAGACGCGTTACCGTCGAAGCCGCAGAGTTCGTATGTAATGTTGATACAACCAAATGTCCGGTGATAGCCGCTTTAACCGCAATATCAGCTGTCTCACCGTCTCGAATCTCACCGATCATAATGATATCCGGGTCCTGACGCAAAATAGAACGAAGTGCAGCAGGGAATGTCATCTCTGCTTTTTCATTTACCTGACACTGATTGATTCCGGCAATATTTGCCTCGACCGGATCTTCTACCGTAATAATATTAACATCTTCTGTATTCAGCTCAGACAACGCCGTGTACAAAGTCGTTGATTTACCGGAACCCGTAGGACCTGTTACCAAAATAATACCATGCGGATTACTTAAGATACCATCGAATACCGCTTCTTCTTCCGGCGACAAACCAAGTCCTGACTTTGGTCTTGTCAAACCATCCTTAGCAGCAAGACGCATAACGGTTTTCTCTCCGTAAACCGTTGGAAGCATAGATACACGGATATCATATTCCTTACGGTCTACCATAATGGTAATACGACCGTCCTGCGGTTTACGTTTTTCAGAAATATCCATACCACCCATAATTTTCAAACGTGCAACAATTCCGGAAAGTAATGAATAATCATATGACATAACCTGTTTCAAAACACCGTCGATACGATATCTTACACGAACCGAAGTTTCCATCGGTTCAATATGAATATCGGAAGTTCTCTGTCTGGCTGCGCCCTCCAAAATCTGTTTTACCAGCAATACAATAGGAGAATTCTCAATATCCGCATCGTATTCTTCCTCCTCCGCCTTCGACAATCCGGACATTTCCTGTTCCTTCCGATATGCCTCAGCAGCTTCCATCGCCTGATGATTACCATAATACTTACCAATCGTCTCAACAATATCCTCTTCCCATGCAAGCAAGGCTTCAATCTGGCAATTCGTTACAATCGAAATATCGTCAATTGCAATGATATCCATAGGGTCAGCCATTGCCACACGCAATATATTCGGATTATTCTCGTCGTATCCCAACGGAATAACGTTATATTTCATAACAATATCTTCCGGTATTAATGAAAGAACCTCATCATCAAAACTGCAACCCTTTAAATCTATGTATTCTACTCCCAACTGTTGTGTCAAAACTGCAACCAACAATTCTTTACTGATAATTCCAGCTTCTACTAATGTAACACCCAGTTTCTGGTTCTTTTCTTTTTGTAGTGCCAATGCTTCCTGTAACTGTTCTTCCGTAATTGCTCCGGCAGCCACAAGCAGGTCACCCATTCTTATCTTTTTTCTACCAACACCTATACGCATATGCATACCTCTCCTACGCTAAAATAATATTAATTGTAGCACATTACCAAAAAAAAGAAAACCTTTTATCCAATTTTGTTAAAATGCACAAAATCAATTGTGGAAAAGCACTTTTCCATGTAATCCGACATAGAATGATGAAAAGGCTATTAAGGATAATCCCATGCAAACCTTCAAACAACCCCTATCAAAAGAAGAAGAATTGTTCTACTTAAAAAGAAGCAAAGCCGGGGACCTTGAAGCCCGAAATATTTTAGTAGAGTACAACCTACGTCTGGTGGCACATATCATAAAAAAATATAACAATTTAGATCGTGATATTGATGATTTATTATCGATTGGAACCATCGGTCTGATAAAAGCCATCAACACCTTTGATATTGACAAAGGCAGCCGTCTTGCCACCTATGCCTCCCGTTGTATTGAAAATGAATTACTGATGATGCTGCGGCAGGAAAGAAAATGTTCCAAAGAGTTTTCCCTGTACGACCCCATCGGTACCGATAAAGAAGGAAATGAAATCAATCTGTTAGATATTGTAGAAAGTAAAGGAACAGATATTGCCGAACATGTCATTTTAAAAGACAATGTCCGGCAATTATATTCCTTCTTATATAACGCTCTGACCAAAAGAGAGCTTGAAATCATTCTGTTGCGCTATGGTCTCCCCGACGCAGCACCACACACACAAAGAGAAGTCGCAAAAGCAATGAACATCTCCCGTTCCTACGTCTCCCGCATTGAGAAAAAAGCACTATCCAAATTACGCTGTTGTTTCGACTCTGCGCAGTCTTAATATAATGCCCGGTTCCAATTTTTCCCCTAAATCAACTACAAGCTTCTCTTTCGGGTGAGGTGCGCTTTCCATACTCTCACCCTTTTCATTGTAGATAGCCCGAACCGTCAGATATTTGTTCGATCCATCAAACAACATTGCCTCCACTTCCTGTCCGACGCTAAATTTATTTCGCTGTATAAAATGGGCAAATCCATTCTCATCAACTTCCTCAATTGTACCAATATAGATATAATCTTTTACATATTCATTACTGTCGTACACCTGGGAATCGGAAGTTGTTTTTCCATAATAAAAACCGGTCGTAAACTGACGATACGTACATTTTCCAATCTCTTCCCGGTAATAGGGAAGATTTGCCTCATAAAGGTTCGGATCTTTTTTGTAATCATCGATTGCCTTTCGATAGGTACGTGCTACTGTTGCTACATATAAAGCAGTCTTCATACGACCTTCGATTTTAAAGCTGTCAATCCCGGCATCCATCAAATCCGGAATATGGTCTACCATACATAAATCCTTTGAATTAAATATATAGGTTCCTCTGTCATCCTCTTCCACCGGAAAATACTCACCCGGTCTTTTTTCCTCAACCACACTGTACTTCCAACGGCATGGGTGCGTGCAGGCTCCCTGATTTGCATCTCTTCCTGTCAGAAAATGACTTAACAGACACCTTCCGGAATAAGAAATACACATTGCACCATGAACAAAACTTTCAATCTCCATATCATCCGGAATATGTTCCCGTATCTGCTTTATCTCCTCTAAGGACAACTCCCTTGCCGACACCACTCTTACAGCTCCCTGCTGATACCAGAACCGATAAATGCCATAATTGGTATTATTTGCCTGAGTGCTGATGTGGATATCCACATCCGGAAGAATCTCCTTTGCTAACATAAAAATTGCCGGATCCGATATAATCAACGCATCAATTCCAACCGGTATCAGTTGTTCAAAATAAGAACGCACACCATCTAAATCATCATTATGAGCAAATATATTAGCCGTGACATATAATTTCACATTATGTGCATGACAATACTGCACAGCCTCCTTCATCTCATCTATTGTAAAGTTATGTGCCTTTGCACGCAATCCAAAAGCTTCTCCTCCAATATAAACCGCATTTGCACCGTAGTTCACTGCAACCTTCAAAACTTCCAGACTTCCTGCCGGTATTAATAACTCTGTCTTCCTCATATCATTTCCTCTTTTTTATCCAATTTTACAGATAACGCCACTCCATCTCCCAACGGAATAACCGACGTATCCAAACTGTTATTATTTTTTAGTTCATACAGATATTCTCTCATTCTGCTGTGAATGGTACGATTTCTTCGTTCCACAACATACCGCGAATCCAAAATCTCTCCGTCCTGCAGCACATTATCCGATATCAACACTCCATCTTTTTCCAGTAATCGAATCACATCCGGCAAAAAATGAATATATTGTCCCTTTGCAGCATCCATAAATATAAAATCAAAGGTCTGATTTCCATTCACTGCCAATTCATGAAGAATTTCTGCTGCATCCCCTTCCAACAATGTGACTTTATCTTCCACTTTTGCTCTTGCAAAATTAATCTTCGCCTGTTCAATCCTTGGTTCCCATTTTTCTATTGTTGTTATGTGAGAAGTTTTTGAAATATGCTGACACATAAAAATTGACGAAAAGCCGACCGCCGTTCCTACTTCTAAAATCCGTTCCGGCTTTTTTATCAGAAGCATTGTTTTCAACCAATCCTTTGTTTCCTTTCGAATAATCGGAACCTGATCCGTCAAAGCTTCCTGTTCAATTATACCTATTATTCCCTCTTCATCCTTTATCATTGAATGAAGAAACGATTCAATTCTTTCATTCAGACTCATCTTTTTCCTCACTTAACATTCCGCAAAACGTTCTGCACAATGTATCCGGGCTCATTGTTGAATTAATCACATATTTGCCCGCTTTTATTTTTTTATCATATCTTCCAATATATACTCTTGCAAGAAAGGTTGTCTTATCCTCAATAATTTTGTCACGATATAACGTATCCGTAAGAGCCGCCACCGATTCTCCGTCTTCAATTGTTATCGTAACAGACTGATTATTGCCAGACATATAAGGAACATCCACAAAAAGCCTGTACGCAAATGTATATCCCAGAACAAATCCCCTCACCAGCACAAAAACAATTATCAGATTCACAATTGTTCTGATACATAAACCTATTATGCCATTTAAAATGCCTTCATTGTCATTTCCCATAACCACTTTTCTCCCAAGACAGAAATTTTCCTACCCCATGTAATCGTAGTCCAATTCCAATCCCTCTGTAATACTGTCAAATAACATCTGCAGTTTTCTTGAAAATACCTGTTCCGCCACCAAAAAAGCATTGACATCCGGATGTCTTAACACCTTTTCATATTCCATTGCCAAATTATGGATTTCCTGATAACGGTTAATGCCATCATTATAGCACTGCAATTCATAATTTCTTCTTCGGAAGGCATTCATGGCTGCATACAGCTCCTCATTTGCCTTCACCCGTTGTAATGTCTCCGAATACGTTCTATATTCCTCACTCCGTTTAATTGATTCATTTAGTGCCATTGCTTTTTCATCTGTCATCTTTACACCTCTGTTATAATCGGAAGTATCATTGGGTTTCTCTTTGTCCGTTTCCACAAAAATTCATTCAGATCGTCCCGAATGGTATTTTTGATTTTACCCCAATCCGTAATATTATGATTCAGGCAATATTCCAAAGCATCCTCTACCACATCATGACATTCTTCCATCAAACCTTCCGATTCACGAACATAGACAAAACCTCTTGATACAATATCCGGTCCGGCGAGCAGCTGATTGCTTCCTTTTTCCAATGCAACAACCACAATTATCAAACCATTCTGAGATAAATGTTGACGATCTCTTAAAACAATATTACCGACATCGCCGACACCCAGTCCATCCACTAAGATACCACCGGACGGAACGTGACCGACAATTTTTGCATTATCTTCGGATAATTCTAAGACAGTTCCATTATTCAAAATCTTCACATTATCCTTATCAACACCCATTTCCCTCGCAAGTTCCGCATGTCGTTTCAGATGACGATATTCTCCATGAACCGGTACTGCATACTTCGGTTTTGTCAATGCATAAATTAATTTCAGTTCTTCCTGACAGGCATGTCCGGAAACATGGGTATCCTGAAAGATAACTTTTGCACCCTTCATCTCGATTTCGTTAATAATCTTATTGATTGATTTTTCATTACCCGGAATCGGACTGGAACTTAATATTACCGTATCATTCGGAGTAATACTGACCTTGTTATGGATATTGGCTGCAATTCTGGATAAGGCAGCCATATTTTCTCCCTGGCTTCCGGTTGTAATCAATACAATCTGCTCGTCCGGATAGTTTTTAATCTGTGAAATATCAATCAATGTATTATCCGGAATCTGGATAAACCCAAGTTCAGAAGCAGTATTAATTACATTCACCATGCTTCTGCCCTCTACAACTACTTTTCTTCCGTATTTGTTTGCTGTATTAATAATCTGCTGTACACGATCCACATTGGATGCAAAAGTAGCTATAATCAACCGGCTGTTCTTGTTTTCATTAAACAGGATATCAAATGTTTTTCCGACTTTCTTTTCACTCGGAGTAAAACCGGGACGTTCTACGTTCGTAGAATCTGCCATTAATGCAAGCACACCTTTTTTTCCTAATTCCGCATATCTTTGCAAATCAATCGTTTCCCCGAATACAGGTGTAAAATCAACCTTGAAATCTCCCGTATGAACCAAAATTCCTGCCGGCGTATAAATAGCCAAACCGGATGAATCCGCGATTGAATGATTGGAGCGAATGAACTCGATACGAAAACATCCCAAATTAATCGTCTGTCCATGTCTTACCACTTTACGCTTCATTGTACTGAGCAGGTTGTGTTCCCGTAATTTATTTTCAATCAGTCCCATTGTTAATTTGGTTGCATAAATCGGCATATTTAATTCTTTCTCAATATACGGAATTGCACCGATATGATCTTCATGACCATGTGTTACAACCAGTCCTTTTACCTTGTCCGCATTCTCCTTCAAGTAACTGATGTCCGGAATTACCAAATCAATTCCTAACATATCCTCTTCCGGAAATGCCAAACCACAATCAATTACAACAATGGTATCTTCATACTCAATTGCAGTAATGTTCATTCCGATTTGATCAAGACCACCAAGAGGAATAATCTTCACGCCGGGAGTTTTCTTCTCTGCTTTCTTGTAATTTTTCTTTGGAAATGTCTTTGCAGAAAACTCACCCTTTCCATTATTCATTTTCAAAATTCTACCTCCGTATCACTATCTTCCAATAATTCCTTAAATATTGGATATAAACTTTCTAATTCTTTTTCATCTTCAACAAAATCATACATAGCAAAACCCGCATCTTCTGTGGCGGCTGTTTCTTTCAAAATATAGCACTCATCCTCATCTTCTGCCGAAGTAACCAGAAAATAATTACAACCCATTAATTGTGTCTGTTCCAGCACATAAAATTCCACAATTTCTCCATCATCAAATGTAAGTTCTATCGTATCCAATTCTTCCATTCTTCTCTCCTCATCTATTTACTTGCGTTCGCATCCATATAGCTTTGCAATATAATGGCAGCAGCCATCTTGTCAATATAATCTTTTCGATGTTCCCTTCTGACACCGGCTTCCATCAAAATCCGTTCCGACTCTATCGTTGTCAGACGCTCATCCCACAATTTCACTTCTAATCCCGTACGTCGTTCAATATGTTCCTTAAATTCCATCGTTGCTTCCACTCTTTGTCCTTCTGAATTATTCATATTCTTAGGATATCCAAGCACAACAAAAGAAACCTCATACGCATCAATCAATTCTTCAATCTGCGCTAAGGTCTTTCGTAACTTATTCTCCGACTTTCGTTCTATGGTCATAATAGGCTGTGCAGTAATTCCCAATTCATCACTAAGGGCTACACCAACCGTCTTAGAACCATAATCCAGTCCCATAATCCGCATACTTTATCTCCCGTTATTTAAGTTTTGTTTCGATGTAGTTTTCCAACAAAACTTCAATAATCTCATCTCGTTCCGCCTTCATAATCAAACTTCTGGCATTCTTATAACTTGTTATATAAGTAGGGTCACCACTCATAACATAACCGACAATCTGGCTTACCGGATTATACCCTTTTTCGGACAATGCGGTATATACATCAGCCAGAATTTCCGTAACGGATAAATTATTATCTTTCACAACATCAATAAATTGTGTATTGTATGTATTCTGCTCACTCATTTTATCACGTCCTCTTTTTAATATAATTATGATAATATACTTTCCCTAAAGTTGCAACCAAATTTTCAAAAGACAACATCTACAATCTCATTACAGATATTCTTTTTGCTTGCAATCGCAACCTTAATATAATTTCTTGTATGACCGGTATAGTAAGATATTTCCCTTTCCGTATCTTCTGATTCCTGTATCCGTAAATCTGCCTGTTTTAATTTTTTTGCATTTTCTTTCGAAATTTTTTCTTCTACCAATACAGACTCCATCTTTCCGTTATAAGAATCCTCATATGCTTTCTTTTGCTTTGAGGTAAGCTCTAGTAAAATATCACTTCGTTCATTTTTAATATTCTCAGAAATCTGTTCCGGCATTTTCGCTGCCAAAGTTCCGCTTCGGATGGAATATTTAAACACATGAATCTCATACAATGAAATTCTTTTTAAATTTTCAACCGTTGTCGCAAACTCCTCTTTTGTCTCCCCCGGGAATCCAACGATTACATCCGTTGTAATTGCCGGACAATCAAAGAAGTTCCTCAACAGTGTGCATTTTTCCTCAAACAATTCAATTGTATATTTTCGGTTCATTCTCTTCAACGTATCATTACATGCACTCTGCAACGACAAATGAAAATGCGGGCATAATTTATCACATTTTCCAATCCGTTCAAGAAATTTCTCCGTTATAATTCTAGGTTCCAGCGAGCCTAAACGAATTCGTTTTACTTCCGGAATTGCCTCAATTGCCTCAACCAGGGAAGCCAGATCCATCGTCAAATCCGTCGTATCCTGATTCATTCTTTCATCATATTCTATCCCTGTTTTCACAAAATCCAAACCATATGATGAAATATGAATTCCTGTCAATACAAATTCTTTTACTCCTTCTTTTGCAAGCTGTGTAATTTCATTTAAAATATGCTCCGGCTTTCTGCTACGAACACGTCCTCTCGTATATGGAATTAAACAATAAGAACAAAATTGATTGCAACCGTCCTGAATTTTAATATATGCTCTTTGATGATTCAAAGAAGAAAAATGAAGGCTTCCCATTTCTTCATATTCATTTGTACAATTAATATCAATATAACTCTGAACAGGATTTGATTTTGTAAAATATTGTTGTAAAATTTCGACAATATCCTTCTTACAATTATTGCCAATCACCAAATCCACAAAATCCATATCTGCAATCTCATCCTTTGAAGCATTCACATAACACCCAACCGCAGCCACAACCGCCTTAGGATTTTTCTTTTTTGCACGCCTGAGCATCTGTCTGGATTTTTTTTCCGCAATATTCGTAACCGAACAGGTATTCACAATATATACATCTGCAATCTCACCGGCATCCACCATCTTTGCATTTGCATCTATTAACTTTTTTGTCATTGCATCCGCTTCGTATTTGTTTGCCTTGCATCCCAGATTAATCATTGCAATCCGCTTATTTTCTAACATTTTCCATACCTGTCCGTTCCAAAAATTTTAAAAAAGAAAAGCCTTGCGTTCAGGCAAGGCTACTTTCTAAATTACCGATTCAAACTAAATAATATATGGCTTTAATGCCTCAAGAATCTCCGTATCATCACCTTCTGTATGAATATTCAAATCAATTGGCTGTGAAATATCCAAACTGAAAATTCCCATGATTGACTTTGCATCAATTACATATCTGCCTGATACCAAATCAAATTCAGCATCAAATTTAGCAATATCATTAACAAAACTTTTCACCTTATCAATTGAATTTAAAGAAATCTTAACTGTCTTCATAATGCTTCCTCCTACTCCTTATTTGTCTGTCGACAAAGCCTATAACTATGATAACTTTTTCATTATCAAAAGTCAATATGTCATTCCTGTATTTCTTCTTCCAATTCTTCCGGATGATCTTCTTCCTGTACCTTTTCCATATCTGTTTTTGTTTCTTGTGTTACTTCATCATCCTGTATATTTTCCAGATTTTCCAACATTACTTCATCTGATTCTGTGTACTCATCTGTATTTTCATCATCCTCTGTTTTTTTATGTTTTGCCACAATTTTTTCAATAATACAAACAAGAACAAATAACAAGAATCCAACACCAGAGCCAATTAATCCTTTCTTTAATACATCATTCTTGTATTTAAATTCAACCGTATGATCTCCTTTTGATAATGGTACGCCAATCATTGTATCTCCAATCGTTTCATAAGATACCTTATCTCCATCTACATATACCGTAAAATTATCATCTGCCAAAATGGAGGTCATCATAATGCCATCCTCATCTGCATGGATGGTTCCTTTTACATAATCATCTTCAAATACAGAGATATCATATGTGTTTTTTGATAACTTCTCATAAGATTCATTATATGCTTCTTCGTCAAACTCATCAAATACAATTCCCCATGATGTCTCCTCATTTAATGATGTATTTAATACCGGTATACGAACCATTGATACCTTTTGTCCTTTTTTCACTTTACCAATATGAATTGTCTCTGCAGAGCATGCACGCGTATCTTCCTCAACTTGCTCTCCATCAACATAAATATAATAATAAAAATAATCATTTACATTATAATCGCCAATCATATAAACGTACAAATCCATATCATGGTCTACAGTAAACTCAGCTTGAATTGAATCATAAATAGAAGCATATTGAGGTGTATAATAAACACAATATTCCAATCCTTTTGTTTTAGTGTACATTAGTCCATTTCCATTTGCATCCTGTGCACTAAGATCTACTTCCAGACGATTAAAAAAGTCTTTACCACCTACAGCTAAATCAACAAACTGATTCTGAGCATCAAAGCAATCTGTACTTTCAACGTCCCATTTCGAAACATCAGAATTAACCATATATCCCAATCCAGCTAACCGATTCATTTTGTATAAAGTCGTTCCATTTTGACTATCTACTTCCGTCACATCACTAAATGTATTTTCATGATATGAAATACCATATGCATTATTATAAAATAAATTGATAAACGGAGACCCACCAACTTCCGAGTATTCAACATGTCCACTAACACCTAATCCCAATTCATCATGTAAATACAAATTATTCTGATTAATCGATGATATAAATCCCTCACCGGATGGTCGGTCGAATACCATTCCGGGATTATATGCATACAAGGATACCATCCGTTCTCCGGGTTTCATATTCATTTCATCATTATATAGTTCTTCCGTTCCATATCTATCAATATATGTAAAGGAAGTGCTTACATAATATCGCAACATATTTAGCGCATTTAAAGACAATTCAACAATTCCCAAAACACTAATCACCATGATTACCTGCTTATAACCAATACTCTTTTTACAAAATAAAACCAAAATTATTAATGCGCATAGCAAAATTAACGCTGTCATGTAATATGGGAAAAAATATCTATATACCTCTACCTTTACAAATGCATATACAAATAAACCTATATCAACAATTCCCACAATAAATATTTTTTTGTAATCTATATCCCGCAAATTTTGGATTACATATAATAATCCAAATAAAATAGTGAAAACAACTACATATATTTCTCTGTGATACACGCCATTTGGAACCGTAAATCCATGCCAAACCAAACTAACTGCCCCAAATATTATACTAATCCCCATCAAAGCTTCCAGAATTATTAATTTAATTTTTATTTTTTTATTTATTTTGATAAATACCAAAAATGGAATCAATGAAATTCCAACAACCGATAAATACATATTGGGCAATAACGAAGATGCCTTTTCCATCGGAACAAATACAAACAACTGTTGCAAAAACTCCGACGGTTTAACCAATATCATTTTGGCAAATCCCCATCTTTCTTCGCTTACACCATCCTGTGTCAGCCTTCCGGTTCCCGAGTTGAGCAGCTGACTAATTGCTGCGATAGCTGTCATAGCCGCAAGCACTGAACCTCCAGCAAATCTTATGAATATTTTGCCAAAATCTTTTTTGTATTCTTTATTATATATAAATATAAACCATATACATAAAAACAGACATGTTATATACGAAGTATATATGCTGGTCAGCATTGAAAAAGATAGTACTATGTAATATAATTTCCATTTCTTTTGTTCAAACATTTTTTCCAATAACAAGAGTAATATCGGGAAACAAATCACCGCATCCATTAATTGAGGATATCCCATATAATTAATCAGACCATTACTCAAGCTAAATGCTAATCCAAGAAACAAAGAAACGATTTTTTTCCTCTCCTTAAGTTCATTGAACTTCGTGTTATAAAAGAAAAATGCAACAGTCAGGGACGACAAAGCCCATTTACATACAATGATACTTTCTAACGTCATTTCAAGCATACTTTTAGGTACACAAAGCATAATTAAAGTAAATGGTGATGCAACATAACCCAAAAGACTATAAAAATCCAACCCACCGCCAATATTCCATGTATAACTTAAGCTAGCTCCACTATGAACCTTATTCCATAGTTCATAGTAAATAGGCAAAATCTGTACCATGGAATCTCCGACTAAAATACTTCCGTTACCAAAAAACCATAATTTATAGCGAAATGCATGAATCATCATTAACAAAACAGGAATTATTAATGCCAATATATAATGCCAGTTTTTCTTTATAAATTTCTTCATCTGCCCTCTCCTTTGTTCCAGACCTTTAAATAACCTCAACAACCTCTGTTGTCATAACAGTTGTCTTGTACAATTCATCTATTACATCCTTCAGGTTCTCCTCTGATTTTTTAATTACTTCAAGAATCGGCTTTGTAACCGGATGTTTTGCTACAAATATCGTACAGCAATCTTCATATGGCTGAATAGATGTCTCATAAGTTTCTATCATTTCTGATATATCAACAATTTCCTGTTTATCCATTCCGATACAAGGTCGGAATACCGGCATGGTACATACTTCATTTGTACATGCCAGTGAAAAAATGGTCTGGCTTGCAACCTGTCCGATACTTTCACCGGTAATCAGCGCCTGACATCCGTTTTTCTTTGCTAAGTCCTCCGCAATTTTCATCATATATCTTCTCATAATGATGGTCAGTTCCTCATGTGGGCATTTTTCGTAAATTGCCAACTGAATATCTGTAAAGTTAACAATATGAAGTCTTATTTTACCGGAAAATCCAGAAACAATTCTTGCCAAATCCATAACCTTCTGTTTTGCACGTTCCGAAGTATAAGGCGGAGCATTAAAATAAACAGCTTCTAATTCGACACCTCTCTTTGCAATCATATATCCTGCAACCGGTGAGTCGATTCCACCCGAAAGCAGCAACATTGCCTTTCCATTCGTTCCCACAGGCAAACCACCTGCACCCTTTATTGTCTTCGAATAAATATATACACGATCCCGTATTTCAATATTTAACAAAACATCCGGTTTATGAACATCAACAGACGTATTTTCACATGCTTCCAGAATAAAATGCCCGATTTCACTTGAAGTTTCCATTGAAGTCATCGGAAACGCCTTATTGGTTCTTCTTGTATTCACTTTAAATGTTACCTTTTCTTCTCCGTAACATTCCTTCATATATGCAATTGCTTTTTCTTTGATTGCCTCAAACGCAATATTTTCTTCAACTACAATCGGACAGATTCCGACGATACCAAATACTTTCTGCAATTCTTTTACAACATCCTCATAGTCATAAGTGCCGTTTGCCTCCAAAAAAATTCTTCCATACTCTCTGCGAATCGAAAAATCTCCATATGATGCAACATGATTTTTTATGTTGTTACAAAGAACATCCTCAAACACATATCGATTTTTTCCTTTTGTTCCTATTTCCGCATATTTAATCAAAAATGATTGGTATTCCATTCTACTTTCTCCTTCCTAATGTCTGGTAAATTTTCTTAATCTCGGCACCAATTCTTTTAAAACCCGAATCGTATAATCTACTTCTTCCAACGTATTAAATTCACAAAAACTGAATCTTAATGTTGAATCCAACAAATGATTATCCAAACCAATTGCTTTTAACACCCCGCTAATTGCCGGATGATTCGAGGAGCAAGCCGAACCGGCGGAGACATATATTCCCTTTTCTTCCAATGCATGCAATAAGACCTCACTTCTGATATCGCAAAAACTCAGGGAAGCTATATGCGGTGCTTCTCCCGAATTGTTTGTCACTCCTTCAATCTGCGTTGCCCCATTAATCAAAGCATCTTTTATCTTAAACATCTGATCACGATTTGCGTCCAATCTACCATATATTACTTCTGTTGCCTTTCCCAATCCGGCAATTGCAGCAGTATTTTCCGTTCCGGAACGCAATCCTTTCTCCTGACCTCCACCATATATAATTGGTTTTATTTTTGTGTTACTATTTACAAACAGAACTCCACTTCCCTTTGGTCCGTGTATTTTATGTCCACTGACCGACATCGCATCAATACCGATCCGTTTCGGATATAAAATTTGTTTACCGAACGCCTGAATGGCATCTACATGAAATTGAATATTTTTTTTATGTTCCCTGTTATATAATTGTATCTGTTTTGCAACATCTTCAATCGGTTCTATTGCTCCAATCTCATTATTAACCGCCATAACAGAAACTAAAATCGTATCCTCACATAAAGTTTCTTTTAATTGTTGCAAATCCACAATTCCATTTTTATCAACATCCAAAAAGCTGATACGAAATCCCTGCTCCTCCAAATATAAAATCGGATTATAGACTGACGCATGTTCCACCCTTGTTGTTATAATATGATTTCCGCTTCTTCTATTTGCACTGGCAATTCCTATCAAGGCAAGATTATTTGACTCTGTACCTCCGGATGTAAAAATCAATTCCTTTGGTTCGCACTTTAATTGTTTGCTGATTACATCCCTTGCATACCGAATATATTTTTCCGCTCCTACACCTTTTAGATGCAAAGACGACGGATTTCCATATTCTTCATCAAAGGTTTCCAACATAATCTCCCTTACTTCCGGTATTATTTTTGTTGTTGCTGCATTATCAAAATATACTTCCATTTTATCCACCATCATCTTATTCTTTATCGCTTTCCATCTCAAACATCAACAGAGATAAAACTACCATACCGGCAGTCTCCGTTCTTAAAATCCGGTGCCCCAAGGTAATAATCTGACCACCCAATTCTTTCAATTGTTCTATCTCTTCCGGCGCAAATCCACCCTCAGGACCTATAAAAATACCAATCGAAGATGTTTTTGCGGCATCCCTTACACAGCGTTTGGATTGTTCCATTCCGTTTGCCAGCTCATATGGTATCAGGACTGTTTCCAATGATTTACAGTACTCACAGGCTTCATGAAATGACATAACCGGTGTTACATCCGGTATTTTCCCGCGCTTAGACTGTTTTGCCGCACTCAATGCAACATTTTGATAACGTTCTATCTTTTTTGCAGCTTTCTTCTCATCAAGCTTTACCACACATCGTTTCATAGCAACCGGAACAATCTCACTGACTCCCAGTTCCACTGCCTTCTGGATAACCAACTCCATTTTATCACCTTTTGGCAACCCCTGAAATAATACCATTTTAGATGGCAGTTCTCTATTATTTCCAAAAATATCTACGATATGCAGCAATACCTGCTGACACTCCTCATCATACGCCTCAATACTACACAAGTATTCTTTTTCATCCTCTGCACATAACAACACTTCCTCCCCTTTTTTCAAGCGGAGAACGGAATGTATGTGCTTATAATCATCCCCTTGTATTACAACAGGAGATTGTAATATCTGATTTTGCGTTACAAAAAAACGATACATATACTTATCCTTCTATCATTGTTTTCATTTCTTCCGTGTTCTCTTTCTTTTTGTTTTTTCTATAGTCCATCACGCATATCATTGCAAAAATCAATATACCGGTCAGACTGGCTATCAATCCCTGCTTAAAGTATGGTGTCATATACTTAAATTCCACTTTATGATCACCTGCTTTTACCGGAACACCAATAAATGCACCCCCTATTTTATCAAATTCTGTTTCCTCGCCGTCCACATAAACTGTAAACCCATCCATTGCCGGAATCGATGTCATCATAATTCCGTCTTCATCCGCATGAATTGTTCCCGATACATATGCAGAATCCATCCGGTCAATCTGATATACATTTTTTGATAAGTTTTCATATGCCTTTGCATAATTTTCTTCATTGAATTTGGCAAAGCGGAACCATATCTCAGCCTCTTGTCCCACATTCAAGTCGTGCTTACTGTATATCGTTATTTTTTGACCTTTTTTTACTTTACCAATATGATAATTCGCTTCATATTTTTCTGTTTCGTCATAATATATTCTGGTATCATCTATATATATAGAATTCATCATATTCGTCTGTGAGAATGCTACCATATATAAATCCATATCTTCTTCCACCTTAAAGGAAAACTGTGTCATTTCCATTGACGGTATCGCCTTTGACACATAATCATAATCATAATATCCGCTTTGCAAATAATTTTCCTTGCTTTTATAACTTAAATATCCATCTGTAAAGGTAGTATCCGGATAAATAACTTCAAATATATCTTCTCCGCCGACCGCTTTTTTTATAAAATCATTTTGCAGGTCAAAATTGATTTTATTTTGTATATCCCAATCCTGAACCTCCTGATTTGTCATATAACCCATTCCAGCCAATCGAGTCATACGATATAAACTCATAGAATTTACTGTTTTTAATTCCTCTACGTCACTAAAACCTGTTTCTGATGTACTTATTCCATAACGTGTATTTAACAACAGATTAATGAACGGTGACGTTCCATCAGCAGCACAAAATGCATTTTTAGAATATGATATTCCAAGTTTATTATATAATGATACCATGTTACCATTACAATATGAAAGAAACATATTCGGACTGGATGCATTTTCATATAACCCGGCATTCATTGGTGATTGTAAAATGTTTATTCTTTCTCCATCATCTAAATCCACCTCTTTTACCAACTCAGATACATTTTTATTTTCTGCATAATCATTCCATGTGCTTACGTTATATTCATTCAACTCATAATATCCGTTAGAAATAACCTCGAAAGATACAACCAAAGAAAATACAATTAAAAAACTCTTTTTACGAATACTTTTCTTTACAAATAATACCAACAAGACCTGATAAAAAACAAAAACAAAAGCAGTTACTAAATATCCATAAAAATCTTCATATGTAGTTATTTTAAAGAATGAATAAACGAAAAGACATCCCTCTAAAATTGCAACTATAAATATTTTCCAATATTTTACATCCGATAAGTTTGTAATCACCTGCAATGCCATGAATAGCATTAAAAAGATAAACATATATAAATATCTTTGGAAAATACCATTTGGAATTGCAAAACCATGCCAAAAAACAGTTAAGGCTCCACTACAACAGCTTATCAAAAACAACAAACATACCAAACTGTATTTTATTTTATCTTTTATTGAAACAGAAACAAAAAGATAAAGACCAACAAGAACAAAACAACCTACCGAAAAGAACATCTTAGGTTGAGCAGAATTCCAATCAAGCAAATCTCCCTGATACAAAAACAATTGTTGTCCCATATCAACAATTCCATTTATCATTTTCTTTGCAAATTCTATCTTTTCTGATTTATCGATATCTGTACTATATCTGTTTGTCACTAAAAATACACATGGCAAAATAACTACTAAAGAACTACACGCTGCAAGAACAGAACTTCCAATAAATTTTCCTATATTCTTTATTGTGTCTTGATTCATTTGCACAATCTCTAACAGGCACCATATAACCAAGAAAATGCAAACCTGATAACTCATATAAAAATTGCACAACATACTTAAAGTCAACCAAATATAATATAATTTCCATTTTCCGGTTTCCATCATTTTTTCAAGTAATAATAGCAAAATAGGAAACAATATAATTACATCCGTCCAATTAAAATATCCAAACTGCATAATCATGTAATTAGATAAAACAAAAGCTAACCCAAACAAAGCTGCAATTAATTTCTTATTTTCAACCATTTTATTATGTTTTGTATGCATAAAATAATATGTCATGGAAACACCGGCAAGAGACCATTTCAAAACCATAACAAACTGTATAGCGTTTTCTATGCAACTTTTAGGCAAGGCTAATACAATCAAATTAAATGGTGAAATTAAATAATATCCAAAATTAGTATAAAAATCTACTCCATTACCCGCATTCCAACTAAAGAAAATAGATTCCCCTGAATGAACCTTATTCCATAATTCAACAAACAAAGGATACAATTGGGTCTTTGTATCTCCATTCAGCAAGCTTCCATTTCCCGTCAGCCACGAATCCCTTAAAAATGAATGAACAATAATAAGCACCCATGGTATCAAAAACACAATAATATAATTCCAATTTTTTTTCAAAAATTCTTTTAATTTCATATGCATTTCCTTCCTCTTGTTTTTTATTATCTTGCCACAATCGATACCCATTCACCCATATGCTGCACATCTACAATCTCAAAACCATTTTTCAAGAGTGCACTTTTTACCGGGTCTTCTTTTGTATCGATAATACCGGATGTGATAAACACACCATTTTCTTTCATAAATGGCCGGATTACTCCAGATAATGGAATAATAACATCAGCTAAAATGTTTGCCACCACAATATCATACTGCCCGATAGAAGCTACCTGCTTTGCAAATTCAGAGTCACCAATCACATCACCCTTTACAATCGTAAACTTGTCCTCGGATATTCCATTTAACAATAAGTTTTCTTTACTTGCCTGAACCGCCAATTCATCAATATCGATACCATATACCTTTTTGGCACCTAATTTCATGGCTATAATGGATAAAATTCCACTTCCGCATCCGGCATCTAATACATCCGTTGTACCATCGGATTTAATATATTGTTTTAAACCATGTATACAAAGTTTTGTCGTCTCATGGGAACCTGTTCCGAATGCAGTTCCCGGATCAATCTGAATCACAATGTCATCTTTTTGGGTATCCATCATTTCCGTCCAGGTTGGTTGTATTACAATATTATCTTCCAACCGAAACGGATGGAAAAATTCTTTCCAATTGTTAATCCAATCTTTATCCTCTGTTTCACCGATTGAAATTTTTCCTGTACCCACATTCATATATGCAGACATTTCTTTTAACTGTTCTCCAATATACCGGCAAAGTTCCTTTACCGGCATCTTATCTTCTTCTATGTAACAAGATATCTCCGCAACCCCGTCATCTTCCGGCAGTTCCGGTAAAATATCAATAAACATTGCCTTTTTATCTTCCTCTGACAAAGGAATCTTATCTTCAATTTCAATTCCTTCTACTCCGTATTCCCCTAATACATAGCTTAACATGTCCGTAGCTTCGGTTGTTGTTTCAATTGTTACCTTTGTCCATTTCATATTTATGCCCTCTTATTTCACCTTATAAAATTTTTTAATATTATCCACAATATATTCTATCGTTGTCTGTTCTAATCCATAATACATAGGCAACCGTACCAATCGTTCACTTTCCTTTGTTGTGTAAACATCTTCTCCAAAAAATTTTCCATATTTTTGACCGGCTATTGATGTATGCAATGGAACATAATGAAAAACTACACTAATTCCCTTTTCTTTCATATAAGAAATAAATAATGCACGCTCCTCCAGATTCTTTGTTTTTATATAAAACATATGACCATTATGATCACAGTCATCCGGAACAACCGGTAAATCAATTATTCCGTCTAATCCCTGTAGCATTTCTTTATACAAACAAAAACTATTCACACGATTCTTTTTAATCTCCTGACTTTGTTCCAATTGCGCCCATAAATAAGCAGCATTCATATCACTTGGTAAATACGATGAACCTACATCTACCCATGAATATTTATCAATTTCTCCACGATAAAATTGTTTTCGATTTGTTCCCTTTTCCCAAACAATTTCTGCACGTCTTAAATCTTTCGGATTATTTAAAAATACTGCTCCACCTTCACCCATTGTATAATTTTTGGTTTCATGAAAACTAATACAACCATAATCTGAAAGGCTTCCCAATGGTTTTCCTTTATAATATGCACACATTGCCTGTGCTGCATCTTCAATTAATGTCAGATTATGTTTTGCAGCTATTTTCATAATTGTATCCATTTCACAAGCAACTCCTGCATAATGCACAACAACAATTGCCTTTGTTTTATCCGTAATAGCTTCTTCAATTATTTTTTCATCGATATTCATTGTATCCGGACGAATATCAACAAACACAACCTTTGCTCCTCGTAAAACAAATGCATTTGCAGTAGAAACAAAAGTATAAGATGGCATAATCACTTCATCTCCCGGCTCAATGCCAGCCAAAAAGGCACTCATCTCCAATGCCGCAGTACCGGAAGTTGTCAATAACGCTTTATTCGCACCTAAATTGTCCTCCATCCATGTCTGACATCTTTTTGTGAATTCTCCGTCTCCACATAATTTCCCACTATCAATTGACTGTTTCATATATTCCAACTCATTGCCAAGAAAAACCGGCTTATTGAATGGTATCATATGCTTTCTCCTCCTAAATTAAATATTAGAAATAATAATTCCCATTATAATGAATATAATTGCCAATATTTTTTTTACACTAATTGATTCTTTTAAACAGAAAAAACTTAATAAAAAAACAAAAACATAACCTGATGCTTCCAAAATAACGCCTTTCGATAAAGCAACATACCGATAACCTACAAATGTAATTACACTAGACAAAAAGAATAATCCATATGCCGTCACTACATTCCTATTCATATATTCTTTCCATATGTTTTTGTATTTTTTTTGAGTACTTTTTTTCAATATAATCTGTGAAATTGCAGATATAAAAGTTGAAGCAAAAAACAACATATCATACATCATTCTTTTTCCTCACGTGCCAACAATCCAATTCCTAAAACAATAAATCCAGCCCCTATTATCTGTTTCATGCTAATCGCTTCGTCAAAAATTAAAACTCCCCATATAATTCCCCATACTATCGTCATTGATTTAAAAGCATAGGCTATCGTCAATTGCATTCTCTTTAAAATTTGCTGCCATGCAAATGCATATATAACCAAAATACACAAAATTACTCCGTAGCAAAAGAAAAAACCAACTGAAAAAAACGAGTAGGCAGCCGCTTTTTTAGAAAAAATCCCACCAAGAGAATAAAATAATATGCTTACCTGCAATAATAAAAATATATAAATATTTTTTCCCTTCATATTTCCCCTATATTTTACTCAATATTTTTCATATCTCTGATAACATATTGCGGAGCCTGATTCATGCAAATATACATTCTTCCAATATATTCTCCAAGCATCCCCAACAGCATCATAATTATACCACCTATAAACAAAATCACCGCAATCAAGGATGAATATCCTGTTAAGATTGCAGGATTTAATATTTTACGAATCACGGTAAATATTGCAAAAAACAAACCAATCACAGAACAAAACAAACCACAGAAGCTTGCAAATCGCAAAGGTTTCTCTGAAAAAGCCGTAAAACCATTCATCCAAAGTTTAATCAATTTAAAAAAGGAATATCCAGATTCTCCTACTGTACGATCCCGATGCTCCACCTCTATATTACATATATTATTGGTAGTTCTTAGTAACAATCCGGCAATATATGGATATGCCCCCTGATACTTTACCATCTCATCAATTACAAATCTTCTGGCCCCCCAAAAACTATTCAAAACAATATCATGCGGTTTGTTTATCAAAATTTCACACATATATGAATTAAACCGACTACCCATTCTTCGAATCAAATTTTGATGGACATTCTTATATAAACCTGATACAACATCGTATCCCTCTTCAAATTTTTCAATCATATTCCCAATTGATTCAATTGGCATCTGTCCATCATCATCTAAACAAATTATATAATCTCCATCTACATAATGAAATCCAGCCAACAGAGCCGAATGTTGTCCAAAATTTCTAGCTAAATTTATTCCTTTAATATTCTTATTTTTTTCACATAATCTACATATCACAGAATATGTATTATCTTTTGAACTGTCATTAACCAAAATAATTTCATATTCTTTATATCCCAAATCGTTCATCCTTATATTGATTTCATCAACAACCGATTCAATTGTTAATTCGGAATTATAACAAGGAATAACAAAACTAATCCTATCATTTTTCATCATGCTCAAAAAATTCACCTCAGTCTTCATATATAATTCGTATATATTTATCTATATTTTCCGTTTTTTCTATCATTTCTTCATAATTATCAAACTCAAGAAAAACAATTCCAACCTTATCAACCATAAAGTTTTCAATTATATATCCCTGTCCTCCCCACATAAGCTTGTCATATATGTTGTTACAAATTTGAGGAGAAATATATATATCCTTCACGATTCCGTTTCGATTTCCCATAATACAATGTCTTCCACCATATACTGACTGAACCGTATTTCGAGGAAAATCTTCACAAGACATTCCTAATTCAGCTTTAACAATCCATTTTGCCCATTCAATTCCTGTCGAATGTTCAACTGGAACATTATATAAATCCCCAGAACACCTTCTGGTAATTTCCAAAATATGCGGATTGTTTTCTTTATCCCTTATATACTGATAGTGAAATACTCCATCCCGCAATTTCAAAATATCTGCAATCTTTTCTGCAGTCTCAATTAAAATTTTTTTTGCACATTTTACCTTTGTAGCCGGTCCACAAGATGTAGAAACCAAAAATGGATTATCCATAGAATATTCATTATCGCTGAAATATGCAGCAACCTTTCCATTTACCAAAAATGTACTAAAACTATGCTGAGTTCCTTCAATAAATGGCTCTACCACAATAACTTTAGCTCTTGAAATAGAAAATGCATGCCTAACCGCAGCCGCATAGTCTTCCCTACATTCTACTTTCGTAACACCTTTTCCGCCTGTAAGATCAATCGGTTTAACCATTACCGGAAATATTACTTTCTTTTCATACATCAATGCATCCTGTATATCTGAAAAATGTTCCGCTACAGGGGTGGGTATATGATATTTTTTCGAAAACTCTTTAAACCTATCTTTATGATGAAGCAACAAGGTTTTTTCATATGAATCATGCCCCGGCAAACCTAGTTTTTCAGCAAGATAAGAAGCTGTAATTGCACCAAAATCATTCGCGCACGCACACACTCCGTCTAATCCATAATTTTTAAATATTGAATACATTTCGTCTACATCCGAAAAATCTCCGTAAACATATTCATCCGCGTACTGATGGCCTATCAACTCCGGTCTGTTTCCTGTTGTGATTACATAGTATCCTAATTCTTTTCCTGCCTTTATCAACGGAATATCAGAATGGCTGCCATTTAAAACAAGAAGTTTTTTCAATGCAATCTCTCCCTTCCTATTTTCATCCAAACAGATTTCCGTTCAGAATACTCATCAAATGCAAATATAGACTTATCTTTTCCATTTCCAGACTCTTTAACCCCGCCAAATGGAGAACAGTTATCATCTTCACCATATGAATTAATATGAAAAAGTCCTACTTTTACACAATGGGCAACATAATATGCCTCATTTAAATCTTCTGTCCAAACTGCTCCTGCAAGACCATAATTTGTATTATTTGCCAATTTTATAGCCTCATCTACCTTATGATATGTTTGTATACATACAACCGGACCAAATATTTCTTCCGAAAGCAATATCGATTCATCTGGTAAATTCCAAAAAATCACCGGTGGAATTCCGCATGCTCCATCCTGTAAATCATCCTTTTTACCAGCAATATAATATGAACTCGTTTCTGTCTTCCCAAGCTCAATATATCTTTTTACTTTGTCATATTGTTGTTTGCTAACCACACACCCTACTTTATTATTAATATCATACGGATTTCCAGGAATATAACTATCAGCTGCCTTCTGTAAACATTCAATAAATTCATCCTTAATAGAATCATGTATAATTACCTTTGATGGAGCTGAACATATTTGACCTTGGTTATAAAACATATTCTGTGCTAATGTCTCTGCAACCAGTTTAATATCCGGAAAATGTTCCGTCACAATATATGGACCTTTTCCTCCACATTCCAGTGCAACTTTTTTCATATTAGACAGTCCCGCATATTGATATAATAATTTACCAACTTCACTTGAGCCTGTAAAAAAAATACCATCCACATCTCCATGAAGTGCTAATTCTTTACCTGTTGTTTCGCCATCCCCAGTAATTACATTAAACACCCCATCCGGAATTCCTGCCTCTTTTGCAAGAGAGGCTAACCGAAGTAATGATAAAGATGACTGTTCCGCCGGTTTTATCACCACAGAATTTCCCATCAGCAATGCTGGTGCAAACTTCCACGATGCAACAACCAACGGATCGTTCCATGGTGTGATAATTCCAACTACACCTAACGCTTCTCTGACAACAACACAAAACGAATCTTCTCTTGGAGTTATCGCCTGATCGTATATTTTATCTACTGCTTCCGCAAAATAACGAACCGCCTCGATTGCTTTCGGTATTGAATCACATAAATAGTTCTGAAATGCCCGCCCTGTTTCATAAGTATCCAATGTCGCCAATTCTAATTTATGTTCTTCCATCAAATCCGCTAATTTTAGCATAGTTTCTTTTCGAATTTGTGGGGATAATTTATTCCATTTTCCACTGGAAAATGTCTTTCTGGCTATACTTACTGCATAGTCAACATCCTGTTTATTACACACAAATAACTCCGGTAACATCTCTCCAGTTACACTGCTGGTTTTATGTACAGTCTCATGGGCATTCGGTTTTATATATTCTCCATTCACAAATGGTCGATTTTCAATCCTGTAATCTGATATATTATATTTCATATCAAAGCTCCTAAAAAAATCTATCATATTCATCAATAAAGGTTATATCTCTGCATTCGCTTTCAATCATTCTCATTACATTCTCATTTGATTCATTTCTTAAGCAATGAAAATTACATACCTTTGTCGGATCTGTAAACTCCATCACCTGTTTCCTTAACTCTCCATTCCAAACTTCAGAAAATGAATTTTCCCTAACATTTCCCACCCGAAATGAATTCTTGCCTCTCCAGTATGGACAAACATAAACACCAGATGGACAAATTAAAGTTCTTAAATGTGCCATTGGACAAAAATGATAACTCTTTTCCTGAGTACGATCGACACAATTTAATGAATCTTCAAGATTAATTGCCTTTGTGATTTTAAAATTATCTGTCACTAATTCATCTAGTCTTGCAATTTCTTTTTTCGCTTCTTCCATTCTTGCCTTATCGTGTTTTACCAATGCATGATTTTGTCCTCCCACATAGCTATAACTAGGCTTCACTTCAAAATAATCACAACCAATATCTTTTGCTAAAACTGCCGCATCATATATTTCATGAATATTAGATTCTATTCCAAATCCATCTGCCTCTGTTCGAATCAAATAGGAAAAACCCAATTTACCTGATTTTCTTTTTGCCAGCTCCCGCATATTTGCAACAATTTCATCAAATTTACATTTCCCATCCTTTGAAGGGCGTAATTTATTAAATGTTTCTGCTGTTGCTGCATCCATAGATATTCTTGTCCAAAACGAATATTTTGCAATAGAATCCATATAACGATTTATAAAATATCCATTCGTTGTAATTCCCACATGAATATCATGCTCACCTAAATAATTAATCAATTCTCCACAGGCAGGATGTGCCAAAGGTTCCCCTCCACCAATTAAAATAACAGCCTTTACACCTATTTCATATAATTCCTCTGCCAAAGATAATAACCGTTCCCTTGAAAATGATGTACTATTTTCCACCAAATCCTCACTTATACATCCAGGACATGCTAAATTACATACCTCCGTTGTATCAAGCTCAACAACCAAAGGACCTGTTGTTCCTTCATTCCAATTTGTTTCTTTTATTTTATCAACAACAAATTTCTGTCTTAATTTATCTGTTATATTCATTTTCTTAATTCTATTTTCTTTACTATCCAACGCATAGCCTCCTAAGTTTTAATCAAAATATTCCTAAACAAACTTTTTTTATTTTATCATAAAACATAGGATTAAACAATGTCTTGTTTTCAGCCCCACCCAATCAAAAACACCTCCCTAACCGTTTCCGGTTAAAGAGGTGTTTTAAACCTAAAACCTTTTTAATTTTATTTCTTCTTTCCAAATCCTTTTTTCTTATGACCACTGAAACTGAAATCACCGGAAGAATCTGTTGATCTTCTTGCCGTTGAACCGGTTGCAGCATCAAAGTTATTAAGAATTGTCTTCTGTTCCTCTGTCAGCTTATCCGGAACCTGAACAACCAATGTTACATAATGGTCACCACGAACATTCTTATTACGTAATGTCGGAACACCCTTACCCTTTAATTTAATCTTGGTATCGGTCTGTGTTCCCGGTTGAATTTCATAATCCATCGGACCATCAATTGTACTGATTGAAATGGTTCCACCAAGTGCAGCCTGTGTAAATGTAATCGGTTCTGTTGAGAACAAATCATATTCCTGACGCTGGAATGTAGGATGACGGTCAACCAAAACCGTAACAAGCAAGTCACCTCTTGCTCCTCCGTTCGTACCCGGTTCACCCTTTTCACGGATTCGGATACTCTGTCCGTTATCAATACCTGCCGGAACAACCACCTGAATCTTTTTCTTGCTCTTTACATAACCGGTTCCGGAACACTGATTACACTTATACTTAATTACCTTACCGGTTCCGCTACAATCCGGACAAGTCTGTACATTACGAACAACACCAAACAAAGACTGTTGTGTAAATGCTACCTGACCCTTACCATTACACTTTCCGCAAGTTTCCGGTGTATGACCTGGCTGTGCACCGGTTCCGTGGCAAACCACGCACTCATCCTTTAAAGGCAATTCCAATTCTTTCTGTGTTCCAAACACAGCTTCATTAAATGTTATACGGACACTTGTTTTAATATTTGCACCCTTCATCGGTCCATTTGTCTGACGGGTTCTTGTTCCACCGAACATATCTCCGAAAATATCTCCGAAAATATCTCCCATATCACTGAAATCAAAGCCGAAGCCCTGACCACCCATTCCACCATTTGGATCAAAGGCTGCATGACCATACTGGTCATATTTTGCACGAGTGTCTGGATCACTTAATATTTTATATGCTTCCGAAGCCTCTTTGAATTTCTGTTCAGCCTCTGCGTCGCCCGGATTTACATCCGGATGATATTTTTTTGCAACCTGACGATAAGCCTTCTTCAATTCAGCTTCTGTTGCGGTCCTTGGAACTCCAAGGACCTCATAGTAATCTCTTTTTGTCTCTGCCATTTTCTTCACCTTTATCTAAAAATCACTCATTATTAAAGTTCTGTATAATCTCCATCCACTACATCGCCTTCTGAGTAATCGGCAGGACCTGCTGTACCTGTTCCGGCATTTGCACCTGGAGCACTCTGCTCATATAATTTAGCAAATAAATTCTGAGCACTTGTCATCAATGTCTCTTTTGCATTCTTCAACTGTTCAACATCGTAATCACTCATGTTTTCAGGATCGGTACTTTCTACTAAACTCTTAAGAGCCTGAAGGTCTGTTTCAACCTTTGTCTTATCCTCACCGGATAACTTATCTCCAACATCCTGTAATGCTTTCTCAGTCTGGAATACCATTGCATCTGCATCATTTCTTGCTTCTACAGCCTCTTTACGTTTCTTATCCTGTGCCTCATATTCAGCAGCATCCTTAATTGCCTGCTCGATATCGGCATCTGACATGTTTGAACCGGCTGTAATTGTGATATGCTGTTCTCTTCCTGTACCTAAATCCTTAGCAGATACATTAACAATACCGTTTGCATCAATATCAAATGTAACCTCAATCTGTGGCACACCACGTCTAGCAGGAGCAATACCATCCAAACGGAATCTACCTAATGATTTGTTATCACGGGCAAACTGTCTCTCACCTTGGCAGATGTTAATATCAACTGCGTCCTGATTATCCTGTGCAGTTGAGAAAATCTGACTCTTCTTTGTAGGAATTGTTGTATTTCTTTCAATTAATCTTGTAGCAACACCACCCATTGTCTCGATAGAAAGTGAAAGTGGAGTAACATCAAGAAGTAAGATTTCACCGGCACCGGCATCACCGGCAAGCTTACCACCCTGGATAGATGCTCCAATAGCAACACACTCATCCGGGTTAATACCCTTAAATGGTTCCTTACCTGTTAACTGTTTTACCTTTTCCTGTACGGCGATAATACGAGTAGAACCACCAACTAACAAGACCTTATCAATTTCAGAAGCAGAAAGGCCGGCATCTTTTAATGCTGTCTGTACAGGAGTTGCTGTACGGTCTACCAAGGAAGCGGTTAACTCATCAAATTTTGCTCTTGTTAAATCCATATCAAAATGTTTTGGACCATCTGCTGTTGCAGTAATGAAAGGAAGGTTAATATTTGTTGTTGTTGAAGAAGATAACTCCTTCTTAGCCTTCTCAGCTGCTTCCTTCAATCTCTGCATTGCCATCTTATCTGTTGATAAATCAACACCTTCTGCCTTCTTAAACTCTTCAAGCATATAATTTGTAATTACATTATCAAAATCATCACCACCAAGTTTGTTATCACCGGCAGTTGCCAATACTTCGATAACACCGTCACCGATTTCAATGATAGATACATCAAATGTACCACCACCTAAGTCATATACCATGATTTTCTGCTCATTTTCATTATCCAGACCATATGAAAGAGCTGCTGCTGTAGGCTCGTTGATAATACGCTTTACATCCAGACCTGCGATACGTCCGGCATCCTTTGTTGCCTGTCTTTGTGCATCTGAGAAGTAAGCAGGAACTGTAATAACTGCCTCTGAAACCGGCTCTCCCAAATAACTTTCTGCATCGGATTTTAATTTCTGAAGTACCATAGCTGAAATCTGCTGTGGTGAAAACTGCTTATCATCAATTGTTACCTTGTAATCGGTACCCATATGTCTCTTAATTGAAGAGATTGTCTTGTCTGCATTTGTTACAGCCTGACGTTTTGCAGGTTCACCAACTACACGTTCTCCTGATTTTGTAAAAGCAACAACGGATGGTGTTGTTCTTGCACCTTCTGCGTTATTAATAACAACCGGCTTACCACCTTCCATAACAGCTACGCATGAATTTGTTGTACCTAAGTCAATACCAATAATCTTTCCCATAATTTTTTCCTCCTGGATTTTATAATCATCATTTTTTACTTATTTATGAAAACACTTTTGTGTTTCTTACATTAATTTGCAACTTTTACCATGCTGTGACGAAGAACTTCTTCTTTGTACATATATCCTTTTTGTAATTCTTCTGCCACTACATTCTCTCCTAATTCATCATCTTCAATATGCATAACCGCATTGTGATAATCAGGATTAAATTCTTTTCCTGTTGCATCCATTGGTTTTACACCAATATCTTCTAAGGTAACGATCATCTGCTTGTAGATCTTATCGACACCCTGTTCAAATGCCCGTTCCTTATCTTCTTCCGGAATTGCCTGTAGTGCTCGTTCAAAGTTATCGACTACAGGAAGCAGTTTTTCCAAAACTTCCTTTGCACCGATATCATAATGACGTTTTGATTCTTTTTCATTACGGTTTCGTGCATTTTCAAATTCTGCAAGAAGTCTCTTATATCTGTCATTTGCTTCTTCTGTCAATTCCTTCTGTTTCTCTAATTCAATCTCCAAAGCCTTTGTGTTACCACCACTACGGCGTGTTCCTTTTTTTCCTTTGACCGGTTTATTCTCGGCATCTTCCACCGTAGCACTCTCTTTTGCTTCCACTTCCGTATTTTCAGAAGCATCCACAACAACTTCTTCTACCTTTTCTTCTACCGCTTTTTCCGTCGGCTTGTTCGGCTTTGATGAAGTTTTCTTTGAATTGCTCTTCTTTTTCTTCTCTTCCACTCTGACACCTCTAATCTTTCTTAAAAATAGTATCTAATTCACCCGTTAGATTTTTCAGGGTGCTAACAACCTTTTTATAATCCATTCTCTTCGGTCCAATAATTCCTATTGTTCCTTTTGCTCCCTCGGCAAGTTCATAAGTTGCCGTCACAAGACTTAAATCCTTCATGTCCTTACCCGGCACCTCTTCACCGATATAGACCTGAATTCCATCTTCCTCATTTCGGGAATTATCAATCAATTCATTCAAGCCCTGTTTTTCCTCTAAAGCTTCTAAAAGCTTTGTTGTCTGTTCCATATTGCCCAACTCGGGATACTTAAGCATATTGGTTGTTCCGCTTGTATAAATATCAATCTCCTCTGCCTCATGGATGGTTTCCACAATACCCTGAAAAATATGTTCCATTATATCGGCAAACTCTCCGGCCTGGCTCTTAATGGTCTGAATCATTTCAAGATTGATATCCTGTAACGAAGCTCCCTGTAAAAATGTATTCAACAATACATTCAGTTTCAACACTTCATCATTTTCCAGTTCTCTGTCAACATCCATCAGCTTATTCTTAATCACATTACCGTCTACAACGATAACCGCCAGCAGCTGATTTGCATTCACCTGTGATAACTGAATAAATTTTAATGTAATGTTCTGATATTGCGGAGCCGTTACCAGTGTTGCATAATTCGTATTATTTGCTAATACCTTTGCAACCTGTCTAAGCAAAGATTCCATCTTATCTACACGTTCCAGCAACTGGGTTTTCATTTCATCCATCTCAGTATCTTTTTCGACCATCATCTGATCCACATATAGACGATAGCCCTGATCAGTCGGAATTCTTCCAGCAGAAGTATGAGGTTGCATAATCAGTCCCAGTTCTTCCAAATCCGCCATTTCATTACGAATGGTTGCCGAACTTAAATTCAAATCGGTATATTTGGAAATTGTTCTTGAACCAACCGGTTCTCCGGTCTCCAGATAATTGGAAATAATTGCTTTCAATATCTTGAGCTTTCGTTCATCTAAATCCATGCATCATACTCCTTTCTTTATAAGCATATGCTTTTTATTTCATTATTAGCACTCAATATATCTGAGTGCTAATTACTGAATATAGAGTACCACCAGACTATATAATTGTCAAGGCATAAAAAAAGAAAATATAGTGATTTTTTCTATTCAAACCACTATATTTTCTATTTGCAATCATGTTCTTTTTATATAGGTTTTTCCACACTTCGGACAACGAACGCTTATTTTGTTTTTCCCTTTTGGAATTCGAATAATCTGCCGGCAGCTGCTACACACAAAATATACATATTCTTTATCTTTTCTTGAACGCAGCCACATTTTTATCTTTAACTTCCACAAATGTGTCACATGAACAACTCTTCCCATATACCGCATATAAAAATCATTTTCCCTGCGGCGTTTATCCAATTTTTTTGAAAATACTCTTAAATAGCAAAGGACTACAAACAATGCACCTAAAAAAGTAAATATACCATTTCCGGTAAACAATGAAATCATAATAAATACAAAACCCAACAACATAATAAAATTGTTCAGTTCATCCAACCCACATCTTTTTGACATGACAATCTTCATATCTTCTCGAAACATGGTAATATATTTTCTCCACAAATCCATCTTTTTCTCCACTTTCTATTTCACTATTTGAATAAAAATCACAACATAAAATCTGCCATAACAATATTGCTGACATCTATGCCCTTTTCACTTAAAAAGATACGACCATTTTCCTGAAAAAGCAAGCCTCTTTGTATATTTCTCTCTAAAACGTCACCATAAATTGCCTGCATGGATACGCTGAACCGTTCTTTGAAATCATCAAACGATACTCCCTGCATCATACGCAATCCCAAAAACATCATTTCTTCCATTCTGTCCTTACGTTTTAAAAAATACAAATCCTTGTAATAATCTCTTATGAATTCCAGCATTGGATTATCTTCAAGTTTCCGATATTCCCTTAAATGTTGTTCGGCCGGTGAAAATGCATCCTCTTCATACATTCCCATGTTAAACAGATCTTCCATCTCATACATGGAATCTTCTTCCATCTCATGGTACAGATTCGTGTAATCATCCTCCATCATACCATCACACTTTGAAAATCTTCCAATGTATTCCTCCATCTGTTCCACTCCATGAAAACGAACTTCCTTACATTCCATGTCAGAAAGATATACTTTCAGATAAGAAGAGGCACCAAGTCCGACTCCCAGATATTCCCCACCGGTCCAATAGACGATATTATGCCGACATTCCATTCCCAGTTTACTGTAATTTGATATCTCATATCTTTGATATCCACTGTTTTTCAGTAATGTTTTTGTCCGGCTATACATCTGTCTGTCCAATTCTTCCGACGGTAACAGATTTAACAGTTCCTGATTTTCACTCAACGGTGTGTTTTCCTCCACAATCAAACTGTAAGCTGAAATATGCTCCGGATTCATTTCCACTACTTTTGCCAGCGTACGGATATAATCTTCCATCGTTTCTCCCGGAAGTGCAGACATAATATCTACATTAATATTCGCAAAGCCCTCCTGTCTGGCATTTTGAAATGCCGCCACAAACTGATCATAGTTATGAACTCTTTGCAAACATTGCAGGCTTTTTGCATTGGCACTTTGCAATCCGATACTGATGCGGTTAATTCCCGCTTTCTTATAATCGGCTAAATGTTGTCTGGTCAGGCTGTCCGGATTTCCCTCGATTGTAATCTCCGCATCCTCGTCCACACAAAATACATTTCGCACCGTATCCAATATATTTACAATCCACTCCGAATCAATATAGGAAGGAGTTCCGCCCCCTATGAAAATCGTTTTAACAATATAATCGGCAGAAACACTTTGATAAACCGATATTTCCTTTATCAATGCATCCACATATTCCTTTTGCAGACGATTACCACAATGATCAAATGACAAAAAATCACAATAGGCACATTTTTGTTTGCAAAACGGAATATGAATATACAGACTAAGTTCTCTTGCTGTTTTTTCTTTCGTCATATTCCATCCATTCCTGTATCTTTATTCTTCATCCAGTTTCAATACACTCATAAACGCCTTTTGCGGAATTTCTACATTACCCACCTGACGCATTCTCTTCTTTCCTTCTTTTTGTTTTTCCAATAATTTCTTCTTACGCGAAATATCACCACCATAGCATTTTGCAAGGACATCCTTACGCAAAGCTTTTATGGTTTCTCTGGCTATAATTTTATTTCCAATCGCAGCCTGAATCGGTATTTCAAACAAATGTCTCGGTATTTCACCTTTTAATTTTTCGCACATCTTTCTGCCGCGCTCATAAGCGGTATCCTCATGGACAATAAAGGATAGCGCATCCACTTCTTCCTTGTTAATCAGGATATCCAGCTTCACCAATTTAGAAGTAACATATCCACTCATTTCATAATCAAAGGAAGCATATCCTCTCGAACGGGATTTTAACGCATCAAAGAAATCATAAATAATCTCATTTAACGGCAGATCATATTTAAGCAATGCCCTGGTTTCTTCCATATATTCCATGCTCTTATAAACACCCCTGCGCTCCTGACACAGCTGCATAATCGCACCAACATAATCTTTTGCGACCATAATCTCCGCACTGACAAAAGGCTCTTCCATATATTCTATTTTTGACGGATCCGGAAGATTGGATGGATTGGTCAATTCAATCATCTCTCCATCTGTTTTATGAACACGGTAAACAACACCCGGTGCTGTCGTTACCAAATCAAGATCATATTCTCTTTCCAGACGTTCCTGAATAATTTCCAGATGTAACAATCCTAAAAAACCACATCGGAAACCAAATCCCAAAGCCACCGACGTTTCCGGCTCATAGCTTAACGCTGCATCATTTAACTGTAATTTTTCCAATGCATCTCTTAAATCCGGATATTTTGCTCCGTCTGCCGGATAAAGTCCGCAATATACCATCGGATTTACCTTTTTATATCCCGGCAATGCCTCACTGCACGGATTATCCGCATCTGTCACAGTATCACCCACACGAGTCTGTTTTACATCTTTTAAACTGGCAGTAATATATCCCACCATTCCGGCAGATAATTCATCCTGTGGAATAAACTGTCCCGCTCCGAAAATACCAACCTCAACAACTTCCACCTCTGCTTTGGTTGCCATCATTTTAATCCTTGTACCTTTTTTTACGACACCGTCAAAAACACGGCAGAAAATAATAACGCCCTTATATGCATCATACTTACTGTCGAAAATCAGCGCCTTAAACGGACCGTCCACCTGTCCGGAAGGTGCCGGAATCTTTTCGACAATCTGCTCCAATACCTGGTCAATGTTAAGTCCCGTCTTTGCCGAAATCAAAGGCGCATCCATTGCTTCAATTCCAATCACATCTTCAATTTCATTCACAACCCGCTCAGGCTCCGCACTCGGTAAATCAATTTTATTGATAACCGGCATTACCTCCAAGTCATTATCCAGTGCCAGATAAACATTCGCCAACGTCTGCGCTTCAATTCCCTGTGCAGCATCCACCACTAAAATTGCACCTTCACATGCGGCAAGACTTCTTGATACCTCATAATTAAAATCCACATGACCCGGTGTATCAATCAGATTAAAAATGTATTCTTCACCATTTTTTGCCTTATATACAATACGCACAGCCTGTGCTTTAATCGTAATGCCTCTTTCCCGTTCCAAATCCATATTATCAAGCACCTGCGCCTGCATCTCGCGGCTGGTCAGTAATCCTGTTTTTTCAATAATACGGTCTGCCAGTGTTGATTTACCATGGTCAATATGTGCTACAATACAAAAATTACGAATATGACTTTGCTCTATATGTGCCATACATTTTCTCCTGTTCCTATCATTTCCAATTTTACAAAACTGATTGGAGTATATCATATATCTATTATACCGTCAAAATGAATCCTCACCGCTTAGAACCGCATTTAATATATCTGCCAGCGGTTCCATTGCGTTTTTTTCTTCTTCCAATGTATTATTCTGTGCTCCCACCTCTATCAGGGTTGTTCTTGGCATGACATGCAGATTATACCGCAGGCTCCGGACATAAATTTTTCTTATATAGTCTCCGTATTTTTCTTTCCCCGCTAAATACATCTGAAACGAAAATGCCAGATTCATTTTTTTATTGGGATTATTCAAATATGCAATATCACCATTCATATTTGACCTGCTCACACCATTTAAAAACATAATCTTGGCAGTCGGTTTTTCATTCACCGTTGTGACCAGATGGGTTTCCTCTTCCACTCCATCCCGGTGCAAATCAATTACAACCTCAATGGACGGATTATCCGCTAATATCTTTGTTATATTGGCATATGCGTTCTCATACGCCTTACTGCGGTCCAGTTTTCCGTCAATCACATCATATGCCGTTTCGTCATGGTAAACCGGAATGTGATATTCGTTTTCCAAAATTTCGGTCAGATAACTTCCGACACCTACAATCGTATCCTCCTTTTCATTCGGTCTGCTGTCTACGAAACTTTCCGAGCCGTGCGTATGATAAATTAAAATCTTAGGCGGTGCATTTTCAATTCCGCTTTCCGAATCATATGTTAAATTCTCAACCCTTACGGAATCGTTCAACAAATTATCAAGACTGATTTCATCCGCTGCCATACTTGTGTTACTATCCACCACAAAAATATGTTCCAATAAAAAATTGGGTTGAGCAAGTTGTTCTTTTGTATAGGAAGTTATACCCGCCGTTGTCTCCTGAATTTGCGGTTTTTCCGTCTCCGCCACCATTTTTTCCTGCATGGATGCTTCTGACAGGGTATCACTTTCCGGTGCATTCTCATCTTCATAAAACCACTCCGGTACTTCGTACTTTGAAGCATATACCATATCCGGATTTCCGTTTTCTTCCTTATATGTAAGAAGCGGCAACATAACCGATGTCATCCGCCCCCATGTAATCTCTTCTCCCTGTTTTGAGGGTTCGGGACTTTTTAACAACAAAAGTCCCATAAATGCTGCTAATGCCAACACCCTTATCCTGACATTTTTTATATGATATTTCGATTGATAACTGCGATAATTATATTTTCCCATACTACTATTTTATTAAGAACGGAAAATAAATATGACAACCTGTTACGTTAATGCCGCTGTATTAATGGCTTCCGATATCGTATAACTGATTCTTTTTACCGCCTGGTCAATGTCCTTTGGAGTCACAAACATTTTTTCAAGATAAGGAGATACCATTTCACATGCCAGCTGATAACGTTCTTCTTCGTTAAATTTTTTTAAGACATGCTTTGTTGTCTGCTTTCCAATGGTTTCTACCAGTTTATCCATTGCATCATTGACAATGGTCGGAACGGATATAACGGTCGGCACTCCGATTGCCAAAACCGGAACTCCGATACTTTCTTTATTAATTGCATTTCTATGATTTCCAACCCCGGAACCCGGTGTGATACCGGTATCTGCCAGCTGGATTGTTTTGTTTAACCGGTCGGAATCTCTTGCCGCTAACGCATCTATAACGATAACCAGTTCCGGCTTTATCTCATCAACCAAAGCTTTCAATATCGTAACCGATTCCATTCCGGTCTGTGCCATAACGCCCGGAGCAATTGCACTTAATTCTACACTCCTTGTAATAATCCCTTCACTTAATAAATGTCTGGTTACATATAAATTATCAATTACCAATGGTCCCAATGCATCCGGAGTTACATCCCGGTTTCCTAACCCCGCCACCATAATTTTGGTTTTTGTGCCAATAAATTGCCGTAAATGTTTTGCTAAAACTTCCATCATCGGCTGATGAAAGCTTTCATCCTCTCTTCTTAAATCTTCGCTTTCCAGAGTAATATAGGTACCTATCGGTTTTCCCAGATTGTTTGCTCCCTGTTCATTTTCCACCACAATCCGGACTTCCTTAATATCGGTATCGCCATTGTTACGGGTCATTACATGTACTCCGGAAATCGGCTCATCACTTTGTATATCCTCCTTCATTTCCACCGCAAGGTCAGTTCTGCCACGCATTCTTTTTCCTCCTTATACAAACTTTACCTTTCATACAAAGTTTATCCATAATTACAAATTTCATCCTGTTTTTTATTTTTTAGTAAAATATTCCTGTTTTCCAAAAAATAATATTGACAGAATCACAGTATTTTTGTATTATATTCAAGTATGTTTACGTTATATGACCGTGTCTGGTTTTAATGTAAAACCTTAAATATACAATAATTTTATTTTAATGGAGGTGTCTGATTTGGCAAATATCAAATCTGCAAAGAAGAGAATCAAAGTTATCGAGACAAAGACAGCTAGAAATAAAGCTGCAAAATCAAAATTAAAAACTATCCTTAAGAAGTTTGATCAGGCTGTTGCTTCAGGTGATAAGGCTGCCGCTGAAGCTCAGTTAAAGGTTTGTACTTCTGAAATCAGCAAGGCTGCATCAAAGGGAATTCTTCATAAGAACACAGCATCAAGAAAGATTTCTCGTTTATCAGCAGTTGTAAATAAAATGGCATAAGACAAAAAAATTAAAACCATTGTTTTCATCTCACAGAAAACAATGGTTTTTTTATTTTTGAGAAAATCCCACAATCAGTAATTCTACCCCAACAACATCCGATACCTTTCCGGTTTTAATGGAATAATCCGTTGTCTGACAAAGTTCTACCATATTCCTTAATTGCTCATATGTATAGTTGCCTGCCTGTGCCCGGCTTTTTTTCACTGCAAACTCCTGAATTCCGCAAAGACCGGCTAATTCCTTATTCGTGTAAGATGTCGATGTCATTGCCGACAGCTCCATCAATCCTTTAAAATGACGCGTTAGATTAAACAGGATTCGCATTGCCGGTTCCCGCAATACTAACAGGTCATGATAAAGTGATAATGCGTCTTTTTGATTCTTTTCACTGATTGCATCTATCATTTTGTAAAGTTTCTCGACTGCCTGACTGATACAGACTGCTTTCACGTCATCAATTGTAATCTCTGCTTTATCCTGACAATACGCAAACAGCTTATCCAATTCGTTCCGCAGCATCATCATATCCGAACCCATATGTGTTACCAGAAATCGAATCGTTTCTACGTCTATCTGTTTGCCCTCGTCCTTACAATTCTTGGTAACCCATTTAATCAACATAGAACCGGTCGGTGTCTTTAACTCAGATGCATATCCATTCTTCGCAACCCATTTGTAAAGTCGATTTCTTTTATCTACTTCATTTTCAACAAAAATCATATAGGTGGAATCCGGGAATTCACCTATCCGGTTTTCAATATCTTCCGGTGCCTTTTTAAACCATCCGGTATTTTCCAATACCAATACTCTGTGTTCCGAGAAAAAAGGAAGCGTTGCACCTAAATCTGCCACATTCGATACATCCGTCTTATTTCCTTCAAAATAATTGTAATTCATGGTATCTTCTTTTGAAATCAGGGCATCTGTCAGTTTGTCACGATATTGTTTTTTTAGGTAGCTTTCCTCTCCGTACAATAAATATACATGCAAAAGCTCTCCACTTTTCAGTTGTTTGTTCATTGTATCCATAAAATCACCCTGCCTGTAATCATGCATTTATTCTACTACAGCCAAACTATTTAATCAACTTTTCTCATCCAAATAACCACAAATATCCATCGTAGCACCATCCGTATGTATACAGATAGCACCTTGCCTGTCTGTACGAAAAATACCTGTATGAACCGCTTCCAAATTCTCTATCGTCTGTGCATGAGGATGTCCGTATCTGTTTTGACTGCCCACACTGATACATGCAAACGCAGGCTGAAGTTTTTCCAGAAAATCTTTGGAAGAAGCTGTATCCGAACCATGATGTGCAACCTTTAACACATCCAAGCCTTTTTTCGCTGATTCTGATAACCTGTTTTCCAAACGTTTTTCTACAGAGGAATCCATATCTCCGGTAAGCAGCATATCAAATTCTTTGAAATTCAACCAGAACACAAGACTCCCTGTATTTTTATCCTCGTACGAAATGTTCTGTGGATTAAAACATTCCATACGAACCTTTCCGAATACAAGTTGATCTTCTTCCTTCATATGATACACCCGGCACCCTCTTTTTTCTGCCAATTTTTCCAACTGTAAATACGCTGCATCCGGATTTTGAATATCCGGCAAAATCAGATTATCAATCGGCAAAACAGCATTTTCCAGCAATTCAGAAATTCCACTGTAATGGTCACTGTCACTATGCGTTACGATAACATAGTCTAGATGGTTGCAGCCATAATATTTTAGTCCGTTTTTTAATATATACGTTCCGATGTTTTTTTGCGAACTGCTTCCCCCATCCACCAGAATATTATCCTGTTCCGGTGTTCTTATATATATACCGTCTCCCTGTCCTACATCAAACATACAGATGAATAAGTCCTGTCTTTCCACAACCGGATAGCAGAAAAAAAGCAAAAGAAAACAACAATAAAGGATAAAAACTCTCCATTTCCGCTTACCGAAATAAGTGTAAAGCAAAAGTAAAATAAGAATACCGTAATATCCAATCATCCATCCTTTATCCGGTCGTCCCATACAAAAGATATTTCCCGGTATCCGTTCCCATAGTCCGCACAAAATTTCATATAATTTAAAAATAATCCTTACCGGAATAACAATACAGCTTGCTACCGACAGGTTAAAAAGTCCCACCAATCCGGCAAGAATCAGACATGCCAGCAAAACACCCATCATCGGAATGACCAATACATTCAAAAAAACTCCATATACCGGAATCTCATAAAAATAATAGAGCATAACCGGTATCAGTATCAACTGCACACTGATACTGACAAATAACGCATCCGTCCATTTCGGCAAATTTTCTATCCATAAATTCCAAATGGGATAAATCACCGCAATTCCCAAAATAGCACCAAAAGAAAGTAAAAATCCGGTCTGCGTCATCTGATAAGGATTTTTTGCCAGCATCAAAAAAAGTGCAATAAAAAGTGATGAAATTAAATCGTATTTTCTTCCGGTCAAATCTGCAACAAACGAAAGACTTAGCATCACTGCTGCCCTGCAGGTTGCACCTGCCAATCCCGTAAGCATTCCATAAAACAGGACAAACACAATTCCGGTTCCTACCGGAATTACATAACCTCCGATCCATTTTCTTAATAACCGATATAGAGTTCCTCCAATCATTGCAATATGCAGTCCGGAAATTGCCAGCAAATGTGCAATTCCGTTTTTCTGATACATCTGTTTTATATCCGTATCCAGATTCTGCTTGTCTCCCAATACCATAGCTGCTGCTAAGGATGCCTCTTTCTCCGGCAATATATTTTGATAGATACCGGTCAATTTTGACCGCAGTTGAAATAGCAGATAACGTAAACCAAAAGGAAAACATTTTTTCTTTATTATCCTTACAGATTCCAAATCCAGATAATTCCCATTGGAATACTGATAGCTTTGTTCATCATATCCACCCGGATTAGAAGCCCTTCGATAAGCTTTTCCTGTTCCCGTTCCCCATATTACATCCCCCGGATATAAATCCATATCCTGTTTTGCAGCTAACCGTATATTCTGGTTCATCAGATAGGACTGTTCTCCTATGGTCAGTTGTTTTAAATGTAATGTGTAGTAATAGTTTGTATTTTTTACTTCTCCGGATATTACCTTTCCGTAAAATGCAATCTCTTTTTCGTATGTACTTTGTAAAATTTGAACCTTTCCGGAAAGATACATCACGCAGGCAACTCCTAACAAAAACGCAATTATACCACTATTCCAGATTCTGCTTAAGTGTTTATCTTTTTTGCTTCGATAAAAAAGAAATGGAGTGCATAGTATTACCAAAAGCACTCCAATCACACAACCTCCCAATGTTATTACCGGCAATCGCATGCTTACAAACTCTCCAAGTATGAACAAGCTTATCCAATAAAGCACTGGTCTTTTCAAGGGGATATGTCCCTCCTTATTCTATTCATTTGTTTCCTGTTCAATTAAATCCAAATTTCTTTCAAAAATTCCATCAAAGGCAAAACTGCCTCTGAACAATGCCTGTTTTTCACCATTCTTTAAAAATTGAACCTTTGATACATTTGGAAGTTCAACCAAAGAATTCACTACCGAATATACAATCAGATCATTTTGTAACGGATTCTGGGCATCATAGAATTCATCACTTAAATCTACATAACAGATACCATCCTTTACCGACACCTTTTGTATTTTGGTTGTCTTCGGTATCGTTGCCGTATATTCCTTTGAGTCTCCCGGTCCTTCAATCAATGTCTCTAATACCAGTCGTGGCAGAGAAGTCGTGTTGCTGATTTCTACCTCTTTCCGATATTCCTTCAAAACCGTTCCGTCTTCATTCGCAAAATATACCGTAATCGTACCCTGCTGACTATATCCGTTCTCACTGTCAAATGCCATATTAAAAGAATCATCATCAAAGCTTTCCGAAACAGTAGAAGTCTCCTTATCTGTATTCGCCAAATCCGTCAGATACATCGTAACAGAATTAACTCCGTCAAGATTCAAAACGGATTTTACTACACAGGCTTTAAAAAACAATAAATCTTCCGCACTCAAGCTGTCATAATTGATATCAAACCACAGTTCCAGATTTCCTTTTCGCTGTCCGTGATTACATTTATTATAGATAATACCACTTGCAAACGGAGAAGCATAATCACTTCCTTTTTCCACATTCTCCAATGTATTCATAATATCACTTACATTGGAAAGAATGTCATCCTTTGACTGTAACCGGTAAATTTCTGAATGTAATTCATTTTGATTTATATTACGGTAATAAATATATATCTCATTTACACCCGGTTTTATTACTGTATCATTCTTTGCCTCCTGCTTTCCGCATGCAACAAGTAAACCAATCACACACAACATGAGACACACATACACTTTTTTCATCATCCTGTCTCCTATTTGTATCAACTAACATATTTTAACGGAATGCGAACGGTAAATGTTGTTCCTTCCATCGGTTTTGAATACAGTTTAATTGCGCCCTTATGCATCAAAATAGCATTTCTTGTAATTGCCAGACCAAGTCCCGTTCCACCGGTTTCTCTGCTCCTTGCCTTGTCAACACGATAAAACCGTTCAAACACCTGTGACTGACAATCCTCCGGAATACCCACACCATTATCCTGTACCTTAACATAAAAGAATTTGTGGTCAGCATTTAACGATACGTGTACCGTTCCTCCATCATTATTATACTTAATCGCGTTCTCAATTAAATTGGAAAATGCCAAAGAAAGTTTTACTTCATCCACTTCTCCTACGACATCACGAAAGCTTTCAAATATAACTTCAATATTACGTTTTGCCGCAATCGGTTTAATTCTCTTTAACAGTAATTCCAAAAGCCCATTAATATTAACCGGTTCAACATTTAATGCCGCTGCCTTTTTATCCATTTTGACCAGAGTCAATAAGTCATTAATTATCTTCGTCTCACGATCAATTTCATCCACCATATCCGTCATAAATTCCCGATACAGTTCTGCCGGTATATCCTCCTGTAACAACAACGAATCCGCTAACACTTTCATGGATGTAATCGGTGTTTTTAGTTCATGTGAGACATTCGATACAAATTCCTGACGGGATGTTTCAAGTACCTGCATTTTATCAATCAATACATTAAAGGACTCTGTCAAATCTTCTACTTCTTTTACGGATTTTCCGATATCAATCTGTTCCAAATGACCTTCACTCATCTTTATGATCTGCGTATTTAATCTCGCAATATCCTTTAATCCGTATTTGGAAATACAGTATGCAATCACAATACTTAAAAGAACAAATAAAACAATCATAATATTCATCTGTAATTTGATATAGGAATTCGTTTCTTTGATATCAGAAAGAGATACCGTTGCAATCATAACACCGTTAATCACCTTATCCGAACCTGTAATCGGAATCATGATTTCCGCATAATCATCCAGCATCCGGACATTACGCTCTTTGTCTCCATGCATCACGGCAAATACATTATCATAAATAATATAATTTCCCTGATCAATCGTATAGGTATCTTTTATGATTTTGTAGTTGGAATCCACAACTAAAATTCTGCCTTCCCATACATTTGCTAACTGATCAATTTCCATATTAAGATTGTCTTGAAGAGAATCGATAATAAACTGATTCACAAGAATCTGGTTACCCATAATACTGCATTCATTCTGTACGGATGATAATTTTTCATCTAAGGTTTTCTGATTGTATGCATGCTGAATCATAAAGCTAAATGACAACATGACAATGACAGACAACCCCAAAAAAGATAAAAATATAATTACTCTCAGACTACGGAATGGATTCGTTTTTTTATTTTTTAAAATAGTAACCAACTCCCCACTTTGTCTGAATGTACTTTGGCTCACCAGGATTTTCTTCTACTTTTTCACGAAGTCTTCTGACATGAACATCTACGGTTCGTCCATCCCCTAAAGAATCACTTCCCCAGACAGCCTTCAAGAGGTCATCTCTGGAATAAACTTTATTCGGATGCAATAACAAAAGAGTCAGTATATTAAATTCCTTTGCAGTCAGGTTAATTTCATCTCCTGCGATTGTAACAACACGGCTGTCCAATTCGATTGACAAATCCCCTTCCACAATTTTCTTCGGTTGTTCCATTGCAGGATTTTTCTTCTGATTTCGGCGCATAATAGCCTTAATTCTTGCCTTCACCTCTAAAATATTAAATGGTTTTGTAATATAATCGTCCGCACCATATTCAAGGCCCAAAATCTTATCCATATCATCGCCCTTGGCAGTCAGCATAATTATAGGTACATCCGAAAAATCACGAATTGCCTGACATACTTCAAATCCCGACAACCCCGGCAACATAATATCTAATAAAATCATATCAAAATCATTATTTTTTGCCAGCTCAACAGCTTCTGTTCCGTCATAAGCAGGCGTTACAACCATATCATCCTGTTCCAATGAAAATTTAATTCCTTTTACAATTAATTTTTCATCATCAACAACCAAAACTTTTTTCATTACAATTCTCCTCTATATATACAAATCCATATCAACCATAATATGAATCAACTTAATAACAAATTTAATTGGATACTTTAATATAATCCTTCATCTTGTTAAAAACACCTTCTTTGATTCCCGGAATTTTCATCAAATCCTCAATTGCTGCAAAATTACCGTTTTGCTCGCGATAAGAAATGATGGCATCTGCTTTGCTTTCGCCAATTCCCGGTACTGTCATCAAGGCATCCCGATCCGCACAATTAATATTAACAAGACCATCCTCTGCCGTGTATTCCGATTGCGTCATCTCTAATTCTTCATCCATACCCGGCACATAGATTGTCATTCCGTCCGTCATATGCTCTGCCTGTTTTAAGGCTATAGGATTTGCATCCTCTGTCACTCCGCCTGCCTGTTTTAAGGCATCACAGATTCTGGCAGTGGCTTCTAACGCATATACGCCCGGATTATTCACATGACCACAGACATACACATAAATCAGAGTATCCTCTGACTTATCCTCACCCGCATCCTCTTTGGGAACATCGGTCTGTTCTTCATAATCCGTCATATCATCTGACAATACAATGTTTTTCTCCTGCCCGCATCCTGTCATACCAATAAATGCAAGCACGATTATAATATATTTCATTCTATTCATATGTAACACTCCTTTTGATTTCATATAAACAGGAGTGCCGACAATTAGATATAATTCGATACAGAACCATAATACCGAAAATCCTTACATTTTACAACCTCTTTTTTCGGTTTTCTTGTATTTTATTTTTTTAATTCAAAGATAACCACTCCGATAATTGACAACAACATACCCATACATTTTGTCCATGAAAACGGTACCTTCTCCACACCAAACAGACCAAACAATTCAATCAGATATCCTACTAAAACCTGTGTTATGACAATTGCCAGTATCGCCTGTGCAGGACCTAACATTTCCATACTTTTAATAACCGTTAATGTAATAAAAGCTCCTATCACACCACCTAATAACATGTATTTGGGATTTACCTTTAATAATTGTCCTACCGTTACCTTCCCCATCTCCGAAAAAAAATAAAAACCAAGGCAGACTAAAAGAGCGGTAAGTTGTACAAAACTGTTTGTTATCCATGGTCCCGACTGTTTTGTAACACCTGTATTAAATACACCCTGAATACTCATCAATGCCCCCGAAATACATGCAATAATAAATCCCCACATCACACAATCCTCCATTTTTACAAAATGAAAAGCAGTGTATGCCGTTACACTGCTTTTCATTTATTATATTCATTTTCTGTTTTTTTATTACATGTAATATTAATCGTAGTTAATTTTCTTTTATAATTGCATCCATTCTTTCCTGTAGCGAAGATAACTGTGTTTCAACATCTTTTCCTTCCCATATTGCATCAAATGCAATTGCACTTTCATTCATGTAATCACCCAATATCATTACCTTTGGAACCGGTGTTGAATTCAGGTATTGTGCATAAATGATTGACTGCTTTTCATCAAACCCATCCTTTTGATTAATAACCGGCAATTTCCCGTTTCCTTCATACCGCAACTCCGGATGTTTGATACTCACATATGCAGCAAACATGTTTCCGATATTTTCTTTCCCATATGGATTGACCATTGCTATATAAGTAGTTGAATACGGCTTGGAAGCCATATCCTTTGTAAGACTTGGAACATAAGTAATCTGATAAGTTGAATCCTCATTATTAACCACAGATAAAATATCGGATTTGCAAAGTCCCATAATCAGCGTATTATCCTCAATTCTCTGTTTTACAATATCATGTGATATATTGCTCTTATCCATCCACATATATTCACTGATGGAATTAAAATATTTCATGGCAGCAACGGTTTGATCGTTTACAATCTCAAACTGCGATGCATCATCTCCGTTTTCCCCAAAGATATTCGCATTGGCAGCCAAAAACATCGTATTAATATATGGATCCGAAACATCCCACCGTAAAATTGCTTTTGTAAGTCCCGTATCGGAATAATCGTCCGAAAATGCTAAAATATCCTCCATGGATGCGGGAGCAGATTGCAGCAATTCTTTGTCATATACAAAACAATACGTATCAAAATATACCGGATATCCGTATGTTTTTCCCTGAAAAGAAATTGCATTAATTGCTGTATCGGGATAATATTTTTTCAAAAAATCAGCATCCAGATTTTCATTTGCAACAGCCATTCCGCTATTTCTTGCAAGTTCCAACTGATCGTTTTCACAAAAATATACATCCGGTCCGCTGCCGTCTAAATTCGCCCGATTCATATCTTCAAACAGAGACACTCCGTCATAGTGTACCAGTTCCACTTCTATTCCGTATTCCTTTTGAAATTTTTTTGCCAAATCGGAAAGCCAATCTTTATCGGATTGTTCGGCATACCAGCAAGTCAGTTTTTCATCTTCTGTATCCTTTTTCAGATTATCCATCAAATCATCATAATCGCTATACTTTTTTATTTCCGGTGTTTTTTGGTTAAAGCAACCGGTCAATAAACCGACACTGACTAAAATCAATCCCATTAATATTTTTTTCTTCATACTTTCCTCTAAAATAATGGCTCTTTCAAAATAGCCGTACCAATACCCTTTTCGGTAAAGAACTCCAATAACAGACAATGTTCCACACGACCGTCTAATACATGGACTCTTGAAACACCGTTTTCGATTGCATCAATACAGTTTGTAAGCTTTGGTAACATTCCTCCACCTACAATACCCTTTTCAATAAATTCTTTCGCCTCCGCAACATTCATCTCTGAAATCAAAGACTCTTTATCATTCGGATCCATATAGATACCTTCAATATCCGTTAAAAAGACTAATTTTTCCGCATTAATTGCTTTTGCCACCGCACATGCTGCATCATCCGCATTGATATTATAGCTTTCAAAATCCTTTGAAGAACCAATCGGTGCGATAACCGGTATAAAATCATTGTCAATCAGCGTATCTAAAATCTTACTGTTGACATCCGTAACCTCTCCTACATAACCAATATCTTTTCCTCCCGGAAACTTCTTGGTAACGGTCATCAGACCGGCATCTTTACCACTGATACCAACAGCATTGATTCCAAGCTTCTGCATCATCTGTACCAGTCCTTTATTCACCTTCGATAATACCATTTCCGCAATTTCCATTGTCTGGGCATCTGTAACACGTAAACCATTGATAAATTCCGGTTCCTTACCGATCATACTTACCCATTTACTGATTTCTTTTCCGCCACCATGTACAATAATCGGTTTCAATCCAATTAATTTCAGCATAGCAATATCACGGATTACATTGTATTTTAAGTTTTCATCCAACATGGCACTGCCACCGTATTTTACAACAATTTTGGTTCCGTTAAATTTTTGAATATACGGAAGCGCCTCACTTAATGTATAAGCCTTTGCAATTACCTGTTCCATATCTGTCTGCTTGTTAATCATGTTCTTTCTCCTTTTCTATCCTGACGGTATCAATTTACGGGAACATCGGTGCCTGTTCCAATCCCATGGTTTCCGGCAATCCAAATATCAGATTCATATTTTGAATCGCCTGTCCGGCAGCACCCTTTACCAGATTATCTAACGCCCCCATCACAACAACTCTTCCGGTTCTTTTATCAATCTTAAAATTAACATCCACATAGTTACTTCCTTCCACCCATCTGGTTTCCGGCGGAACATCTTTTTCCAATACTCTTACAAAATGTTCCTTGGCATAATATTTATCATAAACTGCCTTTAATTCTTCATACGTATATTCTTTCTTCAGATTTGCATATGCAGTAACCAAAATTCCTCTGTTCATCGGTACCAGATGTGGTGTAAAGTTCAGTACAATCTTCTTATTACATGCATATCCCAACTGTTCCTCAATCTCCGGTGTATGACGATGTGTTGTTACACCATACGCCTTAATGTTTTCATTCACTTCACAATACAGATTATTAATCTTTGCACCTCGTCCGGCTCCCGATGTACCGGATTTTGCATCGATAATAATTGTGTCCGGATCAATAATTCCTTCTTTTACAAGTGGGTACAGTGAAAGAATCGAACAGGTTGTGTAACAACCCGGGTTTGCAATTAACCGTTTTCCCTTAATCTGCTCTCTGTTGATTTCACACAATCCGTAAACTGCTTCCTCAATATATTCCGGTGATTTATGTTCAATTCCATACCATTTTTCATATGTGGTAACATCCTTAATTCGGAAATCCGCACTTAAATCAATAATTTTAACCTTAGATAAAATATCCTCATTCACTAAAGATGCACAAAGTCCCTGAGGGGTAGCCGTAAAAATCACATCTGCCTTATCCGCTAATTCATCCATATTATCATCCAAGCATTTATTATCTACAATTTCAAACATATTACCAAAGACTTCATAATATTTTTTGTCAATATAGCTTCTTGAACCATACCATACAATTTCTGCCTCTTTGTGTCCTAATAATAATCTTACCAATTCCTGACCCGCATATCCGGTAGAACCAATAATTCCAACCTTAATCATTTTATTCCCTTCTTTCCTCTTTCCATCGGTGCATTTTTCATTCTTCAAGCACCCAAAAGATTATAGCACCATTTCCATATTCTGTATATGCAAACAATGATTTATAATTATACATATTTTATGTATATTATTCAAGCATTTCATTGTATTTTCTGCATAAAAAAAAGATGTCAAAGACACCTTTTCATCGTGTTTCATTCTAATTAAGTTTCATTCTGATTGGCAACATCGGATTTGCAATCTGCCCGCTCCAAACGTTTATAGATAAATTCCCTTATCAGCGAATACATCATCGCAAATACCGGAACACCCAATACCATTCCTGCAAATCCAAACAATTCTCCGCCAATCAAAATTGCAAATAATGTCCATGCAGTTGACAGACCTACCGTGTCACCCAAAATCTTTGGCCCGATAAAATGACCATCCGTCTGCTGGATAATAATAATCAAAATTACGAATACAATAAAATGACTCGGTTCTGCAAGTAATATCAAAACCGCACCAATCACGCCTCCGATGATTGGACCAAAAATCGGAATAATATTCGTAATTCCTACCAATACACTGATTAACGGAACAAACGGAATATGGAATATCGTCATCAGAACCGCTGTCAAAACTCCGATAATCAGACTGTCAATTATCTTTCCGACCAAAAATCCGGTCATCATTTTGTCTGCCAGATTATAAATATGCAAAATTCCTTCACATATCTTTGGTGAAAACAATGCTTTAAAAATCATTTTCATCTGTCGTACCATATTGTCTTTTTCCAATAATACATAGACAGAAAATACAATTGAAGTAAGAACCGATAACAGACTGCTTCCAAATTCCATTCCATAGGATAATAAGCTGCCTCCGTAATTTGATAGCAGATCCACTCCCTTAGAACTTATCATATCCCAGTCAAATAAAACCGACTGACTGACATCAAGCTGATTGACTACCGGTATCTTCTTGACAAAATCCTCCACATTCTGTATATAATCCGGTGCATTTTCCATAAAACTTTTTGCACTTAAAGTAAGCTGTGGCACAACCATCTCTACAAGCAACACAAAAAACAAAATCACACCAACCAATACAATCGTAATGGCCAATCCTCTTTTCATTACTTTTGTCGATTCCAAACGCCGCACGGGGATATCCAAAAGCCAAGCCAATGCAGCACCTACAACAAATGGCATAAATACAGATGCAATTGTAGAAACAGCCTTCCATACCGGCACCAAATGTTCCAATACTTCATAAAAGGTTATTCCAATCAAAACCACTAATATCCATGGTCTCATTTTGTCAATTGTCTCTTTCAATCGCTCCATAAAAACCTCTACCTAAATTCTATGCAAATTTTTCAGTGACAGATCCATAATCGGTGCAGAATGTGTCAATGCACCCGATGATACATAATCAACACCTAAATCTATGAGATTTGCAACATTTTCCTTTGTAACATTACCGGAACATTCTGTCTTTGCTCTTCCGTCAATCATCCGGATTGCTTCTTTCATGGTTTCCTTATCCATATTATCTAACATGATAATATCCGCACCGGCCTCAACCGCCTCCGAAACCATCTGCAAATTCTCACATTCAACTTCAATTTTTCTTACAAACGGTGCATATTCCTGCGCCATATGTACAGCCTCTTTTACGCCGCCTGCAGCACCTATATGATTATCCTTTAATAAAATACCATCCGATAAATTAAAACGATGATTATATCCACCACCTACTTTAACTGCATATTTTTCAAATACACGCATATTGGGTGTTGTTTTTCTTGTATCCAATAACTTTGTTTTACTACCCTCAAATAAAACTGCAATGGAGTGTGTATAAGTTGCAATTCCACTCATTCTCTGAAGATAATTCAGTGCGGTACGCTCACCCTCTAACAACACGCGGATGTCACCCTTTATCGTTCCAAGTAATTGTCCCTTCTTAACCATATCTCCATCTTTTACCTGCATATCAAAAGTAGTTGAAGAATCCAATAATTCAAAAACCCGTTTAAATACCTCAAGACCGGCAAGTACACCATCCTGTTTACAGATTAATTCAACCTCTCCTAACTGATACTCCGGCATTACGGAATTAGTTGTAATATCCTCACTGGTAATATCCTCTCTTAACGCCTGCAAAATAATTGTGTCAATATTCAAATTCATCAATTCTCTCATTTGTTTTCTCCTCTTTGCTGTCTTGCTTTTTTATCTTCTTCAATTTTCTTTTTTACACTGTTATGATAATCCTCTGCTACAATTTCATAAGAAGGAAGATTGCAATCTAATAACAGCTTAAATTTTTCTCTTACCTCATCTTCCGGCATTTTTTCGTAATGTTTTCGGATATGACAGGCGGCATTTTTCGCCCATACAAGACTTTCAAGTAATGAATTACTTGCAAGACGATTTGCACCATGAACACCATTACATGCAGTTTCTCCCGCACTGTACAGTCGTTTCATCGAAGTACATCCGTTCAAGTCAACCTTGACGCCTCCCATAAAATAATGTTGTGCCGGAACAACCGGTATCGGTTCCTTTGTAATATCATATCCCTCTTCAAGACAGTATTGGTAAATATTGGGGAATCTGCCCTCTATCTCTTTCGCATCCATATTTTCCAATGAAAGATATACAAATTCGGTTCCGTCTTTTTTCATTTGTTTCAGGATTTCCTGTGTCAGCAAATCTCTTGGCAGTAACTCATCCGCAAACCGCTCTCCGGCTTTATTTAATAAGATTGCTCCCTCACCGCGAACAGACTCCGATATCAAAATCCGTCTACCCGGCTTTCGGGAATATAATATCGTTGGATGAATTTGAACATAGTCAACATTTTCCAATTCTACGTTATGCTTTAAAGAAATCGCCAAAGCATCTCCTGTCAGCTGCGGAAAGTTCGTAGAATGTTGATACAAACCACCAATTCCTCCACACGCCCATATCGTATAATCCGCAAATACTTTTTTAACCAGTCCTTCTTCTGTTTCAAGGATTACACCATAACAACAGTTCTTCTCTTCTAGTATGTCCACCATTGTTGTTTTTACAAACAAAGAAATGTTCTTTTTTTGTTTTACCGCATCCAAAAGTTTCGACGTAATTTCTTTTCCGGTTAAATCCTCATGATGAAGAATCCGATATGTGGTATGTCCTCCCTCTCTGGTAAATACAAATTCTCCATGCTGTCGCTCGAAGTCAACTCCATAGTCCACCAATTCTTTAATGACATCCTGAGAAGATCGTATCATCAAATCCACAGCACTTCTGTCATTTTCATAATGACCTGCCCGTAATGTATCTTCAAAAAAATCTGTATAATCCTCTTCATTTTTCAAAACACAGATACCACCCTGGGCAAGAAAAGAATCACACTCTTCTAACTCACCCTTTGTAATAATGGCAATTTCCTTATCATCCGGTAAATGCAGTGCAGCAAATAGTCCTGCAACCCCATTTCCTACGATTACTACATCGTATTTATCTTTCATACTCTATCCTCATATTACCTGTTTTTTATCCGTTCAGGGTTTACATTTCCTCTTTAATTTCATCCGGAATATCCACATCCGCGCCTGTGTCATTGTAATCATCGAAAATGTATTGTTCCTTTGTAAAATCATAATTATCAAGGTTACCATATACCTTGCGAATGTCCTCATCCACTTCTTCTTTAATCGGAATCAGTTTTTCCTTTGGAATATCCAACAAAAGAGAAACCTCTTCCAATTCAATTCCACCCTTTATCATTCGCTTTGCTGCATCTAATGTTGCCTTCGTTGTTTTGTTCATAACTCATCCTCTTTTCTTCAAAGATTCTCTTTCTTATTGTAAACGATTCAGATACTCCTCATTCAATGAAATCACCTGTTCCATTGCCTTTTTACTTGGAGCACCAATGGTCTCTCGTTTTTCTACGCAGGTTTTTAAACTGATTGCATCATAGATATCTTCTTCAAACACCGGAGAAATCTTCTGATACTCCTCTAAACTCATATCATCAAGTGAGATATTTTTCTCAATACAATATAATACCAACTGTCCGACAATACCATGTGCATCCCTGAACGGTACCCCATGATTAACCAGATAATCCGCTGCATCCGTGGCATTGGTAAATCCATTCTTTGCACTGCTTTCCATTGTTTTTTTATTCACTGTCATCGTACGAATCATTCCGGTAAACAATGCCAAACAACCCTTTACCGTATCAATTGCATCAAAGGTTAATTCCTTATCCTCCTGCATGTCCTTATTATAAGCAAGCGGTATTCCCTTCATGGTAGTAAGCATCTGCATCAATGCACCGTATACACGTCCGGTCTTTCCACGAACCAGTTCTGCAATATCCGGATTTTTTTTCTGCGGCATGATGGAACTTCCGGTACTGTATGCATCGTCCAATTCCACAAACTGATATTCATTTGAATTCCAGATAATGATTTCCTCTGAAAATCTGCTTAAATGCATCATAATTGTTGACAATGCACTTAACAATTCAATTACATAATCCCTATCCGAAACGGAATCCATACTGTTAAGAGTCGGCCCTTTAAATCCTAACAGTTCTGCTGTCAGATTGCGGTCTAACGGATAAGTTGTTCCAGCCAGGGCACCCGCACCGAGCGGACAATAATTCATTCTTTCATAAATATCACTTAACCTCTCATAATCCCGTTTGAACATTTCCATATAAGCACCAAAATGATGTGCCAATGTGATTGGCTGCGCCTTTTGCAAATGTGTAAATCCCGGCATATATGTATCGATATGTTTCTTCATTAAATCCTGTAATGTGAGCAATAAATTTTTTACCAATTCCTTTAACTGGACAACTTCTTTTCTGGTATATAAACGCATATCCAATGCTACCTGATCATTACGGGAACGCCCCGTATGTAATTTTTTACCGGCATCACCAATCCGCTCGATCAGATTTGCTTCCACAAAGCTGTGAATATCTTCATATTCAGAAGAAATAACCAGTTTACCGCTTTCCACATCCTTTAAAATTCCCTCTATTCCCTGAATGATCTGATCCCGTTCTTCTTCCGTCAGAATACCGGTTGCAGCAAGCATCTTAACATGCGCAATACTACCTTCCATATCCTCTTTATAAAACTTCTGATCAAACGAAATCGATGCATTAAAATTATATACTAACTTGTCCGTTTCTTTTGTAAAACGTCCACCCCACAATTGTGCCATACTACAAATCCTCATTTCTTAATTTTTGTTCTGCTTCCATTCTTTTATGAAAACATACTTATTCTATTCTACAACAATTTATCAAACATAACAAGCAACTACACTCTAAAAGCATGGATTTTTGTCAAAATTTGTACCCTTGTATCAACATTCTTTTAATTTTCATCAATCTGTTTTTATTATGTTTAAAAAACATTCACAATTTTATGCAATATTTTGTATTTCATATTCCTCTGTTTTCCGTTATAATAAAGAAAAGGATTATACGTTTGAGAAGGGGTGACTACATGGCTCGGCAGGAAATTGATAATAATGAAGGTACAGATTTAATCATTGATGATAACCGGTACATTTCGTTAGGTAAAAATGGTGCCGATATCGTAATCAAGAATGGCGATAAAATGATATGGTTTGATGGAGAAGATGCATTCGAACGTTTTGTAGATGCCATCGATATAGCAAAAGCGAGCTTATCAACCGGTTGAAAACCAATTGATAAGCCCGCTTTTTTTCTTTACAGATTATCATATGCATCAATTTTAGGGAGTAAAAAGGTTCCTTCCCCCTTCACAACACATACACATTCTTTTTCATCTAAACTGTCAAGCTCTTCCCGTTTAAATACAGAGGTTTTATATACATCTTTTCCTAACATCTTACGTCTGCGGATTACATTGTCGTCTGCTATTGAATGGAAATATTCTCTTATATTCGAATCTCTTGAACCCAAATACAATACCGTGTCACAACTTGCAAACAATTCATTCCACTTTGGATATACTTCTTTTACCCTGACCATATTGTTAACATGTATCATACATCCGATATTATATTGCTGAATATCCGGTAACAATCGTTCAAAGTTCGATATAGCTCCCGCATCCGCAAAATAATTCAGATATAACATAACCATCCGGTCATTGTTATGTTTTCTTGATTCATTACACAATGTATAAGTTATCTGCGATAACAACAACGAGGTAAACAACTCCACCTCTCTTAAAGATGACGGTATAATAATATACAGAACCTGTTTTGCCTGATATAAATGCTGAAATGAAATAGACTCCTTCTTTGTAAGAGCCATCAATCTCTCATCCTTAAAAAATGCAATCCGTTCACTGCATGATTGCAGGATATCAAAATAGCGTTCTCCTGCATCCTGCTTAAAAATCCGGAAACGCTTACATTCCACCTCACTCGGTCCCTGTGGATACTGACCGGAAAACAGCTTGTCCAATGTCTGCTCACATTTATCACTTCTTAATAAGTTTGCTGCCGCAGTCAAGGTCTTAGATGTTCCGTACTTCATATAGCAGGATATCAATATCTTCAAAAAGGTCTGTTCCAGACTTTTTACAACGTACCGATCTCCTTCACTTATACCGGAAACATAGGTTGAACGGGTATTTCCCATAATACATTGCACAATTACATCCACATCTACTTCATTTTGTATATAAGCGAACGGATTGTATCCGTCACTTTGTTCTACCTGAATCAAGTTAATTGATTTTACACCAAACCCATGTGCTTCAAACTGCTTTGATGTCTTATCATAATATTCCCCATCAAAATCAACAATAATATAATTACTCTTATCGTCCTTTAAATTTTCCAACTCTATTTTGTAGAAATCTTCCCGATCATCAAAAATTAATATATTATTATTTCTCTTTGTTTTTAAATAATCACGGCTAATTGATAAATTGGCCGATAACACGCTAACACCCTTCTCACTTGCACTGCATTCTGTTCGCAATTCTTCAAGCTGTCTGCATCGTGCAGAGATGTCGACATCTATGTCTTTAATTTGCTTTCGTATATCCATACCTGTGCCTCCATATTACTTCTAGTATGCAATAGATTCGGCACAAAGTCAACAAACTTCTTTTATCGCTGTTTTTAGGATTTCCACTGCTTTATCACAATCCTCTTTTGTTGCAATCAATGGCGGAACCATACGGATAATCCGGTTTGAAGTTGCAGTTACCAGCAATTTATGTTCCATTGCCTTAATCTTTACCTGTACCGCATCAACATCCTCTAATTCCAATCCCACCAACAGACCCAATCCTCGAACTTCTTTCACATGAGGAAGGGTTTGTAATTGTTCCATAAAATAGTTTCCTACATTTTTCGCATTTGCAGCCAGATTCTTGTCAAGCAATTCCGTCACTGCTGCATATCCGGCAGCACAACATACCGGATTACCGGAAAAAGTACATCCGTGAGAACCCGGTGTTAAAGCATCCGCACACTCCTGTGTCATGGCAACACCACCCAATGGCAGTCCACCGCCTAAAGCCTTAGCCATCGATATTGCATCCGGCTTTACTCCATAATGCATAAATGCCATTGTCTCACCACATCTGCACCAACCGGTCTGTACTTCATCAAATAACAATAACATTCCTTTTTCATCGCACAACTTACGCAAGCCTTCCAGAAATTCCTTTTGTGCCGGATAAACTCCGCCTTCTCCCTGAACAGGTTCCACCATAATCGCAATTGTATTTTCCGTACACGCTTTTCTAAAACTGTCTAAATTATTATATTCCGCATAGGAAAATCCGGATAAATCCGAATGAAAGTTCTTCTGAATCGCACTATCCGGCTGTCCGGTTGCAATCATTGAACCAAATGTACGTCCATGAAAACTTCTTTTCGCTGTTACAATATGAAAATGCTCCGGTCCGTATTTTTCAATTCCGTATTTTCTTGCCATTTTAATCATTGCTTCATTGGATTCCGTTCCGGAATTCTGGAAAAACACACGGTCAAAGCCTGTCTGTTCGCAAATCAATTTTGCAAGCATTGCCTGCGGTGTATTATAAGGATACAAAGAAGTATGCATCACCTGTGCGACCTGCTCCTGTACCGCTTTCACTACCTTTTCATTACAGTTTCCTACTGAATTTACAGCGATTCCCGCATAAAAATCCAAATATTCATCTCCGTCTGCATCCGTTAATATCATACCATCTGCCTTTTCAACCACAATCGGAAAATGATATCCAATATCTAACAGATATTGATCTGACATCTCTATAATATCCTCTTTTGTTAAATTATAATCTGCCGCTTTCATTTGTTTCCCCTTTCTTTTGTTCCATACAATATTATTAAATTGTACGCACACAGCTTTTGTTTGTCAAGCTTGCATTTGTATAATTATTCATATATATTTGTATATTATTCACTTCATTTTTTAATATCAACCTCTAATCGGTTATACGGAATTTCAATGCCATTTTCGTCAAATGCATTTTTTACAGCCTCCCTCAAACTCCATGTTACCGGCCAGAAATCATTTGTCAAAACCCATACACGAATTCCCAACGTCATACCGCTGTCATCAAACGAATCAATAAAAATATCAATCGGTTCTTCTTTACATATCCGTTCCTCAGCTGCTAAAAGGTCATTTACAACCTGTTTTACTTTATTCATATCACTTTGATATGCAATTGCAATTTTAATTTCCACTTTTCTTTTGACTTCTTCCGTCAGATTAATCAAAGAATTATCTGCCAAAATACCATTCGGTATTACCACCATCCGATTATCGTGTGTCCGCAATCTCGTATAAAAAATATCAATGGAAACAACCGTACCTTCGTTATTCTTGTTATTTTCAATAATGTAATCTCCTACCTGAAACGGCTTTAACAATAAAATCAATACGCCTCCTGCCAGATTGGATAAAGCACCCTGTAGTGCTAAACCGATTGCCAAAGATGCCGTTCCTAAAATTGTAACAAAACTGGTCACCTCAATTCCCACAATTGCGGCAGCAGTAATGAAAACAAGAACATATCCAAGCATCCTTATAATGGATAACAAGAATCCGGAAACTGACGGATCCATTTTAGACTTTTCAAATGAACGTTTTAGTATTTTTAAAAAAACACCTACCACCTTTAATCCAATCAGGATAAAAACAATGGCAATCGCTACACTTCCGGCTTTTCCAATCAGCCAGTTTATCATCTGGTCAAGTGCTTCTTTTAATAATGTTGCAGACTCTTCTACCTCCTGCACCGTTTCCGTCTTTGCCGCCATAAATGAAGGCACAAAAAAAGTTTTTATCATCTTCTTCACCTCTAATTCCTGTAAAAAACGGAAGCCGCCATCAAATCCTGATGGCAGCTTATTATTATTTTATGATTTTTTTTGATGTACTTTTTCTTGTTGAAACGTTTTTAACCGGTTCTTCTTTGGTCAGTTTAAAGATACTCATTGACAGTGGTGCCAATCCAATGGTAATGGAATTTTTCCGATTATCACAGGCACTGCGTTTGCTGGTACGAATACTCTTATTATATGTACCGTCTCCACCGAATTCCTCCATATCACTGCAAAATACCTCTTTGTAGTTTCCGGCATACGGTACACCAACCTTGTATTTGTCATGGGCAACCGGAGTAAAGTTGCATACAATCAACAACGTTTCTTCTTTCTTGGAACTCTTACGTAAAAACGAGACAATACTCTCATCTGCAGCGGTTGAATTAATCCATTCGAATCCATCCGCATTGTTATCTAATTCATACAAAGCCGGTTCCATTTTATAAAAATGATTCAACGCCTTGACATAACCTTTTAATATACGATGTGCTGCAAATTCCAATAAATCCCATCCTACTTCCGTTGTCGCTGAAAATTCCTTAAACTGTGCAAATTCCTGTCCCATGAATAATAATTTCTTTCCGGGATGCATCATCATATAACCATATAACAGACGAAGATTTGAAAACTTCTCTTCATAACCACCGGGCATCTGATCTGCAATGGAGCCTTTTCCGTCAACAACTTCGCTGTGTGAAAATTCCAAAATATATTTTTCATCATATGCGTTCGTCAAACTGTTAATTAATTTTTTATGTTCATACTTTCTGTAAAGCGGATCCAATGCCATATAAGACAACAAGTCCTGCATGCATGACATATTATATCGATAATCAAATCCCATTCCACCATGTTCAATGGACTCCGTCATCATCGGCCATCCGGATTCTTCCTCCACAATTACCATACAGGAAGGATATCTTTCATTAATAACCTGATTTAATTTCTTGAAAAATGCAATTGCATCTAAATTTTCATTTCCGCCGTATTCATTTGGTATCCATTCCCCATAAGATTTTCCGTAATCCAGATATAACATGGATGCAGCATGATCGATTCGCAGACCATCTAAATGATACTCTTTAATCCAATAGATTGCATTGGAAATCAAGTAATTCGATACCTCTTTTTTTCCATAATCAAAGATATAAGTTCCCCATCTGGGATTCTCGCTTCTTCTCTTATCCGCCGGTTCATATAAAGGCTGTCCGTCAAAACATGCCAGACCGGAGTTCATCGGAAACTGACTGGGAACCCAGTCACATATTACACCAATACCTTTTCCATGCAGATAATCAACAAAATATTTGAAATCGGCAGGCTCTCCGTAACGTGAGGTCGGTGCAAAAAAACCGGTTGTCTGATAACCAAACGAACTGTCTAGCTCATGTTCCATAATCGGCATAATCTCTACATGTGTATATCCCATGTCTGCAACATATTCCGCTAAATCTTTTGCAATTTCCCGATAATTAAAAAATTCTCTGCCATCCTTTGGATGACGGAAGCTTCCAAGATGAACCTCATAAATATTCATCGGCATTTCACTTTTTACCAGTTTACATGCCTCATAATAACTTTCATCCGTCCATTCATAAGATAAATCTACAATCCGGGAAGCATTTGCAGGGCGCAATTCAAAACTATTTCCATACGGATCCGGCTTCATAAAAGTGTTTCCGTCATTTGTCAAAATCTCGTATTTATAAATTTCACCAATCTTCAAATTGGGAATAAACAATTCAAATATACCGGAATATTCAACTCTGCGCATCATATGCTGTTTTCCATTCCAGCCGTTAAAATTACCGACAACCGAAACTCTTTGTGCATGTGGTGCCCAGACTGCAAATAACACTCCGTCAACACCATCCAATGTACAGCAATGTGCTCCCAGTTTTTCATAGATATCATAATGAACACCATCATTAAACTCACTGATATCGATAGGATTTACCACGGCATCAAAATTATACGCATCCCAAACCCGCTCTTTTCTGCCGTCTACATAAGTAACCTCATACTCATACGAAAATTTTGTTGGGGTGTCGATCTTTACCGAAAAGAAACCAGCAACCCTCTCACTGTTCAAATCATATGTATGTTTACCATCTTTAGCAATTACTTTTACGGATTCCGCACCTGGGAAATACGCATTGATATACACTCCATCAATCGATTCATGCATACCAAGAATATGATGTGGATTATCATGACATCCTTCTACCAACATATTCACTTCATTCCAGTTGATTGCAAATATCGGTCTTTTGTTTCCCATACTGCTCTCCTTGCATCTATAAATTTTTATCCGTGCAGACACCTTCTTCATAGTGACTGATTGCACAAATAAAAACGGCGCATATTAAGCGCCGTCTGATTACTCGCCTCTTAATTGTTTTACAACTCTCTTAATCGATTCATTGTATTCTTCTTCCGAAGAATTTTCAAATACGATTAACTCTTTGATATTATTTGGCTGATTGAAATTACAACCTGCAATATATTCATCCCAATGCTCTAACTTCCATGTATCACGGTCTGAATTTCTCTTAATCATTCTTTCCTTACATACATCAACACTGGTATTTACCCAAATAACAACAAGCTCAGCACCATGTTTTGCCAGACGTGCTCTTAACGAATCCAAATACTCATCATCACGAATCTCTTCGGTAAACGGTGCATTAATTAAAACAGTATCATTATAATCTAAGGCTTCCATCGCCAGATCTAATACACAATAATACTCATAATCACGAATTTCCTTCTGGAAAAAATCTGAGGATCTGTTATATTCCTCACCTGCCACTTTAAAAATCTGCTTTGATAATACAATCAATGTATCCTTATCCAGATATACACAATTTGTTAAAGCCTTTGCCAGCTGTTTTGAAATAAATGTCTTACCACATGCTGGTGGTGATGTCACCAAAATTAAATGTTTCATTCTATATATGCCTCCTTTATGCCCCACCGGCTTATCATTTTCAAATAATCGTCAAAATTATAGCATATAATAGAAAGAAAAACAACGAATTTCCTCAGAAAAAATGGAAGAATGAACCAGACTTTTTTCTATAAATCCAGATAATCTTTCATGGATTTTAATGCCGATTTTTCCAGACGGGATACCTGAGCCTGCGAGATTGCAATTTCCTGTGCAACCTCCGTCTGTGTCTTTCCCTCAAAGAATCTTAATTTGATGATATCATATTCTCTCCCGGAAAGCCGGTTCATAGCTTCCTTTAACGAGATATCCTCCACCCAGTTTTCCTCTTTATTCTTTTTATCACTTACCTGATCCATAATATATAAGACATCGCCGCCCTCCTGATATACCGGTTCATATAAAGAAAGCGGTGTTGCGATTGCATCCAATGCCATAACAATCATCTCTTTTTCAACCTCAATTTCATTTGCAATTTCATCAATGGTAGCTTCTCTGTCCTCTTCCCTTAATATTTTTTCCTTTGTATAGATTGCTTTGTAAGCAGTATCACGCAATGATCTTGATACACGGATTGTATTGTTATCTCTTAGATATCTTCTGCATTCACCGATAATCATCGGAACCGCATAAGTGGAAAATTTAACATTTAAACTACGGTCAAAATTATCAATTGCCTTTATCAATCCAATACAACCAACCTGAAACAAATCATCTGCATTTTCGGATACATTTGAAAATCTTTGAATTACACTAAGCACCAGCCTTAAATTTCCTTCAATCAACTGATTTCTGGCTTCCTTATCACCCTGTTCAATTCGGATAAATAATTCTGTTTTTTCATCATCGGAAAGTAATGGTAATTTTGCAGTATTCACACCACAAATCATGACTTTATTAAGTGCCATCCAAAGTTCCTCCTTAAATGTTTTATAACATTAAGGATTAACATTTTTTCTGTTTTTATTCTTTTTAAGATGCCCCAAATTATTCCATCCTCTATGCTCCGATCCGTATCATTTCTTTTTTTAATCGTTTCATTATCTTCTTTTCCAGTCTTGAAATATAGGACTGCGAAATTCCCAGCATATCTGCCACTTCCTTTTGTGTCATTTCGACACCCTTGTCGTTATTTAAACCAAATCGTAAATCAATAATCAGCTTTTCCCGTTCCGTCAATATGCCCATTGCCTTTTTCAATAACTCACGGTCTACCTCATCTTCCAAATCACGATAAATAATATCTTCTTCCGTACCTAATATATCGGATAACAGCAGCTCATTTCCATCCCAGTCGATATTTAAAGGTTCATCAATCGAAACCTCCATTTTTGTTTTGGCACTTCTCCTTAAATACATCAAAATTTCATTTTCGATACATCGGGAAGCATAGGTTGCCAATTTTATATTTTTATCCAGCTTAAATGTATTAATTGCTTTAATCAGACCAATGGTTCCAATGGATATTAAATCTTCCACACCCACACCCGTATTATCGAATTTTTTGGCAATATATACAACCAGCCTTAGATTCCGTTCAATCAATATGCTTCTTACTTCTGTGTCATCCACCTCCCCTAATTTTAACAACAATTCCTTTTCTTCCTCAGCAGTCAGAGGGGGTGGCAGGATATCGGTTCCTCCTATATAATGAATGTCCTTTTGTGGAAGCAAAAACATTTTACCCAAAGTGAGTCTGAATTTCTCATTACTAACAATATTCACAATTATAGTCCTCCAAGTCATAATGAAATACAATTCGGATGCAACAGTCCCTGATAGGTTTTCCCTTTGAACAAACCGGGCGGTGCAATTGCAACCGGTTGCTTATAAAGTGTTATTTTTAATTCTGTAATTTCCACTTCATCCATCAAAAAACAAAGAAGTTTTCCATTTGTATTTCCAACACTTTGATATGGAATCTCATGGAAACAGTATTTCTTTTGCATTTCATTAGAGTGCAGACCTATATAATTGAATATTCCCATATTGAAATAGTCACCCAGCAATCTATTTTCTTCCAAAGTGAAACATGATTTTACAACTTCATCACTCAATACAATCACAGGCTTTCCAAACAATGGATCGCGCAACATATTTCCGGTATCCAGATACAATTTTTTGCATACTTTACCGCCGTGATGTATGAAATTCACGGTATAAATACGACAACTGCCGGCTTTATAGAATTTAATGGATAGAAATAAAATAATTATCACTACCTCTGCCACAAAAAAACAGAGCATCCATTTAAATAAAACCAAAACAGTCAGCCCCAAACTATACCTTATGTAATTCATGCAACTCCCAATCAGAACCATAATTGTGGTGGAAAGAAGCCATTTACATAATAAACCTTTTTTTAATCCAAAGCATATTATATTCGCTTCTAAGCTGATTCCAATATAGATAAGCAGACTTTTCCAAGGATGAAATAAAACACCCATGAAAAGCAGGAACAAAAGCGTAACGGTTCCGAATACTGAACCCAAAATAATCCGCCACCATTTTGTATGTAGATTTAGCAGAAAGCTTGTCATAAGCAAAACAAAAAATCCAACCACAAAATTGACAAGAAACAAAACATCCAGGTAAAGTTTCACTTGCATACGTCTCTTACTCCTTTAGCCACAGTATATGCTTTTGCTCTTTCATAAATAGTCGAATTTCTGTATTGTATTTCGCATTTTTTACAATAAAAAAACACCCTGCATATCCTTACGGATATACAGGGTGAACGATATCATTTATCTTCTCTTTAAAAATTCAGGAATCTTAATACTTCCATCTGCATCCTGTGACGGAGCCTGAGGTCTTGCTGTTGTTACCGGTGCTACTGTTGAAGTAGTCGTTGGCTGTGCAACACTTGTATTTGCTCCTGTATTATTAAGGAACGATGGTCTTGCAGCCTGCTTTGGCTGAGGTGTTGCAATCGGCTGATTACTGAATGTAGGAGCCGCCTGCTGTGAAGCAAAACCGGTCTGTGTAGTCTCAGCAGTTGGTGTTACAGGCGTCTGCTGAGGACGATATGCAGCACTTTGTACCGTTGACTGACTTACATTCTGTTGAATCGGACTCTGTACCTGAGGTGTTGAAACCGGCTGTACCGGTGTTGCTGTTGCCGGCTTAAACGGATTTGCAGCAAATCCACCAACCGTATTACTCTTACTTGCTCCACCTTCAATACCGGTTGCAATAATTGTAATACTTACTTCATCACCCAATGTTTCATTATCTACAGTACCGAAAATAATATTAACATCATCTCCGGCAGCTTCTGTTAAATAGTTAACTGCATCATATGCTTCAATCATTCCAATATTACCTGCAAAGTTGATAATAATATCGGTTGCTCCTGAAACGGTTGTCTCTAACAATGGAGATTCCATAGCCTGCTTGATTGCCTCTACAGCCTTGTCTTCACCACTGCCACGACCGATACCGATATGAGCGATACCCTTATCTCTCATTACTGACTGAATGTCGGCAAAGTCAAGATTAATAATACCAGGACTCTGAATCAAATCCGTAACACCCTGAACACCCTGCTGTAAAACTTCGTCTGCCTTCTTCAATGCATCCGGAATTGTTGTACGCTTATCACAAATCTGTAATAATTTATCATTCGGAACGACAATCAATGTATCTACATTCTCTTTTAACCGGTCAATACCTGACAAGGCATTGTTCATACGAGGCTTACCTTCAAATGAAAATGGTTTGGTTACAACACCAACCGTTAAAATTCCAAGATTCTTTGCAATCTCTGCTACGACAGGAGCTGCACCGGTTCCGGTACCTCCACCCATACCACAGGTTACAAATACCATATCCGCATCTTTTACCAATTCTGTAATCTCTTCACGATTTTCTTCAATTGCTCCGGCACCAACTTCCGGCTTTGCTCCGGCACCAAGTCCCTTTGTTAATTTCTCACCGATCTGAATCTTTGTTGGCGCCTTTGATGTTGCCAACACCTGTTTATCTGTATTAATGGCTACTAAATCTACACCATTAATATTTTCATCAATCATTCTGTTTACTGCATTATTACCTGCACCACCTACACCAATTACTAAAATCTTAGCTGGTCCTTTGTCTTCGAAAGTTTTTATTTCAAGCAAGGTTACATCCTCCTTAATATATATTTTTGCAATCATCCAAGAATTGTATCAAATCCTCGAACAACCACAAGTTTTCTCTTTTCCAGTATACATAATACATACACACTAATTGTACTGTTTTTTTCACAAATAATCAAGGGATATTTAGGTAAAATCACAATTTTTTGTATTTTGATTAATTTTGCACCTCAGTATCTGGGGTTTGTTGTGTATTTTCGACAGTATTTTCCGTTGTCGCCTCCGTTATATTCTCCGCAGACGGTGTTGTTTGCTCCGGTTCCGTTGTGTTTCCTTCATTCTCAGATGTATTTTCTGTCGTTGCCGCAGAAGAATCCTGAATTTTAAATGATGCGGTTCCGACAGCGGTATCAAAATTTTTCAAATCCAATGTTCCCTTTTTTCCTTTTAGCGGTTCGAGCATCCGATCCAAATCAATCAACTGTTCCTCAATATTGCTTCCGTCCCCAAGTTCAATCTTAATATCTTCATACTGAAGTACAATTTCTCCATCGGAGGTAAACTGAATAGAATCAATATGCACATTGTATTTCTGAATCAACTGCGTCAGTGTTAAAATTGTTTTGAATCTTTTTTTATCCTCAATCGGCAGTTTTTCATGAAGCTCCATACTGTCAAAATACATACCGGTTATACACGGAGTATCCTCTAACTTGGTTGCCGATATTTCAAGAACGTATCCATCCTGATCAAAATAAATATATTGATTCATATACTCCACACAGCCTGCCAGTGCTTTCTCATACACCGTTACAACAACCTTATGCGGTCCGTTATATTCTATATCAATTTTGGCAATAAACGGAATATCCGATATCGGACGGATTTTATTTTTTATCATCAACAATACCGAATTGTTAATATATCCTTCCGACAATACATAATCTTTAATCTGGTCTTCCGTATAATGCACATTTCCGGTCACCTCAATGGTATGAATCTTAAAACAAGATAATAACAAAATCACGCCGACCAAAAAAATGCCCAGAATAATTCCAATCACCTTACCCGATAATCTTCTCTTAAATTGTACATTAATAACATTATCTTTTTTCTCTTTCATTTTTCTTACCCAATATTCTATATATACTCTGCATTCACATGAAGATTTTGTAAATCCCTGACAATATCTTCATATCCTCTTTCGATGTATCCGATATCCGTAACCGTCGTATAACCGCAACACAAAACACCGGCAACCACCAGTGCGGCACCCTGTCTTAAATCGGTTGCTTTTACCGTATGTCCATGCAGGCAGTCACTATGATGAATATAGACACAGTTTTCTTTCTGTGAAAGTCTGCCACCCAACCGTTTCAACGGTTCTACAATACCAAAACGGTCTTCAAATATTGTCTCAACCACACAACTTTCCGATAAGGCTTTTAATAAAACGGTAATTAATACCGGTTGCAAATCCGTCGGAAATGCCGGGTATACTCCTGTTTGAAAACAGCCACCCTGTACATGCCCATCCGAATATATACCAATTGAATCCTTAAATTGTACAATTGTAACTCCAAGTTTTCTGGCAACACAGACCACATTTTCAATATATTTCGTATTACCGACTCCATATAGCCTGAAATCCGATGGAAGCGCAGCTGCCATTAATATATAGGTGCCCGCCACAATTCTGTCATAAGGATTCCAATAAGAAACCGGTTCTAAGCATCTGCATCCTTTTATAATCAGTACATCCGTTCCAATCCCTTCAATCAGACATCCCATAGAAGCCAAGAACTTACACAATTCAACAATTTCCGGTTCCTGAGCCACATCGCGTAATATGGTAATACCTGTCGCCCTCGTTGCCGCCATCAAAAGATTTTCCGTTGCTCCGACGCTTTTAAAGCTCAATCGATATTCCGTACCCTGTAAATGATAACAATTACAGCACAACATTTCTCCCTCAAAAGAAACATCTACACCCATTTTCATAAGACCTTCCAGATGAATGTCAATCGGACGTTTTCCAATCGCACAGCCTCCGGGCATTCCTACACAGGCTTTCTGAAATCTGGCAATCATAGGCCCCAATAACAGCACCGAAGAACGCAGTTTTTTCGTCAGTTCCACCGGAAGTTTTCTGTAAACGATATTCTGTGTATCGATAGAAAGCCTTTTTCCTTCTCTGTGAGTTTTTGCTCCCAGACATTCCAATAACCGGCACATGATGGTTACATCCTGAATCTGAGGACAATTATGTATCACGGTAACCCCATCTGCCAAAAGACTCGCTGCCATAATCGGCAGTACTGTATTTTTTGAACCCTGGACTTCTATACTTCCCTTCAGGGCGGAAGTACCTTTAATACTGATTGCTTTCAAGAAATCCACACCCATTTCGACATATAGTTTACTATATGCAGTTTTCAAAAAAGGGTGCCTGCATTAATATTCTTTTGGTATATTTATTTGTCTTGCTACCGATAAAACCAAGCCCATTTCCGCCAGCAGCATCATCAGTGCCGTACCACCAAAGCTGATAAACGGAAGCGGTACGCCGGTCGGTGGAAATGTATTGGTTACAACCGCAATATTTACAATAACCTGCACCGCAACATGGGTAATAACACCGACAACAATCAATGCACCGTACAAATCCGGAGCACTCATCGCAATCATTACACATCTCCATATCAAAAGTACAAACAGCATAATGACACAGACTGCGCCAAACAGTCCCAGTTCTTCACATATAATAGAGAAAATATAATCGTTATGAGATTCCGGAACAAATCCAAGTTTTTGAATACTCTGACCTAATCCCTTTCCAAACAATCCTCCGGAACCAACCGCATACAGTGCCTGCAATGTCTGATATCCTTTATCATAACGTTCCGGATGCAGCCAGATCTTAATTCGATCCAATCGATAAGATGCCACAAGCAGGAAAACTCCCATAACCGCAATAACAATCAATCCAAGTCCGATAAACTGCTTTACCTTCGGACTGGTAACAAAAATAATAACCATAGTAATTGCTGCACAGATGATTGCTGTACTTAAATTTTCTTTTGCAATAAATGCAACCGCAACCATCGGACCTGCCGCAACCTTTGCCATGATCTTAAAATCGCCGATTCTTGCCGCCTTAATCGTTGACATATGTGCCGTAAATAATATGATGACGATTTTAGCTACCTCGGAAGGCTGGAAACGCAATCCGCCAACCTCTAACCATCTGGAAGCTCCATGAGAAGCAACACCGGCAATCAGAACTATAAACAGTCCCGCAATCGTTAAATACATCAGCACAAGGGACCATTTTTTCCACCAGTGATAATCAATATGGGCAACAATCAGCATACAGATAAATCCAAGAATTGCCGCAATCAACTGCCGTTTCAGATAGTATGTAGCATCACCTAAATTTAACTGTGCCGAATATGAACTCGTGCTATATACAATAATCAGTCCAAATGCAACCAAAAAAAGTATAATAAACAGTAGAGAGTAATCAAAAAAAGTACCCTTAAAAAAGATTGACTGAATCCTTTGTATGAAATTCTTTTTCTTTTTTTTACGAACTCTTTTTCTTTCTTCCATACATTAAGCTCCCAATTCATTTACATATTCTTTAAACATATCTCCACGTTGTTCATAATTATCAAACATACCCCAGCTTGCACATGCAGGCGACAACAACACCGCTTCACCCGGTTGTGCAATCTGTGCACATCTTGTAACTGCCTCTTTTAAGTCATCCACAAATTCTATCTCGGTAAAATCATATTTTTTTGCTGTCTCGGCAATCATCTGTGCCGTCTGTCCAAGCAAAATTAATTTTTTCACTTTACCGTCAAAGGCCTGAATCCACTCATCAAAGGCAACACCCTTATCATATCCTCCGCCGATTAATACCGTCTTCCGGTTCATCGCCTGAATTCCCTTAATTGCGGCATCCGGATTGGTTCCCTTGGAATCATTATAATACGTTACACCATTTACCTCTTTCACAAATTCGATACGATGTGCAACACCCTTAAATGTCTTTAATACCGATACGATATCTTCCATCGGAATACCCATATAGTAAGCAACCGCAATTCCTGCCATATAATTTTCAACATTATGGTCTCCGAGAAGCACAAGATCTTTTTTCTGAATAACACGGATTTCCGTTCCGTTTTCTCTTAATACGATTTCATCACCGTCTAAACAGATGCCTTCTTCCAGATTATGTAAACGGCTAAAATAGACAACCTTTGCATTTACACGCTTATCGTTTGCCATATTCTTTGTAATTTCATCATCATAATTTAAAACAAGATAGTCCTCCGGAGTCTGATTCTTACAGATATCTAACTTCACAGAAGTGTAATTTTCCATCGTATAATGCCGGTTTAAATGATCCGGTGTCAGATTTAAAACAGCACTGACATGAGGCTTAAAATCTACAATTGTCTCCAACTGGAATGATGATACCTCCGCAACCGTATAGGAATCTTCATCCATATCCAAAGCAACCTCTGTGTACGGAATTCCGATATTTCCAACCGTAAAATGATTGTCTGTATAAGCTGCAAAAATTTCACCTACCAAAGAAGTTGTTGTCGTCTTTCCATTCGTACCCGTAATGGCAGCCAAATGACCGGCGCCTGCCTGATAAGCCAATTCGATTTCTCCCATAATCGGAATATTGGCATCCCTGACAATATTGGCAATATCACTGTCTACCGGAACGCCCGGACTTATTACCATCAAGTCAATATCCCGCAAAATTTTATCGTTAATACTTCCCAGTACCACTCTAACCGGGTCATTTTCATTAAAATTTGATAATAATTTTTCTACATCCAAAGATGCATTATCATCATAAAAGATGATTTCCGCTCCTTTTTCCAACAACAATTTTCCCGCATTTAATCCACTTTTACCCGTGCCGGCAATCAGCACATTTTTATGAAAATCCATATTATCCTCCATATATCTTATTCCTACAGGTATCTTACAGTGCAACCAGACCTACCAGACAAAGCACGGCAGTTACGATTGCAAAAATTGCAACAACTTTTGTTTCCGGCCAGCCGGATAATTCAAAGTGATGATGAATCGGCGCCATCTTAAAAATACGCTTTCCGGTTTTCTTAAAATAAGTTACCTGAATGATAACCGAAAGCACCTCGGCAAAATAAATAAATCCAACAATCACAATATAAATCGGCATACGCTGCATAACCGCAACGGATGCAATTAATCCTCCTAAGGCCAGGGAACCGGTATCACCCATAAACACTTTTGCCGGATATACATTAAATACCAAAAATCCAAGCAAGGCTCCGACACCGGCACAGGTCACAGGTTCCAAACCGGACTGTGTACCAATTGCCACCACTGTAAAATAAGTTGCAGTCAATACTGTAATCGATGATAACAATCCATCCAACCCATCTGTAAAATTGGTTCCGTTCACTGTACCAATCATTACAAAGAACAAAAACGGATAAAACCAAAATCCCAAATCCAATTCATATCCATGGGTAAACGGAATCATAATTTTCGTTCCAACATCTGTATAATTTGCAAGGTAATAGGCAAAGATTGCCGTAATCACAAACTGTCCGAGCATCTTCTGCCATGCCCGCAATCCCATTGAACGTTTCATAACAACTTTAATATAATCATCTAAAAAACCTACCAATCCGAATCCTAATGTTACGAAAATAACCGGAAGGATTACCGGATTACTTTTTATATAGAATAACGAAGTTACTACAATACTGCATAATATAATCAGTCCACCCATTGTCGGCGTTCCCGATTTTTTTAAATGGGATTGCGGTCCTTCATCTCTTACAAACTGTCCAAACTTTAATTTGTGTAATAATGGAATCATAATCGGACATAAAATCACACTTATTCCAAATGCAATCAAAACCGGCGCTAAAACTGTAAAATCAATCTTCATATTCTCTCCTGCCTTTTGTAAAAATTCAAAAGTATCTGTATCTCAACACATACCTTAATAGTATAAGTCTTTTTATCTCTTTTATCAACCTTCCCAAACCAAATTAATCCATTATTTCAAATTCAACCATGGTTTCTTCGATATCTTCCGTATAATTTTCTTCAATTCCAATATATGGTAAAATATTGGAAAAAATATCCGACATAACCGGAGCTGCGATAATGCCTCCATAATATGCTCCAACCGGCTCATCAATTAATATCAATCCCATTATCTGTGGGTTATCCGCCGGAGCAATGCCAAGAAATGCCGATATATATTTCCCGGTACCCCTCGGAATTTTTTCGGAGGTTGCCGTCTTTCCTGCGATACGATACCCTTCCACGGCACCCTTACTGCCCCCGCCTTCACTGACTACCGCTTCTAACATCTCCTTCATAGTCTCAGAAGTATCTTTTGAAATTACCTGTTCTTTTGTATCAAACTGATATGTCTTTACCACCTGATTTTCTTCATTCGTCGCATACATTGCAAAATGCGGTGTAACCAAAGTTCCTCCATTCACAACAGCACCGGTGGCACGTAACAACTGCAATGGTGTAATTTGAAACGACTGTCCAAAACTCATGGTTGCCAGTTCAACATTTCCTACATTTTCCTTTTTATGCATAATAGAAGATGCCTCCCCCGGCAAATCCACGCCACTGCATTCAAACAATCCCAGTTTATTATAATATTCATACATCCGGTCAACCCCGACTCTGGCACCAACGTCGATAAATACCGGATTACAGGAGTTCATAATACCCTCTTTGAATGTTTCGGTACCGTGTCCGGTTGTCTTTGCACAACGAATCCTTCTGTCATCCACAACCCGATACCCCGGGCAGTGAAATACATCATCCACCGACACCACCTTTTCCTCAAGAGCCGCAGTCGCTGTTACAATTTTAAAAATAGAGCCCGGTTCATATGTGTCATTAATACAGAAATTCCGCCACATATTATTCAGTGCATCCATCTTACCGGACTGGTTTGTATCTTCTTCGCCAACCAATGTATAGGGTTCATTCAGATTATATTCCGGTACATTGACCATAGCTAAAATCTCTCCGTTTTGAGGATTCATCAATATAACGGATACCCGTTTTGCCTGTTTTGCCGTTTTTATTTTTTCCGCAGCCTGCTGCACATATTTTTGTATATTCACATCAATTGTTGTATATAAATTATTTCCGGACACCGGCTCTATTCTGCTTTCCGCTTCATTTACCACTTCCAGTCCATTCGCGTCCGTAATGGTCAGAATACTTCCCGGTGTTCCCGCAAGTATTTCATCATATTTTACCTCCAATCCGACAATTCCCTGGTTATCCGCTCCGGTAAATCCTATCACTTTACTTGCCAGTTCATTATACGGATAATATCTTTTGTAATCCTCATCCACCATAACCCCGGCTAAATTTTTCTCACGGATGACATCCGCAGTCTTCTTGTCAACATTACTCTTTATTTTTTCACGAATTGTATTCGCCTTTACCTTTTTGGAAACCTCTTCCTCATCCAGATCAAGTGCCTGACTTAATGTCGTAATTACCGCCTGTTCATCCTCAATCTGGGAATGGATAACGGAAATGGAGCAAACCGGTTCATTGCCTGCAAGTTCCACACCATTTCTGTCATATATCACACCACGTTTTGCCTTAATGCTTCGCTCCCTGTCATGAAGATCCTCGGCTTTTTCATAATAATAGTCCGCCTTTACCACCATAAGATATGCAAGTCTTGCTCCTAAGAACAGAAATACAAACAGTAACAAAACCGCCAGAATAAGTATCTTTTTGCGGGTATATGTTTTGGTCATATCAAACCCATCTTATTTTCTTACCTATAACTTATTATTCCTCTTTTCGATATATTCAAAAAAATGAAATTCCCCTAAAATAACCCAAGGCATAAACTCTCTCCCAAAAGAATTTATGCCTTTTACAATCAAACGAACCTGCCACCATAGGTTCTGCCATATATCATTATTGTGTCGCCGGCGTTGCCGGTTCTGTAGTTGCTTCCGTGACCGCCTCCGTTGTCTGCGTTGAGACTTCCGAAGCTGCCTGTGTTGACGCCTGCGTATCCTCACCCTCTTGTGATGACAACTGTTCCTGTGGAGCCTGTCCATCAAATACAGGTGTAATGGTTTCATCTCCTATACTTGCATCTCCCTGAGATGAACTGTCACCTGTCTGGTTTACATTCATATAAGGAAGTAATTTTTCAAAAATAGAATGTGCAAGAATTGTACCGTAACCGGTTGCCGACTGATCCTCTACATCCGGTTCATCAACGGTAACATAAACGACAACCTGCGGATTGTCAACCGGTGCAAATCCGATAAAGGAAAGCAGATATTTTCCGTTGTTACGCGGTAATTTCTCGGCTGTACCGGTTTTACCACCAATTGTATAACCTTCTACCTTTACCTTTTGTCCGGTTCCGGAATCTACAACCTTAAAAAGCGTTTCTCTCATAAATTGTGAGGTTTCTTCCGAAATGGTTTTTCTTAAAACAACCGGTTCAATGTTTTTGATTACACCACCGTTTTCATCTACAATTTGTTTTACCATGTGGGGTTCATAATATTTACCGCCATTGATTACAGAGCAGAAAGCAGCTCCGTTTTGTATCATTGTTACGGTAAGTCCCTGTCCGAAAGAAGAAGTTGCCAACTCAACCGGATTCAATCCTTCTTCTTCATATACAAGCCCGGATGCCTCTCCGGATAAATCTATTCCCGTTTTTTTACCAAAACCAAATGTCTGCTGGTATTTTGAAAATACACTCCGTCCTTCTGCTTCGGCAATATCCATCAATGCAACATTACAAGACTGCATCAATGCCTGTTCAATCGTTACGGTTCCATGTCCCTGATGATTGTGACAATGAATCGGATAATCTTCAACCTGTTTTACACCTTCACAGTAAAAAGTCTCATCCCCTTTTAAAACACTTTCCTCCACAGCACCTGAGATTGTAAATGTCTTATAAGTAGAACCCGGTTCAAAACCATCTGACAAAATAAAATTACGCCACTGTCGGTTTAAACATAAAAGTCGGAAATCATCCGGAATACTGTTCAATTTATCTTCTGCCGAAATATCCGGACTTTCCAACAACGCTTTTAAGGATTGTTTTTCCTCCGAAAGTGTTTCGCCCTCCGGAGCGGTAAAATAAGCCTTTATTGTCGAATCGCTCAACAGATAATTGATATTTTTTTCGTTAAACATATCAAGAATCACACTGTCTTCATACGGCTTATTCAAATCATAGGAATTGGAATTTGCCATAGCCAAAATTTCTCCGGAATTTGGATCCATTACCAGGCAGGATACATTTCTTGCTCCCGTTTCCGTCATAAAGCCGTTGATAACATCTTCCACGATTGTCTGTGCATTTGCATCAATAGTTGATACCACATTATAACCGTTTACCGGTTCTTTTGTTGTACGTTCCATCGACATATCATCTGTCAGATAGCCGTATTCTCTTCCGTTTACACCATTTAATTCATCCGAATAATATCCTTCAATTCCGCCCTGCCCTACATTACCGCTTACGGTAAAACCGATTGCATGACAAGCTAATGAGCCATACGGGTAATATCTTTGATATTCTTCCTCAAACCATACACCCTTGACATTTTTTCCTTTTTTTGAGGACATATAATCATTAAACGGCTTCACCTTCTCATAAGGCAGTTTCTTTAACATCTTTTTATATAAAGATGTGTTATCCTTTAGTGCTTCCTCAATTTCATCCTTTGAAAGATCAAAATATTTTGTCAAAGCATCTACCGTAGCTTCCTGCACTTTATCGCTTTGCAAAATATTCTTTGGTTCGATAATCAGATTATACACTTTCTCACTTGTCGCCAGCTGTGTACCGTTCCGGTCAAGAATATCGCCTCTCCGGTACGGAATCTCAATACTGTCATAACTTTGCTGTGCCAATACAATCTTTTCATACCGTTTTCCATCCTTCTTATCGATATAAATCAATCGACCGATCAAAAACAGTAAAAGAAGTGTAAACGCACCCACCACAACAATGAATTTTGTCTGCATTCGAGCAAGAAAACGCTTTCTCTTTTTTGCCATTTTTATCACCTAATCTTAATTTGTCGGTACATCTCTAAATTGTTTTACATAATCCGGATTGCTTGCTTCATACGAAACAACCTGTCCGGCTTTTGGATAAACCATTCCCAATTCCGTTGTTGCCACCTTATAAATCTCCGGCAAATTTACAGAACTTTCAATCCGCTTACTTGTCTCATCGTTTGTATCGGTAAGCTGATTTAAATTGCTTTCCAACATTGCAATTTCTCTTCTTTGATCCGTGATTTTTGCCTGTATGGATAACATGTAAAAACAAGAACTAAAAAGAAAAACGGTTGCTATTGTCAACATAACTGTATATTTAAAGCTAAATGCTCTCGCACGCTCTACATTCCTTTTTGTCTGTCGGTTTACCTGACGCTTCGGTTGTTTCCTTTCTTCCGGCTCTTCGATAATCTCAGGTACCTGATTCAGCTTCCTTGCTGCACTTCCCTGTGTATAATATTGCTGTTCATAAAATTTTGAATCCAATCTAGTCATTCCCCTCTTCTAAATACGTCATCCTTTGCGTATTTCTTTTTCATTTTGTGTTTTATTTATTCATACCAATTTGTGCTTTTTCAAAGATACGAAGCTTTGCACTCTTGCTTCTTCGATTCTCCTCTAATTCTTCCTCTGATGGTAAAATTGGTTTCCTCGTAATGACCGTTCCTTTTGAAACCTTACCACATACACATTTAGGAAAGTCCGGAGGGCAGGTACACGGATTCTCATTCTTGCGAAAAATCCTTTTTACAATCCGATCCTCTAAAGAATGAAATGTAATAATGCATAATCGGCCTCCCGGGTTTAATAAATCTACCATTTGGTCTATGGATTGTTCAAGAATGGTCAGTTCCTGATTTAACTCAATCCGAATGGCTTGAAATGTTCTTTTTGACGGGTGCCCTCCTGCAGACCTAGCTCTAATTGGTATAGCAGCCTTAATAATGTCATTTAACTCATAAGTTGTTTCTATTGGTTTTTCTTTTCTTGCAATACAAATATGTTTTGCAATATTCTTGGCAAATTTTTCTTCACCATAGTCTCTTATTATATGAAATAACTCCATCTCGGAGTATTCATTCACAATATCCTTTGCCGTCTTACTCTGACGCTGATCCATCCTCATATCCAAAGTTGCATTCTCACGATATGAAAATCCTCTCTCCGGTGTATCTAACTGATGGGAGGATACCCCAAGGTCTAACAAAATCCCGTCAACACCGTCAACATGAAGTTTTCTTAACACCTCAGGGGTTTGTTGATAATTACTTCTTACAATATCTATATTCAATGTATCTTGATATGGTAATAGCCGGACGCCGGCTGCTTCAATCGCAGCGGCATCCTGATCTATTCCTATGAACCGACCTTTATCGGACAAATGTTTACATACATAAAATGCATGTCCTCCACCACCTAAGGTGCCATCAACATAAGTTCCGTCTGCCTTTATGTTCAGTCCCTCTATGGATTCATTTAACAAAACCGACTTATGTGAAAATTCCAAAACATCTATCCTCCTTATCGAAATGTATATAACGTCTAAATGTTAAAACCTAATTCTTCAAATCCGGAAGCCAACTCATCTAAATTAAATTCGTCTGAATTATTCATTTCATCCAGTTTTTCTTTGCTCCAGATTTCAGCCTTATCACCAACTCCGACAATTGTAACGTCTTTTGTGATATCTGCGTAATCACGTAATGTCTTTGGAAGATTGATTCTTCCCTGGTTGTCAACTTCACAATCAACCGCACTACCTAAGAATACACGTACAAATTGTCTTGCCTTTGCATTTGTAGTTGGTAACTGTCTTAATTTACCTTCAAATATCTCCCATTCATTATTTGGATAGGCATAAAGACATTTATCCATTCCTTTTGTAACAACGAAGGAAAGTCCAAGCTGTTCTCTCAACTTTGAAGGTACGATCATTCTGCCCTTATTGTCTACCGAATGATTGTATTCGCCTTTTAATCCTAAGGACACGATCCTCACCTTCCTTTCTTTTCCCTCTTTGTAAGTGTTTTTTGAAAAATCCACCACAATTCTTCCATGACTTACCACTGTCCACCACTTACATCCACCATTCTACACGATTGGGTTACATAATTCAAGGGAAAATTAAAAAGATTTTTTATAATTTTATTGTGAAAATAGCTAAATTTTTTTTTATTTTTTGTTCGAATTTTTGTTCTTATCCTGAGTTTTTATGATTTTTATTTCCATTTTCAACAACATATTGTATGTTAATCAATATTTATCCGACATCTTGTGTATTTTTATAATTCGACATATGTTTACATAATATGTTGTTCCGGCATAAAATAACACCCCAAAAGGGGTGGTGGGAAGTGGTGGGAAAAAAAGAAACCGCCTTTCAAGATTATATCCTGAAAAACGGTTTCTACCACTTTTATTAACTTTTTATTGTTTTTCTTTTGATAACTGCCACCTTTTATATACAATAAATACAGATGCTCCCACCACACAAGCTGCAGCTAAAAGCTGTGACGCTTTAAAGGAACCTCCAAACAGCATCAGGGAATCGGTACGCAATGCCTCAATCCAGACACGTCCAAGACCATATCCCCATATGTACATGGCAAATAGTTCTCCGTCAAATTTTTTCTTCCTGCGATAGGTAAAAATCACAAGCAGCAATACCAGATTCCAAACGGATTCATACAAAAATGTTGGATGTACCTGAATAAATTCCTTTCCATCCATTACCAGAACATGGTCTAACATTTCCTGTGTAATATTACCGGTTGCAACCTTTGCCATCAGGTAATTCTTTCCACCAAACCAGTCTGCCGGAATTGCCATGGCAAACAAAGAATCCGTATAATCGCCAAATGCCTCACGGTTAAAGAAATTACCCCAGCGACCTAATATCTGTCCGACCAGCAATCCCATACAACAGGTATCTAACATCAACAGGGCACTGATTTTTCTTTTTTTTGCAAATATCAATAATACAATAATTCCGGCAATCACACCACCATATATGGCAAGTCCGCCACCCCGGATATTAATCATATTAAAGATGGTTTCCTTTATTGACTGACCTTCCTTTACATAGTCCTTCCAACTGAAAATAACATAATAAAGTCTCGCACCTAAAATTGCAGGAATCACCAGCCACAACATAAAATCCAAATAGGTTTCCGGATTCTGATTGGTACGTTTCGCTTCATTTGAAATCAAAATATATGCCAAAATGAAACCAATTGCAATTATAATTCCATAAAAACGGATTTCAAAACCACCAATCGTAATACCATCGATTACATTCTTTAAATCAATTCCTAAATGCGGAAATCGAATCTCATACATCTGAATCCCCCAACTTTCTGTTAAACATTAAACTTAAATAATATTACATCGCCATCCTGCACAATATATTCTTTTCCTTCCGAACGGACAAGTCCCTTTTCTCTGGCAGCAACCATTGAACCGTTTTCAACCAAATCCTTGTAATTTACAACCTCGGCGCGAATAAATCCTCTTTCAAAATCCGTATGGATTTTTCCGGCTGCCTGTGGTGCTTTTGTTCCCCTTTTGATTGTCCATGCTCTTGTCTCATCTTCTCCGGAAGTTAAATAAGAAATCAAGCCAAGTAATGAATAACTTGCACGAATCAACTTATCAAGTCCGGATTCCGAAAGACCTAAATCCTCTAAAAATTCCTGTTTCTCATCATCTTCCAACTCAGAAATCTCCTGCTCTAATTGTGCACATACCGCAAATACTTCAGAACCATACTCCGCTGCATATTCTTTTACCGTCTTAACATATGTATTGGATTCTCCGTCATCCGCCAAATCATCTTCCGATACGTTTGCCGCAAAAATAACCGGTTTTCTGGTTAACAGATTATAATCAGCAATCCATGCTTCCTCGTCTTCTCCGTCCACCTCAAATGTAATGGCAAGCCTACCACTTTCAAGATGTTCTTTGATTCGCTGCATAAATGCAACTTCTTTTGCAATTTCTTTATTGTTGTTTGCTGCTCTTTTATTCTTATCGATACGTCTGTCTAAAATTTCGATATCCGAAAAAATCAGCTCAAAGTTAATAGTCTCAATATCACGTAACGGATCAACACTTCCGTCTACATGAATAACATTTGCATCTTCAAAACAACGTACCACATGTACGATTGCATCTACCTCACGTATATTGGCAAGGAACTGGTTACCAAGACCTTCTCCTTTTGATGCACCCTTTACAAGTCCGGCAATATCAACAAACTCAATTACAGCTGGAACGGTTTTCTTTGAATTATACATCTTTGTCAATACATTCAATCGTTCATCCGGAACAGGTACCACACCCACATTCGGATCAATTGTACAGAACGGATAGTTTGCACTTTCTGCTCCTGCCTTTGTCAATGAATTAAATAATGTACTTTTTCCTACGTTCGGAAGTCCAACGATTCCTAGTTTCATCTTTCTATATTCTCCTTTTTAAAAGTATATGTTGTCTTACTGATAAAACTTCCTTTCATTTGCACTTTCAGAAAGCCTGACACAATAACATATAGTGTACCACATTGAAGTGAAAATGTACATTTCTTTTAACATTTCCATAGACAAATTTCCATAGACAAATATATCTCTCTTATCGATATCAGGGTATATTCTTTTCCCTTACATTCTCCGGATTATCCGATACGCTTAAAGCAGATAATCCCTAAAACCGGCTTTGGGTTAAATTCATAGATTCAATCCCTCTATCAGCTTGCTCATATCTAAATCTATCGTTTCATCCTAATTGATGCTTCACGAATGTAGCCAGAATACGTCTGCATTTTTGAGCACTCAACGGAATCATTTCTCCGTTATGTAAGATCACACGACCCGGCTGAATCACCTTAATGTAACACATATTTACCAAAAAGGACCGATGTACTCTTAAAAACTGCTGTGAACTCCTTGCAATTTGTTCTTCTACATCACATAGATTATTATAGAATTCATAGATTCTTTCATCCTGCATATGAACAACTAATTTTCTTTGACAACATTCTATATAAACAATGTTTTCCAAATAAATCCGGTAATATCCGTACTTATAGAAAAAATCCAATACCGGCGGAAATACCACCATTGTTTTTATCAGTGCATGCAATACCTCTTTTAATTTCCGGTATTCTAATGGTTTGTCCAGAAAATGATAGGGTTGTACACGAAATGCCTGTTTACAAAAGTCATCCTTTTCCGACATAAATATGACATAACTGGAATAAAATCTTTTCTTTATCATTTCAATTAGATCAATTCCATTATCAACTCCCAAATCCGCCTCTATTATTATAATATCAAAAGACATACCACCCTCTTTAATCGCATGCAGCAAGTCCTTCCCACCCAAATAGGTATAAATCTCAAATGCATAGAAAGATGTCTGCATAATTTTATTTACTTTCTGATAAACATCCGCAATACACTCCTGCCGGACATCACAAATTGCAATCGTAATCACTTTGTTGCTCCCCCATAATCACACATTCTAATTCTTTTTCTGAGCCACCTCATCATAATATGCCTTATATCGGTAAATCGTTCTCACACTGACTTCATTCTTCTTGGCAATTTCACTTAATGACATTCCGCCTTCATAACAGGTTACAAACTCGTTATAAAGCGACTGCCATTTTTCGTTGTGTTTCTTGCGTCCGCTCAATTTACGGCTCTGATAAAATTCTAATTCTTCACGCAGCTTTTTATTTTCTTCTTCCAGTATCTGTATTCTTTTTAATGCTTCCTCCAACGTTTTTATCTTCAAAGTCATATCCCCTTTCCCATTCCAATCATGCAAGCCAAAATTGACAATATATTTTTATCAATTATCAGTATAGCATAACTTTTCAGGTGCCTCAAGAATCTTTTTAGGCAATCCCAATTAAAAAAGCCCTGATAACATCTATCAGAGCTTGTGTCTATTCATTTCACAATATCATCTTTTAAATAATTCCCGAATATCTTTTACCGCCACCAATAAAATTACGCAAACCGCATCAACAACCGCCTCCAATAAATAGAGCAACTGAGCGTTCATTAAATTATAGGGCAGATTTTTCAAAACAATGATACCGGACAAAATCGCAACAACATAATTCATATACGGAACATTTGCCATAAGTAATATTGCCAGTCCCACTGCAAACAGCAATATCATAAAATTGCCAAAATGAAATCCAAGAATGAGATTCAATAAACTTTTTCCGACCAGCCAGACGCTGATACCCGTAACAATCGTTTTTGCCGGCATGACTTTATTCATCCCAGTTATGATATACAGCCTGAACATCATCATCTTCATCAAGCAAATCAAGAATCTTGTTCATCTTCTTAATATCATTCTCATCGGTAAGTTCAACATAAGTCTGCGGGACCATAGTTACTTCTGCCGAAGCCATCGCAATATTTTCTGTCTCCAATGCTTCTCGTACCATCGAAAAATCATCCGGTGCAGTCAGGATTTCATAACTGTCCTCCTCTTCCGCAAAATCTTCCGCACCCGCATCTAACGCAATCATCATCAAATCATCTGCATCCAACTCACATTCCTCTTTATCGATGATAATCTGACCTTTTTTATCAAACATAAATGATACACATCCTGTTGTACCAACATTTCCGCCACCTTTTGTAAATGCGTTTCTTACATTTGATGCGGTACGGTTCTTATTGTCGGTCAAGGCATCCACGATGATTGCAGTACCGTTCGGACCATATCCTTCATATGTAATGGTTACATAGTTCACAGAATTTGCATCACCCGCAGCTTTTTTGATACCACGATCAATAGTATCGTTTGGCATATTATTCGCCTTAGCTTTTGCAATAACATCACGAAGTTTCGAGTTGTTTGCAGGGTCTGCTCCACCCTCTTTTACTGCAACCGCAATTTCACGTCCGATAACGGTAAATATTTTTCCTTTTGCTGCATCATTTTTTTCTTTTTTATGTTTAATATTCGAAAATTTTGAATGTCCTGACATTATTACACTCTCCTTTAAATTAAAACATTTATTTCACAATCGTTTTGTATTCTACCATTTTATAAATGGATTTTCAAGCGGACATTGATTAATAATATTGATTTTGATAAAATAAATTCATGTACGAGGAGGATATAGTATGGATACCGAAACAAAAGCAATCTATATAACAGCAATGAGTTTAGCAGAAAAAATCGATTCCTATTGCATGCGTAACAAATTCCAACATGAAAGTGTAAGGGAATTACTTCGTATGGATTTAAGAAATTTTCTGTCATTTTTAATTATCACAGACCGGGTTGTCGCAAAAGATGAAATCAAATACATCAACAAATCATTAGGCTATAACTTTGACAATGAAACCTTTAAGCGTTTTATCAGCCAAAGCAAAATCATGGAGGATGATTTTTTAAACCAGCCACCCGCATCCCTTAAATATTTTTTAGAATATACCAAAGATGACTATGTTCTCCATGAAAACAAATATTACGATTTAAAGAAATTATATGTAACACTGTTTCAAATGCTCGGAGAAGATTTCTTATCGGATACCAAACATCTTGACGGAACGGAAATTAATCAGCTGACCCGATACCGTTTCATGTTAGACAGTCAGATTCGCTCCTTTGTCAAAAGCGGCGGTCAGAAGCCGGAACACCCGGATTCCATCCCGTTCAAACGGAAACAGCAAAGCGAGAATGCAGAAGAAAATACAGAAGTTGAATTTATCGGAACGATATCCGGCGGTAACGAAACGATGGAAGATTTGGACGACTTAATGAATGAATTAAATTCCTTAATCGGATTAAAAGAAATCAAAGAAGATGTCAGTGATTTAATCAATCTTCTTAAAATAATAGAAGTCCGGAAAAACAAAGGATTAAAAACTCCGCCGGTTACAAAACATTTTGTATTTACGGGAAATCCCGGAACCGGTAAAACCACGGTTGCACGTCTTCTATCCAAAATCTACTGTTCCCTTGGAATTTTATCAAAGGGACACATTGTTGAAGTAGACCGTTCCGGTATGGTTGCCGGATATATGGGACAGACAGCAATCAAGGTAAAAGATGTCATCCAAAAAGCAATGGGCGGTGTATTATTTATTGACGAAGCTTACGCATTGTCAAACAAATCCCAAGGCGGAGATTTTGGTCAGGAGGCAATCGATACGTTAGTAAAGGCAATGGAAGATAATCGTGATGATTTAGTTGTTATTGTTGCCGGATATCCGAATTTAATGGAAAACTTCATCAATATGAATCCCGGTTTAAAATCAAGATTTCAGAAAACCATGCATTTTACAGATTACAATGCAAATGAATTGTATCAGGTATTTTGTCGTTTCTGCAAAATCAACGATTACAAATTAAATGCACAAGCAGCCGACTATATTCAGGAGCAGTTAAAACTATATGTTGCCAACAAATCATCGGACTTTGGCAATGCAAGAGATATGCGTAACTTCTTGGATATTGCAATCTCCGCACAGGCAAACCGACTTCTGTCGGAAGATTTATCCGATACCAATGCATTAATCACATTAACCAAAGAAGATTTAAAACCTATATTTGAAGGAGGTGTCTGATTTATGACACTATTATCATATCAGATATTCCAAACCGTTGTAGAACAAGGCAGCTTTCAAAAAGCGGCAGAAGTCATGAACCTTACGCCGTCTGCCATCAGCCACTCCATTTCCAATGCAGAAAAAGAATTGGGGTTTCCCCTCTTTAACCGCAACAAAAACGGTGTGACCCTGACAAGCTATGGCGAAAATTTACAACCTTATATTCTCACAGTACTTAACAGCGATACCAAATTGCAGCAGGCAATTCAGGAATTTAATGGACTAACCAATGGTGCTGTCAAAATCGGAACATTTTCATCATTTTGTTGCAGTTTTATATCAGACCTGGTATCCGGTTTTCGTGAAAAACATCCCAACATTGAAATTACGATCTATCAGGGAACCTATGACGACGTATATAACTGGATTAAAACCGGTGTAGTCGATATCGGTATCCTCTCCAAATCGAGCTGTAAGGATCTTGAATTTCATGCATTATATGAGGATGAATTACAATGCATCGTTCCGAAAGGATTTCAAACGAAGCACAGAAAATATATTGACATCACGGAAATTGCGGATAAAAACTTTGTTTCACAACACGAAAGCACGGACGCAGACATACAAAATGTATTTCATAAATACCATTTACATATCAAGTCATCCTGTCACGTTGTGGACGATCTAAGTACCGTTGCAATGGTTGCCGCAGGACTTGGAATCTGTGTAATGCCCCAGCTTGTTATGCAAAATATTCCATATGAAGTGGATTGTTATTCTTTCAGGCCTGCCGAATACCGCACCATCGGAATCTGTACACAAAACATTGATCTGATGGCACCCGCCGTAAAATCAATGTACAAACACATCAAATCCTATTTTGAAAAATTAAAATAATACAAATAAAAAATCCCCAATCGGGGATTTTTTTATAGTTCATCTAATGTCTTTTTGTATGCCTGTGCAAAGTCCTGCATAAAAATCCGAACCTCCGGCAAATCCATTTCTGTCAATTTCTGATAGGTCGATGCTTTTGCACTGGCAAATTCCTTATTTCCTGCTTTTTCTTCTTCCACACACTTTATATAAGCCGATATCCGGTCTGCTGCTTTCACAAGCTTCCATAAATACGCATCCTCTTTTGCCGGAAGTAATAGCGAAACATATTCATCATACAGATAATCCGGCAATTTGCTTAGTAGCTGCCTTGCCGCTTCTTCTTCCACATTCTTATATACTTCTTTGGTATCCCGATTGTAATACTTTATCGGCGTAGGCATATCCCCTGTAATAATCTCCGTACAATCATGATACATTCCAATAATAGCTGCCCGTTCTGCATTATAGGAATTTCCCAACCGCTTATTGCTGATTAATGCCAATACATGCGCTATCATTCCCACCTCCAAAGAATGTTCACTGATATTTTCCGGATAAGAATTTCTCATCAGCGCCCATCGGTTAATATATTTCATGCGCGACATCATTGCAAAAAACGAACTTTGATATTCTTTCTTTTCCATATATTGATTCATATTCTCCTCCACAAATAAAAAAACAAATTTTTTTAAAAATAATTGTTGACAAATATCAAACCATTTGTTATATTAATACCTGTCGTTAAGACATGCGCGAGTGGCTCAGTGGTGGAGCACCTCCTTGCCAAGGAGGGGGTCGCGGGTTCGATCCCCGTCTCGCGCTTTTTATTTTTTCTGTATTTTTTGAAAGCTTATGAAATGATTCATAAGCTTTCTTTTTTATTTTTTATTTACTTTTTCACGAATCTGGTTTTTTAAATCAATTGCCTTCTCTTTGATTCTTACGGATACATTTTTATTTCCCAAAATATTGGATAACATCCGCAAAGATACCGAATAATCATCTACCTCAAATGCCAATTGTGCAACCAGATAAGATACTGTCATCTCATCCATACCACTTAACGGAAAGGTTTCGGAAGAAAATGCCTTTATGTAACCCTGATATGCATTCTGTATGCATTCCTTATAATTTGCTTCTAAATTCTTTTTCTTGTCCTCCGGCAAATGTTCTCCTTCCGATTCCAGCCATCCCCGAATCAACCATGCCATCTTCAGGCAGGTATATGCTTTTCGGCTGGCAGGCACACCGCCAACCACATCACACATTAATACAATCTTGTAATTGAGCATAGCCTCTTCATAAGAATATTTATCCAGACTATGTTTAATCCCTCGAAAATTGCTTTTAATTTCCGCACGTAACTTTTTACTCTGAACCGGCATTACATATTGAAAATACCTTGCAACAGCTCCATATCCGCAATACGGACATACGATTGCATCATACTTGATTGGATCCACACAATTATATTTGGGTCTCAAATCATCATCCTGCCCGATATTTCTGACCTTTCCGGCTTTGACAGCCAGTGATTTAAATGACTCATCACAAATTGGACAGACATGGGATTTGGGAAATAATATATCCTCTTCCTTTACTGGTATTTCCTTTTTTTCCTGCTTTATCGTTTCTGTTTTTTTTGATTCCTCCGGCTCTTCATATATTTTCCGGTTCTCATTTTTTAAGCCAAATGCCTCTAATCCTGAAAATAAACCCATTATTTTCCCCTCCTATTTATTGGGCTTATATGAACTCTTTAATGAAACAATACGATTAAATACTAATTTATCATCTGTAGAATCCTTTATATCTGTACAGAAGAATCCATTTCTTAAAAACTGGAATGCTTCGCCCTTTCCGGCATCCTGAAATGCAGCTTCCAACTTGCAGTTTGAAAGTTCCACCAAAGAATTCGGATTCAAATTGGAATAATCATCCAGCAAAACATCATCCCCATCCTGAATTAAATTCTCATATAAACGAACGGTAGCATCAACTGCGGACTTGGCATCTACCCAATGAATCGTACCCTTTACCTTACGACCTTCAAAACCGGAACCCGATTTGGTTTCCGGATCATAGGTACAATGTACTACGGTAACATTTCCATCTTCATCTTTTTCACAACCCACACATTTTACAAAATATGCATTCTTAAGACGTACTTCATTTCCCGGGAACAAGCGGAAATATTTCTTTGGAGGCTCTTCCATAAAATCAGAACGCTCAATATATAACTCCCTGCCAAACTGAACCTGTCTTACTCCAAGTGCTTCATTTTCCTGATTGTTTTCAACCTCTAACAGCTCTGTCCGATCCGGATCATAATTATCAATTACCAGTTTTACCGGATCAAGAACCGCCATCATACGTTTTGCTTTCATCTTCAAATCTTCACGTACACAATATTCCAGCATTGCCATATCCGAAGTTGCATTCGATTTGGAAACACCTGATAACTCCATAAACATACGGATAGAATCCGGTGTGACACCCTTACGACGCAATGCACTGATTGTTACAAGTCTTGGATCATCCCATCCATCTACAATACCGTCTTCTACCAGCTTCTTAATATATCTTTTTCCCGTAATTACATTTTTCAGATAAAGCTTTGCAAATTCAATCTGTTTTGGAGGATTTTCAAATTCCAATTCCGTTACAACCCAGTCATACAAAGGTCTGTGATCTTCAAACTCCAATGTACAGATGGAATGTGTGACGCCCTCTACCGCATCTTCAATTGGGTGAGCAAAATCATACATCGGATAAATACACCATTTATCTCCGGTATTATGATGTGTCATTCTTGCAATTCGATAAATAACAGGATCTCTCATATTAATGTTGCTTGATGCCATATCGATTTTGGCACGCAGTACCTTAGAACCATCCGGAAATTCACCATTCTTCATACGTTCAAACAAATCAAGATTTTCTTCAATCGAACGGTCTCTATATGGACTGTTTTTTCCCGGTTCGCTCAATGTTCCACGATATTCACGGATTTCATCCGCTGACAAATCACATACAAAAGCCTTTCCCTTTTTGATTAATTTAATGGCTGCTTCATACATTGCATCAAAATAATCGGAAGCGTAGAAGAATTTATCCCCAAAGTCTGCTCCTAACCACTTAACATCCTCTAAAATCGATTCTACATATTCCGTTTTCTCTTTTGTCGGATTGGTATCATCAAAACGTAAATTAAATGTTCCACCATATTCTTTTGCCAATCCGGAATTCAAAAGTATGGATTTGGCATGTCCAATATGCAGATATCCATTTGGTTCCGGTGGAAAACGTGTAACAACTTTTTTACAATGTCCCTCTTCTATATCCTTGTCAATAATTCTCTCTATAAAATTCTTTGAAATTACTTCTTCCATCGGCCTCTCCTTTATATTTATAATCTTTTCTATTAACTAAAAAATCAAATTTTAGTTTATCATAGTTCTGTTTCTCCGTCAATTCTTCATAAGGCATAGTTACTGTCGGGTAATCGTTGATCATTCGCATGTAGGAAAAGGTTATTGAAAAACAATAAATCTAACCAAAATCCATTTTTGACAACTTTCCAGAAAGAAGAATGGCTTATTTTCGGGCAAAAAAAGAAAGCTGTTAACGGGAATTGAACCCGTGACCTCCGCATTACCAATGCGACGCTCTACCATCTGAGCTATAACAGCTTGTCTTTACGACCTGTATATAATATCAAAATTTAAAATACTTGTAAAGAACTTTTTATACTTCAATTCATTAATCCGGCTGATTAATATATTTTTTCCTTACTTTATCCCGAACTCTCTGGATTGCATTATCAATTGATTTCGGCGTTTTATTCAAGGTCACGGCAATATCCGTGTAAGAATTTCCCTCCAGATATAAATGCAATACCGTCTTTTCCATTTTACTTAAATGTTCATCTAAAATATCTTCAATTGAGGATTCATTTTCCTGATCCAATATAATATGTTCCGGATTAGAATCCATTCCCGCCTCCAGATTATCAATCAGTTCCGTATCACTTTCATTTTCCTTACTGTAAAATGAAATATAGTAATTAAGCGGAAGATGTTTTTTACGATTTGAAGATTTAATAGCGGTATAAATCTGCCGGTCGATGCATGATTTTGCATAGGTATAAAAAGACGCATTGTAATGATTACCGGATTCATAATGCCGGATTGCCTTAAACAATCCAATCATTCCTTCCTGCAGCAAATCTTCTGTATCCGCACCAATCAGATACAAGGTACGAATAGATTTACGAACAAGCGGAGAATATTTTTGCAACAGATATTCCGTTGCATCCTCATCTCCCTGATGTGTCAATTCAATTAATTCTTCATCCGAAAAGGATTCATACTTCATATCAATCTCCATTCTATTATTCCACAGATGGTTGAGAATCAATTACACCTTCTGTTGTTGCCTCGGTCGGTGCTTCGGTCGATGCTTCCGTTGGAGCTTCGGTCGGCGCTTCCGTTGGAGCCTCAGTCGTAGGTGCCTGCGTTGTTGCCTGATCCTGTTTTACCTGATTGGTTATATCCTCTATACTTTCTTCTAATTTATTCTTCTGATCATCCTGCTTTGAATCCGTATTGTTTCCCTCAAACGGATTATAAGATGAGGTTGTTGCTTCGGTTGTCTCCTCTGTTGTCCGGTCTTTTTTTGAGGTTCCGCTACCACCTACACTGTTGGCAATCAGAGCAATAAACCCTAAAAAGCAACATGCAATCACAATTACAACCAAAATCAGCAAAATCGTCTTTAACATATCCCGTCCCGGTTCGTCCTGATTTTTTGAAGATTGATTCTGTTGCTGTTCTTTTGCCTTTTGCATACGGGATTTTTCTGCTGCAATCTTTCGTTCCTCTTTTAATTTCAGACGTTGTTCTTCTTTTTTGAATTCTTCATCATATTCATTTAAATCAAAATCAACAATATCCGGATTATCTTTTTTATCTGTATTCTTCATGTCACTAAACCTGTGCCCTTTCTATGAACAAATAAATTATTTTCCCTGCATCCTTTGTCTCACAATTTCATATGCCAACACACCACATGCTACCGATGCATTTAAAGAATCAATATCTCCCTTCATTGGAATAGAAGCAATATAATCACATTTTTCCTTTACCAGTCTGCTCACGCCACTACCTTCATTACCAATGACAAGACCAATCGGTCCGGTCAAATTATGACGATACATCACTTCTCCGTCCATATCCGCACACACAAACCAAAGTCCCTGTTCTTTTAGTTCTTCTATGGTTTTTGCTATATTCGTTACCTTTGCGACCGGTGTGTAATTAATTGCGCCTGCCGAAGCTTTTACGACCGTAGCGGTAAGTCCTGCTGCACGCCGCTTTGGAATAACAACACCATGTGCACCACACAAATTAGCGGTTCGGATAATTGCTCCCAGATTATGCGGATCTTCCAATTCATCCAAAACAAACACAAATGGATCTTCTCCCTTATCTCTTGCAATTTGCAGGATATCTTCTACCTGTGCATATTCATAGGCTGCCGCCTGTGCAATGACCCCCTGATGCTTTCCGGTAGCCGACATCTGATCTAAGCGTTCTTTTGTTACATAATTTACAATCGTATCCTGCTTTCTTGCAAGTGTTTTAATGGTATTCACCGCTCCATCATGGCAACCATCCAACACATACAGTTTATCGATTGTTTTTCCTGCTCGAAATGCCTCTGTTACCGCATTTCTTCCTTCTATTGTATATTCCTCGTATCTCATATTATTCCTCCGCAGCTTCTAATGCCATATGAACCACATCCGTCAGCCGTTTAAAATTTTCATTTAGATATAGGTAGCCAAGCAAAGCCTCAAATCCTGTTGCCATCCGATATTCTGCTCTGGATGCATTCTTTGCCTTCGTATAAGAATTGGCATTTCTTCCGCGCTTATAAATATATTGCTCTTCCGGTGTCAATTGTTCATGAATTGCCTGTATCATTTTTGCCTGTGCGGTTGCACATACAATCTTACTAACATCTTTATGATATTTATTTACCTGCTTATTCACTTTACTGACTTCTATCGTTCGAACCATTACATCAAATATCGCATCCCCTATGTACGCCAAAGCAAGAGGGGAATAGGAAGTCGCATCCGCATGTTCTACCTGAAATATTTTCTTAAAATATTGAAAATCTAAGCTCTCTTCCATTTTACTCCCTCGCGGGTATCTTCCAAAATAATGCCCTGTTCTGCCAACATATCACGAATCTCGTCTGCTCTTGCAAAATTCTTTGCCTTTCTTGCCGCCTGTCTTTCTTCAATCAATGCTTCGATATCACTGTCTAAAATTTCTTTCTCCTGCTTTGTTATAATTCCCAACACATCACAAAGTTTACCAATTGTTTCATATGCAGTCTTCACAACCTCCAAGGAGGAATCGGAAGTGATATTGGTATTGACCAGTTTAACCAGTTCAAATATATAAGAAATTGCATCTGCAGTATTCAAATCATCTTCCATAGCCTCTTCAAATTTGGATACATAAGAAAGAATCTGATTCTTTAACTCCTCCTCTTTTGAAGTAAGTGGACGATTTTTTGCAACATTCATGATATCTTCCAGATTCGAAACCGCATTCAAAATACGTCCTAACGATGCCTTTGCGGATTCTACCAACGCATCCGAAAAATTCAGCGGACTTCTGTAATGTGCAGATAACATAAAGAAACGAATCACCTGCAACGGATACTTCTTTCCGATGTCACGGATTGTGAAGAAATTACCAAGAGATTTTGACATTTTTTCTCCGTCAATCTTTAAAAATGCATTATGCATCCAATATCTTGCAAATTCAACTCCGTTTGCCGCCTCACTTTGTGCAATCTCATTCTCATGATGAGGGAAAATCAAATCCTCTCCACCGGCATGAATATCAATAATATCACCAATATATTTTTTTGACATAACGGAACATTCCAGATGCCATCCCGGGCGGCCTTCTCCCCAAGGTGATGGCCATGAAGGTTCCCCTTCCTTCTTCGGTTTCCAAAGAACAAAATCCAAAAAGTCCTCTTTTTCCCCTTCACCGGATACCTTCAACTGATGCTTTTCATCCCGGTGTCCCGCTTCTAAATCATCAATGTTTTTCTTGGAAAGTTTTCCATAACCCGGGAAACTTCTTGTACGGAAATAAACGGTTCCGTTTACCTCATAAGCATGTCCTTTTTCGATTAAGGTTTCTACCATGGCAATCATATCATCGATTTCCTCTGTTGCCTTTGGATGCGTTGTTGCTTCTAATACATTCAAATCCGCCATATCCTTTTTTACTTCTGCGATATAACGTTCTGAAATTTCAGATGATGTAACACCCTCTTCTAATGCACGTTTGATAATTTTATCATCGACATCGGTAAAATTGGATACATAATTTACATCATATCCCTTATATAACAAATATCTTCTCAATGTATCAAACACAATCATAGGACGGGCATTTCCAATATGAATATAATCATAAACAGTCGGACCGCAAACATAAATTCCGACCTTTCCATCATTAATTGGCACAAATTCTTCTTTTTTTCTTGTCATGGTATTAAAAATTTTCATCATTAAATCCTTTCTGTTCCTCTCTTAAGACCAAGCTAAGTATAGCAGAGCCATTATTGAAAAGCAAATCCTTACCGTTTTGCGCAACCATTACATCCTGCACAGCCTCTTGCCTGTATTTCCATCGGGTCTATATATTGATAATTGGATACTTCCTCTAACAGACAGACTGCCTGTGAACTGATTCCCTCTCCGCTTCCGGTAAATCCAAGTCCTTCCTCTGTCGTTGCCTTAATATTTACCTGACTAACCTGTATGCCTAATGCTTCCGAAATTGTCATTGCCATATCCGGTAAAAAAGATGCCAGCTTTGGTCGTTGTGCAATTACCGTAGCATCTATATTGGAAATGACATAATTTTTTTCATCCAGCATTTTTTTAACATGCCGTAATAACACAATACTATCTGCTCCCTTATAACGTTCATCCGTATCCGGAAAATGTTTTCCGATATCTCCAAGTGCCGCTGCACCAAGTAACGCATCCATAATTGCATGTGTCAATACATCCGCATCCGAATGTCCGAGCAATCCTTTTTCATACGGAACATTTACACCACCTAAAATCAGCTTTCTTCCCTCTACCAGTTTATGAACGTCATATCCCATTCCAACTCGCATTGTACTTCCTCCATATCCTATCGTTGTTCCAGATATGCTAGCAGAAATTCATAAACTCTTTTTGTTGAAGAAATTGACAAACGTTCCGATGTTGTGTGAATATTAAGTATATCCGGTCCCATTGATACACAATCCAGATTCTTAATCTTATCCGCTAACAGACCACACTCCAAACCCGCATGAATTCCCTCCATAACCGGTTCTTTCTGATACATATCTTTATATAATTTTATAATTTTCTTTCTGACTTCCGATTGTTCCTTGTATTCCCATGCCGGATACTCTCCCTGCATTTTGCAGGTTCCTCCAAAAGAAGTTACCAAAGCACACAGTTTATCAAAAATATCATACTTTCTGGAAGTCACACTGCTTCTTATGGCATGCTGCATTCTGAAATTTTGGTTTTCTATATTCATAATTCCAAGATTTAAAGAAGTTTCTACTAAGCCTTTTACCGATGTGCTCATTGCCATAACTCCGTTTGGAACCGTCATTAACAGTGCTATTATTTTTTTCGTATCCGCCATACAAATCACTTCTGTCGGCTGTGATTTTTTACTTACACGAACACAGATATCCGCATCCGAATGCATGTATTCATGCTGAAATACCGCATTGCATTCCTGACAGATTTTATCCACTTTACTATAATCCGCTTCTCTTATTCCAATGATTGCTTTTGAAAGAACCGGTATTGCATTATCCTTTTTTCCGCCTTCAATATCCACCAGATAAAAGTCTGTCTTTTTTGATAGTGCATATAACACTCTTCCAAGTAATATATCCGCATTCGCATGTTCCTTATCAATCTCACAACCGGAATGACCTCCAACCAGGCCATCAATCTGAATCTGTACAGCTTCCAGACCCTTTGCCGATTCTTTTGATAACGGCAGAGCGGATACCGCAGAAAGGCCGCCTGCGCAACTGCACAGAAAGATACCTTCTTCCTCGGAATCAAGGTTTAACATCTGATTTCCCTGTAGCATGGACAAATCAATTGCCGCAGCTCCATCCATTCCAACCTCTTCCGATACGGTTATAATATATTCCAATGCCGGATGCGAAATACCGGTATCATCTGCAATTGCCAACATATATGCAACGGCAATTCCATCGTCTCCACCTAAAGTAGTCTGCTTCGCATATACATAATCCCCGTCGATAGCAAGCTTTAAACCGTCCTTTTCCATATCCAGTTCGCAATCGGCTGTTTTCTCGCATACCATATCCATATGTCCCTGTAAAATCAAAGGAACTTCATCCTGCCTTCCCTCTGTTGCAGGAATTTTCATAACGACATTATAAATTTCATCCTGCCAGTATTCATACTGATGTGCCTTTGCAAAAGCAACCAGATAATCACTAATTGCTTTTTCTTTATATGACCCTCTTGGTATATTACTGATTTCCTCAAAATAGTGAAATACCTTCTTTGGTTCTAACTCTGATAATACTTCCATATCTGCCTCCGTTATTATTATGAACGATAATCTCCGTTAATCTTTACATAGTCATAAGTCATATCGCAGCCCCATGCCTTTGCTTCGTTTTCCCCATAATGCAAGTCTACTACTACGGTAATTTCATCCTCTGAAAGTACCTTTAATGCTTCTTCTTCCGAAAATGGAATTCCGAAACCATTCCGTCCTACCGGAATCACACCCGCTTTTGATACAAAATCTACATCCATACGGTCTACTTCAAAATCCCCCGGAGTATATCCAACCGCACAGGCAACTCTTCCCCAGTTCGCATCTGCTCCAAAAATAGCGCATTTTAACAGGGTGGAGCCTGCCACTGATTTTGCAATCTGTACTGCCAGTTCAAGACTTGGAGCACCCTTTACCTGACATTCCAGGAATTTGGTTGCGCCTTCTCCATCCTTTGCAAGCATTTTGGTAATCTGAAGCATTACAATATATAATGCCTGTTTTACAATTTCATATTCTTTCCCTTCGGCTGTAATCGGCGAATTTCCGGCAAATCCATTCGCCATGACACTGACCATATCATTTGTTGACATATCTCCGTCAATCGTCAGACAATTATAAGTAACCTGTACTACTTCATCCAATGCTTTCTGAAGCATTTCAGAAGAAATATTTACATCGGTTGTAATAAAATTCAAGGTAGTTGCCATATGCGGATTAATCATTCCGCTGCCTTTTCCCATACCACCCATATGGCAGGTAATTCCATCCAGTTCAAATGAAACAGCGACTTCCTTCGGAACGGTGTCCGTTGTCATAATTGCTGTTTCTGCACGCAGATTTCCATCTCTTGTCAAACCCTTTGCCAACTCTTCCATTGCATTTTCAAATGGGGTAAGTTCCATTTTCATTCCTATCACACCGGTAGATGCCACAATTACCTGATTTGCAGGTATTCCCATCTGTTTTTCAACCAACTGACACATTCCGTTTGCTATCTCAATTCCATTATCATTACAGGTATTCGCATTTTTTGAATTTGCAATAACAGCTCTGGAAATTCCACCGGACTGCTCCAGATTTTTTTGGGTTACGGTAATCGGTGCACCCTTTACCTTATTACTGGTATATACACATGCACTCTGACATTCTCCTTCACTGTAAACCAGTGCCAGATCGTTTTTTTCCTTGTTCGGATTCAATCCGCAGTTTAATCCGTTTGCCAGAAATCCTCTTGCTGCACATACGCCTCCATCTATATATGTATATCCCTCAAATTCTTCCTTTTGCATTCTGATAACCTCCTGAATTGTAAATTTATTTTGTTAAAATTATTGGTTTTCTTTTTGTTAAAAATATTATAATATAAATTCAATCACTAAAAAGAAAGGATGTTTTTTATGGCAGATATTCCAAATGATCCAATCATACTGTTAAGCTATGTGAACACAAAATTACGTGATTTTTACCAAAATCTTGATCAGCTTTGTGAAGATATGAATCTGAACAAAGAAGATTTAATCACAAAGCTTGCATCCATCGACTATCAGTATGATCACAATTTAAATCAATTCCGATAACACTATCGGTTTATAAACTCTACCATTGCATCAAATTCTTTGCTCATCACCTCATAGCCATGTTCATAAAATGAACTCAACTTATCCCGGTTTGTTTCCATACGATCCGGACAGGTGATGGATGGGCGAAGAACAAAAATCTTTTCTTCCTTTTCCAATCGTTCAATCGTCTCCATTCGTTTGTTATAATAAAAAGGACGATAATAAATATCTTTCATCAATTCCGGATATTGATTGAAAAACGGAATATACAACCGCATATTCCGATCCGGAAATTTTTTACGGTAACCATACGGTCTTGTCAATACCACTACATTTCTGTTGTGTCCGGTCTCAATTGCATGCCGCAAAGGAATCGAATCCGCCAGACCTCCATCCAAATAAGGTACTCCGTTGATGGATACCATCGGAGAAACCAACGGAAGGCTTGCCGATGCCCTGCATATATTGCATAATCTGGCTTCACTTTCCGTTTCCTGCATATATTCCGCCTGACCAGTCAAAACGTTGGTTACAACCATTTCACAGGTAATTCCCAATTCCAGATATTTTTTAAAATCATAAGGGAATGTTTCATTCGGATAGGTTTCAAATAATTTATCCATATCATACACACTTTTGTTCCGAATCGCATCAAAAAGTGAATACCTGTATCCATCCTCTTCCCGCTCCGGTGCCAAACAGTTAAAACTGCGTCCCCTTTGTTTTGATACATAACTTAGCGCATTACACGCTCCGGCAGACACACCGACTACATAAGGAAACATAAAATCCCGATCCATTAAATAATCCAGTACTCCGGCAGTAAAAACACCTCTCGATGCACCACCCTCTAAAATAAGTCCTGCCTTCTTTTGTTTTAATTCTGTCTGTGTCATAACCTCACATCCGTTTCTTAATTTTTATCTTCTTTATTGTTTTCATTTTCCGTTAATTCTATGTCTTTTTCCTTGTCTTTTTCTAAATTATTCTCAAAGCAGACAATCTTTCCGTCCGGAGCAATGGAATCCAGCTCGATATACTGCTCCGTATCCACCGGAAGATTTTTCTTTTCAAGCTTTGTTTTACAAAGTGTTCCCACCAGTGCATAAATGCAGGCGAAACAAGGAGCACCCAAAATCATTCCCGGAACACCAAAGAATCCTCCTCCGATTAATATGGAAAATAAAATCCACATACTGGAAAGATTCAACCGGTCACCTAAAATCAACGGTCCGATAATATTTCCGTCAATCTGTTGTAAAATCAAAACAAAAATAATAAAGAATACACCCTGTTTCCAATCAACGATCAGCAGGATCAACGCACTTGGAATGGCACCGATAAACGGTCCAAAATATGGTATCACATTTGTAACACCAACAATAATACTGATCAATACCGCATAATCCATACCCGCAATCATCATAACCAGATAACACAGTACACCGATAATAAAGGAATCAATTATTTTTCCATTGATAAATCCACCAAAGACTTTATGCGCATATCGAACTCCACTCAATGTACGGTTCGCATTCTCGGTAGAAAGAATGCTATATGTAAATTTTTTAAAGACAGAAATCAGCAGTTCTTTCTCCGCCATTACATATACCGAAATGACGATAATCAGGAAAAAGTTCAATAATAACTTTAATCCCACCACAATACCTGAGGTAATACCGACTACAATCTTATCCATATTGGGCAAAATGTTACGGTTTAAATATTCCAAAGCCTGCTCGTATCCTCTGTCTAAGCCCAGCAAAATATATTTGCTGACATCGGATTTTTCAGGTTCCAATGAATCCACCCAGGCAACAAATGTATCATAATAATTCGGTGCCTCCGATACGATTTTGACTAGTGACTGATACACCTGAGGTACGACAAGATATAATCCGCCAATCAGGATGATAAAAAAGAACACCAGTGTACAGACAATACCGCAGGCTCTGGAAAATTTCATTTTTGTTTTTCTCTTTGCTTCCGACTTCCACAATACATTTGCAGCCGGTGTAAATATATAATGTTCAAAAAAATACAAAATCGGGTTTAACAGATACGCAAAAACACAGCCTCCTATAATCGGCATAAAAGTATCTCCTACCACCTTCATAAATTCACTGTTATTATTTTTTTGTTCTAACAGATACTGAAATACCAGAGAAATCAAAATAACCGCTAATGCTGTTATTGCAATCCGAATGTATTTCTTTTCAATTTTCCACTTCAAATTCCATCCTCCTTTTCGTATTTCATAATCATTTTATTATAAAATATTCATTAAAAAAAGACAATCCATATTTCTATGAATTGTCCCTTTGGCTGTCTGTATTATTCCTGTGTATCTCCGTCTTTTGCGACCTCTACAACAGATTTTGCAAGACCTGCAAGTCCCTGAATTTCGGAAGGGATAATAATCTTGGTAGCCTTACCGTCCGCAGCCTTAGAAAATGCTTCTAAACTCTTTAACTGTATAACCTGACCGGAAGGTGCTGCATCGTTTAATAAACGAATACCATCTGCATTTGCTTTCTGGATAGCAAGAATTGCCTCTGCCTGACCTTCTGCCTCGCGAATTGTTGCTTCCTTCTTTGCTTCCGCACGTAAGATAGCGGATTGTTTATCTGCTTCCGCATTCAAAATAACAGATTCCTTCTGACCTTCTGCACGTAAAATAGCTGACTTCTTTTCACCTTCTGCAATCAGAATCTGTTCACGTCTTTCACGTTCTGCCTTCATCTGTTTTTCCATGGCATCCTGAATTGCTGCCGGTGGGATAATATTTTTTAATTCAACTCTGTTTACTTTAATTCCCCATGGATCCGTTGCTTCATCCAATGTAGCACGCATCTTGGTATTAATTGTCTCTCTTGATGTTAAAGTCTGATCCAGTTCCAAATCACCAATAATATTACGTAATGTCGTTGCTGTCAGATTCTCAATTGCCATAATCGGATTTTCTACACCATAGCAAAACAGCTTCGGATCCGTAATCTGGAAAAATACGACCGTATCAATTCTCATGGTAACATTATCCTTGGTAATTACCGGCTGTGGTGCAAAATCAACTACCTGTTCCTTCAACGTAACCTTTCTTGCAATTTTATCAATTACCGGTATTTTGAAATGCATACCTACCGGCCATGTACCGGTATAAGTTCCCAAACGCTCAATTACATAGGCATGTGCCTGTGGTACAATACTGATACAGCTGACTGCTGCAATAAATAAAATAAATAAAACAAAAATCAAAAATCCGAATCCAATCACTCCTGCTGCTCCCATATGAAAAGCTCCCTTCTTATACTGTTTTTATAATATCGTCATCTAATTCTAAGGTTTTATCCTTAGTTTCTTCTGATTGTGATTCTTCTATTCTCTCAACAATCAATTTTACGCCTTTGATTTCAACAACCCTGACAGCCGTTCCTTTTTCAATCAAATCGGCATCCTCTTTGGCTCTGGCTGTCCACTCCATTCCGTTAATCTTTGCCTGTCCTTCTTCCTGCAGATTATTAATATCCTGTAACACTATTGCCGTCTGACCAATCAGGCTTTCCACATTGGTTTTTTGAATCTTATTATCCAAATGTTTCACAGCCAACGGCCTTGTCAATGCCAGCAATGCTACTGACACGATTACAAACAAAACAATCTGAATCGGAAGATTTGCCCCTGCTATCGCCGCAATTGCTGCAACAAACGCACCACCGGCAAACCAGATTGTAGTCAGCCCCAATGTTATAATCTCAATGATAATAAAAACCGCTGCAAGCAAAAGCCACGAAATCACAACAAATACAGTATCCATATCCTTCTCCCTTCCATTTATTTTCCGTCATAAACAAGCAGTGCATCCACATCGTAACCGGATAACCGCTTACGACCGTTCAAGCCGGCTAATTCCATTACAAATTCGATTTTAACCACTTCACCGCCAAGGCTTTCCACCATTTCAATAATTGCCTTCATCGTTCCGCCTGTTGCAATCAAATCATCGATAATGACTACCTTATCTCCCGGCTTAATTGCATCCTTATGCATCTCAATTACCGCTGTTCCGTATTCCAATGCATATTCTTTTTCAATTGTTTCACAAGGCAGTTTTCCTTTTTTTCGAACAGGTACAAACCCCTTTTCAAGTGCATAAGCAACCGGCATACCAAAAATAAATCCACGGGATTCCGGTCCTAAAACAATATCAAAATCTACATCCTTTAACTGATCAATCAGTCCGTCAATTGATTTTTTTAATCCGTCCGGACTTTGAATAATCGTTGTGATATCCCGAAAAATAATACCCGGTTCCGGAAAATCCGGTATACTTCTCACATATTGATCAATTCCATATAAATCCTGCATGCTTTCATCCTCCGTAAACACATTCTACCTATGTATTATAGAACACCTATAATAAGCTTGCAAGAGATTAATTTACAAGGAAAGCGGCAATTCCCACACTTGCAAATAACCCAACCAGCATAATCAGCAATCCCACAGGAATTACCCAGCCGGTCTTCCGAATTCCGATACTCATGAAATAAATGGAAATCGTATAAAATAAAGTCTCGGTACAGCTTAACAAAATGGATGCGGACATTCCGAGAAAAGAATCTGTTCCGTATTGTTTAAATAAATCAAATAACAACCCATTTGCACCGGAAGAAGAAAACAATTTGATAATTCCAACCGGCATAAGTTCCACCGGTATATGCACTTTCTGTGCTATTGGTTTACATAACTCGCATATAAAATCCAGTGTTCCCGAATTTCGCAATATTCCGATTGCAACAAAAAGACCAATCATAGTCGGTGCAATTTGCACCACAATTGCAAGCCCTTTTTTTCCTCCTTCTATAAAGTCCTGAAATACCGGCCTTTTTTGCAGTATTCCATATCCGACAATGTAAAAAATTACTAACGGTACTAAAAAAACGGATAACCAGTCAAAAAGACGTGCCATTGTTTCACCTGCCCATATATCTTTTTTTCTTTATATTTACAAATCAATTTACAAATACATAACGCCACTCCTGTTGTTATCGTTGTTGCAAGCAACGCCGGTCCTACAATCATTGTCGGATTCACACTTCCGTATTGACTTCGATAGGCTATCATATTCATCGGAATCAACTGCAGGGATGAAATATTTAACAGCAAAAAGGTGCACATTTCGTCACTTGCTCTTTGCAGGTTACTTCCCCGCTGCTTTTGTAAGTCCTGTAACTCCTTTATTGCTTTTAATCCGGAAGGCGTACATGCCCATGACAACCCCAGAAAATTAGCAATAAAATTTTCTGCTATATAATCATTGGCAGGATGGGATGGCGGTAAATTTGGAAAGATAAATTTTAATAAAGGCTTCATCGCCTTTGTCATTTTATCAATCAACCCACTTTTTTCTGCAATGGTTAAGATTCCATTCCACATACTGATGACCCCCGCCATTACAAACAATAATTCCATTGCCTCTCCGGCAGAAGTAATCACACCCTCTCCCACTATATCAAATCTGCCACAAAAAGCGGCTACGATAATTCCTATTAATATCATAGCCGCCCATAAATAATCCATCATAGTTCTTTTCCCGTCTGCCTTCGCTTCAATATATGCAGTGTGTTTGGTTTTTATTCTGTTTTATTTAAGGTATCTATTTGCATCCAATGCAAAAATAATTTCCATAATATCAGGATGAAAAAACAAAAAATCCCATATCCCAAAAGATACCAGTGTTTTCCCACTGAATGATAAATCGTTATTAACGGAGAACCAACGGATGGTTCATTTAAAAACCAGAAATTTGTATAAAAATAAGCATTAAACGGATATAAAATTATACTGCCGGTCAAAGCAAAGGACAACGGCATCCAGATTTCTTCCCAAGACGGACAAATTTCGCCTGTAAAAAAAAGCCACATACCAAGCGTCACAATACATCCGTGCGCAAGGAACGCATGAATATGCATATAATTAAAAAACGGATATATCGTCCAATCCGGAAACAATAATGCCGCAATTGCCCCCGGCACACATAACCATACATATATAACCCCGACATACCGATTTTTTGTAATCACATAAACCGCACCAATCCATAACGCCATACTGCATAAATGAAACGGCAGATATCCGATTGCAAAATGATGTGTCAGCAAAAGTGTGAAATCCCGGTATAATCCCATAACCGGCATTATACATCCAAGTATTTTATTCATTTTATTTCTGTATTGTTTATCCTTTTTCATTATCCATTTTGTTGACACCACACACACAACCAAAATAACAATCAACCAGATCATATGTGTTTTTCCAAACAAGGAAAAGCCGCTGCCGGATGGATAATCGGATTGATATTTAAAAAAATTCTTCATAATAAGTAGTATTTCCCAAAATGGAATTTATAAAAGCAAAATTTTAACCTTTTTGTCAGAGATTATGTTAATAGTCTGCTACAGATTTTATGGAATATTTGTCATCGTTTTGTCACGAAAGTTCTAGAATATTTCATTGGGGTTTAATTGTATTTTATCAGGAGTTTTGCTACACTTAGCTTAGATGAATTCATACATTTTCGTTGCAACGGATAACCATAAGGAGGAAAATGTAATCAGTACAACGACAGACCATTTAACAGACAATCTAACAGATCATTTATTGGAAGATGAAGATATCTACCAGATCTTTGACAAAACATTCAAGAAAATCATAACCCTTTCCAGTGTAGCCGTTACTAACTTAATTAACGCGCTGTTTCAGACCAATTATCCACCGGACAGTACCATCACTTATAACTGGACTGAATTTGAAGACGACAAACTAAAGCGAATCCTGGCCGATACAATACTGACCATTAACGGAAAGTACAGTTATCATTTGGAAGCCCAGATGGAAAAGGACCGTACCATCGTATTCCGTGTATTTGAATACGGTTTCCATCATGCACAAAGAAACCGTATTACAAAGGATGGAGCCTATGTATTACCATTTCCAAGACCGGTTGTAATCTATCTTTACTACGAAGGAAATGTGCCGGATGAATACACCCTGACCTTACAGTT